>NZ_JAFKCZ010000004.1 GCF_017255185.1 Parahaliea mediterranea
ACAGCTTACTTTGAGGGCAGACTGTTGCAATGTAGGCACTGCCCACTCAAAACGCGATGCATGCATAACCCCAAAGCTGCGGATCATCGAAAAGGTGCCGGTCGACAGGTATCGTTTCAGCTCGATGGAAAACGCAAGCCCACCTATACCGACTGGATGAAGCACCGGGTGGATAGCGATCGAGGCAAAGCTATTTACGGCCACAGATTGTCAGTGGTGGAGCCCGTTTTTGGTAACATAGGCTTTAATAAGCGCCTAAACAAGTTCAGTTTACGCGGAAAAACCAAGGTTCAGGGACAATGGCAACTGTACTGTATGGTACATAATATTGAGAAGTTAAAGAACTATGGACGGTTAGCGAGTTAGAAAGCGGCCCAGCGTGACTCCGAGAGGAATATATACTGAAAATGCGTTCTGACAACGATTTGTGCTTTGAAAATCCAGGGAAAACCGTAGAGGAAATGTGTTCGCTTTCCGAGTCGGTTTTTCTACAGCCTCGTTACCGATGGATTGGCAAACGCGTCACAGAGCGCAACTGCGAAACGGTTTATCGTGACCGCCGTGTCTTATCCTGGTCATTGTTGGCCCCGGTTTATCGTGGCGACCATGACCTTTCGCGGGCCGGGCTGTAATTGTTAGTGTTCACAATTCTTTCATCGGCCGCCTCTACCATCTCTGCAATGTGCGTCCAATAGTTAAAGTATCGGCCTTTCGCGGCCGATCTTTTGGTGAATTGGGGTAATCGAATCCCAAGTAGGAGGGTATTCTGAACCGGATCAAGATTGGCGCCAGGCTCGCCATCGCTTTTGCCATCGTCTGTGTATTTTTGATTTGGGCAACCGGGGTAGGCCTGTACTACCTGTCGAAATTGAAATCATCCGCTGACGAAGCCATCAACGGGGCCGCGGCGCTGGCACTCAATGCCCAGCGTGTCCAGATCCTCGCGCTCCAGGAGCGGCGCTTCGAGAAGGACGTGTTTATCAATATCGCCTCGGCGGAAAAAGTGAGCTCGTATTTCGAGCGCTGGCAGCAGGTTGGCACGCAGCTGGCCGCGGAGCTGCACACGGGAAGTTCCCTGGCGCCGGACGATGATCTGCGCGAACACTACCGTGGAGCGCGGGAGGGGCTGGCGGCCTATCAGGCGGATTTCAAGGCGGTCCACGAGCGCATAGTCGCGGGCGAGCTGACCACGCCCGGCGCGGCCAACGCGGCGTTTTCCGAGTACAAGGCGAATATTTACCGGCTTGAATCCCACGCCGAGGAGATCAATGTCCGTGCAACGGAGCACATGGCCGGGGTAATGCCGGCCATGAACCGCTCCTATGATCGCGCGGTGACCGGCTTGTGCGCGGTTGCCCTCCTGGCATTGGCACTGGCCGGTCTGCTGTCGGTGGTTGTCACCCGTAGTATCGTGCGCCCGCTGGGGCGGGCGGTAGCGGCGGCGCGGGCGATCAGCGAGGGTGATTTGCGCCATCAGATCGCGGTGAACGGCCGCGATGAAGCCGCCCAGCTACTGGCCGCCATGCGCCAGATGAGCGCGTCATTGTCGGAACTGGTGGCCGGCTTGCGGCGCGCCGGAGATACGGTGTATCGCGGCGCCAACGGGGTGGCGGGCGGAGCGCTGGAGTTATCCTCGCGTACCGAGCAGCAGGCCGCGGCACTGCAGGAAACCGCGGCCACAATGGAGCAGTTTTCCGCCACTGCCCGGCGCAATAGCCAAACCACGCAACGAGCGACGGATCAGGCCCAAAACGCATCGGAACGCGTGGGGGGCGGTGGCGAGGAAGTGCGTACCAGTGTCGGCCTGATACGGGAAATCGCCACCCAGTCCACCGAGATGAACGGCATTATAGAAACCATCGATGGCATCGCTTTCCAGACCAATATCCTGGCCCTGAACGCCTCCGTTGAAGCCGCGCGGGCCGGCGAGCAGGGCAGGGGCTTCGCCGTGGTGGCGCAGGAAGTGCGCGGCCTCGCGAGCGGAGCCACGGAATCGGCCGGCCGTATTCGCGTGTTGCTGCAGGAAATCCAGGAGAAGATCCAGCATTGCGCGGTACAGGTGGAAAATAGCGGAGACTCCATTGACGGCACCGTGGGGGCGATCAATGGCCTGGCGAGCATGATGGGAGAAGTGCTGGTCGCAACCAACGAACAGATCAACGGGATCGACCAGGTAACAACCGCGGTTGCGCAGATTGACACCGTGACCCAGCAGAACGCCTCGCTGGTGCAGGAGTCGAGCGCGGCGGCGCAGTCGCTGGAACGGCAGGCCGCTGAACTCAAGGCGCTTGTGGCGAGGTTCCGCACTGATGAAGAAGGCGCCGCGCCCGCCGAACCCGACAATACCCGGGCTGAACCGGTGCCGGATAGCGACGCCGCGGAAGCCGAGACACGGGCGGCGAGGAAGCGTTTTGCCGCATGACGCCAGTTGGTAGGCTAGGTGTTTCCTCGCGCTCGGCGGGGAGAGCGCCCCATGTGACGGTTTGTCGAGCCAGGGTGTCCCGGATTTGCAACACTCGCGAGCAGTTCTGGCTATCACGCTTATTCCCTGGCGCCGCTATGCTTCCTCCCAGCAACCTATAGGGAGGTAGAACCATGAACAAACTCGCAAGCATTACCATCGGTCTGGCCGTGGCCGCCACATCACTGAACGCCGCGGCCGATCGCAACGATCGCGCGCATCTCGCCATGTGTAACGACAATATCCGGCAGGCGCTCGGTGAGGACACCCACACGCGGCTTTACGGCATCCAGCATCGCCGTGACGGCGACCGTTTGCGTCTCAAGGCCCTGCCCGCGGAGGGGGATAGCCAGGTACTCAACTGCTGGGTGGACGAGCAGGGCGGAGTGACGTTGCAAACCAAGGATGGTGTCGCGCTGCGTACGCCGGCTTACGATGGCGGCGAGCGCGTGTCACTGAGTGAATGAATAGCCATCCATAGTGAATCAGAGCTGACCGAGGCCGCCCTTCCGGGCGGCCGTTTTTGCGGGTGCCTACCGCGGCGCCGACAGCGGCACCTAATCTTCCACGTCGTCCACGTCGATCTGGCCAGTAAGGCGCTTGCGAATGTGCGACCAGGACATGCCCACCGCCAGTAGTATCGATATCAGCACCAGTGACACCCAGGCCAGGGCGCTGGCGGAGTCCAGCTGTATCCAGTCGAGATCGACGAACAACCAGACAATGCAGCCGAACAGCGCGGCTCCCAGAATGATGCCCAGCCAGCCCATGGACAGGAAGGTGGCGCGCAAGTAGATGATCCACAGGATCAGCAGGACGATGCCGACGATGGCGATCACCGGTCCGAACTGCGTGCCCTCGGCGAGCACCCAGCTGACGTAGGAGTAGTCGGTGGGATTGTAGGTGCCGAGGACCAGCGCCAGGGCGAAGACCCAGCGCCAGAGGAAGCTGCCGGCATCGAAGTTGTTGGCCATGGGCGATATCCATTGCTGTTGTTGTCGGCCCTAAACCTAGAGCAATTGTCAGGTGAGGGCAAGCCGCGAAGGATTGGAGCGACGGTTTGGCGCGATCGTTTGGCGGGTTTGTTTCAGGCCCGCTCGCTGGGTACCCCGTAGTGGGCCTGGTAGGCGGCGAAGTACCGCCGCGACGCGTGGTCCGCGGCGCTGATGCCGTATTGATGGCTGCCGAACTTGCCCTGGGGCTTGTCCGCCAGGAAAGCGGTCATGGCGCCGCGCGTCACCTCGGTCAGCGGCATGTGAAAGTGGGTGTAGAGTGCCTCGATGCAGGCCATTGGATCGGTGAGCAGGTCCGCGTAGCGCAGGTCGTGAATGTTTTGAGAGGGAACCAGCCCCGCCGCGCGCTGCGCCATCACCCGTTCGAGCCGGGCGGCGGTGGCTTCGCCCTCCACCAAACCGGCAAAGGCGGTGGCGTCGAAAGGCCGGTCGCTGCGCATCCAGTACAGGCTGCCGAGAAGACTGGTGGCGGATGACATGCATCGGATCGGATCGCGATGGGTCTGGATGACGCGGGCGTCCGGGTAGATCTCGAGTAGCGCGGGTAAATGCCCCAGGTGCTCGGGGGCCTTGAGCAGCCAGTGCCGGCGCGGGTTGCGCCACTGCAGCAATTGCAGCATCTGCCGGTGCCAGGCGTAGACCGGCGCCAGGTCGGCGCTGGCATACCAGGCGTGGTAGCTGGGAATCTGGTAGAGCGCGGCGATATGGTCCGAGATAAAGGTGTTGGCCCAGAGCATGCCGCACTCCGCGGGGATGTGCCCGCCCATCTCGTGCATGGTAGCGAACTCCGGGACCACGCGGCTCCACTGGGTCACCAGGGCGTGAATGTGCTCCCGGCGCGGGTCCGTGGCGTAGCTCGCCGCGGCGGGGGGAGGGCAGCTGAGGAAGGTTTCCCAGGTCTGGGGCGATCCCAGCGCCGGGTCGCGGGACAGCAGTTCGAACAACACCGAGGTGCCCGAGCGGGCCAGCCCGGTGATAAAAATCGGTCGGTCGATTGGCTCGTCGTGAATTTCGGGATGGCGCCGGAAGGTGTCGACGATGCGCAAGCGGTTTTGCAGCCACAGCAGGATGTCACTGCGGGCCATGAGGCGGCCCATCAGGGTGAGCCCTGCCTCGGCCTCCAGGGCTTTCAGTAGCACCTGGAACGGTTCCCTCCACACGTCATCGCCAAAATCGGCGAGCCCGGTGGCCTCCCGTGCGCATCGCAGCAGTGAGTTCTCGTCCAGCGGGACCACGCCCGGCAGGTCGAAACAGGCGCCTTCGGCGTTCATGCGCCGCAGCCAGTCCGGATGGGGCGGTGGCGACCAGCGCCCCGCGAGGGTCGAGGGTCCCGCTCCATTGTCTCGCTTGAAATCAGTCATGCCCTGGGGCCCCTCGAATGCGGCGGGTCGGATGAACCCACTATGGTGCAGCGCCGTGCGCCGGGCAAGCGCGGCGGTTCAACTGCGTGGGCCGGTGGCGGCTTGCTATGGCGCCGCTGGTTCAAACTTGTGGTAGATCCAGCGGGGACTTGGGTCGTTGCTGGCAAATGCCGAGCACTTGCCCTAGCTTGCTGTGAGGCATCGACACAACAATCCCACTGGCGGCGCCCCGCTCACCGATGGTGGATTCATGGCCAGCTAGCGGGCCCGGTAAGAGGACGGACTTTATGTTTGGCGACTGTAAGGATGACGAGCAGCTGCGCGATACCTGGCACCGTTTCTGCGACGAGTTGCGCGAGGCGGGCGAACTGATATTCCGCGATACCACGCCGGCCAACCCGGTCACCCGGGCCACCGGCTTGCGTTTACTGGCGCGCAATATTTCGCTGGGGCTGCAGTTCGAGCTGGAAAACAACGACCCCCGCGTCCCGCATCTGATGCACTACTTCGACCCGGTACGCAAGCAAGGCGGCGACAACGCCGACGCTCTCTACCAGGGCGCACCGATCAATGGCACCGACACCTACCGGATCAGCGGCAACCGCGGTACCGCGGCCTTCTTCGCGGTCACCGTACTGGAAAACGGCGAAACCCCCTGGGGCGGGGCGGTGGTCGGCACCCTGCTGGGGGACGACCTCGAGGTCGACGAGCACGGCGATTTCGAACTCTATCTCGGCCCCGAGCCGCAGCCCGGCAACTGGATCAAAACCAGCCCGGATTCCTACCGCGTGACCTTCCGCCAGTTTTTCAATGACTGGGAAAACGAGCGCCGCATGGAAGCGCGCATCGAGCGCCTGGGCCCACCGGCTGTGCCAGAGGATTTCACACCGGAGCGCGCCCGCGCGGGGCTGCTCGGCGCGGCCAGATGGGTCGCCTGGTCCACCCATTTCTGGGCGGACAAAATCGACCTGTGGAAAGCCCGCCGCAACGAATTCGTCAGCTATGGCGAACTCGAAGACAAAAAGATCGATTTCACCCCCGCCGGCACGCCACTCATCGCCTATTGGCGCGTACCCCGGGACGAGGCCCTGCTAATCCGGGTGACGCCGCCCAAGGACTGCACCTACTGGAACTGCGAGTTCGGGAACTACTGGTGGGAAACCATGGACTACCGGCAACGCATCACCAGCATCAATGGTCACTACGCCCACTACGAGGAGGATGGCAGCCTGCTGGTGATCATCAGCCACGAGGACCCCGGGGTCGGTAACTGGATGGATCCCTCGGGGCATGAGGATGGGTATATTACGTTTCGGTGGATGGGGACTGCTGAGGTGGCTAGGCCGGTTTGTGAGCAGGTGCCGATTTCTGGGATCAACGCCTTGGACGGCGGCAATACCCGTGTTTCTGTTCAGTCCAGGAGAAAAGGCTTGCAGCAAAGAACTTGCGGAGTGCCCCGTCGTTTTTATCCACTGTGACAGTAATTGGATTCAATTGCCTCCATATGACGTGTAATCCACCCAGGTTTGTCTGCAAACTAGCTGACAGTGGAAGTCAGTAAAGCGTGACAACTTTGGGAGGGCAATGGAATGCCCAGTTTGTACTTACCCCGCAGAATGCGTTTTCAATTAATTCTACTGGGGATTGTGTTCTTTTACTGTGCAGGTATTGGAGCGCAACCGCCATTAGAGATAGAAAACCTTATTGCGCCGCAGCACTCGATAAAATTCTCAGTGAAGCTGGACTACTTGCAAACTCGTGAATTGGTAAATGTGGGCCCATTGGCTCTGAATTCAAAAAATTCACTAGTTCAGTTTAATCGCTTTGAAACAGCTAGTGCGATCTCTCAGGTTCGCTGGGGATTGGGGTCACGAGTTGAGCTGAATGCCAGCTACGGGCATCAAACTCTTGACGCCTCTATGGGGATTGGTGAGCAGGGAAGTGATCGTGAATTCCTTTTGATTGGTGGTGCTTGGGAGGTAAGTCCGGAGAACAGCACCCCAGCATTAGTATTGAATTTTAGCCTTGAAGCGGCTGGAAACTCCTACTCTCATGAAAAGTATATTTACGCCAAGACACAAAGTGTTGGTGCAACGATATACCGATCATTAGATCCCGTTGTTCTGAGTGCGAGTGCAAACTACACAAATTATGAATCCAGGCCTGTCGGGGTGGTTCAGGTAAATCCTGGGGATGTCGCCTCATTCCACTCAAACCTGAACTTTGCCGTGAATCACCGGCTTTCTCTCCTTGGCGGAGTAGGGCTTCGCATTTACCAACCTTCAACGCTAAACGGGATGAGCCTCTCTTCCCGTGAGACCTTTTTACTTACGAAGCTGGGTGTAGGCCTGCGGCTCGGGAGGCAGTCTACATTATTCGCGAACACTGAGTTTACCTTGGCTGGGGAGGAGTCAGCCTCGTTGATGTTGGAGTGGATATATCAGTTTTGACCAATAGGAGTGAATGGGAATTGCTCAAATATTCTCAAGTACAGGGAGTAGTACGATGAAAAGACTAGCCACAGTAGCCCTTGCAATCGGTCTGTCTCAAGTGATTGCGACAGGTGTAAACGCAGCAGAGCGCAGCGAACTGACAGACAGGCATGTTGTCTCATCTGCATTCGGACCAGGCGCGTCAATCTCAAGCGAGGACTTTTTGAGTGACATGGAGTTGCAGCAAACGCACGGGAAGGTCGCACCTTTGGTTATGGTTGCGACAATAGCGGGCCTTGATATCGCGCTCATGTCGTTCTTCTACGGTGTTTATGTGCCGAACTATGCCTCATCGGGTGGTGGGTGCCTGACCTGCTCGGATAAAAACACGGATCTCCAGTAATTATGACTTCTTCTAGCCCGACTGGAATTTTTTCCCTGTCGGGCTAGTTTGTATATGTGGGCGCATAAATGTATGTCATATATTTAAGGGATTCGTTATGAAGCATCCGGCGCTGATTAGAAAGTTGAGGGAGTATCGTTACGAAAAGCTGTATTCAAAATATACATGGATGATCGTGGCTGCCGCGGGCGTCGTCGTATTTGGCTTTCTGCTGCTTGTTTACTGCATTTACGGCGACAAGGTGCCGGGGCCCGTAATCTTAGTAATAGGGTGTGCCGCATTCTTGGTTTGTATCGCAATTGGAGACCATTTTGGAGCCCGAATTGCGAAAAGGGAGGCAAATCAAGTAGAAGATTCCAGTGAGCGTGATGAGAATTCTCGTCACTAGGTGTCGGAATGCACTACTTATTCCATTTCTCGCCAGCTTTTGGATCTGCGCGAATGCAGAAGAGGTTCTTGGTGACAGGGATTTTAGAAGCTGGAAGGAACTTCGTGATCATGGTGTTGTAAAGCAGTCGCTTGAATATAGTTGTGGCCTGGCTGCCCTGGCTACGCTTCTCACGCACTATTTTCAACAGCCGATCTCCGAAGAGCAGATACTTAGTGATCTTCTGGAGGACGAAGCACTTGTGAGCCGCACTTTGGATTGGGAGAGCACCGGAGTGTCTTTGTGGATACTGAGATATCTGGCTCAAAAATATGGTTATGTCGCGACTGGCCTGTCTCTCGATGAGAAACGATTAAGACAGTTACGTTTTCCAGCGGTTGCGGCGCTCGAACATGATGGCTTTGCGCATTTCACTGTGCTTCGGGGTGTCGGGGCGGAGAATTTTCACCTTGCAGATCCTTCCTGGGGAAATACATCGCTTACCAGTCAGGATTTCATGAGTAAGTGGCTTGATCCGGTGACGGGTAGAGGAAAAATTTTGCTATTGAGTCCAAAGTCCGAACGCGCTGAAAGGAATCTAGATTTTTTGCCTGATACTGAGGCGCGTAGGCAAAGTCCAAGCTGGGGAAACGATTGGTCGGGGCAACAGATCATGCCGTTTGAGCCGCGTTTAAGGTTTTATCCAGGCTCTTAAGTATTAGCGCACTCCCGCCCCATTCATTAAAGACTCCTGGGGTCAGCCCGTATTGCAGAGTCATCTCAATATTTTTAAGAATTCAGTGTGGGGTGCCCTTAAATTCACTGGAGTATAACTTTTTGGAGGTCTGGGAAGAATTGCGTCATGCACTCAACCGCGTACCGGGCTAGGGACCAGAAGGGGCAGAATGATTGGGATAGTGGTGCCCGGTTCCGGCAGGGATACGACGGGGGCGCTGTGGGACCCTACAAGGCCCTCCTCGTAGAGCTGTTGAGCCCGGAGGCGGACAAGCCGCTTTATCTCGTTGTGAGGGAGTCCCAGTCGGGAAAGTTGGCTGCTGTAGCCGTAAAGGATGCTGGCCCGGTGGGCCGCTATGCGGATGTCGGTGGCTCTCAGGGAAACCCGTAGGATTCTCCCGGACAGCTTGCGGTGGAAGTAGTGGTTGCCGTTGAGTGTGAGGACGTAAGGGGCTCTGGTCGCCATATCTGCCGGTATCCTGTCAGTATGCAAGTGGTATGCAAATCGACACTCGGCGAGAATCTGGCGGGCACAAAAAAGCCCCGATGCAGATTAAGCAATCAGGGCTTTGATGTAGCTAAAATAGCCTGTAAAACCGTTAAAAGTGAGGGTTGGTAGATGCTTACCTCACCGGCCTTACGTTGTATGGCTCCGCCTGCTGGGCTCGAACCAGCGACCCATTGATTAACAGTCAATTGCTCTACCAACTGAGCTAAGGCGGAATGGCGTTAACCAGAGGCCGCGTATATTAATGACCGATGGGGGTTCGGTCAACACCCTTGGCGCGATTATTTCAGTTTCTCTTCGATGGCCCCCTGGCGGCTGCAATTCGGGCTTATGTGGATGATAATCAAGGGGTATTTGCGCGAGTAGAGCTGTACAGATTATGTCCAAAGCGTTCAAGGTGAATTCGGCCTTCGCCCCGGCGGGGGATCAGCCCAAGGCGATCGAGGGCCTGGTGGAGGGGGTGCAGGCGGGCCTGGCATCGCAGACCCTGCTCGGGGTGACCGGTTCCGGCAAGACCTTCACCATGGCCCACGTGGTGGAGAAGCTGCAGCGGCCGACCATTGTCATGGCCCACAACAAGACCCTGGCGGCCCAGCTTTACGGGGAGTTCAGGGAGTTCTTCCCTGACAACGCGGTGGAGTACTTCGTCTCCTACTACGACTACTACCAGCCGGAGGCCTATGTGCCGTCCTCCGACACCTACATCGAGAAGGATTCCTCGGTCAATGACCACATCGAGCAGATGCGGCTTTCGGCCACCAAGGCCCTGCTGGAGCGTGACGACTGCCTGGTGGTGGCCACGGTGTCGGCGATCTACGGGTTGGGGGACCCCCAGTCCTATTTCAAGATGGTGATGCACCTGTCGCGGGGGGAGATCATCGACCAGCGGCACATCCTGCGCCAGCTGGCGGAACTGCAGTACACCCGCAACGACGTGGATTTCCAGCGCGGTACCTACCGGGTGCGGGGGGATGTGATCGATATCTTCCCGGCCGATTCCGAGCGCGAGGCGGTGCGGGTGGAGCTGTTCGACGAGGAGATCGAGAACCTTACCTTCTTCGACCCCCTCACTGGGGAGGTGCAGGCCAAGGTGCCGCGGGTGACCATCTTCCCCAAGAGCCACTACGTCACTTCCCGTGACGTGATGCTGAACGCGGTGGAGCAGATCGAGCAGGAGCTGGGCGTGCGTCTCAAGCAGCTCAACGACGCCGGCAAGCTGGTGGAGGCCCAGCGCCTGCAGCAGCGCACCAAGTACGATCTGGAGATGATCCGCGAGCTGGGCTATTGCAACGGGGTGGAAAACTATTCCCGCTACCTGTCCGGCCGCGCGGCGGGGGAGCCGCCGCCGACCCTGTTCGAATACCTGCCGGACAACGCGCTGGTGATCATCGACGAATCCCACGCCACCATCCCCCAGATCGGCGCCATGTACCGCGGCGACCGTTCGCGCAAGGAGACCCTGGTGGAGTACGGCTTCCGCCTGCCCTCGGCGTTGGACAACCGCCCCCTGCGTTTCGAGGAGTGGGAGCGGCTGGTGCCCCAGGCGATCTTCGTGTCGGCGACCCCGGGGGCCTACGAGCAGGAGCACTCCGGGCGCACGGTGGAGCAGGTGGTGCGCCCCACCGGCCTGGTGGACCCGCAGCTGGAGGTGCGCCCCGCCAGCACCCAGGTGGACGACCTGCTGGGCGAGATCCGCAAGGTGGTGGGGACCGGCCAGCGCGTGCTGGTCACCACGCTCACCAAGCGCATGGCGGAGGATCTCACCGAGTACCTGGCCGAACACGATGTGCGGGTGCGCTACATGCACTCCGACATTGATACCGTGGAGCGGGTGGAGATCATCCGCGACCTGCGCCTGGGCGAGTTCGACGTGCTGGTGGGCATCAACCTGCTGCGGGAGGGCCTGGACATGCCCGAGGTGTCCCTGGTGGCCATCCTCGACGCCGACAAGGAGGGCTTCCTGCGTTCGGACCGCTCGCTGATCCAGACCATCGGCCGCGCCGCGCGCAACCTGGAAGGGCGCGCGATTCTGTATGCGGACCGGATCACCGGCTCGATGGAGCGGGCCATGGCCGAGACCGAGCGCCGGCGGGAAAAACAGCTGGCTCATAACAAAGAACACGGCATTACCCCGAAGGGGGTGGAGAAGTCGGTGCAGGACATCATGGAAGGCGCCCGGCGCATGCCCACCCGCGGCAAGGCGAAGGGGCGCAAGGTGGCCGAGCAGACCATGCCCTACAGCAGCGAGATCGCCAGTCTCAGCCCCGCCGCCCTGGCGCGCAAGTTGCAACAGATGGAAGCGCAGATGCAGGAGCACGCCAAAAACCTGGAGTTCGAGGAGGCCGCGGCGCTGCGCGACCAGGTGGCGGAGATCAAGCAACTGGCTTTCGTCAGCTAGCGGGCTGGCGGCTCTGGGCTATAGTTGTGGGCAGTGGCACAAGGAGACAAGCGATGAAACTAGTACCTGCCGCAGCGTTGCTGTTCGCGCTATCCGTCCCGGCCCTGGCTGATCTCAAGCCCGAGATCATCGACTGCGACGCGGGCAAGGCGGCGCGCAATGCGGCGATGAAGGCTACGATTGGCGTGAAGGGGCCCTGTGACGCGGAGCGGCTCGCCGACGATGCCCGCGACGACGTCGGTGACAAAATGGACGATGTGCGCAAGGGCGCCGGCGACAAGGCCGAGGACATGCGCGACAAACATAAGGACAAGCGCGACCACAAGCAGGGTAAGAACTAGTTTTTCTCGGGGGGCAGCCGCAGGCTCACGCACACGCCGCTGCCGTCGGCCAGGTCACTCGCCGTCGCGCTGCCGCCCAGGTATTCGCTGATCAATTTAACGATATACAGCCCCAGGCCGAGGTGGACGCCGCCGCTGGCCCGGTTCTCGCGCACCGACACCATGGCTTCGAACAGCTGTCCCTGCATGGATGCCGGCAGTGCGGGGCCGCGATTGCTGACGCTCAACTCCCAGTGGGTATCCTCGGCTCGCAGGCCAATGCGCACGGGGGCTTCCTCCGCGGAAAACGACACCGCGTTGTCCACCAGCTTGTCCAGGGCCTGTACCAGCAGGTCCGGCGAGGCGAGTACCAGGGCGCTGTCCACCTTGCAGTCCAGGCGGATCTGGTGCCCGGGATAGGCGCCCTGGTAGGCCGGCAGCAGGTCCCGCAGCAGCGGCACCAGGTCCAGGGGGATCAATGGGTCGCCGCGCACGCTTTCTTCCACGCGGCTGGCCTCGGTCATCGCGGTGAGGATGCGGTTCAGTCGCGCCAGGCCCTCCCGGGCCCGCCCCACGTAGACGCCGCGCTGGTCCCGGGTGTCTTCCTGCTCCAGGTTGTCCAGGGAGGACTGGATGACCGCAATGGGCGTGCGCAGTTCGTGGGATAGCTTGCGGCTCAAGGTGCGCAGGTATTCGTTGTAGGCCTGCAGCTCCGCCAGCAGATCGGCGTAGCGCCGCGATAGTTCGCCGATTTCGTCCCGGGCGCGGCTGCGGGGAAAGCGCTCCAGCTGCAGCGCGCCCTTGTCCACCACCTCGCCCGCGGCGCGGCTCAGGCGCCCGATGCGCCAGGACAGCACGCTGGCGTAGGTCAGCAGCCCCAGCGCCGCGAGGCCAATGGCCAGCAGGCTGTACCCCAGCAGGTGGCCGAAAGCGCGGTCGGTCAGTGACAGGTACTGTTCGCTGCTCTGGCGTACCACCACGCCGCCGATGGTCTGGCCCCCGGCCCGCACCGGCGCGGCCGCCGACAATACCGTGCGACTGCCGCCTTCGGGTTCCCGGTACCAGCGGCTGTCCACCGCGCCGCGCAGGGCCCGTTCCAGTTCCGTCGCCGCCAGGCGGCCGTCCGCCGCGGTGCGGGGCAGGGGCGGGGTGTCCTCGCTGGCCAGGATGCGCCGGTATAGCGCTTGCAACAGCCAGAAGGTGCCATTGCCGTCTCCGGTCGCGCCCCCGCCGACGCTGTCCGTCGCCGGTGCCGCCTGCGCCAGTTGCCAGCCCGCGGTGTCGAACACCTGCAGCTGTCGGCCGGGCGTCGCGAAGGCATCGAGGGCGGCGCGCAGGGGCGTTGGCGAAAACACCAGCCAGGGCGGGGCGGCGGTATCCAGCGGCCCGATATTGCCGGCCATGACCGGTGCGCTGCCCGCGCGGCGGCTGATGTTCACCACCTGCAGGCCGAGGCGGCCGCCGGTCATGGCCAGGGGCAGCTCGAGTTCCAGGGTGTAGCCGTTGCGCGTGTCCTGCCAGTAACCGCGGATGCGCTGCGCATCCGCCCCCGGGTGGCGCCGGCCATCGGGACGGGCGCGCACGCTGCCCGGGGCCGCGGTGGCGATCACATACTGCTGGCGTTTGCCGTGCAGCCAGGTTTGCAGCAGCAGGCGGTCGCCGTTGGGCTCGGGTGACAGGCCGGGGTTGTCGTAGACGACCTCCTCGTCCTCCACCGTCAACAGCAGATAGAGCTGCTCGTCACGCGTCGCCGCCTGGTAGCGAAAGGCGGCGCGCTGCGCCCCGCCGCCGCTGGCGAAGCGGCCGGTCCACTGCTCCGGCCAGCCGTCGGCGTAGCCGTCGACGATGATCGGCGCCCCGGCCGCGCGGGCGTAGAGGGTGTGATCCGTGTCAGCCGGTTCCGCCAGGCGCCCCGGCCAGGGATAGAGCAGCTCGGGCTGGTCGGCAAAGCTGGCGGCCACGGCCTGCGCGGTGGCTTCCAGTGCGCGGGCCTGGCCCTGGCGCAGGGCGCCCTCGATCTCGCGCACGAACTGGCAGCCGGCCCAGGGCAGGGTAAGCAGCAGCAGGCTGACCAGGATCAGTTGCCGGCGCAGGCTCACCGATCGCGGCCCAGCCAGCGATAGCCCATGCCGTAGGCGGTTTCGATGGCGTCGAAGTCCGTGTCCACGCGCTGGAACTTGCGGCGAATGCGCTTGATGTGGGAGGTGATGCTGTTGTCGTCCAACACCACGTTGGCGGCCTCCATGAGCTGCCGCCGGTTTTTCACGTGCCCGGGGTGGCGCGCCAGGGCGTGCACCATCCAGAACTCGGTGACCGTGAGTTCGACGGCGGCCTCGCGCCAGCTGGCGGTCATGCGCTCCAGGTTCAGCACCAGCGCCCCCTGTTCCACCCGGTGCTCGCCGGCCTCGGGGGCGCGCATGGCCCGGGCCCGGCGCAGCAGGGCGTTGATGCGCGCCAGCATGTGGGCCTGGCTGATGTCCTTGGTCAGGTAGTCGTCGGCGCCCAGGCGCAGGCCGGAGATGATGTCGAGCTCCGAGTCGCGTGCGGTGAGGAATACGATAGGCAGTTCCGGCGAGCGACTGCGCAGTTCCCGGCACAGGTCGAAGCCGCCCTCCACCTCGTCGCCCAAACCCACGTCGATGATCGCCAGGTCCGGCAGGCGCGCCTCGAAGGCCCGCGCCGCGGCCGGGCGGTTGTCATACACCGCCACCTCGAAGCCCTGGCGCCGCAGTGCGTCGCTGTAATTGGCGGCGAGGGCGGCTTCGTCCTCGACGATGGCGATGTGTTTCGGCATGGGTTCGGTTACCGGGTGGCGAGGCGCCATGGTTCCAGAAAGGCGGGGGCAGCTCAAGCCACCGCCATATTTCGCCACAATTGATCACCGCACTGCCCGAATTGCCCCCCTGAATTGCCAGATTGCCGCGCTGTAATGGCAACACAACAACAAGGGAGGCACGACGTGCAGCAATTAACGATGAACATATCCGGTGCCGCGCCGGTTGGCGCCGCGCCGGATCTCCCGGGCCGGGGCGGCCTGTGGTTCTGTTTCCGGGCCCTGCCCACCGCGGTGAGTGGTGTGCTGGTGCTACTGCTGATTCTGGCCAGTCCGGCGCGGTCCGAGGCGCAAGCCGAGACCGGCGCCGGGGAGATGCGCTGGTTCGACCCGGCTACCGCGAGCTACAGCGCCGCGGTCACCCAGCACAGTCAGTTGAACCTGCGTGTCGCCGGCATGGTGGCGGTGGTGACGCTGGAGCAGACTTTCAACAATACTACCGGCGAGTGGCGGGAGGGCATTTACAGTTTTCCGTTGCCACCCGATGCCGCCGTGCGCCGCCTGGAGATGCAGGTGGGTGAGCGGCTGGTGGTGGGCAAGGTGCGCGAGCGCGAGCAGGCCAAGGCGCTCTATCAAGAGGCCCGCGCCGCGGGCAAGAAAGCCGCGCTGGTGGAACAGCAGCGGCCCAACCTGTTCACCAATCGCATCGCCAACATTGCGCCCGACGAAACCGTGACGGTACGCTTGGAATATGTTCAGCAGGCCCGCTACGACGGTGGCGAGTTCGCCCTGAGCATACCCACCACGCTGACGCCGCGCTATATCCCTGGCATTTCCCGCCGGCCCGAGCCGCGGGCCGAGGAGCCGGCGTTGGCGCCGGCGCTGTCGGTCAATGGCTACCTGGGCTGGGCGGCGCCCACCGATCAGGTGCCCGACGCCGACGCCATTACGCCGCGCCTCTATCCCCAGCCCGGCAGCGACAGCGCGCCGCTCAACCCCCTGGCGGTGGAGGTCGAGCTGGATGCCGGCATGCCGCTGGCGGAAGTGCAGGCCCTGTACCACGAGGTGGCGCTCAGCCGCGACGGCGAGCGTTACCGCATGACCCTGGCCCGGGGTGTCACCGAGATGGATCGCGACTTCGAGCTGCGCTGGCGTCCGGTGACCGGTACCGCGCCGCGGGCGGCGCTGTTTACCGAGGCGGTCGATGGCCAGTACTACGGCCTGTTGATGGTGCTGCCGCCCGACATCGAGCGGCCGGGGGAGGTGCTGCCCCGGGAGCAGGTGTTCGTGATCGACACTTCGGGTTCCATGGGCGGGGTATCCATCGAGCAGGCGCGCCAGAGCCTGGCGCTGGCGTTGCGCCAGCTGCGGCCCGGGGACACCTTCAATGTGATCGCCTTCGATTCCAGCACACGGGCGTTGTTTAACCAGCCGGTGCCCGCCACCCGCCACAACCTGGCCAGGGCCGGCGAGTTCGTGCGCCAGCTGCACGCCAGCGGCGGTACCGAGATGATGCCGGCGCTGGCGCGGGCGCTCGACACCCAGGCCGGGGAGGAGGAAGTGCGGCGCCTGCGCCAGGTCATCTTTATCACCGATGGCGCGGTGGGCAATGAGCAGGCCCTGTTCGAGGCCATCGAGCAGCGCCTGGGCGACAGCCGGCTGTTCACCGTGGGTATTGGCTCCGCCCCCAATCAATGGTTCATGCGCAAGGCGGCGGAGGCCGGGCGCGGCTTCAGCGTGCAGGTGAGTCGGGTGGAGGACGTGAGCGCGCGCATGGGCGCGCTGTTCGAGCGGATCTCCGCGCCGCTGGCCTCTGAATTGCGAGTCGCCTGGCCCCAGGCAGTGGAGGCCTGGCCGGCCCGGGTACCGGACCTGTACCGCGGCGAGCCCCTGGTGCAGGCGGTGCATTTCGGCGCGGCCCTGCCCGCCGGCGAGGTGGCTGTGTCGGGCGAGCTGGCGGGCCGCCCCTGGCGGCAGCGTATCGCGGTGCCGGGGCAGCCGGGCCTGGCTCGGCCGGATACGGCACAGCACGAGGGCGTCGCCAGCCTGTGGGCGCGGCGCAAGATCGCCGGTTTGCTGGCGCTGCGCTCCGCGTCCACCCCGGAGGAGGAAATTCGGCCGCGGGTGCTGGAAGTGGCTCTGGCCCATCAGCTGCTCAGCCCCTATACCAGCTTTGTGGCTATCGAGGAGCGGGTAAGCCGCGACCCCCGGGCGCCGCTGCGCGCCAGCCCCGTGCCCAATACCCGGCCCCGGGGGCAGAGTCCCCAGCCCTATGCCTACCCGAACACCGCCACCACCGGCCCCGCCAAGGCCTTCCTCGGTTGTCTGGCCCTGTTCGTCGCCCTGCTGGTTCATGTCATGCGTCGCCCGGAGGAAGACCGTGTTGTTGAAAAGTCTTGAGCGCCCGCGGAGCTGGGTGTTGTTGGTGCTGCTGTCGGTTGCCGCCCAGCAGCTGGTCGCGGCGGGGATGATCTACGCCAAGGCCGCCCTGGCGCCGGTGCTGATGGAGCGCGCCTGGGAGGCGACCCTGGCGGCGGGCGGAGAAGTACACAAACCCTGGCCCTGGGCGGATACCTGGCCGGTGGCGCGCCTGCGGGTGCCGCAGCTCGGTATCGATCAGTTTGTGCTCGCTGGCGCCACCGGCAACGCGCTGGCTTTCGGGCCCGGCTTGGACGCCGCCGGCGCGCGCCCCGGTGCGCCGGGCACCGCGGTCATCGCCGGTCATCGCGATACCCATTTCCGTTTCCTGCAGCGCCTGCGGCCAGCGATGAGTCTGCAATTGGAGCTGCCGGACGGGCGCCGGGTGTCCTACCGGGTGGGGGATGCGCGGGTGGTCGACGCGCGCCAGCCCCAGATGTCGCCGGCCACCGATGGCCCCGCTGGGCTGGAACTGGTGACCTGCTACCCCTTTGACGCATTGCAACCGGGCGGCCCGCTGCGCTATGTGGTGCGCGCCGCGCCGGCCGGGGGGACGCCCGCCGCGGGGACGCCCGCCGCGGGGACGCCCGCCGCCGGTCTGGCGGTCCCGGACCTGTTTCCTGTTCACCCAAGCGGAGGAGTGTTCGAGCTATGAAAACCCTGCCACACCGCCCCATGCTGGCCCTCTACCAGACCCTGTCCCCTGTGCAACTCGCCGCCCTGGAGCGCGCCGACTGGCGGCGCATCGAGCCGGGCCAAGGCGGCGAGTTTTTTTGCTACCTCAAGCTGCGTCAGCGCTACGCGGAGATGATCGCCCGCCAGTGGGCGGTGCCGGTGCACGGCGCCGGCTATGTGGTGCGCCTGCTGCTGCCGGAATCCGCGCTGGCCGGCTTCGACCTGGAAACCGTGGCCTACCGGGAGCACCTCGAGTACCGGGTGCCCACCTGCGAGTTGCCCGCCCTGTCGTCGCAGCTGGTCGGCCCGGCCCGCCTGGTGTCGGTGTTTCGCGAGCAGCACAGCTACTCGGTTCCGGAACGCGGCGTATCCACGCAGGGCTCTTCTGGGGATGGCACGCCGCTGCTTGCGCTGATGAATTGAGCTTGTATCAGTCCGTTGACGTGGTTGAGTGTCCGTCGATGCTGTCGAGGTCACTGAGGTCGTCGAGGTCGTGGAGGTCGTGGAGGTCGTGGAGGTCGTGGAGGCCGAATGAATTCGGCCCTACAGGGGGGCTGAATCCACCCATGTAGGGCCGAATTCATTCGGCCATAAACCGCAAATGCAGGGCCGATATCAACCGGCCACGCACCGCGGCAAAGGACTCTGATTCAACCCAGAATCAAGCGAGGTCGATATGATCGATCAGCGGCAACTCGCGAATACGCTGCCCGGTGGCGGCGAATATCGCGTTGGTCAGGGCCGGGGCCAGGGGCGGGATCGGCGGCTCGCCGACACCCGACGGTGCCGCGCCGGAGTCGACGAGATACGTCTCGACCACCCGCGGGGCGTCGGCCAGCGAGCCCAGGGGGTAACTGTCGAAATTGTCCTGTTGTACCCGGCCGTCCTGCAGCGTGATGCGCAGGCGCAGGGCGGTGGACAGGCCGTCGTGGATGCCGCTCTCCATCTGCGCTTTGACGTGGTTGGGATTGACTGCCAGGCCGCAGTCCAGGGCGCCGACCACACGGTCGACGCGCAGCTTGCCGTCGGTGACGGTGACTTCCACCACATAGGCGCAGTAGCCGCCGAAGGTGAAGTGGCCGGCGATTCCCCGGCCGGAGCCCGCGGGCATGGGGCTGCCCCAGTCGGCCCGCTCCGCGGCCAGCCGCAGCACCCCCGCCAGGCGCCCGGTGTCGAATATCGGGCCGCCGTGCTGTTCGTAGGGGAATTCCCGCGGCTCGCCGAGCAGGCGCAACTGGAATTGCAGCGGGTCCGCGTTGACGCGGTGTGCCAGCTCGTCGATAAAACTCTGCACCGCGAAGGCATTGGCGCAGTGGGCCGGCGCCCGCCAGGAGCCGCGCGGCATGCCCGACTGCATGGCGAAGTACTCCAGGCGCAGATGGGGCACCAGCCGCCGGGGCGGATCGTCGGGGTAGAGTTCCGACTCCCACATGCCATCCTCGGCCACGCCATCGCGCCGGTAGTACTTGGAGGGGCTGGCTAGGCGCTGGCGCCAGGCGGTTACTTCACCCTTGTCGTTCAATGCCGCGCGCAGCTGCTGCAGCCCGCCGGGGCGGTAGAAGTCGTGGTGCAGGTCGTCGCGGCGGTTCCACTGGAGCTTCACCGGGCGCTTCACCTGTTGGGCGATGAGTGTGGCTTCCGCCACATAGTCCACCGTAAGGCGGCGGCCAAAACCGCCGCCCAGGCGGGTCATTTGTACCTCTATCGACAGCCGGTCCAGCCCGGTGAGCTGGTGCACCATGCGCGAGGCCGCGGCCGGCATCTGGATCGGGCCGATCACGGTGGCGCCGTCCTCGCGCACCTCCACCAGGCAGCACTGGGGCTCCAGGGTGGCATGCGCCACGTAGGGAACGTAGTAGCTCGCCTCGACGCTGTCACTGGCCCCGGCGAAGGCCTGCTCGACGTCGCCCTCATCGAGCACCACCTGCCCATCGGAGGCGGCCAGGGCTTCCTCCATCCGCCGGCGCAATCCCGCGCTGCTTTCCTTGGCGTGGGGCCCGCGATCCCAGCGGATGTTCAATGCCCGGCGGCCGCGTTCGGCGGCCCAGGTGGAGGAGGCCACCACGGCCACGCCGCTGGCCAGCACCGTGTAGGGTTCCCCCGCCGCAGGACCTTCGATGAGGACGATGTCGATCACCCCCGGCACCGCCCGCGCGGCCTTGTCGTCCACGGTCAGCAGGCGCCCGTCCAGCCAGGGACAGCGCTCGATTACGGCATAGACCTGTCCGGGCAGGCGGGCGTCGATACCGTAGCGGGCCCGGCCGGTGACGATATCCTCGGCGTCAACCACCGGGCGCGGGGTGCCGATGATGCGGAACTCCCCGGGCGCCTTGAGCGGCGGGGGTGCCGTCGGCAGGGGCAGGCGCGCCGCCTCCGCGGCCAGCTCGCCGTAGCCCAGGCGGCGGTTGCCGCCGGCGTGCACCACCGCGCCCGGTTCCGTCGACAGGCTGCCGATGTCCACCTGCCAGCGGTTTGCCGCCGCCTGCGTCAGGAGTTGGCGGGCCGTGGCCCCGGCTTCGCGCAGGGGCTGCCAGCTGGAAGCGATGCTGGTGCTGCCGCCGGCGCCCTGGCCCACGTGCAGCCAGCTCATCTGGCCCTCGGTGTTGCGCTGGATGCCCATCGGCATTTGCGCCACGCGCACCCGCGCCCAGTCCACGTCCAGTTCCTCGGCGATCAGCATGGGCAAGGAGGTCTTTACGCCCTGGCCCATTTCCGGCTGTGGCGAGCCGATGGTGACGGCACCGTCGGGGTCGATGCGGACAAAAAAGGCCAGGGTGCCCTCGGGGGGCGCGCCGATGCTGCCCGCGGGCTTTTCCTCGCCGAGAGCCGGAAGCCGGATGCCCAGCAGCAGGCCGCCGCCGACGGCGGCGCCGAGCTGCAGGAAGCGCCGGCGGGGGAGGTGGGCTGCGTCGTTCATGATTCACCCTCCGTCGCCGGTGTCCGGCCCTGCGCGGCCGCCGCGCGGAAGATGGCCTTGCGCACCCGGGTATAGGTGCCGCAGCGGCAGAGGTTGGTTTGCAGGCGCTCGATATCGGCGTCGCTGGGGTTCGGCACCTGCCGCAGCAGGTCCACCGCGGCCATGATCTGTCCCGCCTGGCAGTAGCCGCATTGGGCCACGTCCTCGGCGATCCAGGCCTGCTGCACCGGGTGCAGGCCCTGCGCGCCGAGCCCCTCGATGGTGGTCACCGCCTGCCCTTCGACGGTTTTGACCGGCGTGACGCAGGCGCGCCGCGCGGCGCCATCCACATGCACGGTGCAGGCACCGCACAGGCCAGCGCCGCAGCCGAACTTGGTGCCGGTCAATCCCAGTGAGTCGCGCAGCACCCACAGCAGGGGTTCTTCCGGGTCGCCGGTGTGGGCGACGGCCTCGCCATTGACCGAAAACTGGATCATGGGCTGTATCCCGCTATTCTGGTGTTTGCCAGCCTAGGCAGGGGGCGCCGCCTCCGCAACAACACCGCGGCCCCGCTGCGACGAAGCGAGCCCTCCCCGCGATAAACCGCCCCCAAACAGGGACGCATACCAATTTTCGGAATAAAAGGGAATAAAAGGGGTCAGAACCCTTTAATAAAGGGTTCTGACCCCTTTTATTCCCTTTTATCGGGATTTTGGGCTTGGTGCGCGCTGTGCTACCATGCGCGCCCTCGAATTTTTCGGTTCGGGACGAAAAGAATCTCAGCCCCCGATCTTAGATTGACGCTGACTCACGTGGCCTTTAGTAGGGGCCACCACTGGACAAAGGAAAGCTCATGCCTGTTATTACCCTGCCCGACGGTAGCCAACGCACTTTCGACGCCCCCGTATCCGTCCACGACGTCGCCGCCGATATCGGCCCCGGCCTGGCCAAGGCCGCCCTGGCTGGCGTGGTCGATGGCCGCGAGGTGGATACCTCCCATGTGATCGAGAACGACGCGGAACTGGCCATCATCACCGAGCGCGACGAGGCCGGCCTGGAAGTGATTCGCCACTCCACCGCCCACCTGCTGGCCATGGCCACCCAGGAACTGTTCCCGGGCACCCAGGTCACCATCGGTCCGGTGATCGAGGATGGCTTTTACTACGACTTCGCCACCGGCCACAGCTTCACCCCGGAGGATCTGGAGAAGATCGAAAAGCGCATGGCCGAGATTGTCGCCGCGGACCTCCCCGTCGAGCGCGTGGTGATGGGCCGCGACAAGGCCGTGGAGCTGTTCCGCAATATGGGCGAGCACTACAAGGTGCAGATCATCGAGGATTTGCCGGCGGATGAAGAGCTGTCCATCTACCGCCAGGGCCCCTGGATGGACCTGTGCCGTGGCCCCCACGTGCCCAGCACCGGCAAACTCAAGGCCTTCAAGTTGACCAAGGTGGCCGGCGCCTACTGGCGCGGCGACTCCAGCAATGAGATGCTGCAGCGCATCTATGGCACCGCCTGGGCCAACAAGAAGGAACTCAAGGCCTACCTGAACCGCATCGCCGAGGCCGAGAAGCGCGATCACCGCAAGATCGGCAAGAAGCTGGACCTGTTCCACACCCAGGAAGAGGCCCCCGGCATGGTGTTCTGGCACCCGGCCGGCTGGAGCATCTACCAGACCATCGAGCAGTACATGCGCCGCGCCCAGCGCGAGCACGGCTACGACGAGATCAAGACCCCGCAACTGGTGGATATCTCCCTGTGGCAGCGCTCCGGTCACGCCGACAAATTCGGCGACGACATGTTCATGCTGCCCAGCGACGAGCGGGAGTTCGCGGTCAAGCCGATGAACTGCCCCTGCCACGTGCAGGTATTCAACCAGGGCCTGAAGTCCTACCGCGACCTGCCCCTGCGCCTGGCGGAGTTCGGCTCCTGCCACCGCAACGAGCCCTCCGGCTCCCTGCACGGCCTGATGCGGGTGCGCGGCTTCGTCCAGGACGACGCCCACATCTTCTGTACCGAGGAGCAGATTCAGCCCGAGGTGGCGGATTTCATCGACTTCCTGCACGGGGTCTACGCCGACTTCGGTTTCGACGAGATCATCTACCGCCTGTCCACCCGCCCCGACCAGCGGGTGGGCTCCGACACCGACTGGGATCGGGCGGAGAAAGCCCTGGCCGACGCCCTCGACGCTCACGAACTGCCCTGGCAGGAACTGCCCGGGGAGGGCGCCTTCTACGGGCCGAAGATCGAATTCTCCCTCAAGGACTGCATCGGCCGGGTGTGGCAGCTGGGCACCATCCAGGTGGATTTCTCCATGCCGGGCCGGCTCGACGCCCAGTACGTGGCCGAGGACGGCTCCCGCCAGGTGCCGGTGATGCTGCACCGGGCGATCCTGGGCTCCTTCGAGCGATTCATCGGGATTCTGATCGAACACTACGAGGGCGTGTTCCCCACCTGGCTCGCGCCGACCCAGGCGGTAGTGTTGAATATTACCGATAAACAGGCCGATTACGCCCGAAAAGTGGAAGAATCCTTGCAAAACAAGGGCTTTCGGGTCGTTTCCGACTTGAGAAATGAGAAAATCGGCTTTAAAATCCGCGAGCACACTCTTCAGAAGGTTCCCTATCTGCTCGTGGTGGGGGACAAGGAAGTGGAAACACAGACCGTGGCCGTGCGGGCCCGTCGTGGCGAGGACTTGGGGTCGATGGACCTCGATGCGTTTGTAACGCAGCTCGCGGACGATGTGGCGCGTCGTGGCCGTATTGCAATTGCAATGGAGAATCAGCATTAAGAGAAACAGTGCCAGCAAAGGCGCCTCGAAGAAGGCCCTCACCAACGACCAGATCACCCATGACCCGGTGCGCCTGATTGGCGCCGATGGCGAACAGGTCGGGATTGTTCCACTGAGTGAGGCCAAGGCGGCCGCGGAACAGGCCAGTATGGACCTGGTTCTGATTGCTGATTCAGATCCCGCAGTCTGCAAGATCATGGACTACGGCAAGCATGTGTTCGAAGCCAAGAAGCAAAAAGCTGCCCAGAAGAAGAAGCAGAAGCGAACACAGGTCAAGGAAATGAAATTTCGTCCCGGGACGGAAGAGGGAGACTATCAGGTCAAGCTGCGCAACCTGACACGTTTCCTCGAAGCGGGCGACAAGGCCAAGGTCACGCTGCGTTTTCGCGGCCGTGAAATGGCTCACCAGGAAATTGGCCTGGAATTGCTGAAACGGGTTGAAGCCGATCTCGCCGAGCTCGGTTCCGTGGAGCAGTTCCCGAAAATGGAAGGCCGCCAGATGACCATGGTGATCGCACCGAAGAAGAAGAACTAGGGCCCGTGAATGCCTTAGCGCTTCGTTTTATCAATGCGTAGATCCGGAGTATTTAACTATGCCGAAAGCAAAAATTCACAGCGGGGCCGCCAAGCGTTTCAAGAAAACCGCCGGCGGGTACAAGCGTAAAAGCGCCTACAAGAGTCACATCCTGACCAAGATGACTACCAAGCGTAAGCGCCAGCTGCGTGGAACTTCAATGATCCATGCCAGCGACAAGGTGCTGATCGACCGCATGTTGCGGGCACGCTAACGGACTCATTGGAGATTAGGAGAAGACTATGCCTCGCGTAAAACGTGGTGTGGTGGCTCACCGCCGTCACAAGAAAATCCTGAAACAGGCCAAGGGTTACTACGGTGCCCGCAGCCGTGTGTTTCGTGTTGCCAAGCAGGCCGTTACCAAGGCCGGCCAGTACGCCTACCGCGACCGGCGCCAACGCAAGCGCCAGTTCCGCGCGCTGTGGATCACGCGTATCAACGCTCAGTCCCGCGCCAACGGTATGACTTACAGCCGCCTGATCAGTGGCCTGAAAAAGGCCGACATCCAGCTGGACCGCCGCGTGCTGGCGGACCTGGCTGTGCATGACAAGCCGGCTTTTGCAGCGGTTGTGGAGCAAGCGAAGGCCGCGCTGGCCTAAGCCCACCCCTGCCGCGGCGTTGTCAAACGCGCCGCGGATCGCTGGCTACACTGAAAAACCAAAGAAGGGAAAGGGCTATGCTCTTTCCCTTCTTTTTTTGTTTGCATTTGTAATTTTCGCGCAGGCGGTGGCCGGTGTTCCGGTGGTTCGTCAATGCGGACAGAGTGTTGGGACTTCGCAACACGCCCAGATCATACGGTAGGGGCCTCACGGACACGCCGTGAACCCTTCCATGGGGGCTCGGCAGCGGCATCCATGCCGCTGACGGTCCGTGACACCCCTCCCGTATGCTCTGTGCTCCCTATTGAGGAACAGCACCTTTGGCAGCTTCGATCTCAGGATTGAATCGAAGTGCGAAGGTAGCGTTGGGGGCCGGGTAGGGCCTCTCAGGACTGTGAGAGACAGGGATGTCGAACACAAGCCCCCATGGATGGGTTCACGGCGTGTCCGGAGAGGCCCTACCCGGTCCCCGGCGCGGCAATTTGGCACAGTACCAATACAATTAACCCAGAGCTCAAGACGAGATCAGATGGAAAACCTCGAACCACTGGCCGCCGAGGCCAGGACTAAAATCGAAGCCGCCGATGACAGCGCCACGCTGGAACAGCTGCGCGTCGACTACCTCGGCAAAAAAGGACAGATTACCGCCCTGTTGAAGGGCCTCGGCAAACTGTCCGCCGAGGAGCGCCCCGAGGCCGGCGCCAAAATCAACGTCGTCAAACAGGAGCTCCAGGCCCTCATCGGCGAGCGCAAGCAGGCCCTCGAATCGGCCGCGGTCGAAGCCCGGCTGGCCGCCGAGACCATCGACGTCACCCTGCCCGGGCGCGGCCAGAGTACCGGCGGTATTCACCCCATCACCCGCACCATCGAGCGCATCGAAGACTTCTTCTCCAGCATCGGCTTCGACATCGTCGAAGGCCCCGAGATCGAGGACGACTACCACAACTTCGAAGCCCTCAACATTCCCGAGAAGCACCCCGCCCGGGCCATGCACGACACCTTCTACGTGGATGAGCACACCGTGCTGCGCACCCACACCTCACCGCTGCAGGTGCGGGTCATGGAAAACGACAAGCCGCCGCTGCGGGTGATCTGCCCCGGCCGCGTGTACCGCTGCGACTCCGACCTGACCCACACCCCCATGTTCCACCAGGTCGAGGGTCTGTTGATCGACGAGCACTCCAGCCTGGCTGATCTAAAGGGCCTGCTGGAGGAGTTCCTGCAGGTCTTCTTCGAGAAAAAATCCGCGGTGCGCTTCCGTCCGTCCTACTTCCCCTTCACCGAGCCCTCGGCGGAAGTGGATATCCAGTGTGTGATCTGCGACGGCGACGGCTGCCGGGTGTGCAGTCACACCGGCTGGATCGAGATCCTGGGCTGCGGCATGGTGCACCCGCGGGTGTTCCAGTACTCCAACATCGACCCGGAGAAATACTCCGGCTTCGCCTTCGGCATGGGCGTCGAGCGCCTGGCCATGCTGCGCTACGGCGTGAACGACCTGCGCCTGTTCTTCGACAACGACCTGCGCTTCCTCGAGCAGTTTTAAGCCCCGGACCACGGAGAGATAGAGAGTGAAAATCAGCGAACAGTGGCTGCGGGAATGGGTCAACCCGGAGCTTTCCACCGACGAGCTGGCCCACCAGATCACCATGGCGGGCCTGGAAGTGGACGCCGTCGAGCCGGTGGCCGGTGACTTCAGCGGCGTGGTGGTGGCGGAGATCCTCAGCGCCGAACAGCACCCCGACGCCGACAAACTGCGCCTGTGCCAGGTCAGTGCCGGCGACGAGACCGTGCAGATTGTATGCGGCGCCCCCAATGCCCGCGCGGGCCTCAAGGCGCCCCTGGCCAGGGTGGGCGCGGTGCTGCCCGGCGACTTCAAGATCAAAAAGGCCAAGCTGCGCGGGGTGGAGTCCTTCGGCATGCTCTGCGCCGAGCAGGAACTGGGCCTGTCCGATGCCTCGGACGGATTGATGGAGCTGCCCGCCGACGCACCGGTGGGCGCGGACATCCGCTGCTTCCTCGGCCTGGACGACAGGCTGATCGAAATCGGCCTGACCCCCAACCGCGCGGACTGCCTGGGCATTGCCGGCATCGCCCGGGAAGTGGGCCTGCTGAACCGCCTGCCGGTGAGCGAGCCGGTCATCGACACGGTGGCCGAGAGCCACGGCGACACCCTGGACGTAGAGCTGAAAGCCCCCGTGCACTGCCCTCGCTACCTGGGACGGGTAATCCGCAACGTCGACCTGTCGCGCCCCAGCCCCTTGTGGCTACAGGAAAAACTGCGCCGTTGCGGCGTGCGCAGCATCGACGCCGCGGTGGATGTGACCAACTACGTGATGCTGGAACTGGGCCAGCCCATGCACGCCTTCGACCTCGACAAGCTGAGCGGCGGCATTGTGGTGCGCACCGCGCAGCCCGGGGAGTCCCTGGAGTTGCTCGACGGCCAGACCGTGGAGCTGAACACCGACACCCTGGTGATCGCCGACCACAGCGGTCCCCTGGCGATGGCCGGGATCATGGGCGGGCAGCCCTCCGCGGTGGGCGAGGGCACCCGGCACCTGTTCCTGGAGGCGGCTTTCTTCGCCCCCGACCCCCTGGCGGGCCGCGCCCGGGGCTACGGCCTGCACACCGACTCCTCCCACCGCTTCGAGCGCGGGGTGGACTTTGAACTGCAGCACCGCGCCATGGAGCGCGCCACCCAGCTGCTGCTGGAAATTGTCGGCGGCGAGGCGGGACCGGTCACGGAGGCGGTGTCGGCGGACGATTTGCCGGCGCGGCCCGACGTGACCCTGCGCGCGGCGCGGATCAAGAAGTTGCTGGGCATCGAGCTGGCCGCGGAGGACGTGGAACGCATCCTCAGTGGGCTCGGCCTGGGGGTGAGCGCCACGGCAGAAGGCTGGACCTGCACCGTGCCCAGCTGGCGCTTCGACATTGCCATCGAGGCGGACCTGCTGGAAGAGCTGGCCCGTGTCTACGGCTACAACAACCTGCCGGTCACGCGCATCCGCGCCGACCTGGCGATGCCGGCACGCAAGGAGGCCGAGGTGTCCCCGCGCACCCTGCGCCGCCACCTGAGCGCCCGCGGCTACCGCGAGGCCATCACCTACAGCTTTGTGGAGCCCAAGCTGCAGCAGGTCTTCGATCCCGGCCTTGAGCCCGTGCACCTGGCCAACCCGATCTCCGCCGACATGGCGGTGATGCGCACCAGCCTGCTGCCGGGCCTGGTGAGCGCGGTGCTGCGCAACACTCACCGGCAACAGCCGCGGGTGCGCCTGTTTGAGACCGGGCTGCGCTTTATCAAGGGCGAGGAGCGCTCCAGCGACGAACCGGGCCTGCCCGGCCTGCGCCAGGAGCCGACCCTGGCCATGGTCGCCACCGGCCAGCGCTTTGCCGAGTCCTGGGCCGCGGCCGGCGAGGCGGCGGACTTCTTCGACCTCAAGGGCGACCTCGAGAGCCTGCTGAGCCTGGGCCGCGCCGCACAGGAGTTCGAATTCGTGGCGGGAACCCACCCGGCGCTGCACCCCGGGCAGACCGCCCGCATCCGCCGCCAGGGCGTTGACGTGGGCTACATCGGCGTTATCCACCCCACGGTGCAGGCGCAGCTGGACCTCAACGCGCCGCTCTACGTTTGCGAGATCGACCTGAAGGCGGTGGTGGATGCCCGCCAGCCCGCGTTCAGTGAGCTGTCCAAATTCCCCGAGGTGCGCCGCGACCTGGCGGTGCTGGTGGATAAGGCCGTGCCCGCGGCGGAGCTCATGGCCAATGTGCGAGCGGCGGCAGGGGCTTACCTGACGGACTTAAGGTTGTTTGATGTCTATGCCGGGAAAGGCATTGATCCAGAAAGAAAAAGCCTGGCACTGGGTTTGACTTTCCGGGATCAATCGCGCACTCTTAGTGATGAGGATGTGAACCTGGCAGTGAACCAAGTCGTTGATTCACTGGAAAAAAATTACAACGCCGAACTCAGGAACTGACGGAACCCCAATGACTGCGCTCACCAAGTCCGAGATGGCCGAACGCCTGTTTGAAGAGCTGGGGCTCAACAAACGGGAAGCCAAGGAGATTGTTGAGCTCTTTTTCGAGGAGATCCGCAGCTGTCTTGAGGGGAACGAACAGGTGAAGTTGTCGGGCTTCGGCAACTTCGACCTGCGCGACAAGAGCCAGCGCCCGGGTCGCAATCCCAAGACCGGGGAGGAAATTCCCATTTCCGCACGCCGGGTCGTTACCTTCCGGCCCGGACAGAAGCTGAAGGCGCGAGTAGAGGCTTATGCTGGAACCGACCCACAATAACGAACTGCCGGCCATCCCCGGCAAGCGCTATTTCACCATCGGTGAGGTGAGCGAGCTGTGCGCGGTGAAACCCCACGTGCTGCGCTACTGGGAGCAGGAGTTCCCCCAGCTCAAGCCGGTCAAGCGCCGCGGCAACCGCCGCTACTACCAGCGCGACGACGTGCTCACCATCCGCCAGATCCGCAGCCTGCTGTACGACCAGGGCTACACCATCGGCGGCGCCCGCCAGCGCATGACCGACGACGGCGACAGCGTCACCCCGGTGGAGCTGCAGGCGGTGATCAAGGAAACCATCGAGGATCTGGAGGACGTACTTAAAGTCCTCGCCCCCGGCGGCAAATAGGGTTTGTGTTGGCGGCGTGATTGAGTATAATGCCGCCCTCGCCGATTAAGGCGTGTCTCGGGGCGTAGCGCAGTCTGGTAGCGCACCACACTGGGGGTGTGGTGGTCGTAGGTTCAAATCCTGCCGTCCCGACCAAATTTAGTAACAAAATCAAGGGCTTGCAGTGCAAGCCCTTTTTTGTCGGCACAGTGTCGGCAGAAGGCCTTACTGGCCGCCTTCCCTGGCTCGACCATCCAGGTTCTGCCACATCAACAGGGCTGACTGTTACCCTGACTGCACAGCTCTCAGCACTCCTTTGCCCAGGCCATTGAGCCTGTTGAGCTGGTCCACGTCGCCGTCGTCCCTCCACCTGTTCCTACAATGCCCCTGATAGTGGGACCGCATGGTTTCCACATTGTCGCCAATGAGGGCGGCCACCTTCTCGTCGGAGAGGTCAGTGTTGTCTAGGGCGAGGGTGGTGAAGGTGTGCCTCATCCGGTACTGCCCCTGATTCTCAGGGGAGGGGATGTTCAGGGCCTTCAGGCACTCCTCGAACTGGTAGCGGATCCGTTTCTCTCCGGTGAGTGGGGCCCACCCGTTGGAGATCGCCAGAGGGTTTGAGGTACTGGCCCGCGGGTTCCAGAAGATCCAGTCATGGTCGGTCTGGCGGAACTTCTCCAGGGCCCGGAGGGACTCAAGCACCATGTTGTTGATGGGAACAGATCGGTGCCTGACTGTCTTGGTGTAGGGGCGAATGATCTGCTCATCGATCCGACCTGAGGACTCGCGGGACTTCCTGATGTTGATGCACTGGTTGCTGTAGTCCACATCAGCCCATTCGAGGGCGGTCATCTCTGAGGGACTCCGCAGACCGGTGTTGAAGCCAATCACAACATAGTGGAGCAGAAAGAGGAGCCTGATTTTCTCCTTCCCTCTGTAGTGCTTTGCCGAGCACTGGTGCCACTGGCGTTCAAACCATTGAATGATGCGGTCCCTCTCGACGATGGAGAAGGGCTTGTTCAGAGTCCGGTTGTTCCGGCGATGCCTCTCTTCCTTGGTGGTTTCGATCAGGGTCCCGGAGAACTCGAGGAGTGGGTGGCTTCTCCACCACCGCCTGAGCTGGCCATACTTCAGTGCCTGCCGGATCGTGGACAGCAGATTGATCATGTACTTGGTGGAGGCTGGACCCTTCCCTTCTGTCAGCAACTCCTGGCGGTGCTGGAAGGCGCTCAACCAGTCCTTGACAGCATCTGGCATCAGTTCCTTGATCTGGTAGTCAGTCAGGGGACTGACATCACAGAGGAGCCCACTCTCATCCAGCCAGGTGAAGGTCTTCTCCATGGCGTCCATGCCACGCTTCTTGGTTCTCCAGGAGGAGGCCTCGATGACTCGCCGGTCTCCGGTGGCTCTGGCCTCTTCGTATGGCTTGTATAGCTTAAAGAGGTCGCCCAGAGTGCTGGGTGCCTGGTGAGCCTGTGAGAGTGGTTCTACAGCCGCGCAGGTACCACAGTGGCAGTAGGCGGCGATCTTGGTGCCAGGGAACTCCTGACAGGGGAAGAATGCCCCTGCCTGAATCTTGGCGTTGAGAACCTCCAGGTTCTGCCTCAGGCGGCTTCTGTTCTCATCGGTCGCGGTTTGATGTGTCGAGACCGTCCACCGGTGTTCCCGGTATGGGTCATCGGGGTGGCGCCACCATAAGCGGTAGACGAGCTTGTCCCGTACTGTTTCGACTGAGCCACGCTTCCTGTGCGTTCCTTCCATGTTTTCTGCTCCCAGGCCTGTGCGGCCTCAATGTTTACGACAATTTTCCCACTGGGGTTCCTGACGTATTCCACGCCTTCCTTCCAGAGTTGGTTTCTGATCCGTCCCCTCAGGGTGGGCAGGCTGAACCCTACCCACTCGGAGTACTGTTCAAGGGAGACGGTTGTGATGGGGATTGTTGGTTTTTCGACCACCGGAGTGTCCTTGTGGTAGTTGGTTGAATTTTGGTCAGTGTGAATCGCAGACAGGGGTGCTCCCCCGGGCTGAAGCCAGCCTGAGTAATACAAATAGGGAGAGGTCTTGCCTTAGATCACCGAGTGGCCGGAGGCCACCATGTTTGCCCTGGCAATTAGGGCGGTCCTAGCACTCATCGCCCTCTGTGTGCCGAGGGGTGCACCTCTGAGTATATTGAAGGTGATGATGGATTGGAGGGCTGACGGCCAGGCCTAGCGCAGCGTTAGCGGACGCGGAGCCTGGACGGAAGCGGATGCTTGATTTATAGGAGTGTGCTCCTCTAGGATTTCCATGCCAAGCTTGGCTTGATGCTGGAGAGGGTGACCACATGGGCTACGGGCTCTGACGACGTGGTTTTTATCTGTCAATGCTGAACCCGCAGGGTCATGTCATGCCAATTTGGCAGGAGGGCTGTTGCCAGGTGTGACCTTCAATGCAAAGGGCACAGATGCCTCTGTTGTCAGCCCTTTCTTGTTACAGGCTGCTTCCCACTCAAACCAAGTCCGCTCAAAGTACTTGAGCATCGGCAGCATGACCTTCGGGTTGATCAGGTAGGTCTGTCGAGCTGTTCGAATGGCCAAGCGCTTTTTCTCAAGCTCCTTGTATGCTCTGGCGATTCGGCCACGTTCCTGGCGGGAGAGGCCTGCCAGCTGGGTGGGCTTTACCAGATTGGTTTCATAGTCACGTGCCTCTACCAGAGTCCAGAAGAACCAGTGCCCTGTGCCGGTCAATTGCTTCAAGAGAAACGGGACATTCACGCCGTCTATCTTGTGCTTCGATCGACCTGACCGGCCAAGCATGCCGTAGGGCGGAGCAGGGTAGTTTTTGCCCTCTCTGATCGCACCCATTTCCAGGGTGTGGTCGCTCGGTATGGTCACCGTGAGGGCCTGAGTGGAGGTATTCTTTAAGTTAGACATAGCTGGTATCCATTACGAGTGTATGCTGAAAACCATACATATAAGTGAACTATGTGGTTAGCATATGTTACATATTTGTATGGTTTGTATTCTTTAACCTGTTGAAAATTAAGTAATATATTTTTATATATTAAAAATATATGTCGAGTAGACAGGAAGATTCCATATTCCTCACCCAGCGCCCGGAGGGCGCCTTCAAGTGGTGATCAATTCACTTTATGTTGAGCTCAACTGGGCATCATGAAGCCAGTCAGATAAATGAATGGAGCAGGTTTGCTCAATCTGGGTCGTGGAGATGAACTGGGAGTTGCCATGGGCCTTGCCGGCTCACCGCTCTGGCTGCGCCCCGCGGTGAGCCTGGTAGCCCTGATTAAATAGGGCAGGAGAGGTTGAGTCAGTCCACAGCCGGTGTCTTTGGATGTGGCTTACCAAGGACAGGCTCGAACACACCGGTGACCTCAACGTCAAAGGTGTCATTGGCATCCCAGATTTCATCGGCTACCTCAGCCCTGTTTGTCGTACCCCAGAAGTTGTTGCTGAGATCTACTTCTTGGCTTGTGCTGTTGGGTTCAATGATAACGGAGTTATTCCACTGGCTTTCTGAGCCCGGGAAAGATGACTCAGGAGTAGTGGCCAGGAAGCTGTTCTGCGTGGCTACGATCTTGGACTTGCCTGCCCGCCTGACTACGAGTTCGGTGCCCTCTCCTGACCACAGGTTGTTCTTGATGAGCAGTTCCGTATCGATGAGTAGCAGGAGTCCTGAATCAACAAATCTGTTTCTCTCGATCCGAGTTGCCATGAGGGGCGACTTTCCGCTAGAGAGCGTTGAGCTCACCCTCTCCGAGGTGCCAGCGTTGAAGAACACACTGGCATGAATTTCGGAATCTGTTAGACGCGCATAGCCTCCTGCCTCAGTAAATACCATGTCCAGTGAGGGCGTTCTGACATCCTGGGTTTTCGGGTACGTGATTAAGGTGTGGTTGATGTCGATCGTACTGGTTTGCCCGTTATAGGCAGTCTCGATGTTCAGGTCATTGATCCGAACCTTCTGCTTGGGTTTGCCCAGCAGGTAGAGGTTGGAGTAGGCGACGATCCTGTTGCCGGTCGGTGAAGTGGAGTTGAGTGTGACACCAGCATCAATGAAAAGTGGGGCTTCTGGCCCCAACTGGATGTCAGAAGTGACTGTGTAGGGGCTACCTTCCCGGCATAGTCTCAGTGGCTCTCTGTACATGCCGCCCAGCTCACTGCTACCTGAGTAGCATTCTGGCTTGAAGCGGGCGATCAGGTAGAACTCCCTGCCAGAATCAAGAACATCAAGGAGTGGCTGATTCCCTTCGAAGCCTGCAGTGGAGAGGTCACACGTGCCTTTCTTGCCGCCACAGAAGAGGCCGTCACCAGCCACCCAGCTGTCGAATGTGTAGCCTTCTTTGGCCCTGGGCTGGAAGGACTCATTGAAGGTGGTATCGTCAACATTGGCAGAACAGGTGGTCTGTTCATCACAGACAAATCCGGCGTTCTTAGCATAGATGTCCCCACCATCTAGCGCCGTAAGCTGAATCTTGCAGCCTGTGAGAAGTACTGCGGTAGAGAGTGAGAGTAGTGGAGTGCTTAGTTTCACTGTTTCTTCCTTGTGGTCAGATGGTCTTCCAGTTGTCACGGCAAGGGCCTTGAGGCCGCGGGAAACGGCCCCAAACAACTAAGCTGGGTGAGCGTATGTCAAGTGTGTCGGTTGAGCAGGTCCTTGATCTGAGCCGGCTCGAAGGCGGTGTCGAAGCACCAACTCCCGAACCCGCCGTGGTCATTGACAGCTTTCACCCAGAGGTCAGCGGCATTGCGCTTGGCCTTGTTCTGGTCGCTGTCCTGACCCTTCACCTCCAGGATGAGGTGTTTCCCGTTACTCAACCTGATGAGGTAGTCCGGTACGAAGTTTCTGGAGGAGCCCCGCCAGATGTAGCGGATCTTGAAGTCGAGGTGGTCATTCTTTGCCCAGGCCACTACGTTGGAGTCTTTCTCACAGACATCGGCCACGAGCTTCTCCCAGGTGCTGTCATACACCACCGGGCTGATCTGGGACCGGACTGTCGGTTGGCATGGTTTGGTCGTTAGCCAGGCTCTCATGTAGGCCGTAGAGCCTATGGGCTGGTGCTCATTGAACAGGGGCTCCATACGCTGAACGTTCTGGAGGTTCACATACTGGTTCACATGGCCCACAACTGCATCCATGTTGAGAGCGAAGAGGAGCCGGCGACGTACTGGGTCCTGGTGCCAGAGGCTGGGAATCTCCAGTTTGTCGGACTCCAGGAACTGTTCAACAATGCGGATGAGTTGGACAGCCAGGTACTGCTTGTCTCCCTCGAAGGTTGTGGCGGCCTGCAGGAACAGCTTCCTGGCGGCCTTGAAGATGAGGTGCTGGAGCCTGAAGTCGTCCAGGGCCTTCTCCAGGTCGATCTCAGAGACCTGGGCCAGATTCGGGAAGCCAGTCAGTGAAGGTGCAATCTCAGCGTTAAGTGGTGTCTGGGCAGGGTCCAGTGAGTAGTGCGGGACCTTGTTCCAGTCCATGGTCAGTTCTGGTTTAAGAACTTCCTGGATGCGCTCGATGTTGGGCCAGCGGATCTCCAAGTGGTTACGACCGGGTTCCACCTCGACTCGAACACTCGGCTTGGGTGGTGGAGGTGGGGTTCCACCACCTTCAACATCCTGGAAGATGGACAGGGGGACACCGAAGACGTTGACGTACTCAGGCAGGAAGCGGCCGTGTTCGTCCATGTCATGTGCGACTCGGCGCAGGCCTCGTCCAATCACCTGCTCACACAGTAGCTGGCTGGTGAAGGCTCTCAGGCCCATGATGTGAGTCACGTTAGCTGCGTCCCAGCCCTCTGAGAGCATGGCCACAGAGATCACATTCTGGAGCTTCTGGCCGGGCTGGCCTCGCTTGCCGACGGTGTCGACCAGCGCCCTCAGTTGAACTTCCTGCTTCTCACCCAGCAGTTCTTCCATCTTGTCCGTGGGCATGCCGGATGACTGAATGATGTCGCTCAACCGTTCGGCGTAGTCCTTGTCCTTGGTGACACTCTCACCTCGTTCAGCCTTCTCCAGCACCTTGGAATCCACTCTCAGTGTGGCATTGGGCTGATGGGTCTCTTTGATGAGGCAGTCGTCAGAGTTGAAGAAGTGCTCAATACGGGAGGCGGTCTCCGTCCGGTTGCCCACAGTGAGCATCACCGGGGGGATAGTGTGTCCACCGCGTTCCCATTCATTCTTGGTTTCTCTCCAGTCGTAGGCCAGTAGTGTATAGGCCTTCTGAACCAGGTCAGGAAGGGACTCATGGGGCTCTGCCTTCCGGTTCAGGTCCTCCTGTACCTCGGGTTCCCGGTACAGGTGGTAGAGCTTGCTGGCGTAGGTCTTAGCGTTCGCCAGAGCATCGTCCCGGATGACGATCCGGGGGGTCTTCACCAGCCCGGCTTCGATCGCGTCATTGAGTCCGAAGTCCGAGATGATCCACTCGTACAGGCCCTTCTCAGTGTTGGTTTTGCCAGTGGGGGCGAAGGGTGTTGCTGTGAGGTCGTAACAGCGGCGGATGCGGCGGGTCTTATGGATGCGGTCTAGCCCCTCGATCCAGCGGGTAGCCTCCTCAAGGTCGATACCTAACTCATCAGCATCCTTCTTTTTGACCTTTACCTCAGCCCGTTGGCGGTATGCGTGGTGGGCCTCGTCGTTGATGACGATGATGTCCTTGTGCTGGGACAGCTTACCTAAGACCCTACGGGTGAACGCCTCATCGCTCTCGGCCCCTTTCTTGACCACAGACCGGGTAGTCTCCTTGAGGGGCATCAGGGTGTGCCAGTTCTCGATCAGGATCTCGGCCCGGTTGAGCTTTTGGCGCATGGCTTCATTGGGACATAGCACAAACTCGTCGTAGACGTTCTTGGGGTCGCCCGGGTAGAGGACCTGGAGCCTGCTCTTCACTGTCAGGCCTGGGGCCACGATGAACACGGCGAGGGAGTACCGCTTGTCCTTGGGGTACTGGAGGGCGTTCAGCACCTGCCAGGTGATGATTAGGGCCATGACCGTGGTCTTGCCTGACCCGGTGGCCATCTTGTTACAGATGCGCTCCCAGGGGCCTCCATCGCCAGGTAGGGCGATCCCCTGTTTGTAGGCATCCGGTGCTTCAAGCCACCAGATCAGGGACTCTATGGCTTCCAGCTGGCAGAAGTAGAAAGGGTACTGGCGGGGGCCTCCCTGCCAGCTTCGGGAGTCTACCTCCCAGTCTCCTCGAGCATGCCAGTGCTGCAGTAGTTCCCGGGTGACGCTGGTAACTCCAGGCCATCGGTCAGCTCGCCACTGGTCAAGTCTCTCTCGGATCTTGTTGACGGTCTCAAGAGGTTCAACCCGGCGGGTATTGTTACGGGTGTCGTAAATCTCATAGGCGGCGGGTCTACGCCCCGTCACGGTGTTGGCGACCTTGCCACTGGCGTCCTGGCTCCAGTGCTGGCTGGGAACGTCATAGGGCGAGTTGATGATGAGTGATTCGGCTGTCACGGGTAAGTCCTTATCTTGGTGATCCGTTCATCTATTGGATTGTTGGAACTGTGGTAGAGGGTCACCACTAGTCCAGACGAATCACCTTGAGCGACTCAATACCCCGGTCATCAACGATCTTCACCGCCAGGCACTTGTTGTCACCTGGCTTGAAGGGGAGAGAGACAGTGCCGTGAAAGCTCTCCAGCAGGTCTTCATTCAGCTCGGCCCGGATGTCCTTCTTCAGCTTGTACCAGCCATCCTTACTGCCGGCCATGGGGAAGAAGACCTGCCGGGGGTACAGGGATCGGTTGTCGTAGTCGGTGTCCAGGGCCCACATGGCGATGTTCTTCTTGCCACCCGACTTGAGTTCACCGGTCTTGGTATCGAAGTAGTCGAAGCCATGAACTTCAACGGTGAGGGTCTCGTCCTTGTTGCTGTGAACCTCTACCTCTGGTTGGCCCATGAGCCAGAAGGACTCATTGCTGGCCCGGCCCTTCTTCAAGTCCTCGGTCAGCAGGTCGGTGTTCATCTGGGCCTTGAGGGCCTGGACACCCTTGATGGCGTCGATGTCTTTGGCGGCCTCGGGGTCGAAGGTGAAAGCACAGAACAGGAGCATCTTGGGCAAGGGGAAGAGTTCACTGGCTTCCCTCATGGCGATCTCGACCTGACGTTGCTCCAGGGCTGCGTGTTCAGGACCGAAGCTGACGGCTACTCGTTCGCCACTGTCAGCCACAGTGCCGACTGCATGGATGTAGTGAGTGCCGGGAAGTGGTTCGAGATCCATCAGTTTGAGTTTCTGGCCTCCCTTGCCTCTGATGCCGGTCTTGATAAGTTCGTCACGCCACTGGGCTTGTAGGGACGTAGCACCCGACCGCGCCACAGCTATATCTGCTTCAGTCGGCTGCTCAGTGTCGTCTAAACCCAGAACGGTCGGGAAGGGGGCTGCCTCCACAGTGAATGGCCCTGTAATGCGTAATTTGTCCTTCGCTACGGTAGGCTGGTCGTATAGGACCTCCTGTCCGGCGTGGGCGGCAATGCTGGCGTCCATTTGCTGCTGCATGGTCCGGCGAGCAGTGTGAAACGCCTCAAAGGGCTCCTTGGCCACATCCGGCCAGTCCTCGGGGAATTCAAACGGGACTTCCCATTCAAGTAGGGCGTTGACTTTGGCGACTTCACCAGAGGGTAATTCAAGGGTGTCGGTATCGGTTGCATTGAACTGCACAGATCTGCCTTTACGTCCCCCCTCCGCGACAATGAACTGGTGGTCGTGACCTTTCAGTGTGGCATTAAGCTTGGCAAGTTCCTCAACAACTTCGGGGTGCATCCGGCCGTATATTTGGTCGACCTCGGGGTTGTTTGCGATGGATTTCAGAGTGACGTGAGGCACGGTCTTGTATATGAAGCCACCTCGGAGGCCCTCATGGGGATATTTCAAGTCGAAGTAGTCGAAGCTGGCGGTCATTAGTCTCTGCTTTGCTAGAGTTATGGCGACTCGTGAAGTGTCGCAAGTAATCCAGCGCCGCCCCCACCGCTCAGCAACTAGCGCTGTAGTCCCTGAGCCACAGGTTGGATCAATTACGATGTCGCCTGGATCGGTGGCCATTAACAGACATCGCTGGACAACGGAGGTGTCTGTTTGAACAACATATCTCTTGGGATCCTGGTTTGAATAGCCTGCACTTCCAGTATCATCCCAGACATTTGTGAGAACGGTTAATGGGTAGTCATCCAAGAATCGGATGTAGTTTAGCTGAGATGCCAGTGGGAGAAGTCTTCCTGCTCGATGCAACCGGTCTAGGCCAGTAGGGTTCTTAGTTTTCCAATGGCGGGAAACTCCGCAATCATATTCCTTACCAAAAAGGTTATAGAAACGCTCTTCTGGCGATCCAGGGTCTTGAGAAACAGCAAAACTCAATTGAGATATAGCCCACCCATCTGGAACCTTTCTAGAGCCAGATTTCTCTTCTTTGCTTAAACTTGAGTAACTACGGCGGTTGCTGGCGACCTTGTATTTATAGCTCTTAACGTCTTTTACCGATTTTTCTAGCCACAGCTGATTGTACTTAACCTCGGATCGGTTTCGGGCGTACCAGAGAATCTTGTCGTGCTCACTGCTTAGTAGCGCATCGGCGGTGCCTGTTGTTGTCGAATAAGAAATCTGACTAATAAAGTTGGTTTGCCCGAATATTTCGTCCAGTAGTTGCCTGACGATGTGAAGGTTCTCATCAGAAATCTGAACGAAGATGGAACCACTAGATCGAAGTAGATCTTTGGAAAGTAATAGGCGGTCTCTCAGGTAGGTTAGATAGGAATGAATGCCGAGCTCCCAAGTATCCCTAAACGCCTTTATCATCTCAGGCTCCTGGGTTAAATCCTGATCCCGACCATCGGAAACACTTCGGTTGTTCGTGAATGGCTGAAAGTTTGAGCCGTATTTGATCCCGTAGGGAGGATCGATGTAGATCATCTGCACCTGCCCTGCCATACCCTCCTTCTCCAACATAGAGTTCATCACCAGTAGCGAATCACCTGCTATAAGGCGGTTGGCCCAGTCTCTCTCATGCTTGTAGAAGTCTATGGCCTGATGCATGGGCAGGTTCTCGAAGGGGGCGCTGAACAAGTCACTCTGCAGGCCGGTGCTGTCACCGCTCTGGGCATCCTTAATGCGCTTCTGGACTGCTGCCAGGATGGTGGCGGGGTCAATACGCTCATGGACATGGAGGGAGACTGTGTCGACCTCAAAGCTGGTTCTTTCTGCCTTGCCGGTCCACTGGAGGTAGGGAGCCTGGAGCCGCTTCAACTCCTCGAGTGAGCGTTGTGCATCTGAGGAAGGCTTCTGATCTGCTACACGCTTCCTGAGGTTGGTAACAACCTCCCTGACAGCAGCCTCGTCGTGGCCCGCCAGGGCATGATCGAGCCAGGCTAGTAGTTCACCCTTGGTGTGTTCTGCTTCTGCGGCAGTGGCCTGAAGAGCGTTGTCTATGAGGGCCTCGACCTGGCTCCGATTGGCTGATGAGTCGAATTGCAGTTCCGGGTCCAGGTGTGGGTCATAGCGCCAGACCTTCTTCTCTTCGACCCCATCGCTGTGCGTGTCCACCATGCCCACATGTGGGTTGTTCTTCCGCTTGTCATCGTAGCGGTAGGACAGGACCTGAGTTTGGTCAGTTTTTGATCTACTGGCTTTCTTGGTGGCCTTCTTCTGCCGGGGCTTCTTTGTCTCTGGACTATCTTCTGGAGTGGTCTGGACCTCCAGGACTAGGGCATCGGAACTGGACAGTACCTTGGCGATAGAACCGCCGCGGCCACGTCCTTTGACGATCAGGCCTGCAGTCAGCAGAGAGTCCCTGGCAGCCTGGTACTCATCATCCGTGGTTTGGTGTCCACCGGCCTCCAGGGCCTGCAGAACGGCCATGTTGCCCATGGTGCTGCCATCAGCGGGGAGGAGGGCGAGAATCCGTTCTTCCAGAGAGTTCGAGTTATTCATAGCGTCCTGCGTTCTGGTTAAAAAATGAACTGCCATATGGCCGTGAGATATTCGGGTAAGAGTAACTTACAGGCCATCTATGTGGTACTTGATGAGCCTGAATGATGCTGATCTGTTGTAGGTAGATTGGTCTGGATGTGAGCCAGTTCCGGAAGGTTCGAGTTCCGCATTGTCCCTCGAACTACCTCGTCAGAAATGCCATCCCGGCATTCTAACTATCCTCCACAACCCGCATGTTTACTGGGCTAAAGATATGGCTCAGGTGGGCAGTACCCTAACGGATGGTTGGAATGTTGAGGTTGGAGTTCCGGGATGGACTTCTAACTTACTTGGTCAGACTATCTACCTACGGAGTTGAGTAGGTCTGCCTGTGCCATAGAAACATGGCCCTCTGCGCCGACGATGATGTGGTCCATCAAGCGGACATCAATCATGGCGAGCAGGAACTTGAGCTGGGCGGTGAAGTGGATGTCTGCATTGCTCGGTTCAGGTGAGCCAGAAGGGTGGTTGTGACAGACGATCAGAGAGGCAGCATTGACCTCCAGGCAGCGACGCAGGATGACACGCTCATGAATGTGGGCTGAGTCGATCGTTCCGCGGAAGAGCTGCTCAAAGTTGAGAAGCCGGTGCTGTGTGTCGAGGTACAGACAGCAGAACACTTCATCTGCCTCTCCTGCCAGTTGAAGCTGGCAGTATTCGTTTACCTGGTTTGGGTGTGTAAACACTGGTGATGTCTGCAGATGGGACTCCAGGATGCCAACGGCCTCGCGGATCGTGGCCTGGTGACGGGCGTTGAAGGGGAGTCCTTTGAGGATACGTCCGTGTGGAGCTGGGAGGTTTTCAGTTTTCATGTGAGTCCTTATCAGGGGGTAGGTGCAGTGAGACCAGTAGGCCTCTGCGGGTTGTGAATCAATGAAGTGGTAGTTGGCCCTATGAACCCGGGCCAGGCCCATTAGTCGGCCGGCCTGCTGGAGATGAGTTGCAAACCAGTGCAGGATCACAGGGGGGGGGGGGGAGTTTTGATTGTTGAAGCGACATGACAGTTACTGCCGTCGTAGGCAGATGAGATACCTGCCTTAAAGGTTTTCCTAAACCTTTTTAGCCCACCGGGTTGATATAGCCGTGTTGGGCCTCTGTGGAGGGCTTAGTACACCGGGTACAGGTGAGAGGTCGCTTCCGACGTAGTTTCAGAACCCAACTCTCGAGGCCTCGCTATCACTGACTTTGGTGCCTGGGGCCGTGGTCCTGGATATTCTGTGGAGAGGTGCTTAGCCCCTCGGGTGGGTATCGGTTCTGAAAAATCATAGTTAGGGTATCGGGTTGCTATGGTTTGATCGGACTAGGGGCCTGTCGGCACGTTGTCGGCAGAAGCGTCGTAATCGAGGTCTCTGAGGATCAATTTGAGAGAGGGTGATATTAGTAACCTATTGATATATAAGGAAATATGGTCGGTGTCGAATAATTCAAATCCTGCCGTCCCGACCAAATTTCTCTTACAAATCAGCCGCTTACGGTAATCCCGGAGCGGCTTTTTTGTTTTCCGGGTTTCGATTTTCCCTGTTTTTCTGGCTCCACCCCATACACGCGGGATGGGCCTCCACGCGTAGCTGATAAGTAATGCCATCCCACCCGCAGTGGGTCAGCACTCCAAAGCGGTAACTCGCAAAGTTCCTCAAGCCGTAGGCCCTCCTGGAAAGGGGTTTATCTACGCTTTGACGCTTTCAGGGAGAGCGCTATCACACTGCGAACAGCGGGTTGAGTACGAGTGGAGGATTAGGAAAATGGCCAAGCGCTTACCGGAGTAGTTCCCCGATCCTCTCAAGGTCCCTCACCTTCATCGTGCAAGTTAATTCCATGCTCAGTAGGGGTTAGATTGGTGAGAAGCCCGCTTTCGCCTGTTTCAAGACATCTGGACTATCCTTTACCGGCGACCGTGAGGCAATAAGGGCCCGATTTATGACTGATGAAAAGGCAGATATGACTGATGTGGAGTCAGTGAGAACCCATTCCCTGTTACGCGCGGAACAGCACATCATCCGCCTGACCTTTTGGCAAACGGTCCTCTCGGTCGTCGGTGTGTTGATTGCGGTCCTCGCCCTGTATGCCGCGCTCACTGAATCCGCTGCCGTTCGCCAGCAGACCGCGGCCGCCGTTTGGCCCTTCGTGCAGGTGATGCTCGAAGACTATGACACGGGAGACGCCGCGGGATTCACGTTGGCATTTACGAATGCCGGTGTCGGGCCCGCAAAGATGCGGGACGTTCGCATCAGTGTCGGTGGTAACGTCACCCGAAACTGGTCTGAGCTGGTTGCCAGTGTTGGGGGGGACACTGGAGCCGCGGTCAGCCGTAGCTTTATCAGTGATCGCGTCCTCCGACCTGATGAAAAGGTCGTCGTTTTCAGTACGACCGATGCTGATCTGGCGCGGAAGCTTTTTGGCGTCGTCAGCGAGCCGCGAGGCGAGGTCATTTTCTGCTACTGTTCAATTTTTGATGAGTGCTGGCTTGCGGATAGTCGCAAGAATTCGCAAGCGCCAGAGTTGGTCGAGGTCTGCCCGGACTACGGCGATGAGGCATATTTCAACTAGCGGAGGTCGTCCTGGTACTGGCCCGGGTTCCATTTGATGAAAAAGGCCCGCTTCTTTAGGCGGGCCTTTTTATGTCCGACAATTTCGTTCACTACTTTGGGCTCAGTCTTCCCCGGGCGGGGAGTCGTTGTCGCCTTCCAGGGAGTCCGGCGGCGAGGCGATAAAGAGCTCCACGCCGGCCTCGATATCGGCATCGGTGATGCGGAAGGTTGCGGTGGGGTAGGTGACGCCTTCCTTGTGGGCGGTCACGTTATAGGTCGCGTTCACCGGCATATTCAGCCAGGTGACGCCCCCGTCCACCGACACGCTCTCCTGGTTCAGGTCCGGGATCACGGCTTTGTTGAAATAGATCGGGCCGATGGCGTCCGGGGTGTCCGGGCTCAGCGAGACCAGGGCGCCGGGGTCGCCGTGGGGCAGGCGGTCGTCGTGCATGGAACCCCAGGACTTGCCCACCGTGACCACCATCGCATTGGAGAAGAAAAAGTTGGGGTGGCCGTTGCTGCGCATCAGGTTTTCCACGAAGGGCAGCATGCCGTACTGGTAATAGTAAGGGTCGATAAACTGGATCGCGAAGTCGGTATTGTCTTCGTCGTTGATGGTGTTGACGTTGGTCTTGGTGGTAATCCAGTCCTCCTTCTCGTAGATGAAAGAGAACTCCAGGTCCGCGCCGCGGTCCTTCAACACGTACATGGTCCACCAGCCGGAGGCGTCGGTCTGCAGGTTGCGCTCGCGGGTTTCGGGGTACTCCGCGATCCATACCAGGGTCTCCGGAACCGTGGCGTGGTAGTCGATATATTCAGGGGGATCGACCTGTATATCGATGCCGAAGTGGTTGGTTTTGCCCATCAGCTTGACCAGGCTCAGTGAGGGGCCGAGGATGTCGTCCTGCAGCGGGACATCCGGCGCCGCCTCGTGTTCGTCGACGATGTCCTGTACCAGGCGGCTGGGGACGCGCGCCTGGGTAAGCACCAGAATGTTGTTCTGCAGTTCCACCTCCGGGCCGTCGTTGCCACTGTCGCTGCAGGCGGTGAGGAGGGTGCTGAAAAAAGCCAATACCAAGCTTGGCAGGAAACCTTGTCGTGCGGTCACGGTCATTCTCCCTGTTATTGTTATCGTGTTTCCGCGACCGATGTTAACAATGAATACACTTGCCCGCCAGCCCGCCAGCCCGCCAGCCCGCCAGCCCGCCAGCCCGCCGGCGCGGCCAGTTTTACTTCACTCCCTTACCGATGCGCTCGCTTCACGCACCGCCTTGAACTCCGACCCCGCCCGCCACCGCGGCCAGTGCGTGGAGTTACCCAAGTCTTCGATGATATGGCGGATCAATTCGATATCCTGCACGGCGCCGGTCAGGTCCCAGTCCGCCGACCAGGCATCGCAGGTTTTGTGGTAGCAGTTGCCGACATAGTCGGCGATCCACTGGTTGCCGGCCTCGCGGCCGCCATCGACGAGGTCGGCGCCGCCGGCGATGCCCATGATCAGTAGCACCGGGACACCCTCGCGGGCGAGGGAGAAGTGGTCGGCGCGGTAGAACAGGCCGTTTTCCGGCAGGTTTTCCTCGGTGACGTAGCGGCCCTGGGACTTGGCCACCCGCGCCATGTCCTCCTCAAGGTCGCTCTGGCCCTTGCCCACCAGGATCACGTCGCGCGCGGCGCCGGCGGTCTGCAGGATGTCGAGGGTGAAGTTGGCGACAGTGCTCTCCAGGGGGTAGACCGGGTCGCTGGCGTAGGCCTTGGAGCCGATGAGGCCCGCTTCCTCGGCGGTCCAGAAGGCGAACACCACGCTGCGCGCCAGCGGCGGGCCGGCCTTGAGCACCCGCGCGATCTCCAGGATGCCGGCGCTGCCGAGGGCGTCGTCGTTGGCGCCCGGGCGCACGGTGCGCCCCTGCTCGTCGGCGTCGCCGACGCCGAAGGCATCCCAGTGGGCGGAGGCCATGATCACCTCCCGGGGGCGCTCCGCGCCGGGCAGCAGGCCCAGGACGTTGCGGCTGTCGAAGCGGCTGAGGTTGATCGCCAGATCGGCGTTGAAATGGACCCCCGTCAATTCAAAGGCCTGAAAATCCGGGCTGCGCGCGGCGGTGCGCAGGTCGTCGAGATTGCGACCAGCCATGGCCAGTAGCTCGGTGGCCGCGTCGTTGTGCAACCAGCCCTGCACGGTGATGGCCGGTGTATCCGCCGGCTGGCTGCCCAGCGCGACCCGCTCGCCGGCACCGGCGGCGGCCACGCTCCAGTCGTAGCCGGCGGCCTCGGTTTCGTGGATCACCAGTGCGCCGAAGGCCCCCCGGCGGGCGGCCTCCTCGAATTTGTAGGCCCAGCGGCCGTAGTAGGTCATGCGCCGGTTGCCGAAGCGGCCGGCCGCGGGTTCCTCCGGCGCGGCGGCGAAGTCCGGGTCGTTGACCAGGAACACCGCCAGCTTGCCGGTAAGGTCGATATCGCCGAAGTCGTCCCAATCCTGTTCCGGGGCGTGCACCCCGAAGCCGACGAAGACCACGGGGATCTCTTCGGCGTCAATGGTTTCCAGGGCCCGCGCAGTGGCGAGGTCGATCGACACGCCCTGTTGCAGCGCCAGCTTCGACTGCCCGCCGGTGAAGGCCATGGTCGCGGGCGACTGGACCCGGGTGCGTATCATCGGCACATCCTGCGTCCAGCGCCCGTCGGGGCCGCCGGGCCGCAGGCCCAGCGCCTGCATGCGCGCGATGAGGTAGTCCACGGTTTTGGTTTCGCCCGGAGTGCCGGGAGCACGGCCCTGGAAGTCGTCCGAGGCAAGGATCTTGACGGTCCCGGATAGCCGTTCCGCCTGTATCGCTGGGCGGTTCTCGCCAGCCATGGCCTGGGCCTGCCAGGCGAGGGCGATGATGCCCATCAGTAGTCGCCACATGCACAGTTCTCTCTCTGAGGATTGCTGGCATCAGGGTAGCGCAGACCTGGCCGGGATTGAACGCGCGGGTGGCGATGTGACTTTGTGTCGCGCAGGCGAATGGCTATCCCGGGGAAGGCGGGTCTTCCGGCAGATGGCCCGCGGATTGCAACGGCGCGATCCAGTAGCGAATGGGGCTGGCGCCGCACACAGCCCGCAGCGAAGCCAGGAGCGCGGGTTCGTGCCGGGCGCAATGCAGCACCTCAACCCGGCACATCCGGCGGTAGCCCGCGACCTGCTCGCGCACATCGTACTGGCTGTGCTCCCGGCTGTAGCCGTCGATGGCCTGCAGGCTGAACCCGGATACTTCATCCAGCTGCACCAGGGCATCGATCAGGTCGTCGCGGATGCCCTCGGAGAAGATGGCCACCAGTAGTTGCTCTGTCATGTCGTCCTCCTTTGCAGCCAGAGATAGGCCATGGGCAGCGCATACAGGGTGATGATGGTTGAGCTGAACAGGCCGCCGGTGACCACGATGGCCAGGGGGCGCTGGATTTCCGCGCCCGGTCCGCTGGCGAAAATCAGCGGCAGCAGGCCGAACATCGCGGTGGTGGCGGTCATCAGGATGGGGCGCAGGCGCTTGACCGCGCCCTGGGTAACACGGGTTTCGTGGTCCGGAATGGTCGCGGCGGTCTGTTCGAAATGGCTGATCATGACCACGCCGTTGAGTACCGCCACGCCCAGCAGGGCGATGAAGCCCACCGAGGCCGGCACCGACAGGTACTCGCCGCTGATGAACAGGGCGACGATGCCGCCCATCAGGGCGAAGGGGATATTGGCCAGGATCAGCAGCGCCAGGGGCAGTGAGCGAAAGGTGGCGAATAGAATCACCAGGATCATCAGCAGCGCCGCTGGTACCACCAGCAGCAGGTTGCGGGTGGCGCGGACCTGGTTTTCGAACTCGCCGCCGAAGTCGATCGAGTAGCCGGTGGGCAGTGTGATCGCAGTGTCGACACGGCCCCGGAGTTCCTCCACAAAGCCTACGATGTCCCGCTCGGCGACGTTGCTGGTGACCACGCCGAAGCGGTTGCCGCGCTCGCGGTTGATCAGCAGCGGCCCCTCGCGGAAGCCGATGTCGGCGATCGCCCCGAGCGGCGCCAGGCTGCCGTCGGGCAGGTTCACCAGCTGCCGTTGCAGGGCGTCGATGCTCGAGGCCGGGTCCGGCTGCGCGCCGCGATTGGCCAGGACCAGCGGAAAGCGCTTCTTGCCCTCGATGATCTCCGATACGGGCATGCCCTCGAGTTGCGTGCGCAGGTGTCGGGATAGGTGTTCCACGGTCATGCCGTGGCTCGCGGCGATCTGCGGGTTCAGGCGGGCGTTGAGGAAGCGGCCGCCCTCGATCACCGCGGCCTGGATGTCCACCGCGCCCGGTATGTCCTGCAGCAGTTCCTGCACCTGGGCCACCAGGGAGGCGAGGGTGGCGATATCATCGCCGAACACCTTGATGGAAAGGTCGCCGCGCGAGCCGGTGAGCATCTCCGAGACCCGCATCTGAATGGGCTGGGTGAAGCCGAAATTGATACCGGGGAACTGGTGCAGGACCTCGCGCATGCGCGCCACCAGCTCGTCCTTGGATGCCACGGTCCATTCGTCGCGGGGGCGCAGTTCCATGAAAATGTCGGTTTCGTTCAGCCCCATGGGGTCCAGGCCGAGTTCGTCGGAGCCGGTGCGCGCGACGATCTGGCGGATTTCCGGTATCGCCTCGAGCAGCGCGCGCTCGACCTGCCGGTCGAGGGCGACGGAGGCCGGTAGTGAAATACTCGGCGACTTCTCCAGTTGCACGATCACATCGCCCTCGTCGAGGGTCGGCATGAAGGCCTTGCCGACGAAGCCGAGCAGGATGCCGCTGGCGGCCAGCAGCAGTGGCAGAGTGAACAGCAGGGGACGCGGGTGCCACATTACCCGGGAGAGGCTGCCTTGATAGGCGGCCTGTAGCCGGCGGATGTAGCCGGGTGTGCTGTCGCCGCCGGATTTCAGCAACAGCGAAGCCAGTACCGGGATCACGGTCAGTGCGAGGATCAGCGCCGAGATCATGGCGAACACGATGGTCAGCGCCACCGGGGTGAACAGTTTACCCTCCAGCCCGGTCATGGTGAGCAGGGGCGAGAACACGATCAGCACAATCACGGTGCCCGACACCACCGGCAGGGCGACGTCCTTGCTGGCGCGGTAGATCAGGTGTAAACGCGGCAGGCTGGGTTTCTGTGCCAGCTGCATGGTGATGTTTTCCACCACGACCACCGAGGCGTCGACCAGCATGCCGATGGCGATCACCAGTCCGCCCAGGCTCATCAGGTTGGCGGACAGGCCGAAGCCCGACATCCACAGGAAAGTCGCCAGTGCCGCCAGCGGCAGCGACAGCGAGAGCACCAGCGACGCGCGCAGGTCACCCAGGAACAGGGCGAGCAGGGCAATGACCAGCACCACCGCCATAAGCAGTGCCTTGGTGATGGTGCCCACCGCGGTATCGATCAGGGTTGAGCGGTCGTAGAAGACATTGAGTCGGGTGCCCGCGGGCAGCGTGGGTTCGAGTGCCGCAAGCTTGTCCTTCACGCCGGCGATCACATCGGCGGTATTGCTGTCCTTGAGCGCGACGACCAGGGCCTCGGCGGCCTCCTCGCCGTTGCGTGTGACCGCGCCGTAGCGGGTCAGGTGGCCGATGCCGATCTCGGCGACGTCGGAAAGCCGGTAGTTAATGCCGTCGCGGGCGCCGATGACCAGCGCGCGGAGATCGTCGATGGATTCCAGCCTGCCTTCGGTGCGCACGATCAGGGTATCGTTGCCCTCCACGATACGCCCCGCGCCGGCATTGAGATTGCTAGAGCGCAGCGCGTCCCGCAGGTCCGTCACGCCCAGCCCCAGCGCCGACATCTGTTCCAGGCGCGGCGTGATCTGGTAGGTGCGGGCATAGCCCCCGAGGATGTTGACATCGGCCACGCCCGGCACGGTACGCAGCGCCGGGCGCACCTCCCACTCGAGGATCTCCCGGCGCTGCATCAGCGTGAGTTCGGGATTCTCAAGCGTAAACATGAACATCTCCGACAGAGGGGTGCTCATCGGCGCGAGGCCGCCGGCGATGTCCGTCGGCAGGCTGTCCCAGAGATTGGCCAGGCGCTCGTTCACCTGTTGCCGCGCCCAGTAGATGTCGGTGCCATCGACGAAGTCCAGGGTGATGGCGGTAATGGCGTACTTGGTGGTGGAGCGCAGCATCTGCTGGCGCGGGATGCCCAGCAGTTCCGTCTCGATGGGGCGGGTGACCTGCTGTTCGATTTCCTCCGGCGTCATGCCGGGCGCCTTGAGAATGATCTTCACCTGGGTGGGCGAGATATCCGGGAAGGCGTCAATGGGAATCTGCAGCCAGGCGCGCGTGCCGAGCGCGACCAGCAGCGCGGCCAGCATCAGGACAAACAGGCGCTGGGTCAGGGCGAAGCGAATGGCGGCGTCCAGCACTATTCTCCCCCCAGGCCAAGCAGGATGCCTTGCACGGCGCTGACCGAGGCGGACAGTACCTCGCGATCACTCAGGGTCGCGTCGCAACGGACGAAGTAGCCCCCGGTGGTACTCGATACCACCTCTACGGGAACCAGCTCCAGCTGTGCGCCGGAGCGCAGCAGCACTGCCGGATCGCCCTCCCAATGCAGCAGCGACTCGCGCGGGACCTCATAGCCTTGTTGCGGGTAGAAGGGGGAGACCATGACCCGCTGGCCGGGCAGCCAGGGGCATTCAGGCGCGAGGGGGGCGCTCCAGGCGCGCCGGTGAAAGCCCTCCACGACGCTGTCGATGGCGTCGATGGCGAGGTCGCACTCGCCCCGCGCCAGCCGGGACGGGCCGCCTCCGGCCCCGGCGGGGATGGCGACGCGCAGGCGCAGGGCGGAGTCGGGCACCACCTGGGCGATTTCGCCTCCGGCGGCGATGCCGGGAGACGTCAATCGGTACAGCAGCCGTCCCGCCGCGGGGGCGGTGAAAAGGATGTGATCGGAGTTGTCGGGGGCTTCGCGCAGTAACTCGCGGAAATGGGCCAGGTGCTCGTGTTCCAGCCGCAGGCTGAAGTAGGCGTCGCTGATCTCGATCCAGCGTTGCTCGTCGATCGCCCGCCGCTGGTACAGCTCGCGGTTGCTTTCGAAGCGTTTGCGCGCGACCGCCAGGCGCTCGGCCGCGACCTCGTACTGGACAAGGAAATGGTGGATTTCGGGGCCTGCCAGCTCGGCGACGGGCTGGCCGCGGGTCACCGCCCCGCCCGGGTTCACCAGGTAGCGGATTCGCTGGATATGGTAGGGCGACACCACGCTCAGGGCGTCACCCGGCCGGAATCCCACGTCCCCCGCCAGCGGCGCTCCGGTGTAGCCCGCGCTGGCGGCGACTCGCGTGTAGTCCAGCTGTAGCGATCCGAGGGTGTCGATATCGATGCGCTGGGCCTGCGCCGGCGCGGCGCAAAATCCGGCCAGCGCCAGTGCCAGGATGGGTGTTTTCATAGGGGGATTCCCGCTGCCTGTTGGCTCATCGCGCGGTTCTGGCCGATGAGCAGTTGATTGATGGCCGCCTCGGACTGGCGGTCGAGGTCGGCGATCAGCCGCTTGATGCGGATTTCGCTCCCCAGTTCGTTGAGGCGTCCCAGCGCCGTTGCCTCGACGCTCAGCTCGCCACTGATGCCGGCGGCCTCGTCCAACAGGGCCTGGCGACGTTGCAAGTGCCTTGCCTCCAGCTGCAGCTGTCGCCAGCTCTGGGCGAGGGTCAGCTGCATTTCGTCGCGCTCCCGCGCATGCGCGCGCGCCGCCGCCTGCCACTCGCTGCTGCTGGACTGGGTGTCACTGCCGGCGAAGCCCAGAGGCACCTCGATCGACACGCCGTACTGGGTATCGTCGAAGGCCGGACTCTCCAGGTGTTTGGCGGCCAGGCGCAAGTTCCAGGGGGCGCCGTGGGCGCCGCCGGCGGCAATCAGGGCCTGCTGTTGCTCCCAGCCCAGATCCAGAAGCCGCAGGGCGGGGTGTGCCTGCCAGGCCTGGCGGTCGGTAACCGGGGCTTCCTCGATCCGCCGGGGCAGCGTGCCCAGGCCAGTGAGCGCGCGGTACCGCTCCCGCCAACGATTCTCCAGGGCCAGTTGATCCTCGTGTTCGAGGCGGGCGTCGACCAGCTCCTGGCTCACCAGCAGCAGCGCGTAGCGGCTTGCGCCGCGGGCGTCGAACAGCGCCTGGGTCCGCTCCCGCAACTCTTGCAGCAGGGTGATTTTGCGCTGGGTTTGCCCGGCGCGGCGCTCCGCGATGCTCGCGCTCCACAGTGCTTCGCGCACCAGGCCCGAGTAGTACAGCCGCTGCCGCTGGTGTTCCGCCTCCGCCAGGTCGGCGGCCAGCTGGCGCAGGCGCGCGTCCTGCTTGCGTAGAAAGGGCGACTTCAGCGGCAGGTTCAGTCCCAGTTCGGACTCGTCGGTGCCCAGTGGCTCCTCGCTGCGCAGGTAGCTCGCCTCCAGGGAGGGCAATGCCGCCAGCCAGGCCGAGGCACTGAAGGGCGGGGCCCCGGTCGCGGTCGCCGCGCCCCGGGTCAGGGCCGCCCGCGCAACCTCCGACAGGGGCAGCTCAGCCGCCGAGGTTGTGGCAAACGCTGTTGCCGGTGCCAGGAACGCGACCAGCAAAATGTGTCGGAATCGAGTGTATAGTGTCATGCCTGTCGTTGACCGCCGGGGCTGAAATCGGGGCCAATGTAGTGGCGGCCCGGCTGGCGCGCATCGGGCATCTGTCGGTGTTGGCGTTGTGGTACACTTGTCCCATATTCGATAACTTGCTGTTTATAAAGGGAAAATGAAAGATATTCTGATTGCGGCGGCGCTGGGCGTGATAATGGTCCTGAATTCCCTGGACGTGGTGACCGACATCAATCTCGGCGTGCCCACCTGGCACATTGTCCAGGAGTCGATGCTTGTCCTCGTCTCGGCGGTCGGCTTCGGCTATTTACTGTGGGAAATGCGCCGGCGCAGCCGGGAACTGAAGGCCCTCAAATCCAACCTTTCCCATGTCGACCGGCAATTGCAGACCATTACCGAGGAAACGCGTTGCGCGCGTACCCGTTACGGCGAGGCGATCCAGCGGCAGTTCCGCGACTGGGGGCTGACGCAGAGTGAGCAGGAAGTGGCGATGTTGTTGCTGAAGGGGCTCAGTTTCAAGGAAATCGCGGTGGTGCGAGACACCCGGGAGAAGACCGTGCGGCAGCAGGCCTCCGCCATCTATGGCAAGTCGGGCCTGGAGGGACGGCACGCGTTTTCCGCCTCGTTCCTGGAGGATTTCCTCGCCGCCTGAGGCGGGCGGGAGCCCGGCCCGCTAGGTAGTGGTGGTAAACAGTCGCACCAGGCCCACCAGGCTGACGCTCAACAATCCCGCGCCCAGTACCCGGAAAAACACCCGGGTGTCGGCGCGCAGGGTGTAGTCGTGAAAGCGCAGGCCCAGCACGTGGCCGATCGCGGCGCAGGGCAGCAGCCACAGGTGGTGCCGCCACTGCAGGTCGGTGCCGGTCCAGGCGAAGGCGGCCAGTTTGATGGCCACCAGTACAAACCACAGCACGAACAGGGTGTCGCGCAGCTGGTGCCTTTGCACCCGGCTGGCCGCCACCGGCACCACCAGGGGCGCGGCGATCAGTGAGGTGCCGCTGACGTAGCCGCCCAGCAGCAGGAACAGCGTGTCCATCGCGCGGTTCTTGCTCTTGAAGGGGCGGTCCAGCAGGTAGCTCACGGCGTAGGCGGCCACCACGATGAAGATAAAGCCGCTCACCACCGCGGTGGGCAGGGTCAGCACTCCCGCCACGCCGATCAGCTTGGGCACGATCATCAGCAGCAGCGCATGGCGCAGGAAGGGCCAGTTGACGGTGCCCTCTTCGGGCTTGCCGGAGTGCCGGAAATGGGCCTGGGTGATGGTGAGGCCGGAGAAAACCAGCAGGTGCACCGCGATGATCGGCAGGTACACCAGCGGCGCGTTGTGGACCATCAACAGGAAGGGCAGGGTCAGTACCGCGCCGCCGAATCCCAGGCCGGAACGCACAAAGCCGCTCCACACAAACAGGCAGGCAATGGCCACGTATTGCCAGGTGGCGAGGTCCGCCATGGTGGGCACTCCTTTCGACGCCGCTGCCGGTCCGCCCCTCGGGTGGCCACAGTGGTCAAAAGGGGGAGAGTCTACTACCGCCGCGCCGCGCGGGCTATTCCATCTCCAGCGAGCGCTGCCCCGTGCCGGAGGGGGTGCCGCGCTGCTCGAGGCCGGCGTTGCCGGCATCGGGGGCGTGTGGCGTGTTGAGTGTTTGCGGCAGCGGCTTGAACAGACTGGCGCCCCAGGTGTGCTGTGGCATGGGCTGCACCAGGTCGTCCACATCGATGATATCGGCGATGCCGACCGAGGGCTGGATGGCGCGGCCGCTGCCGCGCCGGTCATCCCAGCGCTTGAAGCGCGCGGCCGCCAGCCGGTGCTCGCGATCGAAGGCGAGCACCAGGAACTCCCCGCTGACCCGGGCGCCGCCCCAGTCCAGGGACAGGAAGTCCACGCCCAGCGCACCCAGGCTGAGGCCGAGGGTGTTCTCGCGTATCCGCCAGTATTCCCAGGCCATCAGGTAGCCCAGCTCCGAGCCGCTGATGCGTTGCGGAGGCCCCAGGGCGAGCAACACCTCCGCGATCGGCGTGCCGCGGTGGAGGTCGTTCCCGGATGTCTCCAGCGGGGAGCCCAGCTCGTAGTGCCACTGGGTGCAGCCCTGCAGCAGTGCCAGCAGCAGGGCGCCGAGCAGGCTAGCTGTCCTGGTCATGGATTTTGGTGGCGAATTCCGTCAGGCGGTCGTTGTCGTCGAAGATAAATACCGCGCGGTCGTAGCGGGTGTCGATGGCAAAACGGTTGTAGGCGATCAGGATCAGGCCCTCGCCCTCGGCCCGCTCGAACAGGTAGTACAGCACGGTTTCACCGCCCAGGGCGATGAGCTGGGAGGGCGGGCCGAGCTGCCGCAGCACCTGGGCGCGGGTGGTCTCGCCGACGACAAAACCGGACATGGCGGGGGTGTCCCAGGTCACGTCGACGCCGCGCTGGCTCTCGTACTGTGCGCAGGCGGTAAGCAGGCAGGCCAGCAGGCTGGCGATCAAAAGGCGTGGCATGTTCGTCTCCAGGTTGCGGTGAACCGCGTCAGGGCCCCATGTTGAGGCTTGGCGGTTTGCGGTGTCCAGCGTTGTAGGCCAGCCACCTACACTACGGCCGTTGCGATGAATTGGACCAGGCCTCGCGGCCCGGGTCCGGGAATACCGTGTTGAGCTTCGAAGTCCACCCGGATGGCCCCGGAGGTCGCTGCCGGCGTGGCCCGCGGGCGCTATCCTTGAGGTGTCTAATAATCGATAAACCAGGAGGAAGGTTGCGATGCCCGCTTCACCCGCGATTCCCGAGAGCCACCGCCCGATTCTTGAGACGGCGGTAATTGCCTATGTGAGCACGATTCGAGCCAGGGACCAGCTGATTTCCACCAACCCGGTGAGTTTTGACTGGGATGGCGAAGCCCTTCGTTTCAGCACGCTGAAAAGCCGCATGAAATACCGGAACATGAAAGCGGACCCACGGTTGACGGTGTGTGTCATGGACCCGGTGGCGCCTACCCGCTATATCGAAATACGTGGCCGGGCGCTGCTCGAGGATGATCCGGGCGGTTCCCTGAACCAGAAAATCTTCCGCAAGAACATGGGGCGCGATTTCGACCTCGACGAGCCCGGTGCCGAGCGGGTTATGGTGACGCTGGTGGCGGAGCAGGTGTCCACGCCCCTGCTGTACGGCGGCAAACTCGACCACCTCGGTTCCTGAGTCGGCGGGGCCGCGGCCGGCGCGCCAGGCGTGGCTCCCGGGCCGCCTTGTCGCCGCCGATTTGCCCGCGTGGGTATACCATCGTAAACGCGCGCGATGAATTCGTCCCCGGCGGGATGGCAGCCGCGCCCGCGGCTGCTATACAGCACATTCACCTCGATCCCCCCATTGTAGAATCAGGAGTGAATAACATGGACAAGGACACCCCGGCGATCCGCGCCCACAAAGCCTCCATCGCCAATGCCATGGCCGGTAACAAGGAAGACTGGCTGGCCCTGTTCGCCGATGACGCGGTGGTGCACGACCCGGTGGGCAAGTCGCCGCACGACCCGAACGGCGAGGGTTTTCGCGGCAAGGAACGCATCTCCGAGTTCTGGGACATGATGATTGGCCCCGGCAATCTCACCATCATCCCCCACAAACGCTACCCCTGTGGCGAGGACGTGGTGGCGGTGGCGATGACCGCGGCCAACAATATCGAGGGTCTCAAGACCTACATCGAAATGATCGCCACCTACGAGGTGAACCCGCACGGCAAGCTCCAGAGCCTCAAGGTGTATTGGGACGTGGACGCCCTGGTGGACCAGCTGCCCGCGGACCTGGCCGGTTGAGTCCGCGGCCCCGGCATTGCCGGGGGTGCTTCCCCGTCCCCGCCGCCCTCCGGGGGCGGGCCGCGGGCGCCCCCGCCGGGGCGAAACTGGGAAATTTGTCACACTATCGACGCGGTGCTTCAGCCGGTGGGTGGGGGTGGTGATAAACTGATTGCTTTCCGGCGTCCTGGGGCAGCCGTGATTCGCTCAAGTTTATCGACGTGGCCGCCGCGGCTGGCCCTGGTACTTTTCCTGGCCGCTCCCCTGGCCGGGCTGGCCCTGCCCGCGCGGGGCGAACCCGCCGCCGACCTGACCCGGGCCCTGCACGAGCTGCAGGAGCTGATCTGGCGCGACCCCTGGACCGCGCGGGAGCATCTCAATGCGCTGCGCCCCGAGGTGGCCCGGGCGGAGGCCCGGATACAGGCGCTCTATTACCAGCGCCTTGCCTTTGCCCTGATGAACCTCTATGTCGGGGATGAATTCGAGCGCGCCGTCGAGGCCGGCCTCGCGTCGCTCACGCCGGGCGCGCCGGCGGAAACCCGCTTGTTCCTGGAGCTGTTCGACGGCATTCGCGCGCGCCGTGCCGGCGATTACGCGCGCGCCCGGCAGCGGATGGAGCAGGTCGTGGAGGAGGCCCGGACGCGGGGTCTCGAATTTCTCGCCGTGTTCGCGATGGCGGAACTGGGCTTCACCCGCAGCGTGGCCGGCGACAACGAGCTGGCCCTGACCGAGCTGCAGCGGGCCTATGCCATGGCGGTGGCGCGGCGCGATGATTTTCTGATCGCCTTCGTCAACGAGAGTTTCGGCGCGTTCTACGGTTACATCAACGCCTACGACGAGTCCATCGCGCACTACCAGAAAGCCCTCGATACCTATGACGAGCTGGGCTACACGGTGTACGAAGCCGAGGCGACCTACGGCTTCGCCATTTCCTACCGCTATGCCCGGCGCTGGGAGGCGGCGCTGGCCAGCTTCCGCCGCTACCGCGAACTCACCGAGGGCGGCAGCAGCGACCACGGCAGGTTCATGGCTCACTACGGCCTGGGCATGACCTACGCCGAAATGGACGATTGCGCCAGCGCGTTGCCCAATATCGGCCTCGCTCTCGGTACCGAGGGACCGCTGGATTTCAAGGCCGAACTCTACAAACGCCAGGCCGTCTGCCTCGCCGGCCGGGGTGACGCCGCGGGCGCGCGCGGGGCCATCGCCGCCGCCCGGAACATCTTCGACCAGTTCACTGAACTGGAGGGCACGCGCTGGGTGCTCGAGGTCGACAAGGCCCTGGCGCAGGTGGAGGCCCGCCTGGGTGACAGCACCCGCGCCTTCGCGCTGTTGCTGGCCTACCACGAGGACATGCTGGCGCTGGAGCGTAAAAATGCCTCCGAGCGCCTGATGACCCTGCGCCTGGACCTGGAAAACGCGCGCAAGGACCACGAGATCGAATTGCTCCGGGAGCAGGCCAGGGTCGACGCCCTCGAATTGGAGCAGCAGCGGCGCGACAACCGCGCGCAACGCCTGACCACGGCTTCCTGGATTGGCGCGACCTGCATCGTGGTGGGCTTTTTGGCCTACCAGCTGCGCAACACCCGCCGCTTCCGCGACCTGTCCAGTCGCGACGAACTCACCGGCCTGTACAACCGCCGCTTTATCTTCAATCACCTGGAAAAGCTCACCCGCGACCTGCCCGAGGATCGCGGCGAACTGTCCATCGTGTTGATCGATGTGGATGACTTCAAGGGTATCAATGACCGCTACGGCCATCCCGCCGGTGACTGCATCCTCGAAACCATGGCCGAACTCGGGCGGGGGCAGCTCCGCCCCGGCGACGAGATGGCCCGCGTCGGCGGCGAGGAGTTTCTCTGCATACTGCCCCGCACCCCGGTGGCGCAGGCGCGGGCGGTGGCCGGGCGGCTCCTGGACAGCATTCGCCAGCACCGCTTTATCCTTCCGGACGGGACCCCGCTGCAGGTGACAGTGAGTATCGGGTTGGCCGCCTTCGGCCCGGGTTGCCGCGACGCCGACAGCCTCTACGCCGCCGCGGACCACGCCATGTACCGCGCCAAGTCGGCGGGTAAGGACCGTTTGACGACCGCGAGCTGATAGCCCCGCTGCTCCGTTGACGCCCCTGTATTTGTCACCTGGATCGCTTACCATGTGGGCGTTTGGGGATGCGCGAGGGGGCGAGAGTGAGGGCTACCACTGGGCTGTCCGGGTTTGCCGGTAGACGCCGGGCCGCGCGCTTGTTGCTGCCCGGCCTGTTCCTGCTGTTGTCCGCCTGCGGCCACTACGACATCAAGAACCTGGCCAAGTCGGATATCGACCTGGTGGCGGACGAGGTGATCGTGGAGACGCGCAGCCTGGTGCGGGACCTCACCATCAAGCTCTACAAGCGCAATCCGGCGGAGCTGCGCAAGGTGCCGGGGCAGACCATCGAGGGGCGGCTGGCGATCCTGCGGGAGAACCGGCGCGAGTTATTGTTCGCCGAGTTGCAGGGGCGCCAGGGGATCAATGCCATGGACCTGGCCTTCGACCCCGTTTACCAGGGCGACCGGGTTTTCGCCCTGGTGGCCGGGCTGGCCGACATGCTGCGCCAGTCCTACGGCTACAAGCCCGAGATGTTCATGGTCGACCAGCTCAACGCCGAGGCCCTGGCCACCAGCGCGCGCAATATCGAGGTCCTGGTGTGGAAGCTGAAGCAGTCGCGACGCGCCGACGGGCGGCCCTACCTGATTACCCACGAGCGCGGCGGGGTGGTGGACAACCTCAGTTTCGAGCGCCTGTTCGGCAAGCTGATCGCCCTGCAGGACCTGCTGGCCCGGGTGGCGGCGGATGCCGACGACCGGCTGATCACCACCGCCGTGCACACCGCCTCCACCGTGTTTATCCCCCTGCCGATCTAGCTCCGGCGGCCCGGGCCGGTCACTGGCGCGCGGCGTAGTCCATGGCGAAGCCGACCAGGGCGCGCACGCCGACAATCAGGGCATCCTCCCGGGCGTCGAACATCGGCGAGTGATTGGAGGGACGCTCCGCCCGCGGCACCGCGGGGTCTCCCACGCCCAGGTGCAGGAACAGGCCCGGGATATGCTGCTCGAAGTAGCCGAAGTCCTCGGCGCCGGTGATGGCGTGGCCTTCGCGGACCTTGCCCTCGCCGGCGGCCCACTCGAAGGTGGGCATCATGCGCCCCAGCAGCTGCGGGTCGTTGGTGGTGACCGGGGCCGCGGCGCTGATGTCGACCTCGGCGGTGGCGCCGTTGGCGCTGGCGATATCCGCCACCGTCTGGCGCAGCTTGGCGTGCAGGTCGTCGCGCACGCCCATATCGAAGGTGCGGATGGTGCCGGACATACTCACCGTGTCGGGGATGATATTGCCGCGTACCCCGCCGTGGATGCTGCCGATGGTGATGACCGCCGGCCCGCGGGTGATATCCAGGTGGCGGCCGGGAATGCCCTGCAGGGCGGTGGCGATTTGCGCCGCGGTGTAGATGGGGTCCACCCCCAGCCAGGGCGACGAGCCGTGGGTCTGGCGGCCGGTTACGGTGATTTCCAGGGTGTCCGCCGCGGCCATGAAACCGCCTGCACGATAGGTCAGGGTGCCCGCGTCGTCGGGCCAGGCGTGCAGGCCGATAATGGCCTCCGGCGCGTCGTCGCCGCGCAGCAGGCCCTCGGCGATCATCATCGCCGCGCCGCCGTCCTCGCCCGCGGGCGGGCCCTCCTCGGCCGGCTGGAACACGAACTTGACGGTGCCGGCCAGCTGCTCGCGGTTATCGGCCAGCACCTGCGCCGCGCCCATCAGCATGGCGATATGGGTGTCGTGGCCGCAGGCGTGCATCACCGGGACCTCCTCGCCCTTGTACTCGCCGGTGGCCTCGGAGGCGAAGGGCAGGCCGGTGCGCTCCTGCACCGGCAGCGCGTCCATGTCCGCCCGCAGGGCGATCACCGGACCCGGTTTGCCGCCCACCAGGGTGCCGACCACGCCGGTGTGGGCGACACCGGTCTGCACGCTGTCCAGGTCCAGGGTGCGCAGGAAGGCGGCGATCTTTTCAGAGGTGTCGAACTCCCGGTTGGACAGCTCAGGGTGCTGGTGGAAGTCCCTTCGCCAGGCGATCACTTTCGACTCGACGGCGGCAATATCGTCCGCCAGGGCGGCGGCGGGCGGTGCCGCGCCCGCCTGGGTGGAAAACAGGGCAATAGCGGCGATCAGGGCAAGGCGCATGGTCCGTGGCTCCGTTGGCTGTTGATTCAGGGTTCGCGATGAAAGTGCGCGCGGAATTCCGCCGGCACCGGAATCACCGCGCTGCGTTCGTAGTCGAAGAACAGCATGGTGGTCACCACCCGGGCGACCTCCTGTCCGCTGTCCAGCTTACTGATCCGGTAGCGCAACTGGAAGCTTTTGTCCTCGAAGTGGTCGGCGCCGAGTTCGACGCTCAGCTGGTCGCCGTGGTGGGCCTCGGCGAGGTAGGCGATTTCCGAATGGGCCATGATCAGGCCGGCGTCCTCGAAGGCGATGGCGTGGCGGTGTCCCAGGTGCTTGATGAAACGCAGCTGGGCCTCGAGGGCGATGGGCAGCACCCGGTCCGAGCCCAGGTGGTTGGCGTTGTTGACGTCGCTGTAGAGCACCACGTAGTCGGTACGGAAAACAAAGGTGTCGGGCAGGTCGATGATTTTTCGGGGCATGAACGGGCTCTGCAAGTTCGCGCGGGCTCGGCAACGTGGCAACGGGCACGTAACGCCGCATAAGGGACCGGCAGAGTCGCAGAGACCCGGGCGCGGGTCAACCGTCCGCCGCCGTCGAACCGCGCTATCCCGGGGTGGCGGGGTTTCAGCGGAAGTGGCGAATCACAGTCTCGGCGTAGCGCTCCATCGCCCGCTGCTTGTCCGCCAGGGAGGAGCGCTTGCCCAGGGTGAAGGCGAAGGGCGCGTTGAGCGCCCCGGTCATGCCCTGTTCACCCAGTTCCTGGAGCTGGCCCACACCGGGCTCCGCCTTGAGGCCGATCAGCGTTTCAAAGCCCGCCCAGTCGCGCCCGGCCGCGGCGCGCAGGGATTTCAGTCGCGCGAGGATATCGGGCACCTCCTGTGGCAGGTTGCCGGCGCCGATCCAGCCGTCGCAGCGCTGCGCCGCCCGCCGCAGGGCGGCGGGGTTGTCGCCGCCCGCGAAGATGGGCACGCGCGATGGCGGGGCCGGTTCGATACACAGGCGCGGGAAGTCGTAGAATTCGCCGTGGTACTCCACCATTCCGCCGTCCCACAGGCTTTGCATGATCTCGATCATCTCGTCCATGCGCCTGCCGCGGGCGCGAAAGGGCACGCCGTAAATATCGAACTCGTCCGCCATCCAGCCGGCGCCGATGCCCAGGGCGAAGCGCTCGCCGCTGAGCAGCGACAGCGCGCCGCAGGCCTTGGCCACCTCGAAGGGATTGCGCAGCGGCAGCACATACACGGCGGTGGAAAAGCGCAGGCGGGTGGTGGCCGCGGCCATGAAGGCGATACTGACCCAGCAGTCGGGGTAGGGGTCGCCGGCGTCCATGGGCGGCTTGCCGTCGGGCGCGTAGGGGTAGGGGGCGCGCACGGTTTCGGGGTAGACCGCGTGGTCCACGCTGAGTATGCCGTCGAAGCCCAGTTCCTCCGCAAAACGGGCCACCGGCACCAGTTGGTCCGGTTCCACCCAGGCCACGGGTTGCCAGAATTCCATATCCCCTCCAGTCACCCTGTTCGGTTTGGCGCAGCATAGGCCCCGCAGCGGCGATTGGGTACCGCATGAGGCCGCCCGGACGCGAGGTTCGTACCCCCGATTATATAGTTGAACCGGGGTTGTCTATTGCCGGCCCCGGGCCGCGAAACAGGCGATGCCACCGGGGATGTTGGCTACCATGCCGGTCAAAACACCAGTGCTGTCACGGGATCCGCCGCATGAGTAAACACCTCGCGAGTCTGTCGTCGCCCTGCCGCATCGGCAAGATGACCCTGAAGAACCGCATGATCGTCACCGCCATGGGCACCAACCTGGGGGCCGAGGACGGCGGCTGCAGCGAGCGTCTTCACGCCTTTCACGAACGCCAGGCCCGCGGCGGCGCCGGGCTCATCGTGTTGGGTTCGGTGGGGGTGAGCTGGCCGGCGGGGGGCAACCAGCCCCGGCAGCTGGCGATCTCCCGGGACGCGCACATTCCCTCGCTCAAGAAGCTGGCGGACGCGGTGCACGCCCACGGCGGCAAGCTGGCGGCGCAGCTGCACCACGGCGGCCTGGTGGCGGCCCAGGACCGGGCCGAGGGCCGGCCGATGTGGGTGCCCTCCTACCCGGAGGTCAAGGCGGGCGATATGCAGGACGCCTTCCTCGAGTCCGAGCTCAAGGCCATGTTCGATCCCGAGGCGCCGGAGCCCCGGCTCCATGTGATGACCAAGGACGACATCGGCAAGCTGGTGGCGGATTTTGCCGCCGCCGCGAAGCGGGCGGTGGCGGCGGGTATCGACGGCGTCGAGATTCACGGCGGCCACGGCTACATCATCTCCGAGTTCCTGTCGCCGCTGGCCAACCAGCGCGACGACGAGTACGGCGGCAGCCTGGAGAACCGCGCGCGTTTCCTGCTGGAGATCGTCGCCGCGGTGCGCGAGGCGGTGGGGCCCAACTACCCACTGTGGTGCAAGATCGACTCCGGCGAATTCGGCCACGACGAGGGCATCAGCCTGGCCGACGCCCGCGACACGGCGGTGTTGCTGGAGCGGGCCGGTGTCGACGCCATTACCGTCAGCGCCTATCACAACGCCGCCATGGGGGTGAACCACTCCGAATCGAACATTCCCCACACCCCCGAGCGCCTGGTGGCCGGCGCCATGGCTATCAAGGCCGCGGTCTCGGTGCCGGTGATTACCTCCGGCCGGATCGAACCGAAGGCGGCGGACCGGCACATTGCCGCCGGACATTTCGATATGCTGGGCATGGGGCGCAAGATCCTGGCGGACCCGGATCTGCCCAACAAGGTCATGGCGGGCCGGTTGGATGATATCCGGCCCTGTGTGTACTGCTACTGTTGCGTGAGCCAGATTTACACCCTCAATTCGATCAAGTGCGCGGTGAATCCGGAGACGGCGTTTGAAACCACCCGCGCCCTCATCGCCACCAGCGCGGCGCGGCATTTCGCGGTGGTCGGCGGCGGCCCCGCCGGCATGGAGGCGGCGCGACGCCTGGCCGGGCGTGGGCACCGGGTCACCCTGCTGGAAGCCGCGGATCGCCTCGGGGGCACCCTGCAGTTCGCCAGTATCGCCTACGAGCCGAACGAACGCCTGCTGCGCTGGCTGCGGCGGCAGACCCAACAGTCCGCGGTGGATGTGCGCCTGAATACCCAGGCCACGCCCGCGCTGCTGCGCCAGCTGGGCGCGGATGAAGTGGTGGTGGCCACCGGCGCCCGCCGCGACCTGCCGGACATTCCCGGCAAGGAGCGGGATTTCGTATTCAGCGGCGACGAGATGCGCGCCCTGGTGCTGGGGGAGCAGGGCGACTCCCTGCGGCGCAAGACCTCCGGCCTGACCCGCGCCCTGACCCGCGCCGGGTCGGTGACCGGCGCCAACCGCCACCCCTGGCTGCTGCGCCAGGTGTCCCGTGCCTGGCTGCCGCTGGGTCGGCGTATCGTGGTGATCGGCGCCGAGCTGGTGGGCCTGGAGCTCGCCGAATACCTGGCGCACCGCGGGCGCGAGGTAACCGTGATCGACAGCGCCGCTCGCGCCGGCGCGGGCCTGTACCTGGTGCGGCGCATGCGCCTGCTGCACGAGCTGCGTGAACTGGGTGTGGTGATGGTCAACCGCGCCCGGGATATCGCCATCGGCGAACAGCGGGTGAGCTACCGCAACTACCGCGGGCAGCGGCGCCAGGTGGAAGCGGAACAGGTGATTGTCGCCCAGGGCGCCACCGGCGACCAGGCCCTGGCCGAGCAGCTGCGCGAGCAGGACTTCACCGTGCACACCATCGGCGACTGCAACGGCGTGGGCTACATTGAAGGCGCCATGGAGTCCGCCGCGGAACTGGTGGCGGGCCTGGACTGAGCGGGTCCCGGGGAGGGCGGCTGACCGGGTGACGATATATAACGATAAACACGACCTTGATGGCCGCGATGTCCGGCCCCGGGAGAGACCCATGAACGACGCCATTCGCACGCAGCTCGACCTCGGCCCCATGGACCAGGTGGGCTTCGTGTTTCGCGATGTGGAGGCGGCCATGGCCCGCTATGAGCCGGTGTTCGGGCCCTTCAGCTTTCACAAGTTCGACCGCTATGAGTACAACTACCGCGGGCGGCCGGAACCCTGCGAGCTGTGGATCGCCTTCGCCCGCAGCGGCGATTTGGAGATTGAGTTCATCCAGTGGGTGTCCGGCGGCTCGCCCCACAAGGAGTTTCTCGACGCCGGCCGCGAGGGCATGCACCATATCCGCTTTCGCGTGCCGCGGCTGGAGGACAAGGTGGCCGCGGCTCGGGCGCTGGGCTACCGCAGTATCTGGCAAACCCGCTTCGGCGAGGGCCTGGCGGTCGCCTACCTCGAGCGGGAGGACGACCCGGTGCTGGTGGAGCTGTTTGAAGACCTGCACGACGGCAAGGTGATCCCATGACGGACTTCGGTGAGCGCTACGGCCCCGTCGCCCTGGTCACCGGGGCCTCCTCGGGGATCGGCGTGGCCTTCGCCGAGCTGCTGGCGGAGCGCGGCCTGGACCTGCTGCTTGTCGCGCGGCGCCGGCAGCGGATGGATGCGCTGGCGGCGCGCTTGCGCGGCGACCGCGGGGTGGCGGTGACGGTGCTGGAATTGGATCTGGCTGAAACCGGCGCGGCGGACAGGGTCTTTGCAGCGGCCCGCGAGATGGATGTCGGGCTGCTGGTGAGCAATGCCGGCTTCGGTCTCAAGGGGGCGCACGAGGGCAACGACCCGGCAGTGATGGCGGATATGCTGCAGGTCAACTGCCAGGCACCGCTGCAACTGAGCCACCGCTTCATACCGCGCCTGCGCGCCCGAGGGCGCGGCGGCATCTTGATCACCAGCTCGGTGGAGGGGCTGATCGGCGTGCCGTACTCCGCGGCCTATGCCGCCAGCAAGGCTTTTACCAACAGCCTCGCCGAGGGCCTGTGGGGTGAGCTGTCCCCGGCCGGCATCGACGTGTTGGCCCTGTGCCCCGGCAGCACCGACACCGAGGCCCACGACAAGCAGGGCATCGACCGCAGTACCCTCGAGGGTATGATGAGCCCCCGCGACGTGGCGCGGCTGGCCCTGGACAACCTGGACCAGGGCCCCGTCTACGTGGCCGGCGAGCAGAACCGGGCGATGTTCGACGGCCTGCTGGACATGCCCCGGCGGGATGCCCTGCTGGCCATGGCGGACAATATTCGCAAGGCGCTGAAATAGCCTTTCGGGCGGCTGCGCTACATCAGCGCCACCACGGCGACCGACACCAGCACCAGGCCGAACAGCAACAGCAGGCCATACACCAGGTAGATCACCAGCGACTTGGCGATGGCGCCACCGATGCCCGAGCCGTAGGCCCGGCGCAGGGCCAGCGGCAGGTAGGCCAGCAGCGCCAACATCGCGGGCGTACTGGCGTGCAGGCCGAACTGCTCCAGGGCGCCGACCAGCAGGTACAGCAGGTAGACGAAGCTGTGGTAGTGCAGGCCGAACACCAGGTGCTGTATATAGTGGAACGGCGACAGCGCGTAGCAAAACAGCAACAGCAGCGCAAACAGCGGCAGCATCACGAACATGGTCTGGGGCAGGTGTTCCAGCAACTCGTCGAGAAACAGCCGCGGGTCTTCCGACACGCGCCCGGCGTTGGTTTCCAGGCGCTTGCCCAGCGACGTCAGCCAGGCCGGGGTGCCCGGGTCGTTGGGGTCCAGGCCGAGGTCCAGGCTCTGGGTGGCCGGGTCGGCGGCCCCGGTTGCCGGTTCCCGTGCCTGGGGCGCGCCATCGTCATCCACGGCGATCTCGAATTCGCTGCTCGCGTTGAGCGACAGCACCAGAAACAAGACGAAACTAATGATCAGGTAGATGCGAAAGGGCGGCACATAGCGCGCCCGGCGTCCGGCGATGAACTCCGCGGTGAGGAAGCCGGGGCGAAACAGCAGTGGCAACAGGGTGCGCCAGAAGCGGGAATCCCAGTTGAACAGGTCACCGACCGCCTCGCCCACCGCTTCACTGAACACCAGGTCCCGGCGGCCCTCGCGCTGGCCACAGCGATAGCAGTATTCACCCCGCAAGGGGGCCTGGCAGTTGCGGCACAGGCGCTCGGCGGACACGGGGCGTACTTACCTCGGCCGCGTGGCGTAGGGATTGCCTCCCAGCGCGCCGGAGATATCGGCGATCGCCCGCTGCCCCCTGACGCTGTTGCCGGCCTTGTCCAGGGGAGGCGAGATCACCGCGATACCGAACTTGCCCGGCGATACCGCGATCAGCCCGCCACCGACCCCGCTCTTGGCCGGCAGTCCGGTGCGATAGAGCCACTTGCCGGCATCGTCGTACAGGCCCGCGGTGGCCATTACCGCCAGGATTTCCGGTATGTGTCCGGCGTCCACCAGGGTCTTGCCGGTCAGGGGGTTGCGTCCGCCGTTGGCCAGGGTGGCCGCCATCATCGCCAGGTCCCGGGTGTTGACCCCGACGGAGCACTGCCGCGTGTAGATGTCGGTCGCCTCCAGGGGGTCGCCATCGATGTGGCCGTAGGCGTGCATGAGCATGGCCAGGGACTGGTTGCGCTGGTTGGTGGCCGCCTCGGAGCGGTAGATATCATCCAGCACCGACAGCTCGCGGCCGGCGAAAGTGCTGTAGTAGTCGAGTATGTTCGCCCAGACGGCGGCGCCGTCCTCGCCCGCCACCATGCTGGTGGCGGCGATGGCGCCGGGATTGACCAGGGCATTCATTTCGCCGCCGTGGTACTGCTCGATCGCGGTGATCGAGTTGAAGGGCTGGCCGGTGGCGTCCACGCCCATATTGTTAAAAATTGCATCGGGGCCGGACTGCTGGATCACCAGCGCCATGGTAAAGACCTTGGAAATCGACTGGATGGATACCTCGGTGTCGGTATCCCCGGCACTGAACACGCGACCATCCGCGGTCACCAGCACGATGCCGAAAGTGTCGGGATTCACCCGCGCGAGGGCCGGGATGTAGTCCGCGTTCGCACCATCGCGCAGGGCTTTGTGGTCGCGGTAGGCGCGGTCGACGACGCCCTGGATGGTCGCGTCTTCGGGTAGCGCGCCTGCCAGCGCGAAGGGGGTGCGCAACAGCGCCAGGCCCAGGGCCAATACGATGGGGAACGCTTGCAAAACCCGGTGGTGCATGCCTTTGCCTCCCGGCGGCCGCCGTCAGTGGGTGGGGGCACCGGTGTACCGCGTCCGGCCCGCGGTTCCATCTTAAGGTAGAACGCGCGGTCAACCAATTGCCGCCGGCCGCGGCGGCCCAGGCGCCAAAAAACTGACGTGTCGGGGGAATAAACCCGTGCGGTGGCGCGTCAACGGCATGATAGTGGAGTGAAACCGCTTTGGGAGCGGGGGTGTCGCGCCATTGGGTACGTCTTTCCTGGCCAGCAGAACAGGGGGCGTGGCCGGCATTTCCCGCCTCAATTTTATATTCAATCGCCTGTCGCAGTTGCCGATGATGTAACTGTGACGTTCGTCAGTGAGCTGTAAGGCGAAACTGGCATCGGGACACAGGCCCTGGGATCGCTAGCCCTCTGGGTCTGTACTCCAGAGCTTGCCGTCGACATGGGGCGGCAAGCTCTGCCACTCTCCCTTCGTTTCTCGTTTTTTCCAGCTTCCCCCTGTATCCCGCCATTGCTCGCGGTTAAGCCTTATTCGATTCGCGATCTGGCCGGCTTGGGCCGGGCGGCGACCGGGAGGGGTGTTCGCGCCCGATTATTGCGGGAATTGTGGTCGGCAATATCGGGGAAGAGGGCGTGGGGGGGCGGGGCGGGTCCCGCCCCGGCGAGAGCGGGAGCTTATTGCCAGTCGTTGGCGATCAGCTCGGATTCCTCGCTGGCGCTGAGGGGGATATCCGTGGCGTGCTCGCCAATATAGTTTGAGATGGTGTCCAGGTCGCCGGCGCCGGCGGGCTGATAGTCCGCGCCGGTGGCGGCGGCCGCGCTGTGTTCCTCCACCAGTACCTGGGTGTGCCAGGCGCCGCTGTCGCGGCTCCGGCAGGCGACGCCGCGCCACTGCTCGGTCCCGCGGCCCAGCTGGTACTCGCGGCACCACTGGCCGCTGGCGCCGGCAAAACTCAATACCGCGCGCAGCTGTCCGCCGTCGTCCAGGGGGGTCCACTCATCGGCGCTGGAGGGGGTGTTTTCCAGGGCCTGGGCAACCAGGTCGTTAGCGGCGTCGGCGGGGTGGGCGCCGCGCTCCGCGACTTGCCATTGTGGCGCCAGCCACAGGCCGACGGCGGCCAGCAACGAGGCCGCCACCGCCAGTCCGACGCCGGCCCTGCCGCGACGGGAGGGAAAGGGTACAACATTGGATTTGGCGCCCGCCTCCTCCAGCAGGGCCGCGACATGGCGCGGTACCCGGTCGCAACCCGGCGGGTGCAGTGCGGCGCGCAGGTCGTCGTCGACGCGACGCATGCTGTCGAGGGTCGAGCGCAGCCCGGGCTCGTTTGCCAGGCGCTGTTCGAGGGCCGCGGCCTCCGCGTCGCCCAGTTCCCCGTCGAGGTATTGGGACAACAGTTCAAAGTCGTGTTCAGTCATGTCACATCCCGGTCAATCGTCATGGGACACGTCAATGGTGTCCGCCAATTGGCGCCGCGCCCTGGCAATCCTGCTCATGATGGTGCCCACGGGGACTTCCAGGATGTCCGCCGCCTCGGCGTAGGTTTTACCCTCCACCGCGACCAATGTCAGCGCGAGCCGCTGTTCGGTGGGGAGTGCCTCCATGGCCTCGCCTACCGCGGACACCTGGCGCTCCCGGCCGGCCACCAGCTCCGCGGAGGGGGCGCCGTCGGGCTCCTCCACCTGCTCGGGATATCGCTGCCGCACCTCGCGGGCGCGCAATTCATCGATCCAGGCGTTCTTACACACGCGATAGGCCCACTTTGCCGGGTGGGCGTCATCGGGCATGCCTTTCTCGAGAACTTTTTCCACGGTGGCTTGCAACAAATCGTCTGCATCGGCTTGACTCCCGGTCAGCGAGAAGCAAAATCTGCGCAACCCACTCAGCTCATCGAGCAGTGCCGCTCGCTGCGAGCCGCTGAGTGATGGCATAATGTCCCTGTTATGGTCATGACGTACTGGGCGGGGATTCTATTCCATCTGAAGGAATTTATCCCGTCCTGGGCCGTTATCCTGATGCACTACTCCGAAATCGGCGGGCACGACTATGTCTGATGCAGCTTTCCGGGGCGCGGCGATCCCCAGCGGCCCGAGTACCTCCCCCTTCACCGCCTTCCTTGTTCGCGGCGGCACGCTGTTGGCGCTGCTGTTCGCCCTGTCCCAGGTCCCGCAGGCGCTGGCGCAGGTCCCCTGTTGCATGGTGCCAGAGGAAGAGATCGAAGAGGATATCGAGGATCAGGTCGCCGAGGAGGTCGAGGACCAGACCGAGGACGAGGTGGAGGACAGCGTCGAGGACGAAATCGAGGACCAGGTCGAGGAGGGCGCCGAGGAGACCATCGAGGATAATATCGAGGAGGATATCGAGGCCAGCATCGAGGACGACGTACAGGACAGCGTCGAGGAGGTCGTCGAGGCCTCCGTGGAAGAGGACGTCGAGGCGGGTATCGAGGAATCCGTGGAAGAAACCGTTGAACTCGCGGTCGAGGACTCGGTGGAAGACAGCGTGGAGGAAAGCCTGGAGGTCGCGGTCGAGGACTCGGTGGAGACCGGTGTCGAGGAGTCCGTGGAAGCGGATGTCGAGGAATCGGTCGAGGAAGGCGTTGAGTTCGCGGTCGAGTCCAGCGTCGAGGCGTCGGTGGAGGAGACCGTCGAGGTCGCGGTGGAGGACTCCGTCGAAAACCAGGTCGAAACCGCGGTGGAATCCTCGGTCGAGGACAGCGTGGAAGGCAGTGTCGAGGAGGACGTCGAGGCCCGGGTCGCCGAGGCCGTCGAGGGCCGCCTGGAAAACAAGATCGACGAAATCCTCGATGAAATCGAAAGCGAGTTCGAGGTTGACGAAGCCCGTATCCAGACCGAACAGTGGCTGGTGATGGCCGAGCCCGAGGCCTTCGAGGAACTCGCCGAGCGGGGTTACCTGTTCGAGCGGGTCACCGAACTGCCCGGCATGGGTTTGCGGCTGGCGGAGGTGGCGGCCCCCTCGAGCTTCGAGATATCCGAGGTGCGCAAGGGCGTGGTGGACGTGGTGGGTTCCGGCCGCGCCGATGTGGACCTGAACCACTTCTATACCGCCGGTTCGCCGATCACCCACTCAGTGGAGGGCATCCCGCCACGCAACGCGGTGCCATTCCCCGCCGACATGGACGAAATGACCCTGAAGATCGGCATGATCGACAGCCAGGTCGATACCGCGCACCCGGCCCTGGCGCAGTCGCGCATCAGTGCCGAGTCCTTTGTGCGCGCGGGCAACAAGGTGCCCGATTTTCACGGCACGGCCATCGCCTCCATCATCGCCGCCAATGCCCCGGACTACCGGGGCCTGGCGCCGCGGGCCCAGCTCTACGCCGCGGGGGTGTTTGAGCTGGACGACGAGCGCGGAGAGGTGGCCAGTACCGTGAGCCTGGTGCGGGCCCTGGACTGGCTGGTTACCGCGGGCGTGGATGTGGTGAACGTGAGCCTGGCCGGACCGCCCAACCGCCTGCTCGAGACCGCCCTGAAGCGGGCCTCAGAGAAGGGTGTGCTGGTGCTGGCGGCGGCGGGGAACGGCGGCCCGATGGCAAAACCGATGTATCCCGCGGCCTACGACACCGTGGTGGCGGTGACCGCGGTGGATGCCCGGGGCCGAATATTCCGCCTCGCCAATCGCGGTGATTACCTGGATATTGCCGCTCCCGGGGTGGGCATGCTGCACGCCAGGGCCGGCGGGGGCTACGCCACGTCCTCCGGCACCTCGTTCGCGGTGCCCTTCGCCACCACCGCCGCCGCGCGCCTGCGGCTTCTCGAGCCCGGCGTCAATGTGCTCGACAGCCTGTACCGCAGCGCCGAGGACCTCGGCCCGCCGGGGCGCGACGAGATTTACGGTTACGGCCTGCTGCGGCCGCTGCCGGTGGTTACCAGCGGTAGATAAAGCGGCTGCCGGCCACCAGTTGGCTGTAGTCGGAAGGGTCGTAGTTCGATACGTAGTCGCCATAGGTGGTGTAGACCTGTATCGCGGCCTGTTCCCAGACCGGGATTTCCACATCCACCTGCCAGCGTTGTCGCTCGTCGCTGCGCTTTTCTCCGATGCTCGGGGTCGGTGACAGGTAGTTCCGGTCCTCATAGCGCCACGCGAGTTCCAGCTTGACCGACCGGTTCGGCAACTCGAAGCGGTGGATGTAACGCAGCTTGATATTGTGAGAGCGGTAGTCGTAGCGCTCGGCGGCGGCGTTCTCGTCCTTGAATCGGTAGCCGACATTGAAGTAGCTGCGCAAACCCCGGCGAAAGTAGTACAGGTCGGCCTCGCCGGCGTGAGTGGTGGCGTCGCGCAGGCTGTTCTGGTCCAGGGCCTTGTCCGAGTACACATAGGCGCCGCGGCCGAACCACTTCTTGCCCAGAAAGCCCGAAACCGATGGCGATATCCGAAGCAGCTTGAGGAAGCTGTCGCCCTCCAGCAGGGAGTTGATATAGAACACCGTCAGTCCGCCGTCGGCGCCGTTAAAATCCTGCTCCAGGTTGGCGCCGAGAATGTGGGTCTGGCGATTGACCTCGTTGTATTCGTGGTAGATGTTCTGGCTGAAGTCGTAGGACAGTCCCAGTTCGGTGCTGTCGGACAGGGGCTTGTCCACGGACACCTCGGCGTCTATGGTGGCGGCGTAGTCGCTTTCGTTGCTGCTGGCGTCGAGCTCCTCGACCGCCACGTTGCTGTCGTACTCCGCGCCCACCGCGATTTCGGCGGAGAACTGCGCAGCCCGGTCCTTGGGCTTTTCGGCCGCCTGGGCTGAGTTCCAGCAAACAAACACCAGCATAAAGCCCAGGCCGGGGGGCAGTCGCATGTCGGGCTGATCCTTGAAGTCCTTTCCGGTCAGGGCGAAGCCTAACCAAGAGTCGGCGGCCCCACAAGTTTTACTGGCGCCACGGAAACTGGTACGCCAGGCGCCTATTGTGGCGTGGTACGGCATTTTGGGCTACTTTTTTTCAGAGCAAGGCAGGTCTTTCCACTCTTTCCAAAACGGGCGCAAACCGGGGTGGGCCGGTCGGGGACGGCGGTGACAACGACGAGCTCTCCGTGTGGGCGCGCGCTGGAAATCGACAGGGTCGGGGCGCGTTCATGAAAAAAGTACTCATCGCAACTTTACTGTCACCGGCCTTGTTGTTGCTGCCCGCGTGTACTGAATCTCCCAGGGAGGAACTGGAAGCCTGCGCCTCGATGGCGCGGGACGGTTTGCTGGAGATTCCGGAGGACCGCGCCGAGCGTTTCCTGGGCAAGGTGGAACGGGACACGGCGCTGTGCCGCGGCGGACAGCAGGCCCTCGCGTACCGGCATACCCCCTGGGTGGACTGGGCCAACTACTGGGCCACCGGCGACGCCAGTTCGCGCAAGGAGGGCTCCGAGGCCAGGACCCTGCTGGGTGAACACGTCAAGCCCAATGGCCGCGGCATCGACGGTTCCCTGCTGGATCTGGAATTCCAGCGCATCGAGCTGATCAAGTTCAACCTGTTCGACAACTACACCTACGAGACCTACGTCAAGGGCCTGGGGGGCAAGCCGGGAGCGACGGTCAATCAGTGGCGAGAGATGCGCCTGGAGCCAGGACACCCGGCCTACCAGGCGGTGGGCGGCAGCGGCCCGCAGGAGTGCGGTGGCGAGCTGATCCGCTACCGCACCCTCACCGGCATTTGCAATGACATCTGGAATCCGAAAATGGGGTCCACCGGAACCCTGTTCGCCCGCAATGTGGAGTTCGAATCCACCTACCCCCGGCTGCAGAAAAACGCCCTCGCGGTGGCCCGGCACAGCGATCCCGGGAACGGCCCGCGGCTGGGCCTGTACAAGCCCGACCCCCAGCGCATCAGCCGCGAACTGTTCACGCGCCGCCAGGCGCAACCCGGCGCCTGCAACGCCGGCCGCGGCGCCGGCGACGATCCCGCGGCCTCGCACTGCGACTACATCAAGGCGCCGTTTTTCAATGTGCTGGCGGCGTTCTGGATCCAGTTCATGACCCACGACTGGTTCTCGCACATGCGCGAGGGCCGCAACGCGCCCGGATTGCGGGAAGTGGGCTGCGATGACCCGGCCACCGGTTGCCGCCCGGGGGATCGTCTCGAAGGCAGTTTTTTCGCCCACGACACAGATCCCGGCACGTTCCAAAGCGGCGATGGCGAGCGCCTCAAGCGCGCCTATCGCACTACCGAGAACACGGTCACCGCCTGGTGGGACGGCTCCCAGATCTACGGCTTCGACGACACCTCCCGCCGGCGCGTCCTGCGCGACCCCGGCGACGCCGCCCGGCTGTGGCAACCCGACGGCTACCTGCCGCTGTTTTCCGACTGCCGGCCCAACTGCCCCTCCCAGCCCCAGTGGCGCGGGCAGGAGGTGGCGGCCTTTGCCGATAACTGGAATATCGGCATGAGCTTTTACCACAACCTGTTCGTGCGCGAGCACAACAGTTTTGTCGACGCCTTCCGCCGCATGCAGCGCGATCACCCCGAGCGCGACTCGGGCCTGCGCGACCCCGGGAACCCGGACGAGCCCATTGAATACGCCGAGGTCGGTGACGAGGAGTTGTTCCAGGTCGCCCGTCTCGTGGTCTCCGCGGAAATCGCCAAGATTCACACCATCGAGTGGACCACCCAGTTGCTCTACGACGAGCCGCTGTTCCTGGCAATGAATTCGAACTGGTTCGGCCTGTTCAATGTCGAGGAGGACCGGGTATCGCAGGTGCTGAAGCGGGTTTTTGGCCGCGACGAAAACCTGTTGAGCCGGGTTTCCGCCCGCCTGGCGGGCAAACACCGCGACCGGGAGGAGGGCTTTCGCAACAATGCCTGGTATTCGGTGTTCGCTTCGGGCGCCGGCATCTTCGGGCTCAACAACCGGCGCGAGGAGGGCGCGCTGTGGTGGAAGCACGACGCCTGGGACATCACCAACCCCAAGGACCTGAATGGCGGGGTCAATCACTTCGGCTCACCGTTCAACTTTCCCGAGGAATTCACCACGGTGTACCGCCTGCACCCATTGGTGCCGGACCTGATCGAAATGCGCGATCACCGCGAGCCCAACAGTATCGAGGCGGTGGTGCCGGTGGTGGCGACGGTGCGCGGCGAGGCCACCGCGGAAATGCGCGAGCACGGCATCGCCAACTGGGCCCTGGCCATGGGGCGGCAGCGCCTCGGCGCGCTGCACCTGAACAACCATCCCTTGTTCCTGCAGAACCTGGCGATGCCGCACCTGGACTCCGAGACCGGCAAGCTGGACATCGTCGCCCTGGACCTGATCCGCGATCGCGAGCGGGGCGTGCCCCGGTTCAACGAGTTCCGCCGCCAGATCGGCCTCAAAAGCCTGACCGGCTTTGACGACTTCATCGACCAGCGCCTGCCCGGGGACAGCCCCGCGCGCCGGGACCAGCAGGCGGTGGTGGATAAGTTGCGCGCCATCTACGGTACCCATGTCTGCGACGCGAGCAAGGTGATCTCGCACGCCCAAAAGGACGATGAGGGACAGTGGATCACCGACTGCCTCGGCCACCCACACGGCAGTCGCGTGGACAATATCGAGGATGTCGACACAGTGGTGGGCTGGCTGGCGGAGTACACCCGGCCCCACGGTTTTGCCATCTCCGAAACCCAGTTCCACATTTTTATCATCAACGCCTCCAGGCGCTTGTTCAGCGACCGCTTCTTTACCTCCAGCTTCCGGCCCGAGTTCTACTCCCGGCTGGGCTACGACTGGGTGATGGACAACGGGCCACTGTCGGATTGTCCCTACCCCCTACAGGAGATGGCCGACGGGCGCGAGGTCTGCAACGAACCGGAGTTGGACAACGGCCACAAGATCATGGTGTCGCCGATGAAGCGCCTGTTGCTGCGCAATCTGCCCGAACTGCGGGAGGAGCTGAAGACGGTGGTCAACGTCTTCGACCCCTGGGCCCGCGACCGCGGCGAGTACTATTCGCTGGACTGGGTGCCGCGCCCCGGGGCGGAAGCCGACCCCGCCTTCGGGGATCGCTAGCGTGCGGCGGGTGTGTGCGCTACCGCTGCTGCTTTGCCTGCTGTTGCTGGCGGGCTGCGATCGCCGCGAACCGCTGGCGCCGGGACAGGAGCGCCCGGATACCCGCGAGGCGGCGATCACCGGGCAGATGGTCGAGGCCATCGAGGCGATCAGCCTGGCGCGCGACCCCGGGGGCACCCTGCACCGTTTCAACCAGGTCAAGGGCCTGGCCTGCCTGGAGGCGACGTTCTCGGTGCCGCCGGACCTGCCGCCGCAGCGGGCCCGGGGCCTGTTCGCGCGGCCCGGGGACTACCCGGCCACCCTGCGCCTGGCTCGCGCCAGCGAGTGGGACGATCGCGACAAGGACTTCCACGGTCTTTCCCTGAAGGTGCGTGGCGTGGCCGGGGATCCCCTTTGGGGCCGCCCCGGGGAGCAGGATTTCCTGCTCAATAGCCATCCGGCACTGTTTGCCGCCAATCCCGGCGATTTCCTGGATTTTATTCGTGCCACCCGGGATGGCGCGATTTGGCGCTACCTGGCCAATCCGAGCCACTGGTACTCCCTGCCGATCCTGCTGCGGGGCCGACAGGTCATCGACAATCCTCTGGCCATCACTTACTGGAGCACCACGCCCTATCGGTTTGGGGACGAAGGCACGGCGGTGAAGTATTCCGTTCGGCCCTGTGACGGTGTCCAGTTTGCCGCGGGTGCGCGGGACCAGGCGGATTTTCTCGCCGACGCCGTCGCCCAGACCCTGGCGGATGGGCCGGCGTGCCTGCGGTTTATGGTGCAGTTCCAGGGGGACCCGCGGGCGATGCCGGTGGAAAACGCGTCGGTGACCTGGCCCGAGGAGGCCTCGCCCTTCCTGCCGGTGGCCGAGCTGCGTATCCCGCCGCAGGATTTTCGCGCCCCCGCGCGGCGGTCGGCCTGCGAGGCGATGGCCTTCAATCCCTGGCAGAGCTTGCCGGAACACCGCCCGTTGGGTGGCATCAACCGGGTGCGTAAGGCGGTGTATGCGGAGCTGGCGCGCTTTCGGGCGGCCACCAATGCGCGCCGCGGCAAGGGTGAAAACTAGGCGGCAGCGCAACGCCACGACGGGACATCGACGCGCTCAACAGGGAGAACGCCATGCACGCGCAAATCGGCAAGTGGCTGGAGATGGACCGGGCGGAGCTGGACGCGGTGTACTGCCGCGCGGACGCGGGCTCGATTCCCCGTGGCGACACCCGGGGCACGGCCATTGTCGCCGGCAGCCTGCTGGCGCGCTGCTATGCCCGCTTCGCGCGCCTGTTCGCCTGGCAGGGCAAGGTCTTTGACCTGTTCCCGCCGGACTACGACAAGGGCATCCTGGTCAACAAGATCACCCCCTTCGGCCTGACTTTCATCGTGGCCAAGGTCTATCGTGACGCGAGCTGGATGGACGGGCGCGAAACCATTGTCATCGACTATTCGAAAACCAGTTTTTTTGCCCGCTATATTCGCGACGAGATTCGAGAGGTGGAGCCCGGCGTGTACCTGGGCAAGGTGTGGTGGGGGCGCACGCGAATTCTGGATTTCGCCCTGAGTCGCGTGGACTGACCCGGTCGTGACGCCGCAGGATACCTTCATGATCACCGCCCCGGTCGACGAGCGACGGCTCGACGCCCTGCGCGAACTGCTGGCGGGTATGAATCGGGCGCCGGGGCTGGCGGACCCGCGCAATACCCTGGTGCCGTTTTACCAATTCGGCACGCTGCACGTGGCGCGCCTGGTGATTATCGAGGCGCTGACCAACGACGATATCCGCGCCCACGGCGAGGAGCCGCGCCCCTGGCCGCCGACCCTGGCCTTCCTCGGTGACGTGGACGGCGACGGCGAGTGGTTCCTGGCGGAACTGGCGGTGCGCGCCGGGGAAGGGCTGACACGGATCTTCGACCACTGCGTCGATTTTTCCGCAGGGCACAGCGACCTGCTCGCGTGGATGCGCGACCACAACCGGCGTCCGGCGGCCAATTACGTCAACTGGCGGGGGCGTACCCTGCGCCAGGTGCGCGAGGAGGCGGCGCTGGTGGAGCGCTTGCGGGCCCACCTGCGCAGCCCGGAGCTGGTCGCCATGCGCGGCCACCCGCTTGCCCAGCACGCCGCGCTGAAAGCCCGGGTGGACATCGCCGTGGCCGAGGGGAAGCTGCGGCTCAGCGAGCCGGAGCCCACGCCCGCGCCCTGGTGGTTGGCCAACATCCTTCACCTGCTGGCCTGGCCCCTGGTGCTGTTGCTGCTGTCGCCGCTGCTGGTGCTGGCGGCGCCGGTTTACCTGTGGCGGTTGCGGCGCCTGGAGCGCGCCGATCCGGAGAATCGCGAGCGGCCGGGGCGGGCGCACCTGGCGCGTCTGGCGGAGCAGGAAGACCTGGACGTGAGCAACCAGTTCAATGTGTTCGGCCAGGTCAAGCCCGGTCGCTTTCGCCGCCTTACCATCCGTGTGCTGCTGGGCCTGCTGGACTACTCGGCCCGGCACGTGTATCGCCGCGGCTACCTCACAAGGGTGCAGACCATCCATTTCGCGCGTTGGGTACTGCTGGATGGGGGGCGCCGGGTCTACTTCGCCAGCAACTACGACGGCAGCGCCGACAGCTACATGGACGACTTCATCAACAAGGTGGCCTGGGGCCTGAACCTGGTGTTCGGCAACGGCGTGGGCTATCCCCGCTGCCGCTGGCTGGTCCTCGGCGGCGCCAAGCACGAGCAGAAGTACAAGTACACCCTGCGGCGCAACCAGCTGCCCTCGCAGTGCTGGTACAAAGCCTACCCCGGGCTCACCGCGGTTGACCTGGCGCGCAACGCCCAGGTTCGCGCGGGGCTCGCGCTGCGTCGGCCGACTCGCGCGGCGGCCAGCCGCTGGCTGGAACTGCTGTGAACGGCGCGGCCGCCAACCCGGTGGAATACGCCGACATGCAGGGGCTGCTGCGTTTTTCCCACGCCCACCTGGCGGGTTGTCGCCTGCTGTTGCTGCGGGTGCGCGAGCCGCGACAGGCCCGGCGGTGGCTGGCGCGGGTGCCGGTGCTGAGCGCGGAAAAATCTCCCCGCCTGCCGCGGCACGCGGTGCAGCTCGCGCTGACCGCGGCGGGTTTAACGGCCCTGGGCTTGCCGGCGGACGTGCTTGCGGCCTTCCCGGAACCCTTCCTCGGCGGGGTCGCCGGCGACGCCAATCGCAGCCGGCGCCTGGGCGATACCGGCGCCAACGCGCCGCAACACTGGCGCTGGGGGGGCGCCGGACCCGAGGCCCACCTGCTGCTGATGCTGTATGCCGCGCCGGGAGACCTCGACACCTGGGAAAACGAGGTTGTGGGTGAGGGTTTCGATACGGCGTTCGAGGTACTGCACCGGCCCCCGGATTCGCGAATGTCCCGCACCGAGCCCTTCGGTTTTGCCGACGGTGTCAGCCAGCCGGTGGTGGACTGGGGGCAGTCGCTGAAACTTGAGGTGGGCGGTCGCGCGGATTTTCGCCACGACATGGCCCTGGGTGAGCTGGCACTGGGCTACCGCAATGAGTACGGCCTGTTCTGCGACCGCCCGCTGCTGGACCCGCGGCGGTACCCGGGGGCGGATGAACTGGCGCCGGCGGTCGATGCCCCGGGTTTGCACGACCTGGGGCGCAACGGCTCCTACCTGGTGGTGCGCCAGCTGGCCCAGGACGTGGCGGGTTTCTGGCGCTACCTGGAGCAACAGGCCGGCGGTGACGACGCGGGTGCGGAGTCCCTGGCCTGCGCCCTGGTGGGGCGCCGGCGCGACGGCGCGCCACTGCTTCCCGGGGGGCGTCCGGCGCCGGGCGGCATCAACGATTTCGATTATGACGACGACCCCCTGGGCCGCGCCTGCCCGCTGGCCGCCCATGTGCGCCGCGCCAACCCGCGCAGCGGGGACTTTCCGCCGCGGGCCGACGGCCCGCTGTCCCGCCTGCGGGCTACCCTGGGTTTCGGCCGGCGTCATCGCGGCGAGGACCTGGTGGCCTCCACCCGCTTCCATCGCCTGGTGCGCCGTGGCCGGGTCTACGGCGAGGCCCCCGATACCGGGCTGCACTTCATGTGCCTGGGGGCGGATATCGCCCGCCAGTTCGAGTTCGTGCAGGCCGCCTGGATGGCCAGCGCCACCTTTGCCGGCCTGCAGGGCCAGGCGGACCCGCTGCTGGGCAGCCGGGAGCCGCAGCTCGGCGGGCAACCGACCGACAATTTCCACGATACCCGTCCCGGAGCGGAGCCCGCGCGGCTGACTGGATTGCCCCGTTTTGTGACCCTGCGCGGCGCCGGCTATTTTTTCCTGCCGGGCATACGCGCGCTGCGCTTTATCGCTGGCTGCGGGGAATCAGGCAATGGTGCTTGAGTTCATCCACCGGGTCCTGGTCCGCACCCTTGAAGTGGAGCGCCGGCTCGAGCCCTTCTTCCGGCCGGCACTCAATCATGTTTTGCGCGAGCCCAGCGCGGCGCTGTTGCAGTGCTTGATCAACTGGCGCCGGGTCGACGAGGGCCTCGGCCTGGCCGAGGAGCGTATCTACCCCTGGGAGGAGGCGGCCCTGGACGACATCATCGAACTGATGGCGCAGCAGATGCGCGGCCACTTCCAACCGGGTCGGTTCGAGCGCGGCGGCAACACCAAGACTCACGGCCTGGTGCGCGGCACGGTGACGGTGCGCGACGACCTCCCGGCCCACATGCGCCGGGGTATTTTCGCCGAACAGCGCGCCTACCCCGCGTGGATTCGCTTTTCGGGCCCCGGCCCCGACGTGCCCAGGGATATCCAGGATGTGGGCTTCGGCAGCATGGCGATGAAGCTCATGGACGTGCCGGGTCCCAAACTCATGGACGATGAGCAGTTCACCCAGGACATGGCCTGCGTGTGTACACCCACCTTCGTGACCCCGAACAGCCGCTGCAACGCCCGCCTTCAGGACTGGAGCCTGCGGGATATGCCGCTGTACTATTTCTTCGACCCGAGCGACAGCCACGTTCTCGATTTCCTCATGCAGTCCCTGTGGAACGAAACCCAGTACAACCCCCTGGGGCAGCGTTATTTCAGTTGCGTGCCCTACCTGCTGGGGGAGGGGCAGGCGATGATGTACTCTTTCGCACCGCGCACAACCGTCGAGCGGCGCATCCCGGGGGTGCCCTTTGGCAAAGTGCCGGACAACTACCTGCGCGACAACATGGTGAAGACCCTGGCGCACAAAAGCGTGGATTTCGATCTGCTCATCCAGCTGCAGACCGATCCCCATCGCATGCCCATTGAAAACGCCGCGGTGCGCTGGCCGGAGAAGTTGTCGCCGTGGATTCCCGCGGCGCGGATTCACATTCCGCGGCAGGTTTTCGATTCGCCCGCCCAGTTCGCCTTTACCCGGCAACTGACGATCAACCCCTGGCACTGCCTGGCGGAGCACCGCCCCCTGGGTAACCAGAGCCGCGCTCGCCGGCGCATGTACTACGAGTTGTCGCGCTTCCGCCAGCGGATGAACGACACGTATCATGTGGAGCCCACCGGCGACGAGGTCTTCGACGAGTCCATGGCGGCGGGAGGGGAGCAGCGCGACTAATCACAAGGGAGAGCGACAGCGGTATGACGGCGTCGGACAGCGAGCACCAGACATTGCAATTGCCGGGCGGTGGGCGCCTGGTCTATCAAAGCCAGTCCGGGCGCGGCCCCGGGCTGGTGTTCTGCCCCGGGTTCCAGTCGGACATGGGCGGCACCAAGGCCGAGGCCCTGGCCGACTGGTGCCGCCGCAACGACCGGGCCTACACCCGTTTCGACTACCGGGGCCACGGGCTTTCCGGCGGTGACTTCGCCGATTGCACCATCGGCATGTGGCGTGACGATGTGCTGGCGATCCTCGACCAGGTGGCCGGGGGTCCCCAGGTCCTGGTGGGGTCTTCCATGGGCGGTTGGCTGGCCCTGCTCGCGGCACTGGCCCGGCCGCAACGGGTGGCCGGGCTGCTGTTGATCGCCCCGGCCCCCGATTTCACCGAGCGGCTGTACCGCGAGCGCCTCGACGGCGACCAGCTGCGCGCGCTGGAGCGGCAGGGCTACTGCGAAATGGTGTCGGCTTACGATCCCGAGCCCTACATCATCACCCGCAAGCTTGTGGAAGAGGCCCGGTCACACCAGTTGCTGGGCGCCGGGATTGCCATCGACGTACCGGTGCGGGTGATTCACGGCCAGCGCGACGACGCGGTGCCCTGGCAGCTGTCGCTGGACTTGCTGGACAGGCTGCGTGCGACGGATGTGGAGTTGCAGCTGGTGAAGGCCGGCGACCACCGGCTGTCGGAGCCCGCCGACCTGCGCCGCCTGTCGCGCACCCTGGAGGCCCTGTTCGAGGAGTCGATCAAGGCCTAGCCACGGCGAGCCGCCAGGCAGGCATCCACCAGCCGCGCCCCGAGGCGCGCGGTGCGCCCGTCGGGGTCCAGGGGCGGGGACAGCTCGGCCACGTCGGCCATCAGCCAGCGCACGTCGAGCCGGCGGCACAGGCGGCCGATTTGCGACAGGGTGCGCAGCACCCAGCCCGGGTCGACGCCGGGGGCCGCGGGGGCGCTGACACCCGGCGCGTGGGCCGGCGGAAAGACATCCAGGCAAATGGTCACGTAGAGGGCGTCCAACTGTGCCAGGAAGCGCTCCAGTGGCCGGGTGGCGCACTCGCCGCGGCAGTCGAGATCGCCCAGGTAGTGCGCCCCCAGCTGCTCCGCCCGGCGGTACAGCGCCGCGGTGTTGGCGGTGGGCGCCACCCCGAGGCAGAAGTAGTCGAAGGGCTGGCCGCGGTTTTCGCAGTCCCTGGCCGCCTGGTAGAAGGGGGTGCCGGAGCTGGGGTCGGGGGCGGGCAGGCGCAGGTCGAAATGGGCGTCGAAGTTGACGATGCCCAGGCGCTGGCCGGCGCCGGCCCCGTCGAGATGGCGGCGACAACCCTGGTAGCTGGCCCAGCCGATTTCGTGACCGCCCCCCAGGCCGACGACGAAGTGCCCCGCGTCGAGGTGTTGCGCGGCGCGCGCGGCGTAGGCGGACTGGCCCGTCGCCAGGTCGTCGTCGACCGGGATATCGCCGGCGTCGAACAGCGGCAGCTCGTGGTGCCAGGCCATGTTGGCCAGGGCCGCGCGCAGCGCCCGCGGCCCCCCGGCGGCGCCCGGGCGCCCCTTGTTCAGGCGCACCCCCCGGTCCGAGGCCAGTCCCAGCAGTGCATTTGCCGGGCCCGGCAGCGGGTGTTGAGGCGCCATTTCGACGACCTGGTGCCAGCGCCGCCCGGCCTCTCCGTCCTCGCTGTCGACGCGTCCGCGCCAGGGAGATGGTTCAGTGATCATGCTGTAGCACTCCGCCCTGGAACAGGGCGCCGGGGCGGTGGTAGTTCAGGCCGTAGCTCAGCTCCGCGGGGCTGTCGATGTCCCACAGGGCGAGGTCGGCCCGCTGCCCCGCCACCAGCTGGCCGCGGTCGTCCAGCCCCAGGGCGCGGGCGCCGTTGACGCTGGCGCCGCGCAGGGCCTCCTCGGGAGTGAGGTGGAACAACACGCAGGCCTGGTTCATCGCCGTCAGCAGCGAGGCCATGGGCGAGGTACCCGGGTTCAGGTCCGTGGCCACCGCCATCGGCACGCCGCGTTCGCGCAGGGCGGCGACCGGCGGCAGGCGGGTTTCGTGTAAATAGTAGAAGGCGCCCGGCAGCAATACCGCCACGGTGCCGGCTTCCGCCAGGACGTTGGTATCCGCCGCCGCCAGGTACTCCAGGTGGTCCACCGACAGCGCCCGATGGCGCGCCGCCAGCACCGCGCCCTTGAGGTCGCTGAGCTGTTCGACGTGGCCCTTCACGGGCAGCCCGTGGGCGGCGGCGGCCTCGAATACCCGCTCCGTCTGGGCCGGACTGAAGCCCACGCCCTCGCAGAACACGTCCACCGCGTCGGCCAGGCCCTGCCGGGCCACCTCGGGCAGCATGTCCCGGCACAGCATATCGATATAGGCATCCGCGCCGGGCTCGCGGTACTCCGCCGGCAGGGCGTGGGCGCCGAGAAACGTTGTGCGCACGGTGACCGGCAGATCCTCGCCCAGGCGGCGCGCCACCCGCAGCATTTTCAGCTCGCTCTCCAGGTCCAGGCCGTAGCCGGACTTGATTTCCACCGTGGTCACCCCTTCCTCCAGCAGTCGCAACAGCCGTTGCCTGCCGCTGGTGTAGAGCTCGTCCTCGCCGGCCAGCCGGGTGGCGGCGACGGTGCTGAGGATGCCGCCGCCGGCGCGGGCGATCTCCTCGTAACTCGCGCCGCGCAGGCGCTGTTCAAACTCCGGTGCCCGGCTGCCGCCGTACACCAGGTGGGTATGGCAGTCCACCAGGCCCGGGGTGGCCCAGCGGCCGCGGCCGTCCAGGCGCCGGCGGGCGGCCAGGTCGGGCATGTCGGTGGCCGGACCGGCGTAAATGACGCGATCTCCCGCCAGGGCCACGGCCCCGTCCTCGATGGCGCCGTAGGGGATCTCGCTGTCCGTCAGCGTGGCCAGGCGCAGATTGCCGAGCAGCCAGTCGCACTGCTGTGTCATCGCTTGCTCCCTGTTTGGTGGGTGGGGGAAATGCTATCTTGTATATACAGGTATATACAAGCTAAACTCATGCCTACTGTACTCATCAGGCTAGCCTATGTCGTCACCACAGTACGCCAGAATCAAGGTCGCGTTGCGCCAGCGCATCGAGACCGGGGCGCTGTGCCCGGGAGACCGGGTACCCTCGGAAAACCAGCTGGTGGGTGAGTTCGGGGTAAGCCGTATGACCGCCCGGCGCGCCCTGCTGGAACTGGCGGAGGAGGGCCTGCTGGAGCGCACCCAGGGGCTCGGCACCTTCGTCGCCGACCGCCGGCCGGTGAGTTCGATCACCCAGATCCGCAATATCGCCGAGGAGATCCACCAGCGCGGCCACTGTCACGCCTGCCGCGTGCTGGCGCTGGAAGCCGTGCTGGCCGACGCGACGCTCGCCGCGCGCATGGGCCTGGCGGAGGGCGAACCCCTGTTCCACAGTGTGCTGGTGCACCTGGAGAATGACCAGGCCCTGCAGTACGAGAGCCGCCACGTGGTTGCCCAGCTGGCCCCGGCCTACCTGGAGCAGGATCTGGCCCGCGTCACCCCCAGCGCCTATCTGTCGGCGGTGGCGCCGCTGACCGAGGCGGACCAGACGGTGGAGGCGGTGTTGCCGTCGCCGGCGCAGGCCGAGGCCCTGGATATCGGCCCCGACCAGCCCTGCCTCAAAATCACCCGCCGAACCTTTTCCCATCGCGGCGTGGTTTCCCTGGCGGAGCTGGTGCACCCCGGGGACCGCTACCGGCTCGGCAGCCATATCGACAGCTGACAAACACCCTTCCCAGACAAGCATAAAAGAGGCTTGACCGATGACCCGCAACGACCCTTCCCGTCAGATCAAGGCCGCCACCGGCAGCACCCTGCAGGCCCGCAGCTGGCTGACCGAGGCGCCCCTGCGCATGTTGATGAACAACCTGGACCCGGAGGTGGCGGAGCACCCCGCGAGCCTGGTGGTCTACGGCGGTATCGGCCGCGCGGCCCGCGACTGGGAGAGCTACGACGCCATTGTCGAGGTCCTCAAGCGCCTGGGTGACGACGAAACCCTGTTGATCCAGAGCGGCAAGCCGGTGGGGGTGTTTCCGACCCACCCCGACGCGCCGCGGGTGTTGCTGGCCAATTCCAACCTGGTGCCCCACTGGGCCAACTGGGAGCATTTCAACGAACTCGATCGCAAGGGCCTGATGATGTTCGGGCAGATGACCGCCGGCTCGTGGATCTACATCGGCTCCCAGGGCATCGTGCAGGGCACCTACGAAACCTTCGCCGCGGTGGCCCGACAGCACTTCGGCGGCGAGGCGACGGGGCGCTGGATTCTCACCGGCGGCCTGGGGGGCATGGGCGGCGCCCAGCCCCTGGCGGCGACCATGGCCGGCTACAGCATGCTGGCGGTGGAGGTGGACGAGAGCCGCATCGACTTCCGCCTGCGCACCGGCTACGTGGATAAAAAAGCCACCGACCTGGACCAGGCGCTGGCCATGATCGACACCGCTCGCGAGCGCGGCGAGGCCATCTCGGTCGGCTTGCTGGGCAACGCCGCCGAGGTCTTTCCCGCGCTGGTGGAGCGGGGTGTCACCCCCGACGTGGTCACCGACCAGACCAGCGCCCACGACCCGCTGAACGGCTATCTTCCGGCGGGCTGGACCCTGGCGCAGGCGGTCACGCAACGCGACAGCGACCCCGCCGGCGTGGTGCGGGCCGCCAAGGCCTCGATGGCGGTGCAGGTGCGGGCCATGCTGGCGCTGCAGGCCGCCGGCGCCGCCACCCTGGACTACGGCAACAACATCCGCCAGATGGCGCTGGAGGAGGGGGTCGACAATGCCTTCGACTTTCCCGGTTTCGTGCCGGCCTATATCCGCCCGCTGTTCTGCGAGGGTATCGGGCCCTTCCGCTGGGTGGCGCTGAGCGGCGACCCGGAGGATATCTACCGCACCGACGCCAAGGTTAAAGAACTGATTCCCGACAACCCGCAGCTGCACAACTGGCTGGACATGGCCCGGGAGCGCATCCGCTTCCAGGGCCTGCCGGCACGCATCTGCTGGGTGGGCCTGGAGGACCGCGCGCGCCTGGGCCTGGCCTTCAACGAGATGGTGCGCAAGGGCGAATTGAAGGCGCCCGTGGTGATCGGCCGCGACCATCTGGACTCCGGTTCGGTGGCCTCGCCCAACCGCGAAACCGAGAGCATGCGCGACGGTTCCGACGCGGTATCCGACTGGCCGCTGCTCAACGCGCTGCTCAATACCGCCGGCGGCGCCACCTGGGTCAGCCTGCACCACGGCGGCGGCGTGGGCATGGGTTTCAGCCAGCACGCCGGGGTGGTGATCGTCTGTGACGGCAGCGAGGCCGCCGACCGCCGCCTCGCCCGGGTGCTGCACAACGATCCGGCCACCGGCGTGATGCGCCACGCCGACGCCGGCTACGACATCGCCCTGGACTGCGCCCGCCGCAACCACCTGGATCTGCCCATGATCACCGGAGCGGGGGAGGAGCAGGCATGAGCACGGCAACGCTGACCATTACCCCGGGCGCGCTGACCCTGGCCGAACTGCGCCGGGTGAATCGGGAGCCGCATCATATCGCCCTCGACCCCGCCTGCCACGCGGCGGTCGACGCCGCCGCCGCCACCGTGGCGGAGGTGATCGCCGAGGGCCGCGTGGTCTACGGCATCAATACCGGGTTTGGCCTGCTGGCCAATACCCGTATCCAGCCCGATGAGCTGGAGGAGCTGCAACGCAGTATCGTGCTGTCCCACGCCGCGGGCATGGGCAGTTTCATGGACGAGAGCACCGTGCGCCTGATGATGGTGCTCAAGATCAATTCCCTGGCCCGGGGTTACTCGGGCATCCGCCGCGAGGTGATCGGGCATCTGGCGGCGCTGTTGAACGCGGAAGTCTATCCGGCCATCCCGCGCAAGGGCTCGGTGGGCGCCTCCGGCGACCTGGCGCCCCTGGCGCACATGAGCGCGGTGTTGCTGGGGGAGGGCGAGGCCCTGTACCGCGGCGAGCGCATCACCGCCGACCGCGCCCTGGAGATCGCCGGCCTGGCGCCGGTGCAACTGGCGCCCAAGGAGGGCCTGGCCCTGCTCAACGGCACCCAGGCGTCCACCGCCTACGCCCTGCAGGGGCTGTTCGCCGCCGAGAACGCCCTCAAGTCCGCGGCGGTGATCGGCGCCATGGCGGTTGAGGCGGCCCGGGGCTCCCGGGTGCCTTTCGATGCGCGCATCCACGACATTCGCGGCCACGCCGCCCAGCGCGACATGGCGACCCTGTACCGGGCACTGCTGGAAGCAGAGAGCGAGATCGGCCGCTCCCACGAGGACTGCGAGAAGGTCCAGGACCCGTACTCCCTGCGCTGCCAGCCCCAGGTGATGGGGGCCTGCCTGCAGCAGCTGCGTTTCGCCGCGCAAACCCTGCTGGACGAGGCCAACGGCGTCTCCGACAATCCGCTGGTGTTCAGCGACGGCGGCGATATCATTTCCGGCGGCAACTTCCACGCCGAGCCGGTGGCCATGGCCGCGGACATGTTGGCCATCGCCCTGGCGGAGATCGGGGCGCTGTCCGAGCGGCGCATGGCGCTGCTGATCGACTCCTCCCTCAGCGGCCTGCCGCCCTTCCTGGTGGAGAACGGCGGCGTGAACTCGGGTTTCATGATCGCCCAGGTGACGGCGGCGGCACTGGCCAGCGAGAACAAGACCCTGGCTCACCCGGCCTCCATCGACTCGCTGCCCACCTCCGCCAACCAGGAAGACCACGTGTCGATGGCGACCTTCGCCGGCCGCCGCCTGCTGGATATCTTCGAGAATGTCTCGGGTATCCTCGCGGTGGAGTGGCTGGCGGCGGCCCAGGGCCTCGATTTCCGCCGCCCCCTGCGCCCCAGCGCGCCGCTCGACGCGGCCCGGGCCCTGCTGCGGGAGGCGGTGCCCTTCTACGACAAGGACCGCTACTTCGCCCCGGATATCGAGGCCGCCCGGGACCTGCTTGCTCGAGGTATGCTGGCGAGAACGGTGGCGGAGGACCTGCTCGGTTTTTGACCGGGGTTTGAATGCTGGCGCCAGACTTGGCATCCTGTACCCTCGTAGGCAGCCACGTGCTGCTATCGTGGCCTGAATTTGCCCCGGCAGGGTGTGCATTTGCCTGTCTGGGTTCCACGAGCGTTGTAGCGGTACTTCCCCCGACGCCCCCGCCGGAGCACAGGACCCCGGCGCCACCATCCGCGGGCGTTGCCGTGGCATTGATGCCAAATGTCATCGCTTTTCCGTTATAGTACGCACCCGCTGACCGCACCCGCTACGGGTTCTGCCAATGACAACACAGGAGTTCTGATCCATGGCTATTACACTTCCCGATCTCCCCTATGCGATGAACGCACTGGAGCCGCATATTTCCCAGGAGACTTTGGAATACCACTACGGCAAGCACCACGCCACCTATGTCGACAAGCTGGGCCCGCTGATCGAGGGCACCGACCTGCAGGATGCCGACCTGGAAACCATCGTCAAGAAATCATCCGGCGGCACGTTCAACAACGCGGCGCAAATCTGGAACCACACCTTCTACTGGCACTGCCTGAGCCCCAACGGCGGCGGCGAGGCCACCGGCGCGGTGGCGGAGAAGATCAACGCGGCTTTCGGTTCCTTTGACAAGTTCAAGGAAGAGTTCAACGCCAGCGCGGTGGGCAACTTCGGTTCCGGCTGGACCTGGCTGGTGCTGAACGCTGACGGTTCGGTGGCGATCGTGAATACCGATGACGCGGATACTCCGCTGACCGGTGACGCGAAGCCGCTGCTGACAGTGGATGTGTGGGAACACGCCTACTACATCGATTATCGCAATGCCCGTCCGAAGTACCTGGAGGCTTTCTGGGCCCTGGTGAACTGGGACTTCGTCAATGAGAATCTCTCTGCCTGATAGTTTAGGCTGAGTGCATCGGGAACGCCCGGCTCGGTTTGAGTCGGGCGTTTTTGTTTGTGGACTTGCCACATCGCTGGGTTGCTACTTCGTGGGGGGCGGCCTTGCGGCCGCTGCGTCGCTCCGGCGCAGGCCAGGTGCTTTTCGGCCCTCTGCTCCGGGGCATGCGGTGCGTCTGCCATTTTTCTTCTTAATGTGGCGAGTTGCTCCTGACTTCGAATGGCCTGATTGCCGACCAGGGCTGAAAGGGCTTCGTAACTTCACTAGTTCGCTGGAGGATGCTGCAGCCGCGTTGCCGCTAAGCGGATGTGGTGTTCGCACCGACCCCTGCGCGCCGGGCCAAAAAGACCTGACCTACCCCGGATCAACGCGGGGTGCCAATCGGTGGGTGAGGGTGCAAATGTCCGGTCTGGGGTTGGTCGAATGAATTCGACCCTACAGGGGGTGCGCCGTCTGCCCTTGTAGGGCGGAATTCATTCCGCCGCTTTTCGGTCGAGTAAATTCGACCCTACAGGGGGGCACCTGCCCTTGTAGGGCGGAATTCATTCCGCCGCTTTTCGGTCGAGTATATTCGACCCTACAGGGGGGGGCTGCCCTGTGTAGGGCGGACAGCGGGCCCCTCTTTTCGGGTCATTCATTCCGCCGCTTTTCGGTCGAATGAATTCGACCCTACACGGGATGTAGCGAAATTTGCATTGAACGCATCGTCAACGCCCCCGCGTTGGGACGCGGTGGGTGGTGCCTCTTTTGTGCAGCGCAGGGGAGTCGGTGCGAGTGCCGCATCGATTTAGTGGCAACGCGACCGCGGCACCCTCCAGCGGACTACCGAGGTTACGAAGCCCTAAAGCCATGCCCGGCAATCAGGCCATTCGAAGTTAGGAGCAACTCGCCACATTAAGAAGTAAGGAGGCAGACGCGCCGCATGCTCCCCGTAGCGGAACAAAAGAGGCACCGCCTGCCGGGGCACGACGCAGCGGCCGCAGGCCGCCTCCCTGGAAGATGACAGCAACATAGCCTGGTCTTGTGCCGCATGCTCCCCGTAGAGGAACAAAAGAGGTACCGCCTGCCGGGGCACGACGCAGCGGCCACCAGGCCGCCTCCAGAAAGTCGCAAAACAGAAACTGGCGCGAAGGAATGTAAGCTTCTTCTAATCTCCCCGACCAAATTGCAATAAAAAAAGCGCGAAATGGGAATAATTCGCCAAGCTTTACGTTTGTATATATACCAATCGGGTTTATAGTTAAGCCACTGGATCAAAAACAGGTCGTTCCATGAACCGCACACAACATCACATTCACGCACAGTATTGTTGGCAGTATTCGCTGTCGGCGGACCTGTGCCTGTGTGCCGGTGGTGAAACCCGTGTGATTACCGCGTTTACAAAACGCATGCGCCCGGTGAGCAGCCAGAAACCCGTGAACACCTGACCCAAGCTTAAGGCAAAGGAAGGTGTGACGCCTTCCTCCCCCAAAAAACCCGGAAGGCGTCCCCTCCCGGGTTTTTTTATGTCCATGGAAGGGCCGGGCCGCGCAGGCGGTATGTCGCGGGAGGCATGGATGCCGGCGGTCCGGCGGTCCGGCGGTCCTGCGTCCCTGCGTCCCGGAGCGACGGTCCGGCAAATAAAACAATCAACAAACGGATAGGGAGGAAACAACAATGAACCTTTTAAAGTGGCGGCAGTTGCAGGGCTTCCCGCCACTGGTGTGGATCATCCTGCTGGGCAGCTTCTTCGGGCGCGGCACCTACTTCATGGTGTGGCCGTTCCTGGCGATCCTGCTGTACGAGCGGTTTGACCTCGGGGCCGCCGAGATCGGCTTGATCCTCAGCGCCTCGGCGGTGGGTGCCGCGCTGCTCGGGTTTTACGTGGGTGCGCTGTCGGATCGCTGCGGGCGGCGCTCGATCCTGTTGCTGGGGACCGCCATCAGCTGCCTCGCCTTCGCCCTGTTGGCCGTGGCCGAGAGCCTGTCCGCCTTCGTGGTGGCGATGAGCCTGTGCTCGGTGGGCCGGGCGGTGTGGGAGCCGCCAGCCAGCGCCCTGATCGGCGATCTCATTCCCGGCCGGCAGGCGCGGGAACTGGCGCTGCAGCTGCGCTATTTCCTGATCAACGCGGGGGCGGCGCTGGGACCGATGATCGGCGTGTGGGCCGGGCTCAGCGCGCAACAGGAGACGTTCGGGCTGACTGCCCTGAGCTACCTGCTGCTCAACCTGGCGTTTATCTGGGGCTTCGCGCACACCGTGAGCGGACGCATCGCGCGGCAGCGGCGTAACCGCAGCGCCCGTTTCCGCGACACCCTGCGGGTACTGGGGCGCGATCACATGTTCCTGGTGGTGATCCTGGCCAACGTGCTGGCTTTCTTCATCTTTGCCCAGGCGGATTCCAGCCTGGTGCAGTACCTGACCCGGGCGGAAGCGCCGGATCTGGTGGCGCTGATCTCGAGCATTATCCTGGTCAACGCGGTGACGGTGATGGTGTTGCAGTTTCCCTTGCTGTCGCTGCTGGGGCCGCTGCCGGTGACCCAGCGGGTGCTGATCGGCCTGGCCATCCTGGCGCTGGGACAACTGTGGTGCGCGCTGAACCCGGTGGATTGGTACGCAGGCTGGCTGGGGGCGATCTTCGTGGTGAGTGTGGCGGAGGCGATCCTGTTCCCCACCATGAGCGTGCAGGTCGACCAGATGGCGCCGGACCACCTGCGCGGCAGCTACTTCGGCGCCTCGTCGTTTTACGCCCTGGGCTGGGCACTGGCGCCGCTGGCGGGCGGGCTGATTCTGGAGTGGGGTAGCGGGCCGGTACTGTACGCGGTGATGTTCGTGCTCTGCGGCGCGGTGGGCTTGCTGTACGCCCTGTCCACCCGGCTGTCGCGGCCCGACTGGTCGTCGGTGCGACAGGAGCCCGAGTGCCTGCCGGGGGCGGTCACGTCTTGAACCAGTTCCGAGGTGGCGGCGGTTGTTGTCGTCGCCTCGGATTTGGCCTGTTGGTGGCGTCCTTTGTTACTATTGCGTCACTGTTCTGTGGGGCCGGATGGAACCGACCGTTGGTCGAATGAATTCGACCCTACATCGCCGAGCAATCCGACAAGAGGTAAGTACCATGGGATTTGCACTGTCCGATATCACGCTAACCAGCGCCGCCTTCGACCATGGCGGCGCGATTCCCACCAAATACACCGGCGAGGGTGAAGACCTGTCCCCGGCGATGTCGTGGGACAAGGTGCCCGAGGGCACGCGCTCCTTCGCCGTGTTCTGCCACGACCCCGACGCGCCGCTGGTCTCCGGGCGCGGCACCTACGGCTTTGTTCACTGGGTGCTCTACAACATTCCCGAGTCGGTGCGTCAGCTGGAGGAAGGGGTGGGCGACTACGCCCGCGGCAAGAACGACTTCGGCAATATCGGCTACGGCGGCCCGATGCCCCCGCCCGGGCACGGCCGGCACCAGTACTATTTCTGGGTGCTGGCCCTGGACGTGGAGCCCAACCTGCAGGACGGGCTGGAATTGCCCGAGCTGCTGGAAAAGGTGGAGCCCCACATCCTGGGAATGAACCGGCTGGTGGGAACCTATCAGCGGGACTGAGTCGGCATCACACCAGCTTCGCCGAATGCGCCCCGTCCACCGCCAGCACGGTGCCGTTGACGAAGCTGCCCGCGTCGCTGGCCAGTAGCAGTACAGGCCCCACCAGCTCTTCCACTTTCCCCAGCCGCCTGGCCGGCATCTGCTCGATGTAGGCCTTGCCGGCGGGCGCGTCGAAGAAGTCGGCGTTGATCTCGGTCCTGAACCAGCCGGGGGCGATGGCGTTGACGCGGATGTTGTGCTTCATCAGGTCCAGGGACAGGCTCTTGGTGAGGTGGATGACCGCTGCCTTGGAGGCGCAGTAGGCGGTCTGGCCGGGGTGGGCGCCGAGGCCGAGCACGGAGCCGATAATGATGATGCTGCCGGGCCGCTTGGCCGCGACCAGGCGCCGGGCGCCCTCCTGGGCCACGTGCCACACGCCGCGGAAGTTGGTGTTCATCACAAAATCCAGCGACTCGTCGTCGATCTTGAGAAAGCCCTTGGGGTCGGCGACGCCGGCGTTGTTGATGATAATGTCGATGGCGCCCAGTGCCTGCTCGGCGCGCTCGAAGGCGGCGGCGACGCTGGCCTTGTCGGTGACATCCATCGACACCGCGAGGGCGCTGCCGCCCCCGGCCTCAATCTCTCCGACTAAAGCTTCCAGGCGCTCGGCGCGGCGCGCCGCGACCACCACGGTGGCCCCGGCCTGGGCCAGGCCCTTGGCCAGGGTGTGGCCGATGCCGCTGGAGGCGCCGGTGATAAGGGCGGCGTGGCCCTGTAGTGAAAACTGTTCCAGGCTATTCACGATGGTACTCCCACTCTATTCGGCGTAGGCCTTGATGATCTGCTTGCCCAGGGCCATCTGGTGCACCTGGTCGGGGCCGTCCGCCTGGCGGCACCAGCGGGCGTAGTTGAAGGCCTCGGCCATGCAGTAGTCCTCGGTGAGACCGCCGGCGCCGTGCATCTGCATGCAGCGGTCGATAATGGTCTGCACCATTATGGGCACGCTGATCTTGCTGGCGGCGATCAGGTCCATGGCGCCCTTAGGGCCCACCTCGTCCATGCGCTTGCAGGTTTTGAGCACCAGCAGGCGCGCCATCTCGATCTCGGCGAAGGATTTGGCGATGTCCTCCCGTACCGACTGGTGCTGGCTCAATTCGCGGCCGAAGGTGCTGCGCCGGGTGACCCGCTGGCAGGCGAGCTCCAGCGAGCGCTGGGCGGCGCCGATCAGGCGCATGCAGTGGTGGATGCGGCCCGGTCCCAGGCGGCCCTGGGCGATCTCGAAACCCCGGCCCTCGCCCAGCAGCAGGTTTTCCTTCGGCACGCGCACATTCTCGAATACCAGTTCGGCATGGCCGATGGGCGCGTCATCGTAGCCCAGGGTGGTGAGCGGGCGCAGCACCGTGATTCCCGGCGTGCCCTTGGGTACCAGGATTTGTGATTGCTGCTTGTGGCGGCTGGGATTGTCCGGGTCGGACTTGCCCATCACGATGAAGATCTGGCAGCGCTCGTACATGGCGCCGGTGATGAACCATTTGCGGCCGTTAAGCACATAGTCGTCGCCATCGCGGGCGATGCGCAGTTCGATGTTGGTGGCGTCGGAGGAGGCGACCTGGGGCTCGGTCATGGCGTAGGAAGAGCGAATTTCCCCGGCCAGCAGGGGCTTGAGCCAGCGCTCCTGCTGTTCCGGGCTGCCGTATTTCATGAACACTTCCATGTTGCCGGTGTCCGGGGCGTTGCAGTTGAATACCTCCGGGCTCCACAGTACCCGGCCCATCAATTCCGCCAGCGGCGCGTAGTCGAGATTGGACAGGCCGTCGTGGTCGCAAAATTGCGCCAGGGAAGGCGGTACGAACAGGTTCCACAGGCCCTCGGCCCGGGCCTTCGCCTTGAGCTCGTCCATCAGCGGCAGGGCGGCGAAACGGGAGGGGGACTCCGCCAGTTGTCGGACGTAGGCCTCCTCGTTGGGATAGATGTGCCGGTCCATAAAATCGGACAGGGCGGCCTGGTAGTGTCGGGACGCTTCACTGAATTCAAACATGGCGTTCTCCTGGTGTGGTAGACGGTGGGCAAGGGCATGACGCTGCCGGATATGGCGACTATCTTATTATCAGTATAGGCATCACAAAAATTTATTCTTTTGATATATTTGTATTGATATTAGTGATGTCTGTATTGCCCGCCGGAGCCCCGCCATGCGCCTGGACAAGCTCGATTTGAACCTGTTCATCCTGTTCGATGCCTTGTACCAGGAGCGCAGCGTGACCCGCGTCGCCGTGCTCCTCAACCTGACCCAGCCGGCGGTGAGCAACGCCCTGGCGCGTCTGCGCCAGGCCTTCGACGATCCCCTGTTCGTGCGCACCCCGGACGGCATGGCGCCGACGCCGGTGGCCGACAACATCGTCGGCGACGTGCGCGAGGCGCTGGCCCTGCTGCGTCGCAGCGCCGGGGTCAACGCGCGCTTCGATCCCGCGACGTCGGAGAAGACCTTCCGCCTGGGCATGAATGACCTCGCCGAGTTCCTGTTGCTGCCGGGTTTGCGAGCCATTGTCAGCGAACAGGCGCCGCGCCTGTCCATCTCCAGCTACTATGTCAGCCGCGACGGCGCGGCGGAGGAGCTGAAAGCCGGGCGTTCGGATCTGCTGCTGGACGCGCCGGTGTTCAACGCCCGCGGCCTCGAGCAGCAGCGCCTGGGTGAGTTCCCCTATGTGGTGGCGATGCGCCGGGGCCATCCGCTGGCGCGGCGCAAGCTGACGGAAAAGGCCTATCTGCAGGGCGAGCACCTGCACGTGTCGAGCCGGCGCCGGGGGCGGGGGCAGGTGGATATCGCGCTGCACAATCGCGGCGCGCGGCGCCGGGTGGTAATGCGCGTGCAGAATTACCTGGTGGCGGCGCGCATCGCCCAGCAGACCGATCTGTTGTGGACCGTGCCCCGGGTGCTGCTACCGCTGCTGGACCTGGCCTGGCGTCCGCTGCCGTTCGCGGTGGAGCCGCTGGTCTGGCACCTGTTCTGGCACGGCAATGCGGAGGGCGACCCGGCCAGCCGCTGGATGCGGGAGCGTCTGCAACAGTTGGTGACCGGGGTGATGGCCCACTAGCCAAGGGATGCCAGGAGCGCGAACAGCAGGACGAACCAGGTCGCCAGCAGGCCGCACATCAGCGGCCAGTTGACCCGCGACTGTTCGCGCAGGATATTGCGGGCGGTGTCGGTCACGGACGGTCGCGCCTGACCTCCGCTGAACAGCAGGCCGGCGAGCCCGGTGAGCGCGAAGCCTATCGCGTTCCACCACAGCCAGGAAATACCCGGTGCGTAGCGCCACAACAGGGCGTTGCCCGCGATGCCCAGCAGCAGGCCGATGCAGGCGCCGACGCCACTGGCGCGGCGGCTCAACAGGCCCAGGGCGAAAACCGCCAGGATGGGGCCGTTGGCCAGCGAGCCGATCTTGTTGATGGCCTCCAGCACCGTCGGCGCGATATCGCCGACAAAGAAGGACAGGGTGAGGGTGACCACGCCCCAGGCCACGGTGATCAATCGCGACAGCAGCAGCTCCCGCCGCTGACTCAGGGGTTCGCGGCAAAAGCGCACCACGAAATCCTCCATGGTGGTGGCGCTGAGGGAGTTGATCACCGAGTCCAGGGACGACATGGCCGCGGCGAACAGGGCCACCAGGGCCAGGCCCACCAGACCCGGCGGCAGGGTGTCGATCATATAGCGCGGTACGGCGAGGTTGTACTGGGGTTGCCCGCCGTGCAGCGGCAGTCTGGCGAGGAAATCCCCGCTGCCGGCGGCATACACCGCAATGCCCGCACCCACCAGGCAGTACAGTGCCACCAGCGGAAAGCGCAGCAGGCCATTGATCAACAGCGCGCGATTGGTGGTGTCGATATCGCGGGTACACAGCAGGCGCTGTACCTGGCTCTGGTCGCAGCCGTAGTAGGCGAGGTAGAGAAACAGGCCGCCGACCAGCATCGGCCAGAAAGAAAAGGTTTCACCGTCGCCGAAGCCGTGGTGGCCGAAATCGAGGGCCCGGCGCCGGGCCGGGTCCAGGGCGTCGAGCATGTGCGCGAAGCCACCGTTGTCCTGTACCAGCAGCGCCAGCAACAGGCCCAGCACGGCCACCAGGATCGCCATCTGGATCACGTCGCTGTAGATGACCCCGCGGATGCCGCCGAGCACGTCGTATACCACGGTGAACACGCCGAGAATAACCACCGACCAGAAAAAACCGATGCCGAGTATCAGGTCGATGACGATGGCGATACTGAACACGGTCACCGCGGTGGCGAAGGCGCGCGCGAACTGGAACAGGGCGGACAGCAGCAAGCGTGTGCGCAGATCGAAGCGGTGCTCCAGATAGGCGTAGACGGATACCAGTTGCAACTGGCGGAACAGGGGCATCACCAGCAGGATCAGCACGATCATGGCCAGGGGCAGAGCCAGCTCGTACTGCAGCCACACCAGGCCGCCGCCGGCGGCAAAGGCGACGAAGGCCGGGGCCCCGAGGATACTGTTGGTGGAACACTGCGTGGCCATCACCGAGATGGCCACGGGCCAGGCACCCAGTCGCCGCCCGCCCACATAGTAGTCGGCGCGATCGCGTTGGCGCCGGGCCAGCCACAGGGCGAACAGCACGAGGAACACCAGGTAGCCCCCGATCACCAGCCAGTCCAACAGTGCCAATGCGGGGTTCATTGATGCCGCTCGCTGTCATTGGTGATGACGCTTCATGTTATGGAGTTGCCCAGGGAATTGCCAGAATGTCCCCGGGCGGATAATGCAGAACGACGCGCTGTCCTATACTCTTGACTCCGTTGCATGACAGCGATTGCCCACGACTACCAGGACCTGGACCCGACGTGTTGCCGTATTTTTATTCCCGATTCGCTGCGCTGGGCAGCACACTGTTTGCCTGCCTGTTCCTGTTGCAGGGCGCTACTGCCCATGCCCGGGATGGCGTACCCGTCACGGTGGTGGAGGCGCGGCGCATGCCCATCTTCCGGCAAGTGCCCCTGACCGGCACGGTGACTTCCCTGCGCAATGCGCGCCTGTCGCCCGCCACCAGCGGCCTGGTGCAGGCGCTGAACGTGGATGCGGGTTCGCGCGTGGTCGCCGGAGACGTGTTGCTGGCGCTGGATGCGGAACTGGCGGCCCTGCAGCTGGAAAGCGCGCAGGCCCGGGCCGAGCAGTTGCGCAATGCCCTGCAAGACGCCCGCCGCCGCCTCAGCGAGGCGCGGGAGCTGATTCCCCAGCGCAGTATCGCCGAAACCGCGGTGCGGGACCTGGAGGCGGAAGTGGCCGAGGACGAGGCCGCCCTCAGGCAGGCGCAGGCGGAAGCGGGTTATCAGGGCGCGCTGTTGGAGCGCCATAAATTGCGCGCGCCTTTCGACGGCGTGGTCAGCGCCCGCCTCACCGACCTGGGGGAGTGGGTAGCGCCCGGGCAGGCGGTGCTGGAGCTGGTGGCCACTGATACGGTCCGGCTGGACTTCCCGGTGGCGGAGGATTTCCTGCCGGCGATCGAGCGCGGCGGCGAAGTTCGCTACAGCCTCAATGCCAGCCCGGGGGAAACGCATACCGGCACGGTCGCCACGGTGGTGCCGGTGACCGACCCCGGCGCGCGCACCTTTCTGTTGCGGGTGGAGCCGGGGGCCGGCGCGCCCCTGTTGAAACCCGGCATGTCGGTGCGCGCCACCCTGGCCCTGCCCGCCGACCGCGAGGGTCTGGTGGTGCCGCGGGACGCGACCCTGCGCTATCCCGACGGCCGCACCGTGGTGTGGACCGTGCACAGCCGGGACGGGGAGCTGCGTGTGGTGGAAAACCTGGTGGAGCCGGGCCTGCAGTTCGACGGCATGGTGGAAATCCGCGCCGGTCTCGAGCCCGGTACCCGGGTGGTAGTCGAGGGCAACGAGTCCCTGCAGGCGGGCCAGGCGGTGCGGATCCGCGCCACGGCGAGCCGGAGATAGAGTCGTGTTCGAGAAGATCGTTCAGCGCGGTACCCTGACGACGGTCATCACCTTGATCATCTGCGTGCTGGGCGTGGTCGCCGCGCTGCGCATACCCGTGCAGATGATTCCGGACCTGGACGTGCGGGCGATCAGCGTGCGTACCAACTGGCCCGGCGCCACGCCGCAGGACGTGGAGAAGGAAATTCTGATCGAGCAGGAGGAGTACCTGCGCAACCTGCCCAACCTGTCGCGCATCGAGGCCTCCGCCGAGAGCGGTTCGGCGGAGGTGGAGCTGGAATTTCCCTTCGGCACCGATATCACCGAGATGCTGATCCGGGTCAACAATGCCCTCAGCCAGGTGCCGTCCTACCCGGAAAATGTCGACGAGCCGCGGATTTACGCCAACTCCTTCTCCAGTAACAACTTCATGTTTTTCAATGTGACGCCGCTGCCCGGCAACCCGCGGCAACTGGACATGGACCTGATGCGGGATTTCCTTGAGGACAATGTCAAACCGCGGCTGGCGCGCGTGCCCGGGGTGTCCGAGGTCAGCGTCTGGGGCGGCGCCGAGCGCCAGGTGCAGATCCTGATCGATCCGGCGCGCCTGGCCCAGCGCGGCCTGAGTCTGTCCGACGTGCGCAGCGCCATTCGCGGCCGCAACCGCGACCGCTCCGGCGGCGAGATCGAATCCGGTAAACGCCAGTACCTGCTGCGCACGGTGGGCCGCTTCGATTCGGTGGAGGACCTGACCGGCCTGGTACTGGCGCGCCGGGGCGACGCGGTCATCCGCCTGGCCGACGTGGCGCGGGTGCGCCTGGATCACTTCGAGAAGCGGGGTATCTCCACCATCGACGGTCGCGACAGCATCATGATCGCCCTGCGCCGGGAGTCCGGTTCCAACGTGATCGAGATCAAGCGCGCCATCCTCGCCGATCTCGACGCCCTGCGCGGCGAAGTGCTGGAGCCCGCGGGGCTGAGTATGGAGCTGATGTCCGACGACGTGCGCTACGTCGAGGACTCGGTGCGCAACGTATGGCAAAACCTGATTCTCGGCGCGCTGCTGGCCACCGCCGTCATGTACCTCTTCCTGCGCTCTTTTCGCACCACGCTGGTGGGGGTGATCGGCATTCCCATTTGTATCATCGTCGCCTTCCTCGGCCTGCTGCTGGCGGGGCGCACCATCAATGTGATTTCGCTGGCGGGTATCGCCTTCGCCATCGGCATGACCCTCGACAACAGTATCGTGGTATTGGAGAGCATCGAGCTGGAGCGGCGGCGGGGCGCCGACCGCATGCGCGCGGCGATCGAGGGGGTGCGCCAGGTATGGCCGGCGGTATTCGCCTCCACCATGACCACGGTACTGGTGTTCGTGCCGGTGCTTTTCGTCGAGCAGGAAGCGGGCCAGCTGTACTCCGATGTGGCCATGGCCATATCCGCCGCCATCCTCGCTTCCATGCTGGTGGCCATTACCGTATTGCCCACGGCGGCGGCGCGGCTCAGTATCCGGCCCCGGGAGGAGGGCGCGCGGGGCACGGCCGGTGGCGCCGGCCTGCGTATGCGCGAGGCCACGCTGGGCGCGGTGAGTGCGCTGCTGGCCACGCCGGGGCGTCGCTACGGCTGTATCGCGCTGACTTTCCTGCTGAGTTTTGGCGTCATTGCGCTGCTGACACCGCCGGCGGAATACCTGCCCGAGGGCGAGGAGCCCAAGGTGTTCGCCTCGATGATCGCGCCGCCGGGTTACAATCTCCCCGCCATGCAGCAGATTGGCGAAGAGGTCCAGGCCTACCTCCAGCCCCATGTCGGCGCCGATCCCGCCGCTTTCCATGACGGCCAGTCGCCCGTGCCCGCGATGCAGTACCTCAATATGCGCGTGCAGGCGGACAATTTGCGGATCATTTCCGAACCGGTGGACGCCGCGGACATCGAAGCGCTGATGGACGCCCTCAGCGACAAGTACCAGCAGTACCCGGGCATGCGCGCCTTCGCCGCCCGGGGCTCCATTATCACCAGCAACGATGGCGGCACGCGCAGCATCAACCTCGATATCAGCGGCCCGCGACTGGAGGACATCTACCGCGTGGCGCTGGCGGCCTACCGGCGCGCGGAGGACATCTTCGACAATCCGCGTATCCAGAGCCGCCCGTCGTCACTGACCCTGGCGCAGCCGATGGTGGAGATCCGTCCCGACTGGGAGCGCGCCGCCGAATTGGGGCTGACCGCGGACGAACTCGGCTTCACCGTCGCCGCGCTGACCGACGGCAGCTATGTGGACGAGTTTTTCCTGCAGGACGACAAGATCGATATCTACCTCTATTCCGACGTGGGCCAGAGCGCGGAGCTGGACAACCTGGCGCAACTGCCGGTGTACACCCCACGTGGCGCCGTGCTGCCCCTGGGGGCGCTGGTCAATATCGAGGAAACGGTGGACACCGACTCCCTGCGCCGCGTCAACGGCAGCCGCACCGTCACCCTGAACATCATTCCGCCGCGCAGTATTCCCCTGGAAGTGGGCGTGGCGCGGGTCCGGCAAGAGCTGGTGCAATACCTGCGCGAGCGCGGGGAGATACCCAGTGGCGTGAGCATCGACATTTCCGGCGCCGCGGACCAGCTCGACGCCACCCGGGAGGCCCTGGGCAGCAACTACGCCATTGCCCTGTTGATCATCTACCTGCTGATGGTCGCCATCTTCACCCACTGGGGCTACCCGCTGCTGATCATGACTTCCATTCCCCTGGGCATTGCCGGCGGTATCGTCGGCCTGGCCCTGCTCAACGGCGTCGGCAGCCTGCTGCCGCTGGTGGGCCTGGCGCCGGTCGTGCAGCCCTTCGACATGATTTCCATGCTGGGCTTTCTCATCCTCATGGGCACCGTGGTCAACAATCCGATTCTTATCGTCCACCGGGCGGTGGGTAATGTGAAAGCGCAGGGTATGGCGCCGGTGCCCGCGGTGCGGGAGGCGGTGGAGGCCCGCTTGCGGCCGATCGCCATGTCCACCATCACCACGATATGCGGCCTGGCGCCCCTGGTGTTGATCCCGGGGGCGGGTACCGAGTTGTATCGCGGCGTGGGTGCCATCGTGATGTTCGGCATACTCGGCGCGGCGCTGGTGACCCTGACCATGCTGCCCGCGCTGACCGTTATTGTGCTGGAGTTCGGCCAGCGCCGGGCGGCGCGGCGGGCGGTCGTGCCCCAGCCCTGACAGGGGGAGATGTCCGGACGCGGGGGTGATCGTTCGCTGTCGCCGCGATGGTGGCCGGGCTATCGACTAGCCCTGTTTCTGGTAGTCCCGCGGCGTCACGCCCACGTGACGGCTGAACGTGCGCGAGAAAAAGGCCGGGTCGGGGTAGCCCACGGCGGCGCCCACCGCGGCGATGCCCAGAGAGCTGTTGCGCAGCAGATGGGCCGCCTGCGCCATGCGCAGCTCGTCGCGATAGGCCAGCACAGTCTGGCCACACTGTGTCCGGAACAGGCTGGCCAGCCTTGATGCCGATATATTGGCGGCGCGGGCCACCTCTTGTATTTGGAAGTTCTCGCTGTAATGCGCGTCGATGAAGTCCCGGGCGCGCTGGATGCGCGGGTCCAGCCGGGGCCGCGAGTTGGGAGGCAGGCTGGCCCGGCAGCGCAGGATGAGTTGTTCCAGCAGATTGTGGGACAGCTCACCGGCGAGCTTCCGCCCCGATCGCAGGCAGTCCTGTAGTTCACTAAAGGCGGTGGTGATCGCCGGCTCCGCCGACGCCGACAGGCGCAGGTGGCTTATCTGGCCGGAAAAGTGCGGCCAGTCAAGCCAGTCCCGCCAGCGCGGGTGCGCATGAAACACTACCCAATGGTAGCCCCAGTCGGCATGCTCCGGCAGCGCTTGCAGGGTGTACAGCGCTCCGGGCGCCGCCAGCAGGACCTGCCCCGGCTCAATGGCCAGGTCGCGCCCCCCCGCACGCAGGCGCGCGCCACCCCGGTCGCAGTACAGCAGGCTCCAGGCTTGTTCGCTGTGGCTGCCGTAGGCGAATCCACGCTCCAGGCTGGGTGTGTTCCACAGGGCGTAGCCGGCGGTGATGGGGGCCCGGAACAGCAGGTTCGGGTCCAGGTGGGTGAGGTAGTCGCGCAGGAAGGCCTCGGCGTCGGCCTCGCTGAAACCGTCGCGCTCGCACCAGGCCTCGCGCCAATGCGGGACCAGTGCCGCCAGCGGGCTTGAGGCCGGCAGCGTTGCCCCTTGCAGGGTGCGCACGTAATTCATGAAGCTGCGATGGTCCAGCGGCGTGTCCAGCCCTTGGACCCAGGCGCTGGCGCGCTCGATCTGCGCCTCGGGCACGTCCTCCCCGGCGAGAACGCGGTACAGGGCGTTGGCGGTGTGCTGTACGTGGCTCATCGGACGCGGCGACGCAATCGTCCAGGTTTGCTAGGCAGGCTCCATACTAGGCCGGATGCCCGCGCAGGTAAATGAGCTGCCTGGGCGCGGGGGCTGATTAGCCCAGGCTGTCCTCGGCCACGAAGTATTTCGGGTCCTCAATCACGTTCACCTCCACCAGGTCGCCGGCCTTGCGCAGCAGCTTGCGGCACTCCGCGGACAGGTGCACCAGGTGCAGGGTTTTACCGGCGTTGAGGTAGCGCTCGGCCAGGGTGTCGATGGCCTCCAGGCCGGAGTGGTCCGCCACCCGTGAATCGGCGAAGTCGATGATCACGTCGTCGTTGTCCCGCCGCGGGTCGAACTGCTCCAGGAAGGAACTCACCGAGCCGAAAAACAGCGGGCCGTTCACCGCGTACACGGTGGAGCCCTTGTGGTCCTGGCGACTCTCCACCTGGATGTGCTTGGCGTGCTCCCAGGCGAACACCAGGGCGGAGATAATCACCCCGACGATCACCGCCACCGCCAGGTCGGTGGCCACGGTCACCGCCGATACCAGCACCAGTACCAGGGCATCCGAGCGCGGAATCTTGCGCAGCACCCGGAAGGAACTCCACTCGAAGGTGCCGATCACCACGATGAACATAACCCCGGTGAGGGCCGCCAGCGGGATCTGCTCGATCAGCGGCGAGGCCACCAGGATAAACAGCAGCAGCGACAGCGCCGCGGTGATACCCGACAGCCGACCGCGGCCGCCGGAGTTCACGTTGATCATGCTCTGGCCGATCATCGCGCAGCCGCCCATGCCGCCGAAGAAGCCGGTCACGGTATTGGCCACGCCCTGGCCCACGCACTCCTTGTTGCCGCGGCCGCGGGTCTCGGTGATCTCGTCCACCAGGCGCAGGGTGAGCAGTGACTCAATCAGGCCGATGGCCGCCAGGATCACCGCGTAGGGAAAGATAATGCCCAGGGTCTCCAGGTTCAGCGGCACCGAGGGAATGTGGAAGCTGGGCAGGCCGCCCTTGATCGAGGCCACGTCGCCGACCACCCGGGTGTCCAGGTTCAGGCCGATCACCAGCAGGCTCACCGCTACAATGGCCGCCAGCGAGGCGGGCACCGCCCGGGTCAGGCGCGGCAGGAAGTGGATGATGGCCATGGTCAGGAGCACCAGGCCCAGCATCAGGTACATGGCCTCGCCCTGCAGCCAGGCCACGTCCACCACCGAGCCCTCGAGGAAGGTACCCTCGGCCCAGCCGGGTTGGCCCTTCTCGCCAAACTGGCTGAGCTGGGCCAGGAAAATCACGATGGCCAGGCCGTTGACGAAGCCCATCATTACCGGGTGCGGCACCATGCGGATGAATTTGCCCAGGCGCAGGGCGCCGGCGAGAATCTGCAGCAGCCCCATCAGCACCACGGTGGCAAACAGGTATTCCACGCCGTGCTCCGCCACCAGCGACACCATGACCACCGCCAGCGCGCCGGTGGCGCCGGAAATCATGCCCGGCCGGCCGCCGATACAGGCGGTGATCAGGCCCACCATAAAGGCGGCATACAGGCCCACCAGCGGCTCCACGCCGGCGACGAAGGCAAAGGCCACCGCCTCCGGTACCAGGGCCAGGGCGACGGTGAGGCCGGACAGCAGGTCGTTCTTGACGCTGGTGACCCGGCTGGGGCGAATCTCGAACATGGCGCGCTCTCCGCTAGGCACCCGCGCGGGGCAGGTGAAGGGGGTGTCGGAACCTTTCGACCGGGCTGTTGTTATGGGGCGAGAGGGAGGGCGCGCATCATACCCGAGGGCGGACGCGGCCTCAATCGCGGGGGGTGTTGTCCAGGGCCTGTTTGCGCGCCGCCGCCCGCGCCAGCAGGGCGTCCAGGCGCGCCCGGTCGAAGACCTCGCCGCCGCGGATGACCGCGTGGATATCCGCGGTGGCGCGGATATCGGCCAGCGGATTGCGGTTGAGCACCACCAGGTCGGCGCGCCGGCCGGCACTCACGCTGCCGTAGTCCCGCGCCAGTCCCATGAAGCGGGCGCCATTGATGGTCGCCGCCTGCAGGGCGTGCAGCGGGCTGAGGCCGGCCTCGGTGAACAGGGCGAGCTCCTCGTGCAAGGCCGCGGCGGGGTAGACGTAGGTGTTCAGTGCCGCGGAGTCGCTGCCGGCGAGGAGGGTCACGCCGGCGCGCTGCAGGGCCGGCACCTGCGCCGCGACCAGGCGATAGCGGGCCTGGCGGGCCTCGCGCTCGGCGGCGGTCTCGCCAGCCATGCGCTCGATGCGCCACTGGTACTGGGCGGTGAAGTCGCGGGTCAGGTAAGCCAGGAAGGCGTCGTCGTCGTGGTTGGTTTCGTGCAGCCAGGCCAGTTTGCGGCCGCCGATAAGGGTGGGTGTCACCGCGACGCCCGCCGCGGCCAGGCGCCGGTAGGCCGCGTCGGCCGTCGCCTGGTTGAAGCTGTCGTCGTAGGCCGCCCGCGCCTGTTCGGCGCTCATCTCGCCGGCGCGCACCGCGCGCGCGATGCCGGCCTGCCCGGGATGTCCCAGCCGCAGCAGGTAAGTGGCGTGCTCGATGCTCGACAGTCCGGCGCCTGTCAGTTCGAAGATATCCAGCCCCAGGGGCACGTGGCTCGAGACAAGCAAGCCGCGCCGCCGGGCCTCGCGCACTGTTTCCAGGAACAACTCCGGTTGCAGGGTGTTTTCGGTAATCTTGATGAAGTCGACCCCCAGCGCCTGCTGTTCGTCCATGCCGGCGCGTATTTGCGCCGCGGTGCCGACTTCCCGGTCGCCGTCCCACAGGGAGTCGATGCCCTCGAACTTGCGGCCGGCGGTGAAAATGCGTGGCCCCAGGCGCTCGCCATCGGCGACCTCGCCGCGCCATTGCAGCACGGTGCCCGCCAGGTTGCTGGCCGCCTCGCGCACTCCGGTGATGCCGTAGGCCAGGTAAACCGGCAGCAGCAGCGCGTTGTCCTCCACCAGTTCCCGGCCCTCGAAGTGCACATGCATGTCCCACAGGCCGGGGATCAGGTAGCGGCCCTGCAGGTCGAGGCGGTTGTCCGCGGCCTCGGCGTCCGCGGCATCGGGAGCCAGGGAGGCAATGACGCCGTCGCGCAGCAGGACGTCGCCGCGGGTAATGGCGCCGTTTTCGACGTCCACCACCCTGGCGTCGCGCAGTAGCAGGGATTCGGCGCGGGGCGCGGACGAGAGAAACAGTGAAACCAGCAGTAGGGTACAGGCGTATATCAGGCGTGGCATCTTGGAACCGGGTCGAGTGGTGTATAGTCGAAAGGGTCGGGAAGTACAGCCCGGGTGGGGCGGTGAAATCAATGGCCCGATCAGACATGGTACAGGGGCGTGGCAAGTTGGTGAATACACGGTGTGACGACAACTACCGGGCGGGTCTCTGGCCGCTGCCGCCCAGGACACGCACCTCCGCTGGCGGCATGCGGCGGGTGGGGGTGGAAATCGAGTTTGCCGGCCTGGCCATCGAGCGCATCGCCGAGCTGGTGGTGGCGGAGCTGGGCGGCCGGGCCCATGTGATCTCGCCCTACGAACAGCAGGTCGCGGGTACCGTGCTCGGCGATATCGGGCTGGAACTCGACTACAGCTATCTCAAGCGCCTGGGTCGCGAACGGGACCCGACGGCGGAAGTGAACGAGCTCGACCAGTTGGGGGAATCCCTGTTGAAACTGCTGGCCGAGCAGGTGGTGCCCTATGAAATCGTCACCGCGCCGATCGCCATGAGCGGATTGTGGCGGCTGGGGGAGCTGCTCACACGCCTGCGGCTGGCCGGGGCCCGGGGTACCAATCATGCCCCCATCTACGCCTTCGGCCTGCACCTCAACCACGAGATGCCCGACCTGTCCGCGGCGACCATCCTCGCCTACCTGCGCGCCTTCCTCTGCCTTTATGAGTGGCTGCTGGAACGCAGCCATGTCAACTTGAGCCGCCGCCTGACACCCTATATCGACCCTTTCCCCCGGGACTATGTCAAGCGAGTTATCGCCGAGGATTACGCCCCGGACCTGGCCGGCTTGATTGACGACTACCTGCGTTACAACCCGACCCGCAATCGCGCCCTGGACCTGTTGCCGCTGTTCAGCCACATTGACCCCGAGCGGGTGCGCGCGGTGGTGGACGACGACCGGGTGAAGGCGCGGCCCGCATTGCACTACAGGCTGCCCAACTGCCAGGTGGACGAACCCAACTGGAGCCTCGCCAGGCCCTGGCGCGACTGGCTGCAGGTGGAGGTCCTGGCCTGCGATCCGTCGCGCCTGGAGCGCATCCGCCGCGGCTATCGCCGCCACCTGAACGGCCCGGTTGGCGGCCTGTTCCAGGATTGGCCGGAGGCCTGCAGCCGCTGGCTGTTGCCCGAGCTGCTGTGAGCGCGCCGCTGATCGGCGTCACCGGCCCCGACCGCGGCCCGCACCTGGCCTGGTATTTTATCCGCTGGGCGCTGTGGCGGGTGGGCGCGCGGGCGCTGCGCATGACGCCGTCCAGCCCCGGGCAACTCGCCTCGCTGGACGGCATTGTGATCAGCGGCGGCGACGATATCGATCCGGCGCTTTACCTGCCCCACGCGCCGGAGCGCGCGCCGATGGACCCGGAGCGGGATCGCTTCGAGATCGACGCCCTGCGGCATGTGATCGACACCGACATGCCGGTGCTGGGCATTTGCCGCGGGGCGCAGCTGATGAACGTGGTGCTGGGCGGCAACCTGCACACCGACCTGCGCCCGCTGCGCCGGCACACCTCCAACCGCCGCACGCCGCTGGCGCGCAAGACCCTGGCGGTGAGTCGCGGTACCGAACTCCACGCCCTGCTGGGGGAGGACCAAGTGCGCATCAACAGCCTGCATCACCAGGCGATCGATCACCTGGGCGACCACCTGGTGATCTGCGGCCGCGATTTGGACGGCTTCGTGCAGGCCGTGGAAATGCCGGGCCGGCGCTTCCTGTTGGGGGTACAGTGGCATCCGGAGTACCTGCCCTCGCACCGTGGCCAGCTCGGCCTGTTCCGCGCCCTGGTGCAGGCCGCGTCCCATGACAGTCGCCGAATGAGCGGCGGTTCCCCCCACGGCCCGGGGAAATGCTAGAATTGGCGCCACATCATTCAGCAGAGGGTTTCGCGATGGCGACCAACGACTCCGAGTACCACAAGCAGTGCATGCAGCGTTTTATCGACCTGGCCAACACCATGAAGAACGAAGGCGTGCCGACGCGGGTGATTTCCGCGGCGCTGATGACGGCTTCCGGTGTGTACACCACTTACACCGTGGCCGGTAACAGCGGTGGCCTGAACGAGTCCGGCATCGACAAGGTGACTGATGCCTACCGGCAAAACCTGTTGAACATCCAGCAGGCAAAGCGCGAGGAACTGCAGCAAAAACAACAGCAGCAGTAGCCTCCGCGGGACGTCCCTCCCTTCAATTTCACCTCGCGGCACGCGCCGCGAGGCGGCACCAAATCCTATGACCGAACAAGCCCCCGATCTCGACGCGCCCTCGTTGCTCGATCCCGCGGACTGGGAGCGCTTCCGCGCCGACGCCCACGCCGCGCTGGACGTGGCCCTGGACTTCGTGCGCGAGCGACCGTTGCAAGCCGTCTGGCAGGAAATCCCCGAAGCCGTCAAGGCCGTCGACGCGCCGCTGCCCAGGGAGGGGGAGGCGCTGCCGGCCCTGGTGGAGGAATTGCAGCGGGACCTGCTGCCCTACACGCTGGGCAATACCCATCCGCGATTCTGGGGCTGGGTCAACGGTAGCGGCAGCGCCGGCGGGGTGGTGGCGCAGCTGATGATGGGCGCGATCAACGCCAACATGGGCGGGCGCGATCACGCGCCGATCTACCTCGAACGTCAGGTGATCCGCTGGTTGCACCAGCTGTTCGGCATGCCCGCTGGCGCCAGTGGCATTATCTGCACCGGCACCTCCACCGCCACCCTGCTGGGCCTGGCCATCGCCCGGCGGCGGGCGGCCGGCGAGACTGTGCGCCGCGAGGGCAACCGCGCCGCGCAGGGCTTGCGGGTCTATGCCTCCGGGCAGGCCCACGTCTCCGTGGACAAGGCGGTGGAGATGATGGGGCTGGGTACCGATGCCCTGTGTTCGGTGCCGCAGAACGACGACTACAGCATGGACGTGACGGCCCTGGCCGCGTGTATCGAGGCGGATATCCGCAGCGGCCACACACCCTGTGCGGTGGTGTCGACGGTGGGCAGTGTCAATTCCGGCGCCATCGATGACCTGCCCGCCATCAATCGCCTGTGTCGCCAGCACGGGATCTGGCACCACGTGGACGGCGCCTTCGGCGCGCTGTGCGTGCTGTCGGAGGCGTTGCGGCCCCGGCTGGCGGGCATTGAGCAAGCGGACTCCATCGCCTTTGACTTCCACAAGTGGATGCACGTGGGCTATGCCGCGGGCTGCCTGTTGGTGGCCGACGGCGAACTCCACCGGGAGACTTTCCAGACTTCCCACGCCTACCTGCAGGGCGAGCGCCAGGGCATGGCCGGCGGCTCGCCCTGGCCCAATGATTTCGGCATAGAACTGTCGCGGGGCTTCTCGGCGCTGGCGGTGTGGTTTCAGTTGCGGGAAATGGGCACCGCGCGCCTGGGGCGGGCCATCCATCGCAACTGCCTGCAGGCGCAGCGCCTGGGGGAGGCCGTGGCGGCCGAGGGCGAGTTGGAGCTGCTGGCGCCGGTGCCGCTGAATATCGTGTGCTTTCGCTACCGACTGGCGGCGCTGTCCGGGGAGGCCTTGAACCGCCTGAACCGGCGCATCGTGGTCGAGCTGCAGTGCCGGGGCATTGCCGCGCCCTCCAGTACCGAGTTGCGCGGCCGCTCGGCGATCCGCGTGGCCATCACCAACCACCGCACCCGCTGGCGCGACCTGGAGGCGCTGGTGTCGGCAACCCTGGCGCTGGGACGGGAACTGCTGGCGCGCGAGGACTGAGCGCCGTCATTTTAGGGTGGCCCCGGGCCTGGTCTAGGACAGTTCCCCGGCCATCGCGCTGTCCATTTCACTGACCACACCGGTGATATCCATGATCCGCGCCGCGAAGTGCCCGCGCCCGAGCAGGGCCTTGAGTTCGTCGACCACCACCGGCTTGCTGAACAGGTAACCCTGTATCACCCGTGCGCCGTTGCGGGTGAGGTAGTGGTATTGTTCCGCGGTTTCCACACCCTCGGCCACCAGCTCCAGTTGCAGGCTGCGGCCCATGGCGATGATCGCGGACACCAGGCTGGCCTGCTGCTCGCTGCTTTCGACGCCGGTGACAAAACTGCGATCGATCTTGAGTTCGTCCAGCGGAAAACGGCTGAGGTAGCTGAGGGAGGAGTAGCCGGTACCGAAATCGTCGATCGACAGGCGCACACCCTGTGATTGCAGTTCGTCCAGGGTGTGGAGGGTGAGCTCGCTGTTGTCCATGGCGATGCCCTCGGTGACCTCGAGGGAGAGGGCCCGCGGGGGCAGTCCGGAGTCCTCCAGCGCCCGTTTCACCTGTTCGCCGAATTCCGGCCCGAACTGCAGGGCCGAGACATTCACCGCCACCTTGGGCAGGGCGAAGCCTTCCCGGTGGAGGCCGGCGAGGTCGCGGCAGGCCTGCTGCAGGCCCCAGTTGCCGATCTCCGGAATCAGGCCCAATTCCTCCGCCAGCGGCACGAACAGGTCGGGGGGGATCAGTCCGCGCTCCGGGTGTTGCCAGCGCAGCAGCGCCTCCACCCCCACCACGGTGCCGCTGCGGGTGTCCACTTGCGGCTGGTAGTGGAACTGCAACTGCCCGCCCTCGACCGCCTTGCGCAAGTCGGTCTCCAGCTGCAGGCGCTCGACCCCGGCGGCGTCCATCGCCGGGTCGTAGTACAGGTAGTGGCTTTTGCCGCCGTGCTTGGCGTGGTACATGGCGGTGTCCGCCGCCCGCAGCAGGGCCTCCAGGTCGTTGCCGTCCCGCGGTGCGATGGCGATACCGATACTGGGTGTCACCACCACTTCGTGGCCCTCGATCAAGATGGGCTCGAGCAGGGCGTTGAGCAAGCGCTGCGCCACGTGGCCGGCCGCGGCGGGATCGTCGAGCTGGTTGAGCACCACGGTGAACTCATCGCCGCCCAGCCGCGAGACGCCGAGGCGCTTCTCGGCTTCGTCGAAATGGGCCACCACATCGCTTTCGCGCACGCAGCTGGAGAGGCGCCCGGCGACGTCCCGCAGCAGCTGGTCGCCCGCGGAGTGGCCGAGGGAATCGTTGATGCGCTTGAAGTTGTCCAGGTCGAGAAACAGCAGCGCCAGCATTTGCTCGTTGCGCTTGCCGAGCCGCAACAGCAGGTTCAACTGCTCGGTGAACAGCAGGCGGTTGGGCAGGGCGGTGAGGCTGTCGTAGTACGCCATGTGGCGCAGCCGGTCCTTGGCCTCGGTAACCTGCTTGACGGCGATGTTCAGCTCTTCGTTGCGGCGCGAAAGCTGTTCGGTGCGCTCCTCCACCTTCATGCGCAACAAAGTCTGGTCGACGTCGGTGCGACTCTTGTAGCTGCTGATGCTGCCGATCATGCTGTTGAGCGCCGAGGTGAGGTCCCGGATCTCGCTGCTGCCGCGGATATTGATGGCCTGTTGCTGGGTGCCGGCGGCGATACTCTCCGCCGCCGCCGCCAGTTGCCCCAGCGGCCGGGTGATGCGTCCGCTGGCGAGTCGCGCCAGGAGGACACACAGGGCGACCAGGGCGATATTGGCGGCGAGCAGCGTGCCCGCGGGGGGCAGGGCGTTGGCGAGTAGTTGGCTGCGGCTGACGGCCACCTGCAGATAGGCGATCACATGGCGGCTTTCTATCGATACCGGGTCTGCCAGCGCGCGGCCGAAATCGTCGCGTGTAAGGCCGCGCTCCAGGGGGTTGAGCAGCGAGAACAGTGGCTCCGTGGCCAACAGCACCTGTTCGCCCCCGGAGAGCAGGGCCAGCACGGACCTGTCCGCCGGTGGCTCGCCGGGCCGCCATATCCGGCTCGGTTCCACGGCATTGGCGCCGTTGCGCGCGCTCGTAAAAGACGGTGTCGGATAGGGCCCGTCTCCGCGTTCGCGCAGTGCGAGTACCTCGCCGGCGGTATCGAGTACCGCGGCGCGGCGCAGGGCCGGGTTCAGTGCGAGCAGGGACTGCAGGGTGGATTGCAGGCGCGCGCTGTCGCGCAGGTAGATATCAACCTGGAGCTGCGGCTGGCTGGCAATGGCGGCGGACACATCGCGCAGTACCTGCCGCTGTTCGGCCCGGTACTGTTGTTGCGCGAAAAACACTGTAATCAGGCTGCCCGCCAGGAGGGCAACCACAGCCACCGCCACGTTGATACGTCCGGCAACAGTCATCGCTGTGCCTCGTTACACGTTCCCGGTTGAAAAGTTAGCACGTCTAAACTTGTGCCCGCAATCCCGGGCCGCGCCCTCATCCTCGCGGCCGGTACTCGGGGCGAATCTCGCGTTCGGGGTAGACCGTCGCCAAGGGCTCGGGCAGGCCGCCTTCCCTGATGATCTGGGCGTGCGTGCGGTCGAGCAGGCGCGGCTCCCGGGCGCCACAGGAGTGGGCGATAATTTCCACCTCGTGCATCAGGTTGTGGGCGTAGTGGGCCACCCGCGAGGCCTTGTCCGTGGGGTCCAGGCCCTTCTGCAGCTCCGGGTTGTGGGTGGTGACGCCGGTGGGGCAGGTGTTGCGGTTGCACTGCAGGGCCTGGATGCAACCCAGGGCAAACATGAAGCCCCGGGCCGAGTTGACGCAATCCGCCCCCAGGCAGAGGGCCGCGGCCACCCCGGCGGGGTTGATCAACTTGCCCGAGCAGATGACCCTGACGCGTTGGCGCAGGCCGTATTCCACCAGCTTGTCCACCACGATGGGCAGGCTGCGCCGCACCGGCAGGCCCATCAGGTCCATCAGGCTTTGCGGGGCGGCACCGCTGCCGCCGTCGGCGCTGTCCACGGTAAAGAAATCCGGGGCGTATTCCAGCCCCAGGTCGTGGATGCGCTGGCAAAACTCATCCAGCCAACCGGTCTGGCCGATGGCCGCCTTGATGCCCACCGGCTTTCCGCTCACCTCCCGCACGTGGTGGATCATGTGCAACAGGTCGTCGATGCTGTGGATCTCGCGGTGGCGGTTGGGGCTGATCGAATCCTGGCCGACGGGAATGCCCCGGGTGGAGGCGATGATGTCAGTGACCTTGACCCCCGGGAGGATGCCGCCCTTGCCCGGCTTGGCGCCCTGGGACAGCTTGATCTCGAACATCCGAACCTGCTCGTGGGCCGCCAGCTCGCGCAGCCTGTCGTCGCTGAGCCGCCCCTGCTCGTCGCGCACGCCGTACTTGGCGGTGCCGATCTGGAATACGATGTCGCAACCGCCCTCCAGGTGGTAGGGGGCCAGGCCCCCCTCGCCGGTATTCAGCCAGATGCCGGCCTTGGCCGCGCCCCGGGACAGGGCGCGCACCGCCGGCATGGACAGCGCGCCGAAGCTCATCGCGGATACATTGAAGAACGACGTCGTGGCATAGGGGATGCGCGCGTAGCCCTGGCCGAAGGTGATGCTGCTGCGCGGCTGTACCTCTTCCTCCAGCGGGGGGATAAGGCTGTTGAGGAACAGGATGTCCCCGGGCTGGTTGAGGGGCATGGTCGAGCCGAAGGCTATGGTGGAGTCGAGATCCTTCGCGGCCCGGTAGACCCAGCTGCGCTGGGCGCGGTTGAAGGGCAATTCCTCGCGGTCGAGGGCAAAAAAGTACTGCCGGAAGAATTCCCCCAGGTGCTCGAAAAAATAGCGAAAGCGGCCGATGACGGGGTAATTGCGGCGGATGGCGTGTCGGGTCTGGGTGACGTCCGCCACGTACATCCACAGCAGCGCGAGCAGTCCGGCGAGCAGGGTCAGGGCGATGAGTACCGCGCCGACCTCCAGGAATCCCACGGTAAATTGCTGCAGCGTGCTCATGGCTCAACCTTTTCTTGCACAATGGTAACGTTGCCCATTTTGGCACAACCCCCGACGAAGTATACTGCCGCCAACGACAATACCCGGCGGCGCTCGCGGCCGGGACAACCCGGACCGACGCGGGATGGTAAATACTCCCAACACGCTCAGGTTGCTGACGGCTCCCGCGCTGTGGATGGGGGTGGTGCAATGCCTGTTCGGCGCGATTTCCCTGGTGGCGCACGACGATACGGTGGCCGAGCCCTTCCTTGTGCCCGGGGGCGCGATTATCCTGGTGGCCGGCCTGCTGCACCTGCTGCTGCGCACCGATATCCGGCGAATCTCCTACCGGGACGCACTGGTATTCGCGACCCTGACCTGGGTGCTCACCGGCGTGCTGGGCGCCCTGCCGATCTATGCGATCACCGGCATCAGTTTCACCGATGCGGTGTTCGAGTCGATCAGCGCGCTCACCACCACCGGCGCCACGGTATTGACCGGCCTGGACGACATGCCCGGCTCGTTTCTCATGTATCGCCAGTTCCTACAGTGGATGGGCGGTTTGGGTGTGGTGATTTTCGTGGTGGCGGTACTGCCGATGTTGAACGTGGGCGGCATGCGCCTGTTGCGGGCCGAGGCCTCCGGTCCGGACAAGGACGAGAAGGTCTCTCCGCGGGTCAGTCGCGCGGCGCACAATCTGTGGCTGGTGTACATACTGATCACGCTGGGCTGTGCGCTGGCGTATTTTCTCGCCGGCATGAGCGTGTTCGACGCCGTTGCCCACAGCTTCACGACCGTGTCCACCGGCGGCTTTTCCACCCACGATGCCAGCCTGGGCTTTTACGACAGTCACCTGATCCTCGCGGTGGCCAACCTGTTCATGCTGCTGGGCGCGATCAGTTTTGCCCTGCATTTCAAGGTGCTGCGCAGCGGCCAGCTGCACCGCTACTGGAGAGACGAGGAGACCCGGGTATTCCTGTTGAGCGTGGCGGCGATTTCCCTGGTGTTGGCGCTCTACCTGTTCACCAGCGGGCGCTATGGCGGTTTTCTCGAAGCGGTGAGCTACGCGGCCTTTCACCTGATTTCCTTCATTACCAGCACCGGCTTCGGCCACCAGGATCTGGGTAGCTGGCCGGTGGCGGCGCCGGTGGGCCTGATCCTGGCCGGCTACCTCGGTGGCTGCGCCGGCTCGACCGCCGGGGGCAGCAAATTCGTGCGCAATATCATCGCCTTCAAAACCGTGCGCGGCGACTTCCTGCTCACGCTGCATCCCAGGGCGGTGAAAAAAGTGCGCTACCAGATGCAGCCGGTAGCTACCGACGTGCGACTTTCGGTCATGGCTTTCTTTTCGTTCGTGGCCGGTAGCACGGCGCTGCTGACCCTCGCGCTGATGGCGACGGGGCTGGACCTGCTGTCCGCTTTCTCCGCGGTGGCGGCCTGCCTCAACGTGCTGGGCCCGGGGCTGGGGCAAGTGGGTAGCAACTTCCAGGTGGTGAGCGACCTGGGCACGTGGATTCTCTGCGCCGCCATGATCCTGGGTCGCCTGGAGTATTTTACAGTGCTGGCGCTGCTGTTTCCGCTGTTCTGGCGCTACTGAGGTCTTGGGCGCGGCGGTGCAGCTGCTATAGTAAGCGGGACGTGGGCGCCGCCGCGCCCCTCGAAACACTCACCCTGTCAGAGCGGAGAGAGCGATGACCACGCGCCACAGCAAGACCGACACCCTTGAAACCGCCGGTGGACGCTACACGATCTACCCCATGGACCACCTCGGTAGCCTGGGGGACGTGGCGAGCCTGCCGTATTCCCTGAAGCTGCTGCTGGAAAACCTGCTGCGTCACGGCGGCGAGCCCTATGTCACCGACGACGACGTGGAGGCCCTGGTGAACTGGAATCCGACCGCCGAGCCGGCGCAGGAAATCGCCTTCGTGCCGGCCCGGGTGCTGTTGCAGGACTTTACCGGCGTGCCGGCCATCGTGGATCTGGCGGTCATGCGCGACGCCATGGTGGAGCTGGGCGGCGAGGCCGGGCAGATCAACCCCCTGTCGCCGGTGGAACTGGTCATCGACCATTCGGTGATGGTGGACCACTTCGGCGGCGAGGACGCCTTTGAGAAGAACACCGGTATCGAGTTGCATCGCAATCTTGAGCGGTACCAGTTCCTGCGCTGGGGCCAGGAGGCCTTCAGTAATTTTCGCGTGGTGCCGCCGGGCACCGGCATTGTGCACCAGGTGAACCTGGAGTTCCTGGCCCGCGGTGTGTTTGCGGGCGAGCAGGACGGCCAGCCGCTGGCTTACCCGGATACCCTGGTGGGCACGGACTCCCACACCACCATGATCAACGGCCTGGGGGTGCTGGGCTGGGGTGTGGGCGGCATCGAGGCCGAGGCGGCGATGCTTGGCCAGCCGGTGACCATGCTGATTCCCCAGGTAGTGGGATTCCGCCTGGAAGGCAAACTGGCCGAAGGCGCCACCGCTACCGATCTGGTGCTCACCGTGACCCAGATGCTGCGCGAGCACGGCGTGGTGGGCAAGTTCGTGGAGTTTTTCGGCCCGGGCCTCAAGCACCTGACACTGGCCGACCGCGCCACCATTGCCAATATGGCGCCGGAGTACGGCGCCACCTGCGGTATTTTCCCGGTGGACAGCCAGACTATCGACTACATGCGGCTCACCGGTCGCGACGACAAACAGCTGGCCCTGGTGGAAGACTACATGAAGGCCATGGGTCTGTGGCACGACGACAATTCGCCCACCGCCCGCTACAGCGCCACCCTGGAGCTGGAGCTGGGCACCGTTGTGCCCTCGCTGGCTGGCCCCAAGCGGCCCCAGGACCGCATCCCCCTCACCGATGCCAAGGCGGGTTTCGCCGGTGTGCTCAAGGAGTTCGAGGAGTTGGCGATGGTGCCCGAGCCGGAATCCGGCTGGGAGGACGAGGGCGGCCATCTCGACGAGCACCGCGAGGCGGTGAAGGGCATGCACGTGGACCGGGGTTCGGACAGCTTCGAGCTGCGGCACGGCGCGGTGGTGATCGCCGCCATTACCAGCTGTACCAATACCTCCAACCCGGCGGTGCTGGTGGCCGCGGGCCTGGTGGCGCGCAAGGCGCGGGCGCTGGGTCTGGTGTCCAAGCCCTGGGTCAAGACCAGCCTGGCTCCGGGCTCCAAAGTGGTGACCGGCTACCTGGAAAAGACCGGCCTGATGGACGACCTGGAAGCCCTCGGTTTCTACCTGGTGGGATACGGCTGCACCACCTGCATCGGCAATTCCGGCCCCCTGCCGGACGATATCACCGATGCCGTCCGCGCCGGCAACCTGCTGGTGACTTCGGTGCTCTCGGGCAACCGCAACTTCGAGGGCCGCATTCACCAGGATGTGCGCGCCAACTACCTGGCCTCGCCGCCGCTGGTGGTGGCCTACGCCATTGCGGGGACCATGGACATCGACCTGTACAAGGATCCGATCGGGCACGACAAGGCCGGCAAGCCGGTGTACTTTGCCGACATCTGGCCGGCTTCGCAGGAAATCGAGGGCATTCTCACCGGTGCGCTGGACACTGCCATGTTCCGCGACAAGTACGCCGACGTCTACACCGGCAACGAGGACTGGAACAAGCTCCCGGTGGACGGCAGCGAGCGCTACCCCTGGCCGGAATCCACCTACGTGCGCAAGCCCACCTTCTTCGAGGGTATCGCCAACATCGAGCCGGGGGTATCAGGGATCGACGGCGCCCGCTGCCTGGTGAAGGTCGGCGACAGCGTCACCACCGACCATATCTCCCCGGCCGGCGCCATCGCCCCCGACAGTCCCGCCGGCCAATACCTGCAGGCCGAGGGCGTGGCGGTGAAGGACTTCAATTCCTACGGCTCGCGCCGGGGTAACCACGAGGTGATGATGCGCGGCACCTTCGCCAATGTGCGCCTGAAGAACCAGCTGGCGCCGGGCACCGAGGGCAGCTGGACCACCAACTTCCTCAATGGCGACCGGGAGTCGATTTTCGATGCCTCGGTGGCCTACCGGGAGCGGGGCATCCCGCTGGTGGTGCTGGCGGGCAAGGAGTACGGCACCGGCTCCTCCCGGGACTGGGCCGCCAAGGGGCCGTCCCTGTTGGGTATTCGCGCCGTCATCGCCCGCAGCTACGAGCGCATCCACCGCTCCAACCTGGTGGGCATGGGCATCCTGCCGCTGCAGTTCAAGGACGGCGACAGCGCCGACAGCCTGGGCCTCGACGGCACCGAGACCTTTTCCATTCCGGCGGTCGCCTCCGGGCAGGAATGGGTGGAGGTGAATGTCGCCAAACAGGACGGCGGCGAGACCACCTTCGAGGCGCGGATTCGCATCGACACGCCCAACGAGTTCACCTACTACGAGAACGGCGGCATCCTGCACTACGTGCTGCGCCGGCTGGCGGCGGCGTAGCGGCCGGGCTCTTGTCGGTTGGCGTGTCCCGGGCTGGCGTGCCGCGGGCTAACGTGCCCCGGGCTACTCCAGCCGGGCGCTGATTCGGCGGCACTTGAGCCGGTCCCACTCGTTTTTCTTGTCCTGCCGCGCCCGCTTCCAGCTATCCATCTGCTGGGGCGAGCCGCCGGCGCGGCGCTTGTCGGTGTAGCGCTCGATGGCGTCCTTCAGGCGCTGGCAGGTTTTCTCCGGCGGGTCCGCGGCCGGGGCGGTGGCCGGCAGCGCCAGTGCCGTGAGCAGGGGGATGACACGCAGTCCTTGCATGGTCGACTCCTTGGTAGCCGCTTGGGGGCTGTGCCTGGGGTGAGCCTAGCGCGGAATCCGGGGGAAGGGGCGGGTTCGCACGCAAATGATCGAACGCGAAGACTGGTTTACGGCGGGAGCAAGACGTGATCACAGGCCTGGATGAACAAGCCTTCAGTTGTCCTTACTGCGGTGAACGGATTACGGTGCTGATCGATACTTCGCTGGCCAGCCAGGCCTATATCGAGGATTGCCAGGTGTGTTGTTCTCCCATTCTGCTGCATATTGCAACAACGCCCGCCGGCGAGGTGGCCGTGCGGGCGTATCGGGAGGATGAAGCGCCGGGCAGCTGTTAGCGGCGGCGCATCACCAGCATCAGGCCGCCCGCCATCAATAGCAGCAGTGAAGACGGCAGGGGAATGTCGCGTGTGGGGAGCGCGGGGTCCCGAGCCCATACCGACATGTGCGAAATCGCCTGGGCATTGCCCTTGTGATTGGTGAAATCGCCGGTGTTCCACGTACCCTCGAAGCTGTACGCAGTGGTGAAGTTGATGCCGAGGGTGCCATTGGCCAGTTGCGTGAAATCGAAGTCGTACACGGCAAGGTTGGAGCCGGCCTTGAACACGAAGGTCAGGTGGTCGAAGGCGTTGGGGCCCAGGATGTCGGTGACCAGCTCGAAGCTGTCCTCGGACACATCGAGGCTCCAGGTGCCGCCGGTCCCGCTACATTCCGGTCCCGTGAGGCAAAACGCGAAATTGAGAATGTCACCCAGGTAGAGTTCATTGCCGTCTTCGCCCATGGTGGAGTAGGCGGTGTTGCCTTCGCCGTCGACGTGGGCGAGGTGAACCCAGCCCGGGTCGGTCGCGTTGCCGTCGCCGTCCCGGTCCTGCAGGTCCGCCGGTGAAATGAAGTTGAAATAATCGAAGCTGCTGCCCTTGATGACCTGGCCGTTCATGAAGCCATCGCCGAGCTGGCCGATGTTGGGGTCGGGGTTGCTGCCGCCCTGGGCGTCGTCATTGGCGCCGGCAAACATACCCGCGCAGGCGGTCGCCGCGATGCCGGGGGTGCCGGAGAAGATGCTGTTGCCACTGCCGGTCTCGCTGACCGAGGTAATGTGGACTGAATCGGTGGTGCAGGCGCCATCGCCGGTCAGCAGGCTCGCTTGCAGATTGGCGCTGCCCAAGCTCAGGCTTGCCGCTGCCAGGCCGGTGAGAAACGTCAGATTGAGTCGCATGGTTCAAGTGCTCCAGTATTGCGGTTTTCGGAGCAGAGACAGGAGTGAGCCGCCCTTGCGGTGACTGCCTGTAGTGCCCCGGAATTGTTACTTTCTAGTTTATGCTAATTAAAAAGCAAATACTGTGCCACAAGTCACAATACCTTGTTATTCATGGATATTTTTATTTTTTGATGTCGGCTGATTATAAGGAGTGTAAAGTTTTTCGACAGTTGGTTATAGGTAGGGCCGCCTCATCCCCGGCGCAACGCATCGACGCCTGGTGGCGTGGGGGTCAGGGTGTCCCGATGCGCGCGACGATGCGCAGGGGGCCGCCGCTGCCGCCCGCGAGCTTGGCGGGAAGGGCCACCACGAAAGCACCGGTGGCGGGCAGCTCGCCCAGGTTGGCCACGTTTTCGAAGGCCGGGACGTTATCTTCCATCAGCCGCACGTGGGTGCGAAAGTCGCGGGACTTGCCATAGTCGATGCTGGCGGTGTCTATGCCCACGGCCTTGACCCGGCGCTCGGTCACCAGCCAGTCGGCCCCGGCCTCCGAGAGTCCGGGAAAGGACAGTGCCGCGGCGCCGGCCTCGCCGCGCAGGGCCGTGCCCAGGTACTTGGCTGCGTCGGGCCAGTATTGATCGAATCCGGTGCGCAGCAGCACGATGCTGCCCTCGGGAATAGTGCCGTGACGGGCCTCCCAGGCTTCGAAATCGTTCACGCCGACGCGGTAGTCCCGGTCCTTCGCCACCGCGGCGCCGACATCGATGACCACCGCGTTGCCAATCAGTTGCTCGAGGGGAATCTCGTCCACCGAGCGCCGGCCCTCGGCAAAGTGCACCGGGGCGTCGATATGGGTGCCGCCGTGTTCCGCGGTGGAAAAACTATAGGCGGAGTAATAGTAGCCGCCCTCGGTCTGGCCCTCGAAGACCGTGGTGCGGGCGTAGGGGGCGGCGGTGGGCCAGAACACGGCCTCGGCGGAGAGGGTGTGGGTGAGGTCGACCCAGGTGTCGCCGGCGCGGGCTGTGGTGGTTGAAAGTATGGCCGCCCAAAGTGCGGGCAGTATGATGAGAACACGGCGCATGGTGTTGACCCTCCCGGTCGCGGTGCGATGAACATGTTGTGGCTACGCAAAAGCTCTCTCAGTATAGCCTTGCCAACCCGGTGCCTGGTGAGCCAATGATAGCCGGTGCTATGATGCGCCGGTTGTATGACTTAGCCCCTGTATGCCAAGGAGATACCGTGACCAAAGCGGAAAAGCTCGCCCACATCAATACCCTGCTGCCGCCCTGCTTGCAGGTGCTTAACACAAAGGTCCTGGATTTCGACAATGAGGCCCTCACCTGCGAACTGGCTTTTGATGTCTCGGAGCAGTTCTGCCATTCGGTGAATGTGGTGCAGGGGGGCAATGTCACGGTGATGCTTGATGCAGCCATGTCACACGCGGCCTTCGTCACCGCCGACGACATCGCGGGACTGCCGTCGCTGGAAATCAAGGTGAGCTTTCTTGAGCCTACCCTGGCAGGTCCGGTAAAGGCCCGTGGCAGGGTGGTGAAGATGGGGCGCAGCACGGCCTTCCTGGAAGGCACGCTGATCAACGGCGAGGGCAAGGTTTCGGCGCGATCCACTGCGACAGCCAAAGTGGTGCGGCGCGAACGGGGCGTTTACGCCGCCTGAGCCGCCGCCGGCACCGGGCTGGTCTACAGCTCCTTGCGTGCGCGGTTGGCGGCGGCGAAATCCAGGCCGCTGCCCACAGTTGCGTTTTCCGGTACAGCCGGGGGATATTAGCCGGGCGCGTCCTCTGGGCCAACCCAGGCAAAGGGATTGTGCGCCACTTCCCATAGATGGCCGTCGAGGTCCTTGAAGTAACTGCTGTAGCCGCCCCAAAACACCTTCTGTGGTTGCTTGACTTCGGTGGCGCCCGCCGCGACGGCCTGCGCCATGACCGCGTCCACCTCCGCCTCGGAATGGACGTTGTGGGCCAGGGCAAAGCCCGCGAAGCCTTCCCCCGCGGCGCTGACCTGGGCGTCCTCGGCCAGTGCCTCGCGGCCGTACAGTCCGAGCCAGGTGCCGTTCAGGGTAAAGAAAGCCACTGTGGGCGGCGACTCCATGCGCGGAAATCCCAGCCCCTTCTCGTAGAATTCCACCGCCGCGGGCAGGTCGCGGACGCCCAGTGTGATCATGCTGATTCTTGGCTTCATGGTTGTATCGTCCCGTACAAGGAATGTCCCCAAGATACAGCAAGCCCGGGGCCGGTGATATGATGCCGGCGAATCGACATGTCGCCCCGGCGCACCTTGCAATTGCTGTTCCCTGGAAAAAGGACAATTCATGAAGATAGGTATCAAACAGCTGATTTCCGTACTGCTGCTTTTCCATGTGGCGATAAGCGCCGCCCGCGCGGAAGAACTCTACATCACCGCCGCGGCCATGGTGGACACGGTCTCCGGCAAGCTGCTCAAGCGCCCGGCGGTAGTGGTGTCGGACCAGCGGATCGTGGCGGTGGGTCGCCAGGGAGAACTGGAGGTGCCGGCATCGGCCCGGCATATCGACCTCGGCGAACGCACCTTGCTGCCGGGATTGATGGACATGCACGTGCACCTGTCGTCGGCGGCCAAGGGCGTGCCCTTTCTGGAAGGCATGTTCCAGTCGGTGCCGCGACAGACGGTAAATGCTGTACGCAATGCCAATACCACGCTGATGGCTGGATTCACTTCGGTGCGCAACCTGGGGGCGTCGGCTTACTCGGTGGTCGCGGTACGCGATGCTATCGAGGCCGGGGAGATCGACGGACCGAGGATTTGGGCCTCGGGCCCCTCGCTGGGAGTGACCGGCGGCCACTGCGATAACAATTTCTATCCCCCGGAGATGGATTTTCGCTCCGCGGGCGTGGCTGATGGTCCCTGGGCTATTCGCGAGCGCATCCGCGAGAACATCAAGTACGGCGCCAACACCATCAAGTTCTGCGCTACCGGCGGCGTATTCTCCCGAGGCACCCAGGTCGGGGCCATCCAGTACACCTTCGAGGAGATGCAGGTCATCGCCGACGAGGCCCATCACCGGGGCCTGGTGGTTGCCGCCCACGCCCACGGTACCGAGGGTATCAAGACCGCCATTCGCGCCGGTGTCGACAGTATCGAGCACGCCAGCATCCTCGACGACGAGGCGATCAAGCTGGCCAAAAAGCACGGCACCTACTTTTCCATGGATATCTACAACACGGAATACACCCAGGCCAAGGGGCGCGAGCAGGGCGTGCCCGAGGAGAACCTGGCCAAGGACGCCGCCATCGCGCAAATCCAGCGCGACGGCTTTGGCGCCGCGGTGAAGGCCGGGGTGAAAATGGTGTTTGGCAGTGACGCTGCGATCTACCCCCACGGCGATAATGCCAAGCAGTTTTCCCGCATGGTGCGCTTCGGCATGACCGAGGCCCAGGCCCTGCAGGCGGCCACGGTGAATGCCGCGGGCCTGATGAAACGCGAGGATCTCGGCGCGATCCGCGAGGGCTACCTGGCCGACATTATCGCCGTGGAGGGCAATCCGCTGGAGGACATCACGGCCACCGAGCGGGTGGTATTTGTGATGAAGGACGGCCAGGTGGTGCGCCACGACGGGCCGGCCCGGTAACAGTCCCGTTGCCGTACACCGTCGTGCGGGCCCGCGCCGCCCGCCCGACGGCGCGTGGCGGATCAGAAGCGGATGTTCGCCGACAGGAAGATTTCGCGCTCGCGTCCCACCATCAGTCCACCCTGGTATTGCGCGCTGGCGTAGTAGTATTTATTGCCCAGGTTCCTGCCGTGCAAGCGGAAGGTGGTTGGGGTGCCGCCCAGGGTGGTGTCATAGCTGATACCGGCATCCCAAAGCGTGTAGGACGGGATAAAGCCGGTGTTCTGCGCATCCACCGCGCGGTTGCCCACATAGCTTAGGGTGCTGTCCAGGGACAGGCCCGGTACCGCCGCCAGGTCGTAGCGCGCACCCAGCGTGCCCTTCCAGCGCGGCACCCCCTCGCTGCGTTTGTCGATAACCGTCGGGTCCGCGACGCCGGTCAGTTGTGTGTCGAGATAGGCCAGGTTGCCGTGCAGCTTCAGGCCGGCGGTTACCTCTCCCACCGCACTCAGCTCAACACCGCGATGGCGATAGGTTCCGCCGCCGACAAAGTCGTTGTCCAGATTGACATAGTTGGCGTCACGGTCGATGTTGAACGCGGCAATGCCGAGGCTCAGCCGGCGATCGATGCTCGCCTTCAGCCCGATCTCGTACTGCTCCGACTCGATGGCGTCAGTGGGTTGATTGGGGTTGTTGGTAAAAAAGGGCGCGTACTCGCCCTTTTCGAACCCGCGGGTGTAGCTGAGGTAGGTCATCACCGCGTCGCCGGGCCGGTAGATCAGCGCGCCAGTGGGTACGAACACATTGTCATCCTGCGGCGGGGCCTGGGCCGACAGTTCCCGGGCGCGATACTGGATGTACCGCCCGCCCAGTAGTAGCTGGACGTGATCGTTGAGCGAAAGCAGGTCACTGGCAAAGAGTGAGCGCTCCGTGATGGTCGCTTTGTAGTCCACGGCGTTTTCCGGCCCCCAGTGCCAGCGCGGTGGATCCACCGGATCGAGAATATTGCCCACCGATACGTCGGCGGGGGTCAGCTCGCCGCCGCTTTCCACAAAGTCCCAGTAGGGGCTTTTGTCCTTGAAGCGTTTGTAGCTGGCGCCGAAGAACGTGTCGTGCAGGATGCTGCCGGTCTGGAATGTACCGGCCAGGTAGCTTTGCAGTGACCAGACGCTGAACACTTCACCGCGGGAGACATAGTAGTCCGCGTAGCCGACATCGCCGTTGGGCTGGATAGAGAACAGGTCATTGTAGCCGCCGTGGCGCTCGACCCGGGAATAATTGGCCTGGCTAACCGAGGTCCAGGCGTCGTTCAGCGCAAACTCGAACCTGGCGTCCGCGTTGTGGCCGTCGGTTTCGTGGCGAAACCATGTGGGGGCCAGTGCGTCGCGGCGGTCGACGCGGGGCGGTAGTACAAAGCTTGCGGGATCCAGTGGGTCTTCCCTGTCGCCCTGGTCGGCGCGCAGCAGGGGGTCCGCGAGGTGGGTTTTCGATGAATAATCGGCGCTCAGCTGCAGCAGGCCGCGTTCACCCAGCCGGAAGTCGGTGGCCAGGCCGATGAATTTGCGCTCCATGTCGTAGGTATGATCGAAATTACCGTTTTTCTCATAGCCAAGGTTCACGCGGTAGCCAAATGCGCCGTCGAAGGCCGAGTTGCTGCTGTCGAGGCTGGTGTAGCGGCCCTCTAGGCTGGAGCCCTGCGCCGTAACGTTGACAAAGGGTGTGCGCGTGGGGCGTTTGGGCAGGTAATTGACGGTGCCGCCGGGTGAATTGAAACCGTACAGGAAGCCCGAGGGCCCTTTCAGCACATCCACGCGCTCGAACAACTCCAGCGGCATATCGTGGTGTGGTGCCAGGGACAGGCCATCGCGCCGAATGGTGTTGAAATTATCCATGACAAAGCCGCGAATGCGGAAATTGTCGAAGCCGCCGCCGTTGGATGCACCGGTGATCGAGGGGTCGTATTCGAGAACGTCCTGCACCGTGCGAGCCGACAACGCGGCGATGGATTCGGCCGTATAGCTCTGGATGGCGATCGGGATCTCCATTGCATCCTTGGCGCCAAAGGCCCCGGCATTGACCTCCAGGGCCTTGTTGAGCAGCGGTGCGGTGACGTTCACCGTTTCCAGGCCCGAGGCACTCCCGGTGGACTCAAGACTTGCCTGGGCGAGCGTTTGCGCGGCGCAGGTCGAGGCCAGCAGCGCCGTGAGTATTCGGTTCATCGGACAGCGAAGTTTCTTCATAGTGTCAATCCCACTAGAACAGGTAAAACCCGCTCACTTCGCGGTGAGTCGGGCGGGGGGTGGCGGCTTGGCCGACAGGAAAAATGCCTGGGCGACTGCTCCGGCGGGAACTTTTGGCGTCGCGCAATTAAACTATGATATAACGTAACTTTTAAGTCTGGCAACGGTTGGCTTCCAGATGGAATGTTGTTGGCCTGGCTGCCCGTCGATTGATTGTCGTGGGGACAGCCAGACCGGACATCCCCGGGGCCGAATTCTTGGAGTAAGGAGTACTAAGTGAACGCAGATACTGGCAATGCCGTGACGGCAAGCGCCGTGGATGGTGGTGTCGAGGCGGGCAAGGGCGCCGGCAACGTCCTCGAGGCATCATCGGTCGAGGCAGGTTATGGAGAGAGAAGCATTTTGCGGCAACTGGATCTGCGGATTGGGCCGGGTGAAATTTACGCGCTGCTCGGCGGCAACGGCGCCGGTAAAACCACGACACTCAGCTTGTTTCTGGGTTTCGTCGAGCCCACTGCCGGCCGGGTGCGGGTAGACGGCTTCGACCCCGTCGCGCAACCGGTGCAAGCCAGGCGTCGACTGGCCTATATTCCCGAGAATGTGGCGCTGTACGAACACCTCAGCGCACGCGAGAACGTCGCCTACCTGCTGGACCTGGCCGGGCAGTACGAGGGCGACGAAGCGATCGATCGCGCCCTGGCGGCCGCGGGTTTACAGGGATCGGCCTTCGATCGCCGCGTCGGCGGTTTTTCCAAGGGCATGCGCCAGAAAGTGGCGATTGCGCTGGCCCTGGCGCGCAGTGTGCCGGCGCTGCTGCTGGACGAACCCACTTCGGGGCTGGACCCGCAGGCCACCAGTGAATTCAACCGCTTGCTGGACGTGCTGCGCGACAGGGGTATCGCCGTATTGATGGTGACCCACGACTTGCTCAGCGCCGCCGATGTGGCCGATCGTATCGGTTTCCTGGACGGCGGGCGACTGCTTGAGGAGGTCGCGGCCGATGGCGAGGACCGCTTCAATGTGCGCGCCCTGCATCGTCGCTACGCGGAGCAGGCGGCATGAGCCCGGTTCGGCGTATCGCTCGCGAGGAATGGCGGGCCCTCTCCCGGGACCGGGTGGCGATGCTCGGCTTGTTGCTGCTCACCGTCCTGACACTGGTGGCGGCGCTCAATGCCGCGGAGCACCGGCGCACGGCGGACGCCGAGCGCGGCCGCTACCAGTCCCAGGCCAATGACGAGTTCGCCAACCAGCCGGACCGGCACCCACACCGGGTCGCGCATTTCGGACACTTTGTGTTCCGGCCACTCAATCCCCTGGCGGCGTTTGACCCGGGCATCGACGCCTATACCGGCCATACCCTGTTCCTGGAGGCGCACCGGCAAAACGGCGCCAATTTCGGGGATGTGCGACAGTCCTCGTTGTTGCTGCGTTTCGGGCAGCTGACCCCGGCCTTTATCCTGCAGGTACTGGCGCCCCTGTTGCTGGTCTTTGTCGGTCACAACTGCGTCACCCGCGAGCGTGAGTCCGGAACCCTGCGCGTTTTGCTGTCGCAGGGGCTCGGCAGCGGCCAGGTTGTCATGGGAAAGTTGCTGGCGTTACTGGGTTTCGCCGGGTTGGTGTTATTGCCGGCCCTGCTCGCACTGCTCTGGCTTGCCGCCAGTGGCCAGGCCGCCTGGGCGCCGGTCCTGGTCCTGGCCTGCGCCTACGCGGCCTGGCTGTTGCTGTGGTCGTTGCTGGTGACCCTGGCCTCCACCGTCTTCCGGCGCGGACGTGACGCCCTGCTGGGCTTGCTCGCGACCTGGACCGTATTGGTGATCCTGCTGCCCCGCGGGGTATCCGACCTGGCTGGCTCGGTGGTGGCCATGCCCACGCGCTTCGAGAACGCGATCCACGTGGAGCGGGAATACCAGGCCCTCGGCAATGCTCACCGTCCGGATGATCCGAAGTTTGCCGAGTTCCGCGACAGGATACTGGAGCAATACGGCGTGACGAGCATTGAGGAACTGCCGGTGAACTTCAAGGGCCTGGTTGGCACGGAGGGCGAGCGGCGCTCCTCCGAGTTGTTCAATCGCTATGCGGCGGAGGTGTTCGATTTGCAGGAGCGCCAAAATCATCTAGTTGACCAGTACGGCTGGTTGAGTCCCACCCTGGCGCTGCGGCGCCTGTCGATGACCGTGGCCGGTACCGATCTGGCCAGTTTCCGCCATTTCCTTGAACAGGGCGAGCAGTACCGTTATGACCTGGTGCAGCGGTTGAATCGCCTGCAATCAGGGGAAATCACTTATGCCGACGATACCGACCCGGATAAGGAGAATCGTATTTCACACGCACACTGGCAGGCGTTTCCTGATTTTCATTACCAGCCTTTCCCTGTGGACCAGGCCCTGCGCCGCGCGGCACCGGCGGGCGCAATGCTGCTGGCCTGGCTGGCGGCCCTGGCGTCATTGACCTGGCTGCTGGGCGGCCGTCTGGGGAGGGCAGTGCGATGAGCTGGCTGATTCATGAGCTGCGCTTGATCCTGCGCTCGCGCCTGTCGCTGTGCGCCTTGCTGCTGTTGCTTGCCCTGGCCGCCGCCGCGGTGGGCATTGGCTTGCACGAGGTGGCGCGCCAGCACCAGGCGATCGAGCGGGTGGGGCCCCTGCAGGAGCAGGATGCCGCCGCGGTCGCCGCCCGCTACGCGGATACCGGGGACCCAGGCAGTCACGCCTACTATACCTTTTACGGCACCTGGGACGCGCCCTCGGACGCGGCGTTCCTGGCCCTGGGGCTGCGTGACGTGGCGCCCTTCGTGCTGCGTGTGCGGGCCCTGGGCCTGCAATCGCAGCTCTATGAGGGCGAGACCTTCAATCCGGAGCTGGCCCTGTCGGGCCGCTTCGACTTCGCCTTCGTGCTGATTTACCTGGCGCCGCTGTTTGTCATCGCATTGCTGCATGACCTGGTGTCGGGCGAGCGTCAATCGGGTCGCTTGCGACTGCTGTTGTCCATCGCCGATGGCGGCAGCTTGTGGCGGCGCCGGGTGGCCCTGCGTTACGCGCTGCTGTTCGCCTGCCTGGCGGTGCCCGTGGTCGCGGGCATGCTGCTGTCGGGAGCGTCGATGGCCGCGATGGGCGTGGTGCTGGCGGTTGTTGCCAGCTACCTGGCGTTCTGGTGCGGTCTGTCCCTGTTGGTGGCCGCGCGCAACTGGCCCACGGTCGCCAACGCCACCGCGCTGATGGGGGGTTGGGTGCTGTTGACCCTGGTCCTGCCGACCCTGGCCAATGTCGCCCTGACCCGCGCCATCCCCGTGCACCAGGGCGTGGACTTGATGCTGGCGCAACGCCAGGCCGTGCACGGTGCCTGGGAAATCCCGCGCGAGGACACCATGCGGCGTTTCTACGACAGCCACCCCGAATGGCGGCACAGCGCACCCTTGCCGGACGGCTTCCACTGGAAGTGGTATCTCGCCTTTCACCAGCTGGGCGATGAGAGCGTGGCGGACGAGGTGAGTGCCTATCGGGCGGGCCTGCAGGCACGCCAGGAGTGGACGGCCCGGCTGGGCTGGTTGCTGCCCGGGGTGAGCGCACAGGCGCTGTTGCACCGTGTTGCCGATACCGACCTGAGGGCACAGCTGGATTACCAGGACCGGATTGCAGGCTTTCACCGGGAAATTCGCCAGTTCTACTATCCCTACCTGTTCGAAGACCGGCCGATTGGCGCACGGGATTTTGCTGACCGGCCAGTGTATGAAGCATCCCCGGGGCCCTCCGGGTCGGTGGGTCTGCATGCGCTGCTGGCCTTGGGACTTTGCTGGGGTATTGGGCTTTGGGGTGTTTTGTGCGCGGGACGGCTGGGCTTGCGCTGAACCCCTGGTTCCCCGCCATGCTTGCGACAACTGCGCGCAAGCATGGCGGGACGGATTTCCCGCCAGGACGTCACCCGGCGTGACGCCTCAGTAAAAAGTGAGCGCTTTTGCGCGCTTGTCGCAGTTTTCCTCGCCGCAGAGCTCGAGTATCAGGTAACCCTCGAACGGCAACTGGTCGAAGTAGTCGGTGAGGTCGTTGCGCTGCAGCATGTCACCGTCCTCCTTGCAGTCAAAGCTGTTGTCGGACAGGAATTTACATTCAAACTTGACATCCACCGTGGCGGCGCAGTGGTCGTTGTACTCGACGCCGCACTCTTCGTTCACCACGCGTTTGTCGTCGCCGGACAGGATGTCGTCGCGGCTGATGTAGAGTCGGGCATCGAATATAAAGGCGCCGGCGGGTTCGGTTCGCCACCGTACATGGACCGTTTCACCCGGGTACAGCTCTGATTTGTTGAGCGAAAACCGATCGATGTCCACTTCCAGGTCCTCGTTGATTTCCTCCAGGACCGGGTCGTCGTTTCCGCCGCAGGCGCCCAACAAACTCACCAGCGCCACTACCAGCCAACCGCGTCTAGCCATCATTTTGTAACCTCGCTATGCTATTGAAAATCTCGCTGTAAAAAGCCTTGCCGATCGGAGATTTCCCCGGCGCCCCGCCGGGGCGGGTAGCTATCGGACTTGCGCGCTAGTCTAGCCAGGCTCCCCCGCGGTGCATGTGTCAAATGTCATCCGTGTGCAAGGCAGTGACTTTCGCCCTATCCGCGAACGCCCCGGGTTCTGTCATAATCACCCCCATGCACGCACACCCCCCCTCGGTTTTCCACCAGATCAACTTTATCCTGAGCCTTGCGGTGTGGACGGTGATCGTTGGCCTGACCGTCAATGCCTGGAAGTCGCCGGACTCTCCCTTGAGCCCCGTCGCGGGTTGGTCCGCCACCTCGTTCCTGCTCAGCCTGGTGGCGCTGGCGCTGGTGCTGGCCTTTCTGGTTGCCCATGAATACTGGCTGCACAAACAGCGGCGGCACTCGCTTGCCCGCCACCTGTGTGCCTGGGCCGGCCTTGCCTGTGTCAGCTTGCTGCTGGCCTACCACACCCTGTTGTACTCGGTGCTGTTCGTGATCTACCTGCCGCGGATGGTGGAGCACTTTCCCCTGCGGGGCTGCCTGGCCCTGGCGGTACTGCCCATCCTCACCGACGGCGCGCTGGAGCACATGGCCGGCTACCCCTTCGCCATGGTCGACGCCGTGCTCTATATACTGATGTCCCTGTTCGTGGTGGTGTTCGGCTTCGCCCTGAAGTCCGAGCGCCTGGAAAAGGAAACATCCCGACGCCTGTTGAGCGAGCTCAAGGCGACCCAGTCGCTGTTGGGAAGCACCGCCAAGCGGGACGAACGCCTGCGCATCGCCCGCGATTTACACGACAGCATTGGCCACCACCTGACGGCCCTGAGCCTGCAGTTGGAGGTGGCCTCGCACTCCACCGACACCGGGGCGGTGGGGCAGCACGTGGCGCTGGCGCAGCGCATCACGCGCCTGCTGTTGAGCGACGTGCGCGCCACGGTTGGCGATTTTCGCAGCGCCAGCGATACCGGCTTGCGCCCCGCCCTGGAACAGTTACTGCAGGGGGTGAGCGATCTGGAGGTGGAGCTGGACTTCCCGGACAAGCTGCACATCGACGATGCGCGCTATGCCGAGACCCTGCTGCGCTGCGTGCAGGAGGCCCTGACCAATACCCGCCGTCACGCCAGGGCGCGGCGCCTGCGCATCGCCTTGGATAGCAGCGGTGAGGCGCTGCGATTGACCTGCAGTGACGACGGTCGCGGGAACGCCCAGCTGCGCCCTGGCTTCGGCCTCACCGGGATGCGCGAGCGGGTCGAGGCGCGCGGCGGCGAGCTGCGGATCGACAGCGGCCCCGGCGGTACCGAATTGCAGATACTGCTCCCGCGCAAGGACGCCTGACATGGAAGCGATCAATATCCTGCTGGTGGACGACCAGCACCTGGTGCGCGAGGGTATCAAGAGCCTGCTGGCCCTGCGGCCGGGCCTGCATGTGGTGGCCGAGGCCAGCGACGGCAGGCAGGCGCTGTCGTGCCTGGACAGTCACCCCGTGGACGTGGTGCTGCTGGACATTCGCATGCCGGTGATGTCGGGCCTGGAAGTTCTGGAAAGCCTCGGCGAGTCGTCGCGCGCGGTCAATGTCCTGGTCCTCACCACCTTCGACGAGCACGAGCTGGTACTGGACTGCCTGCGCCTGGGCGCCCGCGGCTACCTGCGCAAGGATGTCACCCTGGATGCCCTGGTCAAGGCCATACACACCGTGGCCCGGGGCGAGCACTGGGTGCAGCCGGCGATCACCGAGCGCGTGGCGTCCGCCTGGCCTGAATACCCCGCAAGCGACAGCGTCCACACCCCGCTCTCCGCCATCGAGACGCAGGTCTTGCAGCTGGTGGCGGCGGGCTACTCCAACGAGGAAATCGCCCGCGCCACCCACAAGTCGGTGGGTACGGTGCGCAACCAGGTGTCGTCGATTCTCGGTAAGTTAAACGTGCGCGACCGGACCCGCGCGGTACTCAAGGCCATGGATATGGGCTTGCTCTACTAGCAGCTGTCGCTCGCCGCGATAGGCGAGGCACTCCCCTGGGCCGCTGTGTGCGGCGCGACATCCTGTTCACTGGGTCTGCGCCTGCGGGAACACGGAACTTGCTCGATCAGCACATAACGATATAACATATCATTTATTGTTTTTCTTCAAATGGATGTGAGTTCGATGGCTGGTGGATTGAGGTATTCCTACCTGGTGACGTTGCTTGTGGCGGCTCCTGTAACGGTTGTCGCGCAGCAGGAGAGGGAAGCCGCTCAAGTGCAACGCGACCTGTCCGAAGTGATTGTCGTCGGCCAGTCACAGCGCGAGCGGCTGTTGGACACGCAGACGAAAACCGGTAGTCGCCTGGGGCTGACGGCGCGAGAACTTCCGGCGATTGTCGATATTCTCTCCAGCGACAAGCTGCTTGAACTCGGGGCGAGATCGAGTCTCGAGGCACTCAACCGGGCGCCGGGTGTGAATGCAACGCTGACCGCGACAAGCCCAGGCGTCCCCACGATGCGGGGTTTTACCACGGTGGGGTTGCTTTACGATGGCGTGCAGGTCGGCAGCCCGTCAATGATGTCCCGCACCATCGACAGCTGGGCTTTCGATCGCATCGAGGTGTTGAAGGGGCCGGCTTCGGTCATGTATGGCGAGGGCGCCCTGGGCGGGGCAATCAACCTGCTACCGAAGCATCCGCAAATGGCGGAAGCCAGTGCGCAGGGGATAGTCAGCTACGGCAGTTATGACTCGGCTCGCATTGCCGGTGATATCAATGTCCCCCTGGGCGAAACGCTGGCGGCTCGCGTCGTGGCCAGTCACAGCCACGGCGACGGCTATGTCGACGATGCCGGCAGCGAATTCACCGGCGTCTCGTTGAGCGCGCGCTACCTGCCCCACGATCGGCTCGTGGTCGATTTGGCCTTCGACTACAACGAGGATGCCTACGATGTCGCCGATCTCGGCACGCCCCTGGTCCCGCTCGATGTTGCCCGCAAACCGTCGAATATAGTGTCTTCGGCCGATGGCTGGGTGGTGGATCGCGCGCTACGCGACACCAACTACAACTTCGGCGATGGCATCATCGACTCGGATACCCAGTGGTATCGCTCGCACCTCAGTTACCAGCTGGCGGAGGGCGTGGAGTTCCGTAACCAGCTGAGCTATTACCACTCGGATCGACGCTTCATCAACGCCGAGATGTTCAGCTACAACGTCGATACCGGCCTGCTTGACCGGTCCTCGGGTATCATTACCCACGATTTCGATTACCTCATCGAAAGGGCGGCCGTGGCGGCCGATTTCGAGGTTGGCGGCATGCGCAACCGACTTACGGTCGGAGGAGAGTACAGCGACCTGGATTTTGCCACCCGTCGCTACTTTGTGTTCGGGGACCCCAGCCTGGCCGTTGCCCTGGACGAGCCGGATCGGGGACTCTTCCCCGGGGGATTTGGCTCGGGGGCGGCGCTGCCCGCCGAGAACCAGATGTCGGACGTGGAGATACGCTCGGTGTTTGTCGAGCACGCCCTGAATCTGACATCGCGCTGGCTCCTGGTAAGCGGCGTGCGCAACGACTGGATCGACTTGAAACGGTCGGTACTGTCCTCCGATAGCGACTACCAGAGCGACTACGACGCACTGTCGTGGCGCGTGGGGTCGGTTTTCGACATTTTGCCCAGTACCCAGGTCTTCGCCCAGTACAGTGAGGCGATCGCCCCGGTCAGTAATTTTGTGCGTATGTCCCTGACCAACTCGACATTCGAGCTGACCCGGGGGCGCTCGGTGGAAGCCGGCATCAAGTCCAGCTTCTGGAATGAACGCGCCGAGTTGACGCTGGCCGGCTACTGGATTGAACAGGATGACATTGTTACCCGGGATCCGATCAATCCGACGATGCGGGTGCAGGGCGGCAGCGCGTCCTCCCGCGGCCTGGAGCTGTCGCTGTCGGCGGCACTGACGGATTCACTTCGCGTTGACGGCAACTACACCGTGCTCGACGCCAGGTTTGAGGAGCTGCTGGATGCCCAGGGCTTGAGTCTCAAAGGGAATACGCCGCCGCGCGTACCCGAGACCGTGGCGAATCTGTTCGCATTCTACGATGTGCCGGGTACCCCGTTGACGGTGAGCGCGGGCATCCGCCACGCCGGCCGCGTGTTTACCGACGAAGCCAATAGTATTCGCATGGATGGCTATACCACCGTTGACGCGGCGCTCAGTTATGAATTTTCCTTCGGCGAGTTGACCCTCAGGGGACGCAATCTTGGCGATGAGTTCTATGTGGAGTACACCGACGTCAATTCGCGGCAATTCCAGGTTGCGCCGCCGCGCACTGTCGAAGTGACCCTGAGCTCGAGTTTTTGAGCATGAGGCACGGTTTGTTGCGCGTTTTCAGTAGAGCGCTGTGCGGGGTGTATCCGTTGGCCCTGCTCGCGACAGTGCCCGCGCATGCCCAGCGCGCATCCGAGAATGCCGTGGTGGCCGCGGACGATGCATTTGGCACCACCATTGGCAATGAGAGTATTGGCCTGTATAGCACCAGCTCGGTACGGGGCTTCTCGCCTATCCAGGCGGGGAATGTGCGCATAGAGGGCATCTACTTCGACCGCCAGGGCTATACCTCGCCGCGTTTTACACCGAGTTCGACCATCAGGGTTGGGCTTTCCGCCCAGGGCTATTTGTTTCCCGCGCCGACGGGAATCGTCGACTACTCCCTGCATAGGGCCGGTGACGAGGCCGTTGTCAGTGTTGCCGCGGGGCTGGACCCCTATGCCGCGCCGTACCTGGAAATCGACGCCAAGCAGCCCTTGATCACGGGCCGCCTCGGGGTTGCCGCGGGTGTGTCCTATGCCCGGGAGCAGTACTATGACGGGTCCGAGGCCACGTACTTCCGTGCCGGAGTGGTACCGCGCTGGACACCCACCGACAACATAGAAGTACTGCCTTTTTTTGGGATCACCAGGGGGCGGGAGGAAGAGACGCCGCCGACCATTCAAACGGCGGGGGATTACCTGCCCCCGGAGGTCGAACGCCGCAAGTTCTTCGGTCAGGACTGGGCCGACAAGGACAGCACCAGTATTAACACGGGCGTGGTCGCCAAGGGGCGCTTCGGCGAGGGCTGGGTGCTGTCGGGCGGCATATTCCGTTCGTCCTTCGACGCGCGGCGTGAATTTGTCGATCTCTATACCAACACCACAGCGGATGGCAGGACCCACAACCTGTTGATACCCGATCCGGCGCAGCGATCATCATCCACCAGCGGGGAATTGCGTCTTAGCCGGGATGTCCGTGCCGATAAGCGGTTGCATACATTCACCGCATCCGCCCGTGCCCGCCGTGTGGAGCGCCTGTACGGTGGCTTGGGCACACCCATTGATCTGGGTGAGCGCCAGCTGGGAAGCTCCTTCGACTGGCCCGAGCCGGAACGGTTCGACTACGGTGAACGTTCGCGCGACGAGGTTCGTCAACTGACCCTGGGTTTGGCCTACGGCCTGCGCTGGCAGGGTGTCGGCGAGCTGGGGCTGGGTGTGCAGCGGGCGGATTACGAAAAGGTCGTCACACAACCCGGTTTGCCCGTTACCCGGACTGAGGATCAGCCGCTGTTGTTCTACGGCACCTCGGCGCTCTATCTGGGGCCCCGGCTTGCACTCTATGGCGGTTACACCCGCGGACTGGAAGAGAGCGGGGTGGCGCCGGACAACGCGGTGAACCGCAACGAAGCGCTGCCCGCGGTTATTACCGAACAGATGGAAGTCGGCTTGCGTTGGGCGGCGAGCGAACAGTGGCGTTTGATCGCCGGTTTTTTCCAGGTTGAAAAGCCGTATTTCGTCAACGACGAAAGCGGCGTGTACCGGACACTCGGCGACGTGCGCAACCGGGGCCTGGAGGTCAGCCTGACCGCGCGTCCCGTCGACGCGCTGACCATTGTTGCCGGAGCCGCGTTGATCGACCCCCGCGTCACGGGGGAAGCCGTGGACGAAGGCAGGATCGGCGACCGGCCGGTGGGTGAAACCGCGGACTTGCTGCGCATGAATACCGAGTACCGCATGCCCTTCGCGCCGGGCTGGTCCGTCGACGCCGCAGTGGCCCACTACGGCGAACGCACCGCGTCGCGCAGTGGCGATCTCAAGCTGCCCAGTTATACCTTGCTCGATGTGGGCGCCCGCTATCGCTTCGAGCTTTTCGGCTCCTCGGCGACAATGCGTTTGCAGGCCAGGAATCTCACCAATGAATTTGCCTGGTCCGTGCTCGGTGATCGCAGTTTTGGCCTCAAGGACAAACGCCGGTTTTCGGCTTCGCTGGTGGTGGATTTTTAGCAATCGACGTCGTTGATAAACGCTCGAGGTTCCGGATTGGCGTACATGCCGGGGGATTGGTATGTGGAGAACGGGAGGACGGTGCCGGCGGGTTTGCGCGCTATCCGCCCTCCATACGCTTCGCCAGTTCCGGATTGCCGTGGGGATCGTGCCTATCGGCCATGCCGTCGATGACACCCTGGAGGTCCCGCCCGGATTTGTTCTGGCTTAACTTCCACTTGCCGTGGATGTCTTCGATGGGCATCTCAATGCCGACGATTGCTTTTAGCTGGCTGGCAATATAATCCTCCGGCGCATCGGCCACTGACCAGGGTTGCGGCCGAACGCCCTCGTGTTGCGCGGTCAGGTCGTTCAGTTGTCGGCGAAGCCAGGCGGGGTCCTCGATAATTGCCGGCTTTCCCCTCGCTTCCACGGCGATATAGTTCCAGGTCGGCACCGCACGCTGGTCGTCCGCCTTGCTGGGATACCAGGAGGGCGAGACATAGCCATCCTCGCCCTGAAACATCACCAGGCAATCCCGGCAATCCGCCAGTACCTTCCAGTGGGGATTGGCCCTGGCCAAATGGGCGCGCAGTACACCGAGCTCCCCTTCCCGCGGATACAGCGTAAAGGGGGTGGGCGAAGCCTGGAGACCACTGGCGCCATAGCTTATCAACAGCCCCAGCGGATGCGTGGTCATCAGGGCGTGGAGCTGTTCGATCCGATCTTCGCGAAAACTGCCGGGGATGTGCATGGTTAGTGTTCCTTGCTTAAATAGGGTGCGACATTGCGCAGCATCCGCTCAACCGAGTCGTCTTTTTCTCCAACCGGTGCGATATAGTGCATCGCGTCCTCGGCTGCTTCGATACCTGCCAGGCGGGCAATGACCCAGCTGGCCAGGTACTGAGATCCCAAACAGCCACCCGCCGTGGCAATGTTCCCCGCGGCGAAAAACGCCTGGTCGAGCACCTCAACACCGGCCTGCTCGACCCAGGGTTTGCTGGTCAGGTCGGTGCAGGCGGGCGTACTATCGAGCAAGCCGAGCCGCGCCAGAACCAGGGCGCCCGAACACTGGGCCCCGATCAGTTGCCGTTCGGGGTCGAGTTGTAGCTGGCTCATCAGCGATGAATCCGCCACCACCTTCCGTGTCTGCAAACCGCTACCCACCAGGACTACATCGGCCCCGGCCGCTTCAGTGAGTGAAGCCTGGGCCTCGACAGTAACACCGTTCATCGATGTGATTCGGGGTGTTGGGGCGGCAATGGATACGCGCCAGCCGGATTTATCAACGCGATTGAGTATGCCAAGCGCGATAAACGAGTCGAGTTCGTTGAAGCCTTCAAAGGTGAGAATGGCGATATGCATCGGGTGGGCTCCGGCATGTTGATTCACTCAAGGCATCCTAGGCACAATATCTATAACAATCAAAATATTGTACTGGATACAATTAGCCATGCCCCGTGCCCGTTACAAGCAAGTTGTCGACACCTTTGCCGCCGGGATTCGTTCCGGGGAATTGCCGCCGGGTGAACGCCTACCCACTCATCGGCAACTCGCCACCCAGCATGGCCTTGCGTTGGCCACGGCTTCACGGGTGTATGCGGAGCTCGAATCTATGGGCCTGGTGATCGGTGAAACGGGGCGCGGCACTTTCGTCCGCGAAATCTCCCTGCCGCGCGGCATGGGCATCGACCAGCACGCGGTGGCCGATGACATGGTGGACCTGAACTTCAACTACCCCTCGCTGCCCGACCAGGCGGAACTGCTGCGCAGCGCTTTGCGCAGACTGGCGGCGGCGGGCGACCTGGATGCACTGTTGCGCTACCAGCCCCACGGCGGGCGCGCCCATGAGCGGGAAAGCGTCGCCCGACACCTGGCCAGTCGCGGCCTGTGTGTCGAATCGTCCGACGTTGTTATTGTCGATGGCGCCCAGCATGGCTTGGCGACGACCGCCATGGCATTGCTGAAACCCGGTGAGGTGGTGGCAGCCGACGCATTGACCTATCCCGGCATGAAAGTACTCGCCGAAAGCCTCGGCTTTGAGTTGGCGCCAGTGCCGGCAAATCGGCAGGGGCCGGACCTGGGCGCCCTGGAACGCCTGTGCGCCCGGCGCCGGGTGCGCGCGGTCTATGTACAACCCACCGTTCACAATCCACTGGGTTGGGTGATGAGCCGCCAGCGCCGGCGCGACCTGGTAGCGCTGGCGCGGCGATACGACCTGGCGCTGATCGAAGACGCACCCTACGCCTTCCTGGAAGCGGATGCGCCGCCACCGCTTGCGGCCCTGGCGCCGGAACGAACGGTCTATGTCTCAGGGCTTTCCAAGAGCGTCGCCACCGGGTTGCGTGTCGGCTTTGTCGCTGCGCCGCAAGCGTGGGTTGCCAGTATAGAGCGCGCTATCCGCGCCACAACCTGGAATACGCCGGGGGTCATGACCGCGATTGCCTGTGGCTGGATCGAAGACGGGACCGTGACGCGGCTGGAGTCGCAGAAACGCAAAGACGCCGCTGCCCGGCAGGCCGTCGCAGCGGAAGTGTTGCAAGGGCTGCGGTTCGTTAGTCATCCGGCGTCCTACTTCCTGTGGCTGCCGCTTCCCGAGGAGGTTCGTGCAGAGCGTGTGGTTCGGGATTTACTCGACCAGCGGATATCGGTGTCGACCGCCGAGCCGTTTTCGATAGCGGCCCATGCGCCACATGCGATTCGTATCGCACTGGGCTCGGTGGACTTGTCGACGCTTCGGCAGGCGCTGATGATGGTGAGGCAGGTTGTCGAGCACCACCACGACGGCTAGCCGGGTTCGGCGAGACGGTTACCCGGGATGGTTTGGTCTGTACGTATATCTGGTGTGGGAGGTTGAATTTACGATTCGACGTTCGGCTGGCACGTGGATTGGCCGTTGAAAAGCGCAGGTTGTTTTAATGGTACCGGAGGCCGGGCTTGACAGTCCGACGCTTCGGCCGGCACGTGGATTGGCCGTTGAAAAGCACAGGTTGTTTTAATGGTACCGGAGGCCGGACTTGACGGTCCGACGCTTCGGCCGGCACGTGGATTGGCCGTTGAAAAGCACAGGTTGTTTTAATGGTACCGGAGGCCGGACTTGAACCGGCACGCCTGTTAGGGCATCGGATTTTGAATCCGACGTGTCTACCAATTTCACCACTCCGGCACAGGAGAAGGGCTGCAATCGCCCCGGTGAGAGCGCGCGATTATAGCAATCGCGGGCCATTGTGCAATGGTGGACTGGCTTAAGGGCTCTTAACCTCGGTCCCGAATCCCTGTACACTGCGCGCCACCCGCCGCCGCAGGCGGCTATTGATGTTGGCCCCAGGGGCCTGTTCTGAGTACCCAAGGAGAAAAGAGATGGCAATGAAGCTGGTCAAGAAGACAGCCGAGTACAGCATTTACCAGCGTGGCGACGAGCGCTACGCGGTGAAAGGTGCGGACAAGAAGCCGGTGAACGGCGAAGAGAAGGTGCGTATCTTGGTCGCGGAAGGCCTGGTTACCGTTACCGCGCCGGCCGAGAAGCCCGCCGAGGAAGAAGCTGCGGCAGAGGGCGGTGAAGAGGCCGCTGGCGAGGAAAGCGCCGAGTAAGGGCGTTTCGCGCTATGATGGAAGCCGGCCTCGGGCCGGCTTTCTTGTTTTGGGGGCCCCATAACGGGACGACCCGAGAGGTATTCAGGCTTCTCCACACCCTATGAAACGCAGCGATTTTGACTACGATTTGCCGCCGGAACTGATTGCCCAGCACCCCCTGGCGGAGCGCAGCGGCAGCCGCCTGCTGTGCCTGGACGGGGCGAGCGGGGCGGTCGAGCACCGCCGTTTTCACGACCTGCTGGACCTGCTGCGGCCGGACGACCTGCTGGTGTTCAACAACACCCGGGTGATACCGGCCCGCCTGTGGGGCCAGAAGGAGACCGGCGGCCGGCTGGAGATCCTGATCGAGCGCCTGACCGGCATCGACACCGCGCTGGCCCATATCCGCAGCAGCAAGTCGCCCAAGCCCGGCAGCCGCCTGCTGCTGGCGCCCGCGCAGGGGGCCGAACCGGGGCCCTATTCGCTGGAAGTGACGGAGCGGGTGGGGCCGCTGTTCGCACTGCGCTCGCCGGAGGGTCAGCCCCTCAGTGAGATTCTGCAGGTGATCGGGCACATGCCCCTGCCGCCCTATATCGAGCGCGCCGACGAGGCCGAGGACCAGAACCGCTACCAGACCGTGTACGCCGAGCGCGAGGGCGCCGTGGCGGCGCCCACCGCGGGCCTGCATTTCAGCGAGGCCATGCTGGCTGAGCTGGAGGAGCGGGGTGTGGAACGCACCTTCGTCACCCTGCACGTGGCGGCGGGCACCTTCCAGCCGGTGCGGGTGGACGATATCGAGGACCACCCGATGCACGCTGAGTACGTGGAGGTCGGTGAGGCCGCCTGCGAGGCGGTGGCGCGAACCCGCGCCCGGGGCGGGCGGGTGATCGCCGTGGGCACCACCGCGGTGCGCTGCCTGGAGACCGCCAGCGCCGCCGCCGGCGAGCCGCAGCCCTACTGCGGCGACACCGACATCTTCATCTACCCCGGCTACCGCTTCCGGAGCATCGATGCCATGGTTACCAACTTCCACCTGCCGGAGTCCACCCTGCTGATGCTGGTGAGTGCCTTTGCCGGCCGCGACACCGTACTGGCCGCCTACCGCGAGGCCATCGCCCAGCGGTACCGCTTCTTCAGCTACGGCGACGCCATGTTTATCACCCCCGGTCCCCAGGCGGAGGGCAGCGTATGAGCCGCCAGTGCCACATGCAGTTCGAGCGCCTGGGCAGCGACGGTGCCGCCCGTCGCGGCCGACTGACCTTCCCCCGGGGCACAGTGGAGACACCGGCCTTTATGCCGGTGGGCACCTACGGCACGGTGAAGGGCATGTTGCCCCGGGACATCCGCGCCATCGGCGCCGAGATTATCCTCGGCAATACCTTTCACCTGTGGCTGCGCCCGGGCACCGATATCATCGAGCGGCACGGCGACCTGCACGACTTCATGGCCTGGGACGGCCCCATCCTCACCGACTCCGGCGGCTTCCAGGTGTTCAGCCTGGGCAAGATGCGCAAGATCACCGAGGAGGGGGTGCGCTTCCAGTCGCCGGTGGATGGCTCCAAGGTCTTTTTGGACCCCGAAACCTCCATGGCCATCCAGCGCAGCCTGGGCTCGGATATCGTGATGATCTTCGACGAGTGCACGCCCTATCCGGCCACCGAGCAGGAGGCGCGCGCGTCGATGGAGCTGTCCCTGCGCTGGGCCGCCCGCAGCAAGGCGGCCCACGGCGACAGCCCCAGCGCCCTGTTCGGCATTGTGCAGGGGGGTATGTACCCGCAGCTGCGCCAGGCCTCCCTGGCGGGGCTTACCGACATCGGTTTCGACGGCTACGCCATCGGCGGCCTGTCGGTGGGCGAGCCCAAGGACGAGATGATGGCGGTGCTGGATGTGATGCAGCCCATCCTGCCGCAAGACCGCCCGCGCTACCTGATGGGCGTGGGCACCCCGGCGGACCTGCTGGAGGGCGTGCGCCGCGGGGTGGATATGTTCGACTGCGTGATGCCCACCCGCAACGCCCGCAACGGCTTTATCTTCACCTCCCGCGGCCAGCTCAAGCTGCGCAACGCCCGCCACAAGACCAGCACCCTGCCCTTGGATGAGGAGTGCGACTGCTACACCTGCAGCAATTTCAGCCGCGCCTACCTGCACCACCTGGACAAGTGCAACGAGATCCTCGGCAGCCAGCTCAACACCATTCACAACCTGCACTTCTACCAGCGCCACATGGCGGGTATCCGCGCGGCCATCGAAAACGGGTCGCTGGAAGCGTTCAGCGAAGCCTTTTACGAGCAACAGGCGCGGGGGGTGTAGGGTGTACAAGCTCTGCTTCTATGTGCCGGAAACCCATGTCGAGGCCGTAAAAACCGCGGTCTTCGCCGCTGGCGGCGGCCGTATCGGCGATTACGACAGCTGTTGCTGGCAGGTGCTCGGCCAGGGGCAGTTCCGTCCGCTGGCGGGCAGTGACCCCTTCCTGGGCAAACAGGGCGAAATCGAACAGGTGGACGAGTACCGGGTGGAGCTGGTGTGCGACGAGGCGCATATCGCCACCGTACTCGCCGCCCTGAAGGCGGCCCATCCCTATGAAGAGCCGGCCTACGATGTACTGCAGGTGGTGACGGAGTTCCCCGCCTAGATGGCCGGCGCCGACGGACTACTGGACGGCCTCGCCGAGCGCCACCCCTGCCGGCGCGAAGCCTGGGAGGGGGTGGGGCGCCAGGCCGGCGTGCTGGTGGCCCTGACCGACGAGCCCGCGCCCCGGGTGGTGTTGGGCCGGCGCGCCGACCACCTGCCCCTGCACCCCGGCGAGATCGCCTTTCCCGGCGGCAAGCGCGAGGCGGAGGATCATTCTCCCTGGGACACCGCGCTGCGTGAGTCGCAAGAGGAAGTGGCCCTGTCGCCGGCGCTGGTTAAGCGCCGCGCCGAACTGTCGCCCCTGATCACCCGCACGGGTTTTTGTGTCTACCCCTGCATCGGCGTGATTCCCGCGGACGTGGAGCTGAGCGCCGACCCGGCGGAGTTCGACAGCGTGTTCCTGCCGCCCCTGGCGCGCTTTGCCGATCCGGCGCTGTTCCGCCTGGAGTTGATGTCCGCCGGCAGCCGGCAGGTCCACGTGCCGCACTACTGCATCGGCGACGATAATGTCTGGGGTGTCACCGCCGCGGTGCTGGCCCAGATCGTCAACGTGGTCTACGATGCCGGCTTCGATCTGAAACGCAACTGGAAGGAAACACCATGAAATACAGCCTCGGGGACAAGCAGGTCAAACTGGAGGGCGAGGGCCATTTCATCGCCCCCAATGCGGCGGTGATCGGCGATGTCACCCTGGGCGAGCGCGCCAGCGTCTGGTTCAGCTGCGTGCTGCGCGGCGATGCCGAGCGCATTGCCGTGGGTGCCGGCAGCAATATCCAGGACGGCACGGTGATCCACGCCGACCCCGGCTTTCCCGCCGTCATTGGCGAGAATGTGACCGTGGGCCACAACGCCATGCTGCACGGCTGCAGCATCGGCGACGGCTCCCTGGTGGGTATTGGCGCGGTGGTGCTCAACGGCGCCAAAGTGGGCAAAAACTGCCTGATCGGCGCCAACGCCCTGGTGACCGAGGGCATGGAGATTCCCGATGGCAGCATGGTGCTGGGCGCGCCGGCGAAGATCAAGCGGACCCTGGACGAGGACGCGCGGAAGATGCTGCAACTCAACGCCGAGCACTACGTCAACAACGCCGCGCAGTTCAGCGCGCTACTGGCGGAACAGGACTGAGGCCGTCCATGAGCGACAGTGCGGAACCCCAATCCCCCTGCATCGCGGTGTGCGTTCTCAATGAAGAGGACGTGTGCCTGGGCTGCTACCGCAGCGCCGATGAGATCACCGACTGGTTCATGGCCAGCGCCGAGGAAAAACGCGCCATCCTCGAGCGCGCCCGGGCGCGCCTGATCGCCGACAACCCGATCCGCCTGGGCTGAATCAGGCGGCCTGCACGCGGGCCCGTACCGCCTGTACCACGTTGCCCTGCAGCTCCTGCGTTTCCAGCAGGTAGCCGTCGATGGCCAGGCCCACGTTGGCGTCGGGGAAGGATTCCAGGTATTCCAGCACCAGGCCGCTGACGGTCTTTGGCCCGTCGGTGGGCAGCTCCCAGTCCAGCGACTTGTTGATCTCGCGGATGTTGGCGTTGCCGGTGATGATGTAGCTGCCGTCGCGCTGGGGGAAGATCACGTCGGCGGTATCCAGCAGGTTGGAGGTGAACTCGCCGACGATCTCCTCGAGGATGTCCTCCAGGGTCACCAGGCCCATCACGTCGCCGTATTCGTCCACCACGATGCCCAGGCGCAGCTTGTTCTTCTGGAAGTTGAACAGCTGGGTGTGCAGCGGGGTGCTCTCGGGGATGAAGTAGGGGGTCTCCATCTCCCGTTCCAGCGCCGCGCGGTCCAGGCCCTGGGAGTCGATAATACGGCTGATGTTGCGCATGTGCAGCACGCCGACCACGTTGTTGATGTCGTCGCGCCACACCGGCAGGCGGGTGTGGGAACTGGACTGGATGGTGCGCAGGATGTCCTCGTCGGAGTCGTCGAGGTCGATGCCGTACACATCGTTGCGCGGCACCATGATGTCGTCCACCGACACTTCCTCGAGGTCGAGGATGTTGAGCAGCATGCCCCGGTGGCGGGTGGGAATCAGCTGCCCGGCCTCGGTGACGATGGTGCGCAGTTCCTCGGTGGACACGTGCTCGTCGCCGGCCTTGGAGGGGTCCACGCCCAACAGGCGCAGCAGGCCGTTGGTCACCGAGTTGATCAGCCATACCAGCGGGTACATCAGCTTCATCAGCGGCAGCAGTATTACGCTGGCCGGGAAGGCGACCTTTTCCGGGTGCAGGGCGGCGATGGTCTTGGGGGTGATCTCGGCGAAGATCAGGATGACCAGGGTCAGGCCGCCGGTGGCGATGGCGATACCGGCGTCGCCCCACAGGCGGATCGCGATCACGGTGGCGATCGCCGAGGCGAGGATGTTGACGAGGTTATTACCGATCAGGATCAAGCCGATCAGGCGGTCCGGACGCTGCAGCAGCTTGCTGGCCCGGTGCGCCCCACGGTGCTTGTTCTTGCGGAGGTGTTTCAGCCGGTAGCGGTTGAGGGACATCATGCCGGTTTCCGAACTGGAGAAGAAACCGGAGAGCAGGATGAGGACTACCAGAACTGAGCTTAAAAGACCCAGCGGTGCTTCGTTCAAAGCAGGAATGAACCCCTGAAATTCTGGAAACGGCTATCTTGAAGAAAATCCCCGGGCGGGGCAAGCCCGTTCGCGCCCCGGTGGGAAAAGGTGAGGGTCAGGTGAGGATCAGCTCCAGCACCAGTTTGGAGCCGAAAAAGGCCAGCATCAGCGCCGCGAACCCCGCCAGGGTGAAGCGCACCGCGGTCTGGCTGCGCCAGCCCAGCTGGTAGTGCCCCCACAGCAGGGTGGAGAAGGTGAGCCAGGCGATGATGGTCAGCGTGGTCTTGTGCACCAGGTGCTGGGCGAACAGGTCCTCCACGAATAAAAAGCCGGTGGCGATGGCCAGGGTGAGCAGCAGCACGCCGGCCCACAGCAGTTCGAACAGCATGGTTTCCATCAATTGCAATGGCGGCAGCACGCGCACGATGCCGCCGGGGTGGCGGTGGCGCAGCTGGTAGTCCTGCACCGCCACCAGCGCCGCCTGCACCGCCGCCAGGGTGAGCACCGCATAGGCGAGGATGGAGCTGGCCACGTGCACCAGCAGGCCGGGCCCCAGCTGGCCGCTGCTGGTGTCGGTCTGCGGGCCGAAGGTCGACACCAGCACGGCCACCGCCGACAGGGGGAAGGTGACCAGCAGCAGGTTCTGCAAAGGCCGGCGCCACAGGATGGAGGCCAGGCAGGCGATATTGATCACCAGGAAGATCAGCGCCGAGATTTTATAAAAGCCCAGGTGGACCCCCTCGCCGACGGCGACGTTGTCCCAGGCCACCAGGGCGTGGCAGCCGAGGGCGAGTACGGTGACCAGCACCAGGGTGCGGCTGGCGTGCGCCGCGCGCTGGGCGAGGCTCAGCACCTGCAGCCCGGTCGCCACCAGGTAGAGCAGGGCGGCCAGGGTGGCAATGAAGGGCAAGGGCATGGGTTTGGGGGATGGGCTCGGGTGGCGTATACTGCGCACCTTTGTACCTAAGTGTTCCGGCGGAATCAATAGCCCCGGGCCCGGGCCGGGTTTCAGGCCCGGCCGCGAAGCCGTCATTGCAGCTTTACCAAGAGACTCCCCATGTTCCAGAGTTTGTCAGATCGCCTGTCCAACAGCCTGCGCAACGTCACCGGCAAAGCGCGGCTCTCCGAGGACAATATCCAGGACACCCTGCGCGAGGTGCGCATGGCCCTGCTGGAGGCCGATGTCGCCCTGCCGGTGGTGAAACAGTTCGTCGAGGCGGTCAAGCAGCGCGCCCTGGGCATGGAGGTGACGAAGAGCCTGAGCCCGGGCCAGGCCTTCCTGAAAATCGTCCAGACCGAGCTGGAGTCGGTAATGGGCGAGGCCAACGAGGGCCTCAACCTGGCGGTGCAGCCGCCGGCGGTGATCCTCATGGCGGGCCTGCAGGGCGCCGGTAAAACCACTTCGGTGGCCAAGCTGGCCAAGCTGCTCAAGGAGCGCGACAAGAAGTCCGTTACCGTGGTCAGCGCCGACGTCTACCGCCCGGCGGCGATCAAGCAGCTGGAGACCCTGGCCGGCGAGGTGGGGGTGGATTTCTTCCCCAGCGAGCCCGACCAGAAGCCGGTGGATATCGCCCGGGCGGCGATCGATCACGCCAAAGTGAAGTTTTCCGACGTGCTGATCGTCGATACCGCGGGCCGCCTTACCGTGGACGAGGCGATGATGGCGGAGATCGCCGAGCTGCACAAAGTCGTTAATCCGGCGGAGACCCTGTTCGTGGTCGACGCCATGACCGGCCAGGACGCGGCCACCACCGCCAAGGCCTTCGGCGAGGCCCTGCCGCTCACCGGCGTGATCCTGACCAAGGTCGATGCGGACTCCCGCGGCGGTGCCGCGCTGTCGGTGCGCACCATCACCGGCAAGCCGATCAAGTTCCTCGGGGTGGGCGAGAAGACCGCCGCCCTGGACCCCTTCCATCCCGACCGCCTGGCCTCGCGCATCCTCGGCATGGGCGACATGCTGTCGCTGATCGAGGAGGCGGAGCAAAAGGTCGACCGCAAGAAGGCGGAGAAGCTGGCGCGCAAGGTCAAGAAGGGGCAGCGTTTCGACCTGGAGGACTTCCGCGACCAGCTGCAGCAGATGAACAACATGGGCGGCATCACCGGCATGCTCGACAAGCTGCCGGGCATGGGCAACATGGCGCAGATGGCCCAGCAGAACCTGGACATGAAGATGTTCGCGCGCATGGAGGCGATGATCAATTCCATGACGCCGATGGAGCGGCGCAAGCCCGAGCTCATCTCCGGCTCGCGCAAGCGCCGCATCACCCAGGGCTCCGGCACCCAGGTGCAGGACCTGAACCGCCTGCTCAAGCAGCACAAGCAGATGCAGAAGATGATGAAGAAAATGAAGGGCGGCGGCATGGAGAAAATGATGCGCGGCCTGGGCGGAATGGGCGGCGGCGGTGGCGGCATGATGCCCCCCGGCGGCGCGGGGGGCGGTTTCCCCTTCCGCTAATCCCTCTCCCTGTAGGGTCGAATTCATTCGACCAAAAGCGGCGGAATGAATTCCGCCCTACAGGGGAGGCGCCACCGTCCGTGTAGGGTCGAATTCATTCGACCAAAAGCGGCGGAATGAATTCCGCCCTACAAGGGGATACGCCACCATCCGTGTAGGGTCGAATTCATTCGACCAAAAGCGGCGGAATGAATGACCCGAAAAGAGGGGCCCGCTGTCCGCCCTACAGGGGATGCGCCACCGTCCGTGTAGGGTCGAATTCATTCGACCACCGCCCGCCCGACCGCCCCGGCAGAAAAATCCCACCCCACAGGGCGATCTAAACCCCCGAAATCGCTGCAAAATTTCCGCCGCCGGGGGTTTCCATGCGGCGGGATTTTCCGTATGATACGCCACCTTTCCGGCCCTGGTGCCGGTGTTTGCCGTGGAATTGTGGTGGGGTTCGCCGCATTTCCCCACTAATTTTCAGGAATTTACGCAATTATGGTAACAATTCGTTTGTCGCGCGGTGGCGCCAAGAAGCGCCCGTTCTACCACCTGACGGTGACTGACAGCCGCAACTCACGCGATGGCCGCTTCATCGAGCGCGTCGGCTTCTTCAACCCGGTCGCCCGCGGCCAGGAAGAGCGCCTGCGCATCGACGCCGACCGCATCGAGTACTGGCAGGGCCAGGGCGCCCAGCTGTCCGATCGCGTGGCCAAGCTGCTGAAGGACAGCGCCGCGGCCTGAGTGCTTGCGTCCGATGGGAGACCATGACCCGGGTGAGCTGCTGACGGTCGGCAAGATCACCGGCTGTTACGGCATCAAGGGCTGGGTCAAGGTGCACTCCTATACCGACCCCCAGGAAAACTTCCTCAAGTACGGGGGGTGGGTAATCCGGCGTCGCGAGGGGCCAGGCCCCATCGACTTCGATGCCGGCAAGCGTCACGGCAAGGGGCTGGTGGCCCATATCCGCGGTGTGGATGATCGCACCACGGCGGAGAGCTACCAGGGCCTGGAAGTGGCGGTACCGGCCGGCAGCCTGCCGGCGCTGGAGGAAGGCGACTTCTACTGGCACCAGCTGGAGGGCCTGGAAGTCTGGTGTGGTACCGATGACGGCGATGTCCTGTTGGGCACGGTGGACTACCTCATCGAGACCGGCGCCAACGACGTGCTGGTGGTGAAAGCCAGCGCGCGGAGTATCGACGAACGGGAGCGCCTGATCCCGTACCTGCCCGGCGATGTCGTGCGCAGGGTGGACCTGGAAGCAGGCCGAATAGAGGTGGACTGGTTCCCCGACGAGTAGGAACCGACACCGACGGAGTGAACGTAAACGGGGGCAGGGCACAATGCGCATCGCAGTGGTGAGCCTGTTTCCGGAAATGTTCGGCGCCGTCACCGAGCACGGGGTGACGGGCCGGGCGGTCAGGCAGGCGTTGGTGGGCATCAGCCACAGCAACCCGCGTGACTACACCGTGGACAGGCATCGCACGGTGGACGACAGGCCCTACGGCGGCGGCCCGGGCATGTTGATGAAGATCGACCCGCTGCAGCAGGCCATCGCCGCCGCGCGGGAGCAGGTGAGGGGAGAAGACGGGGCGAGGCCCCATGTGGTCTACCTCTCGCCCCAGGGGCGGCGTTTCGACCACCGCAGGGCGGTGGCGCTGGCACAGAAGGAGGCGCTGATCCTGGTCGCCGGTCGCTACGAGGGCGTGGATGAGCGCCTGATCGAGGCCGAGGTGGACGAGGAGTTGTCGATCGGCGACTACGTGTTGACCGGTGGCGAGCTGGCCGCCATGGTGGTCATCGACGCGGTGACCCGGCAGTTGCCCGGGGTGCTGGGCCACGAGGCCTCGGCGGATGAGGATTCCTTCGCCAACGGCCTGCTGGATTGCCCGCACTACACCCGGCCCGAGGCTTACCAGGGCAAGGTCGTGCCGGAAGTATTACTCAGCGGGGATCACGAGCGGATCCGCCGCTGGCGCCTGAAGCAGGCGCTGGGTCGCACGCGGGAGCGGCGCCCGGACTTGCTGGAGGGCAGGGCGATGACGCCCGAGGAAGAGGAATTGCTGGCCGAGTACCTCAGCGAGAACCCCTCGTCATGAGAGCGGCGCCGCGACAAGGCTTTTAGATGATCGCTAGCTGTGAAGCTACGAGTTTGATACGACAGGAGCGCACCATGAGCACCAACAAGATTATCTCTCAGCTTGACGCTGAACAGATGGAAAAAGAACTGCCTGAGTTCAGCCCGGGTGACACCGTGGTTGTGCAGGTGAAAGTAAAGGAAGGCACCCGCGAGCGCCTGCAGGCCTTTGAAGGCGTTGTGATCGGCAAGCGCAACCGCGGCCTGAACTCCGCGTTCACCGTGCGCAAGATCTCCCACGGCGTGGGTGTCGAGCGTACCTTCCAGAGCTACAGCCCGCTGGTCGACAGCATCCAGGTGAAGCGCCGCGGCGACGTGCGCCAGGCCAAGCTGTACTACCTGCGCGAGCTGAGCGGCAAGGCGGCCCGCATCAAGGAGAAGCTGGCCAACTAAGCCGGCACTCCTTCTCCAAGCAGTACCCCAAAGCGGCCCCAGTGGCCGCTTTTTCGTTGTGGGGCGGGTTCTCCGCCCTGCGCGAGCGATCTCCTCCCGCATCGCCGCCCCGGCGGACGGCTCTCCGGCCCGCCTGGACTAACTATGCATCCAGCCGGCTCTGGACAGATATTCCATATGCGTTTAATTTTGTAGAAATAAAACGCAAACGAAAAATATTTGTCTGGAGAGTTTTTGTAATGAATAAGCTATTCGCCGACCGTGTGGCCGTGGTCACCGGCGCGGCGACCGGTATCGGCCGCGCCAGCGCCGAGTTGCTGGCCGAGCGCGGTGCGCGGGTCTGTGTGGCGGACATCAACCTGGCGGGGGCCGAGACGGTGGCCGCGGGTATCCGCCAGCGCGGCGCGCAGGCTATCGCCGCCGAGCTGGATGTCAGCCTCGAAGCGGACAACGCGGCCCTGGCCGAGCGTGTCGCGCGCGAGTTGGGCCCGCCGCGGATTATCCACCTCAATGCCGGCATCCTGCGCCAGACCGCCATCCTCGACAGTACCCTGGACGATTGGCGGCAGGTCATCGACATCAACCTCAATGGCGTCTTTCTGGGCCTCAAGCACCTGGTGCCGATCATGCCCGCAAGTGGCGGCTCGGTGATCGCCACCGCTTCCTTCGCCGGCCGTGAAGGCAGCGCCGGTTTGCCCGCCTATGTCGCCAGCAAGCACGGCGTGGTCGGGCTGGTCAAAGCCGCAGCCGCGGAGTTCGGCCCGCGCGGGGTTCGCGTCAACGCGATCTGCCCGGGCCCGATCTACACCGACATGATGATCACCGCCGGCAGCCTGGCGCAGGTCAACGCCTCGCCGCTGGCCGCGACCACCATGCTCAAGCGCGTGGGCGAGCCGCGGGAAGTGGCCGAGCTGGTGAGCTTTCTGGCCAGTGAGGCGGCCTCCTACATTACTGGCGCGGTGTATCCGGTCGATGGCGGCATGCCGCTGCTCGGCGAGCACCGCGATTAGGGCTTTGTATTATGGAAACCGCTATGAACGAACTGAATGTACTGGCCCGGCGCGTCGAGCAGCTGGAAGCCATCGATGCCATCAAGGCGCTCAAGTACCGCTACCTCAACGCCTGCGACGAGAAGCGCCCGGAGCAGGTGCTGGCCTGTTTCGCCCCGGGGCCCGTGGCCATCGACTTCGGCCATATCGGCCAGTTCGACAGCCGCGAGGCCTTCGTCGAGGTCTTCAAGGAGCTGGGTTGCCACGAACACATCGTCGACATGCACCACGCCCAGAATCCCCTGGTCGAGTTGCAGGGCGCGGACCGGGCCACGGCGAAAATCTGCCTGCGCTTTTTGAGCCTCAATACCCGCGACAAGACCCGGATACAACTGGGCGGCCACTACGACGATCACTACCAGCGCGTCGACGGCGAGTGGCTGATCACCGCCAGCCGCTTCACCGTCACCGCGGTGGAAATGCAGGACTTTGCCGCCGGGCAATCGGTGGTGACCTACGCCGGCAGCCGCATGCCGGACGCCTGATGTATAGGCACGCCATCGAGCAAACAACAAAACCAGGATAAAACCGCGAGGAGTTACACCATGAAAACCCCAGCTTCATCCCTCGGTCGGGCGGCGCTGTTTGGCGCGGCCCTCCCAGTGGCCCTGCCCCTGACCGTCGCCGTGCCCCTGGCGCTTGGCGTCCCTCAAGCCCAGGCGGCCCTGGAAGAGGTGGTCGTTACCGCGCGCAAGCGGGCGGAAAACCTGCAGCAGACGCCCATCGCCGTCACCGCGTTGACTGGCGAAACCCTGTCCGAGGCCGGTATCAGCCAGCTGACGGCCATTGACCGGCAGACGCCGAACCTCACCTTCACCGTCGGCACCGGCGGCGGCAGTTCCACCGTCAATGCCTTTATCCGCGGCGTTGGCGAAACCGACTTCATCATCACCACCGATCCCACTGTCGGCCTGTACCTGGACGGCGTGTATATCGCCCGCGCCTTCGGCGCCAACATGGAATTGAAGGACGTCGGCCGCATCGAGGTGCTGCGCGGGCCCCAGGGCAGCCTGTTCGGCAAGAACAGCATTGGCGGCGCCATCAATGTGGTCACGCGCAAACCCGACGGCAACACCGAGGCGGAAATCGAGCTCAGCGCCGGCTCGCGCGACTTTCGCGGCCTGTCGTTCTACGGCCAGACGGCCTTGACCGACACCCTCGCGGCGAGCCTGTCCTACCTGCAAAAGGACGCCGACGGCTGGCAGTCCCGTCCCGGCCCCGACGCCGGCGACGTGGACCTGGCCACCGCGCGGCTGATTCTGAACTGGACACCCTCGGATACGTTTGAGTCGACCTTGTTCATCGACTGGCACGAGCAGGACCAGACCGGCTATCCCAACGTGATGCTGTCCTTCCAGGACGGTTCGTTCTTTGGCGACCTGTGGAACACCCTGAATCCCGCCACCCCCTGCTGTACGCCCAATGCCGATATCGATGTGTCGGGCGCCAGCGGATCCCTGCCGAACGACGACGTCGACGGCCTCGGCCTGAACTGGACCAATACCTGGCAACTGGGCGCGGTGGAGTTGAAGGCGATCACCGGCTACCGCGAAACCGACGCGCTGTTCGGTCGCGACGGCGACAACAGCGCCCTGAACTACACCGGCGACAGCCACGACCTGGAGCACGAGCAGTTCAGCCAGGAGCTGCAACTGACCGGCCAGCACGGGGCGCTGGACTGGGTGGCTGGCCTGTACTACTTCGAGGAAGAGAGCCAGGACAACACCGACCTGATCATTATCGAGGGCATCGGCACCTCGGTGCGCTACGACAACCTGCAGGAAACCACCAGCTACGCGGCCTACCTGCACGGCGACTACGCCCTGACCGAAAAATGGAATCTCTATGCCGGGTTGCGTCACACCGTGGAGGAGAAGGACTTCCAGCAGCAAATCAGCTACTACGATTTCGACGCGCCCTTTGTGTTCCCGGCACCGGGCCAGCCCGTCGGCAGCTGTCGCTTTGACGCGGCACGGACCTACTTCGATTGCTCGCAGGACTGGTCTAACACCTCGCCCAAGCTGGGCATCAGCTACCAGCTGGACGACGACATCATGACCTATGCCCACGTCAGCCGCGGTTTTCGCAGTGGCGGCTACAACGGCCGGGCCTTCGGCAGCGCCGCCGACCTGCAGGAATACGATCCCGAAACCCTGACCAGCTACGAGGCGGGCCTCAAGGCGGAGTTGCTGGCGCGCAGCCTGCGGCTGAACGCGGCGGTGTTCTACAACGACTACGAGGATATCCAGCTGCTGATCACCCGCGCCGGTTCCGTGGCCACCGAAAACGCCTCCAAAGCCAGTATCTCCGGCTTCGAGCTGGAGGCCACCTGGCTGCCGGGCGCCGACTGGCAAATCCAGGCGGGGCTGGGCTATTTGCGGGACGATTCCGACGGCTGGGTCGATGTCACCGGCGACTTCACCGACACCGAGCTCAAGCAAACCCCGGACTGGACCGTGAACCTGGCCGCCGACTACCGCTTCGACCTCGGCGCCAGGGGCTCGGTGCTCGCCCGCGCGGATATGAAGTACACCTCGGACTACTACCTCAACGCGGTCAATACCGAGCAGCTGCACCCGGCGGGTCACACGCTCTTTAACGCCAGCCTCAGCTATGAGCCGCAAGACCAGCAGTGGCAGCTGTCGCTCCAGGGCCTGAACCTGGGTGACAAGCGCGTGCTGAATGCGGGCTTCGACGGCGCCGGGTTTTTCGGCTTCGTCGAGGGCAGCTATAATGCGCCCCGCACTTACCTGGCGAGTTTCAAGTATCGCCTGTAATCCGGTGCGCCGGGCGCTGTTGTTCCCGCGCCCGGCCAACCCGCGGATCTTGCATGGACGACACGGCAACCCCCACCCCGGCCCCCATCCCAGCCTCGATGGATGATACCGACCGCGCCCTGGCGGCGGCCCTGGAGGGCAATGTGCGGCGGCCCACGCGGGAGATCGCCGATGAAATCGGCATTTCCGCCCCCACCGCCAAGCGCCGGATCGAGCGCCTGCGCGGCGCCGGCCTGCTACACCTCGGGCCGGTGCTGGATTTGCACGCCGCCGGCTACGAGTACCTGTTGATTATCGGTATCAAGGTCGAGGGGCGCTCGCCCCTGCTGGTCGCCGGGGATGTCGCGGCCCTGGAGCCCGCGCTGACGGTCAATGTGGTGGTGGGTGCCTGCGACGTGGAGGTGGTGGCCGCGGTGAAGAGCCGCGAGGCGGTCAGCACCCTGCTGGCGGAGTCCCTGGTGGCCATCGCCGGTGTCGCCCATGTCGACTCCGCGCTGGCCCTGGAAGTCTGGAAATTCCAGCGGGGGCGGCTCACCGCGCCCCACCGCGAGGCGCCGCTGCGGCGCGACCGGCTGGACCCGCTGGACCTGAAGATTGTCCACTGCCTCGCCGAGGACGTGCGCAAGAGCAACCGCGCCATCGCCGGTGAACTGGCGATCTCGGAAAGCGCGGTGCGCACCCGTATCCGGCGCATGCAGGCCAACAAGCAGCTCAGCATGGCGACACCCTACCCGATTCCGGCGAGAGCGGTGAACGACGCCTTCGTCGGTCTGCGGGTGCGGGGAGGCATGAGCCGGTCGGTCTGCCGGGCGCTGTCGGCCATCGATGAGATCACGTTCGTCTGCACCACCCTCGGCCGCCACGACATCATCTGTTGCATCCACGTCACGGAATTGGAGGAGCTGACCGAAGTGCTGCACGACAAAGTGATCAGCATTCCCGGCGTCAAGAGCACCGCTCCCTCGCATTGCATCAAGCAGCTCAAGCACCAGTCGCTGCTGGGCCTGGTGCTGTAGGGCGCGCCGGCGCGCAGTGCCCCGACTCGCCAGGCCTTCCGTTATCGTATTACACTCTACGCCGCGACGCCGCGACGCCGCGACGCCGCGACGCCGCGACGCCGCGACGCCGCGCCCGACCCCGCGCAGGCGCCTTCGCGAATCGGCTGGCCGGCATTGCCGGGCGCGGCGGGTGCACTGGGGCGGCCGCAACCGGCTACAAGGAACTAAAGCCGGGCAGCAGCCTCCAATTGGCATACTTGACACAACAACCCCGGGCTGGCGGGGCGATAAGGACGACAATATGACGTTAAAACACCTGTTTACCCTGCCGGCGCTGGCATTGTGCCTGGCGGCCGCCCTGGCGCGCGCCGGCGAGCCCGTCGACAAGTCGGTGATCGACAAGCTGCGCTCGGCCATGGAAGTCCCGAGCGTCGGACTCAAGATCGACACGGTTTCCACCAGCGAAATGCCGGGCATGTACGAGGTGCAGTTCAAGGACGGGCCGTTGGTCTACGCCACCGCGGATGGCAGTTATTTCGTGGTGGGCGACCTGTTCAGCGTGGGCCCCAAGGGTTACGTCAACCTGGCGGAGCAGCGCCGCGACAAAATGCGCCTGGAGCGCCTGGCCGGGGTGGAAAACAAGGACATGATCGTGTTCGCCGCCGAGGGCGAGACCCGGGGCCACATTACCGTGTTCACCGATGTCACCTGTTTCTACTGCCAGAAGCTGCACAAGGAGGTTCCCGAGCTCAACAAGCGCGGCGTGGAGGTGCGCTACCTGGCCTATCCCCGGGCCGGCCTGGGTTCCCCGGGCTTCCGCCAGCTGGCCAGCGCCTGGTGTGCCGACGATCCCCAGGGCGCGCTGACCCGCCTGAAAAACCGCGAGAACGTGCCCGAGAAAGTCTGCCCGGGCAATCCCGTCGCCAGGCAGTACAAGCTCGGCCAGGAGATGGGCGTGCGCGGTACGCCGGCCATCGTCACCGAGAGCGGCCAGATGATCCCCGGCTACCAGTCGGCGGACGAATTGATGGTGTCCCTGGGGCTGGAATAGCCCGAATAAGCGGCCTTAATACCGCGAATTCCACTGAATCCCCCTCCGCTCCGCCGGGCGCGTTGACAGCCCCCGGTGGACTGAGTACTGTTTCCCACCTTTTTTGACAATCCCGCCGCCCGCGAGCGGCCATTCGACCGGGTTCAAACGACGTGGAAAAACAGTTCCAGCGCATCCAGCGCCTGCCGCCCTATGTATTCAATATTATCGGTGACCTGAAGCAGCAGGCGCGCGCCGCGGGCGAGGACGTGATCGACTTCGGCATGGGCAACCCCGACCAGCCCACGCCGTCGCACATCGTCGACAAGATGGTGGAGACCGCCCAGCGCGGCGATACCCACCGCTACTCCCAGTCCAAGGGCATTCCGCGCCTGCGCAAGGCCATCTGCGACTGGTATCGCCGGCGCTACGATGTGGAGCTGGACCCGGAAACCGAGGCCATTGTGACCCTGGGCTCCAAGGAGGGCCTGGCCCACCTCGCGCTGGCCACCACCGGTCCCGGCGACGCGGTGCTGGTGCCCAACCCCTCCTACCCGATCCACCCCTACGGCTTTGTGATTTCCGGCGCCGATATCCGCCACGTGCCGATGGTCGGCGAGCGGGAGTTTTTCGAGGAGCTGGAAAACGCTATCCGCAACAGCTGGCCGCGGCCCAAGATGCTGGTGCTGAACTTCCCCTCCAATCCCACCACCCACTGCGTGGAACTCGACTTTTACGAGAAGGTGGTGGCGGTGGCCCGCGAGCACGGCATCTGGGTGGTGCAGGATTTGGCCTACGCCGACTTGTGCTTCGACGGTTACGAGGCGCCCTCGATCCTGCAAGTGGAAGGGGCGCGGGACGTGGCGGTGGAGTTCTTCACCATGTCCAAGAGCTACAACATGCCCGGCTGGCGGGTGGGTTTCTGCTGCGGCAACGCCGAGCTGGTGGGCGCCCTGGCGCGGATGAAGTCCTACCTGGACTACGGCATGTTCACCCCGATCCAGGTGGCGGCGATCGCCGCGCTGGAGGGCGACCAGAGCTGCGTGGCGGAAATCAACGCCATGTACCGCTCGCGGCGCGACGTGCTGTGCAGCGGTCTCAATTCCGCGGGCTGGCCAGTGGAACCGCCCCGTGCCACCATGTTCGTGTGGGCGCAATTGCCCGAGTTCTACCGCGAGATGGGGTCCCTGGAATTCAGCAAAAAGCTGTTGCAGGACGCCAAGGTGGCGGTGTCGCCGGGCGTGGGCTTCGGCGAGTACGGCGAGGGCTATGTGCGCTTCGGCCTGATCGAGAACGAGCACCGCACGCGCCAGGCGATCCGCAATATCCGTCGCATGTTCCGCCAGGACGGCGCCGTCGAGGCCTGAGGCGCGACACCGCGGGATGATCTTCGAGTGACTTCGAGCAACAACAACAGATAGGTGTAGATTGAAAGCCGTCAAAGTAGGAATTTGTGGCCTGGGTACCGTGGGCGGTGGCACGTTCAACGTACTGCGCGAGAACGCGGTGGAGATCGCCGCGCGCGCCCAGGCGCCCCTGGAAATCACGCTGGTGGGCGCGCGCCGCGACAACCCGCTGTGCGACCTCAGCGAAACACGGGTCAGCCGCGACATCTTCGAGGTGGCGCGGGACCCCGAGGTCGATATCCTGGTCGAGTTGATTGGCGGCACCACCGTGGCCCGCGAGCTGGTGGAAACCGCGATCCGCAATGGCAAGCACATCGTCACCGCCAACAAGGCGCTGATCGCGGAGTTTGGCAACGAAATTTTCGCCCTGGCGGCGGAGCACGGCGTCGCGGTGCGCTACGAGGCCGCGGTGGCCGGGGGCATCCCCATCATCAAGGCCCTGCGCGAGGGCCTGGCCGGCAACCGCATCGAGTGGCTGGCGGGCATCATCAACGGCACCGGCAACTTCATCCTCAGCGAGATGCGCGAGCATGGCCGCGAGTTCGCCGATGTGCTGGCCGAGGCCCAGGCCCTGGGTTACGCCGAGGCCGACCCCACCTTCGACGTGGAGGGCGTGGACGCGGCCCACAAGCTGGTGATCCTGGCCTCCATCGCCTTCGGCATTCCCCTGCAGTTCGAATCGGTTTACACCGAGGGCATCACCCGGCTCACACCCCAGGACATGGACTACGCCGAGGAGCTGGGCTACCGCATCAAGCACCTGGGCGTCGCCCGGCACGGCGCGGACGGCGTGGAGCTGCGGGTGCACCCGACCCTGATTCCCAAGGAGCGCCTGCTGGCCAACGTCAACGGCGTCAAAAACGCCGTGCTGGTGGAGGGCAGCGCCGTGGGGCCCACCCTCTATTACGGCGCCGGGGCCGGCGCCGCGCCCACTGCCTCGGCGGTGGTGGCGGACCTGGTGGATCTGGCGCGGGACATCAGCGCCAACCAGGTTAGCCGGGTACCGGCGCTGTCGGTGACGGACGACGCCCTGCGTGATTTGCCCATCGTGCCCATGGCCGACGTGGTCACGCCCTGGTACCTGCGCATGGAGGCCGAGGACAAGCCGGGGGTGCTGTCCCAGGTGGCGAGCATCCTCAGCGACCAGGGCATCAGCATCGAGGCCCTGATCCAGAAAGCCCCGGCGCCGGGCGCGACCCGGGTGCCGGTGATCCTGCTGACCAACCGCGCGGCCCAGGGCAAGGTGGACGAGGCGGCGGCGCGGATCGAGGCGCTGGACAGCATCAGCAACAGCATTTCCCGCATCCGCGTGGAAGTGCTGGACGGTTAGGCCGTACAACACAGGAAACAGCCGTGAAATACATCAGCACCCGGGGGCAGGCCCCCGCACTCAGTTTCGAGGAAGTCCTGCTCACCGGGCTCGCCGCCGACGGCGGGCTCTATGTGCCGGAAACCCTGCCGACCTTCTCGGCGCAGGAAATCCGCGACATGGCCGCGCTGGACTACCCGGCGCTGGCCCAGCGCATCATCGCCCCCTTCGTGGCCGACAGCATTCCCGAGGACGACCTGAAGGCGATCATCGTCGACACCTACGCCGCCTTCCGCCATGACGCCGTGGCGCCGCTGGTGCAGCTGGGCGCCAACCAGTGGGTGCTGGAACTGTTCCACGGCCCGACCCTGGCGTTCAAGGATTTCGCGCTGCAACTGCTGGGCCGCCTGCTCGACTACGTACTGGAGCGGCGCCACCAGAAAGTGGTGATCATGGGCGCGACCTCCGGTGATACCGGTTCCGCGGCCATCGAGGGCTGCAAGCGCTGCAACAACATCGATATCTTTATTTTGCACCCGCACCAACGGGTGTCCGAGGTGCAGCGGCGGCAGATGACCACCGTGGTGGGCGACAACATCCACAACCTGGCGGTGCAGGGTAACTTCGACGACTGCCAGGCGATGGTCAAGGCCAGCTTCGGCGACCGCGGCTTCCTGCCCGCGGACCGCAGCCTGGTGGCGGTCAACTCGATCAACTGGGCGCGCATCATGGCCCAGATCGTGTACTACTTTTACGCGGGGGTGGCGCTGGGCGCGCCGGATCGCCGGGTGGCCTTCTCGGTGCCCACCGGCAACTTCGGCGACATCTTTGCCGGCTACCTGGCGCGCAACATGGGGCTGCCGGTGGAGCGCCTGATCATCGCCACCAACACCAACGACGTGCTGCATCGGGTGATGACCACCCACACCTACGGCCGCCAGCCGCTGGAGCACACCCTGTCGCCGAGCATGGATATCACCGTGTCCAGCAACTTCGAGCGCCTGCTGTTCGACCTCTACGATCGCGACGGCGCCGCCATTGCCGGGCTGATGCGCGACTTCGACGCAGGTGATGTCCACTTCTCCGAGGCGGCCATGGCCCGCGCGTCGGCGCTGTTTTCCAGCCACCGGGTGTCCGACGAGGAGACCTGCGCGCAGATCGCCGCCACCTGGGAGCGCTGCGAATACCTGCTCGATCCGCACAGCGCCATTGGCGTCAACGCAGCGCAGAGCGCCGGGCTCGATCCGGCGGTGCCGGTTGTCACCCTGGCCACGGCCCATCCAGCCAAGTTCCCCGAGGCGGTGGCGAAGGCGGGGGTCGGCGACACGCCCGGCCTGCCGTTGCACCTGCGCGACCTGTTCGAGCGCCCCGAGCGCTGCGAGGTGCTGCCCAACGACCTGGCCGCGGTGCAGGCCTTCATGGCGGATAACCTCGGCGCCTGATGTCCGGCCCACGCGAGCACGGGGGCTGAGATGGAACGGCAAATCCGTCGCCGGCGAGCCGCCGACCCGGCGCCCCTGGAAGCGGCCGGCCTGCACCCCCTGCTGGCGCGGGTCTACCGCAACCGGGGCGCCGCCTCGGCCGAGGAGCTGGGCCTCGACCTGAAATCCCTGTTGCCCCCGACCCGGCTCACCGGCGCCGAGGAGGCGGCGGTGCTGCTCGCCGAGGCGCTGGCCGCGCGGCAGCGCATCCTGGTGGTGGGCGATTTCGACGCCGATGGCGCCACCAGCACCGCGCTGGCGGTGAGCACCCTGAGGGCCTTCGGCGCCGTCGATGTCGACTACCTGGTGCCCAACCGCTTCGACTACGGCTACGGCCTCACCCCGGAAATCGTCGACCTGGCGGCGCAGCGCGCGCCGGACCTGATCATCACCGTGGACAACGGCATCTCCAGTATCGAGGGGGTGGCGGCGGCCCGGGCGCGGGGTATTCGCACCCTGGTGACCGACCACCACCTCGCCGGCGCCGAGCTGCCCGCGGCGGAGGTGATCGTCAACCCCAACCAGCCGGACTGCGCCTTCCCCAGCAAGGCCCTGGCGGGAGTGGGGGTTATCTTCTATGTGATGATGGCCCTGCGGGCGGAGCTGCGCCGGCGCGACTGGTTCGGCGCCCGGGGCATCATTGAGCCCAATCTGGGCCAGGCCCTGGACCTGGTGGCCCTGGGCACGGTGGCCGACGTGGTGCCGCTGGATCGCAACAACCGCATCCTCGTCGACGCCGGACTCAAGCGCATTCGCGCCGGCCGCGCGCGGCCCGGCATCGCGGCGTTGCTGGAGGTGGCGGGCCGCGCCGCGCACTCCGTGGTGGCCTCGGACCTGGGCTTTGCCGCCGGGCCGCGGCTGAACGCCGCCGGCCGCCTCGACGACATGAGTATCGGTATCGAGTGCCTGCTCAGCGCCGATGCGGGCAATGCCCGCCGCATCGCCGGGGAGCTGCACCAGCTCAACCAGGACCGGCGCGCGATCGAGCAGGGCATGCAGCAGCAGGCGCTGACCATGCTGGAGTCCCTGGACCTGGACGAGGCCGGCCCGCCCATGGCGGTGACCCTCTACGAGCCGGACTGGCACCAGGGGGTGATCGGCATCCTCGCCTCGCGGGTCAAGGATCGCCTGCACCGTCCCACGATCGCCTTTGCCAATGCCGATGACGCGGGTCGCGAGATCAAGGGCTCCGCCCGCTCGATCCCCGGTATCCATATCCGCGACGTGCTCGACGCGGTGGCCACCCGCCACCCCGGCCTGATCAGCAAATTTGGTGGCCACGCCATGGCCGCGGGGCTCAGCCTGCCGCGCGAGCGCTACACGGACTTCAACACAGCCTTTGTCGAGGAAGTGGCCCGCCACGCGGGGGCGGTGGACCTGCAGGCGGTGGTGGAGTCCGACGGCGAGCTGCGTCCGGCGGATTTCGACCTGGACACCGCGGCCACCCTGCGCTTTGCCGGCCCCTGGGGCCAGCACTTCCCCGAGCCGGTATTCGATGGCCACTTCCGCATGGTCAGCCAGCGCCTGGTCGGTGAGCGCCACCTTAAGTTGGTGCTGGCCCTGCCGGACAGCGACACCGTGGTCGACGCCATTGCCTTCAACATCGACCCCGCGCAGTGGCCCGATGAGTCGGTGACCACGGTCCGCGCCGCTTACCGCCTGGACGTGAACGAATTTCGCGGCCAGCGCTCGGTGCAGCTGGTGATCGAACTGCTCGAACGCGCCCCTTGACCTTCTAGTGGCTGGAAGGTTTAAGCTTCCCGTCAGAGTCACTGGAAGGAGTGTCGCAGCCCATGAATATCTCGCAAGCGGCCCGCCAGAGCGGCCTCAGCGCCAAGACCATCCGCTACTACGAGCAGATCGGCCTGGTGATCCCCGCCGCAAGGGCCGACAACGGCTACCGCCAGTACCAGGAGAGCGATCTGGAAGAGCTGCTGTTCCTGTCCCGGGCCCGGCAGGTGGGTTTCGATCTGGGTGAGTGCCGGCAGTTGCTGGAACTGCTGCGCGACCACGGCCGCCACAGCGCACACGCCCGGGAGCTGGTGCTGGAGAAGGGCCGGCAGGTCCGCCGGCGCATCGAGGAGCTGCAGGCCATGCAGCGCCAACTGGACGACATGGCCCGTCGCTGCAACGGCGACGAGGGCCCGGAGTGCGCCATCCTCGACGACCTCTCGGGAACAACCTGTCCAGGAGCGGGGCACAAGCCACTGTAGGGTCGAATTCATTCGACCAGCCCCCGTTTGGCGGAATAAATTCCGCCCTACAAAGGGGCACAAGCCACTGTAGGGTCGAATTCATTCGACCGACCGCCGTTTGGCGGAATAAATTCCGCCCTACAAAGGGGCGCAAGCCACTGTAGGGTCGAATTCATTCGACCGCCCCTCCCCGCACGAACAGTGCGAAACAGGCGCATTTTCGGTTAAAATGCGCGCCTTTTTGACAGGAGTGCCCATCGTCATGGCAGAGACCAACGCCCTGCTGCAGACCCTCAAGGACATCGAGGCGCGCACCGACGTGCTTAGGGGGTATCTTTGACTTCGCCAACCGCAAGGACCGCCTCGCGGAGGTAGAGCTGGAGCTGGCCGAGCCCAGCGTGTGGGACGACCCGGACCGGGCCCAGGAGCTGGGCCGCGAGCGCGCCGCCCTGGAAGCGGTGGTCCACACCATTGAGCAGCTCGAGGCCGGCGCCGCCGATGCCGCCGACCTGCTGGAAATGGCCGCGGCGGAGGACGACGAGGATACCGTGCAGGAGGTCGCCGCCGACATCGACACCCTGGTGAAGTCCCTGGAACAGCTCGAATTCCGCCGCATGTTCAGCGGCGAGAACGACGGCAATAACGCCTTCCTCGACATCCAGGCGGGCTCCGGCGGCACCGAGGCCCAGGACTGGGCGGAGATGCTGCTGCGCATGTACCTGCGCTGGGGCGAGGCCCACGGCTTCAAGACCACCCTGGAAGAGGTGTCCGCGGGGGAGGTTGCCGGCATCAAGAGCGCCACCATCCACTTCGCCGGCGATCACGCCTTCGGCTGGCTGCGCACCGAGACCGGGGTGCACCGGCTGGTGCGCAAGTCGCCCTTCGATTCGGGCAACCGCCGGCACACCTCCTTCAGCTCGGTCTTCGTGTCACCGGAGATCGACGACAATATCGAGATCGAGGTCGACAAGTCCCAGGTGCGCGAGGATACCTACCGCGCCTCCGGGGCCGGCGGCCAGCACGTCAACAAGACCGACTCCGCGGTGCGCCTGACCCACGAGGCCAGCGGCATCGTGGTGGCCTGCCAGAGCGAGCGCTCCCAGCACCAGAACCGCGACAAGGCCTGGAAGATGCTGCGCGCCCGCCTGTACGAGCAGGAGATACTCAAGCGCAACGCGGCGAAGCAGGCCATGGAGGAGAGCAAGGCGGATATCGGCTGGGGCAGCCAGATCCGCTCCTACGTGCTCGATGACCAGCGCATCAAGGATTTGCGCACCAACGTCCAGACCAGCAATTGCCAGGCGGTGCTGGACGGCGATATCGACCCGTTTATCGAGGCATCGCTGAAAAGCGGGTTGTGAGGGCGGGTGGTTTGCGGAGTAATTCGGTCGAATGAATTCGACCCTACAGCGGGCAAGCACATCCCCCTGTAGGACCCGCAGGCCCCATGTAGGGTCGAATTCATTCGACCAAGGGAGGACCAGCCCGCCCCATGTAGGGTCGAATTCATTCGACCAAGGACGGGCCAGCCCGCCCCATGTAGGGTCGAATTCATTCGACCAAGGACGGGCCAGCCCGCCCCATGTAGGGTCGAATTCATTCGACCAAGGACGGACCAGCCCGCCCCATGTAGGGTCGAATTCATTCGACCAAGGACGGACCAGCCCGCCCCATGTAGGGTCGAATTCATTCGACCAAGGGCGGACCAGCCCGCCCCATGTAGGGTCGAATTCATTCGACCAAGGACGGACCAGCCCGCCTCATGTAGGGTCGAATTCATTCGACCAAGGACGGACCAGCCCGCCCCATGTAGGGTCGAATTCATTCGACCAAGGACGGGCCAGCCCGCCCCAATGTAGGGTCGAATTCATTCGACCAAGGACGGGCCAGCCCGCCCACATGTAGAGCCGAATGCATTCGGCCGATAACAGCGCGCCAAGCCGCGACCCTAGCAGGACAGACAACAGGCCTCCATCCGGGCCCATAACCCGGCCGGACAGACAGGAATTGGAAACTATGAGCGACGACCACAACATCCCCAGCGCGGAAGAGGAAAACAAGCTCATCGCCGAGCGGCGCGCCAAACTCGCCGCGTTGCGCGAGAGCGGTAACCCCTTCCCCAACGACTTCCGGCGCACCGCGCTGGCGGGCGACCTGCAGCGCGAGTACGGCGAACGCGACAAGGCCGAGCTGGAGGAGCTGAACCAGCACTATGCGGTGGCCGGGCGCCTGATCCGCAATCGCGGGGCGTTTTTGCTGATCCAGGACGGCTCCGAGCAAATCCAGCTGTACGTGAACCGCAAGGCCCTCGACGAGGACACCCTGGCGGCGATCAAGGCCTGGGACCTGGGCGACATCGTCGCCGCCGCCGGCCCCATCCATAAATCCGGCAAGGGCGATTTGTACATCAACATGGAGCAGGCGCGCCTGCTGACCAAGGCCCTGCGCCCGCTGCCCGACAAATACCACGGCCTGGCGGACCAGGAGCTGCGCTACCGCCAGCGCTATGTCGATTTGATCGTGAACGCCGAGTCCCGGGAGGTGTTCCGCACCCGTTCGCGGATTGTCGGCTTTATCCGCGACTACATGAACGGCCGCGCCTTCATGGAGGTGGAAACCCCCATGATGCAGGTCATCCCCGGCGGCGCCGCGGCCAAGCCCTTCGTCACCCACCACAACGCGCTGAATCTGGACATGTACCTGCGTATCGCCCCGGAGCTCTACCTCAAGCGCCTGGTGGTGGGCGGTTTCGAGCGGGTCTACGAGATCAACCGCAACTTCCGCAACGAGGGCCTGTCCACCCGGCACAACCCCGAGTTCACCATGCTGGAGTTCTACTGGGCCTACGCCGATCACAACGACGCCATGGACCTGACCGAGGACATGCTGCGCGAGCTGACCGCCAACGTGCTCGGCAACACCACGGTCGAGTACCAGGGCAGCAGCTACGACTTCGCCAGGCCCTTCGCGCGGATGACCGTGTTCGACGCCATCCTCCACTACAATCCGGATATCAAGGCGGACCAGCTGGGCGACGACCAGGCGGCGCGGGACATCGCCCGCGGCCTGGGTATCGAACTCAAGGACAGCTGGGGCCTGGGCAAGGTGCAGATCGAGATTTTCGAGAAGACCGTGGAGCACCGGCTCGACCAACCCACCTTCATCACCGCCTATCCGACCGAGGTCTCGCCCCTGGCGCGGCGCAGCGACGACGACCCCTTCGTGACCGAACGCTTCGAGTTCTTCGTCGGCGGCCGGGAAATCGCCAACGGCTTCTCCGAACTCAACGACGCCGAGGACCAGGCCGAGCGCTTTCGCGCCCAGGTGGCAGAGAAAGACGCCGGCGACGAGGAGGCGATGCACTACGACGCCGACTACGTGCGCGCACTGGAATACGGCATGCCGCCCACCGTCGGCGAGGGTATCGGCATCGACCGCCTGGTGATGCTGTTGACCGACTCGCCGTCGATTCGCGACGTGCTGCTGTTCCCGCACATGCGGCCCCAATAGCGGCGGTCCCGCGCGGCGATAGTGTTACACTGGGCGCGATGGCAAGGAAACGTGAGACGATGGCGACACTGACCAGGCAATTACCCGTGGCGATGCTGCTGGCGGCTGCCGGCCTGTTGCAGGCCTGCGCTACGGCGCCGGACGCCGAAATGGAAGCTGCGGTCTCCGAGCAACCGCAAGCGGTTCCCGAGCTCACCCTCAACCTGCCCAGGCAGCGCGAGGACTGCCGCTGCGTGGTCGACGCCGCGGAGACCGAGTCCCGCGACCTGACCTTCCTGGAGCGGGGCTACGCCGCCCTGGCCCGGGGCGAGCATATCGACGCGGTGCAGTACTTCCAGCGCTACCAGCGCCTGGAATCTTCCCCGGAAGCCGACTGGGAGGCGGCGATCGGCATCGCCTATGTCAGCATGTTGCCCGGCAGCCCGTTCTTCGACCCGGAAGCCGCGCGCACCAGCTGGGGCAGCCTGGAGGCGGCCTACAGCGGCAGCATGCAGGTGCACGAGCAGAGCCTGCTAATGCGCGACTCGCTGGAAGCCTTCATGCTGCTCGACCGGCACATCACCGCCCTGGAGGCCAGCAACGCCACCCTTCAGGAGGATCTCGCCAAGCGCGAGGAGGCCCTCAAGCGGCTGCGGGAGCTGACTCTCGGTCAGCGGGGAGCTCGACAGTAAAGGTCGCGCCCTTGCCGGGTTGGCTGCGCACCGCGATATCGCCGCCCATCAACTCGCTGTAATCCCTGCAGATGGCCAGCCCCAGACCGGTGCCGCCGTAGTTGGCGCTGGTGGAGGAGTCGGCCTGTACGAAAGCGTCGAAAATCCGCGCCTGCTGCTCCTGGTCCATGCCGATGCCGGTGTCGCTCACCGCGAATTCAAACCAGCCCTCGCGACCTGGCCGCGGCCGCGCCAGCAGGCGTATGTCGCCGCCCTCGGTGAACTTGCAGGCGTTGCTGAGCAGGTTGAAAAAGATCTGGCGGAATTTGGTGGCGTCGTTGTGCAGGGGGCGGAGGGTTTCAAGCCCCTCCAGGTGCAGGCGGTTGCCGCGCTCCAGCAACAGCGGCTGCATGGAATCGCACACCTGGCGCAGGATTTCCGCGGGGTCGAAGTCCTCGCAGTGCACCGACATCTTGCCGGTTTCGATCTTCGACAGGTCGAGGATATCGTTGATCAGTGACAGCAGCTGGCGGCCGGAGAGCACGATTTTGTCCAGGTCGCGCTGGAACTGCTCGCGGTCGACCTCGGCGTTGTCGTCCAGTTCGTCGTGCAGCATTTCGCTGTAGCCGATAATGGCGTTGAGCGGCGTGCGCAGTTCGTGGCTGACATTGGCCAGGAAGATACTCTTGGCGGCATTGGCCTCGTCCGCCGCTTCCTTGGCCTGGCGCACGTCGTAGATGGCGTTGCGCAGTTTGTCGGCCATGTCGTTGAAGGCCTTGGCCAGATCGCCCAGTTCGCCGCTGTCGTCGATGTTATTGATGCGGTAGTTCAGCTCGCCGCTGCCGATGCGCTGGGTGCCGGTTTTCAGCCGCTTGAGCGAGCGGTTGGTGTAGCGCACCAGGAAGAAGCCCAGGGTCGCGGTGAGAAAGATCGACGCCAGGAAGCCGATCACCGTGATGCGGTCGGTGAGGGCGATGGTGCGGTCGATGATATTGGCCCGCTGCACCGCGATGAACGCCTGGCGTTGCTCCAGCTCCTTCAGCCGCTGGTTGGCCTCCAGGAAGGGGATGGGGTCGTCCATGTCGGCGCGAAAGTCCGGGTCATTGTAGTTGCGGTAGTAGGCCAGCCAGCCGTCCAGCAGGGTGTTGCTGCTCTGCCACAGCTTTTGGTAGTGGTGCTGGGTGACCTCGTGGCTGAGATCGCCCAACTGCCTGATTTTGCCGCGAACGCTGGCGATATCGGCCTCCGCCTGGGCCAGCTCCCGCGGTTCGAGCGGGTCGCTGGTGGTTTCGCGCAGGGTGGCCAGTACCAGGATCTGCTGGCGCTGGTTGTCCAGCAGCTGCTCCACCTCGGTGGAAAGCTGCGCCGCGGTGACCGAGTTGCGGTAGGCGATCATGCTCTCGTTCCGCGCGTAGCTGCCCCAGAAATGGGTGCCCACGTTGGCCGCGAACAGGATCAGGATCGTGAACAGCGATAGTGTGAGTCGGCGGCGCAGGCTCATTCAGCGGAGAGCTTCTCTATTTTGGCCAGCAGGCCAGGGAAATCGATGGGCTTGGTGGCGTAGTCGTCGCAGCCGGCCTCGAGGGCGCTGCGGCGGTCGGCTTCCATGGCGTGGGCGGTGAGGGCGATGATCGGGATGTGGCGCAGGCGCGCGTCCTCGCGGGCCCGGCGGCAGGCGGTCCATCCGTCCATCACCGGCAGGTTCATGTCCATCAGCACCACCGCGGGAGCGGATTCCGCCATCAGTCGCAGCGCCTCGGCGCCGTCGCCGGCGGCGATCACCGCCAGCCCCGCGCGTTTCAGGCGCCGGGTCAGCATGTCGCGGTTGAGTTCGTTGTCCTCCACCAGCAGGACCGGGCGTGTCTCGCTCATGAGTTCGCCTCCAGCAGCCGGTGCACCACCACCGGTTGGTGAATGCCCTTGACCTTCAGGCTGCGGCGATCGCCGACGGCGTAGTGGCCGCTGAGTTTTTGCAGGGTGCTGTCGGCGACCAGGATCTCGCCGCCGGCGCAGTGGTCCTCGATACGCGAGGTGACGTTCATCGGGTGCCCCACGAAGCCGTACTTGCTGCGGCGCTCGGAGCCGATATTGCCGGCGATCACGCAGCCGGTGTTGAGGGCGATGCCGGTTTGTACCTCCGGCAGGCCCTCGGCCCGGTTCTCGGCGTTGATGCCGGCCATGGCCGCCTGCATGGCCTGGGCGCAGCGCACCGCCCGGTCGGCGTCGTCGTCGCGCTGTAGCGGGGCGCCGAACACCGCCAGGATGGCGTCGCCGAGAAACTCGTCGATGGTGCCCTGGTGGGCCATGATGATGTCGGTCATCGCCCCCAGGTAGCGGTTGAGCATGCGCACCACCTGGGCCGGCTCCAGGTGCTCGCTCAGGGTGGTGAAACCGCGGATGTCCGACATCATGATGGTCACCTCCCGCAAGTCGCCGCCCAGCTCCAGGCCCTCAGGGCGCTCGAGGATGTCGGTGACGATCTCGTCCGACAGGTACCGCCCAAAGGTGGCGCGGATGAATTTCTCGCTGCGCTCGAGCTGCTGCCGGTAGAGTTCCTCGCGGTCGTGCCAGCGCTTGCGCTCGATGCCCGCCTTGATGCGCGCCTGCAAAAGTACCGGGTTAAAGGGTTTGAACAGGTAGTCGTCGGCGCCGGCCTCGATGCAGTCGATGATGTCTTCCATGTCCTGGTGGCCGGAGATCACGATCACCGGCGTCGCGCGCCAGTCCTCGTGCTCCTTGATGCGCCTGAGCACCTCGCGGCCGTCCATTTCCGGCATCACCAGGTCCAGCAGCACCACGTCCACGTCGGATTGCTCCAGGGTGCGCAGGGCCTCCTCGCCGCTGGCGGCGGTCACCACCAGGTGGCCGGAGCGCGCCAGGTAGCGCGCCACCAGCTCGCGGTTCTCCCGGCGGTCGTCCACCGCGAGGATGAAGCCGGGTTCGGAGGTGATGGCGGGCCGGCGCGATACCGCCGAGGATTCCCCGCCGGCGTCGGCGGTGCGAATGGCCATCAGCAGGCGGGTCAGGCTGTCGCCCAGTTCCGCCTGGTGCGCGCCAACGTCCTCCTGCAGCATTTCGGCGTAGCCGCGGATCGCCGACAGCACGTTCATCAGGTCGTGGCGGCCCTCGCGGTCCTGGCCGCCGCCAATGACCCGTTCCAGGCGATCGGCGCTCTCGAACAGCTTGCCGAAATCCTCCCGGGCGTCGGCGTCGAGCGCGCTCTCCAGCCGGCCGTAGAATTCCCGCAGTTCGATCAGGGCGCGCAGCAGGGCGTCGCTCCAGAGGGATGAGGCCTGTGGGGAAATGCTGCTCACGCGTGGTTTTGTCCTGCAGTCGGTGCCGGGTTGTGAGTATAACGAGGCGCGTGGGGGTGTGGAAACGCCGGATTGATTCGTCACAGTGGTATAGGGGCGCCGTTTTGCGCCCCCACGGGTGCGCAATCATGGGACTTTGGGGTACTATTGGCGCGTAGCTACAGGGACTAGGCTCAACACGGGGCAGGTACAGAACGCATGTTGCAACAGGTAGAAATCTTTCAGGGCTTGTCCCGGGAAGAATTGGATGCACTGGCTTCCAGCAGTACCAGCAGGTCGTTCCCCAAGAATACGGTGGTCATCCACGAGAACGATCCTGCGGATTCGCTGTTCATTATCGAGAGCGGCAAGGTCAAGGTGTATTGCAGCGACAAGAACGGCAAGGAATTCATTATGAATACCCAGGGCGCCGGCGATTACTTCGGCGAACTGGCCCTGCTGGACGACTCGGTGCGCTCCGCCTCCGTGCGCACGGTGGAGAAGTCCTCGTTCTGCATCATCTACAAGGACGACTTCAGCCGGGTGCTGGACCAGTACCCGAACATCAGTCGCCAGCTGATCCGCAATCTCGCCCAGCGGGTGCGCAAGCTCACCGCCGACGTCAAGAGCCTGGCACTGCAGGACGTGTACGGCCGGGTGGCGAACGTGCTGATGGACCTCTCCGAGGAGCGCGGCGACGGCACGCTCTATATCCCGGAAAAGCTCACCCAGCAGGATATCGCCGACCGGGTGGGCGCCTCCCGGGAAATGGTGGCGCGCATCCTCAAGGACCTCACCATCGGCGAGTACATCCGCTTCGAGGGCCGGCATATCATAATTAATACTCGCTTACCGGCGAAATATTAGTCCTCTCCACCGGCCCGGGTGTCAATGCCGGGCCGCGCGACATTCTCCGGGAAAATTCCCCCGCGATTCGCGGCGGGCCTGCTAGGCTTAGTCTGGCGGGTCGCCTGCGGCACCCGCGACTGCCTGCGATGGCCGGCGTCGAGCCGGTATCGACAGGGGGAGGGTTCGCTATGGCACAGAAGTACGATGTCGCGGAAACAGTCCTGCTCGGTACAGCCTCATTCACGGCGCTGCTGATCGTCGTCGCCTTTCTCGTTATCTAGCACGGCATCCACCGTGAGTTCCAGGCGCCCCCGCGCCAGGCGCGCTTCCAGGCGCTGACCCGGCGCGACCGCCCGGGCGTCGCGGACCACTTGCTGCCCGTCGGTGGTGAGGATCGCGTAGCCGCGGTCCAGGGTGGCCAGCGGGCTTACCGAATCCAGTAGTTGGCCCAGGTGGGACAGCTGGCTGGCGGCGAGTTGCAGCTTGCGCCGCATGGCCGCCTCCAGGCGCTGCTGGAGTCCCCGCAGTTCGTCGCCCAGGCGCTGGATGCGCGGTAGCGGCGAGCGCGCCTGCAGGCGGCTCTCCAGCAGGGCGAGTTCGCCACGGCGGCGCTGTAGCTGGTGGTGCTGGGCGCGGACCAGGCGCTGCTCCAGCTCGTCCAGCCGCTGGGCCTGCTCGCGCAGCTGTTGGCCGGGGTGGCGCAGGCGCTTTTGCAGGTGTTCCAGGTGGCGCCGGGCCTCGGCCAGGTGGCGTTGCATCTGCCGTTGCAGGTTGCGCTCCAGTTGTTGCAGGCGCAGCAGCCACTCCTCGCGGTCGGGGCTGAGCAGTTCCGCTGCCGCCGAGGGGGTGGCCGCGCGCGCGTCGGCGACCATGTCGGCAATGGTGAAATCCACCTCGTGGCCCACCGCGCTGACCACCGGCAGCGTGCTCGCGGCGATGGCCCGGGCCACCACTTCCTCGTTGAAGGCCCACAAATCTTCCAGCGAACCGCCGCCGCGGCCCACGATCAGCGCGTCCAGCGCCACCTCGCCACTGGCGGCGAGCCGGTTGGCGCGCTCGATGGCGGCGACGATTTCGCCGGCGGCGGCCTCGCCCTGCACCGCCACCGGCAGAATGTAGACTTCCATGGCCGGCCAGCGCCGCCGGAGCACGGTGAGGATGTCGTGGATGGCGGCGCCGGTGGGCGAGGTGACGACCCCCAGCCGCGCGATCTGCGCGGGCAGGGGGCGCTTGCGCGCCGGGTCGAACAGACCCTCGACCAGCAGCTTGGCCTTGAGCTGCTCGAAGGCCGCCTGCAGGGCGCCGGCCCCGGCGTGCTCCATGTGCTCCACGATCAGCTGGAACTCGCCGCGGCCCTCGTACAGCGACACCCGGCAGCGCAGCCGGATGTGGGCGCCGTTTTCGGGGCGGAAGCGCACCCGCTGGTTGCGGTTGCGGAACATCGCGCAGCGCACCTGGGCGCCGTTGTCCTTCAGCGAGAAGTACCAGTGGCCGGAGGAGGGCGCCGCGAAGTTGCTGATCTCGCCCTCCACCCAGACGAAGTCGAAGCTGGATTCCAGCAGCCGGCGCACCCGCCGGTTGAGCTCGCTGACGGTGAGGGTCTCGGGGGGGGGGCTATTGAAAGGGCTGTCGCTGCTGTCTCTGGAATAGGGCACGGGGGCACGGTTTCACTGTGGCTGGTGGCATGGATGCCTGTGTAGGCGCTGGCTTGTGTATTTAGTGGGCTTGACTTTTGTTTACCTGGGGTAGGCTGAGGATTTATAATTTCACGTTTTTCCTCAACCCGCCAGCCGGAGAGTGTGCCCCATGCTGCGAATAGCCCAGGAAGCCCTGACTTTCGACGATGTCCTGTTACTGCCGGGCTACTCCGAGGTGGTGGCGACCGATGTGTCGCTGAAAACCCGCCTTACCCGCGATATCGAGCTTAACATTCCCCTGGTGTCCGCCGCCATGGATACCGTCACCGAGGCGCGCCTGGCCATCGCCATGGCCCAGGAGGGCGGCATTGGCATCATCCACAAGAGCATGTCCATCGCCGAGCAGGCCGAGCAGGTGCGCCGGGTGAAGAAGTTCGAGAGTGGCGTGGTCAAGGACCCCATCACCATTCAGCAGAACGCGACCATCGCCGAACTCCACGAATTGACCAGCGCCAACGGCATCTCCGGCGTGCCGGTGCTGGACGGCCCCGACCTGGTGGGCATCGTGACCCGCCGCGACGTGCGCTTCGAGTCCGACCCCAGCAAGCTGGTGTCGAGCATCATGACCCCCCGCGAGAAGCTGGTCACGGTGAAGGAGGGCGCCAGCGCCGAGGAGGTCCAGCGCCTGCTGCACCAGCACCGCATCGAGAAGATCCTGGTGGTCAACGACGACTTCGACCTGCGGGGCATGATCACCGTCAAGGACTTCGACAAGGCCGAGAGTTTCCCCCACGCCTGCAAGGATTCCTACGGGCAGCTGCGGGTGGGGGCCTCCGTGGGCACCAGCCCCGACACCGACGATCGCGTGGCCGCCCTGGTGCGCTCGGGTGTCGACGTGCTGGTGGTGGATACCGCCCACGGCCACTCCCGCAACGTGATCGAGCGGGTGCGCAAGATCAAGGCGGACTACCCCTCGATCCAGGTGATCGGCGGCAATATCGCCACCGGCGCCGCGGCCCTGGCCCTGGCCGAGGCCGGCGCCGACGGGGTGAAGGTGGGCATCGGTCCCGGCTCCATCTGCACCACCCGCATCGTCACCGGCACCGGGGTGCCGCAGATCTCCGCCATCGCCAATGTGATCGAGGCCCTGGAGGGCCGCGACATTCCGGTGATCGCCGACGGCGGCATCCGCTTCTCCGGCGATATCGCCAAGGCGCTGGTCGCCGGCGCCCACGCGGTGATGATGGGCAGCATGTTCGCCGGTACCGAGGAGGCCCCCGGCGAGGTGGAGCTGTACCAGGGCCGGACCTACAAGGCCTACCGCGGCATGGGTTCCCTGGGCGCCATGTCCAAGACCCAGGGCTCCTCCGACCGCTATTTCCAGGATGCCAGCAAGGGCGCCGAGAAGCTGGTGCCCGAGGGCATCGAGGGCCGCGTGCCCTACAAGGGCCCGGTCTCCGCGATCATCCACCAGCTGATGGGCGGCGTGCGCTCGGCCATGGGTTACACCGGCAGCCGCACCATGGAAGAGATGCGCACCCGTCCCGAGTTCGTGCGGGTGACCATGGCCGGCATGTCCGAGAGCCACGTGCACGATGTCTCCATCACCAAGGAGGCGCCGAACTACCCGGTGCGCTAGGCACAGCGCCCCGGCCAAACTTATAGGGGGGCATGGCCCCCTGTAGGGCCGAATTCATTCGGCCAGAACACGGCGCAATGAATTGCGCCCTACAAAGGGATACACCAACCCTGTAGGGCCGAATTCATTCGGCCAAAACACGGCGCAATGAATTGCGCCCTGCAAAGGGATACACCAACCCTGTAGGGCCGAATTCATTCGGCCAAAACACGGCGCAATGAATTGCGCCCTGCAAAGGGATACACCGACCCTGTAGGGCCGAATTCATTCTGCCAAAACACGGCGCAATGAATTGCGCCCTACAAAGGGATACACCGATCCTGTAGGGCCGAATTCATTCGGCCACCAACCCCGTGGCACACGGCCGTATGAATCCGGCCACATTCAGGACCCCAGATGACCAAGAACATCCACGCCAGCAGAATCCTCATCCTCGACTTCGGTTCCCAGTACACCCAGCTGATCGCCCGCCGGGTGCGGGAAGTGGGGGTGTACAGCGAAATCCGCGCCTGGGACATGAGCGACGAGGAGATCCGTGAATTCGCGCCCAGCGGCGTCATTCTCTCCGGCGGCCCGGAATCGGTGGCGGCGGCGAATTCACCCCGCGCCCCGCAGCTGGTGTTCGAGCTGGACGTGCCGGTGCTGGGCATCTGCTACGGCATGCAGACCATGGCCGAGCAGTTCGGCGGCGGCGTGTCGCCGTCCCCCACCAGCGAGTTCGGCTACGCCCAGATCCGCCAGGTGGGCAACGGCGGCCTGCTACACGATATCCGCGATCACATCGCCGACAACGGCACCGCCCTGCTGGACGTGTGGATGAGCCACGGCGACAAGGTGGTGGAGCTGCCGCCGGGCTTCCAGGTGATCGCCGAGACCGATTCCTGCCCCATCGCCGGCATGGCGCATGAATCAAAGCCCTTCTTCGGCATCCAGTTCCACCCGGAGGTGACCCACACCCTGCAGGGTGTGCGCATCTTCGAGCATTTCGTGCTGGAGCAGTGCGGCTGTGAAGCCCTGTGGAACCCGGCCAACATCGTCGAGGACGCCATCGAGCGGGTGCGCGAGCAGGTGGGCGGCGACAAGGTGCTGCTGGGCCTGTCCGGCGGCGTGGATTCCTCGGTGGTGGCGGCGCTGCTGCACAAAGCCATCGGCGACCAGCTCACCTGCGTGTTCGTCGACAACGGCCTGTTGCGCCTGCACGAGGGCGACCAGGTGATGGAGATGTTCGCCAACAACATGGGGGTGAAGGTCATCCGCGCCGACAGGGAAGAGCTGTTCCTGGGCAAGCTGGCCGGCGTCAACGACCCCGAGCAGAAGCGCAAGATCATCGGCAACACTTTCATCGAGGTATTCGACGAGGAAGCCGCGACCATCCGCGACGTGAAGTGGCTGGCCCAGGGCACCATCTACCCCGACGTGATCGAGTCCGCCGGCGCCAAGACCGGCAAGGCCCATGTGATCAAGTCCCATCACAACGTGGGCGGCCTGCCCGAGGACATGGCCCTGGAGCTGGTGGAGCCCCTGCGCGAGCTGTTCAAGGACGAGGTGCGCCGCATCGGCCTCGAACTGGGCCTGCCCTACGACATGGTCTACCGCCACCCCTTCCCGGGCCCCGGCCTGGGCGTGCGCATCCTCGGCGAGGTCAAGAAACCCTACGCCGACCTGCTGCGCCGCGCCGACGCCATTTTCATCGAGGAACTGCACGCCGCCGACTGGTATCACAAGACCAGCCAGGCCTTCGCCGTGTTCCTGCCGGTCAAGTCCGTCGGCGTGGTGGGCGACGGCCGCCGCTACGAGTACGTCATCGCCCTGCGTGCGGTGGAGACCGTGGACTTCATGACCGCCCGCTGGGCGCACCTGCCCTACGAGCTGCTGGAGACCGTTTCCAACCGCATCATCAATGAGATTTCCGGCGTGTCGCGGGTTACCTACGATGTGAGCAGCAAGCCGCCGGCGACGATTGAGTGGGAGTGACTGGAATTCGTAACTAATTGATTTTCAACAGTAAAAATATCAAAATTGATAATGTAGTCTGTATCATCAATGGTATTTTTCATGGTATTTTCAGCTGCGTTTGTGAAGAAAAGCAGCAATACCATGAGTGTAAGGTTGGCGTAATCATGGTATCAGCGGTCGGCGCTTAGAAATCGCCTTTTGAACGGCCGCGGCGTGATTGTGCTGGTGGGCACCGTTGATCACCATGCCTACTCCCATTGCCGAAAAGCGTGTCCTCGTGTTATTTCAGCGCCTGCCAACCAGGTATGGTTTTGGTGAATTCTTCCTGAAAAGCCGGACGGTTGATGTTGTCCTGTTTGACTTTAAGTGCGAAGTCCCGCCAGCGAGGCGGATCACGCAACACATCAACCAACACATGATAGGCTTTTTTCATTATCTGTGCCTTGCGGATGTATTCCTTGCGTGGGGCATTGGTCTTGAGGTTGCCCAGTCCTGATATATAGTATTTGAGAATCGCTTCGGGAAACCTGCCTTCGAGGCGTCTGGCGGTCTGCAGTTCATAGTCGCTGTCCCAGGCGTAGACGGGATAGCGGCTCCGGGTTAGCACGGCCACCGCTTCCTCGTACTCTTTGCGGTGCATGCGGATACGGAGTTGCTCCGTGTCCCAGGCGTTCTCCAACTGCGCAAGGATTTTCTCTTCGTAACTTTTCCACTCGCCGGTAGTGCACAGTTTCTTAAATGCCTTGTACTTGTCGCAGGTCAGATGATCGACCGCCTGATCGAACTGCAGTTCCAGGTAGCGTTCGCGATTGCCGGCGGATTTGGCGTGCTTGGCAACGAACTGACGCAAGTCATCCATGCGGCCACTTCCCTGGCGCAGCCCTTCTTCCGCGACTTCCATGGCCTTTTGCTTTTCACCGGCCTTCCAGTGGAAGTCCGCCAGGTCGTGATAGTCGGCGCCGGTGGCCAGTTTACGCTGGCGGAGCTCGAGATATTTATCCTGATCGCCGAGTTGGCGATAAATGCGCCGAGCATGGTCGAGTCGCCAGTCCCCGCCCATGGACTCGAAGGCTTCTGCCAGTGCCCGCCAATCGTCGTCGCTGTAACAGGCGTCATAGGCCACATCGTAGAGATCGTCGTCAAGGCCGGCATTACCGCTTTTGATATAGGGCAGGGCATTGTCGAGAAGTTTTTGCCTGTAGCCTGCATCGATTTGTTTCCGGGAAAGCACCTGCGCAATGTCATGCAGCAGACTGGAAACACGGAAGTCTGCGCCATAGTCGCCACCGCCGTAGGCATCCAGTTCTTCCAGATCTGGCGCGAGTTCGCTCCACAGGGCCAGCAGTTTTTCACCCTCGGACTGCTTCTTTTGGCTGGGTGACAGGGTGGTGTGCCGGTTCAGGTAGTCGAGGCATTCATGCCGGACTGCGGGGCGTGTGCTGGCCACGCGGACGACCAGGTCAACCAGCTTTGCTTTCGGTGCGGCTTCAAGCAAGGCAGCCAAAGGGTCATCCTGTTTGCGTTTTTTCGCCATGAAGTTTTACTTTGGGAGTTGAAATTGAACGATCCGGCCCAGCAGTGGTAAGGACTTTACCCGGTACTCGCGACACAGGAGTTCGTCGGAGACTTTTTCTACTTCAGCAAGCCCGAGAAACCCTGTGAAATCTACCAGTGCGCGCCAGGTATAGCAGCGGCGCAGTTCCTCTTCGGGAGAAAATATCGGGCTTGGTGGGATGTCATCCAAAACTATCGGGAATGCCTGCAAAAATGCCTCCTCATAAAATGTATGTGGTCGTGAGGTATTTCCGTAGCGAGTTAGCAGGTACAGAGTGAATACAAACGACTGCTGGATAAAGGGTAACTCCACATGGCCGTCCCGGTAGGCCCAATTGAACTGTTCGACATAGGCTCTGAACAGTCTGGGATACACCGCTGCCAGGCCGCCCTCGGCCAGTAGCTGGCGGCAATCCCGGCTGAGAATAAACTTCCCTTTGTATTTGCGGATCAGGCCCGATAGTTCGGCCATCAGGCGTGTGATATGCAGGTCGTAGAAGTCGTCCTCGCGATTGATATTGCCAAAACGGGTGCGTTCCTGGTAGGCATCCTCCCCCCAGTAGACCTGAGCGGCCTCGCGGCAGAAGTTGCGCGGCAGGTTGCCCTTGGCGGTCGGTTTCAAGCCCTGCTCGCCAATGGCATCCGTCAATAAGCCGAACAGCCGCAGAATCGGCGCGGTCGGTTGTGCATCGGGTAATTCCGGGAAGCGTACCAGCTCTTGAACGGCTGGTTCAGTAATCGATGCATTTGCTCGGGTGACAGGCCGTAGAATTCATCTCGCGGTCGCTGATTTTGCGTTTGGGCATGTCGAGTGACAAATGCCTGGGCTTCTTCCAGCGACTCGAATTGCTGGCCTTTAAGGGCATTGCGCAAAGTCTCAGACGCGCTGGTTGCCCCGTGAGTGGATGCCGCGCCGTTACCCTTACCCAGGCAGCAGTGCTTGAATTTCTTTCCACTGCCGCAGGGGCAGGGGTTATTGCGATCGAAGGCCGGTGTTTTCATCTACAATCTGCTCAGCGTTGATTTCAAGCCACGGAAGAACAGTGACATTGGAGCGTATCTGCCGGGTGTCACCGCCATAAACCAGCCACGCCTTTCCGGCAGTTTCACCTGCCAGCTTTTGCCAGAACTCCAGCCCCTTGAAGTAATCTTTGTTGATGGTTTGCCCGGATTTGATTTCCAGCGGTGACAGATGGGTTCCATGGTCAATCAGCAGGTCCACCTCATGCCCCGAACGATCACGCCAGAAGTAAAGGTTTGAGATTTCACCCGAGTTGTAACGGGCTTTCAGCAATTCGCTGATAACCCAGGTTTCGAATAAGGCGCCTCGATGAACATGGGCGGTCAGTTGTTCGCTGTTTTGAATGCCGAGCAACCAGGTAGCAAGGCCGGTATCCAGGAAATAGAGCTTGGGTGTTTTGACCAGACGCTTACTGAAATTCTGGTGGTGCGGCGGCAGCAGATGCACGATGTAACTGGCTTCCAACACGGATATCCAGGCCTTGGCCGTGTTATGTGTAATACCAGCGTCATTTGCGAGTGAGGAAAGGTTCAGGAGTTGACCGGTCCGGCCCGCGCACAATTTCAGGAAGCGTTGAAATGTGCCCAGATCCTGTACCTTGATCAATTGCCGGACGTCGCGTTCGAGATAAGTGCGCACATAGTTACCCTGCCACGGGTGTGGTTCGAGTCCGCGGTCGAAGATGGGGGGGTACGCTCCATCAAAGAGTATCTTGTCGAGGTTCCTGCCGATTTTTCCTGAACGTTCTAATTCGCCGTAGGTCATGGGTAGCAGTGTTAACAATGCGGCTCTGCCGGCCAGACTCTGCGTGATGCCAGACAACAGGCCAAACTGCTGGGATCCCGTCAGGATAAATTCTCCGGGTTGTTGCCGTTCATCGACGCATGTTTGGAGATAAGAAAACAGGGCAGGGCAGCGTTGCGCCTCGTCCAGGATGGCGCCCCCACTGAATTGGTTCAAAAAACCACGCGGGTCCGTTTCAGCAAATTCCCTTTGGTCGAGATCTTCAAGCGATACATAATGGTGATCGGGAAAGGCATGTTTCACCAAGGTGGACTTGCCCGACTGGCGAGGGCCGGTGACCACAACCACTGGATAGCCGCTGGCGAAGTGTTGAAGCCTCGATTCTGCGTTTCGGGGGATGTAGGTCATGGTGGCTTCTGATTGCTTTACATGCCTGAATTATGCGAGATAGTGGCTAATTGTCAATGTTATTACCAATTAGCCATATGTGGGCGCTTGGCGCGGTGATCCACTATCTGCAGGAGCAGGAGGGGATGCACTTAGAAGTCAAAGCTTGGAAGGTTGCCTAAGGTGCTGTGTATCAGAGTTCGATCGGCAATTTTTTCGAGCATTTTGAAGGATTTTCTGAGCATGGTATTTTTCATGGTATTGCCGTTTAGCAGGAAAATAAGCTATTGAATTTCAAAGATAAAAAAGGCTTATTTACAATCGAGTGGGAATAGCTCCCGGCGTTTGAGGGAGCAGGGCGAACGCCGGTTGTCCCTACCGAAGCAGGGAGGCCCTCCAGGGTTTGGCAGGGGCGAGCGACTGCTCGTCCAGTCCTCTCTCCATACGGCTATCTAAGATTGGATCAAAATGTTCTAAGAGCGCTGTCTTGCTAACTAACCTACTAGTAGGTTAGTATTTTCGCCATGCAAGCACGCCCCAAAAACCGCAAGCAGCAAATCGTCGATCTGGCGTTGGAATTACTGCAAACCCACGGGTTCGAGAATTTCAGCTATCGGGATCTGGCGGGGCAGCTGGGGATCACCAAGGCCAGTATCCATCACCATTTCCCGAAGAAGGCGGATCTGGGCGTGGCGCTGTGCCAGGCGATCCAGGAGTGGCATGAACGTGAGTTTGCCCGTACTCGCAGTTTCTCCGGCAGCGCCCAGGAGAAGCTGGATTTGTATGTGCGGGGGACGCTGAAGTTCGCCTGCGGTGATACCAAGATCTGCCCGCTGAGCAGTTTGCAGGCGGATATTGCATCACTGCCGGAAGCGATGCGCCCGGCGCTGAAGCGCCTGGACGATCACGAGCTGGATTTCATCGCCGAGTTGTTGGATGCGGGCCGGGAGAGCGGGGAGTTCAAGTTCTCCGGTTCGGCGCGCGATCAGGCGATTCTGTTTGTGCTGACTTGCAAGGGCGCCTTGCAGTATTCCCGTGTGCACGGCAGTGAAGTCTTCGATGCCGCCATGGCACAAATGAAGGCCCAGCTTCTGGGGCAATAAATTTCGCGTTCATTTCGATCCGTCGGGTATCCGGCGGATCAAAAACACGCTTTGTTAACCATCCTACTAGTAGGTTAGTGGGCGGTGATTGATCAAGGAGATGTATTGATGAGTAACGTCAGCAGTCTGTTCCAGCCTTTTACGCTGGGTAATCTGGAGCTGTCCAACCGGGTGGTGATGGCGCCCATGACGCGTTCCATGTCGCCGGGGAATGTGCCGGGTGACGAGGTGGTGGAATACTACCGCCGCCGCGCCGCGGGTGGTGTCGGCCTGATTATCACCGAGGGGACCTGCGTGGGCCACAAGGCGGCCTCCGGCTACCCCGATGTGCCATTGATTGCCGGTGAAGACGCGTTGGCGGGCTGGAAAAAGGTGGTCGACGCGGTCCATGCCGAGGGCGGCAAGATTGCTCCGCAGTTGTGGCACGTGGGTGCGATTCGCCGTCCGGGGGTGGAGCCGGGTGGTGATGCACCGGGCTACGGCCCCTCGGGCATGGCGGTGCCGAACAAGGTGACCGGCCACGCGATGACCAAGGCGGATATTGACGAGGTGGTCGCGGCGTTTGCGCAGGCCGCCAGGGATGCCAAAGCCATCGGCTTTGACGCGGTGGAAATTCACGGCGCGCACGGCTATTTGCTGGACCAGTTTTTCTGGGAGGGCACCAACCAGCGTGACGACGAATACGGCGGCGATCTGGCGCAGCGCTCCCGCTTTGCCATCGAAATCATTGCCGCCATACGTGAAGCGGTGGGGCCGGATTTCCCGGTTATTCTGCGCTGGTCCCAGTGGAAGCAGCAGGATTATACCGCTCGCCTGGTAGACACGCCGGAAGCCCTGGAGGGTTTCCTGAAGCCGCTGGTCGATGCCGGCGTGGATATCTTCCACTGTTCCACACGCCGTTTTTGGGAGCCGGAGTTCGAAGGCAGTGATCTGAACCTGGCCGGCTGGACCCGCAAGCTCACGGGCAAGCCCTGTATCACCGTCGGCAGTGTGGGCTTGAATGCGGAGTTCCTGCCGGAACCGGGTTCCGGTTCGGCGGACTTCCAGGCGGCGGAGCCGGCCAGTCTCGACAACCTGCTGCAACGACTGGATCGCAAGGAGTTTGACCTGGTTGCGGTTGGCCGTGCCTTGATCGCCAATCCCGATTGGTCCAACCAGGTTCGCGATGGGCAGCTGTCGGCGCTGAAAGCGTATGACAAGTCCTGTTTGGCGTCATTGGTGTAACCCGGGAGTTGCCGAAAAAGCAGCCGTTGGGTACGCCGCGTGCCCAACGGGCTGCTGAATCAACGAGGTTGCCGGCGTGCCGCGGTACGGCTGTCAGTGCTAGCCAGCGCAAGGTCCTATCCGCCAGGTGCGGGGGTCCTGGCCCACCCGAGAATCTGCGCCTCCAGCCGCTCCAGCACCAGGGCCTTGCCGTCTTTGCCGGCTGCCTGCCACTGCATCACCTGCATGGAAACAGAGTGCCCGGGCGCGAACGCGGAAATGCCGGAAATCATCATGATCGCATCCACCCGGTCGGCGGGTTCGACCTCCGCCCGTCCTTTCACGATCGCAATCAGGGCGGCCGCCAGCTCGATCCCCGGCGCCCACAGGTTGCGGTAGAGCATCTGGTACGCAAGCCCCGGCTCGCGCATCTCGCGGCCGACGAAGCCCGCCGCCTCGGAGACTTCTTCGGAGAGGATCATCACCTCCGCCAGCGCCGATAGCAGTTCCTGCAACTGGCGCGCCGCCCCCTTGCGATCCAGCCCGGCGCCTATCGCTTCCAGCGCGCGCAGCGATACCTGCTCCAGAGGGCCTTTGAAATTGTCGAGTATTTCCTGGGCGCAGGCCTGGTAGAGGCCGTCCTTGCCGCCGAAGTAATAGTTGATTGCCGGTTGGTTAACGCCGGCGGCATCGGCGATCTGGCGGGTGGTCGCCGCGCTGTACCCGGCCCGGCCGAATGCCACGATGGCGGCGCGCAGGATCGCCTTGCGCGTGTCCGCGCTCTTGGAATAGCCGGTGTTCGACTGCCGGTACACCTGCCGGGTATTCGCTTTTGTGGCCATGAAGCCTGCCTTCCTATGTTTCGTCGGTAGTCGCCAGTTTGTACTGTGTGGCGTCGGTGATGAAATCGGCGTGGCCGTAAGTGTCCAGTAGCGAGGCGACCCGCTTTACCAGGTGTCGGTCAACCCGCGTACGCAGACCGGGGATGCGCATGCCGAGTTTATAGAGCTTGGCGCTGCCGGTGACCACGATTAGCGTCAATACGGAAGCGAGTTTGTCTTGCAGGCTGTACTGGATTCCGATCGTCCTGGCGTCGCCTGCCTTGCCTTCGCAGAAGCTGTGGATGAAAAAAAACTTGGAGAACCCGCGCTCCATCCAGCGGTGCAGCCGGCCGCGCAGGGAGGGGTCGGTAAACAGCTCCGCGTCCATCGTGCCCCGCACCAGTTCGCCGCAGACCTGGTCGTCGTATTCTTCCTTCAGGGACAGCCTCCGCGCCGTCATCAGGTCGACAATTTCCTGCGGCGTCTCCCCGAGCAACTCCCGCGGCAGGCCCAGCAAGTAGCAGCGGTAGCGGGAGAGCTCCACCCGCGCCCGCTCGCCGGGCGTGAATTGGGTGCGCCCCTTTGCCAGTATCTCGAAGGACAGCAGGAAGATGCCGATTAGCCCCGCGGGCATCTGGTCCACCTGGGGTATGGGGATGCCGTAGGTGGCGACATCCCACCTGCCCGAACGCATGATATTGAAACGCACCATCGAATGCATCAGGCGGACCTTGGCGGCCGCCTTGAAACCCTTGCCAAAGCGTTGCAGCGCGCCGGGCATTACCGTGGCGGTGAAAAAACTGGCGGTTTCGAACACGCGCCTGGCGGATTTCGCATCCGAGAGGGTGCCCGTCATTGTCATCGGCAATGCGGTGTACTTGTTCATAAAGGTGGCGATGAACGCCCCCCTTATCGCGAAGGGAGAGAGGGTGGCGATGGGGACCCGCTCCTGCCGGGCGCCTTCCTCCACCATGCCCAGATCGATCCACTCCGGTATTGTCTCCATGGCGCGAATGAACGCGACCAGTTCCGGCGGCGCGTCGGGCACGGCCTCCAGGCCATTGTCACAGGCGTCTTCCAGCATGCTCACCAGCGCGCGGAATCCGTACCGGGGAATCAGGGCGGCATAGGCGTCCGCCACCCTGTCGCCGGTCATCGTGTAGTTGCGGATGTTCTCGACCCGCGCGGGGTCGGACAACGCGCTCCCGGCGTAGCGTTTGAACCGCGAGGAGCGCTGGCTACCGATGTCCACGTCGCTGACATAACGTTCCGGCAGTATGGAAAAGTCGACATTGCCATAGATCGAGGGAATGTCGGTTTTCTGCGCCAGAACGGCGTCAGGGTAGAGGGGAGGCTGCAGCTTTGTCATGGGGCGACCGCTCCAATTATTTTTATCAATTGATAAATATGTATCGTATGATAATTTCTTTGATGGTGAAAGAGCTCCCGCTATGGAGCGAAGGCAATCGAATAGACGGCTTTCCCGATACCGCCATTTGAAAGGTTCGCCGGACGATTCCAGGGCGTGGGAGGAGGCCGCGCGTCGCCAGGTGGCCGCCACGCCGTTGCTGCCGGGATGGTCGTTGCGATGGCACGCACCTGCAGTTCCTCGCGCCCGGAGCGTGAAAGCCCTCGGAACTGAAAGTGATTCTTGGATCGGGGTTTGCCGGGCTAGGGGCTACTCGGCCGGTATCGAGGCAAAACGCTTGCGATATTCCGCGGGTGTGACCCCCACAAGGCCGACAAAAGCGCGCCTGAGCGTATCCGCATCAGCAAAACCGCAAAGCGCCGCGACTTGTTTGGGGGCGAGCTGGCCCTGCTCAAGCAGCCGGCGCGCGGCGTCGACTCGCGCCTCCTTGATCCATGTTGCCGGGGTGACGCCGACTTCGCTGCGAAACATCCGTGAAAAGTGACGCGGGCTCAGATGCAGGCGCTGGGCAAGGTTGGAGATGCTATGGTCGAGCTGCGGGTTGGCCGCGATCCAGCGTTGCAGCTCCTGAAGGGCCGCGCGCCCCGCCAAGGCGGTTTCGCGGTTGCGGCTAAACTGCATCTGGCCGCCGGGACGCTTGAAGAACATCACCAGCTGGCTTGCGACGCGCTTTGCGATATCGCGTCCGAGATCTTCCTCCACCAGGGAAAGCGCGAGATCGAGCCCCGCCGTGACGCCCGCCGCGGTACGCAAGGGGCCGTCGCTGATATGTATGGCATCCTGTTCCACGACTAAGTCCGGGTGCCGTTCGGCAAGCTGTTCAGCCACTGCCCAGTGGGTGGTAACCCGGCGCCCGCGGAGCAGGCCCGTGGCCGCAAGGAAAAATGCACCGCTACAGACGGAGCCGTAACGCCTGACCCTGGGGATTTTCCGCTTGAGCCAGTTGGTTGTCGCCGTGCCGGCGCCAGTTGCCGCCGCGTTTGGGCAGCCCGCAACCAGCAGCGTATCAATCGATGTCCGGGTATCCCGGGAAATGACCAGGTCTGGCACGAGGCTCACCCCTGATGAGCTGCGGACCGGCCCCGGATCTTCAGCCGCGACAAGGAGTCGGTATGCCTGGCGCCCGGCTTGAACGTTCGCCTCGGCGAAGACATCCAAGGGGCCGGACACGTCGAGTAGCTGTACGCCGGGCACGGCCACGATAACAATGGTTTTTGTCTTCATGCGATGCGCGACCCAGGTGGTCGGAATATGTCCTTTGTGGACGTATGGTGACTCTTGAGGACATGGTATCCCGCCTCTATCCTGTCTGTACACGTCATCGTGACTGGAGCTCTGCAGGCCGCGGCCGTTGGAGCGGATGGCGGAAGTGGGCGTTCTGGGATACGGCGGGGGGTTACGCCGTCGCTTGCGGAAGCCCCTGGCGATTTTCAATAGCCTGCAAAATGAGTTGATGTTGAGCCTGAGGAGGATCAATGATTACAGCGATTACCAGATTTGCATTGCCACAACCGGTTTCCCCGGAGCAGGCGAAGAGCATTTTTCTGACTACGGCACACAAGTATCAAAATGTGCCGGGACTCTTTCGTAAATGCTATGTCCTCTCCGATGATGGCCGTACCGTAGGTGGCATCTATCTTTGGCGATCCCGTGAAGATGCCGAGGCCGTTTACACGGATAGCTGGAAAGCGTTCGTTCTCGAAAAATACGGCTCGCAGCCGGAGATAACCTATCTCGATACACCTCTTGTGGTAGACAACGTCGCGGGGGAAATCATCAGCGATTGACCGTGTTTTTTGTGCCGAGGACACGCTTCCTGTTTTCCATCGAGGGTGCGCTATCTTTTGGGTAACGGTGATGCCCGGGTTTGGATGTCCGTTGTTCGGGGTGTAGATATAAATCGAAGAGGGGGTGGTCAGTCCGGGCATCTAGCTTGAACCATCATTCTCAATGCTGCATTCGGGGATCAAGCGCGTCGAGAAACCGCAGGCCTCGCGACGCCGGCAAGCAGTTTTTTTCAGTCCCATGCCCTGCGTCTTGCAAAGCCCTAAAATGTCCTTTACAGACGTGTTAAGTTTATTGAGGACATGGTGTGTCGCCTCTATCCTTTTTCTACGTAAACCTGATAGGAGATGCACATGCCACGGTTCAGCAAAGACGCTTTTATTCCCGATTCCAGGCTCGCCCAGGCGGTGACCGAATACATCCGTGATACGGAGACGGAATTGCTGTTCAACCATTCGAGCCGGGTCTACTGCTTTGGTGCGCTCGCTGGCTTACAGCGGGGGCTGGAGTTTGATCGCGAGTTGCTTTACGCGGGCGCGATGTTTCACGACATTGGCCTGATGCCGAGCCACAGTAGCGAAGACGAGCGGTTCGAGGTCGATGGCGCCAATGCCGCGCGCGACTTTTTGCGTAGCCACGGTATTGCCGAAGAAGACGTTTACACCGTCTGGACGGCCATCGCCCTGCATACCACGCCGGGCGTACCGGTTCATATGCATCCCGTCGTGGCGCTTGTCACCGCGGGTGTGGAGATGGACGTTCTTGGTCTTACCTACCAGCAGTATAGCGATGAGGCCAGGGAGTTTATCGTCAAAGCCTTCCCGCGCAGCCCCAACTTTAAAGAGGACATCATTCAGTTGTTTTATGACGGTATCAAGCATAAACCGGGCACCACCTTCGGCAATGTGAAAGCCGATGTGATCGCCGATAAGGAGCCGCATTTCCATGGCGGTAATTTCTGCAGCGTCATCCGCCGTTCGGCCTGGTCGGGATGACCGTTCTCGAGTTGGCTTCCCTCGCCAGGGTGAATCCGCGGATTCGCCCGGCGGGCATCATCTGCGTCGAGGCGACAGGAAATGCGCGTCTACGAACCGATGTGGATTAACGCCACCAAGGGCGGGTGCCAAAAAAATAGGCACGGGTAGCCGCGCTCCGCCATAGCACGACATTCGCGGAGTGCGGAGCGCCCGTCGGGGTAGCATATTGGATACGCTGGGCGACGACGCGCGCGTCCGCCACCGGAAGTGCGACCTCTCCCGTGGCCAGTGGGCCTTTTAGCGGCCGTTGTAGACGGGCTTTCGGCGCTCGATCCAGGCCTCAAGGCCCGCGATGGCGTCCTCGGTTTGAGCCATGCGAGCGAACTGCTCTTTCTCAATCTCAAGCCCTTCACCAATAGTCGTGTTCAGGCCTCGAGTAACGGCTGAAATAATACGTGCGGTAGCCAAGGGGGAGTGCCGCAAGATGCGGTTAGCCAGCTGAATAGCGGCGGGTATCAGCTCTTCATGTGGAACGATTTGATTGATCAAGCCCATGGCATGGGCGCGCTCGGGTGAAAAACGATCCCCTGTCAGCAGTAGTTCCAGGGCGCGCTTTCGCCCGGCCAGTCGGGGCAGGCGTTGGGTTCCACCAAACGTGGGAGGAATTCCAATGTTGATTTCAGGCTTTGCAAAGATTGCCCTTTCACTGGCGACGGCCAAATGCGCGGCCTCGGTAATTTCGCAGCCGCCACCAAACGCCATGCCGTTTACCGCGACAATAACCGGTTTTGGAAAAAACTCGATCCGGGATGTCATTTGTTGCCCTCGACGCACAAATTCCCTGACCGCGATATCCTGACCCTGCTTGATGCTCTCAGTAAATTCGTGGATATCGCCCCCCGCGGAGAAAGCCTTTTCTCCCGCACCCGTCAATATTACAGCGCGAATGGCCGGGTCATTTTCAATCTCGTCCAGCAGCTCAAGCAGGCGGTCATTGGTGGCGTAATTCAGGGCGTTTAGCTTTTCCGGTCGATTCAAGGTCAGCAGGGCTATGCCGCCTTTTCGTTCGGTTAGAACCAGCTGTTTCATCACGTAATCCTCGTTGGATATTGTTTGTTGAGGAAAATCGTATGTGTGCATTAGAATTTTGTACACTCACTATACGGTATACATCAATGGTGGCCAGGAAGACCGATACCAAGCGGCGCATTGTTGAGGCAGCCAACAAGCTGTTTTACATGGCGGGAATCAGAGCCACGAGCGTCGATGCGATTGCTGAAAAAGCCGGTATAACCAAGCGTACGCTTTACTACCACTTTCAGAGCAAGGACGACCTGATTGCCGCGTACCTCAATACCAGGGATCAGGTAAACCTCCATACCTATCAGAAGTGGTTTGACGGGCAGGAAGGCGAGGTTACCGACAAAATTCGCGCCGTGTTTGATGGTATTTCGAAAGCCACAAGCCACCCGAAGTGGCGGGGGTGCGGGTTTCAGCGCACCGAGGGAGAGCTTGCCAACAAGCCAGGCCACCCGGCCATCAAAGTTGCCTCTTCACACAAGAAGAATGTTGAGCAGTGGTTGGCTGGGGAATTTCACCGCTACAATCTCGCGAATGCCGAAGTGACAGCCCGTCATGTTTTACTCCTGCTGGAGGGAGCGCTGTCTACGATGCTGGTCCATCATGATCCGGCCTATGTGCGAGAGGCTGGAAACGCGGCCGCTCTGCTGGTTGGCTGTGATCTGCGTGCCGGAGAAGGTGCGTAACCCTGGCGGTGGTTGGTTCCGTGGCGCTTGTAGTGCGCGTGAGATGGACTGTGGGCGCGCATTCAGTCGAGAGCCCGCGGCGTTTTAAAGGGGCCTGGACACCGCCGGCCGAGATACTGCCCGGCCGATGCCGGCAAGTATCGGGGCAAGCGGGAGCATGCTGTGTGCCGCGGCAAACCGTGTCCAGGCAGAGTACTGTTAGAAAGGAATATCGTCGTCTGAGTAGGGTGGTGGCTCCTCGCCGCCGAAGCCCGCGGGCGCGGACGGTGCGGCCGCGGCACCGCCAAGCACTTCCACCCGCCAACCCTGGAGGTTGTTGAAGTAGCGGCCGTTGTACTCGCGACCGCGAATATCGAAATTGACCTTGACCTCTTGTCCGGGCTGCAGGCTGTCGAGCAGTGACACTTTGTCCTGCACAAACTCCAGGTTGATCTCCTGGGGATACTTGCCATCCTCCACGATAACCACCATCTCTCGCTTGGTGAAACCGCTATTGAATGTTTGCGGTTCCTGGATCAGCTTAATCTTGCCGCTCAGTTCGTAACTCACATATCACCATAGGATCGGGCCTCGTTTGGCCGTATCCCCTTTGTCGTCGTTGGAATTCGCGGGCAGTTTACCAAATTTTGATTTCAGACGCGGCTTTTGTGGCGTTATTCATCTGGCGGAATTGGCCGTTCCCGGGCAGGCATGATCCCGTACGCCGCAAACCCAGTATGGAGGGGGACGATGAATTGGGGTATCGTTGCCGCCTTTTGGCCCACTGAGCGCGCCTTCAGTGGTGTTGGAGTCACATATGATAAAGCGGATGTTGCGAACCCGGTCCATGCGGTCCTGGGTCGCCTTTTCCCTGTTGTTGGCATTGGCGCCGCTGGCTGTGTTCGCCGCATTGACCTTTCAGCTGCTTGACCGGGGCGTAATCGCGTCGTATGCGGATGTTTCGTATCGAATGCGCCACCAGATTGCGCCGGTTCAGCTATTGCGGCTACACATCCAGGGCTCTGTCGTGCCGGTCGACGAGTACCTGGAGGACAGGAATCCACAGCATGCCAATGCCTACCGTATGCTGCGAGCCGAAATAGAAGGCGAGTTTGCCAATTTGCTTGAGGCGTTGGGGGATGATAGCCAAATCGCTGGATTGGCAAGGCGTTCACTCGACGACTGGACCGAGGCGGATCAAGCGGCGAACACGCTGTTGCATACTGCCCATCCCCACGGGGACCCACGGTTGGTCGAGCTGTTGCTCCAGTATCATGGCCGGGTCGAATCGGCGATTGACAAACTCGCAGCGGTATACCGGAAATTGGACAGCATTGTTGAAAGTGACTACGGGGTCGCCAGCCTGTTCTATGAACGTTCCTTGTGGGTGCTGGCTATCGCCGCGTTCGTTTCCCTGTTGACGATAATATTCAGTGTGCGCTTGATCAGCGAGATGCTGTCCGGCAGCGTCGATCGCCTGGTTGAAGGTGCCCTTAAGTTTGCCGATGGCGAGCGGGACCACCGCATCGAAGTGGACGTCCCGCCCGAACTGGGGCGTGTCGCAAATGAATTCAACATAATGATCGATCGGGTTCGCGCATCCGAGTCAAAGCTCGCTGAGCTGGCCCGCAGAGATCCCCTAACGGGGCTGCCCAATCGGCGGGAGTTTGACGAGGCCTTGACGGAAATGCGCTCCCGCCTCGACCGTTTTGGTGAGCGGTGGTCTATTCTGGCAATCGATATTGATCATTTTAAAGCGGTTAATGACACCTACGGTCACGCTGCGGGAGACCAGGTATTAAAGGCGGCGGCGACGACTATGCAGCGGGTTTTGAGGCCTTACGACCGGCTGTTTCGTACCGGGGGCGAGGAATTCACCGCCCTTTTGCCCGATACCGGCCGGGCCGGAGCTGGCGAGGTGGCGGAACGTCTGCGGAGCGCAATCGAGCGCGCTGAAATTCACTACCGGGAGACTGCGATACCGGTGACCATCAGTCTGGGGGTCGCGGTCGGCAATCGGGAACACGATGATGGCTCGCTTGTCGAGGCTGCCGATACCGCGCTTTACGAGGCCAAAGCTGGCGGCCGCAATCGATACGTGGTCAGTGGGGATTGAAGCACGCGCGACTCATCCATGTCGCCTCGATGCCCGGCGGGCTTGATCCGGGCAGTAACCCGACCCTGCGCGGCGCCATCGAACGGGCCGGGATAGGGTAGGGCCTTCCCGGGCATCACCCTGGCAATGAAGGATCTGTCGGGCTCGCCACCCCCTGGGGCGGGTGATGGCGAGCACTGCTATATCCACCTCAAGCGGCGTTGCCCTTTTGCAGGGCGTGGACATCGGCAGCGGCTAGCCGGTTGCCGCCGATTGCCCAATCACCGCCTTCAAATTCCTGGATGCGAACCCAGGTGACGGGCCGCATATTCTCACCTTCCACGGCAATCATGGCTTCGGTGACCTTCTCGATCAGGGCCTCTTTCTGGTCGGGGGTGAAAACATGCTTGATAACATCAATGGTGACGAGTGGCATCGTTGTCTTCCTCTAGGTTTCGGGTAAGTCGCTTGTGACGCGTCCCTCAGGACGCCGACAGGTGCATTGTTGCTAAAAACCGGAGGTGGAACTTGGAGAAGTCATGGAGATTTCGTGGAATTTTCGCTCACGGCACCCGTCCCGCTGGGCTATTCTGTGTGAGTGATCTACGCATTCGACGACTTTCAACTCGATCTCGGGCGCGCCGAGCTGCGTCGTGCGGGGGAGTTGTGCGCCGTTGAACCGCAGGTCTTCGCACTGATTGCGCTGCTGGTCGAGCAGCGCGACCGGCTGGTCACCCGGGAGGAAATCTTCGAACGGATCTGGGATGGCCGCATTGTCAGCGATTCGGCCCTTGCCAGCAGGATAAAATCCGCGCGCAAAGCGCTGGGGGACGATGGCAGGGCCCAGTGTTATATCCGCACCGTGCATGGCAAGGGCCTGCGCTTTGTCGCCAGCGCGCGCATCCTGCGGGCGCCGTTCGTCGAACCGGCTGCCGCGGTCAACGACAATGGGGCAGCGGCCACCGCGCCACAGGCGGATGCCAGGCCGTCCATTGCGGTGTTGCCCTTTCACTCGCTTGGGGACGCCGTGGAGTGGCGCGCGATAGCGGATGGTCTTCCGCACGAATTGATAGCGGAGCTTTCACGGCTGCGCTGGCTGTTCGTGGTGGCGAGGGCCTCATCGTTCCGCTTGCGCGGCGACACCGTCGATTTGGCCGAGGTGCGCCGGCTGCTGGGGGTTCAGTACTGTCTCTCGGGGACCGTGGAGGTGTCCGGGAAAAGACTTGCGGTGACCTGCGAGCTCGCGCATACCGGTGCTGGAGAGGTGATCTGGGCGGACAGGTACAGTGGAGGGGTACGGGACGTGCACGCCATGCGCGAGCAGATCTGCGCGACCGTCTTGGGCCAGCTGGAAGTCCAGATCCCGCAGCATGAAGCTGCCCACGCCCGCCTCAAAGCGCCGGGTAACCTCGATGCCTGGTCCGCCTACCATCTCGGCTTGCAGCACATCTACCGCTTTAACCGCAAGGACAATGCCGCCGCCGCGGAGTTGTTTGGCCAGGCGGTCGCGCGGGACCCGGGGTTCGCCCGTGCCCATGCCGGGCTTTCCTTCGTGCATTTCCAGAACGCGTTCATGGGCCAGACAGGCGATATCGACGCCGAGGTGGTACGGGCGCGAGCCTGCGCGCAGCAGGGCGTAGACCTCGATCCGCTCGATCCCTTTGTCAATTTCACCATGGGGCGCACCTACTGGCTCGAGTCCGACCTGGAACGCGCCGCCGCGTGGCTCGAGCGCGCCACCTCGCTGTGCCCGAACTACGCCCAGGGCATTTATGCCAGAGCCTGGACCGAGTCCATGGCCGGGGCCGCCGCGGATGCCATGGGCCACCTGGACCTGTCGATGCGCCTGAGCCCCTTGGACCCGCTTTACTACGCCATGCTGGCGGCGCGCGGGCTTACCCACATTACGCTGGGACAGGACGAGCAGGCATCCGACTGGGCGGACCGGGGCGCTCGCGCACCGGGAGCCCATGTGTTGATTGCGCTGATTGCCGCGGTGGCCTGTCAATTGGCGGGAAAGAAGGCGCGGGCCCGAGAGTGGGCAGCGGATGTCAGGCGGCGAGTGCCCGCGTTGACGCAGGCAGACTTCTTCCGTTCGTTTCCGATCCGCGACCCCGTGCAGCGCAAGCGCATGGACAGCGCCCTGGCGGAGCTGGGATTCAAATAAGCCGCCCAACCGGCAGTTGTTGCCAAGATATTCCAGGCCTTTCTATGGCGCGAGGATACCAAGGCCGCGATCCCGGACATCGTCTCAGGTTTGAACATGAGTCATGCTGCAGAGGCCAGCTCCTGTCGGCCCTATCCGCTGCCATGGCCGGGGCTGATGGAAAGAGCCCCGGCCGTCTGCAGCGCTGTTGGGAGAAAAAACCAGCCTTAATACCAGGCCTCCAATTCGACACCAATAATCCGGGGGGCGTCGAGGGGGGAGTAAAACAAGCCATCCGTACCGAACGCAAGATTTTCAATGGCCAAGCCACTGCCTCGGCGTTCGTCGCTAAGGTTATCGCCAAAGATCCGCACCGCCCAACGGCCGGATTTGTAACCTGCCTGTAGTCCAAAGGTCTCCACCGCGTCCTGAATGGCGTCACCGCGGGCGCGCAGCGCCATTTTTCCAGTAAAACCGGCTTCGCCGCGCACAAAGAAGCCGTTCGGCCATTCATATCGCAGCGCCAGGCCACCATCATATTCGGGTACCAGCTGGATTGATTGGCCTTTTACATTGGTCGTATCATCGAGTTGTAGGTCGCGATATTCCGCGTCGACATAACCGATATGTGCATCGACCGAGAGCGCGTCCGTAACCTGCCAATGGCCTTCAAGCTCCGCGCCCTGACTGCGGATTGAGGCATCGGAACTGATAAAATCCGAACTGACGGGCCTGCCTGTTTCGTCGGTTGCAATCTGCACTTCCTGCCAGCTGTCGGAGGTGATGTGGAAAACTGCGCCCGAGGCACGCATGCGCCGGTCGGCGGAACGCCATTTGAATCCGATTTCCCGGCTCCACAGCGCTTCGCTGTCATAGGATATGATATCCGGGTCGCTATAGCCCTGTTGAACCGCCACAAGGTTGAAGCCGCCGGGGATATAGCCTTTGGCCAACGTCGCATGCACGGAAAAATTGTTGCTCACCGTATAGTGTGCGGCAAGCCTTGGTAGGAAAGCCTCGTAGGTCTCGGTAAGGTCTGCGTCAACATAGTACACGATCGATCCGTATCCGAGATCAAGCTGGCCCTGTTTCTGCTGTGTACTGCGTGTGGCATTGTCGTACCTGAGCCCGCCGCTCAGCCTCAACTTTGGCGTGAGGTACCAATTGACTGATCCGAAAACGCCATAGTCTTCGCTTTCCTTGCGTTGGGCGGGTGCCGCGATATAGGAGTCAAGCCCGCCGGTGCCGATAAAGCTTGCCTTGGCGTTTTCTTCATAATCCTGGTAGTAAGAAACGCCAATAATATAGTCGATGACATCGACTTCAGGCGATGAAAAACGCGCTTCCAGGTTGGTAAAGGCTTCTTGCTCTTTTTCAGATGCCGAGACCAGCGGCGAAGCCGTTAGGTCGAAATCAAGGCCCATGGCATTCTCTTCGAGCTTACGATAGGAGGCTGCAAGATCGAGTGAGCCGTAGTCGAGAGCTTGGGTGGCACTGATGCCTATTACCCATTCCTCTTCCGTCGTTAATTTTGGCGCGTCCTCAAAAGTCGTCCATCCGTCCGCCCTGCGGCCGCCATTGGCATAATCGGCGTACAGCGCATTGTAGCGATCGATGTCCAGCGGCATATACTGCTGGTCAAACAGGCCCGGCGCGTCCATGTCGAGCCAATAGGCCGTGGCGTTCACCGTGAGCGTGTCAGTTGGTGTCCAACGCAGCCTTCCCTGGAGAAAGGTCTCGTCGATTTTTCCGGTCTCGCCGGTCGAAGTCCCGAGATTCTTCACATAGGCATCTTCTTCCGCGACATTGAATGCAATGGACCCGGCGAGTTTGTCCCTGATAATCGGGCCGGATATAAAACCATCAGTCTCGAGGCCATTGCCGGACTCGAAGTCGATACCCGTCAAACGCAGTTCAGCACTGACTTCTTCCGAGGGTTGCTTGGTGCTAACGATGATCAGCCCGGATTCAGTGTTCGCGCCATAGAGTGTGGCCTGGGGGCCGCGGAGCACCTCGATGGACTGGGTCTGGTTCAAAACCGAATTGCTGAGTTCGCGAAAGGGAATGCCATCAATATATATCGCCGCACGGTTGATAATGAAAGGATTGGATTCCACACCCCGGACGGTAATGTAGATACTGCCGCGTTGCCCGGATTCACTAAACTGGACATTGGGGGCCAAATCGTCAATACGACGGAAGTCTCGCAGTCTAACCTCATCGATCATATTACTGTCGATGATCGTTGCCGAGAGGTCGGATTCGATCAAGGTGGTATCGCGTTTGCTACCGGTCACGATCGTTTCTTCGATATGAGGGGAGTCATCGTTGCCGACTTGTTCGGCTGCGGTGGATTGCAGTGACAGTACGGTTATTCCAAGCGGAATGACCGATAGGGCTGAGAAACGGGCTTTCGAAATCATACAGAATTGCGTTCCAGAAGAGGTGGGTATTAAAGCGAGAACAACGTAATCCATAGTTGCGCGTCGCTCAGCTCCGGAACGGACAATTGCTCCATTTTCGCCAGTACTGATATGATATGTTGTAACTAAAAATGGGAGCGCGGCCAGATGGATCCCGGTGACCGTATTGTGAGCTCGCTGTCGTCGCAGGCACCGGCAGCGTCAATTATTACCAATGCAGAACGATCCGTAGTGCTGGTTCGATCGTTCTTTCCCGCAACCGAAGGTGTCGAGGACTTCGGAGCGCATTTGAAGATGGGGCTCTGCATATCCGGCGGCGGTACGGTTAAATACAACGCCCGCGGTCGACTTTCGACATTGAATTGGCATCCGGGGGATTTTTTGGTGCGGACACCACTGCGCGGCACGGAATTCGCCTCACCCGATGTCGATATGCTGGGTCTGGCGATTGAACCGAGCGCCGCCGGTTCGAGGGAGGGCATTTGTTGTGCTCTCGAAGAGCTCGACAATATTCCCTCTCGCGTTGTGAGGGATGAAGTTATACGGTCCGTTCTGGTAGCCATTTGGACATGCGCGGAGTATCACGGACCCAGTTCTGCGTTTATCGATGAAGGCATCGATATTATTCTGCGGCGGGTAACGACGCAGCGGGGCCAGCTCGCCCCCGCTGGTAATGTTCGGGCGTTGAATCAAAGACAGATCGGTCGGGTCAGGGAGTATGTACTAGGCCGGATTGCCCACGATATCCGGGTTCCCGAGTTGGCGGCGGCGCTTGGTATGGAGCCGAGGCGTTTCTCACGAGCCTTGCGCGCGGCGACCGGCGTTGCGCCATATAGTTATTTGGTCGGTTTGCGCATGATTGAGGCCAAGAGAATGCTGGATGACGGCAAGAATGTGATTGATACGGCGCTCTGTGTTGGTTACCAGAATCCGGGAAAGTTTTCCGCGGCGTTTCGACGCGTCGTAGGCTGTACACCCTCACAATGGAGAGGGAGGCGTTGACATTTGTCCGACAATCGCCTGTCGGTGGTCTACGACGCGAGCCTCCACAGGCCCACGCCGTTACACGGCGTGGACAGCGTTGAGATCGCCCCGCGCTGGTCGCTGAGGACGGAGGAGACATGCAGATCGTCGCGCAGATGGCTTTCCGGTAATCCCGCTTCTATACATGCCGCGACTAGCCGAGCTGCTGCTGCAAGGCGCGTCGATATGCCGTGATACCCGGTATCAACCCAATGGCCAGTGCACCGGCAACAATCGCCAGTAGATAGACCAACGAATCCGGGGTGATCAGGCTACTGTCGAAAAACAGACTGAAACGCTCGGCCAGAGCATCCCTGGAAGCGCTGGTGGCCAGGGCCAGTAATGCCACGGCGGCCAGTGTCGCGCCGACTGTAATCAGCAGGGCCTCGGCCTCCACCAGGGCCAGTAGAAACCAGGGCGAGGCACCGATGGCGCGCATGACCGCGATCTCCCGCTGGCGCTCGCGAATCGAGGCCAGCAGCATGGCGGCAAGCCCCAGCAGGGAGGCGAGCAGCACCAGCGCGGAGATCAGTCGCAGGGTGTTTTCCATCACCGCCATCATCTGCCACAGCTGGGTAAGGGTCACGCCGGGCAGGATGGCCGTCAGGGGTTCCCCCGGGTAGGTGTTGATCTGCCGCTGCAGGCGGAAGGTCGCGAGCCGGGATTTCAGGCCGACCATGAAGGCGGTGATGCTTTCCGGCGTCAGGTCTTGCTCCTTTATGTTTTCCACCGTAGCCGGCAGGCCAGGCAGCTTCACTCCGCCCTGCCAGCCGATATGGATGGCTTCGATACCCTCCAGGCTGACGTGCAGGGTCTGGTCCACCGGCGTGCCGGTGGGTTCGAGGATGCCGGCGACTCGGAAGGGGTTGGCGTCGTGCCGGCTGAAACTGGTGCTGCCCAGGCCGTGGGCGAGGGTCAACTCGTCGCCAAGCCGGTAGCCGAGAGTTCGCGCTACCTCGCTGCCGAGCACCACATCGAACAGATCGGAGAAGGGCGACCCCATCGCCAGCGCCAGTGATCTGCCCTGGCCGAAGCGAAAGTGGGTGAAGTAGTCGGTGGTCGTTCCCATCACCCGGTAGCCCTGGTGGGAATCTCCCAGGGAAATGGGAATGGTCCAGGCAACATTCGGGTCCGCCGCGATATCCCGGTAGCTCTGCCAGGCGAGATTGTTGGTGGCGTTGCCCAGCCGGAATACCGAGTAGAGAAGGAGATTGATGTCGCCAGTGCGGGCGCCGACGACCAGGTCGATCCCGGAGACGGTATTGCCGAAACTGCTCCTGGCCTGGTGGCGGATCTGTTCCACGCCCAGAAGTACAAAAACACTGACCGCGATCGCCAGGAAGGTGAGTACGGCGGAACCCCGGCGGTTCCACAGGCTGGATAGCGCGAGGCGGAAAAACATCAGTGACAGCCTTCCGCCCGGTTGATATCCGCCAGGGCCTCGGTTCTGGAAAAGCGATCCGCCAGTGCCAGGTCGTGGCTGACAAACACCAGCGCGGTGCGACACTCCCCGGCCTGGTTCAGCAGCAGCGACAGGAAAGCATCGCGATTTTCCCGGTCCAGCGCCGAGGTGGGTTCATCCGCTATCAACAAGGCGGGACGATTGACCAGGGCCCGGGCGATCGCCACCCGCTGTTGCTGGCCGATGCTGAGGCGCGAGGCGCTCTGGTGGTGTTGCTCCTCGGCAAGCCCCAGTGCGAGCAGCAGTTCCCTGGCCCGGCCGCTGGCCCCGGTGGCGCCGGCAAACCCCGCTGCCAGGCGAATATTGTCCACGGCGCCCAGGTAGGGGATGAGGTTGAACTGCTGGAACACCACCCCGATATGGCGGGCGCGCCACTTGTCGCGTTGCCGGGCTCCGAGCGTGTTGATCGCCTTACCCTGCACCTCGATGGTTCCGCTGTCCGGTAGCAGGATGCCCGCGAGCAGGTTCAGCAGGGTGGATTTGCCGGCTCCCGACGGGCCGTGGAGGAAGATCCGCTCGCCGGTTTCGACGGTCCATCGGGGGATATCCAGTATTGGCGCTTTGTCGTAGTGAAAACGGAGGTTTTGTACAGATACCACCAAGGCCCGGGCTCCCGTAACAGTATCGCGAATGGTGTTGGGATACGATATAACTTACCATAACGACGGGCCCGCTGTTTGGCTTTTTTGTGACATCCGGAAGAGGAAGGCGTTTTGCTACAGTCGCAACTATCTTTTTTGACGCGGTTCGCCAGTGTCCTGACTTTGCTGCCACTATTGTCGCTGTGTGCGGGTTTCGCGCAGGCCCAGGAGGAAAAGGCGACGGAGGGCGATGGCTACCGCACCATCGAATGGATCGATTTGATGCCGGAGGACGACCTGGACGCTCTGCTCAATCCGCCCGAATCATTGAACAACATTGCCGATGGCTCGGCAGAGGACCAGATCGCCAGCCAAATGCAATTGGCCATCGAGCAAGCCAGTGACAGCCGCTATCAGCAGGCATTGATATCGACCCGGGTAGTGTCGACGTTTGATGGCCAGGCAATACGGCTGCCGGGTTTTATCGTACCCCTGGAGTTTGGTGAAGAACAGCGGGTCACCAAGTTTTTCCTGGTACCGTATTTTGGCGCGTGCATCCATATGCCGCCACCGCCGCCCAACCAAATCGTTTATGCTGAGTACGATGAAGGTTTCCAGCTACAGTCGGTTTACGAACCGTTTTGGCTGTCGGGCCAGCTCAGCACGACGACCACCGAGAACGAGCTCGCCACCGCCGCCTATGCCATCGCGGTGGAGCGGGTCGAGCCCTACACCGAAGAGTAAGGGCTATTGGCCAGCACACACTCGAGCAGTTCCGCTTCCAGGGTTTCGAATGAATACGCGTCGCTACTGATACACTCGACACGGCTGTCCACGCAGTCGTCCAGTTCGACCGCGGTCAGCACGTTGTCGGCCTTGTTGTAGGCGGTAATGCCCTGGTCGGTGATAAATACCCCTTTGACCCGCTCCGCATCGACGCCAAGTAGCAGGGCGTAGAGCTTGCGCGCGTCGAAGGTCCACCCGGGGTTGAATATCCAGCCCCGACTGAAAAAGCCTTCCCCCTTATTCTCAATACACAGGTAGCCCGTCTCGGGGATCTCGGGCGTTTCCAGGATCGATGACGAGGTCTTCCGTTCGCTATCGCGGTGTTCGTCGTGAGGATGCAGGGGGGCATGGTGGCCGGCCGGTGCCGCCAGCCAGTCGAGCCGCAATGCCCCCTGGCTTACCTGGAAGACCGATTTGTCCCCGAGATTCGCCGTGCGCTCCAAAAAGTCCAGTAGCGCGGGAAAGTCCGCGCTTTGGTAGCGGTCGGCCTTGTTGGCGACAATCACGTCGGCAATGGCTAGCTGCTGGTTGAAGGTGGGGTGGCTGGTATAGCGATCCTCGTGCACCTTGCGGGCATCGATCAGCGTGATGGTGGCCCGCAGGTCCAGGAGTTCCCGGTAGTAGTCAGTGCCCAGCACGGCCAGTACTTCCCGGGGATGGCCGAGGCCGGTGGGTTCGATCAGCAGGCGGTGTGGCCTGGCGCGGGCAAGTAGCCTGTTCAGGGCAATCTGCATGGGCAGTCCGGCGGCGCAACACATGCATCCACCGGGTACCTCGCGAACAAAAATACCCGATTCCTCGGTTTCCTGCCCGGTGATCAGGCCGCCGTCGATGCCCACCTCGCCAAATTCGTTGACCAGCACCGCCCAGCGCTCGTCAGCGGGCTTTTGCTTGAGCAAGTTCAGGATGGCGGTGGATTTGCCGACGCCCAGGAAGCCGGTAATGACATTGGTGGGGATGGCTTTCAGTTTTGACATGGCGACTATTCGACAATACTAGAGTTTCAGGGAGAAGCCCGGGCCGGCGGCCTAGCGCCCCTGCCACAGGCTTTGCTCGGGACGGGCAGCGGTGAAAAGCAGCGTGTCCCGCGGCGCCAGCCACAGCGGACGCGCGCGATTGGTCTGGGTGCCTTCAACGTCCATCAGCACGGCGTTGTACAGGCTGAGGCGAAGCCCGGTGTCGGCGGCAATTGTGAAATAGAGCCAGGCTGCATCGTGGCCGATCTCCATGCCCAGCAGTCTGCCCGGGCGGAAGACTTCCCCGGACTCGCTGTGCAGCAGGAAACGCTCGGCCAGGTACGCGAGGGTTTGGCTGCGGACATCCGGGTTGTCCGCCAGCACCACTGTCTCACCCCTGCGCCAGGTAAGGGCGGTTTCCAGGTCCTCTGGCAGCACCCGCAGGGATACTTCCAGGGTGTCGCCGTCATCGTTCCAGCCGAGCTCGGCGAAACTGGTGTGCCAGGGGTGGGCGAGCGCCCCGGGCGCGCCGACAAGAAGTGCCAGGAAAATGATCAAAGACAGTCGGTTCATGGCAAATTCTCAATAAATGGGCTGTTCCCACTTCTCCTGCTCATCCCGGCGCATCGGGTTCGGTTCTTCCTTCTCCTTGAACAGCTTGAAGCGGCTGGTTTCGGGCTTGCGCGGCCAGGCGTTATTGGCCGTGTCGGCGTCGGCGGTACTGCGATAGGGGTCGAATTCAATGCCGGTGATTTCCCTGTCGGTAATAAACAGCTTGGTGACCTCGTTCGCATTGCGGCGCCAGATTTCCGCGGGAATCTGCAGCTCTTCCACTTCGCCGTCGCCATAGGTAATGCGCAGGGGCAGGGGGGTTACCAGGCCGCCGATGTTGCGGAAGGTCACCGCGTAGAAGTTCTTGTCGACGCTCAGCAGGGCCTTCTCACGGTCCGTGAGGGACTGTTGCAGCTGCTCGTATTGGGCATAGTCCCAGGGTGTCACGGAGAATTCGTCGCTCTCGGTGTAGAAGTCCCGCAGCTGGGGGTAGCGTTGCAGCAGGGTTTCAGCCTCCGCGTTGCGCTGCTGGCCGAGAGTGGGTTCCCGTTCGTCCTTCTGCGTTTTCTGCCAGGCTTTTTCCACCTCGGGATTGCCGGTGTCGAGCTGGTACAGGGCGATATTGTCCACGGCTACGTCCACATACTCGGTGCCGTAGAACCAGCCGCGCCAGAACCAGTCCAAATCCACCGCGGAGGCGTCTTCCATGCTGCGGAAGAAATCAGCCGGCGTGGGGCGCTTGAACTTCCAGCGGGTGGCGTACTCGCGGAAAGCGTGATCGAACAGCTCCCGTCCCATAATGGATTCGCGCAAGATGTTCAGTGCCGTGGCGGGCTTGGCGTAGGCGTTGCTGCCAAACTGGTAAATGGATTCGGAGTTGGTCATGATCGGCACCTGCGGTGCGCTGATCATATACTCCACGATCTTTTCGGGTTCGCCGCGGCGGGACGGGTATTCCTCCTCCCAGGCCTGCTCGGTCACGAACTGCAGGAAGGTGTTCAAGCCCTCGTCCATCCAGGTCCACTGGCGCTCGTCGGAGTTGACGATCATCGGGAAGTAGTTGTGTCCCACCTCATGGATGATGACGGAAATCAGGCCGTATTTGCTGCGCTCCCAGGTCTTGTCGTCGGGCTTCTGCCTGACATCCCAGTAGGTGCCGTCTTTATAGGGGCGCGGTTTGTTGAAGGTGATCATCGGGTACTCCATGCCGCCCACCGGTCCGTTCACCGAGATGGACACCGGATAGGGGTACTCGAAGGTAAAGCGGCTGTAGACGTCGATGGTGTGGGCAACCGCGGGCGTGGAATACTGGCTCCACAGGGGTTCGGCTTCGTTGGGGTAGAAGGACATGGCGAGCACGTCGCGGGAGCCGCTCTTTGCCATTCGCGCGTCCCAGATGAACTTGCGCGAGCTGGCGAAGGCGAAGTCGCGCACATTCTCGGCGCGGAAGCGCCAGGTTTTTTTCACCGAGGCGCGGCTGCTCTCGTTTTGCTTTGCTTCCTCTGGCGTCACGATAAAACGTTGCTCGGTGGAGGTCTGGGCCTTTTCGTAGCGCTGGCGCTGTTTGCGGCTCAGAACGTCGCCGGGGTTTTGCAGCACGCCGGTGGCGGCCACGATATGGTCGGCCGGCACGGTTATGGCCACCTCGAAGGTGCCCAGTTCCAGGGTGAACTCGCCATTGCCGAGGAACTGCTTGTTTTGCCAGCCCTGGTAGTCGGTATAGGCCGCCACGCGGGGGTACCACTGGGCGATTTCGTAGAGGTAGTTCTCATCCGCCTCGAAGTACTCGTAGCCGCCGCGGGCGCCGACCGCCGTGGCGTCGATGATGTTGTGCTCCCAGGCCACGGAGAAGCGGAATTGCTCGCCGGGCGCCAGGGCTTCGGCCAGATCGATACGCAGCATGGTCTTGTTGACGGTGTAGTTTAGGGCCTTGCCGTTGGCGTCCTCTATGGCTTTCAGGTCCACGCCGCCCTCAAAATCCTGGCGTGTCAGCAGGTTGGCCAGGGTCTTGTAGGGGAATTGCTCGAAGTCCGGCGCGGTCTTGGTCAGCATGTCATCCGAGTCGGGCCGGAAGCGGTTCTGGTCGAGCTGCAGCCAGATATAGCGCAGGCTGTGCGGGCTCTGGTTGTGGTAGGTGATGGTCTCGCGGCCGATCAGGCGCTGGGCGCGGTCGTCAATGGTCACTTCGATGTCGTAGTCGGCGCGCTGCTGCCAGTAGACCGGCCCCGGCGCGCCGGACGCCAGGCGGGTCTCGGTCGGGGTGTCCAGCAGGTAGTCGAGTTGGGCGAACTTTTCCGGCCCGCTTTGCCTGTCGGTGGCATGGAGGGTGGGGCTGATGCTGAAGGCGAGCAGTGCCAGAAGCCCTAGGGCGGTTCGTGTCGGGTGCATGTGTGGACCTTTTTAAAAAGAATCTGGAATAAGTGACATAGCGCTTATCTGTTATATGTATAAGACGTAGGGGGTCGTTCGCACCTCAAGAAAATCTCCCTCGACGCTGGGTATTGGCGTCAAATTCGTGTTTCATGGGCTACGCGCTCTTTTACAGCGGGGAAGATTCTCCGGGTCGCCGATCACCTGATACGGCGACCGCTCTCTGTAAAGGGCAGTTGGCTGCACTGTGCTATGGGTCGCCGGTATCGCAGTCGTCGCACTGCGCGCTTCCGCACAGGGCATGGTTCCGCAGGTGGCTGATGGCGACCAGTGACGCCCCTGACAGCGAGGCGATCTTCTCTCCGGCTTCTCCCAGCAGGTCGTGGCCAAAGAGTACCGCCAGGGTAAGCAAGGCAAGCCCCGGCAAGCCGGGTATCAACACACTCAGATGGCGGTGCCGCCGGCACCCCAAGGTCAGGGCGAACAGGCTGGAGGGGATCACCGCCAGTAGCATCCACTGGTGGAAGCGCTCGTCGCCAACGGCGGTGCCGGCCAGGGCGGGCAACATGATCACTGCGATAGGAAGCAGCAGGCAGTGAATGGCGCAGACCAGCGAAAGTCCGATGGCCGCCTTGTCGACGTTCAGAGGAAGGGAAATCACATGGTCTCCTTGTAATGGCCGTTTTCCTTTGCACGGCTCGGAGCGGTGGTGGCTCTGCTCATGGGGGGTCACTTGAAGACAAGGTGGGTCCGGGCATCGTCCAGTGTTGCCATGCCCTGTCGACCGTTCACTATCCATTGCACCTGCAATGACTGGATGCCGGGGAAGCGGCCCTGGAGTTGGATCCACATCGAATCCAGCTCCTGCGGCCGTTCGCAACGGTAGCGGTAGCTTGCGCGGATATCGCTGTGCGGCCGGGCCTGGTGGTGCTGGTCATGGTGTTTGCCGCCGTTTTCTTCGGCGGCGCGATTTCCCCTGTCTACCTCGCTGCCTGTGATCGATTCGCCGAAATCCACATGGTGCCCCTTCAGCCGGCACTGTGCCGCGCCGGTCTGAAAGAGTTTTTTGGTGTCCTGTAGTTTGTCCCTCGCATTGAGGATTGCGCTTTGCTGCTCGGGGCTGCTGGCCGCGCCTTCAAATCCCAGGAGGTTGACCGCCGGGGAGAGCAACTCGATTTCCAGTTGCTCTCCCTCGAGAGCCACCAACAACCCGGCGCTGCCATGGGCATGGGCTTCCTGGCTGACAGCGGCGGACATTGTCGGTACCGGGGTCTTCGCGCGGTCTCCATGGCGGCCCTGGGCAGCGGCGATACCCGCGTCCGCCGCGATACCCAACGTCACGGGTATCAGTAGTATGAAGGGCGACATGGTCCAGTCCTCACGGCGCGAACGGCTAGAACGTCCCGCGCAAGCCAAAGCGGAAGCCGCGGCCGGGAAGTGGCGCCTGGTCCTTCAGGAAAGACGTGTGCACCCGCGCTTCCTCATCGGTCAGGTTCATGCCTTTGAGGTAAACCGTCATGCCGCCGAGATCGCCGCTGAAGGTGTAGGCCAGCTCCGCGTCGACCAGGGTGTAGGCATCCGTGGTGGTCTCCAGATCCGCCACTTCGTCCTGCTCGAAATGGTGGGCGACTGCCAGCTCCACTTCCCAGCCCTTGCTCTGGTAGATCAGCTCAGTACCGATCCGCACCGGCGGAATTCGCGGCAGGTTGCCGCCCTCATCCAGTTTGCCGCGCACGCTGTCACCCCACAGGTTGAGGGTGAACGGTGCGGCGATCTGCCAGCCGAGCTGGGTCTCAAGACCGTAGAACGTGGCGTCCACTTGCTCAAAAACATAGACCGGTAGCGCACGGTGATCATGCCCGTGTTCCTCGGCTTCACCGTCCCCGTGGTCGTGCCCCAGGATGTCTTCGCTGTCCAGGCCGGTATTGCGCTCGTAGTAGTAATCGTCAATCTGGTTGTAGAACAGATTGACCACCCAGCCGATATCGCCGGAATGCTTGCGCAGGGTCAGGTCGATATTGTTGGAGACCTCCTCTTCCACGTTGTCGATGTAGTGGAAATGCGGGTCATCCGAGGCGTGCAGGAAAAAAAGCGCGCCCACTTCAAAAGCGCCGCTGCCAATGTGGGGGCCGAAGGAAAACAGTTCGGCGGCGCTGGGGGCTCGCTGGGCGTGGCTCAGTGAAATGCCGGCGTTGTATTGTTCGGCAAAATCCCAGACCATCCCCGCGGAGAGGCTGAGCGGCGTGAATTCCATCTCGTCGAAGTGCAGCAGGGAGTGCTCGTGGTCCCCGCCTTCTTCCTCCTCCCCATGGTGGTGTTCTTCCCATTCAATGGGGTCCGCGTCGATGGTGACTCGCTCGACACGCGCCCCCAGTTGCCACAAAAAATCGCCGAGGTGTTTCTCGCCCATCAGCGCCACGGCAAAACTGTCGGTGGTGCTGGGCGGGGTGAAGGCCTCTTCGCCCGTCGCCGCGAAATCGGTGGTTTCCGCCTCCAGGGACAGTGCTCCTCGCCAACCGGCCATATCCTGCAGCAGCAGGTCGACACGGGCCTGGATGGTTTCGTTGCTGAAGGTGGTGCCGGCCTCGCCATTTTCGATTTCGGTGTGTTCGTAGTCGGTATAGCCGAGGCGGGTGTTCAGGCCACTCAGCCAGGCATTGTCGATTGCCAACTCACTGATCATTTGCCAGCGGTCCTGCTTTAATTACGCATAGACCCCCTGGCCCTCGGCTTCATGCCTGTCGTCGTCATGGTGCTCTTCTTCACCGTGATCCTCGTCGTGAAGATCCTCCCCGTGTTCTTCCTCATGGCCGTGACTATGGCCGGGAATGCCGTACTCCTGCTCCAGGCGCCCGTAAGACAGGCCGACGTAGCCGTTGTCCAGTAGCCAGCTGGCGCCGAGGTTGAGGCCCTTGCCTTCCGCGGCGCTGTCGCTCAACACCCCGTCTTCAGACGTCCCGTGCTCTTCATCCTCATGATCATGGTCGTCACCGTGAGCGGCTTCGGCCTCCGCGGCGCCGGGAATCTCGTAGTCATCGCCATCGCGCCAGAAGCCATCGATATGAAGGGCGAGCCGATCGCTCCCGCCGTTGTATTCCAGAGCAGCCTGATCGCCGTCGTTAACGGTGTCGCGCTCAAGCAGGAATGCGCCCCGGCTTTCACTCGAGGAGGGCACCCGATCATCCACGATATTGACAACACCTCCGATGGCGCCCGAGCCGTAAAGCAGGGTGGCCGGCCCGCGCAGGATTTCGATCTGCCGGGCGGTGGTGGCCTCGGTGGCCACAAAATGGTCGGGACCCACCCGGGAGGCGTCGCTCGCATCCAGGCCGTTCTGGGTGATCAGTACCCTGGGGCCGTTCAGGCCGCGGATAATCGGGCTGCTGGCCACCGGCCCGAAGTAGCTGGAGTGCACCCCGACCTCGTTCTTCAGGGTCTCCCCGAGGGTCGGGGCCTGCTTGCGACGTAAATCTTCGCCAGCCACCACCGTTACCGGCTGTGCCGACTCCATGGTCGAGGTGTGCAGCGGTGTGCCGATAACATCGATGTTCTCGATAGCCGATGCCGCCAGCACAATGGACAGGGCTTCCCGCTGCCCCGGTTCCAGGCGCAGGGCCTTGTGACTGTAGCCGGGCGCGGTGATGTGAAGTTCAACCGCCTCCGAGGTGCCGGTGTCCAGGTTAAAGCGGCCTTCGGGATTGCTGCGGCCGACTTCCCGTGAGCCGACGACACTAACCGTGGCGCCGCCAATGGCCCGGCCGGTTGTGTCGGTGACCTGCCCCGACAGGGCGTTGGCCAGGCCGGAGCAGGTCAGTAGTGTAAGAAGGCTCGCTGCGCGTTTCATCAATGGGTCCTTATTGCGTGTTGTGTAAAGTCGAAGATATCCACCGTGCGATTCACATGGCATCGAGGGTGAGCAGGAGTCGCGGTTGGCCGGTCTCGACCGCGGGGGAGCGGTGCACCAGGCCGGCGCCCTCGTTGCCTTGCCAGGCTTCACCCTTGAGCAGCGCCACATCCCCGGCCGCCAGTTGTTGAATGGCGCGGGGCGAGGGGTACAGGCCACTTGCAGCATCATCCAGGCCGCCACTGGCGACGCCGAGTTTGCCGCGGTCCACACTGTGGTTTGGCAACCACTCGGTGCCCGCGCCGGTGTAGGTGCAAATCAGTCGACAGGTCACCCGGTCAACATGGAATTTCGGGCACATGGCGCTGGTCAGCGCGCCCAGGCGCAGGCCGACGCACTGGAGATCGAACAGACAGCTGAACATGTCCGACAGCAAGTGAAGATCAGCCCTGAGTCGCGGGCAGCTCTCCAGCCCGGGAAGGAACCGGTCGAATGACGCCAGTCGGGCAGTGGGCAGTGTCAGCTTGAGGCCGTTGAACCCCTGGTCCGCAAGCAGCCACCGGGCCTCCGCCGCCAGGGACGGGTCGGGTTGGCGCTGCCAGACCGCCAGATTGACCTCGTCCCGATAGATCCCCGCCAGGGCATCGGGATCGTCGCCAACCCCGGCGTGTACCGTGTTCGGCACGATTGTCGGCACGATTGTCGGCACGGTTGTCGGCGCGGTGGCGGTCATGCTTCACTCCCCCACGCCGGGAAGGGATCGGGTAGGCCCTGCCAGTATTCACGCCCGGCCAGCAGTTCATCCTCGCTCAGCAGGCAATTGTCCAGCGCGCGCACGAACTGGTCCCGGTCCAGGTTTTGGCCAATAAACACCAGTTCCTGGCGCATGTCCCCAAAGGGCTCCTGCCAATTTGACCGAATGGCCGCCAGGTAGTCTTCATCTTCCGGCCAGCGCGCTTTGGGCACGGCTTTCCAGAACATGCCGGCGAAGCCATGGCGCGCCATGCCGCCGGCCTGGCTCCACTGCCCGGCGAATTCCGGGCGGCTGGCCAGCCAGAAATAGCCCTTGGAGCGAATGAGCTTGCCCTGGATGTCCCTGCCGTGCAGGAAGTCATAGAATTTCTGGGGGTGAAACGGCCGCCGGGCGGTGTAGGTAAAGCTGCCGATGCCGTACTCCTCGGTTTCCGGCACGTGTTCGCCGCGCATTTCCTTGAGCCATCCCGGGGCCTGCTGGGCCCGCTCGAAGCTGAATTTCCCGGTACCCAGCACCTGGTCGATAGCCACCTGTCCCTGTTGGATGGGCACGATGGCCGCCTCGGTATTCAGGGTTTTGAGCACGGCGATGAGGCGATGCAGTGTGGCCTCGTCCACCAGGTCGGTTTTGCTGACCAGGATGACGTCGGCGAACTCCACCTGGTCCACCAGCAGGTCGGCCACGCTGCGTTCGTCTTCTTCGCCAAGGTGTTCGCCGGTTTCCTGGAGAAATTTCGCCTCGTCGTAATCGCCAAGAAAATTCAACGCATCCACCACGGTGACCATGGTGTCAAGCGTGGCTACATCGGACAGGCTACCCCCGTCTTCGTCGGCAAAGGTAAAGGTTTCCGCCACCGGCAGGGGTTCGGAAATACCGGTGGATTCGATCAGCAGGTAGTCAAAGCGCCCCTCGCCGGCCAGCCGGCGCACCTCCAGCAGCAGATCCTCCCGCAGGGTGCAGCAGATACAGCCGTTGCTCATCTCCACCAGTTTTTCTTCGCTGCGGTTCAGTTGTACTTCGTTTTGCACGGCGCTGGCGTCGATATTGATTTCGCTCATATCGTTGACGATGACCGCCACCCGACGGCCTTCCCGGTTGTTCAGCACATGACTCAGTACCGTGGTTTTGCCCGCGCCGAGAAAGCCGGACAGGACGGTGACCGGTAGTTTTTGAGCGGCGTTCGCCATAGTGCTATTCCCTCTCTTCCCGCTTGGCCTAAACCCAGGGGTGGTCGTTGGTGGTGCGGTGCAATGACATGCGGGCAGGCCCGACGGATACCGGTCGCCCAAAGCAAGAAATGTTACAACATATCATATATGGCTTGTGGGAACCGGGCAAGCGTTGTGTGTTGGCGCGTAGTGTTCGCCACGATATTGGGGCGGGGTCGGGGTCGGGGTCGGGGTCGGGGGCGGGGTCGGGGTCGGGGAGGCGGCCCTGGGGGCGGTTTACCCGGCTCCGGCCTCCGGGCCGGTTTTTTGTGCGCGCGGTCCCGCGTGCGGGGTTTTGCTCCAGTTCGACCGGGGGATTTAAAACTTGCAAAAAATGCAAGATAATGCCGGAGCACGCCATCTAAAAAACTGGAGAGGAAAAAAACCGTGAAGCGCTCCCTGCTGATCTTTCTCGCCGTCACCGCGGCCAGCCTGCCGGTGGCGGCTCGCCCGCCGGCGCCGTTGACACCGGCACAGGTGGACCTCATCGCCGAGCAGGCCCTGGAGGATTTCGGTGTGCCGGGCATGGCGGTTGCCGTCATCCAGCCGTCGCAACCCGCCATGACCCGGGGCTACGGCAGGCGGGTATACGACCAGGCGGGGGAGGTGGGCGCGCAGACCCTGTTCGGTATCGGCTCGATCTCCAAGGCCTTTACTACCGCGGCGCTGGCGCAGTTGGTGGAACAGGGAAAGCTGTCCTGGGACGACCGGGTGGTGGATCACCTGCCCGAGTTCCGCATGAATGATCCCTGGGTGACACGGCAGTTCCAGGTCCGGGACCTGGTCACTCATCGCTCGGGCCTGCCGCCCTACGCGGGCGACCTGGTGATACTCAGCGAGGAAAAAGCCAACCGTGAGGCGATTTACCGCGCGCTGGCGAACTTTCCCGCCGCCAGCAGCTTTCGCACCGAATTCGCCTACGACAACCTGCTCTACGTGGTCGCCGGAGATCTGCTGGAGCGACTGTCCGGCCTGAGCTGGGGAGACTACGTGGCGCGGCACTTGCTGGAACCGCTGGGCATGTCGGATTGTGAACCCAGTGTCGAGCGTGTACCCGACGGCGCCGAGCGTGCCGCGGCGCACGATCTGGCCGACGGGAAATTGAGCGTGGTGGATTTCCCGCTGCCGCCAGTGACCGAGGCGGCCGGTGGTATATTTTGTAATGCCTCGGGCATGGCGCGGTGGGTGCGCTTCAACTTGGGGGTGTCGGGCGCCGACGCCGCCGACGTGCTGAGCCGCGATAGCGTCGAGGAGTTGTGGCGTCCGGTGACGCCAATACCGGTCGCGCCCCATCTGCGGACCTATGGCGGCAGCAGCTTTAGCGCCTATGGCCTGGGTTGGTTCGTGAGCGACAGCTATGGCACGCTCAACGCGCAGCACGGCGGCGGCCTGCCGGGCATGGTGAGCTACCTTAGCCTGTATCCCGAGGCCGGGCTCGGTGTGATGGTTATGACCAATCGCAGCTCCGGTGCCGCCCGGGCCGTTGCCATGCAGATTGCCGAGCAGGCCTTTACCGAGCAGCCGCGGGACATTATCGCCGCGCTCGCACAGGGCCCCGCGGGCGCTGGCGAGGCGGTGGTGGGCGAAGACGCCGGGGTTGAATCGGCCGCGGCGCCGCGGCCGGCCCTGCCGCTGGCGCGCTACGCGGGCCGGTATACCGATGCCTGGTTTGGTGATGTCGATGTCAGGGTGGTCGACGGGGCGCTGCACATGGATCTCGGCTCCGCGGATCTCACCGGCGTACTCGAGCCCGTGGACGGCGATCGATTTATTGCCCGTTGGGCGAACCGGGGACTGCGCGCGGATGCCTACGTAATGTTTCGAGTCAACGGTGCTGGCGACGTGGTGGGGGCGGCAATGGAGGCAGAGTCCTCACATACCGACCCGTCCTTTGACTTTCACGACCTGGACCTGGAAAAGGTGCCCGCCGATGCCTCCTGAAATCCCGGTGGATAACGCCGGCGGGCCGGCCGGGGATCGCGTGGGGGATCGCCTGCGGGAGCTGCGCAAGGAGCGCAAGCTGACGCTGGAGGCGCTGTCGGCGAAGACGGGAATCTCCGTGTCCTCGCTGTCGCGCATTGAGAATACGCGGCTGTCGCTCAATGTTGAGAAAATCCAGGCCCTGGCCGCGGCGCTCGGCGTGCCGCCGGAAACGTTTTTCAGCGGCGAATCGCGCGACGCTCCCGAGACGGTCGCCCGTGGCGGCGAGGCGCGGCTGGTGATCGACCGGCGCCGCCTTCGCCATCCGACCAGCGCCGGCGAGGTGCACCAGTTTCACTTGTTCCAGGAGCTCAAGGACAGCCGGCTGGAGACTATCTATTTCGAGATCGATCCGGTTTCCATCTGGGACTCGGAGTTCGTCAAGCACCCCGGCGAGAAAACCCTCTACGTGATAGAGGGTGACCTGATCATCTATGCGCAGGGCCGCTGTCCGCAGCTGCTGGAAACCGGCGACGCGCTGTTTATGGATGGCAGCGTCTGGCATTCCACGGTGGCCGCCAATGGCCTGCCCGCCCGCGTTTTCACCGTGTACCTGGCCAGTGGCGACCCCGGGACTTTCGAGACCCGCTTCTTTACTTCCGAACAGTGGGACGCGTTAGAGGAATAGCCATAATTTGCAGTAAAAGCAATATTTGACAAAAAATTGCAATAAATGCAAACTCCTGTCGTCATAGCTATCAGCCGACAGGAGATTCCCTGGTGAAACTGACCGCCAGCCGGCGCTTTATCGAACTCAATCAACCCTTCCGTGTGACCTTCGGTACCCTGACCGGGCTCGACGTCATCGATGTGGAAGTGTCCGATGGCGATTACACGGGGCGGGGCCAGTGCTGCCCCATGAGTATCTACAAGCAGACCGCGGACAGCACGCTGGCGGACATCGCGGCGGTGACTCCCGCGATCGAAGTCGGCGAGATCGATCGCGCCGCGCTGCAGACCCTGATGCCACCGTCCTCGGCGCGCAACGCGCTCGATTGTGCCCTGTGGGATCTCGAGGCCAAGCGCCGCGGTGTCAGTGCCTGGGAAGTGGCGGGCCTGCCGCCCCGGGAGACCCTGGAGTCGGACGTCTCACTCGGTATCGACACGCCGCGGGACATGGCCGCCCGGGCCGCCGACTTGCGCGAAGCTTCCTGCATCAAGCTCAAGCTCGGTGGCGAGCACGACCTGGACTGCGTGGCCGCGGTACGCGCCGAGCTGCCGGATATGCCGCTGTTCGTGGATGTGAACTGCGGCTGGAATCTGGCGCAACTGAACGAATACGCGCCGCGCCTGCAAGAGCTGGGCGTGTTTATGATCGAGCAGCCGCTGCCACCGGAGCAGGATGCGGAACTGGATGGCTACACCGGCCCCGTGCCGTTGTGCGCGGATGAATCCTGTCACGATCGCGGCGATTTGCCGCGTCTGGCCGGACGCTTCGCCTACGTCAATATCAAGCTGGACAAAACCGGCGGGCTGACCGAGGCCCTGGCCCTGGCGGAAGCCGCCGACGCGGCGGGTTTCCGTTGCATGGTGGGCTGCATGCTCGGTTCGGGCATCGCCATGGCGCCGGCCTACATTCTGGGCACGCGCTGCGAGGTCGTGGACCTCGACGTGCCGCTGATCGCCCGTCGCCAGGGCGACGATTATGTGCATCACGACGGAGCCCGGCTCCACCTGTTCAATTCATCGGTCTGGGGCTGAGGCCTCGTTGGGAGAGTTCATAATGGCAATTCACAAAGCATCCCTGTCATCGCGCAAGACATTGTTGGCGCTGGCCACCGCATCCGGCCTGGGCATCGCCGCCCAGGCTGTAGTGGCGGCGCAGTTGGAGGAGGTCGTGGTAACGGCCCAGAAACGCAGCCAGGGCATGCAGGATGTGTCCGCTTCGATCGCCGCCCTGTCCGGCGCGGACCTGGCTGAAACCGGCACCGACAGTTTTGCCGACTATTTCAGCTCGGTACCGAGCCTGACCATGGTGGAGCAGGGCCCCGGCCTTTCGACCCTGGCCATTCGCGGCATTACCACCGGCGGTGTGCGCAATGACGAGCCGCAGAACAAAGAGACCGTGGGGGTGTACATCGATGAAACCCCCATTGCCATCAACGGCTTCAATCCGGACCTCGGCCTCTACGACATCCAGCGCGTGGAAGTGCTGCGGGGGCCCCAGGGCACGCTGTACGGCTCCGGTTCGCTGGGCGGTACGATTCGCATCATCACCAACAAACCGAATTTCGACACGCTTGAAGGTTCCGCCGAGCTGACGGGTTCCCATACCAGGGAGGGGGGCGCCAACTCCGGGCTGAAGGGCGCGATCAACCTGCCGCTGGTGGATGATCGCGTGGCCCTGCGTGCCGTCGCCTACCGCAGCGATTACGATGGCTACCTCGACAACACCGCCACCGGCAAGGACAATGCTAACACCCAGCTTACAGAAGGCGCCCGCCTGCAACTGGGCGCGCAGATCACCGACCGCCTCGACCTGAACCTGAGCTACATGCTGCACCAGCTGGAAACCGGCGCGCGCTCCGAGCAGACCGGCGACTACAGCTTCGCCACCCGGGCCTTCGACGGCCTGGATGACGAGAACAATATCTTTAACCTGACTTTGAACTACGCCTTCGACGGCGCCACGCTCACCTCGTCGACGTCTTACCTCGACAAGGAAACCGTCAACCGGAATTCCCTGGAACACCTGCTGTCGCAGGCGCTGGGCTACGAGTCGGATGCGGTGCTGGAGGACACCACCGAGGTACAGGATTTCTCCCAGGAATTGCGGGTGGCGTCCGCCGGCGGAGGCCCGCTTAACTGGGTGGCGGGTGTGTTCTACCAGGATCGTTCCCGCGACTATACCCAGTTGGGCGCGGTCCCCGGCATCGATGATTACCTGGGTGTTCCGGCGACCGCCCTCGGGGCGCCCGGCGCGGACATGGCTTTCTACGGCACCCAGAACATCGAGCAGGAGCAGCGCGCGGTATTCGGTGAAATCAGCTACGAGTTCCTGCCATCGCTGACCGCCACCATCGGTCTGCGGTACTTCGAGTTCGAGGAAGACTACGACACCTACTCGTCCGGTGTCTTCAACAACGGCGCCGATAGCAGCGACGGCAGCCTGAAGGAAGATGGGGTCACGCCCAAATTCAACCTGTCCTACGCGGTCAATGACGACAGCCTGGTCTACCTCCAGGTGGCCGAGGGTTTCCGCCTTGGCGGTGTCAACACCACCGTGCCGACCGACCTCTGTGCCGCGGACCTCGCCGCGCTGGGGGAGGGGACCAACCCGGATGACTTCGCCTCTGACTCGGTGTGGAACTACGAGATCGGCAGCAAGAACGAATTCATGGATCGTCGCCTGACAGTGAACGGCAGCGTCTACTATGTCGACTGGGAGGACATGCAGACGACCCTGTCGCTGCCGGGCTGTTCGTTCTCCTTCCGTACCAACGCCGGATCCGCGCGCAGCATGGGCCTGGAACTCGAATCCCGCTTCGCCGCCACCGACGCGCTGGAAGTGTACGGCAGCCTGGGTTTGACCGACGCCCGCCTGAAGGAAGACGTCATGTTTAGCGACTGGGAGAAAGGGGATCGCGCGCCGGGCGTGCCGGCGCTGCAGGTGAGCGCGGGCATGCGCTACGGTTTCGAGCTGTTCCAGTATGACGATGCCTATTTGCGCATGGACTATCGCTACACCGGTGAGAGCGACACGCGTTTTGACACCGCGGCGGCTGTCAATCGCAGCTTCGGCGACTACCATGTGCTGGATTTGCGCGCCGGACTGCGGATACCCAACACGCCGGCGGAAATCGCGCTGTTCGTGAAGAACGCGGCCGATAGCGACGGCAAGGTCTATGCGGGGGCTGAGTCCTCCTCCGCGCCGGAGCGGTTTATCACCATACGCCCACGGACCATCGGCCTGACCTTGAGCACGCAGTTCTAGCAGCGCACCTGCGCGAGGAGAGAGCTATCACTACTGCCACATTGGCTTCCATCGCCGGCCTGGTATTGATTTGCCTGGCCGGCGAATGGCTGTCCCGCCGGGGCTGGGGGCGTTACCTGTCCGCGCCGGTGGTGATCATTATCCTGTCCCTATTGGCGTCCAATCTCGGGTTGTTGAGCGTGGAAGCACAGGTGGGCGCGGGCGTCATGGGCTACCTGGTGCCGGGCGCGATCGCGCTGCTGTTGGTGCAAGCCAATTTGCGCAGTTTGTGGCAGACCAGCAGGCACCTGCTGCCAATGTTCGCGCTGGCGGCGGGAGCCACTTTGCTGGTGGGGGCGGTCGCCATGCTGGCGCTCGGTGACGACGCGGAACTCAGGGCGATTGCGCCGGTGTTTGTCGCCACCTATATCGGCGGCTCGGTCAATTTCCTGGCGGCGTCCCAGTCGCTGGCCGAGTCCTCCCCGAATTTGGTGGCCGCCGCGCTCGCGGCCGATGCCATAGTGGGTGTCAGCTACCTGGCGCTGCTCGCCATATATGGCGGGTTTGTCGCCGCGCCCGACGAGAGCGAAGCCGCCGCGCCGGCATCCGCGGCCCACAAGGCCGCGCCGGCTTTCGGTGTGCCGCTCTCGCTATTGTATTGCGTGCTGTTTGCGGTCCTGGCGGTAGCCGCGGCCCACGGCCTGGTTGCCGTCAGCGGTCAGTCGAGCCTGTTTTACCTGTATCTGATCGGCATTGCGGTGGCCGCCGCGAATCTCTGGCCCGGGTTTTTCAGCCGGCTGAGTCTTGCCCCGGGTCTGGGTTTGGCGGGAATGTACCTGTTCTTCGCGGTGATCGGCGCCAGCACGCAGGTGTCCGCACTGGGAGGCTTGATGCTCGGCGTGCTCGGGCTGGCGGCGTTTATTGTCACGGGGCACGCGCTGTTGTTTTTTCTGATCGGCAGGCTGTTCCGGCAGTCCATGCCCGACCTGCTCATTATATCCAACGCCTGCATCCTCGGACCGCCCACCGCCGCGGCGGTGGCTTCGAGTCGCGGCTGGAACCACCTTGTGGCCCCCGGCATGTTGTGCGGAGTCCTCGGCTACGTGGTGGCCAATTTCCTGATCCTGGTGTTGTTGCCGCTGGTAGGCTAGGGTCGCCCACAGGAAACGGAAGTTCGCGACGTTTTGAGCTTAAAGGTTGACCTGTTTTGGCGAAAGCCATAACCTGCGCGCCGCCGTCCATGCGCTACAAGGAGCGTTGCTATGAATTGGTTTGTCGTGGCTGCAGTAGTTATCTTGCTGTTCCTGTATTTCTGGTATGCCGCCATTGTTTCCCGCCGCAACGCCGCCCAGGAAGCCTTCTCCGGAATTGACGTTCAGTTGAAGAAGCGCACTGACCTGATTCCCAACATCCTCAAAATCGCCGCCCGTTTCATGGAGCACGAAAAAAGCCTGCTCAGCGAAATTACCCAGCTGCGTACCGAGGTGATGAAAGCGGCGGAGGCAGGTGGCAGCGCTGGCGCCGGGAAGCGGTTTGAGTTGGAGGCCGCGCTGGAGAACAAGCTGTCGGGATTGATGGTGGCGGTGGAAAACTACCCGGATTTGAAATCCCACGCCAATATGCTGGAGGCCCAGCGGGTATATGCGGATGTCGAGGAGCATATTTCCGCGGCCAGGCGCAGTTACAACGCCGCGGGACGCCGTTTCAGGGATGCCATCCAGATCTTCCCGGGCTCGCTGATTGCCGCGCTGATGGGACTGGAGCCGATGCCCTTCTTTGAAGTGGCGGAAGCGGAGCGCGCGCCGGTTAACGCCGATGACTTCCTGAGGCCGTGAGCTTCCTGCAGTCCCTCTTTCAGGCGAAGGAGGCTATCGGGCAACTTGTCGACGGGACCGCCTACCGAAAGCCCGAGGCGAGGAACACGGCCCTGTCCGAGGAATTCCGGGAGACCATCGAACGCGATGTATTGCCGCTGCTGGAGCCCTTGGAAACGTTTCGCCTGGAAAAACTGGCCAGCAAGAATCGCCGCAAGACCTGGTCTCTGCGCCTCGGCTGGTTACTGTGGTTGCCGACGGTGGCGCTGGACCTCCTTGCGCTGGTGTCGGGAGAGCCGACGTTTTTTTCCCTATTCGTACTCGGTGGCTTCGCCGTCTGGATATTCTACCCTGAGCTTCAGTACAGCCGGCAGTACAAGGAAAAGCTGATGCCGGTGCTGGTGCGCGCCTTTGGCGACTACCAGTACAACAGGGATGGTTGTATCGACCTGGATGCCGTCCAGAAGTTTGATATTGTGCCCTCGTACTCGCGCGCCACCAGTGAAGACCACATTCAGGGCGAAGTGGAGGGCGTTCGGTTTGAGTTTTGTGAGCTGAAACTCGAGCGCAAGGGGAGTAAATCCACTACCACCGTTCACCGTGGCGGAGCCCTCCTGATTACCATGCCATTCCAGTTCGGTGGCTATACCAGGGTCCGGGCGGACTATGGCAAGCTCGGCAATCTGCTGGCGGCGCCGATGGCCTACGACAAGATAGCGCTGGAAAATCCGGAGTTCGAGGATCGTTACGAAGTTCACGGCTCCAGCCAGCAGTACTCCCGCTATATCCTGTCACCGGCAATGATGGAGCGGATCATTGGCCTCGATGACCTGTTCCGCTCCCAGGCCAAGGGCTCGGGCATTACCTGCGAGTTCCGCGGCGACAAGGCCCTGTTCATGTTGTCCTACTTCGGCGACCTCCTGGATAGCGCCGATATTGACGCGTCCACCTATGACCTGGATAAAATGCCGTTGCTGGAACAGGAGCTGGCCATGATTACCGGCATCATCCGCCAGTTGAAACTTGATTCCCTGGCGGCCAGGAATGTTGCGGGGGACCGCCTGGCCGGCCAATGAGGCCCTTATCGGCCACCTGGCGCCAATCTGTGCCTGTCTTTTTATTCTGTTCTGAGTCTGTTTTCGCCACCTAGGCATCGCTAGGCTTTTACTCATACGCGGAACCGGATGAGGAACAGCACAGGCCGATGAACAGGCAGCGCGGTTTACTGCTTTCGACATCCGCCATCTGCGGACTCACCATCCTGGATACCAACCTGGTGTCCATTGTCCTGCCTCAAATCATGGTGGAGATGGGGGAAGGTGACTCACAAATGGTGTGGGTCATGAGCAGTTTTCTTTTGGTATTTTCGTCATTGCTGTTGCCGGCGGGAGCGCTGGCTGACCGTGTCGGCCGCCGTTCGCTGCTTGTGGCGGGGCTGCTGGTATTTGGCGGCGGCGCGCTGGCCTGTAGTTTCGCCTCCAGTATTTTCACCTTGTGCCTGATGCGTGGCGTGCAGGGAGCGGGCGCGGCACTGCTATTGATCCCGGCGCTGGCGACCATTGCCGATACCTTTTTCGCTCCGGACGAGGCTACCAGGGCATGGGGAACCTGGGGAGCGGTGATGGGGCTGTCGATGATTCTGGCGCCGCTCCTGAGCGCCCTCGTGGGGCACGCTCTGGGGTGGCGCTGGGCCTTCCGGGTGGTTGTTCCATTGTGTGTTGGCCTGATTCTGGCGGTAAAGCGTCTGGTCCCGGTGGAGCGGCGGAGGGCGTACTCTGACTTTGACTGGCGCGGTTGCCTGCTCTTCTTTGTCTCCATGTTCGCCTGGGTCTGGTTACTCATCCAGCAACCCCGCACCGGGTGGAGCAGTACAGCGTTGTTGGCCGCGGCGATCGGTGTACTGGGATTGTGGCTTTTTACGCGCACCGAACGGGCGATTCGCGCGCCGATGATGGATCTTCGCCTGTTTGGTTCACCGGCCTTTGTCGGTGCGGTGGTGGCGATGATCGGTTACTCCGCCGCCGCGCAGGTGATGATGGCCCTGCTTCCGCTTTACCTCCAGATTGGCCAGGGGGTACCGTTCCACTTGTCCGGCACGGCGGTGTTGCCCTTTGCGTTGTCCATGTTCCTGTTTCCATACGCCGCGCGCAGGCTGTCCGGGATGCTTCTGTCGCACCACATTCTTTGCCTGGGTCTGTTGATTATTGCACTGGGAAATCTGATTCTCGCCCGGTTTGCAACAGCGACATCGTTGCCGGCGGTCTTCGCGGGGATGGCGGTCCTCGGCGCGGGCGGCGGCCTGATTAACGGGGAAACACAAAAAGCGATCATGGCAGCGGCGCCGGGCGCCAGACGGGGCATGGCTTCGGGCTTGAGTACGACTTCGCGCTTTGTAGCCATGCTCGCTGGATATGCCGCCCTGTCGGCCGTGTTGGCGGAGGGTGTCGAGGTTGAGCTCCACGCGCAGCTCTGTTCCGGCTTGCGTGAGGCGTGTGCCGTTTCGCGCGAAATAACCAGCGCCACGGTGACCGGTCGCTTTGTCGCGCCGGAAGCCCGGGGAATGGTTGATCCGGAGATCGCCATTCGCAGCTACAGGGCGGGATTTGAATCGCTATATATAACCGCAGCTGTGATTGCCTTGATATCGGCGGGCGCCAGCTTTGTGTTGCTGCGTCGCGCGCCGGCGACCGGCCGGGTGGCTGCAAGCCGGTAGGGTCCTGCCTGGCGAGGGGCCGTCTGGCCATCGGGGCGCCGCTTCTCCTCTCTTCATCTGATCTGGTTAAATATTCAAAACCTGAATCTGTTCTGTTCGCGGTGGCGACCCTATTCTTCGCCTCGGCATGGGGTGGCCAGTGTTTGGCCGCCATCGAATCCGAGCGACGCAATTTTCTATGAGTATTCCAGCTATTCTCGCCAGTACCTACATCATCTCGATACTGGGTCTTTTCGTTTTTATCGCTTCACTGCGCAAGGGAGGTACACAGTCCAGGCCCGACGGGGGAAACGTGATTTTCGAGCCGGGAGAGATCGGCACGGTGGAGGATCCCTCCCTAGACAGGCCCGGTCGACGGGCCCTGCAAGACTCCCTGTCGGCGACGGACGGTACAGGTGCCGACCCCAATGCGCGGACTGATATGAGTGTTCGCATCGAAGGCGATCGTTCCAGTCGCGGCGTGGCCCTGGCGCTGTGGGGTAGCGCGACATTCTGGTTGTTGGTTGGGTCCATTTTCGGCCTGATCAGCTCGATCAAGCTCCATCATCCGGACTGGCTGGTGAATGAAGCCTGGCTGACCTTTGGCCGAACCCGCATCGTGCATCTGAATGCCGTGGCCTACGGCTGGACAGCGATGGCCGCGCTGGCCACGGCAACCTGGATGTTGCCACGGTTATTGCGCACGCCTCTGCGCGGCGCTGGATTTAGCTATCTGGGCACGGTGCTGTGGAATATCGGGCTGGCCGCCGGCCTGATTTACATCGCCACTTCCGGTAACGAGGCCCTGGAGTGGCTGGAAATTCCCTGGCGAATCGGCGTGCTGTTTGCAATCGGGGGCGCATTGATCGGGGTGCCGTTGCTGAAGATGCTGCCCCGGGCCAGGGTCGATCACCTCTACGTTTCGGTTTGGTATATCGGCGCCGCGCTATTCTGGTTTCCCATTCTCTACCTGGTGGCGAAAATGCCGGGCCTGCATACCGGCATTGAGTACGCCACGATGAACTGGTGGTACGGCCACAACGTGCTGGGCTACTTTTTCACGCCCATGGCCCTGGCCGCGGTCTATTACCTGGTGCCCAAGGTCATCGGTCGCCCCATCCGCTCCTATGACCTGTCCCTGCTGGGATTCTGGACGCTGGCGTTCTTTTACGGGCAGGTTGGCGCCCACCACCTGATTGGCGGTCCCGTGCCCAGTTGGCTGGTGACGCTTTCAATCGTGCAGAGCGTCATGATGGTGATACCGGTCATCGCGTTCTCGGTCAATCAACACCAGACCATGCGCGGCCACTTCGGCGCGCTGGCCCACTCCCAGGTACTGCGTTTTGTGCTGTTTGGGGCGGTTATGTACACCGTTTCCTCGGTGCAGGGCTCCATGCAGGCCCTGCGCTTTATCAACAATACCACCCATTTCACCCACTTCACCGTGGCGCACGCCCACCTCGGCATGTATGGCTTTGTGGCGATGGTGCTGTTCGGCGCCGCCTATTTCATTATGCCGCGGGTTCTGGACGTGGAGTGGCCGAGGCCGCGGTTGATATCGCTGCATTTCTATTTGGTGGTTGGCGGTTTTGCGGTGTACCTGATGTTGTTGAGCGTCGGCGGCTGGTTGCAGGGCACGGCCTTGCTGGATGCGTCACGTCCTTTTATTGACTCGGTGACGGTCACCTGGCCCTACCTGCAGGGCCGCTCGCTGGGTGGATTGCTGATGACTCTGGGGCATTTTGTGTTTGCCTGGCACTTGTGCCTGATGATTGGCGCGCGCCTGGGCCTGTCGCGGCGGCGTGCCGTGAAGCCACTTCCCCTCTCTGAGATTTAGGAGCCCACATGGATAACGCGTACAGACTGATTGCAGGCGCCCTGACCACCATGGCCCTGGCGACTTCGGCGATGGTGGTATTGCCCTATACCGAGGTGCACCGACTGAAGGCGCCCGAGGGCTTACAGCCCTACAGCGCATCCGAGCTTCGGGGCCGGCAGCAATATATCAATCTTGGATGCATGACCTGTCACAGCCAGCAGCCCAGGGGTACCGAAAGTGGCGTTGATGGATCCCGTGGCTGGGGCAGGCCTTCCGTGCCGGAAGACTATGTACACGATGCGCCGCCGTTGCTTGGCACCATGCGAACGGGCCCCGATCTGTTCAATATCGGCTCGCGGCAACCGAGCATCGACTGGCACCTTGGCCATCTGTATCAGCCGCGCGCCTATGTGCCGGGAAGTAACATGCCGGCCTTTCCGTTTCTTTTCGAACACAAGGCACAGGCCGGGGAAGGCGAGCGTCTTGTGTCGCTGCCGGAGGGGGCCGCACCTCGGACAGGTGTCGTCGTTGCAAGGCCGGAAGCACTGGATCTGGTGAATTATCTACTGGCGCTGGATCGTACCTATCCAGCGCCCCAACAATAGGTGACAGAGTATGATCGACCCGAGGAATGACGACGCCAGGGGGCGGGAGAAGCCGGAGCCCCACGAGCAGAATGGCGGGATACCGCGATATTTGCAGCTGATGGTGGTTGTCCTGGTGTGCTGGGGCTTCACTTACATAATGTTCAGCCCCTACCAGCGGCAACTGGATTTTGTGCCGAGCGCGGTGGCGGCGGAGGCGGGGGCCGATGGCGAACAGCTCTACAATAACAATTGCGCCAGCTGTCACCAGGCCTCGGGGGCGGGAATCCCCGGCGTCTTTCCGCCCCTCGCCCGGTCCGAGTGGGTGACCGGCGACGAACGCCTGGTGGTGCAGATCCTGCTGCGCGGCCTGTCGGGGGAGATCAGCGTTGCGGGGGTGACCTATAACGGCATGATGCCGCCCTTCGGCAACAGTCTGGGCGATGCGGAAATCGCCGCGCTGGCGAGCTATATTCGCGGCGCCTGGAGCAATGACGCCGGTGCGGTCAATGTATCGGCGGTAACCGCGGAGCGCGCGGCGCAGTCAGAACGCACGACGCCCTGGTCTGTAGGCGAGTTGCAAAGCCTGTTCGGAGATGGGTGATGCGAACCGCCCTGGCCTCCCTGCTTGTTGTTTGTATCGCTACCGGGACGCTGGCCTGGGCGACGGATGGCTTCCGTGTCCTGACCAGCGAACAGGCCCGCCGCCTTGCGGTCTCCGAGCGTCCCGTGGCGGTGCCTGATGTCGGCTTGCGGATGGACAATGGGGCGCGGCAGTCCTTGCGGGACCTGCTGCACGATGAGGGCGCGCGCAGTATTGTCGGTTTTTTCTACAGCCGCTGTACGAGTATCTGCATTACCCTGGGAAATGACTTCAGGCAGCTTCAGCAGCGGATCGTGGATGAGGGTCTGGAAGGGCGGGTAAAGCTGCTCAGTATCAGCTTTGATACCCAGGCGGATACCGCGGCGGTGCTGCGCGACTACCGTGAACGCATGCGGGCCCGGGACAATATCTGGCAGATCGCCGCGGCGCAGGATGGGCAGGAGCTTGCGGTCTTGCTGGAAAGCTTCGGAGTCACGGTGATCGACGATGGGCGTGGCGGGTTTGTACACAACAGCGCCTATCACATCGTGAATGCCCGGGGGGAGCTGGAAGCCATTGTTGATCTGGCGAAGCCACTGGCGGCCCTGCGCGCCGCACGAGGGCGTCGGCATGAAGCCTAGGCTCATTCTCATTCTCGCGGGCATAAGCATACCGGCTGTACTGATAACGCCGGCCGTGAGGACATTGCTGGAATCGAGCATGTCGCGCCACATGCTGGTCATGTTCCCGTTATTGGTTGTTGGCGGTGTGGCTCTTGCGTACGGGTTGCCCAGGAGCTTTCACGCGCGCCTGCTGCCCTGGAACAGGGAGGGGATTCCCGGCCTGGCGCTTGCAGCCGCAATGCTGATGACCTGGATGATCCCCAACGCGCTGGACAGCGCCACCGAGAGCTTGCTGGTGGACGCGCTGAAAGCTGTTTGTCTGGTAGTGGCGGGGTTTGCCCTGGCAGTGTCGATGCCTGTGGCCGGGCTGGTTGCCCAGCTGTTCTTTGTCTGGAACAGCGTGATGATGCTGGTGTATGCGGGGGTTCTCTACCAGAGCCTGCCCACCCGCCTTTGCAGCGCCTACCTTATTGACGATCAGGCGCAAACCGGCCTGTATCTGGTGTGCTTCGCCGTATTGCTCGGCATGGCCTGGCTAGGCCATGCCTGGTGCCGGTTGCGGTTCGCCAGTTCGTCCGGGCCTGGCAGGCGAAGCCGGTAGGTAGCGCCGCCGCCCGCAACGCCGACTGCCCCGTCGCAAAGGTTCCGCCGGCGAAGGGCGGCGTACCTGCCCCGTGATCATTCAGCGCAGGACTATGGCGACAATGAGTGCCAGGGTGCCGACAAAGCCCGCCGTGAAAACGAGCCCGCCAATAATAAAAGGGGTGGCGCTGGTGGACTGGAAAGCCGCTTCGCGGTGACGTCGTGACTGCACACCGAGGCCGGCCGCCAGCATGTTCTGCACCAGTTGCCGCAAGGTAGGTTTCACCGCGGATTGATCGGAGGACTTCTGCATGGCTGGTTTTGTTACCCGCTGGACTTGCTCATGTTCCGCGGATGCTAGCTGATCCAGGGGGGAGTGGGCAGGGTCAGTTGGTGAAAATATTACCGTATCAGATGGCGGCGGGCCTTTTCGCCGGGCGGCGAAAAGGCACTGTGCATCAGAATGAACTCGCGAGCTTGCCGAGCGTTTTCATTGCCCGTTCAATCCGGGCATCCCAGGGATTTCCGTAGTTCAGTCTAATGCAGTTGCGAAATGTCCGGGTTGCCGAGAAGATCGGTCCTGGCGCGATGCTGATTTCCTCCTGCAGCGCCATGTTGAAAAGTTCCAGGGAGTCGACGTTCTCCGGTAGTTCAAGCCACAGGAAGTATCCACCCTCCGGCCGCGTTACGCGGGTATCTTTCGGAAAGTAGTGGTCTATCGCGGTGCGCATCTGATTTTGCTGCACTTCCAGTGTATGTCGCAGTTTTCTCAAGTGGCGGTCATAGCCGCCGTACTGCAGATAGTCCGCCACGGCCAGCTGGGCGGGGATGGAGGCAGAGAGCGTGGTCATCAGCTTGAGCCGCTCCACTTGCCGCGAAAATCGGCCGGCCGCCACCCACCCGACCCGGTATCCGGGCGCCAGGCTCTTCGAGAACGAGCTGCAGTGCATCACGTAGCCCTCGCTGTCGAAGGCCTTCGCAGGTTTCGGCTGCTGTCGTCCATAGTACAGTTCGTTGTAAACATCGTCTTCAATCAGCGGCACCTGGTGCCGGGTAAGCAGTGACACAAGTTCCCGCTTTTTGTCGTCGCTTAGCGTTGCGCCCATGGGGTTCTGAAAGGTGGTCATAAACCAGCAGGCCTTGATGGGGTGCTTTTTCAATGCCTTGGCGAGTACTTGCAGGTCGATGCCGTCGTGAGGGTCAACGGGGATCTCAATGGCTTTCAGTTGCAAGCGTTCCAGTGCCTGCAGGCTGGCATAGAAAGCGGGCGTCTCTATGGCGATAAGGTCGCCGGGCTTTGCGATGGCCTGCAAACACAGGTTTAGCGCCTCGAGGGCGCCATCGGTAATAACGACTTCCTCAAGCGGCACCTGGACATTCGCGATGGCGTAGCGCTGGACCAGGTGCCTGCGGAGGTCCTGATTGCCTTCGGGTAGGTGGGCGACCACCGAATGTAGGTCCATTGTTCGAGTCGCGTTGGCGAGGGAGCGGGCCAGACGGCTCATGGGAAACAGGGTCGGGTTCGGGAAGGCGGACCCCAGGGGGACGATATCGGGATCGCGAAGAGAGCCGAGAACCGAGAATACCAATTCGCTCACGTCGACGTCGGTGAATTTCAGGGTATGAGGCGAGCTTTTGGACCTGGGGACCGCTTGTTGCGGCTGGCTGCACACGAAGTAACCCGACCTCGGTCTCGAGCGGATCATGCCGCGATTTTCCAGCAGGTAATAGGCCTGGTACACCGTGGAAGGGCTGACCCGGTAGGTTTTACTGGCGTGTCGGACCGATGGTACCCGCTCGCCTACGGCCAGGACGCCGGTCTTGATCATATCGGCGATGTCCTGGGCCAGTTGTTCGTAGCGTTTCATGGAAGTCCCTGATAGTTGCCCTTGCCGGGTGGAAATGCAGGCCGTGTTTCGGTCCTATCTGGTACGCAATTATAACCGGGATTGGCAACTGTTTGTTTGCCTTTGGAGCAGGTTGATCGCCTGGGGGGCTTGTGACGGTGCGCAGACCGGGCCGCTCTTGTGCGCTAGTCCACCTCGTCCGCATCGCGCAGGCGTTGTTGCCTGAGCTGTTCCTCTTCGAGTGCGGCCTTGATCTCCAACAGGACCGCGTCGACATCGGCGACTTCGCGTTCAAGCTCGAACTGCCCGGTCAACTGGAGGTCGGGGTGGAGCTCGCCGGCCTCATACAGTGCCCAAATCTCCTCCGCGTAGCGGCTGCCCCTGAGTTCCGGGGCAAAGGCGGCGTAGTAGTGGGTCATGTTCGCCACGTCGCGTACCAGCATGGCCTGGGCGTTATTGTTGTTGGCGGCGAAGACGGCCTGGGGCAAATCGATGATGACCGGGCCGCCGGCGTCGACCAGTACGTTGAACTCGGACAAGTCGCCGTGGATCAGCCCGGCGCAGAGCATGCGCATAATATCGTGCATGATTTGTGCGTGGTCTTCGCGGGCCTGTTCCGCGGACATGGTGACATCGTTCAGGCGAGGGGCGGCGTCGCCATCCTCGTCGGTGATCAGCTCCATCAACAGCACGCCGTCGACACAGCCGTAGGGCCGCGGGACCCGAACACCGGCACGATCCAGGCGATAGAGCGCGTCGACTTCCGCGTTCTGCCACACTTCTTCCTGGTGCTTGCGGCCGTATCGGGAGCCCTTTTCCATGGCCCTGGCCCGTCGGCTGCTGCGAACCTTGCGACCCTCTGTGTATTGCACCGCCTTTTTAAAACTGCGTTTTACGGCATCCTTGTAGACCTTGGCGCAACGGGTGTTTGCGCCGCAGCGCACCACGAAGACGTCGGCCTCCTTGCCGCTCATCAGCGGATAGATCACTTCGTCGATCAGGCCGTCCTCCACCAGCGGCCGCAGGCGTTTTGGTGTCTTCATTTACAGCCTGCGAACCTTGAACTTGCGGCCCTTGATTTTGCCGTTGATCAGCCGGCCCAGGGCCTTGTCGGCCTCCGCGCGCTCCACGGCGACGTAGGCGGCGAAATCCGTGACCTGGATTTTGCCTATAGCGGCGCCGGCGATACCGGCATCGCCGGTAAGGGCCCCCAGGATATCGCCCGGGCGAATTTTGTGCTTGCGTCCGCCGGCGATGCACAGCGTGGCAAAGGGCGGTGGGGGCATGCTGTCGCCCCCTGCCGCCAGGGTGTCAATCGCCTCAAATGCGCACTCTCGCCCGGTGTAGTCGCCAATGCTGTCCAGTTTGTAACGCTCGGTGTCGGCGAACAGGCTGAGCGCCAGTCCCGCCTTGCCCGCGCGACCGGTGCGCCCCACCCGGTGTACGTAGACCTCGGCGTTGCGCGGCAACTCGAAATTGATGACAGCGGGGAGGTCGTCGATATCCAGGCCCCTGGCGGCTACGTCGGTGGCGACCAGCACGCTGCAGCTCTGTTGCCGGAACTGGATCAGCACCTGGTCCCGGTCGCGTTGCTCCATGTCGCCGTGCAGGGCGAGGGCGTTGATGCCCGCCTGCGCGAGGTGGGCGGTGACATCGCGAACCCGCTGTTTGGTATTGCAAAATACCACCGCCGCCTGCGGGTGAAAGTGGCTAAGCAGGGTGACCAAACCCTCGAGCTGCCGGTTGTTCTGGCAAATGAAAAAGTGTTGCTCGATATGCTCTTCGCCATGCAGCGATTCCAGGCTTACCTGCTCGGGCTCGCGCTGGAATTGCCGGCTCAGGGTTTGAATATCTTCCGGGTAGGTGGCGGAGAATAGCAGTGTCTGGCGGGATGCGGGGGTGTGTTCGACGATGGCGCGGATGTCATCGATAAACCCCATCTCCAGCATCCGGTCGGCCTCGTCCAGCACCAGGGTCTTGATCCGGGCCAGGTTGAGGGTCGTTTTGCGCAGGTGATCGCCAATGCGGCCGGGCGTCCCCACCACAATGTGGGCGCCGTGCTCCAGCGAGCCGATCTGCGGACCGATAGACTGGCCGCCACAGAGCGTGACGACCTTGATATTCTGCCGGTAGCGGGCCAGGCGCCGGATCTCATCCGCAACCTGGGTCGCCAGCTCGCGGGTTGGGCACAATACCAGCGCCTGGGTGCCAAAATCCCGGGGGTTGAGCTTGTCCAGCAGGGGCAGGCTGAATGCCGCTGTCTTGCCGCTACCGGTTTTTGCCCGGGCGATCAGGTCCCTGCCTGCAAATGCCAGGGGCAGTGCGGCGGCCTGAATCGGGGTCATTGTCCGGTAGCCCAGGCGCTCCAGGTTTTCGAGTTGGGCGCGGGGAAGGGAGAGGTTGGAAAAAGGAAGGTCTGCCAATCGTGGGGCCAAGCTGGGTTGGGAGAATAAGGGGACAGTGTAACAGAAACTCCTGGCAGACCCGCTGAATCATTCCGATGGGGTGACCGGTGTCCCCGAAACCCAACCGCGAATTCGTCGGGCCGTGGCCCTGTCGTTCCAGCGTATGACTGTCGCCGGCATGGCGGGAACCGAAGCGGAGAGCGTGGTCATCAACTGATTGTGCCGCCATAAATAATTAACCCAACAGTCACACAAGCCCGCCCCTCGAGTGGATAGTATGCGCGCCGTGAAATTCATCATGAGAATGGAACACGCTGTTCATCACCCAAGCGGTCTGGAGATTTCGTATCAGCGATTTGGGCCCATCGATTTTTCAGTTGGGCGAGGTGAGTCGGGCTGGCATTTGGCCGGCGCGGGACAGGTCCGCCGTTTTTGGATTGCCAATTGAGGTTGTTATGAAAACACTGCTAAAAGCCGCCGTGACATGCGTGCTGGTCTCGACAGTATCGGGCGTGGCCGCCGAAGATCCGCCCCAGCAATGGTGGCGGGGGAATACCCACACCCACAGCTGGTGGAGCGACGGCGACATGCCGCCCGAGTTGATCACCGAATGGTACAAGGACCAGGGCTACGATTTCCTGGTCATCAGTGATCACAACGTCATGCAGCAAGGGGAGACCTGGTACTCCATCGATTCCCCGCGTCGTTCTCCCGAGAGAGTGAGAAGGGCCTACGACACCTATCTCGAGCGCTTTGGCGAGACCTGGGTGGAATCGCGCGAGCACGATGGGGAGCTGCAGGTAAAGCTGAAAACCCTGGATGAGTTTCGTGGATTGTTTGAAGAGCCCGGAGAGTTTATCTTGATCAAGGGCGAGGAGATTACCGACCGCTTCGAGCGCCACCCCGTGCACATGGGCGGCGTGAACCTTGTCGAGGTGATCGAGCCGCAGGGCGGCAGCAGCGTGGCCGACACCATTCAGAACAACCTGGATGCCGTGGTCGCACAAAGCGAGCAGTACGGCCAGCCCATGGTCGTGCACCTCAACCACCCCAATTTCCACTACGCCCAGACCGCAGAGGATTTTTTCAATCTCGACCACGAGCCGGGAGAGGGCTTCTTCGAGATGTACAACGGCCATGCCGGCGTGAATGGCCACGGCGACGCGTTGCACCAGAGCAGTGAGCGGCTGTGGGACATCGTGCTGTCCAAGCGGCTGGGCGAGCTGGGGCGCAGCGTAATCTACGGCGTGGCCACGGACGACGCGCACGATTACACCCACTGGGGCGGGGATGCCTCCAACCCGGGGCGCGGGTGGATGATGGTGCGTTCGCGCTGGCTCACGCCGAACGAGATTACCTCGGCGGTCAAGCGCGGCGATTTCTATAACAGCACGGGAGTCCAGCTGAAGGCCCTGGAGGTCGGCGGGCAGCGCATCGCGCTTGAGATCGACGCCGAAGAAGGGGTTGAGTACAAGATCGAGTTTGTCGGCACAATGCGTGGCGCCGATCTCGAGCCGAAGAGCGCCGTCGTTCCCCATGCCCACCAATCGCGTACCGATCATCTGCACAAAACGGTGAGCACCTGGAGTCGCGATATTGGACAGGTATTACAGGTTACCGAAGGCGCCAGCGCGGTGTATCGGGCCACTGGCGACGAGCTGTACGTGCGCGCGAGAATCACCTCAAGCAAGCTGCACGACAATCCGCACGCGGAAGGCGACTATGAAATGGCCTGGACGCAGCCGCTAGTGGTAGGGCAGGCTGACTGATGCCGGTTTCCCGGCCCCGTCGGCAATATCCGCCGATGGGCCGGGAATAGCCTCCAGTTGCCGGTTGACGGCCCCCAGTCTGGCCGCGGCGGAGCAGCGGCATGCCGTGTATGCCGCCTCCCAGGAATGGCAAGCTCGCGATTTTCGGGTAAAATCCCCGATTTTACGGGTATCAACCTATGGGCAGAGCGTACCAGAACCGCAAGGACTCCATGGCCAAGACCTCGGACCAGAAGGCCCGGGTCTACAGCAAGCACGCGCGTGTGATCTATGTCACCGCCAAGCAGGGCGGGATTGACCCGGACGGTAATCTGGCCCTGCGCAGCGCCATCGAGCGGGCCAAGAAGGACCAGGTGCCGACCCACGTTATCGACAAGGCCATCGACAAGGCCAAGGGCGGCGCGGGAGAGGACTTCGCGGCGGCCCGCTACGAGGGCTTTGGCCCCGGCGGCTGCATGGTGATCGTGGACTGCCTGACCGACAACCCCAACCGCACCATTGGCGATGTGCGCCAGTGCTTCACCAAGACCAAGTGCAAGCTCGGCACCCCCGGTAGCGTCAGCCACTCCTTTGACCACTGCGCGATTTTCGTATTCCCGGGGGAGGACGAGGAGGCAGTGCTGGAGGCATTGATGCTGGCGGATGTCGAGGTCGAGGACATCGAGTCGGATGGCGAGAACATCACCGTGTTCACCCCGCCCACGGAGTTCGCCAAGGCCCGCAGCGCGCTTAACGAGGCCTTTGGCGAGATCGACTTCGACGTGGAGGAGATCCAGTTCGTACCGAAGGAGGTGGCGCCGATTGCCGCCGACGATGCGGCCATGTTCGAGAAATTCATGGACATGCTGAACGACGTCGAGGACGTGCAGAAGGTCTACCATAACGTCGGCTGAGCGAATGCGCCGGCCGCTAGCGGGGGAAATGTGATGGCTCGCAAACAGCCTGCGCAGGATGAGGCCTGCCCCTGCGGCAGCGGCGCGGACTATCCCGCGTGTTGCGGCCGTTACCTGGACAGCGACGAGCCCGCCCCGACCGCCGAGCGGCTCATGCGCTCGCGCTACACGGCCTTTGCCCGGGGGGCGTCCGACTACCTGCTCGCCACCTGGCACCCTTCCACGCGCCCCTCGCGGGTTCGCCTGGACCCGGCGCAGCGCTGGATCGGCTTGCGGATACTGCACACCGAGCTGGGCGGCGAGGGCGACGATACCGGACTGGTGGAGTTTGTCGCCCGCGGCAAGGAAGGCGGGCGCGGATTCCGCCTGCAGGAGTTGAGCCGCTTTGAAAAGATCAGTGGCCGCTGGTACTACCGCGACGGCGAGCACCGCTAGCGGCGTACCGGAAGTGCCCGCGCATCCGAGCCTTACTCCCGTGCGCGCTCGAAATCCCCCTTTTCCCGCACCGCGCAATCCGGGCAGACAAAGTCTTCCGGCAAGTCCTCGAATGGCGTGCCGGGAGGGTAGCCCTCATGGGCATCCCCCTGGCTTTCATCGTAGGTGTAGCCGCAGCCGGGGCAGCGAAAGCACGCCATGGCAATCCCTCCTCAGGCCGTCACGCCGGCGACCTGGCCATGGCGGGCGAGAATCGCCTCGCGCTTGTCGGGGGCGATATTGACCTTCGACAGATCACCCCGGATGTGGGGCAGCGCCAGTAGTCGCCTGTCCATCACCCGGTACCACAGCCAGGGCACATAGGCGAGCAGGTACATGCCGTAGTAGCCGTTGGGCAGTTCGGGGATGTCATCGAAGTTGCGCAGGCTCTGGTAGCGCCGGGTGGGGTTGGCGTGGTGGTCGGAGTGGCGTTCCAGGTGGAACAGCACGATATTGCTGAAGATGTAGTTGGCGTTCCAGCTGTGGTGCGGTTGGCAGCGCTCATAGCGCCCATTGGCCTCCTTTTGCCGCAGCAGGCCGTAGTGCTCGATGTAGTTGGCGCTGGTGAGCTGGAACCAGGCCCAGATATTGTGCACCAGCAGGAAGGGCAGCATGATCCAGCCGAAGGCGACGATCAGTGCGCCCTGCAACACGGCGCTGAGGGCGTAGGACTGCAGGATTTCGTTGCGCGGCGACCACACCGGCAGTCCCAGGCGTGCCAGCCGCTCCCGCTCCACCGCCCAGCCGCGGCGGAAGGCGCCGGGGATTTCGCGCAGGGCGAATGCGTAAATGGACTCGCCCATGCGCGAGCTGGCCGGGTCCTCGGGGGTTGCCACGTCCTTGTGGTGGCCGCGGTTGTGCTCGATGCAGAAGTGGCCGTAGGCCGGCACGGCCAGCACGATCCGCGCGAGTACGCGCTCAAACAGGGGCTTCTTGTGGCCGAGTTCGTGGGCGGTATTGATCCCCAGCCCGCTGTAGCTGCCGGCGGTAATGGCCAGCGCCAAAACCGACCACACGGTGAGGGACTGGGTGCCGACGAACCAGGCGATGGCGATCAGCACGATGAAGTGCATCGGCACCGTGAGCCAGGTCAGGACGCGGTAGTAGCGGTCCTCCTCCAGCTGCGGCACGATTTCCTCGGGGGGATTGTTGGTGTCGGAGCCCAGGGCGTAGTCCAGGAAGGGGATGACGCCGTAGCTGAACACCAGCGGCACGGCCAGCGCCCACTGGCTACCGGTGACAAAGAACAATCCTATGCCCAGCATCGGGAACAGGGGCATGAACAGGGACGACAGCCACAGGTAGCGCTTGCGGTCGCGGTATTCGATGTGTCCCAGCGTGGGGTGGTCCAGGGTATAGCTGGTCATGCGCGTGAACTCCACGTTCGATCTGCGGTAGAGAAGATACTAGACCAGCCAGGTTTCTGGCGTGATTTCATTTATTGACAATATAATGGTCATTAACCGACAAAAGGTGACCACCTATAACCGACAAGAGGTGACCCCATGGCTCGCCCACCGGAATTGTCCACGGCCTATGCGCGCCTGATCCTGCGCTCGGAGCTGCTGTCGCCCGCCCGGGCCCTGCGCGGCACGGGCCTCACCGAGGAGAGCCTGGCGCGCGAGGCCTTTCTACCCTGGCGGGTGTTCGCGACCCTGTTCGATAACCTTGAACGGGAGCGGCCAGGCTTAGCCTGGGCCCCGGTGCTGGGGGCCCTGTTCAACATCAATGCCCACGGTCCCCTGGGCTTCGCGGCCCTGTCGGCCCCAACCCTCGGCGCCGCGCTGGACGTCCTGGCGAGCCTCTACCCGGCGCGCACCAGTGCCATGCGTGCCGGTGTCGAGCAGGTGGGCCGGCGTTACTACCTGTGGCTGGAGGATGTGACCGGGGACGAGGTGTTCGGCGTGCGGATGGCGCTGGTGGTGATGCGTATTATCGAGTCGCTGCTGGAGGCGATCCTCGGCCACCCGGTGGGTCACAATGTGGAGGTGCACATCAAGGGCGCGGCGCCGGCCGCCGACGTGGCGATCAGCGGTGCTTTCAACGCTCGCGTGCTATTCGGTGCAGGGCGCAGTGCACTCTCACTGCCCGCCACCTGGTGCGCCCTGCCGTCGCCCCTGCACGACGAGGGAACCTATCGCGCCAACTGTATCCGCTGCCGCGAGATCATCGCCCGGCGGGAGCGGGACGGCAGCACCACCGCGGCGGTGAGCGGGCGCCTGCACAATCATTTCGACCACCTGATCGGCGGGAACTGCCCGCCGGAACCTCCGCCGACCCTGGCGCAAATCGCCCGGGAGATGCATGTGACCGAGCGCACGCTCATTCGCCGCCTGGGTGCCGAGGGCAGTAGTTACCGCACGATCGTGGAGCGGCAACGCCGGGAGCTGGCCGCCAGCCTGCTGGGGCGCGCGGGCCTGCGGGTAGCGGAGGTCGGCGAGCTGCTGGGCTATCGCGATCCGGCCAATTTTGGCCGCGCTTTCCGCCGCTGGTACGGCTGTTCACCGGCGCGGTGGCGGCGCGGCCACTGAGTCCGCAATCGGAGGGTGTGGAGGCGGGGGCGCGCTGGGTGGGGCTGGTAGCTGTCGGCGCGATCGGGGGATGGGCGCTTTATTAGCGGGCGTTGAACCAGCGCACGAATTCGTCAAACTCCACTTTGCCCGAGCAGTCCGTATCGATCGCCTGAAAGCCGATCTCCGCCGATTCCCCCGGTTCCAGGGCATCCAGGGCCTGCATCAGGTAGCTGAATTCGGCGAGGTCGATGTAGCCGTCGCCATCGGTATCGAAGTGATCGAAGTTGTCGCGCAGTTCCTGTTCCGGGATGTCGGACATGGCTTGCTACCTCCCTGTGTGGTGTTGCGTCAATCTAGCGCAAACTCGCGGTAATTGGGAGTCTGCAAGAGGAGTGCCTTGCGCGGGTGTCGCTCAGTCCGGCAGGCGCAGGATGTCGCGGATGTGCACCGGCTCCAGCAGCATCTGGCCGCGGGCGTAGCCGCTGTCACTGTGGTCGGTGTTGCCGGCCTGGATGCGGCGTACCACCTCCATGCCCGACACCACCCGCCCGAAGGCCGCGAAACCCTGGCCGTCCGGGTAGCGCTCGCCGCCGAAATCCAGCGCCGGTTGGTCGGTCACGCAGATGAAGTACTCGGTGCTGGCGCTGCCCGGCTCCAGGCGCGACATGGAGATGGTGCCGGCCAGGTGTTGAATGCCGGTGTCCCGGGTGGTCTCGTGGGCGACGGGGGGGAAGGGCGGCGGGGCCTCGGTCATGCCGATGCCGCCCTGGATGACTTCGATCTTCACCGGTTGGTGCGACTGGTTGTCCAGTCGCACCACGCGGTAGAAGCTGCTGTCTCGGTAGTGCCCCGCGTCGACGTAGCGCAGGAAATTGGCGACGGTTTCCGGCGCCGCCTCGGGGTAGAGCTCGAGGATGATGTCACCCGCGCTGGAGTGCAGGATCACCCGCGGCTCGTCGCCCCAGGCGGCGACCGCCGCCAGGAGCGTGAGAATGCCCGCAACCAGGCGGTGTTTAAAACGCTGCATGCTCACGCTCCTGCCTTGCCCTTAGAAGTAAACGCGACCGGTGACACCCAGGGTGCGCGGCTGCACGCGGATTTCCGCGTCGGGATCGAAGGGCGGCCGGCGCAGGGCGCGGGTGACGCCGCGGCTGTCGAACAGGTTGTCGGCAAACAGCGAGACTTCCCACTGCGCGCTTTGTACACCCAGGCGCAGGTTGGCCACGGTGTAGTCGTCCATGGCGCGGTAGTTGGGCTGGTCCTTGCTGAACTCGGTGCCGCGGTCGCCGGTGTAGATGGCGTTGGCCCAGATGAAGCCGTCGAGGCCGTTGCCCACGGGGCGGCGGTATTCCACGCTGCCGTTCAGGCTCAGGTCGGCGACAAAGGGTGCGGGGTCGCCCTTGTCGGCATCCAGGTTGGGCACGTCTTCGGCTAGCTGGGAGTCGACGTAGGTGCCGCCGACGGTCAGGGTCAGGCCATCGATCGGGCGCGCGGTCAGCTCAACCTCAACCCCTTCGCTGGTCGCCTTGCCCACGTTCTCGCGGAAGCCAAAGCCACACTCGAAGCTGCGCTGGGTCTGCATGTCTTCCCAGTCGATGTAGAAGTAGGTGAGGTTGTACTGCAGGCGGCCGCCGGCGGTGGCGCCCTTGGTGCCAATCTCGTAGTTCCACAGCTTGTCCGGGTCGAAGAAGCGGGTATCGCCGCCGCTGCGCGCGACATCGTCGAGCTCGTCCGCGCACACCGAGCGGGGGATGTTGCCGTTGATGCCGCCGTAGCGGAAGCCGCGGGCCGCCTGGACGTACACCAGGCTGTTGTCGCCCAGGTCGTAGGACAGGTTCACCTTCGGGTTGACGCCGTCTTCCTTGCCCTCGGGACGCGGGTCGCTGTTGGCGCCGCCGTTGAGCAGGCCGGACTGGTAGTACTCGATTTCCTGCTTCCAGTTGAAGTAGCGCAGGCCGGCGGTCAGGGTCCACTTGTCCCAGTTGTAGTAGGCCTCGCCGAACAGGGCGTAGGTCTTGATGGTCAGGTCGTCGTAGCCGTAGTACAGGTTGTCGGTGGGCGCGCCGAAATCGCCGGAATCAATGCCCATGGCGGCGTCGGCGCCGGGGACCGGGAAGGTGTTCTCGTAGAACACGTCCTTCTTGTCGGCGTAGGCGCCAACGGTCCACTGCAGCGGCGAGTCGTAGGTGGAGGCCAGGCGAATCTCCTGCACATAGGCCTCGGAGTCGGTGGTGTCCTCCAGTTCGTGGGGTGTGACCATCGGGAACTCGGAGATCAGCAGCAAATCCAGCGAGCGGCGGTTGACCACGGTGCGGTCGAAATAGGAGGTGGAGCTGACCAGTTGCGCCCAGCCCAGGTCGTAGTCCAGGGTCAGGTTGTAGATATCCATCTCATCGTCGTAGCCGTCGAAGGAGGGGTAGTCACGGGTCAGTTCCGGGGTGTGGTCGAGGTCCTCCGGGCGGCCGCCGTCGGAGTACTCGTGGTGCAGCAGGGACAGGTCGGCGATCAGCCGGTCGCTGGCCTGCCAGCGCGCCACTACGCGGCCACCCTTGGAGGTCGCTTCGTTGAGGTCGTCCTCGCCGGTCAGGATGTTGTCGATATAGCCGCCTTCCTCGACGTAGTAGGCGCTGGCGCGGACGGCGAGGGTGTCTTCAATCACCGGGACATTGACCAGGCCCTTGTAGGACTGGCCGACCGAGCCCTTGTGGATGGTCGAAAGGCTGGTCTCGAACTTGCCGCCGAACTCGGCCAGGTCAGGCTTGTTGGTCACTTGGCGAATGGTGCCGGTCATGGAGCCCGCCCCGTAGAGGGTGCCCTGGGGGCCGCGCAGTACCTCGACGCGCTGCAGGTCGAAGAGGCTGATCTCGGGGTTCATCGCACCCATGGAAATGGGGATCTCGTCGAGGTAGATGGCGACGGTTTCCTGGTTCTGGGTGTCATTGTCGTTGCCGCCGCCGTTGGCCACGCCGCGAATGGACAGGCGTGTACGGCCGGGGCCGTTCTGGTAGGCGGTCAGGCTGGGAACGGTGCCCAGCAGGTCGGAAAAGTCCTTGGCGCCCATGTTGTCGATGGCGGTTTCCGACAGCACGTTGATGCTGATGGGAACATCGTACATGGACTCAGCGCGCTTGCGCGCGGTGACCACGACTTCCTCGAACACCGTGTTGGTGGCCTGGGCCGTGTCCTGCTGGGCCTGGGCGGGCAGCGCGGCGGCGCCCGCCAGCAGCAGGGAGGCCATCGTGGCGGTCGGTGTCAGGCCGTCGCGATACAGTGCGTGTCGGATATGGCGTGCGAGAGTTGTCATTTGCAGGTTCCCCCTGTGGAGCAGTTGTAGCCGGGCCGGGCCCGGCTTTTTGTCATTGTGTGGCGGCGCAGATTAGCACAGCCCCCGATCGCAGAATGATGCGATCGTCCGAAGGAATGATGGTGTTGTGCGGCGGCAAAAAGCCCTACGAGGGCGTGCGCAGTACCTTGGGGAGGTGGCCGAAATGCTTCTTGAACGCGGCGGTGAAGTTGGTGGGGTGCTGGTAGCCAACTGTCTCGGCAACCTGCGATATGGCCAGTTTGCCGTCGTGCAGCAGCTCCCGGGCCTTGTTCATGCGGTAGTCCTGGACAAACTCGAACACGGAGCTGCCAAAGTGGCGCTTGAAGCTCGCGCACAGGGTGCTCCGGTTGAGGCCGACCCGGCGGGCCAGCTCGGCCACCGTGGGGGGGGTCGCATAGGACTCGATCAGGATTTTCTGCGCTGCGAACAGCTTGGATTCCAGGCTCAGCCGCGGGTTGGCCTCCTGGTGCTGGGCGCGGTGATTGTCCTCGGTCTCCTGGAAAAAGCGACAGATCAGCTCGGCGACCTTGGCCTCGGTGAACAGCCGGCGTCGCACGCCGCTGTAGGGCATGTGGATCAGGTCCAGTACGGTGTGCATGATGCCTGGAGAGAGCGGGAAACTGCAGAAATTGTCGGCCTGGTTGTCGCCGTAGATGACGTCCGCCAGGCGCGGCGGCAGGCGGTCGCGCGCCAGGTCGAAGTGCCGCCGCAGAAAGCGCGGTTTCAGGTGGACGGTGACCGAGCACAGGTGGCTGTTTTTATCGATGCAGATATTGAAGCCGTGATCCTTGCGGGTGTGCATCACCGAGACGCTGGCCTGGGGAATCTGCACCTTGGCCGCGTCGTCGAAACTGATTTCCAGGCCGCTGGAGAGCATGAAGCGCAGCGTGATCAGGTCCTGGCGCGGCAGTACGGCCTGCTGGTAACTGCCCAGGTAGCGGCCGTCGATAATGCACACCAGCAGGTCGCGGTTGGCGCGAAACAACTCCCAGTAGCCCCTGGCCTCGCTGCTGTCGAGTTCCAGGCGCAGGCCGTTGTGGTTGTCGCAGACCTGCTTGACATTGAGAAACTCAAAACGCGCCGGGTCGTCCAGGTAGGCGTCGTTGAAGCCCTCGTACACACGGTTCAGGTCATCGAATGACAGGGCCTTGGCGCCGCCCGGTTCCGCGGTCTCGACAGGGCGGGGAGACCGGAGGGGCCGGGGATCGACCCGGTCGGTGGCGGACGCGGGAGTCTGGCGCACGGGCTAGCGGGGCGTTTGGTCCGCGCCGGCGTCAGCGGCCGGCGCCTCGCCGCGAATTTCCGCCGCCACGTCGAGGGCGATCTCGTTGGGTACCGGCATGCTGAGGTTGTACTGCTGCAGCTTCCAGCCATCGGGGCCCTTCAGCAGTATCCCCGAGCCCCGGCACAGGCCCAGCTTGGCATTGTCGAGCAACTCGTCGAACCAGGCGACATCGCCGGAGGGCGCAAGGTCGATATGCCGCTCGCGCACGGTGTAGGTCCAGCCCTTGCCGGCGGTGAAATGGGGGCGGGCGAAGTCGACAAAGGCCTGGCCCTGCCAGCGCTCGGTGGCGTCGGTGCCGAGGAACACCATGTCGGGCCCCATCTGGGCGGTGTAGGCGGTCAGGTCGGCGGTGGCCGCCGCGTGGTGGAAGGTGTCCAGTACCCGACCCACCTCGTCCCGGGGGGCGCTGAATGCGGAAGTGCCATAGGCCGAAAATACCCAGCAACAGGCCAGCAGTAGCGTGCGACACTGTCGCCAGATGTCGGCTCCCGGGCCCGCCACTCGCTGTTTCGACCGTGCCGCGCTGTTAAATTGCCCCATCTTTGCTGTCCTCGCGTGTTTGAGGCGGCAAGCGTAACCGCTGGTGTGGAAGCGGCGCAAGCCGCGGCGCAAAAGTCCGCGGTTGCGCGCGGGCTTTGGGGGCCGGCACCGGCCCCCGGCCCGGGTGGGTTCCACTGCCCGCTGGCTATCGCGGCCCGGGCGCTGGTGGGCGGCTCAGAACGCGTAACTCGCCTTCAGCCACAGTGTGCGCCCCGGCTCGTTGATGCGCGTGAGTTGCTCGAAGCCCGATACCGCCGCGCCGGACCGGCTGATGTGTTCGGCGTAGGTTTCGTCCAGCAGGTTATCCACACCGGCGGTAATGAGCAGCGCCTGCGCCGGCTGCCAGCCGAGGTTCAGGGAAAGTACCCGGGCGCTGTCGGAGGGGCCGAAATCCTGCCCCACGATATTGCCGCGGCCCGGGTCGACGCGGTCCTGCGCGGCGATGGCGCGCCACAACAGGCCGGCGGACCAGTTGTTGCGCTCCCAGGTCATGCCCACTCGCCACTCCAGCGGGGGTAGCTGGGGCAGGGTGGTGCCGTCGGTATCGTTGGCGCCACGCACCGAGGCCAGGGAGGTGGACAGGCTCAGGTGATCGAGCAGCTGGTACTCCAGGTCCATCTCCAGGCCCCAGGAGCGCGCCGCGATATTGCGCACCACGGTGGTTTCACGGCTCGCGGCCATGCCGCCGCCCATGTCCATACCGCCCATGCCCATGCCCGGCGCGGGTTTGGCATAGCCGGATTCGATCAGCAGGAAATCGTCGATGGTGTTGTAGAACAGGGATGCGCCGGCGCTGAGCCGGTCGGCGTTGTAGAGCACGCCGATGTCGAGCTGGGTGGTCTTCTCCGACTCGATATCGAGAGCGCTGAGGCCGCTTTCCGACTCCCGCGCGATCATCTCCCAGTAGTCCGGGAAGCGCTCGCTGTGGCCGATGCCCGCGTACAGGGTGGCGGCGTAGGTGCCGGGGCTCTCCAGGTCCCGTTCCAGGCGCGCGAATCCGCTGTAGAGCTGCTCCGAGCGACGCTCTCCGGCGGTGGGGTTGGGCACCGACAGCATCATCGACAGGTTGATGTGATCGCGGAGGTCCCGCACCTCCCAGTCGTCGACCCGCGCGCCGGCGAGCAGGCGATAGTCCTCATTCGGGGTCCAGGTCAGTTCGCCGAACAACCCCGCCTGCTCGAAGCGGGCATCGGGCACCCGCTCCATGCCGCGGTAATCGACGAGGTCCTGGTTCATGCTGTTGCGGTAGCCGTGCTCGTTGCGCTGGGCGTCGGCGCCGAGATCCAGGCGAAGGGTCGCCGCGGGGGTGAAGCCCAGGGTAATCCGGCCGCCGTGGGTGTCCCGGTCCGGGTTCATCGCCCTGCGCGTGGCCATCATGCCCGTGGGTTCGCGCAGGCTGTAGTTGTCCATTACGTGGTCCACGTAATTGCGGTAGGCGGCGATCTCGATGCTGTCGAGGGTTGTTCCGAGGTTGCGGCGCTCGTAGCTCGCGCTGTAATTTTCGCGGTTGAAGCGGGAGCCGTCCACGCCGCGGTCGGCGTAGGCGGCCTCGCCGTCACTGAATCCCGCGCCGAATTCCAGGCGCGTATCGTCGTCGGGTGTCCAGGCGACATCCACCTGCGCGCTCCAGCGCTCGTAGCGTGAATGCACCGTGGTGCCGTCGCCGTCCTCGTAGTCGTCGGCGGAGGCCGAGGAGCCGGTGGCCCGCACGGTAATGTCCCGCGTGGTGTAGCGGGTATCGACAGTGCCGTCGACCCGCCCGGCACTGGCGGACAACAGGCTGGCGTGGCCGCTCCAGCCCGCTTCCGCGGGGCGGGTGTTGTCCCGTTCGAACACCACCACGCCGGCGGAGTTGCCGGGTCCGTAGCGCACGCTCTGGGGCCCCTTGATCACCTCGATCACGTCCAGGGTGTCCGGAAAGATGTAGGCGGTGGGCGGGTCCATGCGGTTGCTGCAGCCGCCGAGGATCACGTCACCGTCCAGCAGCATGGACATGCGCGATCCGGCCATGCCGCGCAATACCGGGTCCCCGTCCGAGCCGCCCTTGCGGATCACCGAAAAGCCGGGAATGGTTTTCAGGTAGTCGGCGCCATCGCTGGCTGGCAGCGGCTGGCGCGGTTTGCCGGGGTCGGTCACCAGGCGCAGGGGTTTGTCCATGCGCACGGCGGTGACGATCATTTCCTCCAGCCCCTCGGCGTTGGCCGGCAGGGGCGCGAGGCCGGCGGCAAGGGCGGCGAGTAACAGGTTTTGCGCGGGCTTTCTGGTGGCGGACATGGCGGGTGGATTCCACGGTGGTTGAGGCGGGCGCCATGGTAGCAAGCCGCGATGGAGCCGGCGTGTGGCATAGTGTCGCAGGCGACCGCCCGCGGTTCGCGCTGACTAGGCCGACGTTTGGCCCGGCGCCGGGGATTCCGTCTCCCGCATCATCCCGATCAGGTGTTCTCTTACCCAGGCGTGGGCGAGGTCGTCGTGAAACCGGTGGGCCCAGATCAAATTGACCGGCAGCGATGGCGCATCCAGTGGCAGCGCGCAGTGCGTGACCGGAAAGCGCTCACTGAACCAGTCGGCGAGTTTCTCTGGCATCACGCCGAGAAAATCGGTGGCCAGCAAGACCGGTATCATGCTGCTGAACTGGCTCACCCGGGCCTTGATGTCGCGCCCCAGCGCGGCCTGGTTGAGGAATCGCTCCAGGTGACCGGCGCTGCTTTCGTCCGGCAGTAGCGCCACGTGCAACTCGTGAAAAAAACGCGTCCGGCCGATGCGCTTGCCCACCCGCGGATGGTCCCGGCGCGCCACCACCACCAGCCGGTCATCGAACAGGTGCTCGCAGTGCAGCTCCCGGTCGTCGGGGCGGGAGTAGTGGACCGCCATGTCGGTGTCACCGCGTTTGAGTGCCGCGCACAGCAGGCCCTCCAGCATCAGTGGCTGGGTTTCGCTGCTCACCCCCGGGGCGACCGCGGTGATGCGGCGCATCAGGGCCGAGTAGAACAGGATCTCCAGGTAGTCGCCGCCCTGAATGCGAAAATGCCGGTCGCAATGGGCGGGGTCGAAGTGCTTGCTGCCCTGAACTTCCGCCCGAATCATGTCCAGGGCGTCGCGCAGGCGGGGGTAGATGGCGCGAGCCCGGGGGGTTGGTTGCATGCCGCGGCGCGTGCGTATGAACAGGTCATCCTTGAAGGTCAGTCGCAGTCGGTGCAGCGCCGCGCTGACCGCGGGCTGGCTCATTCCCAGCTGTTCGCTGGCACGCTTGAGTTGCCGTGATTCCATGATCGCCTCGAAGACGGTGAGCAGGTTCAGGTCGACGGATTTCAAATTCAGCTTCATGGATAAGTTATTTATAAAATATAGATTGGGCTTATTGTAGGCCCTCGGCTACGCTTTGCGTCAACTATCGCCCGTGTGGCGTCCCGCGTGGTACGGGGGCGCCGCGCCAGTCATCCTTGCGCCGTTGGGAGAGTCCCATGCCTGTCAGCAACCGTGGTCCCCGTGTAGTGCCTTGTTCCCTGATTCAGCTCGGTGTCGCCGTGCTGACCTGCCTGGCGCTGAACGCCCGGGCGGAGCCGCTTGCCTATGTGGCCCGGCCCGACCGCGTCGACGTCGGCATCATTGATACCGTGTCGAGGACGATTGTGGGTGGCATCCCCGCGGACGGCCGGCCGAGCGTGGTGGCGATCAGCCCCGACGGCACCTTCGGCTATGTGGGTATGGAGCGTGTTCCCACCCGGATTCTGGACACCCTGACTCACACCCTGGTGGACGACACGAGGCGGCAATCCGAGCTGCCAGTCGATGTGCGCCAGGTGGTCTTTCACCCGCGGGATCCGCGCGCGTTCCTGCTGTCCGCGGATACCCTGTGGGTGGTGGACACCAGCCAGCACACGGTACTGGAGGGCTGGGTGAATCCGGCGCCGTCCGTTGGCCTGTTTATTGATGACGAGCTCGGTCTCCTTGTCTCGCTCTCGGAGTATGGCGAGTTGTTCGCCTGGTCACTGGACACGGGTGAACTGTACCCCTCCGGGCGTGTCGTCAATGGTCGCATCGGGGACGTAGGGATGGGCGATGACGGCATGCTGTATGTGGTGGTGGACGAGGACATCGTGAGATTAGGCTGGACACTGCGGATTCGCGGCGAGAGAAAGGGCGAGAGAGTGTCGGTCCTCGAGCCAGTACCCGGCGGGACGGTGCCGGTCGCGCAGTTAGTCGACGATGCCTCCCTGGGCATGCCGTTGCAGGTGGAACCGGCCCGGGCGGGGACCGTCCTGTACGTGGGTTTGGAGGAGGGCGTGGCATCGGTGCGATGCACGGAGGGTGCCGAGCCGGTGAATTGCATCGAGTTTCTAGTCCGCAGAACCCGTCCTGGCGCTGGCATCGAGGTGTCCCGGGCAGTGATTCCCCTATCGGCCAGTGCCAGTTCGCGAGGGCTGGAACATCACATGAGCGAGTTGTTGCAAACCCGGGACGGCAAAGGGCTGTTCGCGGTGGGGCGGCGGATGATGGCCGCGATCGATGCGGAGACATTCGAGCTTCTCGGGGATTTCCACGTGGGGTCGGGGGCCGGTTATCTCGGCGACGCGGATCTGGGTTACGCGGTGGACAGCTGCACCGCGAGCAGTACATCGCTACTGGCCCTGGCCCGTACCGCGGCAAAGCTGGAGACCAGCGCGGACTCCGCCAACAGGATGCGCTACCGCGCGCAAGCGGCGCGGGAGGCTCTTATTGAGGGACGGCCGGAAGAGGCCCGTCTCAAGCTGCAGAATTTTATGTGGCTGGCGATGAGCCGGTCCAACCTGCCGTCCAACGACCCCGATCACATCGATGCCGATGTCGCCGCCGAGCTCCTTTGCGCGGCCGGCAACCTGATCGCGCGAATCAACCCCGACGGGAAGTGACGGCGCGACGTCACCCGCGCGTCGGTCACTGGCCGTGGAGGGCGTTACTTGACGCGGCCCGGGCTGTCCGCCGTTTGACAGCCCCGCCGGCCCTGGCTAGTCTGAAGTCGGGCCAGGCACTGGAATTGCAGTAGGCAACGGTCTCGGCGGTCAAGGATGACGGCTACCCCGCGGCGGCGCCCGGGAACTCTATCAATAGCGGCTCGCAACATCCTTCTCTCCGACCTGTTCACCCGGACCTGGCGCCACACGTGGGCATGTCCGTTAAGAATAATGGGAGAGAACGATGCGTTATGCCTGTTTACTATTGTTGTGCTGCCTGGTGTCGCCGGAACCTGGCGTCGCGGGCGGCCTGGATCTCGACGAACTGATTCGCAAGCCCCAGTATAGCCAGCCGCGGATATCCCCGGACGGCGAAAAACTGGCGGTGGTCTCGGTTGAGGAGGGGCAGCGCGTGCTCGCGCTGATGACCCTCGACCCCCTGGAAATTACCTATGTGCTGCGTTTTGTCGAGGGGCAGGAGGTGGGCGAGTACTACTGGGTGAACGAGGACCGCGTGGTGAGTACGGTCTGGGAGCAAAAAGGGTGGCTCGATACAAAGAGACAGATGAGCGCCCTCTACGCGGTGGACTACGATGGCGGTCGACGTGACATCGTTTTCGGCTATCAGGTCGGCTACAACAACCAGGCCACGGCTTCGCGCATCAAGCGCCAGCAAGTCCACACCGCCCACGCGGATATCATCAGTATTCTCCCGGAGGATGACAGCCATGTGCTGATCAGCACTTACCCCTGGGAAGCCAGGGGCAGTCGCTGGTGGTTTACCGGCGAGACCTTCGGCGAGGTGTTGAAGCTCAATGTGTACAACGGGCGCACCCGCAAGGTGGCCGACCTCCCCGCGCGCGGCGGCCGCGCCTACGCCGACCCCGCCGGCGAACTGCGCTTCGCCGATGGGCACGATGGCGAGGGCAGGCGGGAATTCTACCAGTACCGGGACGGCGAGTGGCGGCAGCTGGGTGACCCGCAGGGGGATTACCATGCCCACCCCACCGGTTATAGCGCTGACGGTCAATATGCCTATCTGCTGGCGCGCGCGGGTAGCGACCGCGAGGAACTGCTGCGCTTCGACCTGGAAGCCGGTACCTCGACCTCGCTTCACGCTCACCCGAAGGTCGATGTCGAGGGGGTGGGTAGCTACCCGGGCAGCGGTGAACCGATGGTGGTTCACCTGGAGGATGGCGCGCCGACAAGCCACTACCTGGACCCGCAGCACCGTGTGTCGCGCTACCTGGCGAATTTTCACCAGGCGTTTCCGGGTTACCGCATCCGGGTTGAAAGCGAGACCCCGGACGGGCAGCGGCTCATTGTTTCGGTAAGCGGCGACAACCAGCCCGGTGAATTTTTCCTGGCGGACCTGGAGGACGGTTCCGCCAGGCGCTTGCTGTCCGCCGCCAGCTGGTTGCCGACAGACAAACTGGCCAGGAGCGAGCCCTTCGAGTTCGATGCGCGGGACGGCCTGCGTCTGCAGGGCTTTCTGACCTACCCGGCTTCGGGGCGCAGCGACTTGCCGATGATCGTGCTGCCGCACGGCGGGCCTTCGGCGCGTGACTACTGGGCCTACGATCCCGAGGCACAGATACTGGCCGGCGCCGGTTACCTGGTGATGCAGGTCAACTTCCGCGGTTCGACCGGCTATGGCGAGGACTTCCAGTCGGCCTCGCACGGGCAGTGGGGTGGGGCGGTGCAGAATGATATCGCCGACGCCACTCGCTGGGTGATCGAGCGCGGCTACGCGGACCGCGAGCGCGTCTGTATCTACGGCGCCAGCTTCGGCGCCTATTCCGCGATGATGAGCGTTATCCGCGAGCCGGATCTGTACCAGTGCGCGGCGGGTTTCGCCGGGGTCTACGACCTGCAGATGATGTACGAGCGCGGCGATATCCGCCAGCGCCGGGCCGGACAGGCCTACCTGGAGGAAGCGCTGGGTACCGACGAGGCCGAGCTGGCGGCGGCGTCGCCGGCGCGCAACGCCGAGCGTATCTCGGTACCGGTCTTCATCGCCCATGGCGGCGAGGACCAGCGCGCCCCCATCGAACACGCCCGGGCGCTGGAACAGGCCTTGCGCGAGGCGGGCGTGCCGGTGCAGACCGAGTACTACGACAAAGGCGGGCATGGCTACAACTCTCCGCAAGCCAGTCGGGCGCTGTATACCGGCCTGCTGGCATTCTTCGCGCGACATATCGGACCGTAAGCGCCTGGCCATTCACCACCCGGCCGCGCTTGAGTACACTGTCCCCGAGCTTCCAGTCGAGGATCGTCACCATGGACATTGAAGTCACCCCCACAGGACAGGCTTGCGGCGCCAGCGTGACCGGCGTCGACCTGTCGCAGGCGCTGACCGGCGAGCAGGTAGCGGAGTTGCGGCGCATCTGGCTGGAACACCAGGTACTGGCGTTTCCCGGGCAGACGCTGTCGGACGACGACCTGGAACGCTTCACCCGCTATTTCGGCCCCTTTGGCGAAGACCCCTTTATCAAGCCGATCTCCGGCCGGGAGAATGTCATCGCCATTCGCCGCGACGCCGACGAGACTTCCAGCCTGTTCGCCGAGAGCTGGCATTCCGACTGGAGTTTTCAGGCAGCGCCACCCGCCGGCACCTGCCTCTACGGCTTGCGCATACCGCCGGTGGGGGGCGACACCCTGTTCGCCAACCAGCAGCTGGCCCTGCAACGGATGCCGGCTGAACTGCGCGCCCGGCTGGAGGGCCTGTGGGCGGTTCACTCGGCGATGGGTGGCTATGCCCCGGACGGTCTCTATGGCGACCAGGACAAGGCCGCCGGCCGCAGCATGGCGATCGAGCCGAGCGAGTCGGCTCTCGCCACCCAGCGACACCCGCTGATTCGCCGGCACCCGGAGACGGGGGTCGAGGGCCTGTTCAGTTGCCTGGGCTATATTGTCGGCTTCGAAGGCATGGCGCAGGATGCCGCGCTCGAGCTATTGACCGAGTTGCTGGCCTGGCAGACCCGCCCCGAGTTCATCTACCGTCATCGCTGGCAGGCCGGCACCCTGGTGATGTGGGACAACCGCGCGGTCCTGCACCGGGCCACCGGCGGCTACGAGGGCCATGACCGCCTGTTGCACCGCACCACCATCGGAGCCCGGGATACGGCATAGCGCGGCGGAAGCCGGGCCTTGGCCCGCCTCCGGAATAGCCGGGCTCGCGCGAGGAAATGGCGCGATCGTGGCTTGAATGGCCGCAAGGTGTTGTGAACTGCATCAACAATCGTCGTCATTGAGTCACCACACGGCCTTGACAGACGTATAATGCGCCGCATGTCTTGGTCGTATTCCATAATCAATTCGCTGCGGACCGGTATCGGGCTATTGGCGGCCTGCCTGCTATGCGCCGCCGCCGCAATGGCCGAACCGCCCCCGGCCCAGGCGGCGGAGGCCGGGAGCCCGGCGCTGTCAATCCGCCTGGCGGATGCCCTGGCGGGTATGCGCATAGAGTCCGGCTGGCGCTTTCAGCCCGGCGACAACCCCGCATGGTCGAGCCCCGGCCACGATGATTCCGCCTGGCGCCAGGTCGATTTCCCGCACCGCTGGGGACCGGCGGACGCCGATCCGGGGGCCCGCTACTTTGGCTGGTACCGGCTGCACCTGCGCCTGGAGGATCGGGGGCGGGCCGGGGATCTCGAGCACCTTGCGGTTCGGCTCGGCTCAATGCTCAGCGCCTACGAATTCTATGCCGGCGGCAAGCGGCTGGGCGGTGCCGGCCGCCTGCCCCCGGATGACCGGCCGGGTATCGACTACAACCGCGAGCGCGTGCTGACCATACCCGCCTCCGCCATTGCGCCCGATGGAAGCCTGGTCCTGGCTCTGCGCGTATGGGCCGGCAACGAGTCCCTGTTGCAGCACTTCGGCGGCGGGGTCCACGGCGGCCAGTTCCAGATCGGGCGCCTCAGCGACCAGCTGCTGTCCCTGACCGTTCACCAGATGCCGGCCCTGCTCGTCAGCGTGATCTACCTGGCCTTCGGTTTCTATTTCCTCTACCTCTACACGCGCGCCCGCGACTTGCACAGTTTCCTGTGGTTTGGCGTCGCCGCCCTGATGATCGGTCTTTATGGCCTGCTGGTCACCGAATGGCGCTACCTGCTGGACTGGAACTTCCCGACCTACAAGAAAGCCGAACTGGGCCTGGTTTACCTGCTGCCGGCGCTGTCGATCCAGGGTGTCTGGACCATGCTGGACGAACCGGTGGGGCGTTGGCTGCGCGCCTATCAGGTGATCTCGGTGCTGCTGGCGGTTGTCCTGGTGCTCGCGCCGGGGCTGGATCTCAACGTGTCGACCCTGCACGCCTGGGAGTTATGGGCCCTGCTGGCCCCGCTCGGCGTGTTGTGGCTGTTGGTGCGGAAGTTGCGCGCAGGACACGAGGAGGCGCGCACCCTGGTGGTGGGGGCCGGCCTGTTTATTGCCACCTGTGTTCACGACGCCCTGATCGACTTGATTCGCCTGGATTCGCCGAGAATCCTGCCCTGGGGTTTTCTGGCCATCGCCGTGACCATGGCGATATCCCTGGGCAACCGCTTTACACGCATGTTGAATCACCTGGAAGAGGAGGTGGCGGAGCGCACCGCCAGGCTCACCGAGGCCAATCACCGGCTGTTCGAGGCGGCCCGGATCGATCCCCTGACCGGCGTCAACAATCGACGCGGCTTTTTCGCCGCCGCCGAGTCGGAGGTGGGGCGCGCCTTTCGCGGTGGCCGCCCGTTCAGCGTGGTGCTTGCCGATGTCGACCACTTCAAACCGGTCAACGACCGTCTCGGTCACGCCTGCGGGGACCATGTACTCACCTGCCTGGCCGGGATTTTGCGGCAGGCGGTGCGTAAATCCGACCTGGTGGCGCGCTGGGGTGGCGAGGAGTTTATCTTGTTGTTGCCGGAGACCGATGCCGAGGGCGCCGTCCTGCTGGCGGAGAAGATCCGCCGGCAAATAGCCGGAAGCACGATCGATTACGGCGATGCCAGCCTGCAACTGACCATGACCTTCGGCGTGGCCGAGCACCGGCGGGGTGAGAGCCTCGACAGCTGCGTCTCCCGCTCCGACGAGGCCCTGTATCGGGGCAAGCGCGAGGGCCGCAACAGGGTCGTGGCCGCCAGCCACATCGAGATCGCTCCCGATCAGGTTAGCGCCAGCGAAACCTGATTGCGACGCTGCCACCCAGCCGCATGCTGGACTCGCGGTGTCAGCTGCGACCGGACCTGGACGGCCAGTAGGGCAGTGAGAATGCCACGGCGACACCGGCCACCGATAGCCAGCCCAGCCAGGCGACGAGCCCCACGTCCCAGTGCGGGCGCCGTATGCACAGGGCCAGTGCGAAAACCAGCAGCAACCAGCCGCCGGCGCGCAGCGCGCGCCGGCGCGGTGCCGGCAATGCGCCGCCCAGTACCTGTTTGGCGTGACGGGACATGGCCAGGGCCAGGGCGAGAAAACCGAGCAGGGCGCAGCACAGTATTGCGCCGTTATCCGGGATCATGTGGCGGCCCCCGGTGACAGCAAGTAACCCAGGCTCGCACAGGTCGCGGTCGCGACCGCCAGCCCCCACCACGCGGTGCGCAGGCGCCGGACGGCGAACACCCAGACAATGACCGCGGTGTAGAGCGCAAAGCTCAACATGGTGGCGGCGGCAACCGCCTCGGCGCGGGGCAGGGGCCAGACCAGGGCGGCCAGGACCGTCGCCGCCGAGGTCAGGGTATAGCCGCCGAGCGCGGCGGCCACAACCCGCATTGCGACCTGCCGGCGGTAGTGGAAAGCGGGTTGCGAATGACGCATTACAACGCCTCCGCGGCCAGCGAGCGACCCGTTCCCGTCGCGGCCGCGCCGGCCCGCCGCTGCCGCGTGCGGCGTCCAACCTTGATGGCCGCCCAGGCAAAAATCCCCCCCAGGGCCAGGACTGTCAGGTCGAAGCCCGCCAGCACCCAGTCTCCCGCCGCCAGCGTGGCCACCAGGTGTTTGTCGGTGGTCAGCGCATTGAGCAGCGGTAGCAGGGCATAGGCGCCGGCCGCCAGCCACAGCAGTTCGGTCCAGGCCTTGCGGGTATCGCGGAAATAGGCGTAGATCAGCGCTTCGCCCCAAATCAGGAACAGGCAGTTCACTTCCCAGGCCGCGCGGTCGGCGAAGTCCACCGGCAACAGGCGGTTGGCCCAGAAATAGGCCGCCACGCCCGCGGGCAGGCCGGCGATGGTCGCCACATTGAGCGCCTCCACCAGGCGGAAGCCAAAGGTGTGCGCCTGGCGCTGGCGGCGTTTTGTGGTCCACAGTACCAGGCCGGTGCCGATCATCCCGCAGCCCAGCAGGCCGGCGATAAAGTACAGCCAGCGCAGGGTGGTATCGGCGAACAGTCCCTCGTGCAGGGCGCGAAAAGTCTCGTTGGTTTTTACGCTGGGGCTCGCGGGGGCATCGAGGGGCAGGGGCTCGCCGCCGCCGGCGTGAAAGCGCAGGATCTCGCCATCGTAGAAACGCACCTGGCCGCCGAGCACACGGTGGACTTCCACCCGCGGTTCGCCGCCCCTGATCTGCCTGACGACCACCGAGGCCACCTGGCCTTCGCCCCAACTCGCTTCCGCCCGGGCGATCATCGCCGGCACCGAGGCCCGCGGGCGCGATACCGGCGCGGCGGCTTCGCGGCCCCGCAGCTCGTCGAAGAATTGAGTCACTGCTTCCGGCCCGGTGCCGTACAGCGCGGCGACGCCGGCGGGCATGTAGGTGGTCGCGAACAACAGCAGGCCACTGTAGGTGATCATCAGGAAGAAGGGCAGGGCCATGACGCTGACCACATTGTGCGCGTCGAGCCAGGAGCGCTGCCCCTTGCCGGGGCGGAAGGTGAAAAAGTCCTTGAAGATCTTCTTGTGCGTGATGACGCCGGTGACGATGGCCACCAACATCAGCATCGTGCACACACCCACCAGGTAATAGGCCAGCTGCCTGTCGATATAGTGCAGGGCGTAGTGCATGCGGTAAAGCTGGCGGCCGCCGCCGGTATCGCGGGTGGCCACCGGCTCGCGGTGCGCGCCGGTCTGCGGGTCCAGGCCTTGTTGGCCGCGCCGGCCGCGGACCTGTCCCGGTTCCGGCAGGGTTTCCCATTCCACCGCAAAGTCCCGCCACGCCCGCGGGTTGCTGGACTGGTGGGGCAGGACAATACGCCAGTAGGCGGCGCCCGGCGCCAGCTGCTCCAATTGGTCCAGGGCCAAACCGGCCAGCCTGCCATTGTCGGCCGGGGCCGGGGCCTGGCGCAGGGGCTGCTCCGGCTGCATCCAGCGGGTGATTTCGTCGTCGAAGTAGCCCGCCGTGCCGGTGACAAAGACAAAGAACAACACCCAGCCCGTGACCAGGCCGGACCAGGTGTGGAGCCAGGCCATGCTCTGGCGGAATCCCTCTTTCATCGCTTAAATTGCTTCCAGTTTGCGGTTTGCCGCGGTGGGGCGGTCCGGTCGGGTGATCATCCACGCGGGTATCTATCGGAGCGGATTGTATTGATAACGAGAATCGTTATCAACTATGGCGGTGTCCGCCGATCGCGTCGACGCCTGTACAGGGGCGCTATTTCGTGCGATTTTCACAGCCGGTTCCGGGTTGTCGATACCACGATAAAAATTGCAGGGGCGAGGAAGCGTGTACAGGGAAAAGTTGGCGGCGTTGTTGCGGTTTGACCTGGTCGAATATAACCGGCTGCTGCGCAGCGGGACTCCCGGGGGCGGCGGTCCCGCGGTGTGGGAGCGGATGTACGGTTTTCTAGTGGAGTGCGAGAGCTTTCCCTGGTCACTGCCCTGGTTTGACCGCGATTGTCGGCCCGTCAATCGCCGGCTGCACCGCCTGGCGCGACAGGCCCGTCGGGATCAACGGGGCAATCGCCTGCTGACCGCCATTCAGGCCCTGTTGTGGCCACCGGTGGTCCTGTTGTTTGCCTCCGGGCTGACGCTGCGCAATGCCGCGGCGGCCGGGCGCGGGTCCCTCGCGCTGTGGCTGGAATGCCTTGCGTTCGCCGTGAAGCACAATATCGCGCCATCCGAATACTACTTGCTGCGTATCTTTGCGCGCCCGGAGGGAACAAGCGCCGGCGAGTACTTGCAGCAGCGGGAAAAGGCCGCGGTTCACCGCCTTCTGCAACCGCCCGCCGGGCAGATGGACTGGGTCATCGACAAGCGACGCTTCTGGTGCGTGGCGGGTGACCTGGAATTGCCCGTGGTGCCGGTGCTGGCGACGTTTGAGTCGGGGCGGCGGACGACTGGAGACGGAGCTCTGCCGCGGCGGGACCTGTTTCACAAACCCCTGGGCGCTTTTGGCGGGGAAGGGGCCGAGTGTTGGCGCTACCTGGCTGAAGGGGACCATTGGCAGCAGGGTGAGCACCGCCTGTCGGAAGCCGGACTGCTGGCCCATTGCGCGGCGGCGGACAGCATTCTACAGCCCAGGCTGCTCAGCCACGGGAGTTTGCGGGAGCTGATGGGGGATGCCCTGGGCACGGTGCGTATCGTGACGCTCCGGCGGGCGAGCGGCGACATCCAGGTACTCGCCGCGGTACTCAAGCTGCCCGCCAGCGAGGTGGCCATCGACGCCTATTGGGCCGGAGGCCTTGCCGCGCCCGTTGATTGCGACACGGGAAAGCTGCGGGCCGCGACTGCCCGGGATTTGTGTCGCGGCAACTTTAGCCACCACCCCGAAACGGGCGCGGTTATTGCCGGGCGGCGGGTGCCGTACTGGCGAGAGGCACTGTGCGTGGTGAAGCGCGGCCACGCGGGCCTGGACCAGCTGACGTCCCTGGGTTGGGACGTCGCCATTACCGGGGACGGCCCCGTGGTGATCGAAGCGAACACCGGGTGGAATTTCGAATTGATGCAAGCCGCCGGCGGCGGGCCGCTCGGAACCGGTGTGTTTGCGGAATGGGCAGCCGGCTGGCTGCCCGGGGAGGCCCGGGACGGGGCCCTCGCTAAGGCGCGGGCCCCGGATACCGGAACCCGCGTAGATCCCCGGCCATCCGGAACGGATTGACCGGGGGCGGAGCTAGCGGCCGAGGAACAGCAGGGCCTCGGTGTCGGCGGTCGCGCCGCCGCGGGCGCCGGCGCCGCGATCACCGTTGGTGAACAGCAGGATGCCGTGCTCCGGGCTGTTGCCGGGGAACTGACCGTAGTCGGTGACTTCCATCGTGCCCAGGCCGCCGCCGGGGATGTCGTCCGCGCTGCCGACAAAGCGCTCGCCGTAGGGTGTCACGGTGAGGCCCTCAACCAGGTCCCCGGGACCGCCATAATAGAAGTCCTGGGCCTGCACAGCGACATTCACCGGTGTCGTCAGCAGGTCCGCGCCGCTCAACCCCACCTGCTCGGCACAGACAGTCAGTACCGTGTTGGCGGTATTGGTGGCGTGTTCGGCGAAGAAGAATGCCGACGCCTCGCCGCTGGTGAGGTTCAACGCCCAGGCCACCTGGCGACCGTCGCTGATGGTGCCCAGGCCCGAGAGGTCGCGGTTCAGTATCGCGTAGTCATCCGTGCCATCCCGGTCGGTATCCAGGTACACGATATGCGATACCGGCAGCAGATGCTGCTGGCGCTCCCAGGTGTTGATGGCGAAGGTCCACACAAAGGACGGCTGCGCGGAGCAGAATCCGGCGCCCACGGGGAAGGTGTTGATTCCCACCGCGCGGATGTCGGGGGTGGGCGATTGCTCGCCCTCGCCGCCCTCGGGCTGGTTGTCGCTGAGGGCGATCAGGGCGTAGGCGTCGTTCTGCGCCGTACCCTTGCCGAGATTCCTCAGCCGCACCGAATCGCCGCCACGCCAGGTGTTGAGGTGGTTGCGGCCGGCCACTTTCGCCGCCTTGCGCGGCAGCACATGCCAGGGGATGTGGATGGCGTGGATGCCGTCCCGGAAGGCGATGTAACCATCGTACTCCATCGCCGTCAGCGCGGCCGGGTTGGCACCCTCCGAGCCGGAATTCATGCTGTTATCCGGCAGGTGATCGCCGCGCAGTCGCAGGGTGACCCGCACGTTGGCGTGGGCGCCCGGGCGCAGTCTGACATTGCTGGGCGACACCGAGATATCCACCGCGCCGCTGGCTTCATCGTCCGCGTAGCGGAAGGTCGGTTCGACGCTGAAGCGCAGGGTATCCCCCGAGGTGTTCTTCAGCATCACCGTCTTGTGCAGGGTCTGCACATTGCGGTCGACATCGTGGTAGCCGAAGCTCAGGGAGGCCTGGCCGGTGTCGCGGTCGTAGGCGATGGCCGGTGCATACACCGACTCGTCCACCCGGACCTCGCCGCCGCCGATGCGGGTGATCGGCGCCAGCCCGGAGGCGGGGTCGGTCAGGATATCGGTATAGCCGGTGTTGACCAGGCGCGCCTTGACGTGGGCGGGGGGCGTCCCCGGCGACATCTGCAGCAGCTGGGCAGCGGCGCCGGACACCATTGGCGCGGCGCCCGAGGTGCCGCCGAAGGGACCGGTGTCGATACCGCTGCCGGCGATGGCGGACACCGAGGCGCCCGGGGCGCCGATCTCCGGCTTGATGATGTGCCGCGTGTCGTGCTGCGGTCCGCGGGAGGAGCTGCCCACCATGGTGCCGACCAGCGGTATGCCGTTGTTGGGGTCGACCGTCAGGGTTTCGCCCAGCTGGGCCTTGAAGGCGTTGGAAACCGCCTGGCTGACCATGTAGCCGGGGATGTCGATGGGGCGGTCGCCGCCGTCGCCACCGCTGAAGGGGTCTCCCGGCGCCACCAGGCCGATGATGCCGATGGCGCCACCGGCCTGGCTGACATTGCTGATTTTAAGGCTGAAGTTGCAGGCCCCGCGATCGATCAATACGGTGAGGCCGCTCAGGTCGCCGGCGAAGGGCGCGCAGCCGTCGAGGTTGCCGCCGGCGCCGTCACCGTATTGCAGTGCGCCGGAGACGACACTTGTGGGCGCCACCGACCAGGGCTGGAAAACCGCCGAGTACTGTTGGTCGCCGACCTCGAGCACGGGTTGCACCGCCGAGGGCACATTGGTCTGGGCCACCGACAGCGCCGTCGGCGCGCTGGAGGGCGTGCCGGCGATGAAGGGCTTGTCGCCGCCGTTGCCCGCCGATGCCACCACCAGGATGCCGAGGTGGGAGGCGTTGTCGACGGCCGCGGCCAGGTCGTCATCGAAGGGTTGGCCGTAGTCCGACCCCAGGGACATATTGAGAATGTCGAGGTGGTCGGAGGGGTCGCCATCCCCGTTGGGGTCCGCGGCCCACTCCACGGCCTGTACCAGCCCGACGCCGGAGCAGGAGGTGGAAACCGAGGAACAGGCCTTGAGGGCGTAGAGATCCGCCCCCGGGGCCACGCCGAGCAGCCCGGCGATGATGTCCGCCACGTGGGTGCCGTGCCCGGCCGCGGGGCCGTCGTCCAGTGGATCGGGGTCGGGGAACAGGGGGTCGCCGGTGGTGCCCCAGGTGCTGCCGACGAAGTCGTAGCCGCCCACCACCTTGGCGGTGGGGAAGCTGCCGGCCTCAATCACCGAGGGGTCGTCGTTGTTGTAGTCGTCGACGTTGCCGGATCCTCCGAGCGCGGCGTGGTAGTAGTCGATACCGCTGTCGATCACGCCGACCCGGACGCCGGTGCCGTCGTAGCCCATGTTCTGCACCGTGGTGGCGCCGATATAGGGCACGGTCTCAGGCAGGTGCTTCTTGTACTCCTTGACCCGGTTGATACTGAAGACATCCGGGTCCTCGGCGAGGGCCGCGATCTGCGCGCCGTCCACTTCCATCAGCACGGAGTTGATCACCATCTGGGTGCGCGCAAACACGCGATTGCCCGGCGCCATACTCTGTGCCCGGGCGATGAAGTCACTCTGTTTGCGTATGAGTTGCTGTTTGTAGGCCATGCGGCTGGAGCGGTTGGTCTTGTCGCTGGCCGCCACTGGCGCTTCCTTCAGCCTGACGATTACCGTCTGCCGCCCGCTGGCGGCGTGCAGTTCGGGATCGACCACCGTTCGCGCCTCGGTGCGCGTGGAAACCGGTGCGTCGAGTCGACGTTGTTCAAGCCGGGTGTTGGGGGTGTTGTCTCCGCGTTGTGCTATACGTGCTTCCAGGCTGCTGGCGGCGTTGGTCACGATCGATGGCAAACCCGCCGCCACCGCCGTGAGACCGATCGCCCACGCCAGTCTTTTCCCCTGAACAGGCATGGCTCTTCCTCCACTAAAGTAGACTTTTGATTTTTTTCGGCCGGTGGCCGGGTACAGGAAAAGTAGTACAGCCCCGGGTGCGCGTCGGTTAATTTCGCGCCTTATTCCGCATTCGTTTTAGAGGCAGTTTGGAAAGCTTTTTTTATGCTTAAAAATGATTGAAAAGCGCTAAAAAAATAGAATATACGACGATTTGGTTATACCGCCCCGCGGGTTCCACAATGCACCCCGGTTGTTCGGAATTGGCTTCTTTGGTTTAGCATTGGGCCTCAGTTGAGTACACTCTTGCGCCAATGACAGACAACGCAGAACACAGATACTGGATGCGACAGGCGCTCGAGCTGGCGGATGAAGCCGCCCGCCACGAGGAGGTGCCCGTGGGCGCGGTTGTGGTGCGCGACGGGGAGGTGCTGGGCCGGGGCTACAACCAGGTGATCTCCGCCGCGGATCCGACCGCGCACGCGGAGATCGTGGCCCTGCGCGCCGCCGCCCGGGCCGCGGGCAACTACCGGCTGCCGGGTGCCGTACTCTACGTCACCCTCGAGCCCTGCACCATGTGCGCCGGCGCCATGGTGCACGCGCGCGTCTCGCAGCTGGTATTCGGCGCCGAGGAGCCCCGGGCCGGCGTGGTCTGCAGCCGTGGCGCACAGCTCGACGAGGCCTGGTACAACCACCGGGTGACGTGGCTGGGGGGGGTGCTGGCACAGGAAAGCGCCGACAAGCTGCGCCAGTTCTTCCGCGCGCGCCGCTAGCGGCCGCGTCGACCACTCTCGTTACCGCGGCGCAGTTGCGTCTGCCCGCGTTCCGCGCTGCCGTCGGGGCAGTCGAATTCACCGGCCGGTACACCGCCCCGGCCAGATTGAGGCCGATGTTCGTGCCTGCGGCGGTTCGATGACGCCGCCGGACTCGAGGCGCAGTTCAACTATATATCCCCCCACCGCGCGACCCTGTTGGCGAGCTATGGCTACAATAACGCGCGGCCGAGCGTCGCGTTCCGATACCAAGAGAATCGAGGAGTGAATACAATGCCAAGCTTGCAAGCCCTGGGCAGTGCCGTGGCCGCCGCGCTATTGTGCGGCTCACTCGCCGCCTCCCCGGTCCAGGCGGGCGATGACGCCTTCACCATCGCGGTTATCCCCGACACCCAGAATTACCTCGATTACACGCACCAGACGGCGGAGGGCTTTCCCTTCGATGCCAACGCCATGTTCATTGAGCAGATGCGGTACATCGCCGACAACCTGGAGAGCGAGGGCGGCGACATCGCCTTCGTCACCTCCCTGGGTGACGTGTGGCAGCACCAGACCGAAAAGATGGACCCGGAGCACCGGGCGCGGGGTTTCGAGGCGGTGCCCAATCCGCTGTTCGACGGCCACTTCGCTCCCACCGAGAAGACCCGCACCGTGGAAATGCCCAAGGCTCACGAGGGATTCTCGCTGATCGCCGGCAAGGTGCCTTTTTCCGTGGTGCCGGGCAACCACGACTACGACGCCATGTGGACCGACGCCGGGCACCCGCCGGCGGCCGAGTTCAACCCGCGGGACTGGTCCAGCCTGGGCGTGCTGCACCCGGGCGGCCTGGATAATTTCCGCTCGGTGTTCGGCGCGGAGACGGCGTTTTTCAAGGGCAAGCCCTGGTACGTGGCCTCCCACGACGGCGGCGCGGACAGCGCGCAGGTCTTTACCGCCGGCGGCTACCGCTTCCTGCACATCGGCCTGCAGTTCGACCCGCCGAATGACAGCCTGGCGTGGGCGGCGCGGGTCATCGCCCGCTACCCGGGCCTGCCGACCATTGTCTCCACCCACGACTACCTGAATACCCAGGGCGAGCGGAAGGCCAACGCCCTGATCGACGGGCATAAAGTGGACCCCGTTCACAACAACCCGCAGATGCTGTGGGACAAGTTCCTCAGCCGACACGACCAGATTTTCCTGGTGCTGTGCGGCCACCAGCACGCCCAGGCCGCCCGGGTGGACGACAACGCCGCGGGCAATCCGGTGTGGCAGTTGTTGTCGGACTACCAGGACCGCCACCAGACCCTGGTCGATGTCGGCTACGAAATGGGTGACATGCCCGTGGGCGTCGGTGATGGCTGGTTTCGCATGCTCGAGTTTGACATGAGCGGCGACGAGCCCCGCGTGCACGTGCGCACCTACTCCACGCATTATGACGTACGCAGCAGCGACCTGGCGGAGTACGCCGACTGGTACCGGGAGAAGGAAAAGCCCGGCGAGAGTGTGGAGGAATTCCTCGCTGGCGATGACTTCGTTATCACCCTGGAAGGCTTCACGGCGCGTTTTGGCGCCGGCACCCCGGAGAAAGTGGCAGCGGCCGCTACAGCGCCCTGAAGCGCACACCCCTGAGCTGCTCCGGCAGGTAGTCCTGCACCTGCTGGGGCGGTGCGGGCTGGTCCACCGGGCTGGCCTGCCATTGGAGAATACTGTAGTAGTGGCGGATGTTCTGCACGTAGGTCACCGCCTCGCGGCCGCGGGCGTAGCCGTAGCGGGTGGTGCGGTAAAACTGGCGTTTTTGCAGTAGCGGCAGGCGCGCCATGACATCGCTCCACTGATGAGGATCGCCCCCCTGGCGGTCGGTAATCACCCGCGCGTCCTCCAGGTGCGCCATGCCGATGTTGTAGGCGGCCAGGGCCATCCAGGTGCGGTCCGGTTCCAGGATGTCGGCTGGCAGGCGGCGCTGGATATTCTTCAGGTAGCGGGCGCCGCCGCGCAGGCTTTGCAGGGGGTCGAGGCGATCCTTGACCCCCATTTCCCGGGCGGTGGGCGAGGTGAGCATCATCATGCCGCGGACCCCGGTGGGGGAGGTGGCCAGGGGGTCCCAGTGGGATTCCTGGTAGGCGATGGCCGCCAGCAGGTGCCAGTCCATCTGGTACTCCTCGGCCACGCGGCGGATCATGTCGCGGTAGGGGGGCAGGCCGCGGCTCATGTTGCGGGCGAAGGTGTGGGAGTCGATACGGGAAAGTACCGCGGCGTGGCCGAAGTGCTGTTCGCGCATCTGCTCCAGCTGCCCGCTGTCGCGCAGTGCGCGAATAAAGCGATCCACCTCCGCTTTTAACCGTTCACTGCCGGGGCCGGGGGGCATGTACCACACCATCGGTTGCTCGTCGGCCAGTTCAAAGGCCACCGCCAGGCGCGGGTAGAAGCTTTGCTGTACGCTGAATTCGCCGGAGTCCACGATGGCCAGCGCGCCGTCGCCAGCCTCCAGCATTTCCAGCAGCTCCATCGAGTCCGCGCCCTCCACGTCGCGCCACTTGAGCTGCGCGTGGCCGCTCGCGCGCAGGCTGCGCAGCGTTTCGGCATGGCTGCTGTCGCGCAGTACCAGCAGTTCGCGCTCGCCGACGTCCTCCAGGCTGCGGGGCCTGGCGTTGCCGGTCTTGTAGATCACCACGGGCGCCTGGCTGGCATAGGCCTCGGAGTGCGCGAAGTCGGCCTCCCGGCGGGCGCTGAGGCTCAGGCCCGCGGCGGCGATGTCCGCCTCGCCCCGACGCAGGTGGGTAAATAGCGCTTCGAGGCTGAAGGCCGGCCGCATCTTCAGCTCCACGCCCAGGTCCTCGGCAAACAGCTGCGCCAGGTCGTACTCGAAACCGGCGGCGCCGTTCTTGTCCAGGTAATAGGTGGTGGGGCTGTTGCGGGTGGTGACCACCAGCTCGCCGCGCGCCAGGACCCGGTCCAGGCGGTCGCCGTCGGAGCAGGCCGCGCACAGGGAGATCAAGGCCGCGGCCAGCAGGGTGCGGGCCCTGGAAAATCGGCTATTCATTGCGCGGAACTGGAGACCTCGAGCGGAATGGGTGGGTCGCGCCTGCTGCCCCCGGGTTTGTCAAGTGCCACATAGCGCCCGAAGGCGGTCCGCCTGTTGACTATAGACTTCGCGGGCCTCTTCAACGGATGGCAGGGCATTCCCTCCCTCACTCTGGACCTTGGCAAGCCAGTCATTCCAGATTTCGATATGGTCAACCAGAAGTGGTAGCAGCAGGGCATTGTATTGCAAATGTCCGACCGTGGCGAAATTGGTCGCGATCATGAGCCGGAGCGCGGCATGCAATGCCTCGATATCCGATTCCAGTTGCGCCGCCAGGTATTGGAGTTGATTGTCGAGAGCGGGAGGATTGGCGCCACTCAAAAGGATTTTTAGCAGTGGTTCGGATTCCAGCCGGATTCTGCCCTCGGTGCCCTCCAGCCACTCAGACAGCGAGCTGCGGCCCTTGGGTGTAATTCGGTATATCGAGCGAAGGCGGCCGCCTTGCTTTTCCCTGCGAGAAGTGGCCAGGTTGTGATTGACGAGATTCTTGAGTTCCAGGTAAATCCGGCTTTCGGTGCGTGGCCAGACAGTTTGAAGGGCGCTTTTTCGAATGTGTTTTGTGAGCTCGTAGGCAGACCATGGCCCGCGAGCAAGTACGCCCAGGATGGTGAAGCTGGTATTGGTCAGTTTGGCCAATGTCTTTTATATCTCCTTATCATTTATTGGTTCGCCAGTACCCAGACCGCCCGAACCCCGGGTTGGCAAGCCCGCGAGTCGGTAGCCGCAAGGTACTGATCCAGGTTTTGGGGCGGCTGGAACACCGGGGACTGCAACGGCGCGCGTTCCCCCATAGGAATTATAAGCTAATCCCGCTATCGAATTCGATTGCCCGACCCTATATACTCCATGTTTGAGTATTATGTCAGGGGTGGGGGCTGTTCGCGGCTGCCCGCATTGTGCTGCCCGCCGGATTGTTGAATCTGGCGGGTGTGGTTTATTGGGCGGGAATCATCTTGGCGGGAAGTGGGGCGTTTCGCGTCATTATTGTGGACGACGACGCGGATTTTCGAAACGAAATTTCGTTGTTACTGGAGACCACGGGCATTGCAAGCGAGGCTGGCACCGTGTCTGGAAAGTGGTGGGAGCGCCTTGGTCGCGGCCGCAAGGTCGATATCGTGCTCCTGGGGGCGGGCGCTTTGGGCGACAGGCTGTTCTCCACCCTGCGCACCTTTGCGCACCGCTCCAGGGTGGGGGTGATCGCGCTGATTGACGACTGCGATCATACCACCAAGGTGAGGGCGCTGCTCTCGGGGGCCGATGTCTGCCTGTCCAAGCCCCTGTGCATGCCGGAGGTGATGGCCAATATTCGCGCCCTGGTACGGCGAATGCAAAAGCTGTCGGTCGACGGGGGCAGGCGCGATGCCTGGCGACTGGGACACGATGGCTGGCTGCTGGTCTCGCCGGACGGGTCGGTATTCCGGCTTACCGCCAAGGAGCGGGATTTTATGCAGGGCATAGAGCACCTGTCGCGGATCGATAGGATCGTCTCCCGGGAAGACCTTGTCGCCTACCTCGGCGAGGATGTACGCCTGTACGATCCGCACACCCTGGAAGCCGTTCTAAGCCGTTTGCGAGCGAAGGTCGGCCGCGATTTTCCCCTGAAGACCATCCGCGGCGTAGGTTACCGCTTCCTCGGGCGACTCCATAGCGAGGACTAGCACGTTTACCGCCGCGGTGGCTCGGTCCGGGTCGCCGCGTGGCCTGCCATGCGGCCCTCGCGCCTCCCTCTTTTTTACACCCGACCTTTCAATCCCCGTCCGTGTCGCCCATGCGCGCGTTCCCTGATCCTGTGTGAATGGCGGGCCCATGCCTGCCGACTTCCGGCGTCCCCGCCGGAAAATCTCACGGGAAATATGCGGAATGCGACTGTCGCGGCTTGCAGGGGATGTGCGGGTCTTCGTTGCCCGGCCTCGGTAGGATGACGCCGCTTGGGGCAATGCCGCCGAGGCCGGTTTCTGTGGCTGTTGTGTCCGGATTTTTAAAAATCCATACGGCACGCAGGTCGCAGCTTGCCTGTGACGGGGGATCGCCCGCAACGACTTTCATTGCATTTTTTTCCGCAAATTCATTTTTCTTTCCGTAAAAGGCCCGTTCCAGTGAGGGAGGTAAACTTGCAGCTCGCATCCGGTATTTTTGGTGGTCGCGGTCGGCGTCGCGCGATTGTGAACAGTGCTCGCTGTTTCGGTGTCTCGCTTCTTTCACTGGCGGCGCCGTTTATGGCCGCCGCGGTTTCGGCCCAGGCAACGGGCAACCCCGATTTTTCGGTAACGGTCAACGTTGGGCCGACGCCGCCGAACAGCGATACCGTGCACATCGGGGAGCTGACCAGCCTGCGGGTAAGCCTGTCCAATAACTCCACGCTTTCCAGCATTGACAATATCGGCTTTAGCAAGTCGTTGCCTACCGGGCCCAATGGCGGCCTGATCGTGGCCGGAAGCGGCACGATAGCGGGCTCGGGCTGCATGGGCGGTTCCCTTGTGACCGTCGACGGCCAGCCGGACGTGGTGCTCAGCGGCCTCACTGTTCTCCCGCGCGTCGATGGCGTTCCCGGGTCGGGGGAGTGTTACATCGACCTTCCGGTGATTGCGTGGAGCACCGGCGGTTCCTCGACTTCGCACTCCTATAGCCTGGCGGCGGGGGAGGTCGGCAGTGACAGCGGCACCAATACCAGTGGCGGGCCGCAGGCGATCACGGTGCGCTCCGCCGCGCCTCCCGACTGGTCCAAGTCACTGTTCGGTTCGCCTCTGGTACTGGGAGGCGCGCCCGGGGTGTTGACCATTCGCATCGAGAATCCCGATGCGAATGTCGCGCTCAATGACTTCGGATTTACCGATGTATTTCCGGTCCAGGGCGCCGATGGCGCGGTGATCGAGCCTACCGGTACGCCGGCTTCCGGATCCTGCCTTGCGGCACCGGTCAATGCGACGGCCACGCTGCAGGCCGGGGCCGCGGCGCAGGTGGCGGTCTCCGGGGGCTCGTTGGCGCCCAATGCCAGTTGCACCGTCGAGGTGGAAGTGCGCGCGCGCCACACCGACGGGGCCTTCAGCCAAAACGTGAACAACGTTATTGACGCCAGCGGTTTTACTAGCCGCGAAGGTTTGCGGCCGGCGGCCAACGCGGTAAGTCCGGTGCGCGTGCGCTCACCCCTCACCGTGACGAAAAGCTTCGACGAGAGTCCGGTGGCTTCCGGGGAGGAGAGCGGGTTTACCATCGGCCTGGGCAACAGCGGCGGTACGCCACTGCCAGTGACACGCTTCGCCGACAACCCCATTTCCGCGGCTCCCCATGTGGGCCAGCTGAAGGTGAATTCCGTCAGTAATTCCTGTGGCGGGGGCCAGGCCTTGCTCGATGGCGGTAATGGTTTCGAGGTAACCGGTTTTACGATTCCGCCCTACGGCGGGTGTGTCCTGAGCGTCCGGTTCACCGGCACGACCCCGGGCGCGGATACGCCGACGGCCTACAATAACGTGATCCCCCAGGGGGCGGTTGAATTGTCTGGCATGCCGGGTATTGTCAGCCAGCCCCGCTCGGCGAACGTGCTGGTGGCCGATCGCCTGCGAGTACTGAAGTCCCGTCAACCGGCAACCGTGGCGCCGGGCAGTGCCGTTCGTTACAGCGTGACGGTGCAGAACTTTTCCAGCGCGCCGCTGGCCAACGTGACCGTGGCGGACCAGTTGCAAAATGGCTCGACCCTGTTGCTGGACGCGGCGTATCCGGTGGAGTTGTCACCTGCCGCCTGTGGCACCGGGGGCTTGAACGGTGCCGCCGAGGGCGATAGCGATCTGCTATTCACCATTCCCTCGGTACCGGCGCGCGCGGGGGCAAGTACCCCCGGCGCTTGTACCCTGAGTTTCTGGGTGATGATCGATCCGGATGCGACCGGCGATACCGCGAACCAGATTGATGCCGGCTCCGTGTGTATCAATGGCAATGCGGCGGACTGCAACCAGAATTCCTCTGGCACCAACACCAATCACGTGGCCGTTGTGGCATTGTCCAAGCAGTTCGACGGCGTGGAAACCTCCACCCACCCCGAGGGCATGGTGTCCCGGCTCAGTATGCGCCTGGATAATTTCTCCGACCTGGCGTTGACCTCGGTGGCCTTGAGCGACACTTTCCCGGTCGACGGCCCGCTCGCGCAGCTGCGCGTGGCGAGCCCCGCCAGCGCGGTTACCAGCTGTGGCGGTACCCTGACGGCGGTGCCGGGTGAAACCTCCGTGTCCCTCAACGGCGGCAGCGTTGCCGGGCGGGACACCGGCAGCGGCAATCCCGGAAGCTGTGAAATCCAGCTCGACGTCGTCGGTCCTGCGGGCACCTACGACAACACCGCAACGGTCTCCGCGGTGCAGAACAATGCCGATGGCACTACCACCAACGCCCTGGCTTCCGACGGTGCCAGGCTGATTTATACTGGCGTCATGACCGCGGACAAATCCTTCGCCCCGACTTCAACCGGGGACGGTGGTCGCGCAACCGTGCGGGTGACCGTGGCCAATGGGGATTTAAGCCGATCCCTGACCGGCCTGACGGTAACCGACCCCCTGCCGGCCGGCATGCGCGTGGCAACACCGGCCGGGGCGTATTCCAGCTGCGGCAACAACGTGGTGGTTAACGCCGCCCCTGGCGCGGATACCGTGAGCTTGCAGGGCGGCACCATTCCGGCCGGCGCCAGTTGCGATCTCGTGTTTGACGTGGTGGTGGATGGCCAGGCGGATTGGACCAATACCATCCCCCCGGGCGGAATCAGGACCGACGGCGGCATCATCAACCAGAGCCCGGTCAGTGCAACCCTGGGCTATGTTCCCTTGGATGATCCGACCATTTCCAAAGCCATTAGTCCCGGCCTGATTGCGCCGGGCCAGGTGGCCCGGTTGGCCATTACCATCGTCAATGGCGGCACGCCCCTGAGCAATGTGTCGCTGGCCGACTATTTCACCGAGGACGGGCTGGCCAACGGCGTGCCAAACGGCATGACCATAGCCTCGCCGGCGGAGGTGTCCACCGATTGTCGCTCGGGCGTGGTCGTCGCGCAGCCAGGTGGGGCGTCGGTGGAGTTGAGCGGCGCCGCGCTGGACCCTGGCGAGCAGTGCCTGGTGGAAGTCAATGTGACCTCCCGGGTGGTCGGCACCATTACCAACCACATCCCCTTGAACGCCCTGGGTAGCGCGGAGGGCGCCACCAATAGCACGACCTTTGGCCAGAGTACCCTGAGTACGATATCCAGCGTCAACGTGGTGAAGAACTTCGAGCCACGCGTTGTGAGTCCAGGCGAGAATTCGCGCCTGCGCATCACCATACTCAACGCACAGGCGTCTCCGCTGAGGGATTTCAGCGTGCGGGATGAGTTGCCGGCGGGGCTGCAGGTGGCCCAGCCAGCCAACGCCTTTTCCAATTGCGGTGGCGCGGTCCAGCTCGCGTGGCCGGAGCGTACCCGTGTCGAGCTTAGCGGCGGGCGCCTGGCGGCCGCCGTCGACGGCCAGGCGAGCAGCTGTTACCTCGAGCTGGATGTCGCGGCCAATGTCGAGGGTACCTATACCAACCTCATACCGGAGGATTCGCTGACCGAAGAGGGCGATCCGCTGGAACACCCCGAGACCGAGGACTCGCTGGAGGTGCGCGAACGGGTAATAGTCAACAAGGCGATTGACGGCTTCACCCTGGACAGCGGCGACCCCGTCGGATTTACCACCGGGGATGCCGTTCGCCTCTCCGGGGTGCCGGCACCGTTGACGATTCGCCTGGAAAACCCCACCAGCAAGGCGTTGACGCAGGTGCGTTTGATCGATTCCCTGCCCGCGGGCGTGGTGATCGCGCCGCAACCCAATGCGCTGACCAACTGTGTGGACGGCGAGGTAACGGCGCCCGCCGCCGGGCGGCAGGTACGCCTGACCGGGGCGACGCTGGCCGCGCACGGCGATGCCGGCGCCAGCTGTCAGGTGACTGTGGATGTGGTGAGCAATGACCACGGTGTCTATGTTAACGAAATCCCCGCCGGCGGGGTCACCAGTTTCGAGGGAATCTCGAATGAAGAGCCCACCCAGGCGCGACTCGTCGTCCCCGAGCCGCCTGCGGTGAACAAGCAGTTCGATCCGCCGGTGACGGCCCCGGGCGGGGTGTCGCGCCTCACCATCCGTATCCTCAACCCCAACGAGGCCGCCACCGCGCTGACCGAGCACCTGGTCGACGAACTGCCATCCCTGCCGGGGCAGATGCTGGTGGCCAACCCGGGCAATGTCGCCACCACCTGCCCGGGGGGCGCCGCCATTGTCCAGGCCGCGCCGGGGGCGAGCCGGGTTCGCGTCAACAGCGGCGCGCAAGTGCCTCCGCTGGGTTGCGAGGTCGCGGTGGATGTCACCGTGCCGGTGGCGGGTACCTATATCAACCGGATTCCCAAGGGGGATCTCGAGACTTCCTTTGGCAGCAACGAGGAGCCCGCTGTCGGCGAGCTGCTGGCGAGCACCAAGGGCTATATCTCCGGCAAGGTCTTTATCGATACCCAGGCCGTCCCGGATGGAAATTACGTGCCCGGGGAGTCGGAACCGGTGGCGGGCAACCCCATTGAGTTGCGCCAGGGCGCTGACTGTAGTGGCGCGCTTTTGGAAACGGCCCAAACCGACCCCCAGGGCAACTATCTCTTTAGCGAATTGCCGGCCGGCACGTACTCCGTGTGCCAGCCGGTGCAGCCGGCTGACACTTTCAACAGCGTGACCACCCAGGGAAGCATCGTGCCGGTCAACGGCAGTACCGGCACCCCCGGGGTGCCGCTGAACCCGGGTACCGGTGGGTTCACCAGCCAGATCACCGGCATCGTCCTGGACAACAACGGCAATGCGGACGAGGTCAGTGGCTCGCCGGGCAATAACTTCTCGGAGGTGTTGCCGGCCAGCATCAGCGGCCATGTCTTCCACGATATCGACGGCAATGGCCTCATGGGGCCGGCGGAGCCGGGCATCGCCGGTGTCGAGGTGACCCTGACCGGGCCGGTGACCGCGACCGCGATTACCGACAGCGAGGGACGCTATAGCTTCGAGGGGCTGCCGCCGGGGACTTACACGGTGACGGAAACCCAGCCCGCCGGCTGGCTGGACAGTGGCGACAGCGCCGGAACCCACGGCGGTACCGTGGGCGACGACGAGGTGTCGATGGTGACCCTGGCTGCCGGCGACCGGGCTGAGAACTATGACTTTGGCGAGCGCCTGCCGGCGGCGCCGGCCTGGACGGCTTCCGCGGTCTGCGTCAACAACGCGCCCTCGGTGCAATACCGGGTCACGGGACCACTTGGCGGCGCCGGTTCGGCGAACCTGTCCTGGATGACCGCCGGCGGCCGGCTGGCCGAGCGGCTGGACGGCTGGCCCGCGAGCGGCGTGCTGCTGTGGCCCGGGGTCGAGGTCAATGGCGCCGGAGAGCCCATTGCCTGGCCGGGCTGGATTGATGAGGACGGCAAGCTGGTGCCGGTGGAGGACGATCGCATTCCCGAATTGTCCCTGCGGCTAAACGGCAACGCCGGTGACGCCATCGTGCTGGAATACCCGGCTTGTCCCTCCCAGCCGGGCAGCACCCCGCAGTCCATTCCCACCGCGCCCCGCTGGGCGCTGTGGTTGCTCGCCGGCCTGTTGGCCGGTGTCGCGGGCTTGGGTATGGCCGGCCGGCTTCGCGCCGGCGGCGCTCATCGGCGGATCACCTGTTAACGGCGGGCGCCGAATGCAGTAAAATGCGCGACTTTTCCAGATCCGACCCCGGAGTCGCTCCCAGCATGCTGATACTGCGCGGTGCCCCGGCTCTGTCCGCCTTCCGGCGAGACAAGCTGGCGGCCAGACTGTTTGCCATTCACCCCGACATCCAGCTCGTGCACAGCGAGTTCGTGCACTTCGCCCACCTGGCGCGGGCCCTGGCGCCGCAGCGGCGGCGCGTGCTGGAGCAACTGCTTGAGTACGGGCCGGCGGTGGAGGCCGGCGAGGGCGCGCCGGCGGAGGGCGCTACCCTGATGCTGGCGGTGCCGCGGCCCGGCACTATCTCGCCCTGGTCCAGCAAGGCCACCGACATCGCCCGCAACTGCGGCCTGGAGGAGGTCCGGCGCCTGGAGCGCGGGGTCGCCTACTACCTGGCGCTGCCCAAAGAGCTGGCCGAAGACCAGCGGCGCGCGGTGGCCGCGGAGCTGCACGACCGCATGACCGAGAGCGTGTTCGACAGCCTGGAAGCGGCGGAAGCGCTGTTTGGCGAGGCGCGTCCGGCGCCGCTGGCCAGCGTGGATGTGCTCGGCGGCGGCCGCGAGGCCATGGTGGCCGCGGATCGCGGCCTGGGCCTGGCGCTGGCGGAGGACGAAATCGACTACCTGGTGGAGAGCTTTGGCGCCCTGGGGCGCAATCCCACCGACGTGGAGTTGATGATGTTCGCCCAGGCCAATTCCGAGCACTGCCGGCACAAGATCTTCAACGCCAGCTGGAGCATCGACGGCCAGGAGCAGGAGCACTCCCTGTTCGGCATGATCCGCAATACCTACAACCGCGGCGGCCAGAACGTACTTTCGGCCTACGCCGACAACGCCGCGGTGGTGGCCGGCCACCGGGCCGGGCGCTTCTACCCCGATCCGGACAGTAGCCACTACCAGTTCAGCGAGGAGAATATCCATCTGCTGATGAAGGTGGAGACCCACAACCACCCCACAGCCATCGCGCCGTTCCCGGGCGCCGGCACTGGCGCCGGGGGCGAGATCCGCGACGAGGGCGCCGTGGGCCGCGGCTCCAAGCCCAAGGTGGGTCTCACCGGCTTCACCGTGTCCAACCTGAACATACCCGGCTACGCCCAGCCCTGGGAGCAGCCCTACGGCAAGCCCGGGCGCATCGTCTCGGCGCTGGATATCATGATCGAGGGCCCCATCGGCGGCGCCGCTTTCAACAACGAGTTCGGCCGTCCCAACCTGTGCGGCTACTTCCGCAGCTACGAATGCGAAGTGGCGGGTGTGGACGGGCCGGAGGTGCGCGGCTACCACAAGCCGATCATGATCGCCGGCGGCTACGGCAATATCCGCGAGGGGCATGTGGAGAAGGGTGAGTTCGGCGCCGGCGCCAAGCTGATCGTGCTCGGCGGCCCCGCCATGCTTATCGGCCTGGGGGGCGGCGCCGCCTCCTCCATGGCCAGCGGTGCCAGCGCCGAGGACCTGGATTTCGCCTCGGTGCAGCGCCAGAACCCGGAGATGGAGCGCCGCTGCCAGGAAGTGATCGACGCTTGCTGGCAGCTGGGCGCCGACAACCCCATCGCCTTTATCCACGACGTGGGCGCCGGCGGTCTGTCCAACGCCCTGCCGGAGCTGGTGAAGGACGGCGGTCGCGGCGGCCGGTTCCAGCTGCGGGCGGTACCCAACGACGAGCCGGGTATGTCGCCCCTGGAGATCTGGTGCAACGAGTCCCAGGAGCGCTATGTAATGGCGGTGGAACCCGCCCACCTGGCCCGCTTCGAGGCGATCTGCGCCCGCGAGCGCTGCCCCTACGCGGTGGTCGGCGAGGCCACCGAGGAGCAGGTGCTGGAAGTGCTGGACAGCGAGTTCGACAACGCGCCGGTGGATCTGCCGATGTCGATCCTGTTCGGCAAGCCGCCGCGCATGCACCGCGAAATTACCCGCCAGCCGGTGGTCCAGCCCGCCCTGGCCATCGAGGCGACGCTGCCCGAGGCCCTGGAGCGGGTGCTGCAACTGCCCGCGGTGGCGAGCAAGCACTTTCTGATCACCATTGGCGATCGCACGGTGACCGGCACCGTCGCCCGCGACCAGATGGTGGGCCCCTGGCAGGTGCCGGTGGCCGACTGCGCGGTGACCACCGTGTCCTACGACAGCGTTGCCGGGGAGGCCATGGCCATCGGCGAGCGCACCCCCCTGGCCCTGGTCAGCGGCCCCGCCTCGGGGCGCATGGCGATCGCCGAGGCCATTACCAATATCTGCGCCGCGCCAATCGCCGCGCTCAACGACATCAAGCTGTCCGCCAACTGGATGTGCGCGGCGGGTTACGGGCGCGAGGACGAGACCCTGTTCGACACCGTGCGCGCGGTGGGCATGGAGCTGTGCCCCGAGCTGGGCATCACCATCCCGGTGGGCAAGGATTCCATGTCCATGCGCACCACCTGGCGCGACGGCGAGCAGGACAAGGCGGTCACCGCGCCGATGTCGCTGGTCATTTCCGCCTTCGCGCCGGTCACCGACGCGCGCCTGACGGCCACGCCGCAGTTGCGGGTGCGGGACGACGCCTCCCTGGTGTTGCTGGATCTCGGTCGCGGCGCCAATCGCCTGGGCGGCTCCGCCCTGGCGCAGGTCTACGGCCAGCTGGGCGATACCGTGCCGGACCTCGAGCGCGCCGCGGACCTCAAGGCCCTGTTCCAGCTGGTGCAGGAGCAGTTGGCGGAGCGCCGCTTGCTGGCCTATCACGACCGCTCGGACGGCGGTCTGCTGGTGACCCTGCTGGAGATGGCCTTCGCCGGGCGCTGCGGCCTGGAGATTGACCTGTCCCCGCTGTCCGGGGCGGCCCTGGATGCGCTGTTCAACGAGGAGGCCGGCGCGGTGCTGCAGGTGGCCGACGCCGATCTGGCGGCGCTGCGCGCGCGCGCCGCAGAGCTCGGTATCGGCGACTGCCTGCAGGTGCTCGGCCGCGCCACCGCCGGCGACGCGGTGGTGCTGCGCGAGGGCGGCGAGACCCTCCTGGCGGACAGCCGCGCCCGTTTGCAGGCGCTGTGGAGCCGCACCAGCTACGAAATCCAGGCCCTGCGGGACAACCCGGATTGCGCCCGCGAGGAATTCGAGCGCATCACCGCGGACGACCCGGGCCTGTCGGTCCGCCTGGCCTACGATCCGGGCGAGGACATCGCCGCGCCCTACATCAACACCGGCGCCCGCCCGCGGGTGGCGATCCTGCGCGAGCAGGGGGTCAACGGCCAGGTGGAGATGGCGGCGGCCTTCCACCGCGCCGGTTTCACCCCGGTGGATGTGCACATGAGCGATATCCTCGGTGGCGCCCGCGACCTGGCCGGTTTCAAGGGCCTGGCGGCCTGCGGCGGCTTTTCCTACGGCGACGTGCTGGGGGCCGGCGAGGGCTGGGCCAAGAGCATCCTGTTCAACGACGCCGTGCGCGAGAATTTCAGTGCCTTTTTCCACCGCCCGGATACCTTCACCCTCGGGGTGTGCAACGGCTGCCAGATGGTGTCCACGCTGAAGGACCTCATTCCGGGCGCCGGGCACTGGCCGCGGTTCGTGCGCAACCGCTCCGAGCAGTACGAGGCGCGCTATGCCCTGGTGCGGGTGGAGGAAAACCCCTCGGTGCTGCTGTCGGGTATGGCCGGGTCCCACCTGCCGGTTGCGGTGGCCCACGGCGAGGGTCGGGCGGAATTCAGCGCCCAGGCGACGCAGGCGGCCTGCGAGGCCACCGGCACCATCACCCTGCGCTACCTGGAGAACGACCTCAGTGTGGCCGAGCGCTACCCCGCCAACCCCAACGGGTCGCCCGCGGGCCTCGCCGGCCTCACCAGCGAGGACGGCCGCGCCACCATCATGATGCCCCACCCGGAGCGGGTGTTCCGAGCGGTGCAGTGTTCCTGGGCTCCCGATGAATGGGGCGAGGACGGCGGCTGGATGCGGCTGTTCCGCAACGCCCGGGTCTGGCTGGACTGACCCGCCCCTGTAGGGTCGAATTCATTCGACCATTCCCCGGAGGGGGGCGCCGGCGCAATAAATTGCGCCCTACAGCGGGTACTCCCCCAGCCTGTAGGGTCGAATTCATTCGACCATTCCCCGGCGGGATGCCGGCGCAATGAATTGCGCCCTACAGCGGGTACTCCCCCAGCCTGTAGGGTCGAATTCATTCGACCATTCCCCGGCGGGGCGCCGGCGCAATGAATTGCGCCCTACAGGGGATACTCCCCCCCAGCCTGTAGGGTCGAATTCATTCGACCTTATCCACGGCGGGATGCCGGCGCAATGAATTGCGCCCTACAGGGGGTACTCCCCCCCAGCCTGTAGGGTCGAATTCATTCGACCATTCCCCGGCGGGGCGCCCGCGCAATGAATTGCGCCCTACAGGGGATTAACCCCCCAGCCTGTAGGGTCGAATTCATTCGACCAGCCCCCAGCCGCGAAGGCGCCCGCAAAGGGCCTCCCTTGTGGCCACAGGCTGTTTCTTTATAATGGCGCCTTCTCTGAATGCGGGGGCTCGTTGGGCCCCCGACGCCTTTTCTTTGCCAGAGCAATACTATGCTGAACAAGTACCCGCTGTGGAAATACCTGCTCGTGCTCTTCGTGGTGGCGATCGGGTTGCTGTATGCGGCCCCGAACCTGTACGCGCCCGACCCGGCCCTGCAGATCGCCGGCGAAAGCAGTGCCCAGATCATCGATGAAGCCACGCTTACCCGCGCCACCCGGGCGCTGGAGGAGGCGGGCATCGAGCATTTCGACGAGGTCATCGACCCCGACGGCCGCAACGCCCTGATCCGCCTGCGCGACGCCGAGCAGCAGCTCACCGCCCAGGCACGGGTCAGCCGGGCCCTGGGCGACGGCTTTATCGTGGCGCTCAACCTCGCGCCCACCACCCCCGAATGGCTCACCGGCGTCGGCGCCCAGCCCATGAAGCTGGGCCTGGACCTGAGTGGCGGGGTGCACTTCAAGCTGGAGGTGGATATCGACGCCGCCATTGAGCGTCGCCAGGAATACTACCTCAACGCGACCAAGCGGGCGCTGCGCGAGGATCGCATCCGCGGCCTGGTCACCCTCGACGACCAGGGCCGCGTGGTGGGGCAGTTCCGCAGCGAGGACCTGCGCGAGCAGGCGCGTTCGATCATCGCCGACAACCACCCGGAACTGGCCCTGGACCGGGTGGACGAGGGCGACAGCTTCTCCATTGTCGCCAGCATGACCGAGCAGACCCGGGACGAGATCGCCGACTACTCCGTCAGCCAGAACCTCACCACCCTGCGCAACCGGGTGAACGAGCTGGGGGTGTCGGAGCCCCTAGTGCAGCGCCAGGGTAAAAACCGCATCGTGGTGGAATTGCCCGGTATCCAGGATACCGCCGAAGCCAAGCGTATCCTCGGCAAGGTCGCCAACCTGGAGTTCCGCCTGGTGGCCAATATGGACGCGCCGCCCTCCGAGAAGCAGCGCTTCGAGTACCGCAGCGAGGAGCGCGCGGGCATGAGCGAGTGGCTGGAGCGGGACGTGATCATCACCGGCGAGCACGTCTCCAACGCCCAGGCCAGCTTCGACCAGAACGGCCGGCCCAACGTGCAGATCAGCCTGGACAGCGAGGGCGGCACCCTGATGTCCCGGGCCACCCGTAACAATATCAAGCGCCGCATGGGCGTGCTGTTCATCGAGCGCAAGTACCGCACCCGCTACGAGCGGCTGCCCGATGGCACCGAGCAGGCGGTCAAGATCCCCTACGACGAGAAAAAGCTGCTCACCGCGCCGGTGATCCAGTCGGCCCTGGGCGCGCAGTTCCAGATCACCGGCCTGGACAGCCCGCTGGAGGCTTCCGAGTTGGCGCTGATGCTGCGCGCCGGCGCCCTGGCGGCGCCGATCAGCTTTGTCGAGGAGCGCACCGTGGGGCCGTCCCTGGGCGCGGAGAACATCCGCCTGGGGGTGAAGTCGGTACAGTACGGCCTCGGCCTGGTGGTGATCTTCATGTTGCTTTACTACCGCGTGTTCGGCCTGTTCGCGGTGGTGGCCTTGAGTTTCAACCTGGTGTTGCTGGTGGCCTTTATGTCGCTGATCGGCGCCACCCTGACCCTGCCGGGTATCGCCGGCATCGTGTTGACGGTGGGTATGGCGGTGGACGCCAACGTGCTGATTTTCTCGCGAATACGCGAGGAGATGCGCAACGGGCGCTCGCCGCAGATGGCCATCCACGGGGGTTATGACGCGGCGCTGTCGACCATTCTCGACGCCAATATCACCACCCTGATCGTGGCGGTGATCCTCTACGCCGTGGGTACCGGCCCGGTGAAGGGCTTCGCCGTGACCCTGTCGATCGGCATTCTCACCTCCATGTTCACCGCAATTGTGGGCACCCGCGCCATGGTCAACCTGGCCTACGGCGGGCGCAAAGTGAAAACCCTGGCCATCGGGGGAGGTAAACCCGCATGAAGATCATCAATTTCATGGGCCAGCGCAAACTGGCCGTTATCTTCTCCACGCTGCTGCTGGTGGCGGCCATCGCCTCCCTGGCGACCCGCCAGCTCAACTGGGGCCTGGATTTCACCGGCGGCACCCTGGTGGAGGTGCACTACAGTGAAACCGCCGACCTCAACGCCATTCGCGGCACCCTGGAGACCGGTGGTTACGCCGGCGCCATCGTGGTCAGCTTCGGTACCGACCAGGACGTGATGATCCGCCTGCCCCAGGGCCACGGCGACGAGGAGGGCGCGGCCCTGGTGTCGCTGTTGCAGGACAACTTCGACGGCAGCGTGGAGTTGCGGCGCATCGAGTTTGTCGGCCCGCAGGTGGGTGACGAGCTGCGCGAGCAGGGCGGGCTGGCCATGCTGATGGCCCTGGGCCTGGTGATGCTGTACATCGCCTTCCGCTTCCAGTTCAAGTTCGCGGTGGGCGCGGTAGCCGCCCTGGTGCACGACGTGATCATCACCCTGGGCTTCTTTTCCATCGTTGGCATGGAGTTCGACCTGACCGTGCTGGCGGCGCTGTTGGCGGTGATCGGCTACTCCCTCAACGACACCATCGTGGTGTCCGACCGCATCCGCGAGAACTTCCGCAAGCTGCGCCGCTCCGATTCGGTGGAGGTGATCAACATCTCCCTGACGGAGACCCTGAGCCGGACCCTGGTGACCTCGCTGACCACCCTGCTGGTGCTGGTGGCGCTGGCGGTGTTTGGCGGCGAGATGATCAACGGCTTCGCCATCGCCCTGATCGTGGGCGTGGGCATCGGGACCTACTCGTCCATCTACGTGGCGGCCAACGTGCTGCTGATGATGAAGGTGAGCAAGGACGACCTGATGATCCCGGTGAGGGAGGGGGCGGAGCAGGAGGATTTGACGCCCTGAGGAAGGGGGGCGGGGTACGCGCCCGCCCCTGGTCGAATGAATTCGACCCTACAAGGGGGCGGAGGGGCTCGCTGTAGGGCGGAATTCATTCCGCCGCCCCCGCACCGGTGATGGTCGAATGAATTCGACCCTACAAGGGGGGGAGGGGCTCGCTGTAGGGCGGAATTCATTCCGCCACCCCCGCACCGGTGATGGTCGAATGAATTCGACCCTACAAGGGGGGTGGAGGCGCTACCTGTAGGGCGGAATTCATTCCGCCACCCCGCAGCACCGGTGGTGGTCGAATGAATTCGACCCTACAAGGGGGCGGAGGGGATCGCTGTAGGGCGGAATTCATTCCGCCACCCCGCAGCACCGGTGGTGGTCGAATGAATTCGACCCTACAAGGGGGGTGGAGGCGCTACCTGTAGGGCGGAATTCATTCCGCCACCCCCGCACCGGTGATGGTCGAATGAATTCGACCCTACAGGGGGGGGGCGGGGTTAGCCCAGTAGCGGTTTGGTGACCTGCAGCACCGCCTTGAAGCACTTGGGGTTGCCGCACACGATATCCCCGCTCTCCAGGTTCATGTCGGCGCCGTTGAAGTCCGACACCAGGCCGCCGGCCTCGCGTACCAGCAGGGCGCCGGCGGCGATATCCCAGATCGACAGTCCCTTTTCCCAGAACGCGTCCAGGCGGCCGGCGGCCACATAGGCCAGGTCCAGGGACGCGGCGCCCGCGCGGCGAATGCCCGCGCACTGGCCGGCCAGCAGTTCGATGGACTTGCTGTAGGGGCCGAGAATGTCGTCGCAGTGATGCTTGAAGGGAATGCCGGTACCCAGCAGGGCGCCGTCCAGGGAGGCGCGCTTGCTGACGCGGATGCGGCGGCCGTTGAGCTGGGCGCCGCGGCCGCGCGAGGCGGTGAATTCCTCCCGGCGCACCGGGTCCACGACCACCGCGTGTTCGACCTTGCCCTTGTACAGGCAGGCAATGGACACGGCGTAGTGGGGGATGCCGCGCAGGAAGTTGGTGGTGCCGTCCAGGGGGTCGATGACCCAGCGGTAGTCGGCGTTTTCATCGCCCTCCAGGCCGCCTTCCTCGCCGAGGATGGCGTGATCGGGGTAGGCCTTCTTCAGGTGGTACCGGATCTCGCGTTCGGCGGCCATGTCCACCTCGGACACAAAGTCGTTGCGGCCCTTGGTGGAGACCTCGATGCGGTCGAGGTCGTCGGAGGCGCGCACGATCTGTTCTCCCGCCTTGCGGGCGGCACGCAGCGCGATGTTGACCATCGGTTCCATAGTAGTTGATTCCGGGTGATAGGCTGTGGGCGCGGGATTATAGCAGCGTTGGGGGACCGGGTAACACTGCAAATCTGCTACACTGCGCCGCCACCCTCCACGCAGGCTTCGGCGAGGATACCCGGCAATACCCATGAATCTCGACAATATCCGCATCGTACTGGTCAATACCTCCCATCCCGGCAATATCGGCGGCGTCGCCCGGGCGATGAAAAACATGGGGCTGTCGCGCCTCTACCTGGTAGAGCCCCGACAGTACCCCCATGAGAAAGCCACCTGGCGCGCGGCCTCGGCCCTCGACGTGCTCGAGGGCGCCGTGGTCACCGGAGCCCTGGACGAGGCCATCGCCGACTGCCAGTTCGTGGTGGGCACCAGCGCCCGGGGGCGGCGCATTCCCTGGCCCTTGCTGGATCCGCGCCACTGCGCGGAGCGCGTCGCGGACCTGTCGGGCCGGGAGCAGGTGGCGATCCTGTTCGGGCGCGAGGACCGGGGCCTGACCAACGAGGAGCTCAAGGTGTGCAACCTGCACCTGAATATCCCCACCTCGGCCCACTACAGTTCCCTCAACCTGGCCATGGCGGTGCAGATCGTGTGCTATGAGCTGCGCATGCTGCTCGACGCCGATCGCCTGAGCGCCGCCGAGGACGCCCAGTGGGATGCGGCCTTTGCCACCCGGGACAACATGGAGCGTTTCTACATCCATCTCGAGGAGACGCTGATCGATATCGGCTTCCTCGACCCGGCGGCGCCGCGGCAGCTGATGGCGCGCCTGCGGCGGCTCTACAGCCGGGTGCGACTGGATGAAATGGAACTCAACATCCTGCGCGGCATCCTCACCGAGACCCAGAAGTTCGCGCCCCGGGACGACGGTCTAAAAGTTGACTGAATTACTGGGGCATTTCATACTGCCGGCCTACTAGCCGGGAATTGCCGCCACCATGCGCCTTACCACCAAGGGACGCTACGCCGTGACCGCCATGCTGGACCTCGCCCTGCACGGCGGGAAGGGACCGGTGAGCCTGGCGGATATCTCCGCTCGTCAGGACATTTCCCTGTCCTACCTCGAGCAGCTGTTCGCCCAGCTGCGCCGCAACGACCTGGTCACCAGCGTGCGCGGCCCCGGCGGCGGCTACCGCCTGAGCCGGGCCCTGGAACGCACGTTCGTCGCGCAGATCATCGACGCCGTCAACGAGACCGTGGACGCCACCGGCTGCGGGGGTACCCGGGACTGCCAGCAGGGGGAGGCCTGCCTGACCCACCACCTGTGGGAGGACCTGTCGCTGGAGATCCACGCTTTTCTCGGCCGCATCAGCCTGGCGGAGCTGGTGGCCCGGCGCGATGTGAAGGCGGTGAGTGCCCGCCAGGACCGGCGCGCCGACGTGGTCAGCGCGCGCCAGCTGTAATCCGGAGCCAGATCATGCCCACACCTGTTTACCTCGACTACCTGGCCACCACTCCCGTGGACCCGCGGGTGGCCCAGAAAATGTGCCAGTGCCTCACCATCGACGGCAACTTCGGCAATCCCGCCTCCCGCTCGCACATGATCGGCTGGCGCGCCGAGGCGGCGGTGGAGGAGGCCCGGCGCGAGGTGGCGGACCTGCTGGGCGCGGACCCCCGGGAAATCGTCTGGACCTCCGGCGCCACTGAGTCCGACAACCTGGCGATCAAGGGCGTGGCCCAGTTCCACCGCGATCGCGGCCGCCACATCGTCACCTCGCGGATCGAACACAAGGCGGTACTCGATACCTGTGCCTTCCTGGAGGGGGAGGGCTTCGAGGTCACCTACCTCGAGTCGGGAGCCGACGGCCTGGTGAGCCCGGCGTCGGTGGCGTCGGCGCTGCGCGAGGACACCATCCTGGTGAGCATCATGCACGCCAACAACGAAATCGGCACCGTCAACGACATCGCCGCGATCGCGGCGATGACCCGCGAGGCCGGTGTGCTGCTGCACGTGGACGCCGCCCAGAGCGCCGGCAAGATTCCCATCGACCTGGCCAATTGGCCGGTGGATCTGCTGTCCCTTTCCGCCCACAAGATGTACGGCCCCAAGGGCGTGGGGGCGCTCTATGTGCGCCGCAACCCGCCGGTGCGACTGCAGGCGCAGATTCACGGCGGCGGCCACGAGCGGGGCATGCGCTCCGGCACCCTGGCCACCCACCAGATCGTGGGCATGGGCGAGGCCGCGCGCATCGCCCGGGAGGAGATGTCCGCGGAGGCGGAGCGCATTCGCGGCCTGCGGGAGCAGTTCTGGGCCGGTGTGCGCGCGCTGCCGGAAGTGCGCGTCAACGGCGATGCCGAGGCCCGTCTGCCGGGGGCCATCAATGTCGCCTTCCCCTACGTGGAGGGTGAATCCCTGTTGATGGCGCTCAAGGACCTGGCGGTGTCGAGCGGCAGCGCCTGCACCTCCGCCAGCCTGGAACCCTCCTATGTCTTGCGCGCGCTGGGGCTGGACGATGCGCTGGCGCACAGTTCCCTGCGCTTCAGTTTTGGCCGGTTCACCACCGCGGACGAGGTGGACCGGGCGGTGACTCTGGTGTGCGACGCGGTGTCGAAGCTGCGCGAATCGAACCCCCAGTGGCGGCGCCGGCAGCAATCCGCCTGAGGGCGGGGGGCGTGAAATTTTCGCTTTTCCGGCCGGCGCCGCTAACCGGCTGATTTACAACAAGAATAATCCGTAACAATGTGGCGGCCCGGGGTGAAATACGGGGGCAAAATCCGTATAATTGCGCGCGCTTTAAACGCGCCCCGGCAGAACCGGCCGGTTTTGCCCCCGCCGCCCCCGATCCCAGGGCGGCACGCCCGCAAGGCACGGGCGCCCCTGACAACAGACCTGGAGAACTTTCATGGCAGTAGAACGCACCCTTTCCATCGTGAAGCCGGACGCGGTTGGCAAAAACGTGATCGGCAAGATTTACGCCCGCTTCGAGGAGGCCGGCCTGCAGGTGGTGGCCGCCAAGATGCTGCGCCTGAGCGACGACGTGGCCGGCGGGTTTTACGCCGAACACCGCGAGCGCCCCTTCTTCCCCGCGCTGATCGAATTCATGACTTCCGGCCCGGTCATGGTGCAGGTGCTGGAAGGCGAGGACGCCGTCGCCAAGAACCGCCAGCTGATGGGCGCGACCAACCCCCAGGAAGCCGAGGCGGGCACCATTCGCGCCGACTTCGCCCAGTCGATCGACGCCAATGCCGTGCACGGCTCTGACTCGCCGGCCTCCGCGGCGCGCGAGATCGCCTACTTCTTCGCCGCCAGCGAGATCTGCGAGCGCGCCTGAGGCGCGAGGATGCCGGCATGAGTACCTCCACTTCCGCCACCATTGCCAGCACCGCCGAGGTGCCGAAGGTGAACCTGCTGGGCCTGACCCGGGCCCAGATGGAGCAGTTCTTCCTCGACCAGGGGGAGAAGAAGTTTCGCGCGCAGCAGGTGCTGAAGTGGATTCACCATGCCGGCGTCATCGATATCGAACAGATGAGCAACCTCGGCAAGGCGCTGCGGGAGAAACTGCAGCGCGTGGCCGAGGTGCGCCCGCCGGAGATCGTCAGCCAGCACGACTCCGCCGACGGCACCCGCAAGTGGGCGGTCCGCGTGGATGGCGGCGGCCTGGTGGAAACGGTGCTGATTCCCGATCGCGAGCGCGCCACCCTGTGTGTCTCCTCCCAGGTGGGCTGCAGCCTCGATTGCAGCTTCTGCTCCACCGGCAAGCAGGGCTTCCAGCGTGACCTGAGCGCGGCCGAAATCATCGGCCAGGTGTGGTTGGCGATCAAATCCTACGACGCCTTCCAGTCCGGCAAGGGCCGCATCGTCACCAATGTGGTGATGATGGGCATGGGCGAACCGCTGATGAACTTCGACAATGTGGTGTCGGCGATGAACCTGATGATGGAGGACCTGGCCTACGGTATCTCCAAGCGCCGGGTGACATTGAGCACCTCCGGCGTGGTGCCGGCGCTGGACCGCCTGGCCGAGGTCAGCGAGGCGTCCCTGGCGGTGTCGCTGCACGCGCCCAACGACGCCCTGCGCAACGAGCTGGTGCCCATCAACCGCAAGTATCCCATCGCGCGCCTGCTGGAATCCTGCCGCAACTACATCGACGCGCAGAGCGACAACAAGCGCGTGGTCACCGTGGAGTACACCCTGATCGCCGGTGTCAACGACCAGCTCGAGCACGCCCGCGAACTGGCCGAGCTGCTGCGGGATTTCCCCTGCAAGATCAACCTGATTCCCTTCAACCCCTTTTCCCAGTCCGATTACCGGCGCCCCAGCGGCAACGCGGTGTCGCGGTTCTGGCAAGTGCTGGTGGATGCAGGATATATTGTCACCGTCAGGACCACCCGCGGCGACGATATCGACGCCGCCTGTGGCCAGCTGGTGGGCCAGGTGGTCGACCGCACCCGCCGCAGCGAGCGCTATCGCAACGCGGCCGAAAACCAGGCGACGAAAGCGGGGTAAGCGAATTGCCGATGCACAGATTGATCCGCTGGGCCGCCGCGCTGCTGGCAGCGATGGCGCTGGCCGGCTGCGTCACGCATACCGAGCGGGTTTTCACCCAGCCGCCCTCGCCCGAAAAGGCCCTGAAACAGCGCGTGGAACTGGCGCGCCAGTATATCGGCGAGGGCAATTGGGAGAACGCCAAGCGCAATCTGCAGCAGGCCTATCGCATCGATCCCAACAACGCCGAGGTGCACGAGGCCTTTGCCCTGGTGTACCAGAGCACCGGCGAGCAGGAGCTGGCCGAGGACCATTTCGAGCAGGCCATTCGCATCGATCGCGGCTTCTCGCGCGCGCGCAACAATTACGCCGCTTTCCTCTATTCCCAGCGCCGCTACGAGGAGGCCGAGGAGCAGCTCGAGTACGTGGTCAAGGATCCCCTGTACAATGCGCGCCCCCGGGCCTTCGTCAACCTGGGCCTGTGTCGCCTGCAGCTGGCCGACAACACCGGCGCCGAGGAGGCTTTCCGCCGCGCCCTGGCCATGGAGCGCAGTAACGCCGTGGCCCTGCTGGAAACCGCCATCCTGCGCTACGAGGCCGAGGATTACACGGCGGCGGAGAAATACTACGGCGTCTACCGCACCGCGGTGCGCCAGCAGTCGGCCCGGGCCCTGTGGCTGGGTATCCGGCTGGCGCGGGCCGAGGGCGACCTCAATGCCGAGGGCAGCTACGCCATGGCCCTGCGCAATCTCTATCCCGATTCGGCCGAGTACCAGGCCTACCGCACGACCCAGGGCGGCGGTGAGTAGCGAGGCGACGCCAGGCCCGCCATCGCCCGGCGCCATGCTGCGCGATGCCCGCGAGGCTCGGGGTCTGTCGCCCCTGGAGGCGGCGGATCGCTTGAACTGGATGCCTTCCTATGTTGGCATCATTGAGCGCGACGACTACGCGGCACTGCGTTGCCCCGCTTTCGCTCGCGGGTACCTCAAGGCCTACGCCAAGCTGGTGGGCCTTGACGAGGCTCCGCTGCTGGCGGCCTTTGACGCGGCGGGCGACGCCCGCTCGCCGGAGTTGCCGGCAGCGCCGCGCCGGCGGCCCGCACCGTCCGCGGCGGTGCCCCGGCTGGCCATTGGGCTGTGCCTGTGCGCACTGGTGCTGGTGGCCCTCGGGCTGTGGTGGTGGCGCAGTGAAGCATTGGTGCCAGCACCGCTTATCCCGGCGGCGCAGTCGCCGACGGACAACGCAAATACGGGTGAGGTATGAACACAGAGTCCCCCATCAAACGCCGGGTCAGCCGCCAGATCCACGTCGGCAAGGTCGCCGTGGGCGGCGACGCCCCGATCAGCGTGCAGAGCATGACCAATACCGAGACCTGCGACGTGGAGGCCACGGTGGCGCAGGTTCAGGCCATCGCCGACGCCGGGGCGGACATCGTGCGTGTCTCGGTGCCCAGCATGGATGCCGCCGAGGCCTTTCGCGCGATCCGCGCGCGGGTGGACGTGCCGCTGGTGGCGGATATCCACTTCGACCACCGGATCGCGCTCAAGGTCGCCGAGTACGGTGTAGACTGCCTGCGCATCAACCCGGGCAACATCGGCCGCGACGAAAAAGTGCGCGAGGTCATCGACTGCGTGCGCGACAAGGGCATACCCATCCGCATCGGCGTCAACGCCGGCTCCCTGGGCAAGGACCTGCAGCGCAAGTACGGCGAGCCCACCGCCGAGGCGCTGGTGGAGTCGGCGATGCGCCACGTGGACATTCTCGACAAGCACAACTACCCGGATTTCAAAGTCAGCGTGAAGGCCTCCGAGGTGTTCATGGCGGTGTCGGCCTACCGCTTGCTGGCGCGGGAAATCGACCAGCCCCTGCACCTGGGTATTACCGAGGCCGGCGGCCTGCGCGGCGGCACGGTCAAGTCCGCGGTGGGTCTGGGCATGTTGCTGATGGACGGTATCGGTGACACCATCCGCATCTCCCTGGCCGCGGACCCGGTGGAGGAGGTGAAAGTCGGCTTCGAGATCCTCAAGAGCCTCAAGTTGCGCACCAACGGCATCAATTTTATCGCCTGCCCCAGCTGTTCGCGGCAGAACTTCGACGTGATCGGCACCATGAACACCCTGGAGCAGCGCCTGGAAGACGTGCGCACACCCATGGACGTGGCGGTCATCGGTTGCATCGTCAATGGTCCCGGGGAGGCGCGGGAAGCGGACGTGGGCCTGACCGGCGCCACTCCCAGCAACCTGATTTACGTCAACGGCGAGCCGGACCACAAGGTCAGTAACCAGGACTTTGTCGACCACCTCGAGCAGGTGATCCGCCAGCGCGCGGCCGAGCTGGAGGAAGAGCGGGCCCGGCGGGAACAGAACCTCATATTGAAAACAACGGCCTGAGCAGGCAGCAATCCTGGAGTAGTGGTGAAAAACATACGCGCCATCCGGGGAATGAACGATATTCTCCCGGATGAAACCCCCTATTGGCAGTCCCTCGAGGCATGTGTGCGCAAGCTTTTGCGCGGTTATGGCTACGGCGAGATTCGCCTGCCGATCGTCGAGCACACCGAGCTGTTCAAGCGTTCCATCGGCGAAGTGACCGACATCGTCGAGAAGGAGATGTATACCTTCAACGACCGCAACGACGAGAGCCTGACCCTGCGCCCCGAGGGTACCGCGGGCTGCGTGCGCGCGGTCATCCAGCAGGGCCTGTTGGGCACGCCCCGGCGCCTGTGGTACAGCGGCCCCATGTTCCGCTACGAGCGCCCGCAAAAGGGGCGCCAGCGGCAGTTCCACCAGGTGGGCGCGGAGGTGTTTGGCATTGCCACGCCCGACATCGACGCCGAACTGATCCTGCTGTCGGCGCGGCTGTGGCGCGAGCTGGGGATCGCCGACGACGTGGTGCTGGAGCTCAACTCCATCGGCAGTGGCGAGGCCCGCGCGCGCTACCGCGCGGCCCTGGTCGACTACCTCGAGGCGCGCCGCGAGCGACTCGACGAGGACAGCCAGCGCCGCCTGCAGGGCAATCCCCTGCGCATCCTCGACAGCAAGAACCCCGACACCCAGGCCCTGCTGGACGACGCGCCCTCGCTGGCCGACTACCTCGACGACGAATCGCGGGCCGACTTCGCCCGCCTGTGCGGCCTGCTCGACGCCGCGGGGCTGTCCTACCGCGTCAACCCGCGCCTGGTGCGCGGGCTGGATTACTACAACAAAACAGTGTTCGAATGGGTCACCGATCGCCTGGGTGCCCAGGGCACCATCTGCGCGGGTGGTCGCTACGATGGCCTGGTGGAGCAGCTGGGGGGCAAGTCGACCCCGGGCATCGGATTTGCCATGGGCATGGAACGCCTGGTGCTGTTGTTGTCTGAACTGGCATCGCAGGGGGACGCGGTGGAGGACGGCGAAGCCGACCTCTACGCGGTATCGGTGGGTGAAGAGGCCGCCGCGGTCGCGCTGGCGGCGGTGGAGCGCCTGCGGGATGCGCTGCCCGATTGCCGCATCGTGCAGCACGCCGGCGGCGGCAGTTTCAAGAGCCAAATGAAAAAGGCCGACAAGAGTGGCGCCCGCCTGGCGCTGATCTGGGGCGAGGACGAGGTGCGCGCCGGCACCTGCGCGGTAAAATCCCTGCGCGATCCCGGCGGCCAGGAGAGCGTGGCGCTGGGCGAACTGCCCGAGCGCATTCGCGCCGCGCTGGCCTGGCGATAACAGCGGCCAACAGTGATAACAGTGGACCAGGACATAAGGAATCGACGTGGAAACATATCGCAGTGAAGAAGAACAGGTAGAGGCGCTCAAGCGCTGGTGGGACGAGAACGGTCGCTCCACCGTGATCGGTATCGCCCTGGCCCTGGTGGGGGTTTTCGGCTGGCAGGGCTGGCAGGAGTACAGCCAGGGCCAGCGCGACGCCGCGTCCGACATCTACCAGCAGCTGCTGCAGGCGGCGGGCGGGGCCGCGCAGTCGCCGGCGCAGCAGGGCGTGGCCGAACGCCTGGCCCAGCGCCTGAAGGACGAGTACGCGGGTAGCACCTACGCCCAGTTCGCCGGGCTGCAACTGGCCCGTCTGGCGGTGGCCGACGGCGATCTCGAGCAGGCCGAGAGTGAACTGCGCGCGGTGTTGGCCGACGCGAGCAGCGGCGGCGATGTCGCCCTGGTGGCGCGGCAGCGCCTGGCGCGTGTCGTGGCGGCGCGCGGCGAGACCGACGCCGCCCTGGCCCTGCTCGATGTGAGCGGCAGCCACCCCTACCAGGCCTCCTACGCCCTGGCGCGCGGCGATATCCTGTTCGGCGAGGGGCGCCGGGCCGATGCCCTGGGCGCCTATCAACTGGCGCGGCAGCTCGAGTCCGAGTCCCCCGGCCAGCTCAACCTGGCTTCTCTCGAGCGCAAGCTGGCGCGATTGAGCCCGGTGTCGCCCGAGGCGCCGGAGCCGGCGCCCACCGCGGCGGAGGTTGAACAATGATGCGCCGCGAACTGCGCTGGCTGGGCGCGGCGAGCCTGGTGATGTCGCTCAGCGCCTGCAGCACCGTAAAGGGCTGGTTTGAAATGGACGACGACGAGGACCCGAACCAGCCCGCCGAACTACAGGACATCAAAGAGACCGTGGACATTGACCGCCTGTGGTCCACGGGTATTGGCGATGGCCAGGGCGAGGGCCTATATCATATCCAGCCGGCGCTGTTGGGCGAGCGCATTTACGCCGCCTCCGCCGATGGCGAAGTCGTGGCCCTGGATCGCGAGCGCGGCAAGAAAATCTGGGACGTGGAACTGGAAGACCAGGCCCTGTCCGGCGGCGTGGGCGCCTATGAGGACAGCCTGTTCCTCGGTGGCGCCGACGGATCGGTGCTGCGCCTGGACGCCGGCGATGGCTCGGTGGTGTGGAAGCGCAAGGTGACTGGCGAGGTACTGGCGCCACCCCAGGGCGACGGCGACGTGGTGGTGGCCCAGACCTACGACGGCAAGCTGTTTGGCCTGGACTACGATACCGGCGAACGCCTGTGGACCTATGACAGCAACGTGCCGGTACTGACCATTCGCGGCACCAGCACGCCGGTACTGAACGACGGTATGGTCTACGCCGGGTTCGCCAACGGCCGGGTGCTGGCCTTCACCGCCGACACCGGCGCCATCGCCTGGGAAGTGCGCGTGGCAATTTCCCAGGGCCGCTCGGAGATCGAGCGCATTGTCGACATCGATGGCACCATGGCCCTGACCGGCAACGAACTCTACGCCGCGGCCTACCAGGGGCGCATTGCCGCCATCGAGGTCAACAGCGGCCGCAAGTTGTGGCAGCAGAACGTGTCGTCCTTCTCCGGCGTGTCCACGGGCTTCGGCAACGTCTATGTGGCCGACGAGGACGGTACGCTCACGGCCTACCTTCGCGGGGGCCAGGGCGTGCGCTGGACCCAGGGCGATCTGGCCTATCGCGAGCTGTCGCGCCCGACGCCGGTCAGCAGCTACGTGGCGGTGGCCGACCTGGAGGGCATTGTGCATATTATTTCCCAGGTGGACGGCAGCTTTGCCGGCCGCGTGAAAGTGGACGGCGACGGCGCCCGCGCCGACATGCTCAGCGACGGGAATGTCCTGTACGTCTACGGCAATAGCGGTAAACTGGCGGCCTACGAAATCAAGGCCCTGGACGAGTAGCGCACATGATCCCGGTCATCGCCCTGGTCGGCCGCCCCAACGTGGGTAAGTCGACCCTGTTCAACCAGCTGACGCGCAGTCGCGACGCCCTGGTGGCCGACTTCGCGGGCCTGACCCGGGACCGCAAGTACGGCGAGGCCCGGTTAGGCTCACGACCCTATGTGGTCATCGACACCGGCGGCATCAGCGGCGACGAGGACGGCATCGATTCGCAGATGGCGGGGCAATCCCTGCAGGCGATCGAGGAAGCCGACGCGGTACTGTTCCTGGTGGATGCCCGCGAGGGCCTGAACGCCGCCGACGAGGCCCTGGCGCGCCACCTGCGCCAGCGCAACAAGGCCTTCTACCTGGTGGTCAACAAGATCGACGGGGTGGACGCCGACCTGGCCACCAGCGATTTTTACTCGCTGGGCGTGGAGCAAATGTTCGCCATCGCCGCCAGCCACGGCCGCGGTGTCAGCGCCATGATCGAGTCGGTGCTGGCGCAGTTTCCGCCGCAGGAAGCCGAGCCCGGGGCGGACGATTGGCAGGGCATTCGGGTGGCGGTGGTGGGGCGCCCCAACGTCGGCAAGTCGACCCTGGTCAACCGCCTGCTCGGCGAGGAGCGGGTGGTGGTCTACGACGAGCCCGGCACCACCCGCGACAGTATCTATATCGATTTCGAGCGCAACGACCAGCACTACACCCTGATCGATACCGCCGGCATCCGCCGGCGCAAGAATGTGCGCCTGGTGGTGGAGAAATTCTCCATCGTCAAAACCCTCAAGGCGGTGGACGACGCCCACGTGGTGATCCTGGTGATGGACGCCCACGAGGGCCTGGTGGAACAGGACATGCACCTGCTGGGCCACTGTATCGAGGCCGGACGGGGCCTGGTGCTGGCGGTCAACAAGTGGGACGGCATCGAGTCCGACCAGCGCGACTGGATGCGCCACGAACTGCAGCGCCGCCTGCAGTTCGCCGATTACGCCGACACCCATTTCATATCCGCCCTGCACGGCACCGGGGTGGGGCACCTGTACAAGTCGATCGACGCCGCCCATCGCAGCGCCACCCGCAAGCTCAGTACCAACCAGCTCACGCGAATACTCGAGGGCGCGGTGTTCGATCACCCGCCGCCGATGGTCAATGGCCGGCGGATCAAGTTGCGCTACGCCCATGCCGGCGGCCAGAATCCGCCGCTGATCGTGATCCACGGCAACCAGACCGGCAAGGTGCCGGTCAGTTACCAGCGCTACCTGGAGAAGATTTTCCGCCGGGAACTGGACCTGGTGGGCACGCCGGTGCGCATCGAGTTCCGTACCGGGGAAAACCCCTACGCGGACAAGCGCAATAAACTCACCCAGCGCCAGGTGCAGCGCAAGCGGCGCATGATGGCGCACGTCAAGAAAAACAAGAAGAAGCGTTAATCGGCCCTTCGGGGCCTGGTTGAGGCTGCCTATGAACCATCATCCAGCACGCAAGCCGGATCTCGACAGCCGCGAACACATCGAAGCCTTCGTCGATCACTTTTACCGGCGCATGCTCGGCGATGAACAGCTGGCGCCGATCTTCATTGATGTGGCGCGGATAGAGCTGGATGTGCACCTGCCGCATATCAAGGATTACTGGTGCAAGCTGCTGCTTGGCGACACCGCTTACAACCGTCATACCATGAACATTCACCGCCAGTTGCATCGCAAGCGCGCCCTCGTCCCCGAGGATTTCCAGCGCTGGCTGGCCCTGTTCACCGCCACAGTCGATGACTACTACGCCGGCGAGAAAGCCGAGCGGGCCAAGCGCGTGGCGACCTCGATCGCGGGCAATATGCAACACAGCCTGGGATAGCCCATCATTTCACGGCCCGAACGGCCTGTCACAATAGTTTCGATTTTCTGTCACGCCGCCGTTGCAAGAACGTAACAGGGCGGCGGCAAGCTATTGGCCCCGAGCAGAGACACCAGAACCCGCGAGATCGCCTCGCGGTGGCGTTGCCTTTGTCGTTCACAACACTGACAACAACACCGATATCTCCGAGAGAGGGCCTATGAAACGCAAGTTCACACACCTGCTGGTTGCGGGCGCGACGTTCCACGCCTGCGTGGCGGGAGCGCAGGTATTGCCGGCGGACCAGGCGGGCAATAGCTGGTTCACCCAGGGGCAGGCCGCCGTCCAGGGCAAGGGCGCCGCCACCGCTGGCGCGGCAAAGAACGTCATACTGTTTGTCGGTGACGGCATGGGGGTCTCCACTCTCACCGCGGCGCGGATTCGCGCCGGGCAACTGCAGGGCCAGTCCGGGGAAGAGGGCTTGTTGAGCTTCGAGCAGTATCCCCATACCGCGCTGGTGAAAACCTACAATGTGGACGCGCAGACGCCCGACTCCGCGGGCACCATGACCGCGATGATGAGCGGCCTGAAAACCGATGTGGGCGTGATCGGCGTGGACGAGGACATCGAGCGCGGCGACTGCGCCACCGTGGCGGGCAATGAGGTGGCCACCTACCTCGAACTGGCGGAAATCGCCGGCATGTCCACCGGGGTGATCTCCACCGCACGCATCACCCACGCCACTCCGGCGGCGACCTACGCCAAGTCCGCCGACCGCAACTGGGAGGATGTTTCCGACATGCCCCAGGCCGCGGTGGACGCCGGCTGCGAGGACATCGCCAGCCAGCTGGTGAACCTGGAGGCCAACCTGGAGGCGCGCTACCCCGGTGTCGACGTGGACGGCATCGACGTGGTCATGGGCGGCGGCCGCCGCCACTTCCTGCCCAAGGATCCGGCCTTCAACAGCCACGACGCGGTAAGCGCCACCGAGGGTGATCGCAGCGACGGCCGCGACCTGACCGCCGAGTGGCGGGAACTGTACCCGGAGGGCGACTACATCGTCGACAGCGCGGGCTTCGCCGCACTCGACACCGACGCCACCGGCAAGGTACTGGGCCTGTTCAACGAATCCCACATGCAGTACGAGGCCGACCGCGGCAACGACGTTGCCGGCGAGCCCTCGCTGACCGAGATGACCACCGCGGCCATCGAGGTGCTCGACAATAACGACGAGGGATTCTTCCTGATGGTGGAGTCCGGGCGCATCGACCACGCCCACCACGCCGGCAACGCCTACGGCGCCCTGGCCGACACCATCGAGCTGGCGCGGGCGGTGGAAGCGGCGCGCGCCGCCACCAGCCCGGAGGACACCCTGATCCTGGTCACCGCCGACCACAGCCATGTATTCACCATAGGCGGCTACCCCAAGCGCGGCAATCCGATCCTCGGCAAGGTGGTCAATGTGGGCGCCAGCGAGCCGGCCCTGGCCGCCGACGGCCTGCCCTACACCACCCTGGCCTATGCCAACGGGCTCGGTTTTCGCGACCTGGGCGACGAGACCGATTCCGACGCGGGCTACGCCGGCGAGCCGGTCAGCGGCCGGGTGGACCTGAGCGCCGTGGACACCGAGTCCCCCGGCTACCACCAGGAGACTATCGTGCCGCTGGCGTCGGAAACCCACGCCGGCGAGGACATCACGCTGCACGCCTCCGGGCCCGCCGCTGAATTTGTCGGCGGCACCGTGGAGCAGAACATGGTCTTTCACATCATGAACAAGGCGCGTCGCCTGATCGCGGAATAAGGAATGAAAATGAACAAGATTGCAAAAGCACTGGGACTGTCCGCGCTGGTGTTCGCGGTGGCGGCCTGCGACGACGGCAGTGATTCCAATTTCAGCCCGACCCCCACCCCGGACCCCGTTGACCCGCCGGCGCCGGATCCGGATCCGGTAACCAGCCTGACACCCCAGGACCTGGAAACGAATACCGGCAATCCCTGGTTCGCGGACGCCGAGGCCAGGCTGGCCGCGAGGCAGCCCCAGGCGCTGGTCGCGCAACGGGGCAAGGCCAGGAACGTCATTCTGTTCGTGGGCGATGGCATGGGGGTTTCCACCGTCACCGCCGCCCGTATTTTCGCCGGACAGAAGGAAGGCAAAAATGGCGAGGAAGGCTACCTGAGCTTCGGCGAATTCCCCTTCGCCGGCCTGTCCAAGACCTATAACGTGGATGCCCAGACGCCGGACTCCGCGGGCACCATGACCGCGATGATGAGCGGCCTCAAGACCGACGTCGGCGTGATCGGCGTGGACGAGGACATCGAGCGCGGCAACTGCGCCACCGTGGCGGGCAACGAGGTGATGACCTACCTGGAGCTGGCCGAGGTGGCCGGCATGTCCACTGGGGTGATCTCCACCGCGCGCATCACCCACGCCACCCCGGCGGCGACCTACGCCAAGTCCGCCGACCGCAACTGGGAGGACATCTCCGACATGCCGCAGGCGGCGGTGGACGCCGGTTGCGAGGATATCGCCAGCCAGCTGGTGAGCTTCGAGGCCAACCTGGAGGCGCGGGTTGGCGGTGCCGATGTGGACGGTATCGACGTGGTCATGGGCGGCGGCCGCCGCCACTTCCTGCCCAACGACCCGGCCTTCAACAGCCCCGACGCGGTAAGCGCCACCGAGGGTGATCGCAGCGACGGACGCGACCTGACCGCCGAGTGGCAGGCCATGTACCCCGAAGGTGCCTACGTTTTTGACAGCGCGGGCTTCGCGGCGCTGGATACCGGGTCGACCAACAAGGTACTGGGGCTGTTCAACGAGTCCCACATGCAGTACGAGGCCGATCGCGGCAACGACGTCGCCGGGGAACCCTCCTTGACCGAGATGACCACCGCCGCCATCGAGGTGCTGGACAACAACCCCGAGGGTTTCTTCCTGATGGTGGAATCCGGACGCATCGATCACGCCCACCACGCCGGTAACGCCTACGGCGCGCTGAGCGATACGGTGGAAATGGCCCGGGCGGTGGAAGCGGCGATGGCGGCGACCAACCCCGAGGAAACCCTGATCATCGTCACCGCCGATCACAGCCACGTGTTCACCATCGGCGGTTATCCCAAGCGCGGCAACCCGATCCTGGGCCAGGTGGTCAACGTGGGTGAGAACGCGCCGGCCCTGGCCGCCGACGGCCTGCCCTATACCACCCTGGCCTACGCCAACGGCCTGGGTTTCCAGGACCTGGGACAGGAAACCGATTCCGACGCGGTCTACGGACTGGAACCCCACAGTGGCCGCGCCGATACCAGCAGTGTCGACACCGAGGCCCCCGGCTATCACCAGGAGGCGCTGGTGCCGCTGGGTTCGGAGACCCATGCCGGCGAGGACGTGGGGCTCTACGCGACCGGCCCGGGCGCGCACCTGGTATCGGGCACCAACGAGCAGAGCGTGGTGTTCCATATCATGGATTACGCCGCGGACCTGATCGCCCGCGCCGAGGATGCCATCTGAGGGCAGGCCTGAAATTCGGGCTATATGTGGTTCCGGGGGCTTCGGCCCCCATTTTTATCGGTGGAAGTTCACGTTGCAATGAAATCACTGTGGATGACGGCGGCCGCGCTGGCCGCCTTGCTGTTTCACCCCGCCTCGGCAGTGGCCGGTGCGGACCCTTCCTGTGGCGTCGGTGGCCAGGTGTACGGGGCGGAGTACCGTATTCGCACGATTGCCGCCGATAGCCAGGAAAGCGAGCCCGACATCCTGCGCCTGGTGCGCGGAACCGATCGGGTCATGCATGTCTACCCGGCCACCGGGCGCGCCGATCTGTGGGAGCGCAATTCGCGCGGCGGCACGCACTTCACGCGTTACTACGACGACGCCGCGCGCGGTATCGAGTTCTACCAGGGCAACCCGGCGGAACCGCGCAGCCAGATGGACTGGGACCGGGCCTGGCAGTTGGTGCCCTCCGCCATATTGCGCGAACACTCTCCGCGCGACAGTCGCCGGCCGGCCGGCTGCTTTCCGGTGGAGGACTATGCCTACACGGTGCGGGGCGCCGAGCACCACTTGCGCTGGCTGCCCGGTCAGGCCCTGATACAGCGGTTGGAAATCCGCGCGCCGGAGGCCACGCGGGTGTGGGAATTGACCGCGCTCGTCACCGGGGACGACGCCTTTGCCGTCGAGCAGTCGCACCGGGCGGACTACGTTGTCATCGACTTCGCCGATCTGGGCGACCAGGAGTCGGACCCGTTCTTTCGCTCATTGACGCATGACGGCGTGCCGGCCCACGGCCATCACTGAGCGGCTTCCGTTCAGCTCGGGCCCGGGCACTGCGCGGCGAGTACTTCCTCCACCGTGGGTCCCTCCACGGTGGTGTGGCGGCGGTGCCGCACCTGGCTTTCCTTCACCTCGGCGATGTCGGTCAGGAACTGGCTGTACCACTTGCGCACCAGGTTGACCGGTCCATCGCCGTCACACAATAGCGGGTTGTCGATCACGCATTTGTTGTTCCAGATATCCACGTCCTGCTGGAAGGATTCCACGTTCTTCTCCGCGTAGGCCTCCAGCATGGCCGCATTGGCGGTGTCGTCCAGGGTCGGGTCGCGGCGCACCATGACGCCGAAGTTGATCACGAAGCGCTGCATGTCCACCGGGATATGGCTGACCAGCAGGTGCACCTTCATCGGCCGGCCGTCCATGGCGCCGGTCATGGTGGTGGTCATGTAGGCCGGCCCCTCGTAGGTGGCCACACTGGTGATCAGACTGTCCTCGCCCTCGGTGAGGATTTGGTGGCCGCCCACCATGTACTGGATGAATTTGTGGCCGGCCATTTCGTTGCTGAAGGATTTGACCGTGGAGTAGTGAATCGGGCCGAAGTGGGCCATGTCGGCCATGTTGTCCACCAGCTCACGGCCCTGGGACTCAATGGGTATGGCGCGCATCGCCCAGTCGGTCCACTGTGGTGAATACCAGTCCGCGAGTGCCTCCGGCTCCTGCTCCGCCAACGGCGGGTTGCGCTCGGGGTCCTGCCACAGGAACACCAGGCCGTTTTTCTCCAGCGTGTGCCAGGCGCGAATCACCGCCCTGTCCGGAATGCGTTTGGCGTAGGGGATCTCGTCGCAGACCCCGTCCGCCCCCCAGCTCCAGTGGTGAAAGGGGCAGACCACCGAGTCGCCGCAGACGCGGCCCTTGCTGAGGTCGCCGCCCATGTGGGGACAGTAGGCATCCAGTACATGGACTTCGCCGTCCCGCTCGCCGCGGTAGGCGACCAGCTTGGTGCCGAATACCTCCAGGGTGCGCGGCGCGGTGGTCACGCTGGCGGTGTTGCCGATCACGTACCAGCCGCGCGCGTAGCGTTCCACCCTTGGCGCGGCCTGGATTTCATAGGGTTGCCGGGGACGTTGGTGAGCTGTCATGTCGATACTCCATTCATCGGGTGCGGTTGCTCGATAGCAGCGGCTGGCGGGGTCACGGATCCCGTTATAGGTGAAGCTCCCCGTGGATTACTTGATATGGATCAAGCGACAGCGTCTCGCGCATGCCAGGGGGGCTGCGCGCGAGGAGAAGTTCAAGCAATCAGACCCGTCGCGCGCGGCGGCCCGATGGCTGGCTCAGGCCTTGCGGCGCTTGCGCGGGGCTTTCGACCCCAGTGTCGCGGAGCCTGTCCGGCGGCTCTCGCGGGGGGCGGGCTTGTCGCGGTAGCGCTCCGTTTTCGGCGCGGTATTCAGCCAGTGGGCCTCCTCGAGCTCGTAGCGGTGCAGGATGTCGTCCAGGGTACGGCCGATACGGGTGGTGGTGTGGATGGCGGGAATTTTAGGCCAGGTGCCGCGCTCCCCGGCGCGCACCAGGTCGACGAACTCCTCCTGGCTGAGAATCTTGAGCAGCTTGCGCAGGCTGCCGAAGCCATAGGGCGGGATGATATTGATATCGCCGGTGAACTGTTGGTCGATCAGGCCGTTGACGGCGTTCATGACGCTGCCGCTGCGGGAGCCCACCCGGGTGTAGCGCTGGGCGGTGTGCAGGCTGCCGCGGACGAACTGCTTGGCGGCCGCCACCCAGGCGTCCGAGAGAATGCTGTACAGCCCCGGTCGCGGTGTCGTTTCCCGGCCCAGCCCCGGCATGACCTGGCTGACAATGAAGTGATTGACGCCGTACATGCGGGCGAGCCGCTTGGCGGGCAGGTCCTGTGAAAATGAGCCGTCGATCCAGCGCCGTTGTGGCAGGTAGGGGCGTTTTCTGCCGTTGTCGTCGGTGGCCTCCAGTACCACCGGGGGAAACACCCCCGGCAGCGCGGCGCTCGCCATCACCGCCGAGCGGATGGTGACATTGGGCGAGGCAATGTGGTTGAGCAGGCGCGACTCCTGTCGGGGTTCCGCCGGTGAGATGGTGATATTGATGCTGCGGCCGGTTTTGCGATAGGCCTCGAGAAAGGTCAGGTCCGGGATCAAGCGCGCAAAGGCCTCGCGCACCGCGGGCAGGTAGGCCTCTTCGTCCATGCCGAGACCGATTTTAATGCCCTCGGGGTTGTCGGTCATGGCGCGGGCCAGGGTGTTGTCCTCGAATAGCGCCAGGTACTCGCTGTCGCTGCGGGTGCCCACCACGGCGGCCACGAAGGCGCCGGCGCTGGCGCCGGAGATCACCACCGGGCACAGCTGCTGCTCGATCAGTGCCTTGAGTACGCCAAAGTGAAAGTAACCCAGCGTGCCGCCGCCGCTCAGCATCAATGCGGAACGGCCGTAGCAGTGACTGGCGCGGCGGTAGAAATCCAGTTTTTCCGCCAGTGGAATATCGCCGCCACCGTCCCCGGCCAGGTGTTCCAGCGCGTCGCAGATGGCGTCGATGTACTCCGTGATCAGGTGCTTGGTGCCGCAGCGGGCGCGCCGGTAGAGGTCGTAGTTGCCCATGCCGGCCATGTTGCCGTGAATGCCCTCGTTGAGGGCGAACAGCAGGCCCCTGTCATTGCCCGCCAGGCGCAGTTCCTGCAGCCGGTCGAGGCGCCGGCGCACGCTCAGGTGGTCGTAGCGGCGGGATTCGGGAATGCGTCGCCAGATGGCGGCGCCGGAGATGTCGTCATGTTCCCGGGCCAGCTGCCGCCACTGCTTGTAGTCCCCGGCCTCGGTCATCGCCCGTTCGATGTCCCGCAGCTGTTGCCGCTGGGCCGGTGATACTGTGGATCGCGTGATAGTGCCGTACATCTGTTTCACCTCGGTATGTGCCGTGCCAGTTTGCCCACTTGCCAGTCCGCGACATGGCCGGATGCCCGCACCTCAGGCTCCGGCTCCGCGCTTGCGGCGCGCGGCGGTGCGCTTCCTGGCCGCCGCCGGCAGCAGGGCCTTGGCCAGTTCGTCAAAAGCCTCCTGCAGGCACCGGGCGTAGAATTCGGGGTCCGGCAGCATCTGCCGGCAGGCAGTGAACGACAGGGAGATGGTGCCCTCGCCGTGCTGCACCGTGGAGTAGACCACGTGGAACAGGCCGACATTGGGAAACAGCGGCCCCAGGCAGAAGTTGCGGATCAACTCGGCGCCGCAGAGGTACTGCGCGAAGGGCGGCCCCGGCACGTTGGTGACCACGGTATTCATCACCACGCTGCTCTCGGCGAGGCCGGTAACGGCGGCCGCGCGCAGGGCCACCCCGAGGACACTGCCCGGTATCAGGTCGGTGATGTCCAGGGCGATGCGCGGCCCCAGTGCCTGGGCATAATCCTTGGCTTCGACGGATTTGCGGTGTATCGCCAGCAGGCGCTCCCGGGGGTCGGCAATATGACTGCACAGGGAGAGCCCCATGAAACCCACCATATTGCCGCCGCTGGCGCGCTCGCTATCACTGCGCACGTCAATCGGGCAGCCGGCGGCCAGGCTCTGTGCGGGCAGCTCGCCCCTGGCATCGAGGTAGCGACGCAGTCCCCCGGAGACGATGGCCAGCATCACGTCGTTGACCGTCGCGCCCGGGGCCGCATTCTTCATGGCGCGGATTTTACCGAAGTCGAATTCACGGGCCTCGACCACGCGGTGGGGGGAAATAGGGCCCTGGAAACGGGTGCGAGGCAACTTGCCCAGGTGTTCGAAACGGTGCTCGGCATAGCCGCGCCGCAGGCGCAGCGCGGTCGGTACCGCGTCGCTCGCCAGGTGCCACAGCTTGCCGGGCAGCCGCCAGGCGTCCAGGTAGGCGCGCCCGAGCATGCCCAGTGGCGACGGTTTTTCAACGATCCAGGGCGGCGCGGGAGGCGCGGGCGCCGGTTCCGGGCTCCGGTCGTGGACAATGCCCATGAAACGCGCGCCGGTGGCCCCGTCCATGGCGGCGTGATGAACCTTGAGCAGCAGCGCGAAGCACCCGGGCGGCAGGCCCTCGACACCGTCCAGGCCCTCGATGACATACATTTCCCACAGCGGTTTATCGCGTGCCAGTGGGACCGCGTGCAATCGCGCCGCGAGGATACAGAGCTGGCGCCAGTCGCCGGGTTTGGGCAGGGCGATATGGCGCAGGTGGTACTCCAGGTCGAAGTGGGTGTCCTCCGTCCAGTAGGGCTGGCCGAGGCCGAAGGGCACCGGCGCCAGTTTGCGCCGAAAGATCGGGGACAGGTGCAGCCGGGATTGCAGCATGTCGTGAATGGCGGCAAAACCGGGCCGGCCCCCCGGTGCGGAGGACGGGTCGTAGATCGAGACGCCGCCGATGTGTTGCGGCAATCCCTTGAGTTCGGCGTGCAGGAACATGGCGTCCTGCCCGGAGAGTTGCTGCATGGCTCGCCTCCAGGGGTGACCTGGAGGGAGCATAACGCGCCCGGCGGCGATTGACCAAGCGTGGTGGAGCGGCCCGGTGCGCCGCGGTGGAGAAAATGACGCCGCTTTGCGCTATATCAAATGCCGTTCACCAGCAGGGTGTCCCTGGCAACGCCGAGGTGGCGTTCGGCATCCGCGTCGAGCTGGTAGTCGCGGCTGTCCACGCCGGACACGTAGAGCCAGCGCGCCTGTGCGCTGTCGGCGGTAAAGGTCGCTTCGACAAAGCCCCGATTGACCAGGTTGGCATAGCGCAGGTCATCGACCAGGTTCACCGCCAGCGGCCCGAACAGGGCCGCGTTGTCGGCGCCGATTACCGCCTCCGCGCCGGGGGAACTGACGCTGGGACACGCGAACTCGACCCCCACCACCTCGCCGTCGGCGGCGGTGAGCTGCGAGGCCCAGGCGTTGTGGGTATCGCCGGCGAACACCACCAGCCGTGACTGCAGCTGTCGCGCGTGGTTCAGCAGATCGTCGCGCTCAAAGGCGTAGCCATCCCAGGCGTCCGGATTCAGGGGGATGGCGGAGTCCAGCAGCGCCTGCTCCGCGGCGCTGCGATCCTGTGGCGCCTTGCCCTTGGCGGCCACCGCGGTGAGTGCCGCGGCGGTGGCTTCCTCCAGGGCACTGTCGCCGCCAATGGAGGTGGCGAGGGCGCGCACCAGGGGTTCCGGCATTGCCTGGCGCGCCATCAGCACCTGTTGCCCCAGTACCTGCCAGCGCGCGCCGCTGTCGCTGAGCGCGCCCTTGAGCCAATCGAGTTGCTCCCCGCCGAGCAAGGTTCGCGCGCTGTCGGCGACGGCCGCCCGCGCCGCCACCGGGTCGATCACGCCGCCGTTGGCGAAGGCCGTGTAGTCCACCTGGCGGTCGCGACCGATGTTGCGTGTATCCAGCATCAGCAGGTCCACCAGGTCGCCGTAGCGGAAACGGCGGTAGATAATCTCCCGCGCATCCGCCGGCGGCCGTACCGGCAGCCACTCGTACCAGGCCTGGATCGCCGCCGCGCGGCGTTCGCCGTAGCCGCCCTCGCTGTCGGGGCTGTGGTTCTCCGCGCCCTCGCGCCAGGCGTCGTTGGCCACCTCGTGATCGTCCCACACTACGATAAAGGGGTGCCGGGCGTGGCAGGCCTGCAGGTCGGGGTCGCCGTGGTACTGGGCGTAGCGGGCGCGGTAGTCCGCCAGCGAGACGATCTCGGTTGGCGGCGTCACCACGCGACCGTAGGCCTCGGCGCGCTCACTGGCGTAGCCATCGGCGCCGTATTCGTAGATGTAGTCGCCCAGGTGCAATACCGCGTCCACCTCGCGTCCGGCAACCTCGCGGTAGACATTGAAAAAGCCGGCCGGGTAGTTGGAGCAGGACACCACGGCGAAACTGACGCTGGCGAGGGCGCCGGTCGCGGCGGTGCGGGTGCGCCCGACCGGCGAGCTGTTGTCGCCGCTGCGAAAGCGATAGAAATAGTCGCTGCCGGGATCGAGGCCCACGGCGTCCACCTTGAAGGTGTAGTCCACCGCGCTGGTGGTTGTGTCCTGTCCGCTGGCCACGACCTGCTCGAAGGCCTCGTCGAGGGCAAGCTCCCAGTCCACCGCCACGGTGCCCTCGCGCTCGGGTGTCACCCGGGTCCACAGGATGACCCGGTCGTCGAGCGGGTCCCCGGAGGCCACCCCGTGCTCGAAGGTGGCGGGCACGCTGTCGATGGGGGTGTCGCCATCGGCGCGCGAATCCGAACTGTCGGAGCAGCCCGCGAGGTTGGCGGACAGCAGGGGCAGCAGGGCGCTGGCGCCAATGCCCTTGATCAGGGCGCGGCGTGTGAGGTGGCTTGGCGGCTGGGGCATTGGCGGCATCCTTGTCTGAATTGCATCATGCTAGTCGGGCTGTGTTGCGGTTCCGTGAATGCCGCAACGGCAAAAAAATTCCCGGCTATTGTAACTTTTCGGGCCGCCGCGGCGAATCCGTGATTGAACCTGTCGTTTATCCAAGGAGATATCACCATGATTCGCACGCTATTGAGCACCGCCGCCGGCCTGGCCCTGTCCTCGGCGGCTTGGGCCTGGCCTGGCTTCGACTATGAACTGACCATCACCAATATCACCGCCGGGCAGACCTTTACCCCGCAACTGGTGGTCACCCACCCCAATGCCGCCCGGGTTTTCAAACTGGGCGAGCCGGCCGGCGCGGCGTTGGAGATACTTGCCGAGGGAGGCGACACCCACCCGCTGGCCACTGCCCTGGCACCGGTGGCCACCGATATCACCACCATAGACGGCTTGCTGGGGCCGGGGGAGAGCGCCAGCGTGGTGATCAGTGGCCGCGTTCGCGATGTCGTCTCGCTGGCGGCGATGCTGATTCCCACCAACGACACCTTCGTGGCCCTCGACGCCGCGCCCTTGCCGCGCTGGGGGCAAACCCTGGAGCGGATGGTTCCCGCCTACGATGCCGGCACCGAAGCCAACGACCAGGATTGCGCCAGTATTCCCGGGCCGGTATGCGGTGGCGAGGGGCATTCGCCCGGGCCCAATGACGGAGACGAGGGCTTTGTCCATATCAGCGATGGCTTTCACAGCCTGGGCGAGGGCGACGGTATTCTCGCTCCCGCCCAATACGATTGGCGCAATCCGGTGGCGCGCATTACAGTGAAACGTATGCGTTAGTGGAGGTCGGGCCCATTGCACCCGCGGCATGCCATCGGATGAGTCGCGCTGGTCACGGTTGATGGCCAGCGCCCAGCGCGGCGACGAGAGCGATTACCGGCAGTTGCTGGAAGAGCTGTCGCGGGCTATCCATGGCTTTCTGCTCGTCCGCATCGGGGCGACTCACTTTACCGAAGATTGCGTGCAGGAGTGCCTGGTGGCCATCCACTGCGCGCGGCACAGCTACGATCCCGGCCGGCCCTTCAAGCCCTGGCTGTTTGCGATAGTGCGGCACAAGGCCGTCGATGTCCTGCGCCGCCAGGGCAGTTACGAGCGCGCCCGGGCACGGCAGCGCGAGCTGTTGCAGGTGGCCGCGCTCGACGCCGACCCGGGTGAATACCTCACGGCAGGCGAGGGGCAGTTGCTCGGCAAGCTGGTCACCGGCCAGCGCGAGGCGATCACCCTGACCAAGATCGAGGGTTTGAGCACCGCGGAAGCGGCGCGGGTGCTGAATATTTCCGAGTCCGCGGTGAAGGTGCGGGTGCACCGGGGATTGGGCCGATTGAAGCAACTGATGGCAATGGAGTGATGGTGACCACCGAACTGTTGATTCGCGACCTGAGCCGTGACCTCGCGCCGGTCAGGCCGCGGCGTGCGCCCGGTGTCCTGGCCCTGGTCTGGTTGGTAGTGGCCCTGCTCGCCGTGGCCGCCGCGACCAGTTTTACCGGCCCCTGGCGCCCGGGCGTTCTCGCGCAGCTGGGCGCGGCGCCGCGCTTCGCCCTCGAGGTCGCGCTGGGACTGCTGTCTGTGTCGGGACTGTCGGTGTACCTGTTTCGTCTTGCGATACCCGGCAGGGCGAGCCGGCGAGGCGCGGTGGCGGTCACCGCGGTGTTCGCCATGTGGTTGTGGGTGTTGCTGTGGAACGCGCTGGCGCCGCCCCTGGCGCCATCGATGCTCGGCAAGCGGCCCCACTGCGCGGTGGAAGTGGTCCTGTTTGCCCTGTTGCCGGCCTTGTGCGGCGCTTGGTTGCTGTTGCGGCGCTATCCCCTGCGGCCGGTTGCCACCCTGTCCGGTATTGTGTTGGCGTCCGCCCTGCTGCCGGCCCTGCTGATGCAACTCGCCTGCATGTACGACCCCGTCCACGGAGCCCTGTTCCACTGGCTGCCGGCGGTGATACTGTCGCTGTCGGCCGGCGCCCTTCTCTACGGGCTGCGGCGGCGCCTGTGGGGCTTCATGGACAATCGCCGGGAGATCCCGGACCGGTTTCGCTCCCCCCCACACTGAAATCGCCATCGCGGCACCGCGCCTTGCGACGAACCGTGCCCCGCCTGGGATGAACGGGTGGATGGCGGTTTGCAGCGCTCGCGACAGGTGTTATAGTTACATATAACACCATAGCATTGAGGCGCCTGATAATGTATCTTCATACCGACAAGCCGGCCCTGCGCCGGCCGGGCAATGCCCTGCTGACGGGCGGCCTGCTGTTTCTCGCCAGTAGTTTGATCAGTGTCGCCGGCGGCGGCATGGCGGCGCTGACGACATTCGCGGTGTTGGGCGCCACAGTGGCGCTGCTCCGGCCTGACGGGCGCGGAAGCCGCCGCGGCACCGATATTGTTCCGGGATAGTGAGGAACCCGATATGTGGAAAACACTCTGTTTCGCTTTCCTGTCCGCCCTGGCCGCGCCATTGATGGCGGAGACCCAGCGGGTGGAGGGCTTGGAGTTCGACGCCGTGCTGGTCTATGGCGACGTGGAGGTGGAGATCAGCCAGGGTGACAGCCGGGAGCTGTTGATACGCGGCGACCGCGACGACCTGGACAAACGGCCCTTTCTGGTTGAGGACGGCTCCCTGGTCCTCGGGTTCAGCCGCGACCACCGCCGAGAGAATTTCTCCGGCGTGAAATTCCGCCTGGTGACGCCGACACTCGACCACCTGGAACTCAAGGGCTCCGGCGATGTGTACGTGACGCCCCTGCGCATCGACGATCTTTTTGTGTCGGTGGGCGGCAGCGGCCGGGTGCGCCTGTTCGAGTTGCGCGGCGACGACCTGACCCTGCAGATGAGTGGCAGCGGGGCAATCCAGGCCGCCGAACTCGATGTGCGGGACCTGACCATCAGTCTCTCCGGCTCGGGTGATGTGCAACTGGGTGCACTGGCGGCTGAGGCCGTCGAGGTGTCGCTGCGCGGCTCCGGCGATGTGTCCCTGGCGGATGGCGGCGCAATCCGCGACCTGGAGGCCAACATCGTCGGTTCGGGGGATATCGACCTGCGCGGCCTGGATACCGTGAGCGCCGAGATCAATATTGTCGGCTCCGGCGATGCGCGCATCGGCGAGGTGGAGGAGCTGGAAGTCAATATCCTCGGCAGTGGCGACGTGGTTTTCCGTGGCAATCCCGAGATAGAACAGACCGTGCTCGGTTCGGGCGACTTGCGGAACGAGCGCTGAAACCGCGCCGGGAGTGGATCGTGTCAGTGGAATGGAACGACAAACAACCGATTTACCGACAGCTGAGAGACAGGGTTGTGGAGCGCATTATGGATGGGAGTTTCGCCGAGGGCGAGGCGGTGCCCTCGGTTCGACAGGTGGCCGCCGATTTCCAGATCAATCACCTCACCGTGGGCAAGGCCTATCAGGAACTGGTGGACGCCGGCCTGCTGGAAAAGCGCCGCGGCCTGGGCATGTTCGTCACCGATGGCGCGCGCAGGGCCCTCACTACCGGCGAGCAGGAACGCTTCCTGGAAGAGGAGGTGCCTGCCTTCGCCGAGCGGGTGCGGGTACTGGGTCTGGATATGGGGAATGTCGTGAAACAGCTGCTCGACAATGGGGGTGGACAATGAGTCAGGTGATCGAGGCGAGAGACCTCAGCCGCCGTTTCGACCAGGTGCAGGCCGTGGACAAGGTGGACCTCAGCCTGTCGGCGGGGTCGGTGCTGGGTTTGATCGGTCCCAATGGCGCCGGCAAGACCACGCTGCTGCGCGCCCTGTTGGGCTTGACCGATTGTGACGGCGAGGTGTCGGTACTGGGGATCGACCCGCGCCGCGACCATGCCCGGCTCATGCAGCAGGTGTGCTTTATCGCCGATACCGCGGTGCTGCCCCGCTGGATGACGGTACGGCAATTGCTGGACTACGTATCCGGCATCCACCCGCGTTTTCAACGGCGCCAGGCCGAGCAGTTCCTGGCCACCACAGAGGTGGGGGCCAAGCGCAAGGTGAGGGAGCTGTCCAAGGGCATGACCGTGCAGCTGCACCTGGCCCTGGTGATGGCCGTCGATGCGAAGGTGTTGATCCTGGACGAGCCGACCCTCGGTCTCGACCTGTTGTTCCGCAAGCGCTTCTACGAGCAACTGCTCAACGACTATTTCGACGACGAGCGCACCATCATTATCTCCACTCACCAGGTGGAGGAGGTGCAGCATATCCTGACCGAGGTGGTGTTCATGGATCGCGGACGGCTGATCATGCACAAGCCGATGTCCAGCTTTGACGAAGAATTCGCGGAGTTGCATGTAGTGGGCGAGGCCACGGCCCGCGCCGAGGCCATCCCGCACATTGGCTCCCGCACCATTCTCGGCGGCAAGGCCATTCTCTACGAGGGGGTGGACCGTTCGTTGCTGGAGTCACTGGGGGAAGTGAGGACGCCCTCGGTGTCCGACCTGTTCGTCGCCAAAATTGAGGGGGCGCAAAACCATGTCTGAATCACCCTTCTCGCGCTGGTTCACGCTACTGCAGCGGGAACTACAGGAATACCGTGTGTCGCTGTTGTGGACCCCCCTGGTCACCGCGCTGTTGCTGGTCGCGGTAATGCTGGTCAGCGCCGTGGTGGCCAACCGCATCGCCGCGGTCGGGCAGGCCTTTATCGAGGTGGTGACCCAGGACGAGGCGGTGTCGGGGATGAATATCACCATCCAGATCGATGACGAGCCAAATGGGGGAGAGGCCGACTACCGTATCGAAACCGAGACGTCGCCGGTGGCGGAGGGTGAATGGAACTTCTCCCGCGAATGGTCCTTCAAGCCGCGCGGCGGCGCCGACCAGCCGCCGTCGGGCGAGGCGCCCTCGGATGTGGTTACCGCCGAACGCCTGGCGCCCTTCAACGCGCTGCTCGCAGTGGTGAGTGTCCTGATGAGCCTGGTACTGGTGGTGGTGACCGTGAACTACCTGCTGGGTTGTCTGTACGACGACCGCCGGGACCGCTCCATCCTGTTCTGGAAATCCATGCCGGTGTCGGAATGGGAGGTGGTGCTGTCCAAGCTCATCGTGGCCCTGGTGGTGGCGCCGCTGGTGTTTCTGGCCGCGACTGTGTTGATACAGCTGGCCTCCACCCTGGTGGCCATGCTGGTGGTGTGGCGCATGGACAAGGACCCCTTTGAGCTGGTGCTGGGTAATTTGCAGTTCGGCCAGTTGCTGATGCAGCAGGTGGGGAGCTGGCTGGTCACCGCGCTGTGGGTGGCCCCGGTCTACGCCTGGTTACTGGTGGCATCCGCGGCGGCCCGGCGCTCGCCCTTCCTGGCCGCGGTGGTGCCGGTGGTCGTGCTGGTGCTGCTGGAGGAGCTGCTGTTTGGCAGCGACTACCTGCGTTCGGCCATCGGCAACCATATCCCGCATCAGGTGGGCGGCGGTACCTCCGCCGGTTTCAGCCTGCTTGGCCCCGAGTGGTCCGCCTTGAGCCTGCTCAGCCTGGCCGGTGGTCTCGCCGTCGCCGTGGCCCTGGTCGCCGGTGCCGTGTGGCTGCGGCGGCACCGCTGGGAGATCTGACGGCGCGTCAAGCGCGCCGCGTATTCAAGCCCTGGTGGAGTTCTGCCTCCACCCACACTCCAGCCCGCACTGCCGCCCCTTTCAGGCCTGAAAGGGGCCCGAGCCATCCCGGCCGGATTCCCGCTCCTTCCCTTGCAATCCGCACTTGTCGATAAGCCGCGCCTGTTGCCGATCCCCGCAGGGGGTAATCCTGGCACGTAGAGACAAGGGGTGTGAGTTTAAACACCTGTATAGTCGTTTCAGTTCCGCCTGTCTCCGCTGCTGGAGACGCGGGACCGGTTTACTTGCCTGGGTGAAAATAGTGAGAAACGAGCATGGCTGAACAACGATCTGTTGAGGATATCATTGAGTTGTACGTAAGAGGGACCTACGAGGGCTGCGCCGAAGATCTGTGTCGCTGTTTTCACGATAGCGCGGTGATGAATGGCTACCTTGTGGGTGAACTCATGATGACCTCGCCAAGGCCCTTCATTGAAGAAGTGAGTAATTTCCCCGTCAAGAATTCCGGCTGTGAATACAGGCATGAAATTCTTCATACCCACATCGAGGGCAACGTCGCGGCGGTGACGCTGCGGGAGTCCGGGTATCCGGGGGGAATGTGCTTCACCAATCTCTTCCACCTCATCGACGATGGCTCCGGATGGAAAATCATCAGCAAGACATTTACCGGAGGTTATGAGCCCTAGGGGTGTCAAAGAAAACCTAACGACGGGGCCGGATTCGTCGAAATACAAACAATGGATGTGAGCTGTTCGCCGTGTCGAACAGCTGAACCGGGCCGGCCGCGGGCGTGCCGACGAAGCGTGCGATGCCAAACAGGCGCCTTCGCTTGCGCCGCCTGGATCCTATGTGAGGAACGTGGAATGTATAAAAGTATAAAAATGCTCTCCGCTCATGGTCTTTTGATGGGCGCCATTGGAAAAGTTGGCGGCATAACCGTAATCGGCTGTGTTGGCGCGGGCTACGCCGGAATGTCGAACGCTTCCGGAGAATCCATGGCTCCCGGCGCCGCTGGCGGGGCTCTGGAGGAGGTTGTGGTTACCGCGAGGAAGAGGGAGGAGCGTCTTCAGGATATCCCGATTGCGGTAACGGCGCTGGCGGAGAATGACCTGATACAAAGGGGCGTCACGGGTGTTGCCGAGTTGAGCAAGTCCGTGCCGAATTTCACGGTGGATTCACAAAGCTCCGTCGGCGGAATGGGGATGCGGGGCATTGTCAACGTCACGCGCAATATTGGCTTTGAAAGTGGCATGGGCGTCTATGTGGATGAGGTGTATGTGGGCCGCCCGGCGGCCTTCAACAAGAACCTTGTTGACATAGCGCAAGTGGAAGTGCTTCGCGGTCCACAGGGTACGCTTTTTGGCCGCAACACGATTGCGGGGGCCATCAACATTACAACAAAAAACCCCGGCGATGAATTGGAAGGAAATATCAGGACTACCTTCGCGAACCATGACTCGTCCAGGATCAGCGCGGCAGTCTCGGGGCCGATAATTGAAAACACGCTTTACGGCAGGCTTAGTGTCCTGCTCGACAATCGGGAGGATGACTATATCGAGAATAGTGCGGGGCCGGATATAGGCAGTGTGCGGGAACGAGGTTTCAGGGGAAAGCTACGCTGGGTGCCCAGGGATGATCTGGAGATAGCTTTGACGGTCGATTCGACAACGACCGAAGGAGCATCCAACGTTTTTGAGCTAAGCGAAATTGGCCCAGAGGCGCCGCCGGGTTTCAGTATACCCACGCCGGAAATGCGCCAACCTAACGTGACCCAGCAAGACTTCATGTCCAGGGACGATAGAGATACCCGGAGTGGGTCGTTGCGCGGAATTTGGGATATTGCTGACGACCTGACCCTGGTTTCCGTTACCGCATACAATGAGGTGAACTTCGAAGTCCTTTCCGACAATGATTCCCGGGGCGTCAGTCTCTCTCATTCGTCATTCAACGATGATTCGCGTCAGTTCAGCCAGGAATTCAGGCTGCAAGGGGTGCTTTCGGAAAGGTGGGACTACACAGCGGGCCTTTTCTACCTGGATCAGAAGGCTAGCGCGGAACGCAGCTCCACGGCCACGGCGCCAATGAACCCGCTTACTGGCGATCCGCTGACGCGGGCCCAGCTCGGTCCGTTCTTTCCCCTGTTTGTGGTTGGAGAGACGAACAACGCCGGCAATACCGTCGCTCCCATCGGCAATATCAGCAGTTCCGCGGAAGTTCGAACGGAGGCCCTGGCGATCTTTGCAAGCTCGGACTTTGATCTGGCGGAGAACCTGACCCTGAACACCGGGCTTCGATACACCAAGGAGGAAAAGTCCCTTGATTTCATTCAGGACAATACCTCGTTTACCCTGCATCCCGATGTTGTTTCGCGGCCAGGGATAGATGATGGCGCCTGGTCGGGAAACCTGAGTCTCACCTACATCCTCGACCAGACAACCTTGTATGGCTCAATAAGCCGGGGCTACAAGAGCGGAGGGTTCAATCCGGATATCGTCCCCAGCGGAGACGAAATTGTGTTTGACAGTGAGACTGTCTGGTCATATGAAGCGGGCCTTAAAGCCGAGCTGGCCGATGGACGCGCGCGAGTGAATGCCGCGGTTTTCCTCACGGATTATGATGACCTTCAGGTTCAGCGGCTCGCCTATACACCGGTTGGCAAGGGGTTTGCAATCACCAACGCTGACCAGGCGGAAATCTGGGGTGTTGAACTTGAAGCGCTTTTTGTTCCCGTCAATGGACTTACCCTCGGTGCAAGCATCGGTTATACCGATCCCATCTATAAGGAATTTAAAGAGTGCGCATCGGGGCCGGGTGGTAGCAATGCGATAGATTGCGATGGAAACCAGCTCAATAACGCCTCCAAACTGAATGCCAGCGCCGCCGTTCAGTATCTGTTCTCCATCGGTGATCCGGGGCAGGTGTATGTCCGGGCCGATTGGTCGTATCGGGACGAAGTTTTTATCGAGCCGACGAATACCGGACGAACGCGGGTTGACTCCCGGGAGCTGGTGGACGCACGGGCTGGTTTTTACTCGAGTGACCAGAAATGGGAGCTGGCGATATGGGGTAAGAATCTCGCTGACAAGGAGTATGTGCACACGGTTTTCTATATACCGACCTTTGATATCACAAGCAGCCTGTTCGATATCGGAAGAACCTACGGTGTCGATATTTTCTATAACTTTTAATCTCGTGTTTGTAGTTTGAACCCATGCCAGCTGTCTCTCGGAGCCAGGTTTTGAAGAGAATTTTTGTAACGTTGCTAGGGCTTTTTCTGCTTGTTCTCGCGGCTGATAAAGTCATGAACAGGTTCGGTAAATCGGCTGATACAGTGCTGTTCAATGGAAAGATTTACACCGTCGATCCCGACCGGCCCTGGGCCGACGCCGTGGCGATAAAGAATGGAAAGATACAGGAAGTAGGCTCGAACGATTCCGTCAGGCAGTTGGCCAACTGGCGTACCGAAACGGTCGACCTCGAAGGCAGGGTCGTCATACCGGGGCTGCACGATGCGCATATTCATTTGCTGGTGGGGGCGATACAGCAAAAGATCAACTGCAGCCTCACACCGGGTAGTGGTGTGGATGAAATCGTCGCCCAGCTGAAGGCATGCCAGCAAGCTGGAAAAGTAACGGATGGCTGGCTCATTGGTTCAAGCTATCGGCCGGACGTCTTTCCGGGTGGGATTCCCGAAAACTCGGAGTTGAACGAGCACTTTCCCGATACGCCGGTGTTTCTAAGCGATTATTCCGTTCACAACGGCCTTGCCAATGACCGCGCATTGGAACGCCTGGGCATTACAAAGGATACGCCGAACCCTCCGGGCGGTGAATATGGCGTTGATCCCGCCACTGGCGAGCTTAACGGGTTTCTATTGGAGGCGGCCTATACCGAGGCCTTTAGTCGGCTGCCTTTACCCAGCCCGGTGAGTCTCTTCCGGGCGACGAAAACCATCATGCGGGACTTGAACGAAACCGGTACTACCTCGGTTCAGGAGGCGCTGGCAATAGGGCCCTTTGTCAAGCTCCTGAAGCTCATGGATACTTTTGGTCAAGTCAGTCTGTCTATCGATACGCACCTTGTCGGCAGGGCGAAAGAAGGCACGGCATACGATGACCAGCAGGAACTCGATGCGCAGATAAACGAGCGTGGAAAATATGCGAGTAAGAATATTCATGTGGATAATGTAAAGTTGTTTCTCGATGGCGTGCCCTTGCCGCCCAAGCCAACGGATTCAAAGCTGGACCCGGATACTGGCTTGCCGGATAAGCGGCATTTGCTGATTCCGCAGAGTGAACTCCTTGCGCTCTATCGAAAATATGACGCTCTCGGGATCAAGATAAAAACACATGCGGTGGGCTCCGGTGCGGCCAGGGTCGTGATGAACACGCTGGACGAAGTCAGGGCGCTAAACGGAAATTCCGGTATTTACCATGACATCGCCCATGGTCAGAGCGTCATGGAGTACGACAGTGAGCGCGCGGCCAGGAACAATACGGCCATTGAGTTCTCCCCGACATTCTGGGCAACCGGAGCAGACCCGGGGCCGGGTGTGGAATTCAATTTTAAAACGGCGATCGGGTCGGGCGCGCTGATTACCGCGGGTACGGATTGGCCAATTGGCGAGCTATCAAACCTCTTTCCCGCCATCTCTGGAATGATGGCCAATGGCAACGAGTCGATTGCCCTGGAACAGGCGATCGAGATATTCACGATCAACGGCGCACGCTCAGTGGGGAGAAGCAAGCAAGAGGGGAGTATTAGCAAGGGCAAGTGGGGTACTTTGATTGTGTTGGATAGGGATATCTTCGAGTCTACGCCAGAGCAAGTATCGGCGACCAAGGTCCTGCGCACGGTTTTCAAGGGTGAAACGGTGTATCTCGCGCAGCCATAGAGTGCCGGACTGGAGTTTTCCGGGATTTTCCCCGGAAAGCAAACAGCTATCGAGGTGTAAATGGGGCAAGAGCCCGAAAACTGGTGGAAGGAGTGAGTCGTGTCCAGGTTGTTTCTAACTATTGTCCTTGTGTTGCTATCGATAGCGGGAGTCGCGAGTGAGGATTCGCGTCCCAACATCGTGCTGATAGTCGTCGATGACATGGGCTATACCGATATGGGCGCGTTCGGCGGGGAAATAAAAACCCCGAATCTGGATGCGCTCGCTTTCGGTGGATTGCGCCTCACGAACTTCTATACCGCTCCGACCTGTTCGCCGACACGGGCGATGCTGATGACAGGCGTTGATAACCACCTGGTTGGCTTGGGTAATATGAAGGAGTTGCTGTCGCCCAACCAGAAAGGGAGGCCAGGTTATGAAGGCTACCTGAACAAACGTGCCGCAAGCATGGCCGAGATCCTGAAACGAGAGGGTTACAACACCTATATGACAGGCAAGTGGCACCTCGGTTTCGAGGAGTCACAAAGTCCGGCCGGGCACGGTTTCGAGCGATCCTTTGCCTTGCTGAATGGGGGAGGGGGGCATTTTGACAATCTGGGCATGTTCGGTACCCCCGCCACCTACCGAAGAGACGGCCGCATGACCGCGTTGCCCGAGGACTTCTACTCCACCCGCTTTTACACCGAGGAAATGATTCGCTATCTCGAAAAGGATCGGGGCAACGGCAAGCCGTTTTTTGCCTACCTGGCCTTTAGCGCGCCCCATTGGCCACTTCAGGCGCCGGAGGAATCGATCGCCAGATATCGAGGTCGCTATGATCGTGGCTATGATCATTTGCAGGGGGAGCGGCTAAAGGGGGCTGTTGAGCAAGGTGTTGTCGCACAGGGCGCGAAACTGGCGCCGCGTTTTCCGGGCGAGCGCGCCTGGGATGCATTGAACGAGGAAGAGCGCCGCGTTGAAGCGAGGAAAATGGAAATATACGCCGCCATGGTTGATGACGTCGACCGCTACGTCGGCGAGCTAGTCGAGTACCTCGTTCAGGTGGGTGAGTATGACGATACCATCATCTTTTTTATGTCGGACAATGGCGCGGAAGGCCACGAACCGAAGGTGGAGTACGGCTTTGGAGGAATGATTACCTGGATTGAAAAGTGCTGTGACAACAGCTATGAAAATCTTGGTCGAGCCGATTCCTACGTGATGCTCGGCCCCAATTGGGCGCGCGCGACCGGTGCGCCGTTCAAGCACTTTAAAGGGGCGACGTCAGAGGGAGGTATTCGCGCCCCTGCCTTCCTGAGCTATTCGCGTCTCGCGCCTTCGAGCCCGTTGTCCTCGCGATTTGTGTCCGTTAAGGACGTGATGCCCACCTTGCTGTCGATGGCGGGTGTGCAGTATGCGGCCGGTGCTTTTAGCGATCGTACGGTTGTGCCGCCAAGTGGCTCCTCCTTCCTCGACCAGGCTCCCGATAAAATTGCGGAAATGGGCTGGGAGTTGGCGGGGAAGCGCGCCTATCGATACGGTGACTGGAAGGTTGTCTTTCAGCCCGAACCGTGGGGCAACGGGAAATGGCAGCTCTATAATCTAAAACAGGATCCAGCGGAAGAGGTCGACCTGGCGAATACGGAAAGGACGGTGCTCGAACAACTGGTTCAACGCTGGGAATCCTATGCGCAGCGCAATGGGGTTGTCCTTCCCGATCGGGTGAGCGGTTACTAGGGCCGGGTTATTGGGTAAAGGAGGGCTCCCTTGTTAACTGTGAAGGTCGTCACGGGCCCAAACGGCCTCTTTCCGATAGCTTCCCGGAGACATACCAAAAAGGTCCGAGAAGCTTCGGGTGAAATGGCTCAACTCCTTGAAACCACAGTGTTGGGCGATTTCGAGAATGGAGGCTCCTCGAAACTTGTCGTCCGCCAGTAACCGCTTTGCCGATTGAAGGCGTTTGTGCTTGATCCACTCGAACGGGGTTCTGTTTTCATGTTGAAACAGTCGATACAGCTGCCTTCTGGACATTGAGTTTTGCCTGGCAATCCGATCGACATCCAGGTCCGGGTCGGAGAGGTTTCTGTGCAGCGTCAGTTTGACCTCGTTGAACTTGACGAGTTTGACAAAGTCCGCCGGTAGCGGTCTGTCTGTACGTGAAAAACCGGATGCGCAAGCTAGAACCAGGTTGTCCATTGTGCAGTCGAGACCAACTGCATGTTCTCCCGACACCACTTCGCAATAGACCTGCTTCAGGTAGCGAAAAATAGCGTTGTCACGACTCGATCGCCGGTCCAGTTTGCGGCAAAAATCCAGGCTTTCACGGCCGCAAAGCTCTGTCACAAGTACGGAAGGCACGTGAAACGAAACGTGCTCAACAAGCCCATGGTTTCTGAACGCACAGGGATGGCGTTGATCCATGAGCACGACATCGCCCTCGGAAAGGAGGGTTTCATTGCCAAGCTGTTCAAATAGCGACTCGCCTGATTTTTGCAGAACCATGAAGAAATGGCTCTCTTCGTCGTCGCGGTCGTCGCTCGCCGACTTTATCAGTCCGGCGGCGTTGGTGCTGATGTTTGACAGCTCCATCAACGCAGCGCGGCGAAGGGTAACGGATCCGGTGAAAGCCGCGTCCGCGGGTAGTTTGGTTTGGTAGCGTCCGCAAACCTTGCTGAGAGAATCAATCCATGTTTCGTAGTCTTTTTCTGAGCATGCCGACATAGTACAGACTCAACTTATTGTGGTGATTTGTTCTACCTGTTATCGCTTGAGCTTTACACGAACCTTGTCTCGAAACTGCCGTTGGCCAGGGCTATCGCAGCGTATTGGCTACCTGAATCACGCGCGCCCGTAGCCGGTCGGCGGGGAGGGCCTCGTTGACCAGCCCCCATTCGGCGGCGGTGGCTCCGTTGATACTCTCCCCGGTCAGGGCATGATACATAAGCCCGCGCATGCTCAGAAGCCCCGTGGTTCCCGGTGACCGGTCCATGCCGGGAATAGCATCGCAATTGTCACCGTCTAGCATGAACTGCGTATCGATGTCCGCGAATGCCAGGTCACAGGCAGATACCGGGTCGTACGCGCCATCGACGCGGCATGCCGTGACCATGGCTATTGTAGGCTTGCGAAGGCAGTACAGACGATTCCACCAGCTTTGCGCCTCGCGCCGGGGCCGTCTTTCCGCGTCGGTGCCCGAAGATACGTTTTTACCGGGATTTTCCCTGGCATTCGGCCTTTCCGGCGACATGCATCCCTCAACGACAAGCACGAGGACGCCGACCGTTCTATCGAACTCTATTTCATCCAGAATGCGTATGACTTTCCGGTTGAGTGCCGGAGCCTCGCGGCAGCGTACGCTCCCGAGATCGAGTTCAAGCCATGCAATACCGCCCTCAACCGTGCAGGTAGCGTCATCTTTCTCTTTGCGCACCGTAGTCATTTTCCACATCTCACTCAGTAACACAGCATGGAATACAGAATAAACTACCGACCCGGATGAGAGGCGGTTTTGATGGATCGAGCGATAGCCGGCGCGAACCGGGCTATCGCAAGGCACTCCCCGGATCGCTAGGACGGAACGAAGTTGCCGTGAAAGCCGAAGGGAATCCGGGTGTTCAGCTTGACCACGGCCACCGGCGGCGCGGTGAATTGCTGCGCGTTGATAATGTGCACTTCACTGAATCCCGTGTTGCCGTTGAATACCACACTGAGAATGTACCCCTCATCCTCGGCTTCACCGGATGACACAAATATGGGCTCGCCACCGGCGCAGTTGTCGCCGACGTCGTGTGACTCGGTCAATCCCTCGACAAGATCGTGTTTGTAGAGGTTGGCGAAGCCGTGCCCGTTACCGGCGTCGGCCTGCAGGCAGTATCCGTAGCGATGGGGGTGGCATTCCACCGCCGGATTTACCCGGGGAAACTCCTGGTCCAGGGGGCTTAGTACGCGGCTGTCGACTTTTCCTTCAGCCGGATCGATGGTCCAGCGAACGAGTTTTGTTCCGCGTTCGTAGTCGAGATCGGATCGCTCGTTGAATACTCTTTCGTAGCGAACAACGTCCATGATGATTTTGTCGCCGTCATCGTAACTGTTGAGCACGTGAAACACGTAGCAGGTGTCGATGTCGATCCAGCGCACGGTGTCCGATGTCGAGTCGCGGTCCATTATCCCCAGGCGCGTCTTGTGGCCCTCATCCCAGCGGAAGGGCATGCCAAACCCGTCCTTCATAAGCTCCAGGTCGGTCACCACGGGCATGTCCATGAAAATGACCCGGGTTGCGGTTACCCCAAAGTCATGCATCATTACGCTGGCTAGCAGGTTGATGTCCACGGTGCTGGTGAGGCGACCCTCGGGGTCGGCCACGTGATAGCGCAGGTAGGGTGGAAGAATATCGTACCCGAAAAACAGCAGTTCACCGTTTTTTCCGTCTACCTTGGGGTGGGCCGTCATGCTGCTGGCCAACTTTCCGTCGTAGTCGTACATGCGTACAGTGTCGAGTTCCGCACTCATCTCATAGGGCAGGCCCGCTTCGGACAGCGCCAGTATTCGACCGCCGTGGGATATCACGTTGACGTTACCGGTGCCCTGCATCAAGAGTTCGTGAGCGCTCACCGGCGCGGCCTTCATGTCCGTTTTGCTTTCCAGTCTTGTGGTACGCACCCAGCGGTTGCGGTAGGTATGCGCCTTGCCGTCGGCAAATTCTATGGCGTGTACCATGCCGTCGCCGATAAACCAGTGGTGATTGTGCTTCGCGTTAACCGGGTTTGGTCCATTGCGCAGCAGGGTGCCTGATACCGCATCGGGGATCCGTCCAACCACCTCCAGCTCCACAAGGGTCTGTTCGGTGTCCACGGGAGCGAAATTGCCACTCAACACGGGGTTGTCTTCCGGGGCTATGTGTTTGTTATCCAGTAAGTCGTTCAATTGAGCTGACATGTATCTCTCCACGCGAATTTATCGTTAAATAGACAGTGTCTAGATATGAGGTTAAGCCAAATCTAGACAATGTCAAGCCGCGCGGGGATAATATTGGCATGACTATCGAATCGCGGAAACGCGGCTATCACCATGGCGACCTCGCCCAGGCCCTCATAGACAGCACGGTTGACCTGCTGGAGGACAAGAGTCCCACGCAGCTCAGTTTGCGCGAGGTGGCGCGCGCGGCGGGAGTATCTCACGGCGCGCCGGCCCATCATTTCGGCGACAAAGCGGGCTTGTTTGCCGCCGTGGCCATGCAGGGTTACGAGCTGCTAGAGATCAAGATGCATGAGAGTCAGGCCGGAAGGACGGATGACAGGGCGCGTCTCAGGGCCGCTGGTGAAGCTTACGTGCGCTTCGCGGTTCAGCACCCCGTGCATTTTTCAATCATGTTCCAGCCAAACCTGGTGCATTCCTCCGAGGAGTACCTGGCCTCCCGTGCCCGCTCGCGCGCCGTGCTAGAAGATTGCGTCGCGGCATTGCTAAAACCAACGGGGGCGGAACAGAAACGGATTCACGCCACCGTTATAACCCTGTGGTCGCAGGTGCACGGTTTTGCCAATCTTTGGTTGACGGGCAATCTGGGTGACCCGGCTGATCATGCCCTCCTGAATCAGCTGCTGAGCGCGATGCTGGGTAGTCTCTCCCCCCGAAATCCTCAAAAGTAGTGACAACCGGCCTTTGCTTGCGGCGCCGAATGCCGCGCTAAGGTCGGTGATGTTCAGCGGGCTTTCGCTCGTATCTGGTCCCTCCAGGCGGGTTCCGCCATGGTGGCAGGCGCGGCTCCCTCCGTCGTGGCGCGTTGATTCCAGTCAATGACGGCACGCGCCTGCGGAAACGGCGTGCCCGTATCGCTTTTTCCCGCCTCGGTTCCCGGCTCGGTTCCCGGATTGGTGCCTCGATCACATCCGGTGTCGGGCGCTCGCAACCGAGAATGTAAAACAGACGTTTAAAAATAATTGACAATAATAAAACACGCGTTTAATCTTTTTTCGCAAGAGTTAATCCTGGTTGCGTGACAAAAAATAAAATTCATGAGCAGCCCTGGGTATCGGATGGCCAGCAAGGAGTGCGGATGTCGCGGCTTCCGCGCGTACACCAATGGCTGTAGTTCCGGCGCACGCTGTGTGATTCAGGGTTGATCGAAAGGAGAGGACGATGCGATTGAATCTGGTTGGTAGATACGCGGTGCTGACGAATTCGATGCTACTGGCATCTTTCGCGCACGCGGAGAGCGAATATGTCTCCAGTGCGTATCAGCTGGAAGAAGTAGTGGTCACGGCGCAGAAGAGAGTGGAGAACCTCCAGAGCGTTCCAATCGCAGTGACATCCCTGTCATCCGATTTCCTGGATGAGCACGAAATTCGCTCAATCCAGGACCTTGCCGCTACCGTACCCGGGCTCGTAACGACGCGATCGGTCGGCTACGGGGCGGCACCCTTGAGTATCAGGGGTATCGGCGGGGCGAACGGCGGCGGCAACGTCTTTGCCGACGAGCCGGTGGCTACCTACCTGAACGGCGTCTACATCGGCCCGCCGGCATTTAATGTTACGGAACTGCTGGATATTGAATCCATCCAGGTACTGCGCGGACCGCAGGGAACCCTGTACGGCCGAAACGCCACGGCGGGTGCGCTGTTGATTGAAACCAGGAAGCCCGGCGAGGAGTTCGAGGGCGAGTTTCGCGCGTCTGTAACAGACCTGGATGAAATCAGTGTCAGTGGCGCGTTTGGCGGTCCGCTAACCGAGCGGTTGGGCGCCCGCCTGGCGGCGGGTGACACGCAGAGAGACGGGTATGGAGAAAACACGGTTACCGGCAGGGATTTTGGTGGTTCGGACAGCCAGAGTATTCGCGGAACACTGACATTCAACGCTTCTGATTCCCTGGATCTGGTGTTCGCGGGCGAGCACAGTGAAAGGGACGCCACGCCAATGCTCCAGGCAGTCACCGGTATCGAGGCGGGGGGAGGAGTCGGGTCGCCCTATGTCCGTCGAGCGGACCTCAACGAGGTACTGGAAAGTGACGAATTCTCCATCGATGGTACCAATGAGTTTTCATCGACCAACGCCTACTATTCGCTTTCCGTTCAATGGAGCATCTCCGAGCAGGTCACGTTCGACGCTGTTACCGGGTACTTCAATGCCGATACGAACGGGTCGATGGACTCCGACAGCAGCAGTTTAACGTTGTTTTCAAACAACGCGGAGACCGAGCGTGAATTGCTGTCACAGGAATTTCGGCTGTCGGGTGAGCGGGAAGCGTTCGACTGGATCGTTGGCCTGTACTATATGCATGAGAATGCGGGTATTGATATCGCCATACAGAACCAAAACAGCGGTGGCGTGGGTTTCTCCGAATTTCCCCCGACTTCGGCACCGGTAGCGCACGGCCTGGATGTACAGTTTGACGCGGACAACGAGACCGAGGCCTACGCGCTTTTCTTCGACGCGTCGTTTCATCTTTCAGAAAGGCTAAAGCTGACCCTCGGTGGAAGGTGGAGCGAAGAAAAGAAAAGCTTTACCAACACGACACAAGGGCTTTTTCTTCGTGGGTCGGAATTCTACCTGGCTCCAACGGGTGGCGGCGACGCGGGTTACGGAAAGAATCCCGGGGATGCCGTTGCGCCCGGTGACTACTTCCGGCTGCCGGTTTCCGTGGCCCACAAGGAACGCTTTGAGGATGTTTCGCCCCGCGTCGTGATTGACTATGTTCTGGGCGACGACGCCATGATTTACACGTCCTATTCGCAGGGTTTCAAGAGCGGTGGTTTCAACTCTTTCGGTCTTGATGAATCCTTTGATCCGGAGAACGTGGATGCCTATGAAGTCGGGCTAAAATCCACGCTTTTTGACCAGCGATTGCGCCTGAATCTATCGGCGTATCGCTACGATTATGAAGGCTTGCAGTTGCGACTGCCGGTGGTGACGGGCGGCGTCGAAATTGAAAATATTGGCGCCGCTGAAATCAGCGGTTTCGAAGCCGAGATGTCCGCGATCCTGGCCGGAAACCTGACCGTGTCGGCCAGCTATACCTATCTTGACGCCAGCATGACGGAAGGCACGCTGACGGCTATTCCCACCGACGTGACCCCGTTTCTTTTTGGCTCCCCTTTTGTGTCCCTGACGGAAGAAGATGTCGCGGGTAACGACCTTACCCGCGCTCCCAGGCACGCGTTCAACATCAATGCCCGCTACGAATGGCAGATTGGGTCGCTTCTTGGCACCTTTATCGCTACGTATCGATGGCAGGACAGTGTTTATTTCCTGGAAACAAACCAGGACGCGGACACCTTCTGGCAGGACGCCTGGTCCGAACTCGACGTGCGTCTGGGAATCTCTACCGAAGACAGGAAGTGGGAGCTGGCGCTGTTTGGCCAGAATGTACTGGACGAGCGTTATATGACGCAGATTGCCGCACTGGGCGGCTTCCCCAATGCATCGGTCAGCGAACCCCGAAAATGGGGTCTTCAGTTGATAGCCAGATTTTAGATGGGACGACCTGACCCGGGATCACATTCTTCGTAGGAGATCGCTATGTTCGAGCTGTATCACGCGCCATTTTCCACCTGCAGCCAAAAGGTGCGGTTATGTCTCGCCGAAAAAGGCATTGACTATGTCAGCCACCTGGTTGACCTGTCGCGCCAGGAGCATCTTCTTCCACAGTATCTGGAGTTGAACCCGAACGGGGTGGTGCCAACCCTTGTTCACGGTGCGAGCGTGATCGTCGATTCGTCCGTCATCTGCGAATACCTGGATGAGGTTGTACCCGAGCCCAGGCTGTCGCCTGCCACTGCTGCCGGCAGGGCAGGGATGAGGAGCTGGATGCGCTATTTTGAAGAAGTCCCGACCGCCGCCATCCGTGTTCCGTCGTTTAACGGCCTGTTTGCCAAAGCTTTTGCTCGCATGCCCGATGATCAGTTCGAGGCAATGACCGAGAGCATGCCGCTGCGTCGAAGCTTCTACCGAAAAATGCGCGAGACAGAGGAAGGCTTCGATCAGGCGACGTTTGATGAATCCATCGAGAGCTTGGCGCGAACGCTCGAGCGCGTGGATGCATCCCTGGATCCAGGCCCCTGGATACTCGGTGAGCAATTCACGGTCGCGGATATTGTCCTGGTCCCAACGATTGTAAGAATGGACGACATTGGGCTTGCGCACATGTGGGCCAACTATCCACGGGTTTCCGGATGGTACCGGCGCGTCCAGGAACGACGATCGTTTGATATTGCCTATTTCGACGGCTCGCGAGTGAGCCTGCCGTCCGACAATCATTCACAGAAGGGATAGTATAGTGACCTCGAGTTCCAGGGTAGAGAATTGTAAATCGGCGGTTGAGCCAGGCGAGTTTTCCAGGGGATGGTCCGTGCTTCTGGCTTCGTTCGTCGGCATCGGAGTTGGTGTTTCCTCGCTGAGCTACTATGCGGCCGGAATCTTCATGACACCCATGGAGCAGGATTTTGGGTGGAGCCGGTCGTCGATATCAGCCCAGAGTATTTTCGCTGTCGCAATCCTGGCGCTGTTGTCGCCATTTATTGGCGGGCTAATCGATCGTATCGGAATCAAGCGAGTGGCCTTCTTCTCGCTCGCGGCTTACGCCACGGGGCTGCTGGCGACAAGCTTTATTCCCAATTCCATACTGTTGTTCTACGCCATCACCCTGGCAACCACGACGTTCGCGGCCGGCTCCTCACCCGTAACCTTTACTCGCGCGGTGACCGGCTGGTTCGACCATAGAAGGGGCCTGGCTTTAGGCATCGCGCTAATGAGCACGGGAATTGCCGGTATTCTCGCGCCAATGTTGCTGACAGAGTACGTCGCCGATCACGGTTGGCGAGCCGGCTACAGAATGTTGGCTCTGGTCGTGGCCCTTGGGGCATTGATTGTGATCGTCTTTCTCAAGGATGACTCATCTGCTTCGGTGCACCGTGGACAACCGGATTCCGGCCGCGTAGCGGATGAGAAACTCACTACAGCAAGCGGAGCGGTTCCCGCGCAATCCGCGCGAACACTGTACTCCGATCCGGTATTCAAGAAGCTTGCCGTGATATTTTTCCTGGTATCCGCGGCGGTCAGTGGATTGATCGTTCACTTCATACCGATGTTGATAGATACCGGAATGGCGCCCGCCAGTGCCGGTAGGTTGGCTTCTCTCATTGGGCTGTCGGTGATCATCGGTCGTATTGTGGCCGGCATTATGATTGATCGCTATTTTGCACCGCGCGTGGCCGCGCTTCTGTTCTGCTTCGCGGCCGTTGGTTTCACGATATTCATTGCGGGCGGGATCGGGCTGGCCCCCCTGGCGGCGGTCGCGGTCGGTTTCGCCATGGGCGCCGAGGTCGATCTTATCGGTTACCTGGTGTCCCGCTACTTCGGCCTGGCTTCCTACGGTGTGCTGTACGGTACGCTCTACGGCATATTCCTCATCGGCGCGGGTCTGGCGCCATTTGTCACCGGGATGGTTTATGACTTGTCGGGCAGCTACCAGCCGGCCTTGATTGCCTCTGCCTGCGCACTGTTTTTGGCCGCCGCTTTTTGCCTGAGCCTCAAGGCGTTCCCCGGCGAGACGGCCTAGCCGCGTGCCTGCGTCGCTACCGCCGCCCCGGACTCTTTGTTCTGGGGTGCCTGGATGAACCCGTGGCGCCGTGTTTGCAGCATGCCGGGCGTTACCTTTATGTGGAAACCATAGGAAAGGAAGCAATGAAACTAGTCACTTACCGAGACGGCGCCAATGAGCGAATTGCGGCGCTTACCGATTCTGGTCACTACCTTGATCTCCTGGCGTGCAATGAACGCCTGGCTTCCGCAAAGCCGGGCTGGTTCTCTACAATGCTGGACCTGATCGAGGCCGGCGAGGCCGGTCTGGAGCAGGCCTACCACTATCTTCATCTTCAACCGGAAGAGGCGATAGTCAACCCGGGGGATGTTGACCTGCTGGCGCCGATACCCGTGCCGCCGCAGATTCGTGATTTTCTGGCTTTTGAAAAGCACTTCGCGCAAGCCATTCAAAGCTCCGCCAGGCTGAGGGCAATGGCCGATGGCCAGGATCCGGATGAGTTTGTTAAGAATGCCTTGAACGCCGGATTCCTGAAGATACCGGACGCCTGGTATCAGCGCCCCATTTACTACAAGGCTAACCGCTTCGCGGTAAGCGGGCCGGAGCAGACGGTTGAGTGGCCCGCCTATTCGGAACTCATGGACTATGAGTGCGAGTTGGCTTGTGTGATTGGCAGAAAAGGGCGTGATATACCCAGGGACAAGGCCAGCGGTTACATCTTCGGCTATACGATCTTTAACGATCTCTCCGCTCGCGATACCCAGGCCCTGGAGATTCAGGGGATGATGGGGCCGGCGAAAGCCAAGGACTTCGATAATGCCAATGTGTTGGGGCCCTATCTGGTCACGCGCGACGAAGTTCCGGACCCGCGAGCGCTGGATATGATAGTACGCGTGAACGGCCGGGAAATGTCCAGGGGCTCATCCGGGGAAATGCACTGGAAATTCGAGGATATGATCGCATTCGTGAGCGAGGGGGAGACCATCTACCCCGGTGAAGTATTCGGTTCGGGAACCGTGGGTGACGGTTGTGGTTTCGAGCATATGCGATTCCTCGAGGACGGTGACGAAGTCGAGCTGGAGATCTCGAGTCTCGGTGTTCTCCGTACCCGTATCAAGCGTGCCGTTTAGCCACTGGGGTTCAGCCATGAATATGAAAATCATCGATCTTTCGATCGCTATCGACAATGATGTCCTCGCGGATCCCCCCGGCCTGGAGCCCAAGATTCATTACATGAAGCACGATGAAACCTTTGAGCAACTGGGAGGTTTTTTCCCGGGCCTCAAGCCGGAGCAGCTTCCGGGGGGGGAGAGCTGGGCGGTCGAGCTGCTGTCGCTATCAACCCATAACGGGACTCATATGGATGCCCCCTGGCATTACCATTCAACCCAGGACGCCATGCACAAGGACGGTCCACGGCGGGCGATGACCATCGATGAGGTACCGCTGGACTGGTGCTTTCGCCCGGGCGTAAAACTTGATTTCCGCCACGTCGAGGACGGCTACATCATCACGCAGCGCGACATTGAAGCCGAGTTGTCGCGCATCGGCTACCAGCTCCAACCACTGGATATTGTGTTGGTGAATACTTCGGCGGGCCAGGCGCTGGGGCAGCCGGATTTCCTGTCAAAGGGGTGTGGTATCGGTCGCGAGGCAACGTTGTTTCTGTGCGCGCAGGGCGTGCGCGTCGTGGGGACCGACGCCTGGTCGTGGGATGCCCCGTTCGCTCACGTGGCGGAGCGGTGGAAGGCGTGTCACGACCCGTCGATCATTTGGGAAGGGCATAAAGCCGGCAAGGATATGGGCTACTTTCAGATGGAAAAGCTCGCCAACCTTGAAGCCCTGCCCAACCATGGTTTTATGGTTTCCTGCTTCCCCATAAAAATCAAGGACGCCAGCGCTGGCTGGACCAGGGCTGTCGCCATGGTGGACAACGCCGATCAGCCATGATCGACGCCCGGTTTGCCTGTCGAAAGAGCGGGCCAGCCGATACAGGAGTGGCCCCGGCGATTTTCATCGAGATACTCCGTAGCCGCTGCAAACGGAGGGAGGCGCGCGCCTCCCGCTTGGCATCGGGTCGGGTGCCGCCGCGGTATTGCCCCGACCCGAGGCAATACCCGCGGTGGGCGACTATATCGCCGCGGCCAGGCGTGTTCCCTGGTCGATGGCGCGTTTTGCGTCCAGCTCCGCCGCCACATCCGCGCCGCCGATAAGGTGATACGGCTTCCGCAGGCCGCTAGCCAGTTCATTCAGCGGTTCCTGGCCCGCACAGAGAATCACATTATCCACATCCAGTACCCTGTGTTCGCCGTTTACGCTGATATGCAGGCCTTCGCTATCGATCTTGTGGTACTCACAGGACGACAGCATGGTAACGCCCTTTCGCTTTAAACCCGTGCGGTGAATCCATCCGGTCGTTTTGCCCAGGCCCGCACCGACCTTGGTGTCTTTGCGTTGCAGCAGAAATACCTCGCGCGGGGATTTTTCCACATCGGCTGTCACGCCTTCGACACCCCCGCGTGCTTGCAAGCTCATGTCGACACCCCATTCCCGCATAAACGCCGGGATGTCCTGACTGGAAGCAGCGCCTGAATGAACGAGGAACTCGGATACGTCGAAGCCGATACCGCCAGCGCCGATGACGGCGACTTTTCGTCCAACGGGCTTTTTGTCCCGCAGAACATCGAGGTAGGTCATAACCTTGGGGTGGTCGATACCGTCGATGCCGGGTGTGCGGGGCGTAATGCCGGTGGCAATGATTACCTCGTCATAGTCACTGTCGTTCAGCGATTCCACATCGACTCGGCAGTTGAGCCTGAGCTCGACGCCGGAAAGCGCCAGCTGGCGCGCAAAGTAGCGCAGGGTTTCGTTGAATTCCTCCTTTCCCGGCACCTGCTTGGCTATATTGAACTGCCCGCCAATCTCCCCCGCGGCGTCAAACAACGTAACGATATGCCCGCGATGCGCCGCCGACGTCGCGGCGGACAAGCCCGCGGGCCCCGCGCCAACCACGGCAATTTTCTTCATCACGGCGGCGGGGACGATATTCAACTCGGTTTCGTGGCAGGCGCGGGGATTGACCAGGCAGCTGGTCAACTTGCCGCTGAAAATGTGATCCAGGCACGCCTGGTTGCACGCGATACAGGTATTGATTTCGTCCGCGCGACCCTCGATGGACTTAACGACGAAGTCTGGGTCGGCAAGGAATGGTCGCGCCATTGACACCATATCCGCGTCGCCTCGCTGTAACACTTCCTCCGCGACCTCTGGTGTATTGATTCTGTTGGATGTGACGACGGGAACCGATAGCGACTCTCTAAACTTCGCCGAGACCCAGGTAAAGGCGGCCCGGGGTACCTTGGTCGCTATCGTTGGAATACGGGATTCGTGCCAGCCAATACCGGTGTTGATGATTGTCGCGCCGGCTTTCTCGATGGCCTGGCCCAGCTGGACGATTTCTTGATAGGTGCTGCCGCCCTCGACCAGGTCCAGCATGGAAAGGCGATAGATAATGATGAAATCGCGCCCCACGGCTTGGCGAACGCGTCGCACTATCTCGATGGCGAGCCGGATGCGGTTTTCATAACTTCCTCCCCACCGGTCCTCGCGCTGGTTGGTTCGTTTCGCAAGAAACTGATTGATGAAGTAACCTTCGGATCCCATGATCTCGACACCATCATAGTTCGCCTTCTGGGCCTGTCGCGCGAGCAGAACGAAGTCCTGGATTTGCTCTTCAAGTTCTTCCTCTCGGGCTTCCCTGGGCGTGAAAGTGTTGATCGGTGCCTGAATGGGCGACGGGGCGATTGCATTTTCGTTCTTCGCGTAGCGGCCTGTGTGTAGAATCTGCAGGCAGATCTTGCTGTCGTACTTGTGTACAGCGCGGGTGATGAGTCGATGATTCTCAACGTCGAGATCGGTTTCAAGTGCCCGGCCGCGCCCCCGATGGGTGGCGCGTTCATTCGGGCTGAATCCACCCGTAACGATCAGTCCGACACCGCCGCGAGCGCGCTCGCCAAAGAATGCGGCCATGCGTTTATGGCCGTCGGGGGCGTCCTCCAGCCCCGTGTGCATGGATCCCATCAGAACGCGGTTTCTGAGCGTGGTGAAACCGAGGTCAAGGGGTTGGAACAGTTTCGGGTACTTTGATACTGACATTCTATTATCCTTTGGTGCCGCCGTTATCCGGCGCTTGGCCTTGTTGATTCCCTGGTCGCGGGATACCGGCGTTTCAGATGACGCGCTTGCTGCGCAGATCGGCGATTTCGTCCTGGTTGAACCCGAGGCCACGCATAATCGTCCCGGTATGCTCGCCAAGTTGTGGCGGCGGCATGCGGATGGGCGTATCCAGTCCGGAAAAGCTTATTGGCAGCGGCATCATTGGAACCTCCCTCCCCGCGGGAGGGTAGTCGACCATCTCCATCATGCCGGACTGTTGAATGTGCGGGTTCTGGAAAACCTGCTCTGGCGACAGCACGGGGCCCGCGGGAATCCTGGCCTCCGCCAGCAGGGCGAGTACCTGCTCGGTGGTGTACTGCCCAACCCAGGCCTGTGTTCGCTCGCTGAGGATTTCCGCGTTATTTCCCCGGTTTTCGTCGGTGGAAAAACGGGGGTCGGAGATCCAGTGTTCCTCGCCTATCATCCTGGCCCAGCGTTCAAAGAGAGGTTGGCCAATCACATTGAGTATGATGTGGCCATCGCGTGTTTCAAAAATGTCTCCCGGTCCGGCAATCGGGCTGCGGTTCTGGGTGGCGGTACGATTAACCTTTGTCAGGTACTGCTCCATGTTGTTGTGGTGAAAGACCATTAATGCCGAGCGCAGCAGGCTTGTTTCCACGACCTGGCCCTCGCCGGTTATGCCCTTGTGCATGAGTGCGGCCATCGTTCCGGAAAAGGCGAACAAAGCCGTTGAGTAGTCCACCCAGGTGGCAAAGGACTTGCTCGGCTTGTCGGGATCTCCAGACAGGTAGGCGTTGCCGCACATGGATTGGCCAACACCGTCAAAGCCGGTGCGGTTTGCGTAGGGCCCCTTGCTGCCGAAAGCCGACGAACTGACTAGAATGATGTCGGGCTTGTAGCTTCTCAACGTGTCGTAATCCAGCCCCATTTGCAAAAGGGATTCCTGCGGCAGGTTGGCAATGATGATGTCCGCGCTGGCGACCAGCCTGGCCATGACATTCCTCGCGTCCGGTTTCATCGGGTTCAGCGTCATCCCGAGCTTATTCCTGTTGAGATGCAGGAATATGGCGCCATCGCCGTTGTCGTCCACGGGAATCAGGTAGCGATCTTCGCTGCCGCTGACTTTTTCGACGCGAATCACTTCGGCGCCGAGGTCCGCAAGCATGCACCCGCATAGGGGGCCGGAAATATAGCGGCCAAAGTCCAGTACGCGTATACCCTTTAAAACCATCGTATTCCTCGGTGTTCGGTTTGTTGATAGCGACGGCGGGGACCCCGCCGCTGTGTTGGCCTTGGTCCCATCTATATCAGTTCAATATGCACGGGCAGGCGCGCAAGCGTCTCCCGGGCCAGGGCATTGTGCCCGGGCTCCTGCAGCTGAACCCTCGCCAGCTGGCCGAGTTTTGTATCCATCGATGCCTTCACCGAGGCGTTGATGGACTTTTTGGACAGCATGTCGAGAATCACCCATTCCGTTGCGAGATTTCGCAACTCCGGCTTGTATATTTTGTTGACCGCGGTCAGCGGCATTTTCTCAAGGATCACGATGCGTTTCGGAACCGCCGCACGTTCGGAGACCGTCGCTTTGCAGTGCTCGTCCAGCGCCTGAACCGTAGTGCGATGGCCGGCTTTGAGCGTGACGTAGGCGATGGGGAGTTCGCCGGCATAGGCGTCGGGCTGTCCGATGGCCACGGCGGTGGCCACTGCCGGGTGCCGGCCGAGGGGTTCCTCGATCAATGCGGGGTCGATGTTGTGGCCGCCGCGGATGATCAGGTCCTTGCTGCGGCCGGTAAGGTACAGGAAGCCGTCGTCGTCCATGTAGCCCATGTCGCCGGTGTTGAACCAGCGTTCTTCAACCCAGGCGCCCGCATTGTCTTGTGGGTTCAGGTAGCCGGCGAAAATATGCGGCCCCCGAGCCAGGATGTCGCCGATTTCGCCAGCGGCACACTGCCTGGCACGGCGGTTTCCATCAACGTGGGCGATCTGCATTTCCATATAGGGCAGGCGACTACCAACGCTGTTCGGTGGTGTGTCCGCCGCCGAGGACGGCCGGGCGAGGAGGCAGCTTGATTCCGTCATGCCGTAGCCGTTGGAGATCGCCACGTTGAACTTGTTCTCAAAGGCCTGTTTCAGGCTTTCGTGCAGGGGGGAGGCGCCGCAGGTTATCTCCTGGAGGCAGCCGATGTCGCAATCGCCGGCGGGCATCTGGAGCAGGGCGTCGAGGATGGCCGGGACCGCGGCAAAACTCTTGACTTGATAGCGCTCGACGAGGTGCCACCAGTTGGGCAGCACATTGGGGGAGCGGAAGCCTTGAGGTGTGGTGATAACAAGGCTGCGCCCGGCGAACAGCGACGCAATACCCGCGGCGACGGTGCCAAAGATATGGAACAGCGGAAGCCCGCACAGCATGGCGTAGCGGCCTTTTTCGGCGGTGCAGTCCGCGTACACCTGGGAGACAAAAGCGATGTTCCCGTGGGTGAGCCGAGCTATTTTGGGGCGCCCGGTAGTGCCGCCCGTGTGAAAGTATGCCGCGATGTCGTTGTCATTGATCGCGCGGTCGCCGGCAAGCGCGTCCGCCGCCTGTTGCGTGATGGAGTCATTGAAATTCAGTGTCCTGATCCCGGTCGAAACACCGGCGGTGTCGCCGGGCGCATCGACGACCAGTACCGTCTCCAGGGTGGGGACTTTTTCCATGACTTGCCCGACTTTGCTCCAGAGTTCGCGATCGACACCGGGCCCCTGGGTGACCAGCACCTTGGCCCGGGTGGCGTTCATGATCTCGACGATGTGGCCGGCCTCCAGGAACGGGTTTATGGGGCTGGCGATGCCCACTGCCTGGCCGCCCCAGAGGGCATAGTGTGTTTCGGGGAGATTGGGCAGTAACAAGCTGATCGCATCTTCCGGTCTCACGCCGAGACTGGTGAACAAGTTGGCGGTCTGGATGACGCGCTCCGCGAGTTGTAAAAAACTGACGCGGATACCGGTCTCGCCCCGGGCCGCCGTGGGTAGATACTCCAGGGCGGTATCGTGCCGGTATCTCTCGCTGCAGCTGACTATCAGCTCAAGCGTGTTGGTCAGGGGGTAGCGACGCATTCTGGGAGAGGCTTCGAAGGTCGTTAAATCACTCGCTGTCTTCAGGTTCGCCGCGGTATCCGACATGCTGCTTACGCTCCTTGACGATAATTTTGGCAGGGTTGATACTGCCATTTGTGACTGCATTGTTCCGCAGAGCGGTACTAGCTGATAATATAATAGAACTAAGTCGCTAAATAAAGCCGCGAGTGGGCGATTCCGCGCGGAATCGGCGGCAGCCCATGCGCGAATCGACCGCGAAGGTAAAGGCGTGGATGCGTGTTCCTGTCTCGGGGCTTTACCGGCCCGATCACCCCCCGGGAGCTTTGACGACAAGGAGTGAAGATGAACATCGATTATTCCCCGGAGGAGCTGGCGTTCAGGCGGGAGGTTCGCGATTTCCTGCAAGCAAAGCTGCCCCCCGGTACCCGCCGCAAGGTGCTGGACGGCCTGCCCTTGATCAAGAGCGATCATGTGAATTGGCAGAAAATACTCTATGAGCAGGGCTGGGCCGCGGTGAACTGGCCGGTAGAGTACGGCGGCACTGGCTGGACCCCCACGCAGAAGTATATCTGGGCCAACGAGTGCGCGATGGCCGGTGCGCCGGAAGTTGTGCCATTTGGCATGAAGATGGTGGCGCCTGTTATCTACACCTACGGCAACCAGGAGCAGAAGCACCGCTTTCTCCCCGGCATTCTTTCCAGCGACCATTGGTGGTGCCAGGGCTACTCCGAGCCCAACGCGGGCTCGGATCTGGCTTCACTGACCACGAGCGCGGTGCGCGACGGCGATAGCTATGTCGTCAATGGCACCAAAACCTGGACCACCTTGGGGCACTACGCTGACTGGATTTTCTGTCTGGTGCGAACCGGTGGTCCCGGGGTGAAAAATCAGGAAGCCATTAGCTTTCTTCTTATCGATATGGAGACGCCGGGGATTACGGTATCGCCGATCATAACGCTGGACGGCTTGCACGAGGTCAACGAAGTGCACTTCGACAATGTTCGGGTACCGCTTGAAAACCGCATCGGTGAAGAGGGGCGGGGCTGGACGTACGCCAAGATGCTGTTGACGCATGAGCGAACCGGGATCGCCCGGGTCGCGCAATCCAAGAAGCGCCTGCAGACGGCCAGGGAGCTGGCTTCGAATACCAGTCATGGAGACGGCATTGAGGACGACGAAAGCCTGATGCGGGTCCCGTCGTTTGCGCAAAAAGTCGCCGCTATAGAGATTGAGTTGCTGGCCCTGGAATTCACCGAGCTGCGCACCTTGTCGGCTGTCAGCACGGGACAGGCGCCGGGCCCCGAATCGTCGATCCTGAAGATCAAGGGAACCGAGGTGGCGCAAGCTATTGACGAGCTGTATGTGGAAATTGCCGGGTACTACGGTCTTCCCTTTGTCAAAGCGCAGTTTGGCGGCGAGTACGAGGGACCGTGGGTGGGGCCCGGAGCGGCGGCAAACAGTGCGCCGCGGTACTTCAATAATCGCAAGACTTCAATTTACGGTGGCAGCAACGAAATACAGAAGAACATTATTTGCAAGGCCGTTCTAGGGCTCTAATCCAACATCCGGGGCGAGGTAGGGTATGGACTTTTCAGTCAGTGAAGAGCAGCGGATGTTGCGGGACAGCATCGCGAAATTTATACAGCAGAACTATGATTTCCACAGTCGCTGTGAGCTGGTGGGCAGTGAGACCGGCTTTAGCGCGGCGCATTGGCAACTGTTCGCGGAACTGGGTTGGTTGAGCGTGCCGTTTCGTGAGGAAGACGGCGGGTTTGGCGGGTCGGCGGTTGATCTGATGCTAATGATGGAGGCGTTCGGCCAGGGCATGGTGGTCGAGCCCATTCTGCCTTCGGTCGTGCTGAGCGGCGGGCTGATCGCCGCCGCGGGTAGCGAGGTGCAAAAACGCGACATGCTGGGAGCGTTGATGGCGGGGCGCTTGCAGTTGGCGTTTGCGTTCAGCGAGCCGCAGAGTCGCTACAACCTGGCCAACATCAAGACCCGGGCAGAGTTGCAGGGGGACAGTTACGTACTTAGCGGCCAAAAATCGGTGGTCTTGAATGGCGGTGCCGCGGATGTCCTTATCGTGGCGGCCCGTACCTCCGGTGGTCAACTGGACGATAACGGCGTTTCCCTGCTGCTGGTGAATGCCGATACCGATGGGCTTGTCCGGCAGGACTACGCCACGGTGGACGGCCACCGGGCATCGGAGATCACCTTCGACAAGGTCCGGCTGCCCGCCACTGACCTGCTGGGCGAGGCGGGCGGGGCGCTGCCCGTCATCGAGCGCACGGTGGATCGGGTCTCCCTGGCGCTGTGTGCCGAGGCGGTGGGAGCGATGGAGGTCGCCTACAGGAAAACCGTGGAATACACCCGCACGCGGAAACAGTTTGGCGTAGCCATCGCCTCTTTTCAGGCCCTGCAGCATCGCATGGCCGATATGTTTATCGAATGCGAAATGGCGCGCTCGATTGTGATTATGGCTGCCTTGCAGCTCGATGCCCATAACGGCATCGCGCCCAGGGCCGTGTCCGCGGCAAAAAGCAGGGTGGGTAGGGCCGCGCGCCTTATCGGTCAGGAGGCGGTGCAATTGCACGGAGGCATCGGTGTCACGGAGGAGCTGGATATCGGTCACATATTCAAGCGATTGACCACCGTGCAATACATGTTTGGCAGTACCGACCATCACACCCGGCGTTTTGCCTCCCTGTAGGCTGTCGACGCCGGTGGCGCTCGCGACGGCCCCTTACTTCGGAGGAGGCCGCGTATATAATGGTGGCCGCAGATGATGGAAGTTGTATTCATGAGTAGTTTTTCGGGCTTGCCCCGTGAAAAAGGCCAGGAAACCGACCGCAAGTTCATTGAGGCATTGGCCCGGGGCCTGGATGTGTTGCGCGCGTTTCAGCCCGGTGACGGATTTTTGGGCAATCAGGAAATCGCGCAGCGTACCGGCTTGCCGAAGTCCAGTGTTTCCCGCTTGACATATACCCTGACTCAGCTGGGCTACCTGGGGTATTCCGAGAGGCTGGAAAAGTATCAGCTGGGTAGTGGTGTGCTGGCTCTGGGCTACGCATTTATTTCGAATTTGGCGATTCGGCAGGTTGCCAGGCCGCTGATGCAGGAGCTGGCCAACAACACCGGCGCGGCAATTGGGCTCGCGGACCGCGACCGCCTGGAAATGATTTTTGTCGAGTACAGCGCCCCGGTCAATGTGACCACCTTCAAGCATGAAATTGGCGACAAGATGCCCCTGGCCCAAAGCTCTACCGGGCGCGGATACCTGGCTGCCCTGCCAGAGGAGGAGCGCAACTACTTTCTCGGTTACCTGGAGCGCAAGGCGGGCGAAAACTGGCCGCGGATAAAGGCCGGAGTGGACGAGGCGGTGGAGTCTTACCGGCAGCGTGGCTTCTGTTGTTCGTTTGGAGATTGGGACCGGGACGTAAACGGCATCTCTGTTCCGCTGGTGATGAGCCAGGGAAATATTTATTCTTTCAATGCGGGTGGGCCCGCCTACAGGTTGACCCCGGAGTTTCTGCGGAAAGAAGTGGCGCCACTTCTGAAAAATATGGTGCGAAACATCGAAGCGAGTTTGATTCGCTACTGACGGTCAATCGCGCAAAGCCCACAGCCCCGCCGCGGAATACTCGACGAGCATTTCACCGACCTTGTTCAGGTCGTCCGGGGTTAACTCCGTATTGTTCAGTAATTCATAGCCGAAATCCCGCGGCGAGATCAGCATGTTGGTGACAAAGAAACTGAATCCACGGTGAAGGCTCTGTTCCGATATGGGCGTCAGCACCTCCTGCAGGGCATCCAGGTAGCGGCGCCTGATAGAGCCGAAGTGGTCCTGGGTGAACGATTTGGAAATGTTGGGTGTTTCCAGGAGAAAGCGGCTGAAGATTCGCAGGTAATCCATGCCGCCGGGCTTGGCGGCAACGGCATAGTGCGGCATGACATAGCCGGCGAGAATGGCCTTGAGTTTCCGCTTTTGCGTCCCTTTAAAGCTGGCCAGCTCGTCGAGGCTGTCGGATCGCTGTTTGTTCACTTCGGCGACATAGCGAGTCGCGGCGGCGACGTAAAGCGCTTCCTTGGAGCCAAAGTAGTAGTTGGCCAGGGCGACGTTGGCGCCGGCCTCGTTGACAATATCCCGGATCGAAACGCCCTTCAGGCCGTTTTGCGCAAAGAGTGAACTTGCGGATTCCATGATACGGCTTTGCGTCTGGCTGCCTGCAGAGGTTCTGCCTTGGCCTTTTTTCGGTTTGGCGACTTTTTTCGCTGTTTTTTGCGCGGACATTGCCCGGATTTTAAACACGTGTTTCGTCGCGGTCAATAATCTGGATAATGGCCTGCCGGGGGTGCCAGGTCGCCGGTTCCACCAACAATGGCACAAAGGGCCCGCGTGGCACCCGCATGCCATAAAATGGGGCGCCCGGGCGATATTCAGCAGCCGTAAGTAGTTGCAAAACGCATTGCCGAGCCATGGGGGTTTCATACAGCGATGCTCGATTCGTATACTGCACTGCCCGATCTCAGCCTTCGGCACCTGAAAGCGGCGCTGGTGGTTAGCCGCACCAAAAACCTTACCCGGGCCGCCAGTCAGCTCAACCGGTCACAAACCGCGCTAACCAAGGGCATCAAGAAGCTCGAGGCGGGGCTTGGCGTGCGCCTGTTCGAAAGGACAAGCTGCGGCATGCAGCCCACGGCTTACTGTGAGTTGCTTGCGTCCAGCGTGGAGCGTGCGGAACGCGAGCTGATGATTGCCGGGCAGGCCTATACGAGATACAAGCCGGGCGCGCGGAATCATAAGCGCATTGCGATGTTCTCCATGGAGGTCAGCTGCAAGCGCCTGTCGGCGTTGATTGCCTTGCATGAACACCGTGACGTGAACCTGGCGGCCCTGCGGCTCGGCATTGGCCCGCCGGCGGTATACAAGGCCGTAAGAGAATCCGAAGCGTTGTTGGAAATGTCGCTGTTTGAGCGCGGCCCGACTGGCATGACGGGCAGTGCTTACTGCGATGTGCTGGTACGGCAGTTGAAGCTGGTATTCAAGGAGCTTCGCCAGCTAACAGAGGACATCGCCAGCTTGCGGGATGGAGGGGCAACGGGAACCGTTTCGATTGGCACCTTGCCCTATAGTCGCAGTATTCTGACCCCGCGCGCGATCAATCGCTTGCTGGAAGTGTATCCGGCACTGAACATTACCACGACAGAGGGGCCGTATGTCATGCAGGAGGCTGCCCTGCGTTGCGGCGAGCTGGATTTTATTGTCGGTGCCCTGAGGGAAGGAGGCGACGCAGGTGACTTTTCCACGGAAAAGCTGCTTACCGACCGTCTCTCGATCATCGCGCGGAAGGGGCACCCACTAGTGTCGCGCCGGAAGCTCCAATTGAGCAATCTGCTGGCCTACCACTGGGTACTGCCGGCGGCCAAGACCCCCGCGCGCGGGCTTTTCGATCAGGTCCTGGAAGCGCAGGGCCTGGACAAGCCAGAGCGCTTCATTGAGTCCAGCTCGCTGTCGATGGTCCGTGGATTATTGACTGAAAGCGACAGGCTGGCGCTGTTGTCCGAACATCAGATTTACTACGAAAGAAAATTTGGCCAGCTGTGTGTCCTGCCCATCGAGTTGCCGGGCACCTACCGCTCGATCGGGATCACGATTCGCGCCCGAACGGAACTATCCATTGCCGCCAAGGCCTTTCTGGAATGCCTGAGGGAAGTGGCCCTGGAGTTGCAGGGCGTGTGAATACCGGCGCCTCTTGTCGGCAGCTGGAAAGCATGGAGGTAACTTTTACTCATGGCGAGTAAACAGCTCTTCATTGGCGTCCGCGGGGGCCTGGCCATAGTCTTTCAGGTAGTTGCCGGCCAGCAATCGCCATCGTATAAAGGTGCTTGCCCGGCTCGGGCGCATGTCCGGTACAGGCGCGGGGCGGATGTCTCCGAAGGCGTCGAGTAGTTTTCTGTTACCACTAAAGGTTTTTTGTCACCACAACGATAGCCTGTTGCTATGAAAGGAGCGTCAGTTATGGAATTGGAACGCATCAGTCCCCTTACGGGCGAGGTGGTCAGTCGTGTGCAGGCCATGCAGCTGGCCGATATACCGCCGCTCGTGGCGTCGGCCGAGCGGGCGTTTGCAACCTGGTCCAGGCTTGGCCCCAATGCCAGGCGAATGACCTTGATGGCGGCGGCCGATCGCCTGCAGGCCAGGCAGGACGAGCTGGTGGACGCCATGGTGCTGGAGACCGGCGCCACCAAGGGCTGGGCGACGCTCAATGTCAACCTGGGCGTGAACACGCTGCGCGAGGCGGCCAGCTTGACGACCCAGGTAGGCGGGGAGGTCATTCCCTCCGACAAGCCCGGGGTGCTGTCCATGGCCCTGCGCGAGCCGGTGGGTGTTATCCTGGGCATCGCGCCCTGGAACGCGCCGGTTATTCTCGGGGTGAGGGCCGTGGCCGTGGCGCTGGCCTGTGGCAATTCCGTGATTCTGAAGGCCTCCGAGATCTGCCCGCGCACCCACGGTCTGATCATCGAGGCGCTTCAGGAGGCGGGCTTTCCCGAGGGCGCGGTCAGCGTCGTCAACAACGTGCCGGAGGATGCCGGTGACATTGTCGGGGCGCTGATCGATCACCCGGGGGTGAAGCGCATTAATTTTACCGGCTCGACCGCTGTTGGCCGGATTGTCGCCAGGCGCGCCGCCGAACACCTGAAGCCCTGCTTGCTCGAACTGGGTGGCAAGGCGCCTTTGCTGGTCCTGGAAGATGCCGATCTGGATGAGGCGGTAAAGGCCGTTTCCTTCGGCGCATATCTCAACCAGGGGCAGATTTGTATGTCCACGGAACGGCTGATAGTCGTGGATGCCGTTGCCGACGCCCTTGCGGAAAAACTGAAGACCAAAGTCGAATCAATGGCTGTCGGCGATCCGCGCCACGGGGCGGCGCCCCTGGGGGCGGTCGTGGATATGAAAACGGTGGAGCGGGTCAATGGCCTGATCGAGGACGCGCTGGAACTCGGCGCCGAATTGCGGGCGGGTGGGCCGGCGGACTCGGTCCTGATGCCGGCGACCCTGATCGATGGAGTGACTTCGCGCATGAAGCTCTATCGCGAGGAAAGCTTCGGTCCCGTACTGTCCATGATCAGGGCGAAAGACGAGGCAGACGCCATCGCGATCGCGAACGACAGCGAGTATGGACTCAGTGCCGCGGTATTTACACGCGACACCGCCCGGGGGCTGAACGTGGCTCGCCAGATCAGGTCGGGAATCTGCCACGTGAATGGGGCCACGGTATCGGACGAGCCACAGGCGCCGTTTGGTGGGGTGGGATCTTCCGGCTATGGCCGCTTCGGAGGCAGGGCCGGTATCGACAGTTTTACCGAGTTGCGCTGGGTCACCGTGGCGACCGAACCGGCAAATTATCCGATATAGCCACAGACGCGAGGAGGGCGAGTGCCTGTGGAAGGGGCCCGCCAACCCGACACGCGCAACTTGCGCTGGCCGTGTCGAGATCTCGGTAGCTGGCGTTGCTGCCGGGACGGCTGGAATGTATAGTAGCCGTCCATGCAGTAAAGGCGGCAAAATCACCTGCGACTATCGCGATCGCCTGGAGCGAGGGCATACGCACACTGTCGTCCTTTTTTCGCGGTGGTAAATCCCCGGCCCCATCCAGCTTTAAGACGGAAAACGCTTTTTCCCACACTTATCTCCGCCCGGGAGCTCCCGGGAGTGCGGCGCTGTTTCCGTTTCCGACCAAGGAACCACGACACATGAACCACAAAACATCCATCCAGACACCATTCATCAAAACACTGGGATTACTTGGGCTGCTGGCCCTGCCGGCGGAATCGATGGCTGGCGAGTCTTGCGAAGTGCGCATACTGAGTGATATTCCCGTGGGAGTGGCGCTGGAAAATCTGCGCGTGGAGGCCTACGGCACGAGCTACCCGGTGACAAGCCGGCAACTGGAACTCTGCCTGAAAAAGAGTGATCTGGGCTTTAGCGCGGTTAAGTTTTACCCGACCCGGCTGTCATTGCAGCTGCTACAGGAGCAGCAGCGGGTAGTGTTTTTCGACGCTCTGGCACATCTTCAAGCCGACGAAATCCGACTCGACTCTGTGAGTTCCATGGCCGCTGATGCCTGCCCTTCTACGTGCGGCTTCTATGAGTATCAGCGGCTAAAGCAAGAGCCCGCGGTGCAGCGGGCCGCACAGCTGCACAGGCAGAATGTGGTGACCAATCCGGCTACTTGGTCCAATCGTGAGGCGCGTCAGCCGGTCTACACGGAACTGAGCGAATTACTCGATGGCGTTTACGAGGCCTCCTTGCCGTCCATCCAGCCTGCGGACTCCCCCCCCGAGCTGGAAGTCGGCTACTTTGTGGATTATTCCTCGGGCGCGTGGCGTTATTTCCGCCCCTATACCGATAAGCGGTCGCTGTTCCAGGATAAATTCATGGCGGGCATGCAACAGATCCGCGAGGCCGATCACGACGACCAATTTCGGGAGGCGTTCAAAGCGTTCTCTTCCGAGTTGCGCGCGGCCTATCGCAGCGATCTCGACTGGCCCGAGTACCAGGCGGGTATCATGGCGATCGCGGACGAAATGCGCCGGGAAGCGGCGCTGGAACCTCTGTGGCAGATGACGGGGCGTACTATCGCCGAGGTCGAAGAGCAGACGGAAGGCCTGCTGATGCGCCATGACGTGCCCTTTGCCGCGCTCGGGGCGCGGGAGCTTGCTTTCGGCGAGCTGCTTGCCCACTGGGGCCGCAATGCCTACGCCTACGCGGAATACCCGGACAAGTTCCAGGCGTTGTTCAGCGAGCGCTTCAAGCGCGAAGACATGCACGAGCTCCTGAATGACCGGGCATTGGACCGTTCCCTGAGTCGCCTTCTGGCCCGGATCAACCGCGCGGCGATGGCTGATCTCGATGCGGGCTTCAGGCGCTTGTTGCACGAATACCACGGGCAGGGCGAGCGCCGGGGTGACCGCTATGAGTTCGCGGATGGCCTGGAGCGGTTGCGCTTCGTCTACGAAAAGGGCGCCTGGCGTTTGGACAGCGTGGAAATCAACCTCGAAATTGCCTCGCCACCGCCGTACCCCCTGTCGTGAGATCGCCGCTGGCCGTGGTTTCGCCCCGCCCCTCGAATCCTGGCGAGTGACAGGTCAGCGGTAACTTACTCGCCTGGCCGGCGGCCGCCGAGGTCTGGCTGCGCCGGCAGGGGGGCGGCGTAAAACCGGCCGCCGGAATTTGTAATCCGGATAGTGCCGGCCGATAGTGTTTCGGCGCGCGTTTGCGGCCCCGGCCGGCCTGTTTTTCTTCACAGCACAATTTTTCGGGCCATTTGGATCGAAAAATATTTTACGTTCAAACTGTTTTAATATTTTTGTCACCTGGCTTGCCTACACTCCGCCACGTCTTCCATCGTGACCGGAGTCTTGTCATGCCACGGCAGTTCCCCTTGCTTGCAATTACCATCGCCACCACCAGTGCCATCGCCCAGCTTGCCGCGGCCCAGGACAGCGCCGTGACCGCGCAGCCGAAGGACCGTTTTATCGAGGAAATCATCGTCTACGGCTCGGATAAAACCGGTCTGCTCGAAGCCACCCCCACCGAGAACCTGTTCGGCATCGCCAAGCCCCTGACGGAAACGCCCCGCTCGGCAACGTTTGTCAGTGATATCAACATCCAGCGCTACGGTATCGAGGAGGTGGACGACCTCATCTCCATCGTGCCCGGCGCGTTCACCGCCAGCTATTACGGGGTCAAGGGCGCCGTCAACCTGCGCGGCACCATGGCGGAGACCTACTACCGCGGTTTCAAGCGCATCGAAAACCGCGGCACCTACCAGACCTCCCTGGCCTCCGCCGAGAGCATCGAGATCCTGCGCGGGCCGCCCACCGCGCTGTTCGGTCCCGGCAAGGTCGGTGGTTTCCTGAACATCACGCCGAAGTCCGCCCGCGACGCTTCCGGCGAGCTGATTTCCGAGTTGGGCGGCAGTATCGAAGTGGTGGGCGGCAGCTACGGCAAGTTCAATACCTCGGGCATCATCAGCGGGCCATTTGAGCTGGGTTCGGTCGAGGGCGGGTTTTCGCTCTACGGCGAGTACGAGGACTCCGACAGCTACTACCGCGGCATCCACCCCGAGCACAAGCTGATCCAGTACGCGATCGACCTCGATCTCAGCGATAAAACCACCTTCGCCTTCTCGGGCAGTTACTACGACTCGGACGGTTACGTGCAAACCCCGGGCTGGAACCGCCTCACCCAGGAGCTGATCGACTCCGGCCGCTATGTCACCGGCACTGACACCACCGTGGTCGACAGCAATGGTGACGGACGCATCGATCCTACCGAAAGCGGCGGCTCCTTTGTGTCGGGTTATTTTGGCTTTCCCCCCGGCCTGGACGAGCGCTACAGCCTCGACCAGAATATCGGCACGACAACGCTCGATCCGCGAGACGTGTTCATCAGCGATGCCGATTTCTCCGAAAGCCGCACCGATACGTTCTTTGTAGAGCTTAGCCACCAGCTCAACAGCGACGTGCGCCTGCGCGCCCAGGGCTTTTACGACTCCCTGGAGAACGAGCGTTTTGTCAGCTACGGCTTCCCGGCATCCTACGACTCCGAGGTGTGGGAGCTGCGCGGCAGTGTGGACTTTGTCTTCGACAACGAATCCCTGGCGCTGGAATCCCACCATATTACCGGCCTGTCCTGGCGCGAGTTCGACGGCGTGCGTCGCGAGAACTACAACCTCGGTTTCACCGCGCTGGACCGTCGCGACATTTCCGCGGGGGCGACACCAGGCGATACCCTGGACGACCCCTTCCGCAACCCGGATATCGGCTGGGAGCTGGAAAACAACAGTGAGTGGCGCGATGCCGGTGTGTTCTACATGGGCGACCTGACCTTCCGCGATACGCTCAACCTGATGCTTGGCGCCCGTTACGACGATTACGATCTCACCTCCAACGATACCGGCCACCTGGCCATTGACAATCCGGCGGAGTCGAATTCCGACGACGATTTCACCTGGAATGCCAGCCTCAGCCTGCTGCTGGACAGCGGATTTGTGCCCTACGTCACCTACGCCGAGAGCTCGGCGATCGAGAACAGCCAGGCGGGCGACGTGCACCCGGGGCTGGTCAACAACGGCCAATGGCTGTCGGAGTCGGAGCTCAAGGAGGCGGGTATCAAGTTCGAGCTGTTCGACCAGACCCTGGTGGGCGGCCTCAGCTATTACGAGCAGCAGCGCACCCGACTCAGCTCCCGCGAGCGCGTGGTGGCCACCACCGGCGAGGGTGTCGAGCTCGAGCTGCGCTGGCTGATCGACGACAATTTCAGCGCCACCCTGGCGGCCACCGACCAGGAGACCACCATCGAAGGGCCGGACACCGGTTTCGTGTACGTACCGGCCTATGCCGTGGGCCTGGACCCCGCGGATGCCGCCGGTGGCGCCCTGGCGGTTTTCAACCTCGCCGGATCGGATCTCGGGTTTCCGGGCGACTATACTTCCAGCAATATTCCCGACAATACCTTCAGCCTGTACGGCACCTACGTGTCTGACCCCATGAGTTGGGGGCAGGCCGGGGCCTCGCTGGGTATTGTCCACGTTGCCGAAACCTCCACCCTGATCAACAACCCCGTGGTCTACCCGTCCTACGAGGTGGTCAATCTCTCCGTCTACGCCACCCTGGGCAGCACCCAGCTGACGTTGAACGTGAACAACCTGATGGACGAGGAATACTTCCAGCCCGCCGCCGGCAGTTATGTGAACACCTCCGCCCTGCCGGGCCGCGGTCGCGAGTGGCGCATCACCCTGAAGCAGGCATTCTAGGGGGCCACGGCAATGGCGAAGCTTAAACGGCGCGACCTGCTGCGCGCCCTGGGCGCGGCCGGCGCCGCCGCCCCCGCGGCGTACGCCGCTCCGCTCACGCTGCACGGCGGCGAGGGGCGATTTCTGCACGGCGTGGCCAGCGGCGACCCCGGCGCCCACGACGTGGTGCTGTGGACGCGGGTCACGCCCGCGGGGGACGCCGGTGGTGGCGACATCGCCGTGGACCTGGAGGTCGCCGACGACCCCGGGTTCCGCGAGGGACGCCGGCTGGTGCCGGGCTTGCGGGCGGTGGCCGCGCGGGACTACACCCTGAAGCATGTGCTCAACAACCTGGAGCCGGGGCGGGACTACTATTACCGGTTCCACTGCCGGGGCGCCAGCTCGACGACGGGCCGTACCCGCACCCTGGCGGTGGGCCCTATCGACAAGCTGCGCTTGGCGGTCGCGTCCTGCGCGCTGTGGACCTCGGGCTACTTCCACGCCTACGAGGCCATTGCCTCAGGCCAGGACCTGGACGCCGTTATTCACCTCGGCGACTACATCTATGAGTACGGCGCCGCCGCCGGTGACTACGGCATGCACATCGGCGCCGAAATTGGCCGCATACCTGAACCGGCCCACCGGCTGGCGACGCTGGCGGATTACCGCACGCGCCACGCCCAGTACAAACGCGACGAACAGCTGCAGCGCGCACACGCCTGCGCGCCCTGGATCACGGTCTGGGACGACCACGAAGTGGCCAACAACAGCTGGCACAGCGGCGACGACACCACGGCGGACGCCGGGGGCGAGGGCGCCGCCGCCTGGGACGCGAAGAAGGTGGCGGCCCTGCGCGCCTACTACGAGTGGATGCCGATACGCGAACCCCTGCCCAATGACCGTCGCAGCGCCGCGTGCCGGGCCTTTCGTTTCGGCGACCTGGCGGAACTACTAATGGTCGAAAGCCGGCTCACCGGCCGCGACCGGCCGCTGGAGTACGGCAAGCACCTGAGCTGGCAGGGCGACAAGCCCGACGTGGCGACCTTTAACCGGCAACTGCTCGACCCCGGCCGCGAGATGCTGGGGCGCTGGCAGGACGACTGGCTCGCGCGGTCGCTTTCGCAGTCGGTCGCGGCCGGCGTGCGCTGGCAGGTACTGGGAAACCAGGTGTTGATGGCGCGCATCGCCGCGCCCTCGGTCAAGGCCGCGATGCCGGAAGCGACCTGGAACAGCCTGCTGGCCGGGCTGTCAAAAGGTCAGCGCGACCGGGTGGTGCGCAACGAAATCCTGTCGGCCTACGACATCCCCTCGAACCTCGATGCCTGGGACGGCTACCCGGCCGCCCGCACCCGGGTGTACAAGGCGATACGCCAGGCGAATGCGCGGGTCGTGGCGCTGGCGGGCGATACCCACATGGCCTGGGCCAACGAGCTGTGGGACGACAGCGGCCGCCACCGGGTCGCGGTGGAATTCGCCACCACGTCCGTGACCAGTCCCAGCTATGGCGACTACCTGCCCGACGCCCCGATCGGCCGGGCCATGGCGGAACGCAATCCCGAGGTGATTTACAACGATCCCAAGAGCAAGGGCTACCTGCTGGTGGAGTTGCGGCGCGAGGATGTCTCGGCGAGCTACGTTACGCTGTCCAGCGTGGTGTCCAGGCAGTACACCGCCCGTGTTGACAAAGCCTTTCGCGCTGTTCGCGAGGATGCGGCCAACCCCGGACAGGTCGGCGGGCTGCGGCCGCTTCCAGCTTGAGTGTCCGCGCCGTAACTTGACGGGGCCGGGTTGCCGGCCCCGCGAGCAGACCTCAAGCCCGACTGCCCGGCTGCTTCCGTTTCCACGTATTTGCCTCTGTATAGCTGGCACGCCGCGTTTTCCGCCACAACCGGTGCGACAGTCGGTCCAGTATTTGAAGTGCCGACTGAACACGGCAACCTCCGCATAGCCCAGCTGCAGGGCCAGCTCGGTGATGCTCGAGCCGTCTTCTGACAGGCGCTGGACCGCCAGGTTGCAGCGTGTCTCTTGCAGAATGTCTCGCTAGCTCGTGCCCCTGGACCTTAATTGGGACTGGAGCGTCCGCGAACCCAGGTTCAGCGTGGATGCAACCTCGGTAACCGTACACTCTCCCGACGGCAGCAAGCGGCCGATGACTTCCGGCCAGCCAGAAATCCGGGGTGTCGCCGCCTCCGGCTGATTCATGCGGTGAATAGCAAAAATCTTTTCTATCTATTTCAATTATGTGTGGCGGCTGACTAAGATACCCGCACATCATCGGTGGGCACGCACCGGCGACCCTTTACCCATCTAGAGCACGAGGTATCAACCATGGCCACCTATCAGCAGACCGTTGAGTCCTTCGCCGCACTGCGCGACCAGCAGGGCGGTACCTGGGACAACATCAACCCCGAATACGCCGCGCGCATGGCGCTGCAGAACCGTTTCCGCACCGGCCTGGATATCGCCCGCTACACCGCGGCCATCATGCGCAAGGACATGGCCGAGTACGACGCCGATTCCTCGAGCTACACCCAGTCCCTGGGCTGCTGGCACGGCTTCATTGGCCAGCAGAAGCTGATCGCCATCAAGAAGCACCACGGCACTACCAACAAGCGCTACCTCTACCTCTCCGGCTGGATGATCGCCGCCCTGCGCAGCGAATTCGGCCCGCTGCCGGACCAGTCCATGCACGAGAAAACCTCCGTGCCCGCGCTGATCGAAGAGCTCTACACCTTCCTGCGCCAGGCGGATGCCCGTGAGCTGAACCACCTGTTCCGCGACCTGGAAGAGGCCCGCAAGGCCGGTGATCAGGTGGCCGAGAAGGCCGCGCTGAACGCCATCGACAACTTCGAGACCCACGTGGTGCCGATCATCGCCGACATCGACGCCGGTTTCGGTAACGAAGAGGCCACCTACCTGCTGGCCAAGAAAATGATCGAGGCGGGCGCCTGCGCCATCCAGATCGAGAACCAGGTGTCCGACGCCAAGCAGTGCGGCCACCAGGACGGCAAGGTGACCGTGCCCCACGAGGACTTCCTGGCCAAGATCAACGCCGTGCGTTACGCCTTCCTGGAACTGGGCGTGGAAGACGGCGTGATCGTCGCCCGCACCGACTCCCTGGGCGCCGGCCTGACCCAGAAGATCCCGGTATCCCGCGACGCCGGCGACCTGGCCCACAAATACAACGCCTTCCTGCAAACCGAGGAAGTCAAAGACGCTTCCGACGTGCGCGAGGGCGACGTGGTGATCAAGCAGGACGGCAAGCTGGTGCGCCCGGTGCGCCTGCCCAACGGCCTGTACCGCTTCAAGGCCGGCACTGGCGAGGAGCGTTGCGTGCTGGACTGTGTGACCAGCCTGCAAAACGGCGCCGACCTGCTGTGGATCGAGACCGAGAAGCCCCACGTTGGCCAGATCGGCGCCATGGTGAATGCCATCCGCGAGCAGGTACCCAACGCCAAGCTGGTGTACAACAACTCGCCGTCCTTCAACTGGACCCTGAACTTCCGCCAGCAGGTGTTCGACGCCTGGACCGAGGAAGGCAAGGACGTGTCCGCCTACAACCGCGACAACCTGATGAGCGCCGAGTACGACGACACCGAACTGGCGGCCCAGGCCGATCAGTGGGTACAGTCCTTCCAGGCGGATGCGTCCCGCGAGGCGGGTATCTTCCACCACCTGATCACCCTGCCGACCTACCACACCGCGGCCTTGTCCACCGACAACCTGGCCAAGGGCTACTTCGGCGAGGAAGGCATGCTGGCCTACGTGGCCGGTGTTCAGCGCAAGGAAATCCGCCAGGGCATCGCCTGCGTCAAGCACCAGGACATGGCCGGCTCCAACATCGGCGATGATCACAAGGAGTACTTCGCTGGCGAGGGCGCGCTCAAGGCCGGTGGCAAGGACAACACCATGAACCAGTTCGGCTAAGACGCCGGAGGCGGCGGGCATGGCCCGCCGCCAACCCTGCTGTTTCGTGAACGGGGAGGTGGCGCAAGCCGCCTCCCCGTTTTTTTACAAAGCCGGGACGGATACCGATTTCACCGCGCTAGCGGAGGGATTGGGTACTGACCCCTTTTTTATGTCCGCTATTTCGCCATCGGCGTGGTCGCGGTTGCGACTACCCGCCACACGCCGTCGTCTTCCTCCCACACGTGCATGCTGTAGTGTGGCTCGGTGCCGCGCACGCTGTGCACCATGATCGCGACATCGTCGTCAATGAAGTGCACCTTGTAGTCAGCGGGTTCGTAGGGGCCCGCGGAGGCGCCGGGGGCGGTTTCGATAGCGATCTGCCGGTCGCGGTCGGCGACCCCCTGTGGCGCGATACCGATCATCTGCGGGTCCAGCAGCTTCTTCAGGCTGGTTGCGTCACGGGCCTCGCCCCAGGACTTGTCGAGGGCGATGAGCTTTTCCCGGTCGGCGGCCTGATCGGCCAGGGCGGGCGCCCCGGCCAGGGTTGCACCAAGGGCCGCGCCGAGGGCCAGGGTCAGGATGTTGTTGTTCATGGGCGTCTCCATGCTCCGGGTGAAGCCCCGGATCATGTTTCAAGCTAGTCGACGCTACCGGTTCGTGCCAGCCTCGCGGTTTTCGGTGCCCTGTCCGGGGGTGAAAAACTGCAAGGTGCAGGGCTCCTCGACCCGCGCGGTGTGCCAGGTATTGCGCGGTACTACTACATAGTCGCCGGGTTCCGCGAGAACCACGCACCGCTCCCCCTCCGGCGAGTCCAGCACCATCGTGGCGCGGCCGGCGATCAGGGTCACCAGCTCGTCGCCCTTGGGGTGAATCTCCCAGGTTGGCCAGTTTTCGCTGAACGTGTACTGGGATACCAGCACGTGGCCGGCGAAGTTGTCGTAGTCCCGGTCGAGCTCCTGGTACAGGGTTGGGCGGTTGCGCTCCGGCACCGCGTCCATGCCCGGGGTGAAGACCACGAATTCACGTGCGATGTTGCCTTGTTTCGCGGGCATGTTGCTCTCCTTGCCTATTCTTCTGCCGCGAGGCCGAAGGGATCGTCGATGGAGGGGGAGGGCTGCGTGAACCAGCGCGGGCCGTCGTCGGTCATGTAGAAGTGGTCCTCCAGGCGCACGCCGAATTCCCCGGGCACGCAAATCATCGGTTCGTTGGAGAAGCACATGCCGGTAGCCAGTGGCGTGGCGGTGCCGCGCACCAGGTAGGGCCACTCGTGGATATCCAGGCCGATGCCGTGGCCGGTGCGGTGGGGGGTGCCGGGAAGCTGGTAGTCCGGGCCCAGGCCGTGGGCCACCAGCACCTCGCGGGCGGCGTCGTCGACGCGGCCGCAGGGCACTCCGGGCTGGGCCGCGGCAAATGCCGCGGCCTGTGCCGCCTTCTCGATATCCCAGATTTCGCGCTGGCGGGGACTGGGCTCTCCGAACACGTAGCTGCGGGTGATGTCGGACACGTAGCCCTGCAGCTGGCAACCGGTGTCGATCAACACCATGTCGCCGCGCTCCAGTGTTTTCGGTTGCGCCACGCCGTGGGGGAAGGCGGTGTCCGGGCCGAACAGCACGATGCAGAAATAGCTGCCCTTGGGCGCGCCCACCGCGCGGTGGGCGCGGTCGATGAACTCGGTGACTTCGGTGGTGGTGATGCCTTCACGCAGGATGCTCGCGGCGGCGCGGTGCACGGCGAGGGTCATGTCCTTGGCGCGCTGCATCAGCGCCAGTTCGGCGGCGGATTTGTGCATCCGGCAGCCGGCGGTGACCGCGGTGGCGCTGACATAGTCGTGTTCCGGCGCCGCCTGCCGCAGGCCGTCGAAGATGAAGAAGGGGGCCGCCTCGTCGATACCGATGCGCCCGCGGTCGATGCCCAGTTGCGCCAGCACCGTGGCGCACAGGCGGTAGGGGCTCTCGTGTTCCTCCCAGCAGTGGACCTCGCCGGGGATGCGGATAAAGCCCTGCAGGGTACCGAGCTCGAAGGCCGGCGCGATGTAGTGCACGCCGCCGCTGGCGGGGATCAGCGCGCCGACCATACGTTCGGTGGCGCCGAAGGGCGTGCCGGTAAAGTAGTAGAGGTTGGTGCCGGCATTGACGTAGACGGCGTCCAGGCCGGCCTCCCGCATCAACGCCTGGGCCTGTCGCAGGCGGGCCTCGAACTCGCCGTCGGCGATGGCTGTCGCGCCGCCGGTCATGTCCGTGAGGCCGGCCAGGGCCTGTTCGGCAGTGGCGCCACCCATACCTGTCGTCATAAACTCTCCTGTTTTCCGAAATATCTTTGGATTTCGGTGGATTTTAGCTCAATAGAGTCAATAATTTCCCGATTGACAGGGTGAGTCAGGAGTTTTCATGCGCTGGACGGATATCGATAAACAAGTGTGCTCGGTGGCGCGGGCACTCTCGGTGGTGGGCGAGCGCTGGACCTTGCTGATACTGCGGGACGCCTTTCTCGGCACCCGGCGTTTCGACCAGTTCCAGCACAACCTCGGCATTACCCGCCATCGCCTTTCCGAGCGCCTGGGCAAGCTGGTGGAGCAGGGCGTGCTGGTCAAGGTGCCCTACCAGGACCGCCCGGTGCGCCACGAGTACCGCCTGACCCGCAAGGGCCTGGGCCTGTACCCGGTGCTGATGAGCCTGGCGCGCTGGGGCGACGAGTGGATGGCCGACGAGGCCGGTCCGCCCCTGGAATACGTGCACCAGGGCTGCGGCCACAAAACCATACCGGTCATGGCCTGCAGCGAGTGCGGCGAGCCCCTGCGCCCGGAGGGTGTGCGCACCGTCATAGGGCCGGGCCTGCGCGCCCTCGCCGACGGCCTGGATGACGCGGAATCACCGACGATTCCGGAAATCATTCGCCGCTCCATGAGCACCCCAATGTCTTAGTTAGCAAAAGCGCCTTAACATTTGTTAAGGCACGCCCCCGCCGGACCTTCCATACTACTTGCGCTTGAGACGGGACAGCGACACCGCGTCGACGCCGATGTACGAGGCGATGTGGTGCTGGGGCAGGCGCGCGAGCAGTTCGGGCTCCCGCTCCCGCAACCACTCGTAGCGCTGCCGCGCGTTGCCGGTCAGCAGCATGGCTTCGCGCTGCTCGTTGCGCATGAAGGCCTCGGACAGCAGCCGGATCAGCAACTGCGCCACGTCGATGTCGGCCTGGGCCGCCTCGCGCAGGGGCGCGAACGGCACCGCCAGTACCGTGGTCGGCTCCAGGGCCTGCATGCTGAACGGCGCCGGTGAACCGGTCATGGCCGCGCTGACCGCCCCCACCATGTGGGGGGCGCTGTAGAAGGCCTTGTTGCGCTCCTTGCCGTCCGGCGTGGTGTAGAACAGGCGCAGCAGGCCGCTGTCCACAAAGTAGAGCAGATGCCGTTCATCGCCGGCGCGGAGCAGGAATTCGTCGCGTTGCAGCTGACGCGGCTGGCAGTGCGCCAGCCAGGCTTCCAGGGCCGCCGGACGGGAGAGTCCCTGCTGGCGCAGCCACTGGCGAAGGTGGTCCAGCGAGTGAACGGTGGTGTTTGACATAGCATGATAACCGGAGGAAAGATTCCATGGCCGAAGCCGTCAACAATATCATAATGAACAGTGATCCCGATGCGATGAAGCCGGGTGAGGGACAATCCGTAGAGGAGGTGCGCGCCGAGCGCAAGCGCAAACTGGCCGCGGCCTACCGCGCCTTTGGACGCTTCGGTTTTGACGAGGGGGTGGCGGGGCATATCACCGTCCGCGACCCGGAGCGCACCGACCACTTCTGGGTGGCCCCGATGGGGCGCTCCTTCAAGCAGATGAAGGTGTCCGACCTGCTGTTGGTCAGTCATGAGGGCGAAGTTGTGGAGGGCGAGGGCCTGCTCAACGGCGCCGCGTTCACCATTCACTCCCGTATCCACATGGCCCACCCGCGGGTCGTGGCCGCGGCCCATTCACACTCCCTGCACGGCAAGGCCTTCTCCGCCCTGGGGCGCAAGCTCGAGCCCCTGACCCAGGATGCCTGCGCCTTTTTCGAGGACCATGTGCTGTTCGAATTCACCGGCGTGGTGCTCGACTGCGACGAGGGTGAGCAGATTGCCTCGGCGCTCGGCGACTGCAAGGCCGCCATCCTGCAGAACCACGGCCTGCTTACAGTGGGCGAGTCGGTGGACGAGGCGGCGTGGTGGTTCATCACCATGGAGCGCAGCTGCCAGGCCCAGCTGCTGGCGGAAGCCGCCGGCACGCCGCGCCCGATCGATCGTGATATCGCGCTCAAGACGCGGGAGACCGTGGGCAACAGCCTGGCGGGCTGGTTCCAGTTCCAGCCGATTTACGACGTGATAGTGGCCGAGCAGCCCGATTTGCTCGATTGAGTAGCTCTCGTGAGCCCCCGGCCCGGTCGCCGGGGGTGTTTCCCCTCAACGCCAATCCTATGAAAAATTAACAGCTTCCGGCCCTGTACCTTGCCGGTACGCGGACTAGACTTCGGGCATATAACTTTAATAATGCGAGGAGCCCGCCATGCCACTGCACCGCAAAACCCTGCTTGCCGCTTCCATCCTGGCCCTGGTGCCCGGGTCAGCACTGGCCCAGCTCGAGGAAGTGCTGGTGACCGCCACCAAGCGCGAGGCCTCGGCCCAGGACCTGCCGTTCTCGATCAACGCCCAGTCCGCCGCGGATATCAAGCGCAGCGGGGCGGTGAACCTCGAGGACCTGTCGCGCAATGTCGCCGGCCTCAGTATCCAGAACCTCGGCCCCGGCCAGAGCCAGGTGGCGATCCGCGGGGTGTCCGCGGGCCAGATCGTGCGCGACCAGCCGGGGGTGAAGGAGCAGGTCGGGGTGTACGTGGACGAGACCGTGATCTCGGTGTCCCTGTTCACCCCGGATCTCGACCTCTACGACCTCAACCGGGTGGAGACCCTGCGCGGGCCCCAGGGCACGCTGTTCGGTTCCGGCTCGGTGGGCGGCACCATCCGCTTCATTACCAACCAGCCGGAGATGGATGACTTCAACGGTTCGGTGGAGGCGGACTTGAACACCATCACCGACGGCGAGGAGGGCGGCCACCTCAAGGGTCACCTGAATATCCCCATGGGCGACAACCTGGCCATGCGGGTGGTGGGCTACACCACCGAGTACGGCGGCTATATTGACGCCCTGCGCGAGGGCGGCGGCAGGGATGAGGACGTCAACAGCGGCAACCGCACCGGCGGGCGCGTGGCGCTGGCCTGGGAGCCCACCGAGACCCTGAGCATCACTCCGCGGGTGATCTACCAGGAGATCGAAACCGATGGTTTCAACCGCCAGGAAGTGTTCAACATTTTCGCCAACCCCTACACCACCACGCGGCCGGCGATCCAGCTCGACGAGCGCGAGCAGTACCTGCTGCTGGACGAGGGCTTCGAGGACGAGACCCTGATCGCCGACCTGGTGGTCAACTGGAGCCTGGAGGGCGTGGACCTGACCTACACCGGCAGCTACACCGAGCGCGACATCCTGGTCAGCCGCGACGCCAGCGCCCTGACCGGCTCGGTGTCCATTGACCTGGGCTTTCCGGAGTCGGCCGTCAGCCTGCCCTCCAACCTGCACGACGCCACCGACGTCGAGCAGGTCACCCACGAGTTCCGCGTCGCCTCCAACGGCGCCGGCGACCTGCAGTGGGTGGCGGGGGTGTTTTACTCCGATGTCGAGCGCAAATACTCCCAGCGCCTGCCCACCCCGGGCTACGACGCGGTGACCGACGATACGCTGGGTGACGGCGCGGCGGCGGGGGCGGCCAATGGCTACGGCCCCGACTCGCCCTACAACTCCGACCTGCCCTACGATATCGAGCAGATGGCGGTGTTCGGCGAGATGAGCTACCAGTTGACCGAGCGCCTGAACCTGACCCTCGGCGGCCGCTGGTACGACTTCGAGGAGGAGCGGCGCTTTACCAGCGGCGGCCTGTTCTCCAACGGCGACGACCAGACCGACGATACCTCGTCGGACGGCTTCAACCCGCGGCTGATGGCCAGCTACGCCCTCAGCGACGAAATGACCGTGAATGCCCAGGCCTCCCAGGGCTTCCGCCTCGGCGGCGTCAACGACCCCTTGAACCGGACTCTTTGTGACGCGGGTGACGAGCGCACCTTCGGCAGTTTCCAGGTCTACGACGACGAGAGCCTGTGGAACTACGAGCTGGGCTTCAAGAGCCTGTTTGGCGGCCTGAGCTTCAACGCCGCGATCTTCTACACCGATATCGAGGACCTGCAGGTGACCCTGGACGCCGGTTCCTGTTCCTCGCGCATCTCCTTCAATGTGCCCGAGGCCCACACCCTGGGCGCCGAGTGGGAGCTGTCGGCCTACCCGCTGGACGGCCTGCTGGTGACTTTCAACGGCAGCTACGTGGAGGCCGAATTCGACTCCACCGTGACCAACAGCGAAGGCGCGGTGCTCGGTGGGGTGGAAAAGGGCAACCGCCTGGCCTCGGTGCCTGAGTTCCAGATGTCCACCTCGGTCACCTACACCTTCCCGGTGGCGTTGTTCGGGGCCAATGAAATGTACCTGTCGGCACAGCTGCAGTACGTGGGTGACCGCTACACCCAGCCCAGTGACCAGGTGGCCGGGGCCGGGGACTTTACCTCGGGCCTGGCCTATGGCGGCGCCACCGGCAACGAGGTGACCAGCGTCGACCTGGAACTGGATTCCTACGAGCTGATCAACCTCAGCACCGGCATCAACTGGGATACCTGGGAGGCGGTACTCTACGTCAACAACGTGGCCGACGAGAACGTCGACCTGTCCTTCGACCGCGAGCGCGGCGGGCGCGCGCGCCTGGCCTACCGCACCAACCAGCCCCGCACCGTGGGACTTACCGTGCGCAAGTATTTCTGAGCCGATCCCGCCCGTCGACGAGCCCGGCCCCGCGCCGGGCTTTTTGTTTTTCGCGCCTGCGTTAACGGGTGGGTCATCGCCGCGGTGCCCAGCTGCTATGCTGTTGTACCTCGGACGCAGATGACTGGGAGATGGGTGATGAAACTGAAGATCAATGGCCGTACACATGAGGTGGACGCCGAACCGGACATGCCGCTGCTGTGGGTGCTGCGCGACCTGTTGGGCCTCAAGGGCACCAAATTCGGTTGCGGCAAGGCCTTGTGTGGCGCCTGCACGGTACACTTCAACGGCAGCGCCACGCGGTCCTGCCAGCTGCCGGTTTCCGCCGCGGCGGAGGGGGAGGTCGTCACCATCGAGGGGCTCTCCGCCGATGGCAATCACCCGGTCCAGGTGGCGTGGCGCGCGCGCAATGTGCCCCAGTGTGGCTACTGCCAGTCGGGCCAGATCATGGCCGCCAGCGCCCTGCTGGCGCGCAACGCCAATCCCGGCGACGACGAGATCGACGCCGCCATGAGCGGCAATATCTGCCGCTGCGGCACCTATCCCCGCATCCGCGCGGCGCTGCGCGACGCCGCGCGGGCGACCTCGGAAGCCAGGGCGGGGGAGGGCGAAGCATGAGCACGCTGTCGAAACTGTCCCGCCGCCGCTTCCTGGAGCTGACCGGCGTCAGTGCCACGGGGCTGTTGCTGGGCGCGGCCGTCAGCCCCGCCAGCCGGGCGATGGACGTGCTGGCGACCGCCACTGGCGAGCGGCTCAACCTCTTTGTCAGCCTGCGGGCGGACGGCGCCGTGGAGATTGTCGCCCACCGCTCGGAGATGGGCACCGGCATTCGCACCAGCCTGCCCCAGGTAGTGGCGGACGAGATGGAGGCCGATTGGTCGCGGGTGCGGGTGATACAGGCCCTCGGGGACGCCGCCTACGGCAGCCAGAACACCGACGGCTCGCGCTCGGTGCGCAACTTCTACGCCACCATGCGGCAGATGGGCGCCGCCGCCCGGCGCATGCTGGAGCAGGCCGCCGCCGACACCTGGCGGGCGCCGCTCGCCGAGTGCCGGGCGCGCAATCACGAAGTGCACCACGCCGATGGCCGCCGGCTGGGTTTCGGCGAACTGGCGGCGCGCGCGGCGGCCCTGCCGCTGCCCGGCCTGGATGACCTGCCGCTCAAGGGGCGCGAGGATTTCCGCTATATCGGCCGGAATGTGCCGATTGTCGATTTGCACGACATGACCACCGGCAATACCACCTACGGCATCGATGTCGCGCTGCCGGACATGGTCTATGCCAGCATCGAGCGCACGCCGCACCTGGGCGGACGGATCGCCGCCTACGACGCCGCGGCCGCGCGCAAGGTGGCCGGCGTGCTGGACGTGGTGGAACTGCAGGGCCCGGAAGGGCCGCCGGCCTTCAACAACGTGGAGGGACTGGCGGTGATCGCCAGTAATACCTGGAGCGCCATCAAGGGCCGTGAAGCGCTTGCGGTACAGTGGCGCCCGAGTCCCCACAGCGACCACGACTCAGCGGCCTATCTGGACGCACTGCAGGCCCGGGTGAGCGGCGGTCCCGGCCGGGTGGCGCGGGAGCGCGGCGATGTGGAGAGAGCCCTTGGCGACGCCGACCAGGTTCTGGAGGCCAGTTATCGCACCCCCTATCTGGCCCACGCGCCGATGGAGCCGCCGGCGACCCTGGCCCGGGTGGACGGGGGGCGGTGCGAGGTCTGGGCCTGCACCCAGAATCCCCAGGCGACACAGGCGGCGGTGGCCAGCGCCCTGGGCGTGGACAAGGCGGCGGTAACCGTCCACGTGACCCTGCTCGGCGGCGGCTTTGGGCGCAAGTCCAAGCCCGACTTCTCGGTGGAGGCGGCCCGCCTGGCGGCCCACGTGGGCAGGCCGGTACAGCTGACCTGGACCCGCGAGGACGACGTGCGCCACGACTACTACCACGCCTGCAGCGCGATGTATTTTCGCGGCGCGCTGGACGGCGATGGCCGGGCCACCGCTTGGCTGGCGCGCCAGGCCACGCCCGCGATCGGAGCCACCTTCGATCCCGCGGTCACCCGGTTGGAGGACGGCTGGCTCAGCCAGACCTTCGGCAGCGTGCCTTTCGCCACGCCCAACCTGCGCATTGAGAGCCACGAGGCGCCCGCCCATGTGCGCATTGGCTGGTTGCGCTCGGTGTACAACATTCCCTTTGCCTTTGGCGTGTGCAGCTTCGTCGACGAGCTGGCCCACGCCGCCGGCCGCGATCCGGCGCAGTACTGGCAGGAGATGATCGGCGACGACCGCCACCTGGACTTTGCGCCGGAGGGTTTTGAGTTCAGCAATTACGGCCGCGCCATCGCCGAGTATCCCTACGATACCGGGCGCATGAAGGCAGTGCTGCGCCAGCTGGTGGCGAACATCCCCTGGGGGGAGACGCTGCCCGAGGGGCAGGGCTGGGGGCTGGCGGTGACCCGCAGTTTCCTGTCCTACGTGGCGGTGGCCAGCAAGGTGCGCGTCGACGGTGACACTTTGGTGGTGGAGGAACTGCACGGCGTGATCGACGCCGGCACCGTGGTCAATCCCGACCGGGTACACGCACAGCTGGAGGGCGGCATGGTGTTCGGCCTCAGCCTGGCGCTGAACGGGGAGATCACCTTCGCCGATGGCGCGGCCCGGCAGTCGAACTTCCACGACTATCCGGTGGCGCGTCTGAACCAGGTGCCGCGGGTGATCCGCACCCACATCGTGGACAGCGAGGCGCTGCCCGCGGGGGTGGGCGAGCCGGGTGTGCCCCCGACCGCGCCGAGTATTGCCAACGCGGTGTTTGCCGCCACCGGCCAGCGCATCCGCGAATTGCCGTTGGCCAGGCACTTCGACGTGTGAGTTGTTACAATCGCCCCGGCATAACAAACACCTCCGGGGACGTGAATGAATCCATTGAAGTGGGGCCTGGTGCCCCAGATACTGATTGGCGTGCTGTTGGGCGCCGTGTGTGGCGCGCTGTTGCCGGGCCTGGCGCAGCCCCTCGGCCTGCTGGGACGGCTGTTCGTGGGTATGCTCAAGGCGGTGGCCCCGCTGCTGGTGATGCTGCTGGTGATGTCCGCCATCGCCAACAAGCACGAGAGCGGCGCCGACGGCCGCAAATCCCTGCTCACCCTCATGCTTTACCTGGTGGGCACGGTGAGCGCGGCGGTGGTGGCGGTGGTCATGAGCCAGCTGTTTCCCCAGGAGATCGCCCTCACCGACGTCGCCGAGGGCAGTCCGCCGGTGGCGGTGACGGCGGTGCTGTCGGACGTGCTGTTCAAGCTGATCGACAATCCGGTGAACGCGCTGCTGAGCGGCAATTTCCTCGGCTGCCTGACCTGGGCCATCCTGCTCGGGCTCAGCTTTCGCAAGGCCAGCGCGGTGTTCAAGGACAACCTGCAGACCCTGGCGGACGGGGTCAGCGACATTGTGCGCTATGTGATCCGCCTGGCGCCGCTGGGTATTTTTGGCCTGGTGTGTTTCACCGTGGCCACCACCGGGCTCGAAGCTCTGGCGGGCTATGCCAGCCTGGCGGCCCTGCTGGTCGGCTGCATGCTGGTCGTGGCGTTGCTGGTGAACCCGTTGATCGTGTTCCTGGTCATTCGTCGCAATCCCTATCCGGTGGTTTTCCAGTGCCTGGAGGAGTCAGGGATTACCGCCTTCTTCACCCGCAGCTCCGCCGCCAATATTCCGGTGAACCTCAACCTGGCGAAAAAGCTTGGCATCAGCGAGGAGCTCTATTCGGTGACCATCCCGGTGGGCGCCACGGTGAACATGGCCGGCGCCGCCATCACTATCACCGTCCTGACCCTGGCCGCGGCCAACACCCTGGGGATCGAGGTTTCCACCACTACCGCCTTGCTGTTGTGCGTGATTGCGGCGCTGTCCGCCTGCGGCGCCAGCGGTGTTCCTTCGGGCAGCCTGTTGCTGGTGCCGCTGGCCTGCTCGCTGTTCGGCATCTCGGTGGACATTGCCATGCAGGTGGTGGCGGTCGGGTTTGTCATCAGCGTGATCCAGGATTCCGCCGAAACCGCGCTGAACTCCAGCACTGATGTGGTCTATACCTATGCCGTGGACCGGATTGGCCCGGAACGGACGCCGGCCGGCGATTGAGCGGCCCTGTTGTTAGCTGCGGCGGCGCGAGACGAATACGCCGCCGCCCCGCAGCGTCTTGGCCTGCTTCTTGGCCGCGGTGGCCAGGGCGCTGACTTCATGGGCGCAGTCCAGCACCGACGCGTCCGGTGACACCAGGCCGATCGACAGGGACATGGTGGAAAAGAAGTGTCGCGCGCCGCTGCGGTCGGTGGACCAGATACCTCCCTGTTCGATATCGCGGTGGTCGTAGAGGCGCTGAGCCTGCTGTCTGAAAGCGGTGCAAATCAGCCTGCAGCGCGCTTCGGCGTCGCGATCGCGCAGCACGAGGACAAAGTCGTCACCGCCCACGTGGCCCACGAAATCACCGTTGCCATCGCAGTGCTCGGTGGCGATGGCGGCCAGCAGCTTGATCGCCTCGTCGCCCCGCGCATAGCCATAGGCGTCGTTGAAGGCCTTGAAATCGTTGATGTCGCAGTAGCCGACATGGAAGTTGCCGCGGCGCGCCAGCAACTGCTCGACGTGCTCGTTGATCGGCACGTTGCCCGGTAGCAGGGTGAGCGGGTTGGCATAGCGGGCGTTGCGGATCTGCTGGTCGGTGATCTGGCGCAGCAGGTCTCCGGTTTTTACCAGGCCGAGGTAGTGGCCGTCGCGCTCGACGATAAACTCCTGCACGAGGTGGTCGTCGGTACTCTCCGTCAATTCGTAACTGACCGCGCTGAGTGTGGTGTTGGAGGATACGATCAGCGGTGCCTGGTCGATGAATTGCGCAACCGCTTTGCGCCCGTGCAGTTCCTTGCCGAAACTGCGTGTGTAGAGGTCCAGCGCTGCGCTGCGGGTAATGACGCCCAGTGGCCGGTCGTTTTTCACCACGGGAATACTCCATAGGTCCGGGTCTTCGTGGAAGCGCTCGATGACCTGTTCCAGCCGCGTAGCCGCCTCGGCGGGCACGCGTTCCACGACCAGGTGAGAAATCGTGGGGCTTTGATGCTTGACCGGCCCGCGTGCCGCGGGCAGGGCAGTGAAGCGCTGGTGCCGTACCCGCGCGGAGGGGCGCTCGAACAGGTAGCCCTGCATGAGATCGATGCCAAGCTCGCGCAGGGTCACGGCTTCCTCTACGCCTTCGACGCCCTCTGCAATTACCCGTGCGCCCAGTGAGCGCGCGACCGAAACCATGCCGCGGACAATGGCGCGCCGGTTCGCGTCCCGATGGACAGCCTCGGCAAAATACCGGTCGAGCTTGATGTACTCCGGTTGGATTTCCACCAGTCGATGCAGGCCGGAGTAGCCGATGCCGACATCGTCCACGGCGAAGGTAAAACCGTGTTCGCGCCAGTCGCCCAGGCAGCGGGCCATGCCGTCGCGATCGATATAGGACTGGCGCTCAGAAAGCTCGAGAGTTACCAGGCTGGGAGAGAGGTGCTGGCTCTGCATGATCGTGTGAAACACTGCGTCGCGGTACTGTGTATCGAGCAGCGCCTCGGGGTGTACATTCAGGAACAGCCGATGTTCGCCGTCACCGCGATAGCGTTCGCACGCCAGGGTGGCGCACAGCGATTCCAGTTTGCCGAGTAGGCCGCCCTGTTCGGCAATCTCGAACATGACCACGGGAGAGAGGTTGCCCGCGCCACAGGATAGGGCCTCGTGACCCATTGGCATCATGGTGCGCAGGTCCACAATGGACTGGAAGCGGGTGTGAATCCGCCGCTGGCGGATTATGTCGCCCAGTGGTGTGTGGTTCTGGTTGTCGGGTTTCAACAGACCTCCAAACGGTTCCCTGGCTGTGCCAAATTCGGGCACGGTAGCGAGAGAAGATGACGCTGGAGTGACACTTCCAAATTGCCGGCGGAGCCTGTGACGGGTATCACAGTTGTTGGTGCCCGCCATCACGGTCGTGACTACCGCCAGGGGCAGGAGTGGTCTCCCCGACTTTGTCGCAGAGCTCAAGGGCGTTGTGGGCCGCCTTATCCGCTAGCGTGGTACGGCTGCCAGAACCCCTGGTGACAGGGGCGTCACAACGCCGACGGCCTTCATCAGGCGAACCGGTAATATTCAACCAAGTGGTTGATTATTTGTTTGCGGGGGCCTATATTCAACCTTATGGTTGAATTAACAGTGCCGCAATTGGATACCGTCTTTCGCGCCCTCGGCGACGCCACCCGCCGGCGCATGCTGCGAGAGCTCGCCCTGGGGGAGCGCACCGTGGGGGAGCTGGCGAAACCTTTCGCCATCTCGCTGGCCGCGGCGTCCAAACACATCAAAGTGCTGGAGAAAGCCGGGCTTGTGCGCCGCGAGGTACACGGTCGCACGCACCTGTGCCGCCTGGAACCCGGCCCCCTGGCCAGCGCCCATCAGTGGCTGGGTTTCTACGAGCGGTACTGGACGGATCGCCTGGACAGGCTCGAAGGGCTGCTGCGTGAGCAGCCACCAACACAGCAAGGAGAGGATCAATGAGCGAAAGCGCAAATGCGAGTGCCTATGGCGAGGTTGTCGAGCCGGCCACCCTGAAGATCAACCGCCTGCTGCCGGGACCCATCGAGCGGGTTTGGAGCTACCTGACGGAGGGCGATCTGCGGCGCCTGTGGTTGGCGGCGGGGGACATGGAAATGGCGGTCGGCGCGTCTTTTGAGCTGATCTGGCGCAACGACGAACTGACCAATCCGCCGGGCCGGCGTCCGGAAAACTACGGTGAAGAGCATCGTATGCAAAGCCGGATCACCGAGCTGGAGCCACCGCGTAAACTCTCTTTTACCTGGAGTGACGCCGGGGAAGTCACCTTCGAGTTGGAACCCCGGGGTGCGGAGGTATTGTTGACCATTATCCATCACCGGGTGATTGAGCGTTCGACCCTGCTGTCGGTCAGCACCGGTTGGCACGCCCACCTCGATATCCTGGCGGCCCGCTTGCGCGGCGAGGATCCGGCGCCTTTCTGGGACAGGGTCGATGAACTGAAAGCCGAATACCATCGGAGACTCCCGGCCTGAGCCGCCGTGCCGGGAAAGCGGGTGCGCGCAGCGGCGCTGGCGGGACAGCTCGCCAATCGCGATTGGAGTTTCGTCGCCAGTGGTTGGTGGGCTATGCTGCAATGATGACAGGGCAATGCGGGAGAGTTCGTCATGGGCACCTACCAGGTCATTGAGGGCAGCTGTCACTGCGGCAACCTGGCGGTGGCGGCGGCGCTGAGTCATGAGCCGGGGCACTACCAGCCCCGCGCCTGCGACTGCGATTTCTGTTGCAAGCACGGCGCCAGTTACCTGTCCGATCCAGCGGGCAGGCTGCGCGTTGCAGTTCGGGACGAGGCCGCCGTTACCCGTTACCGGCAGGGTTCCGGGCAGGCCGAGATGATTTTCTGTGCCCGCTGCGGCGTACTGGTGGGTGCCTGCTACCGGGAGGGGGAGCGCCTGTTTGCCGCGGTGAATCGCCGAATCTTCTCCGAGGAATTTGGGGATGAAGTGCCGGCGTCGCCTAAAATGCTAGGGCCCGAGGATAAATCCACGCGCTGGCTACAGCTGTGGTTCGCCGATGTTCATATCGACCGGCTTCTGGAGCACTGAGGAGCGCGCGGTACCTGTCGTTGGGGGGAGTTCCAGTGCGCCGGTTAGGCATCTTCAGGATGCCAGCATGGCGATAATGCCGCCACTCACGAATGTCACCAGGTCCGCGCACAGGGCTTCCAGGTCATGGGAGCTGTAGGCCCGGTTGGAGAGGATGTCGAGTCGCTCGTTCTCGGAGAACACGTAGACCATGGCCCCGATCAGGTACTGCAGGGCATAGTGCGCGCGCCGCTCATCCAGGTCGGGCAGCACGGTACGTAACCTGTCGATGACATCCAGCGCCACGGGGTTGAATGTCTCTGCGGTCAATTCGGAGCTGCTTCGAAGTGCCGCCAGCTGCGCGATCAGGCGGCAGTAGTTTTTCCATCCCGGGTCGCCCAGCGTGCTGCGCTGGTAAATCGGATAGATGAAGGCGCGGGCGATGGCCTGCACGCCCTGTTGCGGCGACAGGGTGTCGAGTTCGATTTCCTCCAGGGCCGCCCTGCGGTCATCGTTGAGTACACTGGCGCGCCGCTGTATGACCTCCTTGAACAGGTTCTGCTTTGTCTTGAAGTGGTAATTCACGCTGGCCAGGCGGACCTCAGCGGCATCGGTAATATCCCGAACGGACACCCCGTCGAAACCGCGCTCGGCAAACAATCGCTCGGCGACATCCAGTAGCTTGTCGCGGGTCGCGGTGGCGCTCTTTTTCCTTGTTGTCACTGATTTCTCCTGGGTTGGCGTGTCGCGCACTGCGCGACAACGCACTCTCGGTCCGCCTCGATTATAGAGGGTGCGGAACGTTCGTTCAAAATTACTTGACTCGTGAGTGGAACGTTCGTATCTTGTTTCGCAACGCAGCCCCTGAGGATTAGTCGCATGAAAAATAAGTTATCGATTCTGGCTGCCGCCGTGTCCGCGGTCCTGCTGGCGACGGCGGGCGCACGGGCGCAGGGCGGTGGGCAGTCCGCTGGTTTGCTGGAAGAGGTCATGGTGACCGCCCGGAAAGTGACGGAGAGTATGCAGTCGGTACCGGTGGCGGTTAATTCGCTCAGTGGCGCCGATATGCGCGCACTGGGTGCCACTACCACCCGCGATGTGCTGGCATTTACCCCGGGGGCTACGGTGACCACCGCCGTGGCCGATGTGTCCGGTATCAGCTTGCGCGGCGTCGATTCGGGTAATCGCGGTGCCTCTGAGGATTCCGGAGTGATGGTGATGGTTGACGGCGAGGTGGTCTCCCGCGGATTTATGCACAACGGCAACATCTATGATGTGGCCAGGGTCGAAGTGCTGCGCGGGCCTCAGGGGTCGACATTCGGCCGCAATGCCACGGCCGGGGTAGTGAACTTTGTGAGCGAACGGCCGAGCGAGGACTTCGATGCCGGGGTGATCGCCGATCTGGGGGATTATAACTTCAGGGCGGTGGAAGCTTTTGTCAACGGCGCTTTGGGCAACGGCATCTCGGGGCGCCTCAGCGGAAAATACAGCGCGCGGGACGGCTATACGGAGCATGCCTTTACCGGCGAGGACATCGATGCCCAGGACGATATCAGTCTCCGGGGGCAACTGTTGTTCGAACCCGCGGATGACCTGGCGGTATTGTTGAAGGCACATTGGGCCGATTTTCACAGCGACGCATTTTCTCCACGCAAGACCAATGTATTCGCCGAGCCGGTGGGCATGGCCCCGTTTACCGGCTGGGGTTTTGTTCAATATGAGGAGGTCAGTCGCGACCCCTGGAAGGTGATCAATTCGACCACCGGCGGTGGCTATGACCGCCAGGTCTGGGGCGCCCTGGCCGATATTCGCTGGGATATCGGTGACCTGAGCCTGGTGTCGATCACTACCTACCGCAACGGAGAGGACGATTCGAATACCGATCTCGGCGGTACGCCCTACGATCTGGTGTTGGAGCAATCGACCAACGATGCCACCACATACTCGCAGGAGTTGCGCCTGAACAATGAGTTGCAGGACGCTGCCTCGTTTGGCTGGCAGATGGGGCTGTATTACCTCCATGAAGAGCATGAGCGCTCTGCCGACACTGTCTTTCTACAGGGCTTTGCGAGTTCTTCCCGGATGCCTGTGTCAATCCGCCACCGTTCCTGGGCTTCATACCCTTGCCGACCATGGACGATATCGCAACGACCCAGCGCCTGGTGCAGGATAACCAAACCGACAGCTATGGGGTGTTCGGGGAAGTGACTGTCGATATCACCGACCAGACCGGTTTGCTGGTGGGCGGACGTTACAGCTACGACAAAAAGGAGTACTTCGGCATCACCGATGCCGAGGGTCCGCTGGCGTTCCTGTTCCTCGATGCAGGGCGCGTAGAGGCCGGGATCGGCGACCACTGGGATGACTTCTCTGGCAAAATCAGCCTTACGCATCATTTCAGTGACAACATTATGGCCTATGGCTCGCTGGCCACTGGATATAAAAGCGGGGCATTCAATGCTGAACCCTCGTCCGCGGACGCCGTGAACGCGGTGGATCCCGAGTACGTTACCACCTATGAGGCCGGTATGAAGATGGACCTGCTAAGGGATAGTCTGCGACTGAACCTGACGCTGTTCCAATCCGACTACGAAGATATTCAGTCAACCTTTGTCAATCAACAAGCCGTCGCCGTGGCGGCAAATGTTGGCGAGGCGGAAATAAAGGGCTATGAGGTGGAGGGGCAGGCGTATTTCACGCCCAACCTGTACTTGCAATTCGCCTTTGCCGACTACGAGCACGAGTACACGGATTTCAGTCGCGGCGAGGGTGACAGCGGTGTGGATGTGGCGGGTAACCCGGTGCAAAACGCACCGGACTGGACGGCCACCGTGGCACTCAACTACGACATCGTACTGAGCAGTGGGGCCGAGATTACCCTGCGCGGCGATTACCGCGGCACGGGGGAGATTGCCACCTATTTCGATGAAACCAGCCCCCAGTCGATTCGCCCCAGCGTGGCTGTATTCAATGCCACTGTGAAATACACCGCGGCTAATGCCAGATGGAGTACCGCGATTTGGGGACGGAACCTCGGCAACGAAGAGGAAGTGGTCACCATAGGTCCAAAGGTGGCGCTGTTCGATGGACGCTCCAGGGCCTATGGGCCGCCGCGTACCTATGGACTTACCCTTGAATACAGCTTCTGATTTTTTGTGGAGAACTTGCTGATGACCATGCGTCAGATTATCACTGGCCACGATAGCGAAGGTAAGGCCGTCTTTCTTTCGGACGAGGAAGTCGTGCCGACGGAAGTGGCCATGTATCCCGGCTATAAAACCTTTGAGTTGTGGTCGACCGACGGTCCCCGTACCGTACCTCACCGCGGTCCGTTTCCCGGAGTGCCGGGGTACTTCCCGCGGCGCGATGGCGTAGTGTTCCGGATGATCGTACTGCCACCGGTGCGGGATGGCCAGGCGGCTTTTGAGGTAAACGAGGCATCCGTGGCCGAACTGGAGGCGACCCTGCCGGGCTTTGTGGAGCACTTGGAGCTGGATTGCCCCGGCATGCACACCACCGACTCCGTCGATTTTGGCGTGGTGCTGGAGGGGGAGATTCATTTGGAACTCGACGATGGCGCCGAGCGTGTCCTGCGAGCGGGTGATTGTGTTGTCCAGAACGGCACCCGCCATGCCTGGCGAAACCGCTCCGGTAAGCCGGTGACCATGGCCTTCGTCCTGTTGGGCGCGGACCGAACCGACGCCGTTGAACCCCCGGGTTAGTGCTGGTTGTGAGACTCCAGTGACCGGCCAGGCATCTTGCTATTAACAGTTTTCCCCTGGGAGTAAATGCGGTGTACAGACAAATCGTGGGCTACCGAGACTTTCATGCAGATGTCAGTTTCAATTTTCAACTGAATCGATGGTTACCGTATTTGCCAGAGACCGAGTTGCGTCAGGCGGCGGCGGAGATCGGTGACTTTGGCGATTGGAAACGGGTGATGTGGCGATGTGCGGAGCGTGCCGAGCAGGATAGCCGCTGGGCCGAGGCTGGATTTTACTACCGTGCGGCCGAGTTTTTCCTGCTGAATTCCGATCCAGACAAGATGCGGGCCTATGAAAAATTCAGGGAAAACCACGCCAGGGTGTCCTGGGACGTAGACTATGAGCGGGTCGAGGTGCCTTACCCCGGCGGCTTCCTGCCGGCGTTGGTGATCGAGCCCGAGGGCGCACTACTGGATACACTGGTCGTTCACGGCGGTTTCGATTCCTTCGCCGAGGAATTGATCCACCAGTTTGCGCCCATCGCCAAGTGCGGGTTCCGAGTCATCTTTTTTGAGGGGCCAGGTCAGGGCTACCCCCTCAAGGTGCTTGGCATGCACATGACGCCCGACTGGGAAAAGCCGGTGGGCGCGGTGCTGGATCACTTTGAACTACAGGAGTGCTCACTGATGGGTATTTCCCTGGGGGGATGCCTGGCGACCCGTGCAGCGGCCAAGGAGCCGAGGGTGAAGCGCGTCATCGCCGATGACGTCCTGGAGGATTTTTTCGGCTGCCTCGCGTCCCGACTGGGAAAGCGACAAGCCAGGGTATTGCAGACCCTGCTTGACCTTGGAGCGAATGCACTGGTCAACAGGGCGATGGGCAAGGGGGCGGCAAAGGATCCTGTGGTAGGCTGGGCCGTGGACCACGGATTGCATGTCAGTGGCACCGCAAGCCCCTTCGAGTATATGCAGTGGGGCCGGCGCATGAATACGCGCGGGATTTCCCATGAGTTGAGGCAGGATTACCTGCTATTGGGCGCCAGGGACGATCACCTGGTTCCCCTGGAACAGTTCTATAGTCAGGCTCGCACCCTGGTTAATGTCCGCTCGTTCAGCAGCCGATTGTTTACCGCGTCGGATCACGCCGGTAGTCACTGCCACATCGGCAATCAAGAACTGGTGAACCGTGTGATCACGGAATGGCTGCTGTTGATGCTCGATGGTGATCGCAAGGAACTCAATTGAGATCGGTTGTTTCGGGAGTTGCACAATGAGTGTTGCTTGCCTGGGCGATATCGTCGCTATCGAACAAGCCCAGCCAAACCCTTTCGGCAGGTTCGATAATACCTATGAAATGATTTGTGCCGGGGCGGCTATCGCCCCCAATGCCACTGCCTTGTCATTCGTGCCTAAGGTCGAGAGCCATTTCAGGCCGGCAGTATGGACATATGGCCAGTGGCGGGCGGAAATCACCCGTGCCGCCAATATGCTGCGCCGACTCGGTTTGCAGGAGAATGAAGTGGTGGCTTATGTGCTGCCAAATCTGCCGGAAACCCATCTCGCCATCTGGGGTGGAGAGACCGCCGGCATTGTTTTTGCGGTCAACACCCAGCTTGATGGAGCCCAGATGGCTCAGCTGCTACAGGCCGCGGATACACGCTGGCTCATTACCCTGGGGCCGGAACCCGAACCGGAGATCTGGAACAGGGTGTCCGGTGCGATGGCGGCCATGGAAGTGTCGAGCTTGCGGGGTATCCTGGCGGTGAATCCCCTGCACCACAGCGCCGGCGGCTGTGGCAATGCCGGCGCCGAATGCGCGCAATCAGGCCTGCCGACGCAATTACACGGTGTCCCCGTGCTTGATTTTCACCTCGAACTGGCCAGGGAATCCGGAGACTCTCTGCATTTTTTGCCACCGCGGGCCAACGATATTGCCTCTTATTTCTGCACTGGCGGGACCACGGGGTTGCCCAAGATCGCCACGCACTCCCACGGCAATGAAATTGCCAATGCGATCCAGTTGCAGGCGGTCTTCGCTCAGTTGTACCGGCCCGGTAAAACGTTTCTCGCCTGCCTTCCTCTATTTCATGTCAACGCCCAGCTCGGCTCCGGCCTGGCGGTGTTCGGGGCCGGCGCGCAGTTGCTTCTCGGACCGCCAGAGGGCTATCGTGCCGCCGGGCTAATGGACCGGTTCTGGGAGATCGTCGCTCACCATCGGGTGGCCACTTTCTCGGGTGTACCCACAATCTTTGCCGGTTTATTGCAGTCGCCGCGGGAGGGGATGGACCTGTCCTGCCTGGACTACGCCATCTGCGGCGCGGCACCGATGCCGCTGAAATTGCTCGACAACTTCGAGCAACAAACCGGGATGCGCGTGCGCGAGGGATATGGCTTGACTGAAAGCACCTGTGTTGCTTCGCTGAATCCACCTGGAGCAGACGCCCGCACAGGCTCCATCGGCCTGCGTCTGCCTTGGGAAAAGATGCGTGTTGTGGTACTCGATGAAAAGGGTAACTTCCTACGCGAAGCCGATACCGATGAGGTCGGAGTGGTGGCGATCAGCGGCCCCAATGTATTCGCTGGTTATCTTGAGGCGACGCACAATACCACCGCCTGGATACACTTTCCCGGAGATACGAAACGCTGGCTGAATACAGGTGATCTCGCGCGCAGGGATGCGGATGGTTACTTCTGGCTGACCGGTCGTAAAAAGGAGTTGATTATCCGCGGCGGTCACAATATCGACCCGAAGGTGATCGAGGAAGCCCTGGCCTCTCATCCGGATGTGGCAATGAGTGCGGCGGTCGGACGGCCGGATGCCCACGCGGGAGAGGTGCCGGTAGCCTATGTCCAGCTTCATGTGAAGGGTAGCGTTCGCGAGGAGGCATTGATGGAGTACGCCAGTGAGGCCATCAGCGAGCGAGCCGCGATTCCCAAGGCCATACGCCTGGTCGACACCTTGCCAGTGACCGCGGTGGGCAAGATATTCAAGCCCGCGCTGATCTTTCGCGAGGTGGAGTCAGTGGTGCGGACCGAAGCGGAGAGTTCAGGGGTGACGCTGGCATCGCTCTCGGTGGCGCAGGAATCGGGGGTCGGGATAGTGGCCCGGTATGCAATTGCCAATGGCGATGCCCGAGCACTTTCAAGCGCCCTGGCCAAATATATCTTCAAGAGCGCGGTGGAGCGCTGAACATCCGGCCGGGGCTTTCCCGGCGGCGTCAGTTGGCGGTGATCCGTGACTTGATATCGGCCAGGGATTCGAGGTCGCCCCCGGCGAGCCGTTCCGCGGTATCCACGAATGCCTTCACGGAGATTTTGCCGCCGTCCTCGGCGAGGGCCGTGGCGACATCGTCCAGGCTTTTTTTGCCCTCGCTCAGCTCGCGCAGCTCCCGGTCCAGTTGGCGCATGACCCCCACCGCCCGCGCCGTGGTGGCGCCGGATGAGCGGCCGGTGAACAGTCCGTCGGACTCCTTGCCCCACTGCGCCAGTTCATCGAGGGTCTCGCGGAAGCGCAGCTCGCTGATGCCCCCCGAGCGTCGCAGGATTTCCACCGCGTAATACTCGGCGATACCCTCGACGATCCAGTCGCTCTTGTCGGTGCCGCGGATGGAGGTGCCGACGTGCACCAGCTCGTGGATCAGGCTACTGGTGCGGTTGCCGCTGATCAGTGGACGGTCGCCGTGCATGAACAGCGAATTCGGCCCCGAGAGGCCGCCGCGCCACATGGGGTCGTCGGCGCTCACAATCAGCAGTCGCGGGGGGAAGTCCGGAAAAATCTCCTTCAGGTAGGGCAGCGTCCAGTTGACGAAGGCCAGGGCATCCTGCAGGCGGATATCCTGGCCCCGGGGGGCGGCGACCCGCACCCCCACGTCGGCAATCACGTCCTGGCGGCTGGCGATGGATCCCAGGATCAGCCAGCCCTTGGGGCGAATGAACCGGCGGCCCGGGTCTGTCACGCGATAGCGATTATCGGCGTCGCTCAGGCTCTCGTAGGGGGCGGCGGAGGACCAGCCCTCGGGCAGGTCGAAGTCGAGCTCCGCCGAGGCCTGCAGGCCCTTGGCCACCTTCACCGCCATGGGCGGCACCAGTTTATCGCTGCGCAGAACCGCCCAGTCGTCGGTGATCATGGCGTCGTAGCTGTCGCCATCGCGCTTGTGGTTGATTGCGAAGCGGTAACTGAGGCTGTCCCCGGAAGCCCGCGGCCGCCAGGTGGCCACATCGTCGTCGATGTCCAGTGCCGGTTCCGCGCGCCAATCGCGGTGCTGGTCCGGGTCGAAATGCACCTCGATCCTGGACGGTAGTGAGTCGCCGCGCAGAGTGATTGTCACCGCGGCCTCGCCCCGCTCCGGTGTCACGCTGACGTCATAGTGGATGGTGTACTGTTCCGCGGTGGCGCTGCAGGCCAGCAGCGCGACCGAAAGTAGCATCAGCCTGAAAGTTCTCAACGGTGGCCTCCCGACAGCAAGTGGATTCCCGAGCCGACAAGGTTAGCAGTACCCTCGCGATTGCGCACGGCAACGGTGAGTGTTTTCTCCTTTGAACCCAGGCCGTGGTCTGCTATTTTTGAACGCCTCATTCACAGGAGGCACCGACCATGGAATCGGAAGAGCAGCAACAGCAGCAACAGCAGCAAACGGAACCGCCAGCGCCACAGTCGCAGGGCACCTTCGATATCAACCGCGTCATCGAACAGGCCCGGGAGGTGCTTACCAACCCGGCCGGATTTTATCGTGACATGCCGGGCAGCGGTGGCTTCACCGAGCCTGTAATCTTCGTGGCGGTCATGGCCGTGGCCACCGGGATCATCGCTGCGGTGTGGTCACTGTTCACCTCCGGCCACGGTTTCCTGGCTGCGGGTTTTGCCGGGATCATTATCTACCCGATTTTTGCCGTCATCGGCGCCTTTATCGCCGCGGCCATCCTCTTTGTGATCTGGAAACTGATGGGCTCGGAGCGGGATTACGAAACGGCCTTTCGCTGCTGGTCCGCGGCCACGGCGGTGTACCCGGTGGGCGCGCTGCTGTCGATCATTCCCTATATCGGGGTAATGGTCAGCGTCGCCTGGGGCACCTTGCTGATGATCGAGGCCAGCGTGGCGGTGCACCAGCGCGAACGCCGCACGGCGATGATCGTGTTCGGCATTCTCGGCGGCCTGCTGTTGATCTCCAACATCAGCAGCGAATACGCCTCGCGACAGATGGCCGACCGTATGTCGGAAATGAGCCGGCAATTCGAGGGCTTCGAGGACATGAGCTCGGAAGAGGCAGGCCGCCAGATCGGGGAATTCCTCAAGGGCCTGGAGGAAGGGGCGAAAAAGGACGGTGACGAGGGCTGAGGCCCGCTGCCGGCGCGCGCCTGGCGTACAGGCCCCGCCATGTCAGGCGGGGCCGGTCGCGGTGTTCAGTTCCGGCCCAGCGCGCAATCCCCATCGGCGATCTGCCGTACTTGATCCAGGCTTCCGCCACCCAGCCACTGATGGAATTGTTGGTATCCCGCCTGGTAGTCGCTGTCCGGCGCGGTGGCGGGGGCAATGCCCTCGCGGTTGATCTGGTTCCAGGCCAGCCACAATTGGGTGCGGGACAGTTTCTCCACCGGGAAGTCGCCCAGGGCGGCCACCACGAATCCCTTGCAATAGCTGTAGCGCACCTCCCCCTGCTCGTGCCACGGCCACTCAAAGGCCGCGGCGGGCAGGGCGTTGGCGCCCAGCGCGGTGGCGGCGGCCAGCAGCAGGGCGGCTCCAGGGTGCTTGCGATCGTGTCGATTCATGGCGTTCTCCTTGGGTCCTGAGCCTAAGCTAGCCGCACCGGCGGCGTTTGCCAAGCCCCGATGGCCGTGACCCACATCGCCGGTGCCGGCCGGCAGCGCACAGTTGGCCGCCATCGCTAACGGTTGCTATTCAAACCGGGCCTGAACAAACTCAAGCCCAGCTCTGCCGAAATCGCCTCCAGCGCCTTCATCCCCCGGACACTGTTACCGGCGGTGGACAGTCGCGGCGAATAGCCCACCAGGGCCATCTTCCCCGGCACCACCGCCACAATGCCGCCGCCCACCCCGCTCTTGGCTGGCAGCCCCGCGTTGTAGGCCCAGCGCCCGGACTCGTCGTAGAAGCCGTTCATCATCATCACCGCAAGCACCTCGTCCACCAGATCCCGGGCCAGCACCTGCTCGCCGGTCACCGGGTTCTCCCCGGCATTGGCCAGGGTGGCGCCCATCACCGCCAGTTGCCGCGCGGTGACGGCGACACTGCTCTGGCGGTTGTAAACGTCCAGGGTTTCGTCCACCGGGGCACCGAGCCACTGCTGGTCGCTAAGCAGGTTGGCGAGCGCGCGGTTACGGAAGTTGCTCGCTCCCACCGAGCGGTAGACCGCCGCCAGCAGGGTCAGGGGCTCGCCGGCAAAACGGTTGTAGCCATTGCGTATCAATTGCCAGCGCGCATCGGCGTCATCGGCCTCAAGCAGGCTGACGGCGGTGATGGCGCCGGCGTTCACCATCGGGTTGAGGGGCTTGCGCGCGCGGCGCTCCACCCCCGCCAGGGCGTTGAAGGGCTGGCCGGTAGGCTCCACGCCGATACGTTTGAGTACGACGTTGCGGCCCTGCTGCGACAGCAGCAGGGCCAGGGTGAAGGGCTTGGCGGCGCTCATGATGGCGAAGGGCTGTTCGGTATCGCCGCGGCTGATGACCTCGCCGTCCACGGTGATCGCCACGATGCCGAAGCGGTCCGGGTCGGCGGCGGCCAGGGCGGGAATGTATTGGGCGGTCTCCCCGGCTTCCAGCCCCTTGTAGGTCTCGTAGGCGGTGTTGATGGCCGCCTGAATGGCGGCCCGCTCACTGGCCTGGACTGGGGCGCCGGGCAGGCACGCGGCGAGAGCCCAGGCCGCGAGCGTGAGCCGCCACGTCATGGCGTGGCCTCTGGCGGCTTGCGGCCCCGGGTGGCCTGCTCGAAACTGTAGGCCAGCTCGATCAGCCGCGGCTCGCTGCAGGCGGTGCCCACGAAGGTGATGCCAAAAGGTATGGGTTTGGCGCCGAAGCCCTCGGGCAGGGGCGGGTCGAGGGTATTGGGCACCGCGGTGAAGGGCACCGCGATCACCGGGTAGCCGGCCTTGTTGACAATGTTCTCGCCGTACCAGGCCGGGAACAGCAGGGCGTCGAGGTCGTGGGCGTCCAGCGCGGCGTCGATGCCCTCCGCGCGGGACAGGCGGATATCCTTGTCGCGGTCAGCGCGCCAGCGGGCGCGGTCGGCGGCCACGTCCATCTCGTCGGATATGTCGAGTTCCGCCTGGCCGTACCGGATTGCGCCCCGGTCGGCGTGAGCCAGGTTGTACTCCCGCAGCGCGGTGAGGGAGTCCAGGGGGGCGCTGTCGCCGAGGCTGTCCAGCCAGGCGTTGAAGTCGCGTTTCATGCCGTACTTGAGAATCACCGAGCAATGAGCGTCGCCGCCCTTGCCCTGGGGCAGGTCGTAGCAGTTGCCGAACAGCAGTTGGTTGTCACTGGGGTTTTCCGCCAGCACCGAGGGAATGTTCGCCGGGTCCACCAGGTCGGCGCCCGCGGCCTTCAGCGCGGCGATAGCCTCGCGCATCGCGGCCCGCTCGTCGGTGTTCAGGCCGCCGCGCGGAGTGTTTGCGCCGGGGGGGGTGATCGCATCGTAGAAGAAAGCCCGCGGGATGCCGATGCGGGCCCCGCGCAGGCCGTCGGCGCGCAGGTGGGCGCTATACCCCCCGGGCCCGGGGTGGGGGCACACGCCGCTGGCGGGGTCCCCGGGGTCGTCGCTTTCCATGGCCGCCAGCAGGGCGGCGGCATCGGCGACGTACTTGGCCATTGGCCCCGCGGTGTCCTGGTCCGCGGTAATGGGGATGATGCCGTGACGGCTCACCCGCCCCACCGTGGGTTTGATACCCACCAGGCGGGTGTTGTTGGCGGGTATCTGCAGGGAGCCGGAGGTCTCGGTACCCACGTTAGCCGCCCACAGGTTGGCGGCGGTGCCGATGCCGGAGCTGGAGCCGCCGGTATCCATTACCCCGCGGCCGTCGTCGAAGCCCTTGCGTGGGTCCTTGCGCGGGTCGTAGGGATTGTAGCCGTAGCCGTTCACCGCGTTGTAGTTGTTGGGCATGCCGGTGGCCACCCAGTTGGCCAGCTCGGTGAGGGTGGTTTTGGCGATAATGATGGCGCCCGCTTCGCGGAGCCTTGTCACCAGGGTGGCCTCGTAGGGAGGTGTGTAGCCCGCGAAGGCCATGGCGCCGCCAGTGGTGGGCAGGTCGGTGGTGTGGATGTTGTCCTTCAGCGCGATGGGAATGCCGTGCAGGGACCCGCGCACCTGCCCATTGGCGCGTTCCCGGTCGAGGGCATCGGCCTGTGCCAGGGCATCGCTGGCGACGCTGATGGCGGCCCCCAGGGAGGCGTTGTAACGCTCGATGCGCGCCAGGTATTGGCTGACGATGGCGCGCGCAGTGGTGTCGCCGCTGGCCATGGCGACCTGCATGTCGGCGAAACTGGCCTCGACCACGTCAAAGTCCGCCTGGCTGGTTTCCGCGGGCGCGTCCTGCCGATTGCAGGATACGAGCCCCAATAGCGCAAGGCCGGCGATGGTGTATGCGGTTGGGCTGAACATGTGGTCCCCTAGAAATGAGTGGAGAACTTGTGTTTGAAGGTCACTTGCGTGCGGAAGTCCTCGCCGCTGCGACCGGCCACGTCCTCGTGCCGGCCGTAGAGGGCTTCAAGACCGATGAGAAGGGCGGGGTAGGGCGTGTAGAGCAGGTTGGCGCTGGCGTAGATACCCCTGTCGAACTCGGCGTCGGCCTGCTGGTTGCGCGCGTCGGCGTCATTGATGGAAAAGCCGATTGATGAGCTCCACTGCCCGGACCAGTAGCGGTCGTAGTAGAGCGTGGTGCCCAGGACCGGCACCGGTTCTTCCTCGAAGTTTTCCGGCGCCAGGTTCACGCCGCCGTCGTTCATGAAGCTGGCGATCCCTTCGCCGTAGACCAGGCCGAACTTGAGCTGGTCGCGGCCGATGCTGTTGATCGCCCCGGTAACGTTGAGGCCCCAGCCAGTGTCCTCGAACGTGGGTTCGTTGTCCGGCGTGCCGCGGGTTTCAAATTCCAGCCGGCGCAGTACGCCCGCGAGTTGCAGGTGGCCCCAGTGGCCCGCCAGGCGATAGCGGGCGGTGAGGTCCGGCAGTTCGGTGCGCGCGGTGGCCGCGTCGTCAAAGGCCGGGGATATCTCGCCGAAAATGCCCGTGTTGAAGCTGGCGTTGGGCTGCTCCAGCGCCACGGCGAACTCGTCCTCGCCGAGCGCCCAGGTATAGCGCAGTTGCGGGTTGCGATTGAAGGCCATGCCGGAGGGCCCCCACCAGTCGACGACGTTGGGGAATATACCGATGTCCATGAAGTTGGAGTTGGTCTGGCCGAAGCCGAGTCCGCCGATCTCCACCCAGGCGTGACGCAGGTTGAAAGTGGTGTCGCCGGTGCTGCTGCCGGTGCCGAACATGTCGAACTCGAACCAGCCCTTGACCAGTCCCGCCGGGGTATCGGCGCTGCCGCGCAGGCCCATCGTGGATTGGCGGACGCTGAGCAGGGTGGAGCCATCGTCGCCGAAGATCCCGTCCACGGTGGGGATGGTGGAGGGGCGCAGGGTGGCTTCATAGTCCGGGTCGACCCGTTTGAAATCATGGATCGCGTCCAGCTGCAGGTGACCGTAGAGCTGCAGGTCGAGGGCGTGGTCCGGCGCTACTGTCCCGGTGGCTGCTTTACCGGCGGCCTGGCGCATGGCGTCCGGGGCCGGTGGCGTTGTCGTCGCGCCTTTGAGCTGTTGCAGCTCGGCTTCCATGCGTTCCAGCATACGCTGCTGCTGTTGCATGAGTGTCTTTTGTTCGGCGAGCTGGCGCTCGAGTTCACGGATACGGTCGGCGTCGGCGGCGAGCGCGACAACGGGTGGCAACAGCGCGAGGGCCAGTACCGCTGCGAGGGTTGTCCTGGGAAAGGGCATGGCAACATCCTGTGATCGTTATTGGCTCCATGGGTACTCCGACCTCATAGGGAGTATAGATCAAATCGGATGGATTACCGGGGCAGGGTCGCCAGCTGTTCGCACATTTGCCGTGCGCCCTGCAACAGGCGCGTGGTAGGGCGCTGTAACAAGTCCGGGTGGATGAAAAAAAGCGCCTGGTCTCGCACCGCCCGCAGGTGGGGGTAGGCCCGCCACTCGTCGAGCCACTCGGGACGGGCGGCGCCCATGCCGCTGGCGAGGATGACCTGGGGGTCGCGCGCCAGTACCGCCTCCACGTTGATTTTCGGCGCCAGGTAGTCGGCGTCGTCGAAGATGTTGCGGCCGCCGCAGAGTGCGATGACATCGCTGACGTAGTGTTCGCCATTGAGTGTCTGCAGGGGCTTGTTCCACACCTCGTAGAACACGCTTACCGGCTTCTCGCGGCCGTATTCCCGTCGCAGGCGCGCCAGTTCGTCCTCGAACTCGCTCGCTCGCCGTTCCGCGACCTCGCCGGTGCCGGCGAGCAGGCCGATGGCGCGCAGGGTGCGGGGGATTTCCTCCAGCCGGCGCGGTTCGCTGACGTAGACCGGGATACCCAGGCGCTCCAGGGTCGGCAGGCCGTCCAGACCGTTACCCGAGCCCCACATCAGCACCAGGTCGGGTTGTTGCGCGATGATACTCTCCAGGCTCCAGGCCTGGTAGCTGCCGACTCGCGGAATGGCGCGGGCCGCCTCGGGGTAGTCGCTGTGGCTTACCGCGCCCACCAGTTTGTTACCGGCGCCAGCGGCAAAGGCGTTCTCCACGGTGTGTGGGGCGAGGGCGACGATGCGTTGGGCGGGTTGTTCCAGCGTCACCCGGCGGCCGGCGAAGTCGGTGACCTCCAGGGCGGCGAACGTGGGCAGGCTGCTCCAAAGCAGCAGCCAGAGACAATGGCGGATCATGTGTGTGTTTCGCCCTCCTGGACGTGGGCCTGATGGAAGGTGGCCATTTGCGCGTGCAGGCGCAGCGCGGACTGCAGTATCGGCACCGCCACCGCCGCGCCGCTGCCCTCGCCCAGGCGCATGCCCAGGTCAAGTAGGGGGTCCAGTCCGAGGGCGTCCAGGGCGCGGCCGTGGGCGCCCTCGCTGGAGCGGTGGGCGGCCATCAGCCAGGGGCGCAGGCCGGGGTTGATGGCCGCCGCCAGCAGCGCCGCCGCGGTGGCGATAAAGCCGTCCACCAGGACCGGGATGCGGCGTTGGCCGCAGCGCAGGTAGGCGCCACAGAGAGCGGCGATCTCCAGTCCGCCAAGGCACTGCAGGATGCCCAGTGGGGCATCCAGCGCGCCGGCGTGCAGGTTCAGGGCTGTGTCGATCAGCTCGCGCTTGCGCCGCAGAGTGGCATCGTCAATGCCGGTGCCTCGGCCAGCCACTGCGGCGCCGTCCAGGCCGAGGTGGGCGGCGCAGATCGCCGCGGCGGCGGTGGTATTGCCGATGCCCATTTCGCCGGCGATGAATAGCTGGCAGTCCAGCATGTCCACCTGGGCCTTGCCGGTCTCCAGGCAACGCTCGGTCAGTGCCGCGGACAGAGCCGGTTCTTCGGAAAAATCGGCGGAGCCCGGTGCGAGTTGCAGGTTGTGCAGTTTGGGGGCGTTCGCGACCGGCTCGAAGGTACCCATGTTGACCACCGCGAAATCCGCGCGTAGCGGCTGGCTGAGTACGCTGATGGCGGCGCCGCCACCGACGAAATTGTCGACCATCTGGGCGGTGACCTCGGGGGGGAAGGCCGACACGCCGCGCCGGCTGATGCCGTGGTCGGCGGCAAACACCCGCACCGCCACCCGCGACAGCTCGGGAATGGCCCGCGACTGCCAGCCGGCGAAATCCACCGCCACCTTCTCCAGCCGGCCGAGGGAGCCGGGAGGCTTGGTGAGTTCATCCTGGCGCTTGCGCGCCAGGTCGCGGTGTCGCTGGCTGGGGGCGGGGCATTCCCCGTAGTACCACGTCATGCTGTGTTCATCTCTTTCAAGGTCAGCGGCAAGCCGGCAGTGACCAGGGTGACCCGGTGACACCGCGTGGCCAGGTCCTGGTGCAGTCGGCCACTCTCATCGACAAAGCGGCGGTTAAGTTCACCCATCGGCACTACGCCCTGGCCCACTTCGTTGCTCACCAGCACCACGTCCGCCGCCAGTTGCGGCAGGGTGTCCAGCAAGGTCGCGCGCAGTTCCTCCCATCGGCCCGCGGCGAGGCAGTTGCTGAGCCACAGCGTCAGGCAGTCGACCAGCAGGCAGTGGCCGGGGGCGTCGAGTTCCGCCATGGCGCCTGACAATAGCAGCGGCTCCTCGCGCAGCTGCCACGCGGCGCCGCGTTGTTCCCGGTGGTGGGCGATGCGCGTTTGCATCTCTCCGTCGCGGGCCTCGGCGGTGGCGATGTAGAACAGGGTTTTGCCGCTGTCGCGGGCGCACTGCTCGGCAAAGCGGCTTTTACCGCTGCGCGCGCCACCCAACACCAGGTGCATCACGGGTGCACCACCAGCGGTGCGCCGCTCAAGGGGTGGGTGGCGATGTGTACCTGCACGCGGAAAACCTCCTCAAACATGCGCCCGGTGAAGACCTCCGCCGGCGCGCCCTGGCAAACCTGCCGCCCGTTGCGTAGCACCAGCACTCGCTGGGCCATGGCGGCGGCCAGATTGAAATCGTGGGCGACCATGACGACCGCGCAGCCGGTGGCCGCGAGTTGTCGCAGCGAGGCCATGACCAGGTCCTGGTGTTCCAGGTCGAGGCCGGTGGTGGGTTCGTCCAGCAGCAGTACCCGGGTGTCGCTGTCCGCGGCGCGCCACAACTGGGCCAGTACCCGTGCCAGCTGAACTCGCTGGCGCTCGCCGCCGGAGAGGTGGGTATACAGACGGTGGCGCAGGCGTTCGGTGTCGGTGGCCCGCATCACCTCCGCCAGCACCACGCGGTCCTCGGCGGCGCCGGAGGCGTGGGGGCTGCGGCCGAGGAGGATGACTTCCTCCACGCGGAAGGGAAAGGCCAGGGTCGATTGCTGGGGCAGCATGGCCAGTGCACGGGCGCGGGCCAGGCGGGGCCACTGCGCCAGCGGTTGTCCCCCCAGGCGTATTTCGCCCTCGGCGGTGTCGATGCCGCCGGCCAGGGCGTGCAGCAGGGTGGACTTGCCGGCGCCATTGGGGCCGAGCACCGACAGGATTTCCCCCGGCGCCAGGCTGAAGTCGATGCCGGCCAGCAGCGGCGGTCCATAGGGAGCGGCGCTCGCGCCGCGCACGTCCAGCGCCGCCATCACCGCATCCCGTATTGCGCGCGCTGGCGCAGCAGTGAAATGAAAAACGGCACGCCGATGATCGCGGTGACAATGCCCACGGGCAATTCGGTGGGCGCCATGACCACCCGCGCCAGGGTGTCCGCCACCACCAGCAGGATGGCGCCGGCCAGCGCCGAGGCGGGAATCAGGCTGCGGTGGTCCGGGCCGATGAGCAGGCGCATGATATGTGGCACCACCAGGCCGACGAAGGCGATGGTGCCCGCCAGGGCCACCGAGGCGCCGACACCGACCGCCACGAGTACCACCAGCGCGATCTTGGTGCGCTCCACGTCGATACCCAGGTAGCGCGCCTCGGACTCTCCCAGCAACAGGGCGTTCAGCGGCGTCGCGAACAGCGGCAGGCTGCCCGCCACCACCAGGCACACGGCGGCGGCGAAGGCCAGTCGGGTCGGGTCGGCGCCGTCCAGGCCGCCCATGCGCCACAGGCTGATGCGCCGCAGCACCTCGCTGTCGGCGTGGAATTCCAGCAGATTGCCCACGGCGCCGGCCAGCGCGGAAATGGCGATGCCCGCCAGCAGCATGGTGGCCACCGAGGTGCCGGCGGTGGAGGAGGCCAGCCGGTATACCAGCAGCACCGCCAGCAGGCCCCCCGCAAAGGCGCCCAGTGAAATCACGGTGATGCCGCTCAGGCCCTGCAGGCCGGCCCCCGCGGCGACGATGGCAATGCTGGCGCCCAGGGAGGCGCCGGCGGTGACGCCGATCAGCGAGGGGTCCGCCAGGGGGTTGCGGAACAGGCCCTGCATGGCGGCCCCGGAGCTGGCGAGAATGGCGCCGATCAGCGCCGCCAGCAGCACCCGGGGCAGGCGGATCTGCGCCACGATGACCCCCGCCTGGCTGAATTCCCCGCGCCACCACGCGAGCACGCCGCCCAGGGCCTCCCCCGGTGACAGGGTCACCGCGCCGCTGCCGATGGCCACCACCAGGATCACCGGCAGCAGCAGGCTCAGGCCCCAGAGGACCCGGCGGGTAGCCACGGGGGCGTGGGCGATCATTGCGCGCCGCACCATTGCGGGAACAGGGCGGGCAGGTCGAGGTGTTGCTCCAGGCAGTCCGCCAGGCGGTCGATTTCCCCCTCGCGCAGGGCGTCGCGATCCACCGCCTCGGCATTTTCGAGCCCCGCCCATTCGAGCAGCGCCACGCAGGCGGTCTCGCCGTCGAACAGGCCGTGCAGGTAGGTTCCTGCCACCTGGCCGTCGGCGCTGCGGGCGCCGTCGTCGCGGCCGTCTTCCAGGTGGGCGAAGCGCGTGCATTCCCCGGCGCCCGCGCGGCGGGTGGAGACACCGCAGTGGATTTCATAACCATTGACCGGGCTGCCGCAGGGCAGCGCGCCGCGGGTTTGATGCAGGGCCTTGTGGCGGGCTAGGGTGGTGTCGATGTCCAGCAGGCCCAGGCCGTCACTGCCACCGGCCGGGCCTTCCACGCCGTCCGGGTCGTCGATGCGATGGCCCAGCATCTGGTAGCCGCCACAGATACCCAGCACCCGGCCGCCGTAGCGCAGGTGGCGTTGCAGGTAGCCCTCCCAGCCCTGGGCGCGCAGCCAGTCGAGGTCGGCGCGCACGCTTTTGCTGCCCGGGAGGATCACCAGGTCGGCGGGGGGCGGCGCCTGCCCGGTGGGTACGTAGGTGAGGTCGACCTGCCGGTGGTGGCGCAGGGCGTCGAAGTCGGTGTGGTTGGAGATGCGCGGGAAGACCGGCACCACCACCCGCAGGGCGTTGGCGGCCTTGTCCCCCTGGTCCGGGGCGATGGCGTCCTCGGCGTCGAGTTGTAGATGGTGCAGGTAGGGCAGTACCCCCAGCACCGGCTTGCCGGTGCGTTCTTGCAACCAGTCGAGCCCCGGTTGCAGCAGGGCGATATCGCCGCGGAAGCGGTTGATGACGAAGCCCTGCACCCGCGCCTGCTCCGAGGGGGACAGGAGTTCCAGGGTGCCCACCAGGTGGGCGAACACACCGCCGCGGTCGATGTCGGCGACGATGATCACCGGGCAGTCCACCGCCTCGGCGAAACCCATGTTGGCGATGTCCCGGTCGCGCAGGTTGATCTCGGCGGGGCTGCCGGCCCCCTCCACCACCACGATATCGTGGGCCGCCTGCAGGCGCTGCCAGGAGGCGAGCACCGCGGCCATGGCGGTGCTTTTGTAGTCGTGATAGGCCCGCGCCCCCAGGTTGCGCACCGCGCGCCCGTGGATGATCACCTGGGCCTCGCAGTCGGTACTGGGTTTGAGCAGCACCGGGTTCATGTCGGTGTGGGGCGCGATGCCCGCGGCCTGGGCCTGCAGGGCCTGGGCGCGGCCGATCTCCCCCTGCTCGGGGGTGACGGCGCTGTTGAGGGACATGTTCTGGGGCTTGAAGGGCGCCACCTTGACGCCACGGCGGCGCAGCACGCGGCACAGGCCGGTGACCAGGATGCTCTTGCCGGCATCGGAGGTGGTGCCCTGCACCATCAGCGCATCGGTCACGGGCACGGCGGCCTCAGAAGTCGACGCCGCGGCGGGCCTTGATGCCGGCGCGGAAGGCGTGCTTGACGTCCTTGACCTCGGAGACCGTGTCCACCAGTTCCTGCAGGGCGGCGCCGCCGCCGCGGCCGGTGACCACCACGCTCTGTTCCCGCGGGCGGTTGGCGATGGCGTCGAGAATCTCCTGCTCCGGCAGGTAGTCGTAGCCGATCATATAGGTCAGCTCGTCCAGCACCACCAGGTCGTAGGCCGGGTCGGCCAGCATGCGCCGGGCCTGTTCCCAGGTCTCCCGGGCGGCGGCGATATCGCCGCTGCGGTCCTGGGTGTTCCAGGTGAAGCCGGTACCCATCTGGTGAAAGTCGACTTCCGGCAGGCGGTCGCGCAGGAAGATTTCCTCGCCGGAGAGCTGCTTGCCCTTGATAAACTGCACCACGCCCACCTTCATGCCGTAGCCCAGGGCGCGCAGCACCATGCCGAAGGCCGAGCTGGACTTGCCCTTGCCGTTGCCGGTAACCAGCACGGCGACGCCGCGCTCAAGGCTGGCCTCCTCGATGCGGGCGTCCACCTTGGCCTTTTGCTTCTGCATGGCCGCCTTGTGTTTGGCGTCCTTGCGCTGTTGCTTGTCGTCGCTGTCGCTCATTGCGGGCCTCGTGTCGGATGTGGTGTTAGAAGGAGTAGCGCACGCCGGCGTAGGCGGCGGCGCCGGCGGTGTTGTAGCCGCGCACTTCCTGGTAGTCCTCGTCCAGGAGGTTTTCCACCCGGCCGTAGATTTCCAGGCCCCGCCACAGGGCGTAGCTGGCGTTGAGGTCCACCACCTCGTAGTCGTCCAGGGCCTCGCCGTCGATGCCCTCGGCGTCGCGAGCGCTGCGCACGTGCAGGGCGAGCAGCAGGTCGCCGTTCAGGGGCTGCCAGTTGAAGCTGAGGTTGGCCAGGTGTTCGGGACGGCGCACGCGGGTGGAGCCATCGGCGTCCTCGCTGTCATTGTAGGTGTAGTTGCCGCCGAGCCAGAAGGTCTCCCCCAGGGGCAGGCGGGCGATGAGTTCCACGCCGCTGGAGTCGCTATTGCCGTCGTCCTGCAGGTAGCCGGAGTAGTTGTTCAGGTCGAAATAGATGGCGTCTTCAATGCGCTGGTCGAAGTAGGTGGCCTCCAGATACAGGCCATCGTCATTGGCCCAGACCACGCCCACATCCAGGCCCTCGCTCTGCTCGGCGTCCAGCTCCACGGTGGAGGCCGGCGGGGTGGCGAAGCTGATGTTGTAGGCGATCTCGTACAGACTGGGGGCGCGGAAGCCGGTGCCGTAGGCCGACTTGAACTTCAGTTCGCCGCCGGCCATGTCGATGAGATAGGCGCCGCTGACCCGGTAGCTGGTGTGGCTGCCGAAGTCCTCGTTGTCGTCGTGGCGGGCGCCGGCGGTGAGATAGAGGGCGTCGCCGAAGCCGCCCTGGACTTCGAAAAACACGCTGTCCTGATCGCGTTCGCGGTCGAAACTGCCGTCGTCGATGGACTCGGTGAGGCGCTCGGCGCCGTACACCAGGCGCAGGTCCTCGCTGGCGGCGAAGTTGCCGAGGTAGCCCCATTTATCCAGCGATCCGTCGGCGCCGAAGCTCGGCAGGCCGTCGGCGTAGTTCTGGCGTTCGGTGTCGTTGCCGGTGTAGGCCAGCTGGTGGCCGAAACGCCCGGCCTGGTAGTCGATCGCCGCGCGCCAGGCGTCCTGCTCGAAGTCGCTGCCGCAGGCGTCGGTGGGGGCGAAGGTGTCGACGGTAAAACAGTCGTCGTATGCGTTCTCGCCCTCGGTGTTGCGCGCCACCAGTTCCAGGCGCAGGTTCTCGCTGGCGTTCCAGCCGACCCGCCCGTGCAGGGTGGTGTTGTCGTAGCCGTCGTCGTCGTGCGCGGAGGTATCGTCGCCGCGGGCATTGAAACCGTCGGTTTCAAAGTCAGTGGCCGACAGGGCGAAATCCACCTGTTCGTTGCCGCCGCCGATATCCGCCGTCAGCTGGCGGGTGCCGTAGCGGCCGCCCTCGGCGCTGACCACGCCCTGCAGGCCCGGTTCGCCGCTGCGGGTGGAGATATTGACCACGCCGCCGGCGTCGGCGCCGTACATCAGGCCCTGGGGGCCGCGCAGGATTTCCACGCGCCGCACCCCGGCGCTGAGGATCTCCTCGAAGCGCGGACCGTGCTGGGTGGCGGAGGTGTCCGCAACATCGATGCCGTCGATGTAGACCTTGGTGCGGTAGCCCTCCTCGCCGCGGACGCGCAGGGCGGTGGGCTTGCCGGCGCCGCCGGTATTGCTCGCGGCGATACCGGGCTGACTGCGCAGCACGTTGTACAGGCTGTCAAAGCCCTGGTTCCGGATGTCTTCCTCGGTGATCACCGAGACCGAGGTGCCCACCTGGCGCAGGGGCATGGGCACCCGGGAGGAACTCACCACCACTTCTTCCATGCTGTACTGCGAGCGGGTGTCCCGCGCGGGAATGTCGGTGGCGGCGTACAGCGCCGGGGCACAGGCCAGGGCTGCAAGGGGGGCGATTCTTTTCATGGTAAAGCCTCAATTGCCAGGTCGGGTTGGCGACTGAGGGAGGGGATTCGGGGGAACGCAGCGCCTGCGCACAGGGCCGGGCAACCTCGCATGAAGCCCTCCGCTCCATCGTTGCGCGCGCCAGGCAGGTATCGGGCTTACAGCAGTGCTGATTACCGTTGCGGGGGCAGCGGTGGAATGGGGCGGGCGGGCCCACCGTAACCACACTTCCCATTTAACCCGCCCAGCCCTTTGCGGAGAAAGGACGGCAGGCACCTGGCTCGGGCGGCCACTCTAGTGCGGTGCCGGGGGCTTGTCAAACCCACTGCACCGGGGCGCAGTGGCTGAATGCGTGGTCGAACATCGCCGCCGCGCCGCCGCCATCGAGCAGGCTGGCGAGGGCGCGCAGGGAGCCGGCGTGGGCCACCACCAGCGTGCCGCCGGGGTGGGATTCGAGGACCTCTTCCCGCCACGCCGCCACCCGCTGCCACAGATCGCGCCCGCTCTCGCCCCGTGGGGGCGCGGCATCCAGCCAGTGGCTGCCCCAGTGCCGCATGCGCGCCGGCTGCTCCCGGTAGAGGGCGTCCCAGGACCGTCCCTGCCAGTTGCCGAGGTGGATTTCGCGCAGGCGGGTATCCAATCGGGGACGGATACCGCTGCCCGCCAGCAGGATGTCCGCCGTTTGTCGCGCCCGCAGCAGGTCGCTGCACCACACCTGGGTGGGCAGTTCACCCTGCCAGCGTTCGCGCAACTGCCGCGCCTGCTTTTCCCCGGCCGCGCTCAGTGGCACGTCGAGCTGTCCCAGGCAGTGACCGGCGGGGATCTCGCACAGCGCGTGGCGCAACAACAACAGGTGAGTCCGGTTGCGCATTCAGGTGGCGAGGGCGAGCAACACGAGATACACCGCCAGTTCCGCCAGCTGGTTGCCGGCGCCCAGGGTATCGCCGGTGAGGCCGCCCAGCTGGCGCAGGCAGTGGCGGCGCCACAGCGCGATGACCGCGGCCAGCGTCACCAGCAGGGCGGTGAGCGCCTGCCCCTGCAAACACAGTACGCAGGCCAGGGCGAAGGCGCTGGCCGCGGCCAGGCGGCCGTTGGCCACCCCGGGTACCAGGGGGCGGCCGCTGCCGGCTTCGCCGCCGACATAGGGGGTGAGGCGGATCAGGGGCAGCGCGGCCCAGCGTCCCAGCACCTGTCCCAGCACCAGCGCCACGGGCACCGCGTTGGCGGAGACGCCCGCGAGCGCGGACAGCGTCGCCACCTTCAGCAGCAGCGCCATGACCAGGGCGAGGGCGCCGTAACTGCCCAGGCGCGAGTCCTTCATGATGCGCAGCTTGTCCTTCACCCGCCAGCCGCCGCCCAGGCCATCGGCGGTATCGGCCAGGCCGTCTTCGTGAAAGCCGCCGGTGGCCAACAGCATGGCGGACAGCGCCAGCAGCACCGCAATCAGCGGCGGCCAGAGGGCAGTGGCCAGGTAATAGGCCGCGGCGCCAATGGCGCCCACCAGCAGGCCCACCACCGGGAAATACATGACCGAGCGGGCGAGCAGGGCGTCGCTGTGGGTGGCCAGCGGCACCGGTATCCGGGTGAGGAAGGTAATGGCGCAGGCCAGCGCCTGCCACTCGGAGTGATCGGTGGACGCGGAGCCTGGCGGCGGGGCGGTGGACATGGCGTTGATCCGGGGGCTGGCGTAAAATCGGCCGCCCACCTTACTAGAGAGCGGTTCGCAGTTGAAGCCAGACCCCCGACAGACCGCGGAAGTCGCCCGCCTGCTCGGTCGCGAGCCGCGCGGGCTGGAAGCGATCGCGGTGACCGCGCCCGACGGTTCGCCGCGGGTGATCCGCGTGGCCTCCCTGGTCGACGACAAGCCCTTTCCCACCCTGTTCTGGCTGGTTGATGCGCAGCTGAACTATCGCATCGACCAGGCCGAGGCGGGGGGACTGATCGCCCGCCTGCAGGCGCGCATCGACGCCGACCCGGAGCTGCAGCGAGCCCTGCGCGCGGACCACGCGGCCCATATCGCGTTGCGCGACAGCTATATCACACCCGTCTTGCGGGCGCGCATCGAGGCCCTGGGTTTCACCGCGGTGCTGGCCCGCCGGGGTATCGGCGGAATCGAGGATTTCACCCGCATCCGCTGCCTGCACACCTGGTACGCGGCGCACCTGGTCGTCGCCAATACCGTGGGCAAGCTGGTCGACGCCTATTTCCAGGAGCAGGCCCGCTGACCGGCGCAGTTGCCGGATAGCCAATTTGGCATACACTGGGGAATGACCCGGCGCGTACCGATGCCGGGCCGGTGGCGCTATCCAATGCTGAATCACCCGCGCCGGGTTGCGGGTAGGCGGTGTGCTCCGAGGCTTGTATTGTCGGCGCATCCCGATCGTGGCCTGGCAGGGCTTAAAGTCGACTGTCATGGATGCACGACAGTTCATTGCCGAGCTGAAATCCAGGGGCGTCTATCGTGTTGCCGCCCTCTATTGTGCGGGTGCCTGGGCACTGCTGCAGGTGGCGGATGTGTTTTCCCCCATGCTGGGCCTGCCCGACAATGCCGTGACCCTGGTGTTGCTGGCCACCGCCATTGGCTTTCCGGTGGCGCTGTTGCTCGCCTGGCGTTTCGATCTCACGGCACGGGGCGTGGTTGCCGCGCCGCCAACGGTGACACCGTCCAGGCGGATGAACCTGCCCCTGCCCTTTGTACTGGAGTTGTTGCTGATCCTCGCCCTGACCTTGTCGGTGGGCTACCTCTATCTCGATCGACTCACCCCGGGCCAGGTGGCTGAGGGGGGGCGCGCCGGCGGGGTTCAGCAGGGCCGCCCCTCGGTTGCGGTGATGCCCTTTCTCAATATGAGCAGCGGCGAGGACATGGACTACCTCGGCGACGGCCTGGCGGAGGAGATTCTCAACCTGCTGTCGCGGCTCAGTGAACTCAACGTGGCGGCGCGCACCGCTTCCTTTTACTTCCGCGACAAGGACGTGGATTTGCGCGATATCGCCGAGCGCCTCGGTGTGGGCCACGTGCTCGAGGGCAGCGTGCGCCGGGACGGCAGCCATGTCCGGGTGACCGCGCAGCTGGTGGAGACCGCCAGTGGCTTCCAGGTGTGGTCGGCCGCCTACGACAGGGACATGGGTGGCCTGCTGGCCCTGCAGGAGGATATCGCGCGCAGTGTCGTTGAGTCGCTGCAAGTCGTGTTGTCCGAACAGTCCAGCCAGCTGCTCACCAGGGAATACGAGATAGAAGCGGTGTCCTATGACTATTACCTGCACGGGCGCGACTATTTGCGCAAGCAGATGGATGAATCCAATCTCAGTGCCGCCGTGTCTTTTTTTCGCCGTGCACTGGAAGTCAGCACGGACTTCGCCGATGCTTGGGCCGGACTCTGCGACGGATTGCTGAAACAGTATGAAATCAACCGCCGTAGCGCTGACTTCCTTGAGGGTGAAAGCGCCTGTCAGCGTGCGCTTGAACTCGATAAAGAAGCGGTTTCCGTATACATCGCACTGGGTAACCTGTATCGGGTGTCGGGAAAATACGGTCGAGCCCTCGACGCCTTTAACAACGCACTGTCGCTTAACCCGGCCGCGGTGGATGCCTACCGGGGGCGGGGGAATACTTTCGCGGCGATGAATCAACCATCACAGGTGGAAAGTGACCTGACGACGGCGGTGGAATTGCAGCCGAATTTCTGGGGGGCGTACAACGATTTGGCCGCCTATTATTTTGAAAGTGGGCAATTTGAACGCGCAATACCGTTGCTGCAGCGTGTCGCCAGTCTCAATCCGGACAGCGAGACGGCCTGGAACAACCTGGGGTCGGCATTCTACATGATCGGTGAACCGGGGCAGGCGGCGCAGGCCTGGGAGCGATCAGTGGCCCAGGCCCCCACGGCCATTTCGCTGTCCAATCTCGGCGGCAGTTTGTTTTTTGCGGGAAAGATACACGAAGCCGCGGACAAATATGAACAGGCCGTGCAACTGGCGCCGGAAAATTTCGAGTACTGGGGTTACCTGGGGGAAACCCTGCAGTTGATACCCGGACGGCGAAACGAAGCGCAGAGCGCCCTTGAGCGGGCTATCGACCTGGGTAACTCGCGACTTGCCATTAACCCCAACGACGCCCTGGCGCGCGCCATGGTCGCCAGCTACCTGGCCCGCCTCGGCCGCGCGGCCGAGGCGGTGCGCCTGCTGGACGACTCGCTGGAGTCCGGCGAGCGCTCCATGTATGAACTCTATGACCGGGCCGTGGCCTTTACCGTCCTCGGGCGGATGGGTGAGGCGGTGTCGGCACTGGAGTCTGCCGTAGAACTTGGCTACCCAGTAGCGTTGTTGTCGCTGGACAGGAACTTTGCCGATTTGCGGCGAGAGCCGCGTTTTGCAACGCTGGTGAGGGGCACGGACCCCCTGCCGGCGGCTGCCACCTTCAAGGAGATTGGAAATGGAAAGTACCCGTGATGTAACGTATAAGGGCGGACCGGCCTGGCGCACCGGGGGGATCGCATTGGCGATGCTGTTGTTGTCAGGGTGTTTCCTGAACTCGGCGACCATCAAGGCGCAGCCCGCCTCCGGGGCGGTGAAAATCGAGTTGGATGAAAGGGGATGCCCGCAAAACGTGGAACCAGAGAATGTCTTGCTCGATTTTGCCCAGCGCAGGCAGGTGGAGTGGCAGGCAGTGGATATGTCCACCGGGGAGGACGCCAGGGCGTCCTACTGCGTCTACTTTGACCCCTTCGTGGGCAGGTCGACCAGCCGTTGTACCAACAACGGCAGCCTCCGGTCGCAGCCGGTTGATGCCGGGGCGCCAAAGACGGAAGAGGGTGTGATTTACAAATACACGATCGTGACCGACCGTTGCCCAAGCGAGCCGCTGGATCCTAAAATCACCGTCAGACACTGAGTGTATTGCCGCGAATGTCCTACAAAATCGCCATCGCCGAGTACCAGGCGGAGTACGTTGTCAAAAAAAGCCGGTTCATCGCCCGGCTGTTGCCGGTGCGCAACCGGGAGGAGGTCAATGCCGCGGTGGCCAAAGCCAGGGCGGACTACCCCGACGCGCGCCATCACTGCTGGGCCTACCTGCTGGGACCGCCGGCGGACGCCCGCGGTGCCGGCATGAACGACGATGGCGAGCCGGCGGGTACCGCCGGGCGGCCGATACTCAATGTCCTGCAGCACGGCCATTTGGGGGACGTGCTGGTCATCGTGGTGCGTTACTTCGGCGGCATCAAGCTCGGTGCCGGCGGGCTGGTGCGCGCCTACAGCGCTGCCACGAGGGAGGCCGTGGAGGCGGCGCCCTGTCGGCAGCGGGAGCAGCTGGCGTGCTGGCGTGCCCGGGGGGACTTCGCCTGCGAGCAGCCCTTGCGTCACTGGCTGGACCAGCACGGCGGCTACCTGGACAGCGTGTGTTACGGCGAGCAGGTTCAGCTCGACCTGCGTGCGCCGGCCGCGCAGGCGGAAACGCTGGCGGCGCTGTGCGCGGCTCATCGCATCTCCCTCGAGGAACTGATTTAATAGCCGGCACCATCGAGAGGATTTTGGCGGGGAACCATGCGGGCAATTGACCAGGAAGTGCTGGAAGCGGCCAGGCGCTGGCTGGCGGCAGGGGAGGAGGTATGGCTGTGCACCATCGTCGCGGCGGTGGGTTCGTCCCCGCGCCCGGTGGGTTCGATGCTGGCCTGCAACGGCGCGGGGGGTCAGTGTGGTTCCCTGTCCGGTGGCTGCATCGAGGACGATCTTCTGGAGCGCGTTCGCTCGGGAAGCATGCCGGATGTACCGGCCCAGATCATCGAGTACGGTGTCAGCGCCGAGGAGAACGAGCGCCTGGGGCTGCCCTGCGGCGGTCGCCTGCGGGTTTTGCTACAGCGCCTGGGGCAGGTCGATGTGGAGTGGCTGGACCAGGCGTTGACGGCACTGGCCGCGCGGGAGTGTATCCGCAGGGAAGTGACGCTGGCCAGCGGCGCCTGCCGGGTGCATCCCGCCGGGGCCTTCGCCCCGCTGGAGGTCAGCCCGGAGCGGGTGGTGCAGAGTCTCGGTCCGCGGCAGCGCATGTTGCTGGTGGGGGCCGGGCAGCTCAGCCAGTCGCTGGCGGAACTGGCCCTGGCGATGGACTACGAGGTACTGGTGAGCGACCCGCGCCCCGTGCCGCGGGAACAGTGGGCCGGCCCGCGGGTACCGCTGCTCGCGGGTATGCCCGACGACGCCGTGCGCGAGCACATCACCGACCCCCACGCCATCGTGATTACCCTGACCCACGACCCGCGCATCGACGACATGGCGCTGATGGAGGCCCTCGACAGCCCGGCCTGGTACGTCGGCGCGCTGGGCTCGCGCAGGACCACCGACAAGCGCCTCGAACGCCTGCGTCAGCTGGGCTTTGAAGACAGCCAGCTGGCCGCGCTGCACGCCCCCGTGGGCCTGGACATCGGCAGCAAGACACCGTTGGAAATCGCCGTCGCCATCATGGCGGAGTTGACCAGTTTGCAGCGCCGGCGCCCGGGGCAGTGAACCTCGGGGTCCTGTTGCTGGCGGCCGGGTCCAGCCGCCGTTTCGGCGGCGACAAGCGTTTCGCACGGCTGGGCGGGGGCGATTCGGTCTTCGAGGCGAGCATCCGCGCGGCGCGCGCGTCCGGCCTGTCCCTGTGCGTCTGCCTGCGCCCCGACGATACCCGGGCGCTCGAACTGCTGGCGCGGTTGGGGGTGGATTCCTGTGCCTGCGCCGACGCGGCGCGGGGCATGGGGCATACCCTGGCCCAGGGGATTGCCGCCGCGGCGGACTGGGACGCGGCGCTGATCGCCCTCGCCGACATGCCCTGGGTTCTGCCCGCGACCTATCGGGCGGTGGCGGCCGCGGCCGGTCCGCGGCGCATTGTCGTGCCCAGCCGCGGCGGGCGGCGCGGTCACCCGGTGGCCTTTGGCGCGGCCTTCTACCCGGAGCTGGCGCGCCTCGAGGGGGATGCGGGCGCGCGGCGGGTACTCGCGCGCCACGCCGGCCGGGTGTGTGAACTGGAGGTGGACGACCCCGGTATCCTGCGCGACGTGGACCGTCCGGCGGACCTGGGCGGTTGAGCGCACCGGGACCGCGTTGACCTCAGCCCTGGCAGGGCAGGTCCTGGGTCCAGACCACGTTCAGGTCGCGGGAGGTGTAGCGATAGCTGCCGTGGTTGTCCTCGATCACGTCCTGGTAGCGGATGCCCATGTCGAGTTTGCGCGGGACGCCGTCCTTCTCGTAGATGTGTGACGCCACGCACCAGGTTTCCCCGGTGTATATCGCGTTGTGCCACTCGCCGATCTGGTTGCCCACCAGGTGCAGGGTGGCCGAATACTGGCGCAGAAACTCGAGATTGCCGATGAATTCGTCGAGGCTGCCGGCGCTGAAGCCCGGGCCCTGCTGGGTGAAATCCGGTGTCATGATCTCGCGCATGCGCGAGAAATCCCGGTCGTCGACGAACTTGGCGTACTTGGCGGCCAGCAGGCGCGGTATGTCGGTGTCCATGGCGATATCCCTTTACTGCAGGTTTTCCTGCATCAGTTTGTAAATCCGGCGGTACTCGTCCAGCCAGGACTCCGGGTTGGTGAAGCCGTGCCCGTCGAGCGGGTAGATGGCGATCTCGAAGTCCGGTTTTTTCAGCTCCAGCAAGCGCTGCACCATCAGCACCGAGTCCTGGAAGAACACGTTGTCGTCCTGCATGCCCGAGGCGATCAGTAGCGGGCGTTGCAGACCCTCCACATGGTTGATCGGCGAGCTCTTTTGATAGGCCTCGGGGTCCACCAGGGGCGTGTTCAGTATGCGCCGGGTGTAGTCGTTCTCGTAGTGCATCCAGTCCGCCACCGGGCGCAGCGCCGCCCCCGCGGCGAAGGCCTCCGGCGCCCGGAACAGGGCCATGAAGCTCATGAAGCCGCCGTAGGAGCCGCCATAGATGCCCACCCGCTGGCGGTCCACGCCCTGGGATTCAACCAGGTAGTCGATGCCGTCGAGGTAGTCCTCGAGTTCCGGGTGGCCCATCTGCCGGTAGATCGCGGTGCGCCAGTCGCTGCCGTAGCCCTTGGAGGCGCGGTAGTCCATGTCCAGCACCACGAAACCGGCGTTGGCCAGCACGGTGTGGAACATGAACTCGCGGAAGTAATAGGGCCAGCCCATGTGGGCGTTCTGGGTATAGCCCGCGCCGTGCACGAACATCACCGCGGGGTAGGACTTCGCCGGGTCGTGGTCGGGCGGCAGGTAGAGCTTGGAGTAGATGGGCCGGTTGACGTGGGAAGAGGGCACTTCGACAATCTCGGGCACGTTCCAGTCGATGCTGTCGTAGCGCGCGGAGACGGTGTCGGTGAGCTGGCGCAGCTCGCCGCTGCCGTCGCTGGCGCCGAGGTAGAGGTCGGCGTGGCGGTCGTACCAGGAGCGCAGGATCAGCAAGCGGTCACCGGCCGGTGACAGCGAGAAGCTGCTGACGCCGTCCAGGTCGCTGACCTGTTGCAGGTCGCCGCCGGCAAGGGGCACGCGGTAGACCTCGTAGTTGCCCGGGTGCGCGCGGTTGGCCACCACATAGGCAAAGTTTTCCGCCGGATCGATGGCGGGCTCGCGGACCACGAAGTCGCCGCCGGTCAGTGCCCGGGCGCGACGCTCGTCGATGGCCTTCAGGTAGAGGTGCGAATAGCCGGATTCCTCCGACAGGAACCACAGGCGGCGGCTGTCCCGCAGCCAGCCGAACTCGTTGTAGGCCCAGTTGATCCAGGCGCTGTCACGCAGCCGGTGCTGAAGCCGTGGCGCCGGGGCGTCGTCCTCTTCGCTGTCGAGGGTCACCAGCCAGCGGTCCTTGAAGTCGTTGGCGGTGATTTGCGCCACCAGGTGGCGACCGTCGGGGCTCCAGGCCAGGCCGGTAACAGAGATATCGCGCCGGGCGGGGGCCGCCAGGGCCGCTTTCACCTGCTCGCGATCGGCGCCCCGCGCGGTGTGCCACTCCAGTGCCGACTTGCGCAGCCTGGCCAGCGGGTCCTCGTCGATACCGGGAAGGCTGCCGAAGTCCACCGGGGTGATGCTGCCGCTGTCCAGGTCGACCAGTAGCAGCGTCTGTGGCGACTGGGTATTGCGGCCGACCCGGGTGCGCACTTCGCGCACCGACACGTAGCCGTCGGCGTTTACGTAGTTGGGCATGCTGCCCTTGCGCCCGGCATCCCCGTTCCTGGCGGTGACCACCAGGGCGAGTTGGCGGTGGCCGGGGGAAAGCTGGCGTTCGAGCACCCGGTACTCGTCCCCCAGGTAGATGGGTGGCGGGCGCAGGTCGCGTTCGCCGGTGGCCTGGGCCGCGCTGTCCTCGCGGCGCAGGGTTTCCACCACGGTGCGATAGTTGCGCAACTGGTGCGCGCGCAGGACATCGAAGGCCGGCTCGGCATCCGGGTCGTCTTCCTCGCGCAGGTCGGTCAGCTGTGCGGTGGTGGCGGTGTCGAGCCCGTAGGCAAAAAACTGTCCGTCGCGAAGGAAGCTCAGGCGACGGCCGTCGGAACTGAAGCGCAGTTGGCTTTCGTCGCTGGCCGTGGCGGTCACGCGGCGGATGACGCCGTCCGGCAGGTGCCTGAGATACACATCGCCCTGGCGCAGCCAGGCCACCGCCGAGCGGTCGGCGCTGTAGACCTTGTCCCGTCCGCTGTCGGCGGGCGCCGTGGTTTCGTCCACCTTCTGCGCGCTGTCCGCGTCCAGCGCCAGCCGGTAGAGATCGCTGAAATCCTCTCCCTCGCGCTTTTGGCGGTAGTAGACGCTGCCACCGTCGTCGGACCAGTGGGGCGACTGCGGCGCGTTGCCGATCCAGTCGGGGTCGGACATGATCAGTTCCAGCGTTGGCTGCTCCGGGACGGCGGGACTGGCATGCGCCGATGTCGAGGCCGAGGCAGCCGTGGAGGCCGCGGTGGAAATGGCGGGGTAAAGAACGGCTGATGCAATCCCCAACGCGGCGGTGGCGAGTCTCAGTTTCACGGGATATCTCCGGTAATCCCCACGGGCGCCTGCAGTCCCGGCGGGTGAGTGGTATATTAGCGGGCTGGCCCAATCACAGCGGGGCGGGCCCGCTGCCAACCCTATAGCATCTGTTCCCCTCGACTCAAGGTTTTCACGCTATGACCACCAACACCGACGACTTGCGGATTCGCAAGATCAACGAGCTGATCTCCCCGGAGACGCTGATCGCCGACATCGCCGTGAGCGAGGCCGCTGCCGAGACCGTGCAGCAGGCCCGCCGGGCCATCCACAATATTCTCGCCGGCGAGGACGATCGCTTGCTGGCGGTGGTCGGGCCCTGTTCCATCCACGATCCGGACGCGGCGCGCGACTACGGGCGCCGGCTCAAGGCCGCGGCGGACGCGGTGGCACAGGACGTGTTTGTGGTGATGCGCGTGTATTTCGAGAAGCCGCGGACCACGGTGGGCTGGAAAGGCCTGATCAACGACCCCGACCTCAACAATACCTTCCAGATCAACAAGGGGCTGCACCTGGCGCGACAGCTGCTGCTGGACCTCACCGACATGGGCCTGCCCACCGGCACCGAGTACCTGGACCTGATCAGCCCGCAGTACATCGCCGACCTGGTGAGCTGGGGCGCCATCGGCGCGCGCACCACCGAGAGCCAGACCCACCGCGAGCTGGCCTCGGGCCTGTCCTGCCCCGTGGGCTTCAAGAACGCCACCGACGGCGACATTCAGGTGGCCATTGACGCGATCAAGTCCGCGTCCCAGCCCCACCATTTCCTGTCGGTGACCAAGCAGGGACACTCGGCCATCTTCCAGACCGCCGGCAACGAGGACTGCCACGTCATCCTGCGCGGCGGCAAGCACCCCAACTACGACATGTTCTCGGTGGACGACACCAGCGACATGCTGGCCCGCGCCGGCCTGCCCGAGCGCATCATGATCGACGCCAGCCACGCCAACAGCCGCAAGATTCCCGCGCGCCAGATCGACGTTGTACGGGATATCGCCACCCAGGTGGCCCGCGGTAGCCAGAGCGTGTTCGGGCTGATGATCGAGAGCAACCTGGTGGAGGGGCGCCAGGACGTGGTCTCCGGCCGCGCCGCGACCTACGGCCAGAGCATTACCGATCCCTGCATTAAATGGGAGGATACCGAGTTGCTGTTGGAGGAGTTGGCCAGCGCGGTGCGTGCCCGCCGGGGCTAACCGCCAGCCGCCTCGCGCAAAGAGGCCCCGGCAAGCACAGAAAGCTGAACCACGGGGGGCCGCAACGGCCCCCGGCTAGCGCCCGCTCGACGGGGGCGATACATTCGGTGCATCACAGGCAGACACACGAGGACCGCCCATGCACCTTGGTTTCAGTTCCATGAACACCGCCGACGATCCACCGCCGGCGGAACTCGCCCGCACCCTCGAGGAGGCCGGTTTCGAGTCGCTGTGGTACGGTGAACACAGCCACATTCCGGTGTCCCGTCGCACCCCGTATCCCCCCGGTGGCGAGCTGCCGGAACCCTACAAGAAAATGATGGACCCCTATCTGTCGCTGATGGCCGCGGCGGCCGCCACCGAGCGGCTCAAGCTCGGGACCGGTATCGCCCTGCTGCTGGAGCGGGAATTGTTCTCCCAGGCCAAGACCATCGGCACCCTCGACAGGCTCAGCAACGGCCGCCTGCTGATCGGCTGCGGCGTGGGCTGGAACGAAGAGGAGTTCGAGAACGCCACCCACCTGCCCTGGAAGCGGCGCTATCTGGCGATCAAGGAACTGGTCGCCGCCCAGCGCGCCCTGTTCGGCGAAGCCGAGCCGGAGTTCCATGGCGAACTGATCGACTTCGATCCGGTGTGGTTCGAGCCCAAGCCGGTCCAGCGCGGCGGCCCGCCCGTCGTTTTCGGTGCCATGGGACCGCTGGGCGTGCGCCATGCCGCCGAGTGGGCGGATGGCTGGATGCCCGTCGATGTGGCGATGCCCGACGTGGCGGCCGGCGTCGCGGATTTTCGCCGCCAGGTGAGCGAGGCCGGCCGCGACCCGGACGATGTCGAAATCACCTTGGTGGTGATGGCTCCCGTGACCGCCGATTTGCTCAAGTCCTACCGCGACCTGGGTATCCAGCGTTGCAACATCGGTGTCGGGGTCGAGAACTGGGATCGCCCGGACATTGTGATGCCGATGATCGAGGAGTTCGCCCGCCTGATTCCCCAGCTCTGACCCCGCCCGGCGCCAGCCAGCTGTGCTACTGTAACAGTGGTGCTGGTGCCGATGTGGGAGGAGGGCAGGCGTGCGGCTTAGACAATCGATTTTCACGACCCTGGTCGCATTGTGCTGTTGCCTGCCGCTACCGCGGGCCGCGGCGCAGGACCCGTCGACCGCGCCGGTGGTGCTCGAGGTCGAGCCCCTGGTGGAGCAGGTCGAGGAGCAGGTGCGCGAAATCAAGTTGCTCACCGAGCGCCTGGAGGTGGCGGGGCCCCAGGACCGCAATCCCCTGTTGTACCGCCGCGACCTGCGCAGCCTGGAGCTGGTCAAGCTGATGGACGAACTGACGCCCAGGGTGATGGCCCTGCCCGAGGCCGATCCGCAGCGCATCGCCCTGGTCGAGCGCCTGCGCGGCGACCTGGCCGATATCAGCCGGTCGATCTTCGAGCGCACCGAAGACCTCGATGCGCGAATCGACAAACAGACCGCCTCCCTCGAGGAGCTGACCGGCGTCGAGCGTATCGAGGGCGAGGCCTACCTGAAGGGGCTCGAGGAGCTGCGCTATCGTTACTACGAAGCCCTGATCGCTTTTTCCCAGCGCCGGCAGGGGCTGGGCCTCCCCGAGCTTTCGGTACTCAAGAACCTGCCACAGGAGTTGTTCCAGTACGCCGAAATACAGGTGGGCAAGGTGGAATTCGCCGGCGCGGCGATCAAGGAGCTGCAGAAGCGGGTCAAGGTGCGGCCGGACCAGGCGGAACTTTCCGGGGCCCTGGAAGAGCTGCGCATCGAACGCGCGCGCCACATGGGCGACCTGCGCATGGCCATCGAGTTGATGGACCAGCTGGGCTTGGACAGCACGCCCTATCGCACCGTGATCCTGCAGCAGGGAGACATGGTGTCGATCAGCCTGTTCGACACCGGGGTGTTCCTGGGCATGGTGCGCGACAGCTGGAGACAGTTGCGCCAGACCCTGGTGGAAAACGCCCCGGACGGGGTGTTCCGCTTCCTCCTGTTCATTGCCACCCTGATGTTGTTTTTCTGGTTTGCACGGGCTATGCGCCGGCTGGTGCGCAGCGGTCTCGACCGTTCATCGTTGAATATCTCCACGCTGCTCAAGGACATCCTGGTGTCGGTGTCGGGCGGCACGGTACTGATGCTGGGCTTCCTGATGGCCCTGTCGCAGATGGGCATCTCACTGGGGCCGATGCTCGCCGGCCTCGGGGTGGCGGGTTTCATTGTCGGTTTTGCGTTGCAGGATACGCTGTCCAATTTCGCCTCCGGGGCGATGATCCTGATCTACCGTCCCTATGACGTGGACGACTATGTGGAGGTGGCCGGCGTGGCCGGGCTGGTCAAGAAAATGACCCTGGTGTCCACCACCATCGCGACCTTCGATAACCAGATTCTGGTGGTGCCCAACAACAAGATCTGGGGCGACGTGATCAAGAACGTCACCCAGCAGCGGGTGCGCAGGGTGGACCTGATGTTCGGTATCAGTTACTCGGACGACATCCCGCGCACCGAGGCGGTGTTGCAGGACGTGGTAACCAGCCACGAAAAAGTACTGCGCTCACCCGAGCCGGCGATCAAGGTCCACTCCCTCGGCGACTCGTCGGTCAACATCGCGGTGCGCCCCTGGGTACGGACCGAGGACTACTGGGATGTGTACTGGGACCTGACCCGCGCGGTGAAAATGCGGTTCGACGAGGAGGGTATCACCATTCCCTTCCCGCAGCGCGACGTGCATTTCTACCAGAGCACGTAGCTCAGTACGACCAGCCCAGGCTGGTGCTGATTCCGTAGTCGGTGTCGTTGTCCGAGTCGGCCTGGTTGTCGTAGCTGCCGTAGGCGGTCAGGTCCCAGTACAGGTCGTTGACGATTTCCCAGCGGATGCGCAGGTCGGTGCTGCCGCGCAGGCGTCCGCTCTCGGTGATGCTGGGGTACAGGCTGGCGCCCAGGCTGATGTCCATCTCGGGGTCGTGGAAGCGCCAGAAGGCGTACTCGCCGGCGAGGAAGGCCTCGACGCTTTCCTGCTTGCCGCCTTCCGCGCCGCGCTCGGTCAACACCTGCAGGCCCCCGCCGCCCAGCAGTCGGCTGCGGTAGGTGTCCACGAAGTAGCGGCCGATGCCGGCGCCGGCCGAGACGCGGTAGTCCACCCCCAGCTCGTCGTTGCTTTCGTAGTTCCCGTACAGGCCGCGGAAATATTCCGCGCGGTCCGCGGCCCACACCTGGCGTGTGAGCTGTACCTGGCTGCTTTGGCTGTCGTTGTCCTTGGTGTTGGTGATCGTGGTGCGCGCGTCCAGCGTATTGCGGGTGTGCTGGTCCTCGTAGCTGAGGTTTGTATTGAAGGTCACCTGGGCAACGGAGCTGGCCTTGGTGTAGTCGTAACCCGCTGACAGGTAGGCGTCGAAGCGGTCCCAGAGGTCGTCCTCGACCGGTTGCAGCTCAACGATCTGCAGGTAGTCCACGCTGTGGGCGCCATCGCTATCGCGGATGGTGATATCCCCGGGGCGCTCGCCGCTGCCGATTTCGCCGTAGTAGCGCTGGCCGTTGCTCAGCCGGACCTGGTAGTTGTACTTGCTCTCGATACGGGAAATTTCCTGCCACTCGATCTCAATGCTGTCCATGGCGTCGGTGTCCAGCACCAGTTGCCCCTCGCTCATGGATTTGATTTCGCCGGTGATACGATCGCCGTTATACAGGGTAATGCGATCAGTTTTCTGGTGCGCATGGGATACTTGGCACGGCAGCACCATCAGCAACAGCGTCAGTGGCAACCACCACTTGCGGATCACGGCGTTCAACGGATCTACCCCCTCGGCCCGGCAATACGGCATGACTACCATAGTAGCCCATCCCCGCTGGCCGGTTCAGGTATCAGATGTTGTACCACGGCCGCCGCTGGTGGACGAAAAACTCCAATATCGCGCTATCCGCGCCGCCGGCGCTTGAAGGGCCGGCACTGCGGCCTTAGTCTGCCCGAACCGGTTGGCAACGTGGACTGTACCGTGCTGGATAAGAATACTTTGATCACGGCGGCGCAGCAGGAGACCGGCCTGGCGGATTTCGGGGGGGAGGAGTTCCACGAACCGCTGGACCGGCTTATAGCGGCCCTGAACAGCGAGGCCAGGCTGAACGAATTCGGCCGCCTGCGCGCGCAGATGACCATTCACTCGGGCCTGGTGAATCGCCTGAAAATTACCGACTACCTGGCCCGGCACCCCGACTTGGAGGCGCAAGCCGTTCCGCGGCCGGTGTTTATCGTGGGCCTGCCGCGCACCGGCACCACCGCACTGCACCACATGCTCAACCAGGACCCCGGCAATCGCACCCTGCGACTGTGGGAGGCACAATCGCCGGTGCCGCCCCCGGAGACCGCGACCTACACCACCGACCCGCGCATCGCCGAGCGCGCGGCGGGTGTTGCCCTGACCGAGGAGTTTTTACCCGGCTTTTCCCGCACCCACCTGATCGACGCCGAGGAGCCGGACGAGTGCTATATGCTGCTCAACCGGGATTTTCTGTCAGTGGAATACTCGGCCATGTTCCACATCCCGAGTTACGCCAATTGGCTCTACGCCGAACTCTGCCGCCGCGACGCCTATCGCAGTCACCGCCGCCAGTTGCAGCTGTTGCAGTATCGCCACCCCGGGCACTGGGTGCTCAAGGCCCCGTTTCACCAGCTGGGTCTGCGGGAGATCCTGCGCTATTACCCGGACGCCATCATCGTGCAGACCCACCGCGCGCCCATGACCTTCGTGGGTTCCGGCTGCAGCTTCAGCGAACTGCTGCGGCGCAGCGGTTCCGACGCGGTGGACAAGGCCGAGGTCGGCCGCGACTGGATGGACATGCTGCGTATCTACACACACACCTTCGAGGCGGACCGGGCGGCCCTGGAGCCGGACTATCCGGGCCAGTTCCTGGATGTTCACCACGATGCCTTCGTGACCGATCCCTGGCCGGCGGTGGAGGCCATCTACGCGGCGCGGGGCACGCCGCTGTCCGCGCTGGCGCGGGAGGGCATGAGCCGGTGGCTGCGGGAACACCCAAAGGGCAAGCACGGCCGGCACGAATATCGACTGGAGGACTACGGCATCTCCCGCGGGGAGGTGGCGACATTGTTTGTGGATTACATGGCGCGCTACGGGCTCGACCTGGATTGAGCGGCGTGGGGAGGATGACGATGACACAAGACACACAGCAGCGGGACAGCGAGGCGCGGGTGATGGACGGCCGCGCCTGGGAGGAGTTCTGCGACGGCCTGAAGGAGGCCGGCCAGCTGGTATTCGCCGACAGGGCGCCCGCCACGGCCTTCGACCGGGCCGAGGGCTACCGCTACCTGTCACGCATGCTGCGCGCGGGGCTCGAGAGTTTCCTGGAGGGCGGTGATCCGGCTTTCCCGGTGCTGCGCTGCCCTGCGCACGAGACCATCAAGCTGGGCGCCGACAACCCCGATAATTACTACCAGAGCGCGCCCCTTGATCCGCGCTACGATTACCGGCTCAAGGGCGTCCGCGGCACGGTGGACTACCTGGGCTTCGGCACGGTGATCAATCGCTACAGCTCCGGCGGCGGCATGAAGACCGACGGCTTCCTGGATTCCCGCGAGATGCAGATCGCCGACGACGGCACCTTCGAGGTCATCATCAGCCAGCGGGAGCAGCCGGGCAACTGGCTGCGCATGGGACCCGAGACCAACTCCCTGAATGTGCGCCAGACCTTCCAGGACCGCAAGCGGGAAACCCGCGCGGAGCTGGTGCTGGAGCGCGTTGGCGCGGAGCGGGAACGGCCGGCGCCACTGAGTCCGGAAAAGCTCGACCGCGGCCTGCAGGGCGCGGTGCAGTTCGTGAAGATGACCACGGGCCTGTTCGAGCAGTGGGCGGAGAGCTTCCTGCCGACCACCAACGAGGTGGCGCCGGCGGACCAGGCCTACTGCCAGGCCATCGGCGGCGACCCGAACATCTATTACTTCCACAGTGCCTGGGAGCTGGCGGACGACGAGGCCCTGGTGGTTAAGGCCCCGAACATTCCCGAATGCCAGACCTGGAACTTCGTGCTGCAGAACTGGTGGATGGAGTCGCTGGATTACCGCTACCACACCATTCATTTAAACAAGCACACCGCCCGTTACGAGCCCGATGGCAGTGTCACCATCGTGGTGGCCCACCGGGACCCCGGGCATGCTAACTGGGTGGAAACCGCGGGTCACAGTCGCGGCACGATGTGCTGGCGCTGGATCGGCGCCGAAGAACACCCGCCCATCGAGGCGCGGGTGGTGAAGTTCAGCGAGTTGTAGGCGGGGTGGGCTCCCGAACAATCGGGAGCCCTGCGTCATTCGCCGATGTGTTCGCCAAGGAACTCGCCGGCCTCGTGCAAAAAGGTTTGGCGTGAACTTTCCAGGCTGAACCAGTGGTCCTCGTCGTCGAAGGTTTCGAAGCGCGCGTGCGGGTTTCCCGCTTTCTTGAGGTTGCGTGACAACTGGTAGGACTGGCCATAGGGGACCACGGTATCCTTGTCGCCGTGGAATAGCAGGATGGGCGGCGTGTCGCGTGTCACCAGGTGGGCGGGGGAGCGCGATTCGTGGTGCTCTTCCTCAAAGCGCGAGCCGATGCTCTTTACCCAGTAATCCGTGGTCCCGTGTTGTTCCAGGGCGTGATTGTACATGCCTCCCAGGTTGGTGACCGGTGCAAAGGCCACCGCGCAGCGATAGCGCTCGGGTTGGGTGATGGTTGCCATAAGGGCGGCGTAGCCACCGTAGCTGGCGCCAATGGCGCAAATTCTGTCGCGGTCGACGAGGCCCGCCTCGACAAGCGCCTGTACCCCGTCGTCGAGATCCTGCTGCATTTTGCCGCCCCACTCGAGTAGTCCGGCGTCCTCGAACTCGCTGCCGTAGCCGGTTGAACCGCGGAAGTTGGGTTGGAACACGGCGTAGCCAATAGCGGCAAAGTACTGCCTCATCCAATCGTACTCCGCGTCATCCCGGGCGTTTGGCCCCCCATGCGGCAGCAGCACCAGTGGCATGGCCTGGCCATCGTTGCCATTGGCCGGCCGGGTCAGGTAGGCGTGAATGGGCAGGCCGTCCCGCGCCGTGTAGTCAAAGCGCTCCACGGCGGACAGCAATTCCGGCGTCATGTCCGGCAACGCATTCGCCACTTCGGCGATACTGCCGGCCTCGCGGTCGTAGAGATAGTATTTTCTGGGAGCCTCGGTGGAGGCGACCATGGCGGTGACCCTGGAGAAGTCGCTGGTCTGGGAAAGAATGTGCACCGTGGTCCCCGGAAAAGTGGCTTCCAGATTTGCCTGGACTTGCGCGAATTCGCGGTCGAGGTAGCGGTACACAGCCCGATCCTCGGTATGCACCGTGCCGACAACGGTGTCGCTAACCTGGTCGATCACCACCGCTTCCACATCGTAGGTGTCGCTGCGGGTTACGATTCTGGGCTCGACGATCTTGCCCTGGTCGATCGATACGCGCACGATACGGCCGCGCCCGGTGTCGTCGGTTTCGGTGTAGAAGGCCTTGGTCATTGTTGTATCGGTGCCGAGAATGTACTCACTGAAGAAGGTATCCTCGTCACCTTCACCTTTCGGACGCATGAGCGGCGCAAAGTCCCGGTCGGCGCTGTCGCGATGCCACCAGATCTCGCGTTCGGCGTCACCGTGATACTGGTATTTCAGCAGCACCTCGCCGGCCTGGTTGGCCTGGCTGCGATGCTGGTGGCCATGCCCGGTGTCCCGCCGGGTGGCGGTTACTGGTTGCTGCAACCAGATAAGTATGCAATTGGTTTTAATTGTATACAAAGTCGAATGTGCATATATTTCAATGCGCGTGACAATGGTCTTTGGGAAGAGGGAAGTCAATGGAAGGATGGATGGAGTTGCTGCCGCTGGCGGTAGCCATGCTGGCGACGGGTGTTGCCGCCGGTGTATTGGCGGGCCTGTTGGGCGTGGGGGGCGGTATCGTGATCGTGCCGGTGCTGGAAATTACCCTGGGGGTCATGGGCGTCGATCCGGCCATCCGCATGCACATCGCGGTGGCGACGTCCCTGTCGACCATCATCCTGACCTCGATCTCCTCCACCCGCGCCCACCACCGACGGGGCGCGGTGGACTTCGGCCTGGCCCGGGCCTGGGGCCTGTACATCCTCGGCGGCGCGGTGGCCGGCACGGTGCTGGCCAGCCAGCTGGACAGTTCGGCGCTGTCGCTGATCTTCGCCGTCGTGGCCATTGTGGTGGCGGTGAAAATGGTACTGCCGGTGGGGGATGTGCGTCTGAGCGACGGTGTGCCGGCCGGCCTTGCGGGCAAGTTGCCGCCGGTGTTTATCGGTGGCCTGTCGTGCATGATGGGCATCGGCGGCGGCACCCTGAGTGTGCCGGCGCAGACCATGATGGGTATTCCGATGCACCGGGCGGTGGGCACCTCGGCCCTGTTCGGCCTGTTGATTGCCCTGCCGGGCGCGGTGACCTACGTGGTTACCGGCTGGGGCGACCCGCGTCTGCCGGTGGGCAATCTCGGCTACGTCAGCCTGCTGGGGCTGTGCCTGATCGCGCCGATGACGGTGCTCACGGCGCCGCTGGGGGCGAAGCTGGCGCACAAGCTGTCGCAGCGGCACCTGACCCTGGCTTTCGGCGTGTTCCTGCTGGTGGTTGCCGTGCGCATGCTGTACCGGGCACTGATGGCCGGCTGAGGGCTAGGCTGGTTTATCGCCATCGCCGCCGTGCTGTAGCAGGTAGTCGATGGCGTTGACGCTGGAGTTGGTGATGTGGGCGTGCATGGCCTCCCGCGCGCGTGCCTCGTCACCCGCCAGGATCGCCTCGACCACGGCATTGTGCTCGCCGAAGGAGTGCTCCATGCGGTTGCCGAACTTGAAGAAAATCGAGCGGCGAAAGGGGGCGACCCGGTTCCACAGATTGATCGCGATCTGCTCCAGGGTGTCGTTGTGCGCGCCGGCGTAGATCAGTTTGTGCAATTTCTCGTTGGCGCTTGAGTAGCGCGCGAGATCGGCGGCGGGCAGGGCGCCTTCGCTGTCCTCCGCGACCATCTGCAATTTGCGCTGTTCGATCGCGCTCATGCGACGCGCCGACAGTTGCGCGCACAGGGCTTCGATCTCGGCCTGCGCCTCGAACATGTCGCTGAGCTGATCCACTTCCAGGTCGACCACGGTGACCCCGCGGTGGGGGCGAATGGCGACCAGGCCGGTGGCCGCCAGCTGCCGCAGGGCGTCGCGCACGGGTGTGCGCGACACGCCGAATTGCTCGGTGACGGTTTTCTCCTCGATGCGCTGCCCGGGCGCCAAATCCCCCGAGAGAATCCGGTCCGCCAGTTGCTGGGCGATGTGTTCGGCGATGGTCGCGGTCATTGTTTGTTGGTCCCGTCCCGGGGTGCCGCCGATTGGGCCGGCTGGAACACGGTTGTGGCTTTACCGTGGCCGACCCTGATCGAGAGGGCCGCCAGATCGTTCATTTGCACGTACACAAACTTTTGCAATTGTATTCAAAATGCACGCAAAACAACACAGGAGGCAACACGCGGTAGGCGCCTGTAGTCCGGTGCCGCGCGGAGGAGCCGGCTCGGCGCCCTGACCCGGGGTCACTGAGGGTCACTGAGGGTCACTGAGGGTGGCTGGATCGCTGCTCGATGTTCAGCCCGGGCCCGCGCCCGGGAATTCTTCACGCTGGCAATCCTCCGGCCAGCGCCAGCCGTGATGGCGAATACAGAGGTACTGCTCAAAGACCTTGGGGACGATGCGATGCAAGGTCCACAGTGGCCCGGAGCAAGCCTCGGTGACCCAGTGGGCGCGTGAAGTATCTGGCTCGGGAGTGTACGCTTCAAGTGCGCCCCGGCCCTTTTCGGGTTCAGCCGCGCGGTAACCCACTGTAAACGTCATGCGATACCGCTCCTTCTTTTTTGGCGAGTAGCCGGCAAATTATAGGCGAGGTTACTGTCGCTCAGGAGTCCGGCGAGATTGTATCCTTGCCAGATAGACGGGCAGAATCTGGCTGACCGATGGTATGAGGTGACGAACAGTGAATCAGGACGAGATCAAAGCGCTCTTCGACCAGCAGGCCGCGGGCTACGATAACCAGTGGGCAAAACTCTGGCCGATTCGCAGTTGTCTGCATTTGCTGCTGGAGTCGGCGCTTGCGGAACTGCCCGCAAACGCAAATGTTCTGTGTGTCGGGGTAGGTACCGGCGCGGAACTGGCCTATCTTGCCCAGAGGAAACCCGAGTGGGCGTTTACCGCGGTCGAGCCATCCGGGGCCATGCTCGATCTCTGCCGCCAGCTGGCACGAAAAGAAGGCTTCGCGGAGCGCTGCGTCTTCCACCAAGGCTACCTCGAGTCACTGGGCATGGTCGGTGAGTTCGATGTCGCCACGAGCTTTCTTGTCTCCCAGTTTATTCTCGACGAACGTGCGCGCGCGGCCTTTTTTCGCGAGATTGGCAGCAGGCTTCGGCCGGGCGGTATATTGGCGAGCAGCGATCTGGCGGCCGACGTACAGTCTTCCGAGTATGCCGTACTACTGCGTGCCTGGATGAATATGATGTCGGATGCCGATTTCACGCCCGAGGCCATCGAGCGGATGCAAGCAGCCTACGCGAAAGACGTGGGGATTCTCCCGCCGCGGCGTGTTGCTTCAATCATTCAGGAGGGCGGCTTCGAGGCGCCGGCACAGTTTTTTCAGGCCGGCTTGATGCACGGATGGTTGTCCAGGTGGCCATAGCCTGAATCTCGCGAGGGGACTGCGATGCATGTCCGCGCATGTCCGCAAAGAGGGGCGCGGAAAATCAATCACTTCCGCGCTTGATTGCGCCATTGGCCACTGCACGGCCAATGACGCAGCCTCTTTTTTCTATAGCTCCTTAGGCCGCCAGCACGCGTTCCCGGGCGGCCTGGTACTCGGCCTTGAGCCGGTTCACCAGCTCGGTGGTGGGCTGTACCGCCTTCACCGCGCCGATGCCCTGGCCGCAGCCCCAGATGTCCTTCCAGGCCTTGCTGGCGCTGTCGCCGCCGGAGCCGAAATTCATCGCCGAGGGATCGCTCTCGGGCAGGTTGTCCGGGTCCAGGCCGGCGGCGGTGATGGAGGGCTTGAGGTAGTTGCCGTGCACGCCGGTGAACAGGTTGGTGTAGACGATGTCGTCGGCGCAGTTGTCGACGATGGCCTGTTTGTAGGCTTGCTCGGCGTTGGCCTCGGCGGTGGCGATGAAGGCCGAGCCGATATAGGCCAGGTCGGCGCCCATGGCCTGGGCGCCGAGGATGGCGTCGCCGGTGGCAATGGAACCCGACAGCAGCAGGGGGCCGTCGAACCACTCGCGGATTTCCTGTATCAGGGCGAAGGGGGAGGTGGCGCCCGCGTGGCCGCCGGCGCCCGCGGCCACCGCGATCAGGCCGTCGGCGCCCTTGTCGATGGCCTTGCGCGCGAAGCGGTTGTTGATCACGTCGTGCAGCACGATCCCGCCGTAGGAGTGCACCGCCTCGTTGACGAATTCCTTGGCGCCCAGTGAGGTGATGACGATGGGCACTTTGTATTTCACGCACAACTCCAGGTCGTGCTGGAGGCGGTCGTTGGAGCCGTGCACGATCTGGTTCACCGCGAAGGGCGCGGCGGGCCGGTCGGGGTTGGCCTGGTTGTAGGCGTCGAGCTCCTCGGTAATGCGCGCCAGCCAGCGGTCCAGCTCCTCGGCGGGACGGGCGTTGAGGGCGGGGAAGGAGCCGACGATGCCGGCCTTGCACTGGGCGATCACCAGGTCGGGATTGGAAATGATGAACATGGGGGAGGCGACGGCGGGCAGCTGCAGGTTGCGCGCCAGGGATTCGGGCAGGGACATAGTGCGTGTTCTCCGTGGTGGTTGTGCTTGCCAATATGCAACTTGTTGCATAATTTAAGTCCCGGGAGACAAATATGCAAGTTTTTGTATATGCCGCCTCTCCGGGGTATGCTCGCCCCACCGCACTAGCCGAGGAGCCGCCATGGCCCTGTCCCACGCCATCATGACCGCCCTGCTGGACGACGACATGTCCGGCTACGAATTGGCCAAGGCCTTCGACGTCTCCCTGGGCCTGTTCTGGCACGCCAGCCACCAGCAGATCTACCAGGAGTTGCGCAAGCTGGTGGAAAAAGGGCTGCTGGAGAAGGAGACTGTGCCCCAGCAGGGCAAGCCCGACAAGATCGTGCACCGGCTCACCGGCGCCGGCCGCGAGGCGCTGGCCGAGTGGGTGTGGGGCGAGAGCCGGGTGCAGGCGGGGAAGGACGACCTGTGGGTCAAGCTCTACAACCTGTCGCCGGACAACGTCGGCCACCTGGCGGCGGAGATTGCCGGGCGCCGCGACGGCATGATGCGCCGGCTCTACCTCTACGAGAAAATCCGCCGGCGGCACTACGCCGAGCCGGAGGCGCTGCCGGTGCGGCGCCAGGGCGTGTACCTGGCCCTGCTGGCGGGTATTCGCGAGGGCGAGCAGTTCCTGGCCTGGTGCGACGAGGCGCTGGCGTTGCTGGCGCAGGTGGAATCCGCGAACCCGGCCCGGCCGACCGCGCCCCGACCGTAGCCTGCGCCGGGCCCCTTGGGCATAATGCCCCCTTCGTGTGGAGCAGGCCCTGACATGTATCACCAGTATTTCGGCTTGAGGGAAGCGCCGTTTTCCATCGCGGTCAATCCGCGCTACCTGTTCATGAGTCCGCGCCATCGGGACGCCCTGGCGCACCTGCTGTATGGGGTCGGCGCCGGCGGCGGTTTCATCCTGCTCACCGGTGAGGTGGGCACCGGCAAGACCACCATCAACCGCTGCCTGCTGGAACAGCTCCCCGACGACACCGACATCGCCATCATCCTCAACCCGGCCCTGAACGCCCTGGAGTTGCTGGCCAGCGTGTGCGACGAGCTGGGCATCGACTGCGATACGCGGCACCACAGCCTCAAGAGCCTCACCGACAAACTGCACCGCTTCCTGCTGGACAACCACGCCCGCGGGCGCAAAACGGTGCTGATGATCGACGAGGCCCAGCACCTGGACTTCGATGTACTGGAGCAGATCCGCCTGCTCACCAACCTGGAGACCAACCACGAGAAGCTGCTGCAGATCGTGCTGATCGGCCAGCCCGAACTGGCCGCTATGCTGCGGCGCCCGGAGCTGCGCCAGCTCAACCAGCGCATCACCGCGCGTTACGATCTCGGGCCCTTGAGCCTGGACGAGACCCGGGCCTATATTCGCCACCGCCTGCAGGTGGCCGGCCTGACCGCCGATCGCGAGCTGTTTGCCGACGGCGCGGTGCGCGCCATTCACCGCCGCTCCCGCGGCATCCCGCGACTGATCAACCTGCTGTGCGACCGCAGCCTGCTCGGCGCCTACGGCGGCAACAAGTCGCGGGCCGACCGCGCGATGGTGGAGGCCGCGGCGCGGGAGGTTATGGGCGAGGAGGGCGCAAGTTCAAAGCGGCGGCGCCCGGCCTGGGTGGTCGCCGCGCTGGTCGGGGCGGTCATCGCCGCCGCCGGGGCCTGGTTGTGGAACCGGGGCGCTCTCGCGCCGCGGGCGGAGGCGCCGGCGGTGGCCGCCGCCGCACCCGCTCGTGTCGCGCCGGAAGCGCCCGCCGCGAACAAGGGGAGTACAACCGCCGCGCCCTGGCTGCAGCCCCCGGACGCGGCGGGGCAGCAGCTGTGGGCCCTGCACGCGGTGGCGGTGGCGCCGGACCAGGCCTGTCCGCTGGAAACGGTGGCGGGCCTGGCCTGCTACCGCGACGCGGTGCGCACCTGGGATGCCCTGCAGGGTTACGACCGTCCGCTGGTGCTGGAACTGGTGACGCCGGAGCGTTTTCGCGCCGCCGCCCTGTTGCTGGGCATCGAGGGGCAGCGGGCCCGCCTGGCGGCCGGGGAGACGGTGGCGGTGGTACCGCTGGCCGAGTTGACGCCGCTGTGGTCGGGGGAGTTCTACCTGCTGTGGCAGCCCCCCGAGGGCTTCGACGGTCCCCTGTCCCTGGGAGACGAGGGGCCGGCGGTGGCCGCAGTGGCGCGCATGCTGGCGCGCCTGGATGGCCAGGACCGGCCGCTGACCCAGGGCCGTTTCAACGAGGCGCTGCAGTCCCGGGTGCGCCTGTTCCAGGCGTCCAACCAGCTCGCGGCCGATGGGGTCGTGGGGGTGCGCACCTTGCTCAAACTCAACGAACAGCTGGGGATCGACATCACCCGTTCCCTGGCGCTGTCGCAACTGGAAACGGGAGAGCGCTCATGACAGGGTCCGGATGTACCGGCGCCAGCCGGGGAGATTTGCCGTGTCGCTGATTCTCGACGCCATCAATCGCTCGCAGCGGGAGCGGGCCGCCCCCGGCGAGGTGCCGGGGGTGGCTACCGTCCACTACGCCGGGGCCACGGCGGCGCCCAGCGCCTGGCGCCAGGGCCTGCTCGGCCTGCTGTTGGTGATTGCGGTGGGCGTGATCGCCTGGTTGCTGTGGCGCCCGGCGCCGGTGGCCGAGCGCGCGCTGCCGGCAGCCGCCCCGCCGCAGCGCGCGGCGCCAACGCCGTCCGCCGATTTCCCCGCGCAGCCCGTCGCCACACCCTCGCCGCGGGCGGTGGAGCCGGAAGTGAAAGGGGAAGGCCCCGTGCCCGCGGTCAACGGCGCGGGCTCGCGGCCGGCGGTGGCGCCGGAAGTGGCCGCGCTGTACGCGGAGCCGGCCTCGCCGCAGAGCGCGGCCGGGGCGCAAACCGCGCCAGCGGCGGCGCGGCGTGAGCCGGGGTCGCAGGGCAAGGTTTCCGCGGAAAAGGCTGCGGTGGAAAGGGCTTCGGTGGAAAGGGCCGCGCAAGCAACGGCGCCGGAACCGGCCGTGCCTGAACCGGCCGTGCCTGAACCGGCCGTGCCGGAAGAGCAGGCGCTGGATGTCGAGGCCCTGCTGCGGGCCGCGCAGCGGGAAATGGGCGGCGAGGAACTGAGCGAGCACCCGGCGCCCTTCCTCTCGGAGCTGTCGCAGCAGCGCAAGGACGCCATTCCGACACTGTTGTACAGCGCCCACGATTACCGCGGTGGCGGCTGGAATTCCACCGTACTGATCAACGGCAAGACCGCCCGCGCCGGCCAGGCGCTGGGCAAGGGAGTCACCGTGGTGGAGATACTGCCCGACTCCGTGGTGCTGGAATTCGCCGGCAAGCCGTTTCGCCTGCGCGCGCTCAACAGCTGGGTGAACCTCTAAAACAAGGTACTGGCCGGGCGTGATGCCCGGCCGGACAGGTCGCGGGTTCTGCTACAAGCCCAGGTAGTCTCGCACGATGGTGAAGAGATCGGGCTGGCGGATGAAGGGCGCCACCCGTCCATCGGCCACGGCATTGCCGTACAGCGGTACGCTGGCGCCGGTGTGCTCCTCGTGGCTGAACTGGTTGGTGGCGTAGTTGACGCTCATCAGGCTGCCCTCCGGGGTGATGATGCGCGCCACCAGTCCGGGGCTGTAAATCGGCACATTGTATTTGGCGAAAATGCTGGTCGCGGGCACCAGTTGCGCCGCCTGGCTGTGGTCGGCGGTCACCAGCACCAGGGTATCCGGATGGGACGCCGCGAAATCCAGTGCGCTGGCCAGCGCCTCCTCCAGTTGCTGTAGCTCGCCAATCGAACCACAGGGCTTGCGCTCGTGGGCCTGCTTGTCGATGGAGGCGGACTCCACCATCAGGAAAAAGCCGCGCTCATTGTCCGCCGACAGGCGCGCCAGGGCCACATCGGTCATCTCCTTCAGGGAGGGGGTGCCGTCGAAGGCGGGATTGGGTTCGCAGGTCATGGGCTCGGGCAGGGTGACGTCCCCGAGGTAACGGTGCAGGCGATTGAGCAGGCTGGGCTTGGCTGCCTCGGCCTCGCGGCCGTCCTCCCCGCGCAGGCGCACCGGCAGGGTGCTCGGCGCGAACAGACCCAGCAGCCGCGCGTCCGCGGGCGCGCCGAGCAGTTCCTCGCGGCTGCGCACCAGGCTGAAGCCGTCCAGCTGGGCGGCGCGGGCGACGCTCTGCTCGCCGCCCTCCACCGCGGGATCGAAGTGCTTGGCGCCGCCGCCCAGCAGTACGTCCAGGCCGGATACGGCCAGCTGCTCGGCAATGGAGCCGGGACCGCCGGCGGCTTTCAGGTCATCCTCGCAGCCCCCGAGCGGTATGTCGTGGTAGGTGATGTCGACCATGGCGTCCGGGTTTTCGCACATGCGATTGCTGACGTGGGCGGCAAAGGAGGCGGGCGTGGCGTCGGTCACGCTGGCGGTGGTGACCACACCGGTGCGCAGCCCCGCGGCCCGGGCCAGTTCGACAATGGTTTCGGCATCCCGGTCGTCACCCGCGGTGGTGCCGATGCGACCGCGGCTGCTCACCTCGCCGGTGGCGATGCTGGTCGCGGTGTTGGCGGAGTCAGCCACATAGACCGGCCTGCGATCCATAGTGTCGTCCACGGTGAGTATCTGTACCGCCGAGCGTACCGGCATGGTGTCGAGCAGCAGCTGGCCGCGGGCCCCCTGGAGGTAATTGCGCGCGATGGTAACCTGCTGGTCGTCCATGCCATCGCCGATGATCAGGATAACGTTGGCGGCGTCGGCCACTTGGCTGGCCAGGGTCAGCGTCAGGGCGCTGGCGAGGTGCCGGAGGGTGGGCATGAAGGAAGTCTCCCGTTAAATTAAAGTCGCAAGGTGAATTGCGCCGCGCCGGACTTGGCCAGCCCTCGGCGAGTGCCCGCGGTGGTTTGGCGGGGAGAGAGAAGCAGTTGGCGCGGCGAATTGCAAGGCTTACACCCGCCACGACGCTGTGGCAGGATGCGGCCGAGAATAACACGAGGATATGTCATGAAGATGATCACCGCCATCATAAAGCCCTTCCGCCTGGACGATGTGCGCGACGCCCTGCAACAGGTCGGTGTCACCGGCCTCACCGTGGAGGAGGTGAAAGGCTACGGACGCCAGCAGGGCCACACCGAACTGTACCGCGGCGCCGAGTACCTGGTGGAATTCCAGCCCAAGTTGAAGTTGCAGGCCGTGGTCGACGCCGAGCTGGTGGATGCGGCCCTTGACGCGGTGCGCGAGGCCGCCAATACCGGCAAGATCGGCGACGGCAAGCTGTTCGTGGCCGACGTCGGCGACGTGGTGCGGGTGCGCACCGGCGAACGCGGTCGCGAGGCTATCTGATATGTCCGCGCCAACGACCGGCATGCAGTGGCAACACCGCCACGCGACCATCAACGGCATCCACATGCACTACGTTGAGCAGGGTGAGGGCATGCCAGTGGTACTGTGCCACGGCTTTCCCCACCTGTGGTTCAGCTGGCACCGCCAGATCAGCGCGCTGGCGGCGGCGGGCTACCGGGTGATCGCCCCGGACATGCGCGGCATGGGCCAGACCGGGGCGCCGGCCGCGGTGGAGGCCTACGATATCGAGCATATCACCGGCGACCTGCTGGGCCTGCTGGACCATGTCGGCGAGGAGCGCGCGGTGTTCGCGGGCCTCGATTTCGGCGCCTTCGCGATCTACGACCTGGCCCTGCGCCACCCGGAGCGGGTGATCGCGGTGATCGGCCTGGAAAACCCGGCCGCGCCCCACAATCCCGATGAGCCGCCCCTGTCGGAGTACCGCCGCCAGGCGCGGGAGCATTTCCTGCACATCGAGTATTTCCGCGAGCCGCCCCGGGCCGATCGCGATCTGGCTGCCGATCCGCGGCGTTTCCTGCACAAGGTCTACCACACGCTGAGCGGCGCCTGTGATTTCTTCGAGATGTTCCGCCACCCACCGGGCACGTCCTATATGGACGCGATGGAGGAACCGCCGCCGCTGCCCTGGCCCTGGCTGTCGGAGTTGGAGCTGGAGTTTTTTGTGTCGGAGTACAGTCGTACCGGGTTCACCGGGGGGCTGAACTGGTATCGCTCGTTTGATATCAAGTGGGAGCAGCGTCGGCCCTTCGAGGGTGTGCAGAGTACGGTGCCTGCCTATTTCATCGGCAGTGAGCACGATGTCGACCTGGAGGGCTTTCACGGCGAGGACCCCATTGGCCAGATGCGGGCGATTTTCCCGGACCTGCGGCGGGTGGAGATGATTCCGGGGGCGGGGCATATGGTGCAGCTGGAGGCCTCGGATGAGGTTAACCGCTTGCTGATCGACTATTTGCGGGAGATTGCTGGCCTGAGCAGATCTACTGGGGACAGGTGATAACGCAGTCTGAGGAGAGCGGCTTCGAAAGCCGGGCCGGAAGGCGGATTGGGGTGCCGAACGGCCACTGGGCTTGTCATCACCTACGGGCCGCTGCGCAACTCAACCATTTTTTGCTGCGCAAAAAATTGGGATTCGAACAGTGCCCGAAAAGAGGGGCAGGCTCTGCTCGCGGTAAAGCCCCCTCCGGTGATGACAAGCCCTAAAAGCGTGGCCTAATTGTTCGGCACCCCAATCCGCCTCCCGTCCCTCTTTACGGAGCGAGATTCAAATTTACGTGGTTTATACACCTTAAAAGCGCCTGCCTTAAGCGGATTCACGCTGCGCAGGTAGGACCGGGGCGCGGGAGCGCCTCTGCGAACAATCAGGCCACCGCTTTCGTTTTCCATCATCGGAGGGAGCTTTACGGCGAGCACTGTTCGAGTCCGAGTTTTTGCGCAGCAAAAACCGTCGAGTTGCGCAGCCGCCCGGAGATGATGGAAAACGAGTGGCCGTTCGCAGAGGCGCTCCCGCGTCCCGGGCCGGCAATCATCCACCAATCCCGTCCTTAACCCCGCCTGCGAATCCGGTAGGCGTAATCGCAAACTGCCCCATCAGTGCAGCATAGTAACGGGCGAAAGTTTCCAGTTCGGTCAGGTCGCGGCTAGAGAATCTTCAACTTGATCCCAAGCTTCTCCAGCACCACCTGCTCCTGCTCGATCTCCCAGGCCGTCAGCGGATGCTGCTCCAGCCAGCCCTCGGGAAAGGTCAGCTTGAGCGAGCGTTTGCCGGTGCGGATGGAAAACTCCGGCAACTGCTCCAGCTGCTCCACATGCTTGAACAGGAAAGCCAGGCGCAGCAGCGTGATCAGGCGCAGCAGTCGGGGCACCTCCGTGTCGGCGAAATCCGCCCACAGCGACGGGTCCAGCTTCGCGCGGTGGGTGCGCGCCAGTAGCGCCAGCTGCTCCTGCTCCTCCTGCGAAAAGCCCGGCAGGTCCGCGTTCAGCAGCAGATAGGCCGAGTGGCGGTTGTAGTGCTTGTGCGAGATCGCCATGCCGATATCCAGCGTACAGGCCGCCCGGTGCAGCAGGTCCCAGTCGGTCTTCGCCAGTCCCCAGCTCTTGCGGGTCGCGTCGAACAGCATGCGCGCGCGCCGCTCCACAATCGCCGCCGCCGCCGTATCCACATTGTGGCGCTGCATCAGCGCATTGATCGTGCGCTCGCGCACATCCTCGTGCGACAGCCGGCCCATCAGGTCGTAGATCACCCCCTCGCGCAGCGCGCCCTTCGAAGTGCGCATCACCGTAATGCCCAGCACATCGAACAACGCCTTGGCGATAGCCACCCCCGCGACAATAACATTGCGCCGCTGGGGCGACAGGCCGCGCAGTTTCAGCGTGTCGAAACTTTGGAAGCCAAGCAGTTTCTTTTCCAGCTCGGCGAGCCCCGCGGCATCGATACCGCCGCTGCACCAGCCGTACTGGCCCAGGATACCCTCGATCGCCTGCAGCGTGCCCGAGGAGCCGACGCAGTCCACCCACAGCCCGCTGTGGTAGCGGTGGCGGATGTAGGAGATTTCCAGGCGGGCGCGGTTGTAGGCGGCCTGGTAGCGCTGGGGGGTGATGCCGCCGCCCGGGAAAAACTCCCGCGAGTACGACACGCAGCCCATTTGCAGGCTCTCCAGTTCGCGCGGCTCGAAGCGCTCGCCCACGATCAATTCCGTACTGCCGCCGCCGATGTCGATCACCAGCCGTGACTGCGCGTCGTCGGCCAGGGTGTGGGCGACCCCCAGGTAGACCAGGCGGGCCTCCTCGCGGCCGTAAATGACATCTATCGACTTGCCCAGCAACTCGCGCGCGGGACGGGTGAATTCGCGGCGGTTTTTCGCCACCCGCAGGGTGTGGGTGGCCACGATCCGCAGGCGCTCCGGTTCCACGCTGCCCAGCAGCTGGCCGAAGCGGGCCAGGCAGTCCAGGCCCCGGGTGATCGCCTCGGCGCTCAGTTGGTCGTCCTCCAGCCCGGCGCCGAGCTGCACCTTTTCCGCCAGTTTTTCCACCGGCCGGATCTCGCCGTGCTCGACCCGCGCGACGATCAGGTGGAAAGAGTTGCTGCCCAGGTCGATGGCCGCCAGCAGGCTGCCGTCGGGCGGGGGATCGAGAGGTTCGCTGTCGTTTGCCAAGGCCGTCGTTTCCAGAGTGAGGCTTTCAGGGCGAATGCTTCCAGCGCCAGGCGCGGGCCAGTTATGGTAAAGGATTGTCGGCGCCAGCGCACTCGGCCGGTGTTTATTCGCCGCGGTACCAGATCGGCGAGGTCCAGGCCCGCTCCTGGATGGTCTTGGGCAGCGCCGGGTCGGCGCAGCTGGGAGGGCGTTCTTCGGCGGGTAGCGCAATGCAGTCGAACTGGCTCCAGCGGCAGCTCGGGTTCTGCAACACCCGGGCGTAGTACACCGCGCTCTGCCCGGCATCGAAGGCCGGGTCGCGCCAGGTGGCGCAGAGCTGGGCGGCGCCGGGCCCGTGAACCCGGCAGGTGGCCGTGTCCACGCCGGCGCCGTTGTCCGCCTGCCCCGCCACGTCAAAGACGCGCTGGTGGCTGCCGCCGTCCCCGTCCACCCAGGTCTTGATGATCTGGATGCGCTGTAGCAGGCCGCCCTCGGGGCGGGGGTCGCGGCTGGCGCTGACCGCGAAAACCGGGCCGTCGGTGGCGCCGCTGGCCGCCGGCAGGTCGCCGCCCATGGGCACGCCGTCGCGGTAGGCGCTGGCCAGGAAGTCCGGGTCGTCGCACAGCGCTTCGCTCAGCTCCCAGCCGGCAAAGAAACGCGGGCGGATGCGCGGCCCGCTGGTGCCAAAGGTCTCCCTCCGCCGCATGGCATCGAACAGCGCCTCGCGGCTGTTCTGCTCGGCGTAGATACCGGCGATACCGCCGGGGTTGTAGCGCACCGGCGAGCCGGTGGCGATGTCTCCGGGCACGTCGACGGCGTCCAGCAGGCGGTGGGATGCGTCGCGGTCGTGGCCGTGGGAGCCCTGGTAGTCGGCCTCCAGGGCCGCGGCGGGGGTGGCGGTGTGGGTGTCGGTGGCGGCGATAATGCCCAGTTTGAAGGGGTTGATACCGAGTTCGGCGGCGTCCGCCTGGCCTTCCGGGAGTACGTGGCGCAGGTAGCTGAAGCGCGACACGCAGCCCCGCAGCATCATGCCGCCGCTGCCCACATCGTTGCCGCAATCAGGGATGGCCTCCGTCGCGGGGCGCAGCTTCTCGAAGTCGCACAGCTCGTCGGCGCCACCGAGCACGCTGGGAATGCCGTTGCGGCACTCGGAATCGCCCTTGGTCTGCATAATCTCCGCCAGTGGCTCCAGCGCCGCGCGCAGCTCGGCCTGGGCGCGGCGCTCCGCGGCGTCCAGGTCGCCGTAGCGGTAGGGCTGCCACATGCGGCCCGAACTCCAGTTGCTGTTGTGGGGGATGGCCAACGCGTCGCAGTCGGCGCTGCCGTCGCGGCAGGTTTCCTGCAGCCAGCGCCACAGCATTGGTGGTGTGCGCGCTTCCTTGGCGCTGGCCACCGCCTGCGGCACGGTGGCGGAGCGAAAGATCACATTGCGGTGCAGGTTGGAGGCCTGCTCGGCGAGGGAGTACTCGTAGGCGTGGAAGGTGGTGAACGCGCAGTCGCCGCCGCGGTCGTGGAAGGCCTCGGTGACGCGCTGGTTGTCGCGCCAGGCCAGCTCGGCCTCGCGCAGGCAGTCGGCGGCGCCGTCACCGCAGATCCGGGCGGAGCGGTCCTGGCCGAAGATGGCGGTGGAGGCCAGGCGGACCATGGGCTGCGCGGCGTCCCCCAGGGGCAGGCGCAGATCGCCGCGATACAGGCGGCACACCAGGGTGGGGTAGGCCTCGCTGCCGGCTTGGTGGCAGAGCCGGTTTTCCCCCAGGGCCTCGGCGTGGTCGGTGACTGCCATGAAATCCAGGGGAGTACTGATGCGCGCCTCGGGGGGCGTGGTATCCGCGTCGTCACCTTGCAGGCGCAGTTGCAGGGGTTCGCCGCGCCCGAAACGGTAGGCGTCCTCCGCGGTTGCCAGCACGCCGAAGGCGGTGGCGTCGTAGGAGGCGGCGGTGTGCACGTGCAGGGCGCCGAACCAGGCGCGCCGGTGGGGGAATTGGTCGCGGCAGGGTGTTGCCCCGGTCGCTTCCAGCAGCGGCTTGACCGGGGTTTCGAACAGCGCGCGGTAGTTGCCGTCGTCGCGTTCCAGTCGCGCGAACTCGTGGCGCAACCACCACAGGCCCAGCGCCGCCGCCAGGACAGCGACCAGCAGCAGGGCGAGGAGCGTTTTCAGCGCGGTTTTTATCGTTGGCATCGCCGAGCCTCACACGGGGCTTTGCGGGCCACTGTAGCGGGCGATATCAGCCGTGACTAGCGGTCGGGGGGCGCCGGGGCGGTGGATCGCACCCTGGTTCAGTATGCCATGCCGGGCTTGTCACCCGGCGTCGATTTGCGATCGCGGTGGGGCTTACTTCTTACCGGTGGTGGTGCGGGAGTAGTAGCCGCCCTGCTGGCCGCTGATGCCGGACTGAACCTGCTCAATCTTGCCGCCGGAGGCCAGGAAGGCGGCGGTCTGCTCTTCGATGGAGGCGGAAGTTTCCACGGCGGCGGGTTGCTTTTTCTTGGCAGCGGCGCGCTGGGGTTTGGCGGACATGTCGGGTCTCTTTGCTCGGGGTGGCCGGCCATTATACACCAGCGGGCAAAAAAATGCCGGCCGCCGGGCGCTTCAGTCGCGGGCGACCACCCGCGGGGTGCGCATCGGCATGCGCGTGAGCAGCTCGTAGCCGATGGTTTTGGCGGGCTCGGCGACTTCCGCCACCGGCAGGCCCTCGCCCCACAGCACCACCGGATCACCCAGCCTAACGGGGCCGATATCGGTGACATCGACGGTGATCATGTCCATCGATACCCGCCCGGCCAGGGCGGCGCGCTGCCCGTTGACCAGCACCGGCGTGCCGCTGGCGGCGGTGCGGGGGTAGCCGTCGCCGTAACCCACGGTGACCGTGGCGATGCGGGAGGGGCGTTTGGCAACCCAACTGGCTCCGTAACCCACTGCCTCGCCGGCCGCTACCTCGCGTACCGAGATTACCGCCGAGCACAGGGTCATCACCGGCCGCAACCGGTCCGCGTTGGGCTGGGGCCGGGTGCCGAAGGGGGAGTGCCCCCACAGCATGTACCCCGGACGTATCCAGTCGTAGTGCGCCTCGGGCCAGGCCAGCACGGCGGGGGAGTTGGCAGCGCTGCGCGGCGCCGCCAAACCGGCTCCACAGTCCTCGAACAGCGCTATTTGCCGTCGCGTGGCGTCGTTTTCCAGCTCGTCGGCGCAGGCGAAGTGGGTGATCAGCACCGGCGGGCCGAGACTGTTGCGGCAGGCGGCGATGCGCTGGCAGAGTTCCGCCGCGCGCGCGGGCGCCACGCCGAGGCGATGCATGCCGGTGTCGACCTTGAGCCAGCACTGCAGCGGCCGGGCGAGCCTGGCCGCCTCCAGCCAGGCGAGCTGGGTGTCATTGTCGATGGTGATCCACAGGCCGGCCTTCGCCGCCACCGCGAGCTCGTCGGGCTCGAATACCCCCTCCAGCAGCAGGATCGGCGCGCCGATGCCGGCCTCGCGCAGCTCCAGCGCTTCCTCCATGCAGGCCACGGCCAGGGCGTCGGCGTGGGGCTCTAGGGTTCGCGCCATGGTCACCGCGCCGTGGCCGTAGGCGTTGGCCTTGACCACCGCCATGACCTTCGACGCGGGGGCCAGCTCCCGCGCCAGCGCGATATTGTGGCGCGCCGCGGAGAGGTCGAGCCGGGCCTGGTTCGGGCGCATCAGTAATCGTAGCGGTGTTCGGAGAACAGGGTCTGGGCCGCCAGCCACACATCGCCAACCCCGCCATCGCCCACGGCCTCGCCGTCGATCTCGATCACCGGCGCCAGCTCCTTGCTGGAGCTGGACAGCCACACCTCGTCCGCGGTCCACAATTCGTCCAGGGTGACCACCCGCTCCTGGATCGGGATGCCGCCGTCGCGGCGCAGCATATCCAGCAGCATCAGCCGGGTGATGCCGGGCAGTTTCTGGTGGTCGAGTTCCGGGGTGGCGACCACGCCGTCCTTGACCACGTAGACGTTGCAGGCGGCGGCCTCGGTGAGCTCCCGCCGGGCGTTGTACAGAATGGTCTCGCTGTGGCCGCGGGAATAGCCGTGCTGGTAGTGCATCACGTTGCCCAGCAGCGCGGTGGACTTGATATTGCAGCGTTTCCAGCGCAGGTCCTCGGTGGTGGACACGCGGTAGCAGGTGGCCGCCGCCTTGTCGGCCCGCGGCGCCGGCGGAATGTCGAAGGCGAAGCCGAACAGGGTGGGTTCGACCCCCTCGGGATAGGCGTGGTTGCGCCGGGTGTCGGCGCCGCGGCTGACATGAAAATAAATACCCAGGTTGCCGCCGCCGTTTTTCTCGCTCAGCCGCGAGGCGATGTCGCGCCACTGATCGAGGTCGATGCGCAGGTCGATTTCCAGCGCGTCCAGGCCATCCTGCATGCGCTGCATGTGGGGGCCGAAGCCCACCAGCCGCCCGCCGTAGGAGGGGATGACCTCGTAGATGCCGTCGCCGAACAGAAAGCCGCGGTCCATTGGCGAAATCCGGGCTTCGGCCATCGGCAGGAATGCGCCGTTCAAATACACTGTGCTCATGGGGTGTTTCCTGTGGTCATGAAATAGTCACTGCCGATCGTCGCTGTCGGCAAAACCGGTCAGTTGGCGCAGTTGCTCGATCACCGCGCAGCCTTCGCTGGCCTCCAGGCCGTCTTCGGTGGGGGTATTCTCCCGGGTCACGCCGTCCACGCTGCCCCGCACCGAAAGATAGTCGAGAATCGCCACCGGCGAGACCCGGCCCAGCAGGTCCTTGCCCGCCCACTGGCCGAGGAAGGCAATCAGGCCGTAGGCGCCCCAATTGGAGACGTCCGCCACCAGCAGTTCGTCGCAGCCGGTTACCGAGACGCGGATATCGAGGGCGCTGATCGCCCCGGCGATCTTGCCCATGCCGATCTCGTTGCCGCCGTCGCCGATGGCGATGGTGGGGCAGTTCGCGCGCGCCAGGAAGGGGTCGAAAATGCCGCAGCGCTCGCTGATGTCCTCGCCGCGCATGTTGTAATAGCGCCCGTCGTCGGTGACCCCGGGGCGCTCGATCGAGATGATGGCCCGGGGGGCCAGTTCGGCGAGGGCCGCTTGCGCGTCCCGCTCCGCGCGGTCCGGGTCGCTGGTGGGCAGGGGCAGCACGCGGAAATCCTGTTCCAGGGCGTCGAACAGCGGTGGCGCGCAGGCCAGCACCGGCTCCGCGCCGAGCGCGGCCAGCGCCTCGTACAGGGCGATGGCGCCCACCGGGCCGTCGGTCTCGAAGGTGTCGGCAACCGGAAAGCCGGTGCCGATCAGCACCTTGCCCTCCAGGCCGCGCAGGTGGCGCGCGGCGCGCAGGTAGTAGCCGGGACGCAGCGCGGCTTGCGCGGTGCGCATCTGGCGCAGGTTGCGCGCCACCAGCAGGTTTTCGATGGCGACGCTGAGCTCAAGTTCGCTCATACACGGTACTCCGGCAAGGGTAGGTTGCGCAGGCGGTGATCGGCCAGGTGCAGGGCATTGTGGGCGGCGTGGGGGGTGATCGCGGCAAAGTGCACGCGGCCTCCCGGGGTCAGTTGCGCGAGGCGCGCCACGTCCAGCGACAGGGCGGCGCCAATCTTGGGGTAGCCGCCGATGGTCTGGCGGTCGTTGAGCAGCACGATGGGCTGGCCGTCCGCCGGTATCTGGATCGCGCCGAAGCAGATGCCCTCGGAGAGAATGCCCTCGATGTCACATTCGATGGCCGGCCCCTCCAGGCGGTAGCCCATGCGGTCGCAGCGCTCGCCGACCGTATAGGCGTGGGAGAAGAAGCGCCGCTGCTGCAGGCGGCTGAAATGGGCCTGCTGGTAGCCGGGGATCACCCGCAGGGTGATGTCCCGGGCGTAGTGCGGCCAGTAGCTCCGCGGCAGGTAGCGCAGCGTGCCGCTGCTCACGGCCGCGCAGGGCAGCACGTCCCCCGGCTGCAATTTGCCGCCGTTGAGGCCGCCGAGCTTTTCCCGGGGCACGGTGGCGGTGCTGCCAAAGCGGGGCGGTACCCGCAGGCCCCCGGCCACGCCCAGGTAGGCGCGGCAGCCGGACTCGGCGAAATCCAGGGCGATCTCGTCCCCCGCGGCGACCCGGTGGACCCGCCACATGTCCCGTGGCTGGTCGTTGATGCGCAGCGGCATGGGCGCGCCGGTCACGCAGAGCAGGGTGTCCTCTGTCGCCTTTACCACCAGGCCGCCGAAACTCACTTCCACCACGGTGGCGTTGCCGTCGTTGCCCAGCAGGCGGTTGCACAGGGCGTGGGCTTCCGGGTCCAGCGGGCCGCCGGTGGTCAGGCCGATGCGCTGGCGGCCGAAGCGCCCGCGATCCTGCAGCAGGCTCATCAGGCCCGGTTGCAGTACTTCCAGGCTCATGACAGTTCTCCGCCCAGTTCCAGGAAACGCGCCCGGCTGATTGGCTCGAAGCGCACCCGGTCGCCCACCGCCACCGGCATCGCCGGCTCGGCGTCCGGGTCGAACATGCGCGTGGGGCAGCGGCCGATCAGGTTCCAGCCACCGGGCGACTCGGCGGGGTAGACCGCGGTCTGGCGGTCGGCGATCGCCACCGCGCCCCGGGGCACCCGCTGCCGCGGGGTGGCGAGGCGGGGGGCGGCGATGCGCTCGTCGACCTGGCCCAGGTAGGCAAAGCCCGGCGCGAAGCCGATGGCGTAGACCCGGTATTCGGTCTCGCTGTGCAGGGCGATGACCTCCTGGATCGACAGGCCGGCGCGTTCGGCGAGGCCCTCCAGGTCGGCGCCGGTTTCGGGGTCGTAGTACACCGGCAGGCAAATCTCGCGGCTGTCCGTCTCGCCGGTGGTGTCGAGCCCCGCCACGGCCTGGCGCACGCGCTCGGCCACGGCGTAGTGATCGGTGGCCAGGGGGTCGTAGATGATCAACAGCGAGGCGTAGGAGGGGACCAGGTCCACCAGGTGCTCGCCCAGCGCGCGCTCCACCGCGGTCGCGGCGGCCTGCACGCGGGCCGAGATGTCAGGGCTGGTGGTGGTTCCCAGATACAGCATGACGGCGCATTCGCCGGCCTGGTGCAATTCCATAGTGTTCTCAGTGCTTGTCGACCAGGGCACGGATGGCCTCGATGGCGCGCACGCCCTCGAGGTTGTCTCCGTGCACGCACAGGGTGTCGGCGTCGAGGGGGAGTGTATTGCCGCCGGCGGTGGTCACCGTGCCCTCGCGCAGCAGTTGTTCCACCTGGGCCAGGGTGCGCTCGCGGTCGTGCACCGCGCCGGGTTTGCCGCGCGAGAGCAGGGCGCCGTCGTCGTCGTAGCAGCGGTCGGCGAAGGCCTCGAGCAGCAAGCCCTTGACGCCCGCCTCCTGCGCCTCGCGGCGGTGGGCCCGCGCATCCGGCGTGGCCAGCAGCATGAGCCGCAGGGGGCGGTGATAGGCCGCCACCGCGGCCATCACCGCCGCGCGAATCCCGGCGTCCGCCATCATCTGGTTGTACATGGCGCCGTGGGGTTTGACATAGTCCAGCTGTACTCCCTCGCTCATCGCCATGCCGTCCAGGGCCGATACCTGGTAAAGCACGGTGGCCACCAGTTCATCGTGACTGAGGTGCATGGGGCGACGGCCAAAGCCGGCCAGGTCGGGGTAGGCGGGGTGGGCGCCCACGCCGACGCCGTGCCTGGCGGCCAGGGCCAGGGTCCTGCGGATGGTCAGCGGGTCGCCGGCGTGAAAGCCACAGGCGACATTGGCCAGGTGAATATGCGGCATGACGTCGGCGTCCATGCCCATGGTCCAGCTGCCGTAGCTCTCGCCGAGGTCGCAATTCAGTAACATCGATAATGCTCCCTACAGAACCGCCAGCCGGCTGTTGCGCAGATCGGTAACCAGCATGCAGCCGGGGCTGTGAGTGATCGCAAAGGGCGGTCGTGCGCGCTCCAGGGCCACCTGTGGCGTCACGCCGCAGGCCCAGAACAGCGGCAGTTCGTCATCGTCGACGCGCACCGCGTCGCCGTAGTCCGGCCGCGACAGGTCCTCGATACCGATCAGCGCGGGGTCGCCCAGGTGGACGGGCGCGCCGTGCACCGAGGGAAAGCGGGTGCAGATCTGCACCGCGCGGATGGCGTCGGCGGCCCGGAACGGACGCATGCTGACTACCATGTCGCCGCCGAAGGCGCCGGCCGGGTGGCAGGGGATGGTGGTGCGGTACATCGGTACATTGACTCCCTGGCTGACATTGCGCACTTCCAATCCGTCGGCCAACAGCGCTTCCTCGAAGGAAAACGAGCAGCCCAGTGCGAAGGTCACCAGATCGTCGCGCCAAAGCGAGGTAATGTCACTGACTTCCTCGGTCAGTTCCCCGTCGCGGAAAACACGATAGCTTGGCACGTCGCTGCGGATGTCGATATCCCCCAAAGGTGGTAGCGCGACGTCCCCGGGGGCATTGGCCATGCCCACCAGGGGGCAGGGGCGGGGATTGAGCTGGCAAAAGCGCAGGAAATCGCCGGCCCAGTCCGCGGGCAGGATGGCGAGGTTGCACTGTACGTAGCCGGGGGCCAGCCCCGAGGTATTGCCGGTGTGCAGGCCCTCGCGAATTCGCTGGCGCAACTGGGCGGGAGAAACGGTGTCTTGCATGCTTTACCTCGTGCGATGCGCGTGAGCCCGACATTCTAGTCGATTGCCCCGTGCTTCGACAGCGCGAGACAGGGGACGTTCGGTGGGCGACGCGGGGCTATCGGTTTCGATAGACGGTCGCTGGCGGGCGTTGCCACACGCTCGGCTTGCGCACTATAGTGGCTGTCATAAATGCACCGTAAACGCACCATAACAAGGCCCGGCCAAAGAGAGGATCGACCATGCCCCATCCCAGTGTGACCGCCCAAACCTACCCTCATAAGCCCGCGATCATCATGGGCGAGTCCGGCGAGATGGTGACCTACGGCCAGCTCGACGAGCGCAGCAACCAGGGCGCGCAGCTGTTTCGAGCCCTCGGGGTCGCCGCCGGTGAGCACATCGCCCTGCTGATGGAAAACAACCGCCAATTCCTGGAAATCTGCTGGGCCGCGCAACGCGCGGGCATTATCTATACGCCGATCAGCACCCATTTGCGGCGGGACGAGGCGGCCTACATCCTGGAAAACTGCGGCGCCCGGGTCTTTATTGGCTCGTGGCGGCTGCACGATGTGGCGCAACAACTGCGCGAGCGCGGCGGCGACCTCGCCGGCTGGTTCATGGTGGGCGGCGTCAGCGAGGGCTTCGAGTCCTGGGAAGAGGCCATTGACGCCCAGCCCGTCGAGCCGATTGCCGACCAGGGCAATGGCGTGGCCATGCTGTATTCCTCGGGCACCACGGGAAAGCCCAAGGGCGTTTTCGTGCCGCCCCACAGCGACGACGTACTGGCGGATATGCCCCTGGCCCAGAGCCTGGGACAGGCCTTCGGCTTCAGCGAGGAAACCGTCTACCTGTCGCCGGCGCCCCTCTACCACGCCGCGCCCCTGCACTACAACATGATGACCATTTTCCAGGGTGGCACCACGGTGGTGATGGAAAAGTTCGAGCCCGAGCGGGCGCTGGCGCTGATCGAGGAGCACCGGGCCACCCACAGCCAGTGGGTGCCGATCATGTTCATTCGCATGCTGAAGCTCCCCGAGGAGGTGCGCGCGCGCTACGACGTCAGCAGCATGCAGTTTGCCATTCACGCCGCCGCGCCCTGTCCCGTCGAGGTCAAGGAGAAGATGATCGAGTGGTGGGGCGAGGTAATCGTCGAGTACTACGCCGCCAGCGAGGGCATTGGTATCACCATCATCGACTCGGCGAACTGGCTGACCCACAAGGGGTCCGTGGGCCCCGCCCTGGTGGGGGAGGTTCACATCCTCGACGACGAGGGCAACGAATTGCCGCCGGGGGAGATCGGCACCGTGTATTTTTCCGGCGAGCAGGCCAAATTCGAGTACCACGGCGAGCCGGAGAAAACCGCCGGCGCCTACAACGACCGCGGTTGGGCCACCACCGGCGACGTGGGCTACCTGGACCGCGACGGTTACCTCTACCTCACCGACCGCAAGAATTTCATGATCATTTCCGGCGGCGTCAATATCTACCCGCAGGAGGTCGAGAACCTGCTGATTACCCACGACAAGGTGGCGGACGTGGCGGTGTTCGGGGTGCCCAACGAGGAGTTTGGCGAGGAAGTGAAGGCCGTGGTGCAGCCGATGAACTGGGTCGACGCCACCGACGAGGTGGCCATCGAGCTGCTGGAGTGGCTGCGCGAGCGCATTTCCCATATCAAGGTGCCGCGCTCGCTGGATTTTCACCGCGAGCTGCCGAGAATGGATAACGGCAAGATGTACAAAAAGCGCCTGGTGGAGCAGTACCGCGACGCCTCTTCCGCCGAAGAGCAGGAGAAGGGCGGGAAGCGCGACTAGCCGCCCCCGCGCCCTTGGGTCTCGTTGACTTTTCGGTCGCGGTGTGCTCGGCGGTCTCGAGCCGAGGGTGCGTCCCCGGCCATATTTGCTTTATGCTGTAAACACGTCCCAGACACAGAGGTTTACCTGTGAAGAATACCCGCAAGCTCCGCAAGCTGGAGAAGCAGATGGACTGCGCCACCTCCTTCGACGAGTGGCGCGACGCCGCCATCGCGCACGACGAACTCTCCGGCACCAAGCGCTGGCGGGAGGTGGACCAGACCAGCCAGTACGACTACGCGCAAATTCGCATGCGCCTCGACCGCCTGCGCAGCCTGCGCGCGCGGCACGACCACCAGGGCCTGCTGTTCGCCCTGAATGAGGGCATCCACGGCAATATGGGGGGCATGGGGCGCAGCACCCTGTATCGCCGGGCCAAGTTCGGCACCAAGCACCTGATCGAGCAGTATATCGACGAGGTCAATGACGCCCTGCGCTTCCTGGCGGAGCTGAAGTCCGACGAGATCAGCACCCAGGACAAGCTGGATTTCTTCTACCGCTCCAATATCTGCTTCGGACGCTCCGCGCTGATGCTCAGCGGCGGCGGCGTGCTCGGTTTCTACCACATGGGCGTGGTGCGGGTGCTGTTGCAGCAGGGCCTGCTGCCGCGGGTGATTTCCGGTTCCAGCGCCGGCTCGCTGGTGGCCGGGGTGGTCGGTACCCACACCGACGCCGAGCTGGAACAGGTGTTCGACAGCACCAGCCTGCACTTCGAGGCGGAGCGCGAGGCGAGTGTGTTCTCGCGCATGTTCTTCGGCAGCAACCCGCAGATCGACGTGCGCGACCTCGAAACCATTATCGAGCGCCAGGTCCCGGACCTCACCTTCCAGGAAGCTTATGAGAAGACCGGCCGCCAGATCAGCATCACCGTGGCGCCGGCGGAGCAGCACCAGCGCTCGCGGCTGCTCAACGCGATCACCTCGCCCAACGTTTACGTGCGCTCGGCGGTGATGGCCTCCTGCGCGGTGCCGGGAGTGTTCCCGCCGGTGATGCTGATGGCCAAGAACGTGCACGGCGAGGCCCAGCCCTACCTGCCCACCCGCAAGTGGGTGGACGGCTCCATCGCCGACGACCTGCCGGCCAAGCGCCTGTCGCGGCTCTACAGCACCAACCACTACATCGTGAGCATGGTCAATCCCATCGCCACGCCCTTCCTCAATCGCGATGGCCGGCGCGGCAAGCTGGCCTCGGCCCTGGGATCGCTGGGGATCGGCGTCGGCCGGGAGCTGCTGAATTTCTACCGCGGCATCGCGCAGAAACAGGGGGACAACTGGCCGCGTTTCAACCTGCTGCTGAACGGTATTCACAGCCTGATGGACCAGGAGTACAGCGGCGATATCAATATCATTCCCAGCTTCCGCTGGTACAACCCCGCGAAAATTCTCTCCCACCTCTCCGAGAAGGAACTGCTGGCACTGGTCGAGGGGGGCGAGCACAGCACCTACCCCCACGTGGAAACCATCCGCGTGTGCACCAAGATCAGCCGCACCATGGAGGAGATCCTGCACCGCTTCGAGTACGGCGACCTGCGGCCCACCGAGGCGGAATACCGCCGGCCGCGCAGCTCTCGCCGGCGGCCCCAGCCGACCCGCGCCGACCGCGAGGCCCAGCGCGAGCGCAGCGCCGAAGTGCCGCGGCGCAAGAGCACGCGCAAGAAATCGCCCGCCACCCGCGGGAAAAGCGCCGCGGCTGGCAAGAGCGCCGCGGCGGGTAAAAAAGCCGACAAGAGCAGCAGGGAAGCGGCTTGAGGGGCTAATCCCGGTCGAATGAATTCGACCCTACAAGGTGGTTCCGCCCCCTTGTAGGGCGGAATTCATTCCGCCGCTTTTCAGAGGCGCGCGACGCGCTGGTCGAATGAATTCGACCCTACAGGGTGGTTTCGCCCCCTTGTAGGGCGGAATTCATTCCGCCGCTTTTCAGAGGCGCGCGACGCGCTGGTCGAATGAATTCGACCCTACAGGGTGGTTTCGTCCCCTTGTAGGGCGGAATTCATTCCGCCGCTTTTCGGAGGCGCGCGACGCGCTGGTCGAATGAATTCGACCCTACAGGGTGGTTCCGCCCCCTTGTAGGGCGGAATTCATTCCGCCGCTTTTCAGAGGCGCGCGACGCGCGCTGGTCGAATGAATGACCCGAAAAGAGGGGCAGGCTCTCGACCCTGCAGGGTGCTTAGTCGATCAATTCCACCGCCATTGCCGACAGCGGGTGTACCAGGTTGCCGCGGCTGTCGGCCTCGGCGCTGGACGCGGTGCCGATCTCGGCGCGCTTGCGGATGCCCTGCACGATCGCCGCCAGGCGGAACAGGGAGAACGCCAGGTAGAAATTCCAGTTATCGATGCCGCTGCGGCCGGTGCGCTCGCAGTAGCGCGCGATGTACTCCTCGTCGGTGGGGATACCCATTGCCTTGCGGTCGACGCCGGCCAGGCCCTTCATGCTGCTGTCGCGCGGCAGCATCCAGGCCATGCACTGGTTGGCGAGGTCGGCCAGGGGGTGGCCCAGGGTCGACAGTTCCCAGTCCAGCAGGGCGATAACCTCCGGCTTGTCCGGGTGGAACATCATATTGTCGAGACGGTAGTCGCCGTGTACCAGGCTCACCGTGCCGTCGTCCGCGGGCATGTTCGCGGGCAGCCAGTCGATCAGGGTCTCCATGGCTTCGATGCGCTCCATCTCCGAGGCCCGGTACTGCTTGGTCCAGCGACCCACCTGGCGCTCGAAATAGTTGCCCGGCTTGCCGTAGTCGGACAGTCCCACCGCGTCCACGTCGACATTGTGCAGGGCCGCCATGGTGCGGTTCATGGCGTCGTAATAGGCGGCGCGTTCGTCGTTGTCACGGGCCTCGGGGAGCAGGGGGTCCCAGAGAATACGGCCGTCCATGTACTCCATGACATAGAACATCGAACCGATGACGCTCTCGTCCTCGCACAGGGCGTAGGTGCGCGGGACCGGCACGTCGGTGCCGCCCAGGGCGGTGATTACCCGGTACTCGCGATCCACCGCGTGGGCCGAGGGCAGCAGCTCGCCCGGTGGCTTGCGCCGCAGGACATAGGAGGTGCCGCCGGCGGTGAGCTTGAAGGTGGGGTTGGACTGCCCGCCGGCGAATTTCTCCGCGGTCAGCTCGCCGGAAAAACCGGGGACGTGCTCGCGCAGGTAGTCCGCAAGGCGCGAGATATCGAGTTGTTGTGTGCTCATGCTGCTTCCTGGGGGTATGGGTGGAGATTATGACTCGGAACGCGGCGGTCAGTCTGTGGGCAGCCACGGGGGTGAACAATGACAAGGCCCGACAAAAAAATTGACCGTAAACGACAGACGATTGTGCGTTATTGAGCACGCCCAACTCAAGGGTTATGCTGCCAGTCCACGCAGACTAATCAGTATAAACGGGGTGAATAGTGTATCCGGAACTCAAGGCAGCCTGGGCGGAATTGACCGCGCCCGGACAGATGTTCGAACTGGAAACGGTCACCGTTGGCGGCGCGCCCACGCGCAGTTATAAACACGCGCCGCCGTCGCTGCGGGAAGTGTGGCTGTCCTGCGCGGCCCACGGCGACGCGGATTACCTGGTGTTCCGCGACGAGCGCTGCAGCTACGCGCAGGCCCAGGAGTACGTGGCCTCCATTGCCGCCTGGCTGCGCGAGCGCGGGGTGGCGCCCGGCGACCGGGTGGCCATCGCCATGCGCAATTACCCGGAGTGGATGCTCGGCTACTGGGCCGTGACCGCGATGGGCGCCGTGGTGGTGGGCATGAACGCCTGGTGGGTGGCGGGCGAGATGCGCTACGCCCTGGACGACGCTGCGCCGAAGGTGCTGATCTGCGACCGCGAACGCCTGCAGCGCTTTGCCGAAATCCGCGAGCACTACCCGGAGCTGGCGGTGGCGGCGGTGCGCATGGAGGATCCGGTCCCCGATTGGGCCACCGAGTGGATGGATGTGGTCAACACCGCGCCGGCGCTGCCGGAGGTGACCATCGCGCCGGACGACGACGCCTGTATTTTCTATACCTCCGGTACCACCGGCCAGCCCAAGGGCGCGCGCCTGACCCACCGCGGTTGCGTGAACAACATCCTCAATCTGGCCTTTGTCAACGCCGTGCAGCCGCTGGCCCTGGCCAAGGCGGGCCTGCCTGGCGGGGAGGCCGCCGGGCAGGCGCCGGAGCCGCCGGTGTCGCTGCTGGCCACGCCGCTGTTCCACGTCACCGGCAACAACTGCGTGGCCCAGGCCACCACGTTGGCGGGGGGCAAGCTGGTGCACATGTACAAGTGGGACCCGTCCGAGGCCCTGGCCCTGATCGAGCGGGAGCGGGTCACGGTGTTCAACGCGGTGCCGATGATGGCCCGGGAGATCCTCGGCCACCCGGATTTCGCCCGCCGCGACACCGCGTCATTGAAAACCCTCGGTGGTGGTGGCGCCGCGCTGCAGCCCGATCTGGTGGCGAAGATCGACGCCAGCGGCGGCGCGCGGCCCAATACCGGCTACGGCATGACCGAGACCTGCGGCATCATCGCCGCCATCTCCTCGGCCTTCTTCGTCGGCAAGCCGGCCAGCGTGGGCCCGGCCATGCCCACCTTTGAAGCCAAGTGTGTCGACCCGGAAGGGCGCGGTCTGCCGGCGGGGGACGTCGGCGAGCTGTGGGTGCGCGGCGCGCCGGTGATCAAGGGCTACCTGAACCGCCCCGAGGCCACCGCCGAAGCCATCACCGACGGCTGGCTGCACACCGGCGATATCGCCTGGATCGACGACGACGGTTTTATCTACCTGGTGGACCGCGCCAAGGACATGGTGCTGCGCGGCGGCGAGAACGTGTACTGCGCGGAGGTGGAAAACGCCCTGTTCGCCCAGGACGGGGTGGCGGAGTGCGTGGTGTTCGCGGTGGCCGACGAGCGCCTGGGAGAGGAGGTGGGCGCGGCGGTCTACCTGCGCCCCGGGGCGGACTGCGACGCCACAACATTGCGCGCGCACTGCGCCGGGGTGCTTTCCCCCTACAAGGTGCCGCGCTACATCTGGCTGCTCGACGAGCCGATTCCGCGCAACGCCAACGGCAAGTTCCTCAAGCGCGAACTGCGTGAGTCCCTGCCGCTGGACGGGGCTGGATAGCCGGCGAAGGTCCGGCGAAGGGCCTGCGAGGGCCGCCTAGCTTTCGACGAAGGCCCGCTCGATCACGTAGTGGGCCTGCTTGCCGTGGCGCGACTCGCGGAAGCCGCGGCTGTCCAGCAGCGCGCAGATATCCTTGAGCATGCTCGGGCTGCCGCAGATCATGAAGCGGTCGACCTCCGGGTCGATCGCGTCCAGGCCCACGTCGTGGGGCAGTTTGCCGCTCTCCAGCAGGTCGGTGAGGCGGCCGGTGTTGCGGAACTCCTCCCGGGTCACCGTGGGGTAGTACACCAGCTTGCTGCGCACGTCCTCGCCCAGGTACTCGTGCTCGGGCAGGTGCTCGGTGATCGCCTCCTGGTAGGCCAGCTCCTCGACGTAGCGGCAGCCGTGGGTGAGTACCACGCGGTCGAAGTGCTCGTAGATCTCCGGGTCCTTGATGATGCTGAGGAAGGGCGCCAGGCCGGTGCCGGTGGCGATCAGGTAGAGGTTGCGGCCGGGCAGCAGGTTGTCCAGCACCAGGGTGCCGGTGGCCTTGCTGTTGACCAGCAGTTCGTCGCCCACCTGGATATTCTGCAGCTTGGAAGTCAGCGGGCCGTCGGGGACCTTGATGCTGAAGAACTCCAGCTGGTCCTCGTAGTTGGCGCTGGCCATGCTGTAGGCGCGCAGCAGGGGCTTGCCCTCGTGCTCCAGGCCGATCATGGTGAAATAGCCGTTCTTGAAGCGGAAGCCCGCGTCGCGGGTGGTTTTGAAGCTGAACAGGCGGTCGGTCCAGTGGTGGACTTCGGTGACTTGTTCGCGCAGTAGTGTCGCCATGGCATGGGGTTCCGGTATGGATTCAATGCCGCCAGTGTAAACCCGCAATCTATATTGGCAAATCGGGAATGTCGGATATACCATATCTGTAAATCCGATATACGGTTCGATGAAAGAAGGTGGCGGCGATGCGCTACAGCCTGCGCCAGCTGGAGGTCTTCCTGGCCACCGCGCGGCACGAGAACATCAGCCGCGCGGCCCGCGACCTGGCCATGTCCCAGTCCGCCGCCAGCGGCGCCCTGAAAGACCTGGAGAGCCAGTTCGAGGTGCGGTTGTTCGACCGCCGCGGCAAGCGCCTGCGGCTGTCGGAACTGGGCGCCCAGTTGCGGCCCCGGGCGGAAAACCTGTTGGCCCGGGCCTGGGAGCTGGAGCAGGCCCTGTCCGGGCGGGAAGTGGCGGGCCGCCTGCGGGTGGGAGCCACCCTGACCATCGGCAACTACCTGGCGGTGCCGATGATCGCCGATTTTCGCCGCCATTTTCCCGACGCCGACGTGGCCCTCACGGTCGCCAATACCGAGGCCATCGCCGAGGGGGTGGCGGGCTTCGAGCTCGACATGGGCCTGGTGGAGGGCGAACTCAATCACCCGGACCTGGAGACCCGGCACTGGCGCGCCGACGAGCTGCAGGTGTTCGCCGCCCCCGGCCATCCCCTGGCGGGCCGCGAGGCGCTCACCGACGCGGACCTGGTCGGCCTGCCGTGGATCGTGCGCGAGTCCGGCTCCGGCACCCGGCAGACTTTCGATCGCGCCATGAGCGGGATCCTCACCGACCTCGATATCGCCCTGGAACTGCAGCACACCGAGGCGATCAAGCGCGCGGTGGAGGCGGGGCTGGGGGTGGGCTGCCTGTCGCGCATCAGCCTGGTGGAGGCCTTCGCCCGGGGCTCGCTGGTGCCGTTGGCGGTGCCGGGCCGGGATTTCCGCCGCCAGCTGAACCTCATCCTGCACCGCGACAAGTTCCACAGCAGCGCCTTGGTGGAGTGGTTGCAGCTGTGTGAGCAGAGCTGGTCCGATATACTGCCCGGCGTGGTCAATGCGTCCCGGAGTCATCAGTGATACAGCCCATCAACGCCGGCCAGCGGGCGGAGGTGGTGGCGGCAACCCACCGCTACATCGCCCTTGCGGAGAGCGGCCTGGGGCGGCGCTTCGCGCGGATTCCGGTGCTCTTCGACCTCAGCGGCCGCAGCGCCGGCATGTTCCGCGCCGACGGCCGCAACAGCTGGATTCGCTACAACCCCTGGATCTTCGCCAAGTACTACCGCGAAAACCTCGAGGGCACCGTGCCCCACGAGGTCGCCCACTACATCGTGCACGCGCTCTACGGCGCGCGGCGGGTCAAGCCCCACGGCAGCCAGTGGCGCCTGGTGATGCAGCTGTTCGAGGCCGACCCGGAGGTCACCTTCGACCGCGACCTGTCGGGGGTTCCCCAGCGCCGCCAGCGCACTCACCCCTACCAGTGCCCCTGCCGCGAGCACAGCCTGTCCACCACCCGCCACAACCGGGTGCAGCGCGGGCAGGGGCGCTACCACTGCCGCTACTGCCGCGGCGAACTGGTGTACCGGGACGCGTAATACGCCCGAAAATCAGGTATCCACCGAGAGCTCGACACCGCTGAAGGTATTGGCCGGATCCGCCGGGTCGGTGTTGGCGACTACCGCGCGGTCGGCGGCGAGCCCCCCCTCGTTGACCAGGAAGCGCTTGCTGTCGGCGGCGCGCTCCCCGGCCAGTTCCCGCAGGGCCCCGGCGGGCACCGGCAGTTGCTCCTGCACCTTGCGCGCCTGGATTCGCGGGGAGGGCGGCGGCGCCTCGGGGTCGGCCTCGGGGTCAGAGTCGCCGCGCGCCGATTCCGGCAGCGCCTGGTAGCGCGCGGCGATCGCCTGCGCCCAGCGCTCGCCGCGGCCGTCGATGTCCTCTTCGCTCAGGCCCTCGGCCAGCAGTTGTTCGCGCAGTTGGCGCTGCTGCAGCTTGGCCCGGTCGGTGTCGGGATTGATGCGGCCGGTGATGACCAGTTTGATCTTGGGACGCTCCGCGAGCGCGGCGGCGAGGTCGCGCAGCTTGGCCTGGGCGGTGTCGTCCACCGTGGTGGCGCCGGCGGGATAGTTCACCCGCTGCAGGTCGTCGTCGGAGCCCACCAGATTGGCCAGCAGGGCGAAGGGCGCGGTGACCGCCTTGGTGATCAGGTTGCCGAAGGCGCCCCAGATCACGCTCGCCAGGCTGAACTGGGGGTTGTCCACGTCGCCGCTCACCGGCACCGCGATATCGATCACCCCGCTGGCGTCGGTGAGCAGGGCGATGCCCAGTTGCAGGGGGATGTCGAGGGCCTTGTCGCTGTCGACCTTGTCGCCCAGCTTGAGCTGGTCGATCACCACCTTGTTGTCGCCCTCCAGGTGGTTTTGCGCCAGGCTGTAGCGCACGTCCAGGTTGAGGGTACCGCGGTCGATGGCGTAGCCCGCGTAGGTTCCGGAGTAGGGGGTCAGGCGCGCCAGGTCCACGCCCTGGAAGGTGAGCCCCAAATCCAGCGCCGGCTGTTCGCGGAAGGGCGCCGCGCTGCCGGCCAGGACCACCGGGGCGTAGCCGTCCACCGAGCCCTTGATGTCCACCGACAGCGATTGCGCGGGGTCTGAGTCGAGGCCGAGGATCTCGCCGTTGACGTCGCCGATCACGGTGCGGAAGTGGATGGGCAGGGACTCGTCCATGAAATCCACTTCGCTGTCGCTGATGTGGATGGCGGGGGCGCCGAAACGCCAGGGCGGCGCGGGCTCCGCCGCCTCGACGGCCTCGCCGCTGGCCCGGGCTTCCGCCGCCTGCGCCGCGGCTTCCTCCGCCAGCAGGTTCTGGATATTGAGGCTGCCATCCTCGTGGATGTGCACCCGCCCGGAGTAGCCGTCCAGGTGCAGCTGGGCCAGCCGCACCTCCCGGCCCGGGAGGTCCACCGACAGCCCGTCCCACTCCAGGGCATTCCAGCTGGTCAGGGATTCATCGGCGCCGAACATGTGCACCGAGAAGGCCTCCACCGCGCCCGCCAGTCGCAGCTGCTGCGGCGCGAAGTTCTCCAGCGCCAGTTCGCCCGTGGTCCGGGCGTGGCCACTTTCGATAGTGGCGTTGAGCGCGTCGGGCAGGTTGGGGCCAAACCAGGGGATGGGCAACTGCTCCAGGGCGAAGGTGAGGGCGCCGGCGCCGCTGCCCAGGTGCAGCCCGCCGGCGACCTCGACCCGCGCCTCGCCGTTGACCACCAGGTCCACCCCGATGTCGACCGGCGCCTCGGCGGGCCAGCGAATGCCCTCGACGGCGATATTGAGCGGGCTGACTTGCAGCGCCGGCGGGTCGGTGAAGGGGCTGCGCCAGTTGATCGCGGCGCCGTTGATTCGGGCGGCGCCCAGCTCGACCACCCAGGGGCTCGGCTCCTGCGGCTCGGGTTCCCCGGCCGCCGGGAAGCGGGTCTGGAACATCTCCGCCAGGCTCACGCGCTCGCCCTCCAGCCAGCCGGCGATTTCGAGGCCGTCGGCGTTGATATCGCGCACCGTGACGCGCTGGCTGGCGCCGTCGACGGCGATGGCGCTGGCCTTGATCACGCCCAGTTCAATGCCGGTATCGGGCAGGGCTTCGGGATCGGCGGGCTTCAGCGACAGGCGGGAGATATCGACCTCGCCGCCGTCGACGGTGAAGCGCAGCTCCGGCGACCAGCGCAGTTCATAGTTGGCCGCCGCGTGCAGGCGGCCGTCGGCCAGTTCGAAGTCCACCTGGTCTTTGACAAAGCGCCAGAAGGGCCGCAACCCGATCGCGCTGAGTTCGATCCGACCCTTGCTGTAACTGTCGGGAATCGACAGCTCGCCGTCCCACTCCAGGTTGCCGCCGCTCTCGTCGAAGACCCGCAGGTGGTAGGGGTGGCCCGCCTCCGCCACGGTCGAGAGGTCGCTCATGCGGATTTGCAGGTCATCCCAATGGGTGGTGTAGGGCTCCGGCCGCATCGCGTCGGTGACCTGGATGCGGCGGGCGGAGAGGACGATGTCGTCAACCGTAATGCCGGGCAGCTCGCCGCCGCCGGACGGCGGTTCCGGCTCCGGCGCCGGCGCGGCGCCGCCGGGGGGGCGCAGCAGGTCGTCGATGTTCAGCGCGCCGTCGCCGAGCCGCCGCAGGTGAATGTCGATGCCCTCGATCGCCAGGTTGTCGAACACCCAGCCGGGGCGCCACAGGCTGGCGGTGGAGAGATCGACCTCGGCGCGGTCCAGGCTGGCGAAGGCGCTACCGTCGACCTCGCTCAAGCGGGCGTCCCGCACCTCCAGGGCCAGGGTGAAGGGATTGTAGATCACCAGTTCCGTGCTCAGCTCGCGCTGGTAGGTGTCGCGCACGAACCATGGCGGCAGGAAGTTCAGCAGGGGAATGATCACCAGCACGCACAGGGCGATGTAGGCCAGGTAGATGCCGGCCAGCACGCGAAACACCGTTTTCACAAACAACCTCAAGGTACACAAAATCCACAACTACACTATAGACAAACCGCCGACATTGCAGCCAAAACAAGCGCGGCGGGTTTTACAGGCCCTTGCGGTAGCTGTAGGGGGTGACGCCGGTCCAGCCCTTGAAGGCGCGGATAAAGGCGCTGGATTCCGAGAACCCGGAACGGTGGGCGATCTCCTCGATGCTGAGCCCCTGCTTGCCCAGCAGGTGGAGCGCGGTGTCGCGCCGCACCTGGTTCTTGATGTCCTTGAAGGTGGTGCCCTCCGCCGACAGCCGGCGGCGCAGGGTCTGGGGGTGCAGTTCCAGCCGGGCCGCCACCTCGGGCAGTTCCGGCATCGCCAGCATATTGCGGGCGATCTGCTGGCGCGCGCGGGCGGTCCAGCTGCTGCGCGCGTAGTTCTGGGTCAGCATGATCAGCACCGGGTGGCGCAGGAAGTGCCGCAGCGACTGCTCGTTCTGGTTGATGCGCCGCCCCGCAATCCCCTTGGGCAGTACCAGGGCGCTTTCGGCCTGCTCGAATTCCACGGGGTAGCCGTAAAACATGTGGCGGTAATCCGCGGCCTGGGCCGCCATTGGGTAGTTGAGTCGCACGACTTGAATCGGCAACTGCTCCTGCACCAGCCAGCAGGCGAAGCGGTGGCTGTTGAACAGCAGCAGCTCGGACAGGTAGGGCGCGGCCACCCGGGCCTGGCCCCGGTCATCCAGGCGCACGGTGAGGCTGTCCTCGTCCTCTTCCAGCGCCGGGCAAGGAGCGCTGTCAAAGAGTTGAAAAAACCGGCAGTAGCGGCTCAGTGCCTGGCCCAGGGTTTCGCTGCCGATCACCGCGTGGCACATCATCGCCCAGCTGCCGATGGGCAGGCGGCGGCTGGCGTAGCCCAGGGATTCGTCCTGCATGGCCAGCATGGTGCTCACCTGCAGGTCGGCGAAGCGCTCGATCGAGATGCGCGCGTTTTCCTCCTGCAGCAGGCGCGGGGAAATCCGGTTGCGCCGCAGCAGTTCGGCGGGCTCCAGGCCCATGCGCACGGTGTTTTGCAGCACCGCGCGCGCGAAATAGACCGAGATCGACAGGTCGCGCATGGGCTTCAGTTCCCGTCGCCGGTGACGGGTCCGGTGGAGCGAAAATGCTGCGGCCGGTTATCCACCGTGGCCACCCGGTTGCGGCCCTCGCGCTTGGCCTGGTACAGGGCGCGGTCGGCCTCCCGGGCCAGGCTGTCCAGGTCCACCTCGCCCTCTGCGGTGGTTACCCCCAGGCTCGCAGTGATCGCGATACGCTGGCCGTCCACCAGCAGGGCGTCGCCGCCGATGGCGCCGCGGATACGTTCCGCCAGGACGCGGGCCCCATCGCGGTCGGTGTTGGGCAGCACCAGCAGGAATTCCTCGCCGCCCACCCGGGCCACCACGTCGCTGGCCCGGCACAGGCGCTGCAGCACCTGGGCGACCTGCTGGATCAACTGGTCGCCGGTGTCGTGGCCAAAGCTGTCGTTAACCTGCTTGAAGTGATCGATATCGAGCTTGATGGCGGAGGTGTTCAGGTTGTGTCGCGACGCGCTGGCCAGGCTCACGTAGATGGCGTCTTCCAGGCCGCGCCGGTTGAGCAGGCGGGTGAGGGGGTCCTCCGTGGCCAGGTGGGTCAGGTGCCGCTGGTACTCCAGCAGCACGCTGGCGAGAAAGCCCACCACCACCAGGGCGTAGGCGGCGCTGTGCACGCCGATGGCGTCGGCCTGGGCGCGGGACAGGTCGCTCTCCCGTTGCCAGCCCAGCCAGGCCTCGAGGTGACCGGCCACCACCAGCAGTCCGGCCAGGGCGATGATCGCGTCGCCCACGTTGCGCTGGGTCCAGCCGCGGTAGCCGCTGACGGCGCCGGCCGCCGCCCACAGCCCGGCGGTGCCGCCGAGCTGGATGGCGAACATCTGCGACGGCGGGAAGTAAAACGCGCTCAGGCAGGCGGCGAGGCAGAGCGCGCCCAGCAGGTAGCGGCCGCGCGGGATGCCCGCCCGCTGGGCGCAGGCCAGGTACAGGAGGTAGCCGGTGGCCAGCGCGACAATGGCGGGCACGTCGAGCAGGGCGTCGCGCCCCGGTTGCAGGGTGAACAGGATCCATCCCATCAGCGCCGCCATGAAGTACACTGTGAACAGGCCCAGGCCGCGGGGGGGATTGGCCGAATCGCTGAGGAAATAGAGGATCAGCAGCTGCGCGCAGGTCAGCGCGAGTACCAGGCCGTAGTGAATGTAGGCGAGGTTTTCCGTGAATATCATCTCCATCCCTGTCGCCCCGAAACCCCAGTTTTTTGTTGTCAGTTTATGTCAATTTATGTGTCGGCACAGGTCATTGATGGGCCGGTGACCGCTTACCATACTGGCCTGCCTTCGACTTCCGCCCGGCCCCTCGCGGCGCCGGGGCGGTAGCGGATCACCAGCAACCCGGGAGACAGCACCGTGCTACAGCGCGAATTCACCGAAGAGCAGCAGATGTTCAGGGACGCCTACCGCAAGTTCCTGGCTGCGGAAATTGTGCCACATATGGAAGACTGGCGTGAGGCCGGTATCGTCGATCGCTCGGCTTTTCGCAAGGCCGGCGAGCAGGGCTTCCTCATGGTGTGGCCGGACGAGCAGTACGGCGGCATGGGCGACCCGGACTTCCGCTTCGAGCAGATTATCATCGAAGAGACCGCCTACGCCCGCGCCGGCGACTGGTACAACTCGCTGCACAGCCGTTTGGTGGGGCCCTACCTGACCCGCTTCGGCTCCCAGGAGCAGTGCCAGCGCTTGTTGCCCAAGTGCGTGAGCGGCGAGCACGTGCTGGCCATCGCCATGACCGAGCCGGACGCCGGCAGCGACCTGGCGGGCATGCGCAGCACCGCCGTGGAGCGCGACGACCACTGGCTGCTCAACGGCTCCAAGACCTATATCTCCAACGGCATCAACGCCGATGTGGTGATCGTGGCCGCCAAGACCGACCCCGACAACAACCCGCACCACATGACCCTGTTCATCGTCGAGCGCGGCATGGCCGGCTTCGAGCGCGGGCGCAACCTGAAGAAGATGGGGCTCAAGGCCCAGGACACCGCCGAGCTGTTCTTCAACGACGTGCAGGTGCCCAAGGCCAATGTGCTGGGCGAGCCCGGCAAGGGTTTTATCTACCTGATGCAGGGCCTGGCCGAGGAGCGCCTGATCGGTGCCGTCGGCTACCTGTCCGCGGCGCAGCTGTCGTGGGACCTCACCGCCGAATTCGTCAAGGAGCGCAAGGCCTTCGGCAAGCCCGTGGCGGCCTACCAGAACACCCAGTTCAAGCTGGCGGAGCTGCGCACCGAGCTGGACATCGCCCAGTGTTTTGTCGACCAGTGCGTGCGCGCCTTCAACGCGGGCGAACTGACCGCGGTGGACGCGGCCAAGGCGAAACTGGTGACCAGCGAGTTGCAGGTCAAGGTGGCCGACGCCGGGGTGCAGATGCACGGTGGCGCCGGTTACATGGACGAGTATGCCATCAGCCGGCAGTTTACCGACGCGCGCATATCGCCGATTTACGCCGGCACCTCCGAAGTGATGAAGATCATTATCAGCCGGGACTGCCTCGGCGGTGATTACAACCCCTTCAATACCCGCAATTTCTGATAAACAGCAACAGCAGGAGACAAACACATGGATCTCGCAGGAAAAATCGCCATTGTCACCGGCGGGGCCTCCGGCCTCGGTCGCGCCACCGTCGAGGCCTACGTGGCCAAGGGCATGAAAGTGGCCATCTTCGACCTCAACGAGGGCAACGCCAACGAAGTCATCAAGGCGCTGGGCGAGGACAAGGTCGCCTTCTGGAGCGTCAACGTGGCCGACGAGGAGTCGGTGAAGGCCGCGGTCGCCGGCGTGGTGGAAAAGTTCGGCGCGGTGCACGTGTGCAACAACTTCGCCGGTATCGGCAGCGCCTGCAAGACCCTGAGCAAGAAGGGCGTGTTCCCGCTGGACCAGTTCATGCCGGTGATCAACATCAACCTGGTGGGCACCTTCAATGTGTCGCGCTACGCCGCCGAGCAGATGGCCAACAACGAGCCGATCAACGACGACGGCGGCCGCGGGGTGATCATCAACACCGCGTCCATCGCGGCAATGGAGGGGCAGGTGGGCCAGCTGGCCTACAGCGCCTCCAAGGGCGGCGTGGTGGGCATGACCCTGCCCATGGCGCGGGACCTGGCCAGCTACGGCATCCGCGTCAACACCATCGTGCCGGGCCTGATCCACACCCCGCTGTTCGAGTCCATTCCCGATAACCTGTATAAATCCCTGGAAAACAGCGTGTGCTACCCGCAGCGCCTGGGTAAGGCCTCGGAGATCGGCCACCTGGCGGTGTTCATCGCCGAGAACGACTACGTCAACGGCGAATGCATCCGCCTGGACGGCGCCATTCGCATGCAGCCGCGTTAACGGCGTTTTTCAACACAGGGAGAGCAGTATGGGACCATTGAATGGCTTTACCGTTATCGAGCTGGCGGGCATCGGGCCAGGCCCGATGGGGGGCATGATGCTCGCCGACATGGGCGCGGAGGTGATCCGCATCGACCGCGCCGGCGGTGTCGACGCCCGGCTGATGGAGAAGGTCAGCGGCCGCGGCAAGAAGTCGGTGGTCCTCAACCTCAAGGAGGCCGAGGGGGTGGAAACCCTGCTGCGCATGGTGGAAAACGCCGATGTGCTGATCGACCCCTACCGTCCCGGGGTGTGCGAAAAGTTGGGCATTGGTCCCGAGACCTGCCTGGCGCGCAACCCCCGGCTGGTGTTTGCGCGGATGACCGGCTGGGGCCAGGAGGGGCCGCTGGCCAGCGCCGCCGGGCACGACATCAATTACATCTCCATTACCGGCGCGCTCTACGCCATGGGGCCGGCGGACCGCAAGCCGGTGATGCCCCTCAACCTGGTGGGCGACATGGGCGGTGGCGGCATGCTGCTGGTCAACGGCGTGCTGGCCGCGCTGCTGGAAACCGCCAGCTCCGGCAAGGGGCAGGTGATCGACGTGGCCATGGTGGACGGCGCCGCGCAGCTGATGTGGATGTTCCACGGTTTCGAGGCCATGGGCGCCTGGGACGCGAAGAAGCGCGGCGGCAACATACTCGATGGCGGCGCGCACTTCTACGACACCTATGAGTGCGCCGACGGCGAATTTATTTCCATCGGCTCCATCGAGCCCCAGTTCTACGCCCAGTTGCTGGCCCTGGCCGAGCTGCCAGCGGAGGACTTTGGCGAACAGAACAACCAGGCCCAGTGGCCGGAGCAAGGGGACAAGCTGGCGGCGGTCTTCCGGCAGAAGACCCAGGCCCAGTGGTGTGAGATCATGGAGGGCACCGATGTGTGCTTCGCGCCGGTGCTGTCCTTCATGGACGCCCCGCAACACCCGGCCAACGTGGCTCGCAACACCTACATCGAGGTGGACGGGGTGACCCAGCCGGCGCCCGCGCCGCGCTTTGCGCGCACACCCTCCGAGGTGCGCCACGGCGTGCACGGCAACGGCGAGGATACCGATGCCGTGCTGTCCGCCATGGGCTTCGGCGAGCAGGAAATACAACAGTTGAAGGCTTCCGGCGCCATCGCCTGAAGCACCGATATACCAGTACAGGAAACCGCAATGTCCGCATACGACACCGTAACCATCGAACGCCACGACAACGTCGCCCTGGTGGCCCTTAACCGCCCCGACAGCCTCAACGCCTTCAGCGCCGAGCTGCGTCGCGACCTGCGCGCCGCCGTGGATGAGGTCAATGGCGACGAGTCGCTGCGCGCGGTGGTGCTGACCGGCGCCGGCCGCGCGTTCAGCGCGGGCGCCGACCTGATGGAAGCCCAGGGCGACGATTTCGACGTGCGCCGCCAGCTGCTGGAAGAGTATAAACCCACGCTGATGGCGATCAACACCGCGCCCAAGCCCTGGATCAGCGCCATCAACGGCGCCGCGGCGGGCATCGGCAGCGCCTTTGCCATGGTCTGCGACCTCAGCGTGATGGCCGAGGACGCCTACCTCTACCAGGCCTTCACCGCCATCGGCCTGATCCCGGACGGCGGCGCCACCTGGCACCTGGCGCGCAGCATCGGCCGCAAGCGCGCCTACGAGCTGATTGTGGGCGGCGAGAAACTGCGCGCCGCGCGCTGCCTGGAGTTGGGCCTGTGCAACCGCGTGGTGCCCGCCGACGAACTGCAGGGCGCCGCGCTGGCCTGGGCCGCCGAGCTGGCGGAGAAAGCGCCGCTGTCGCTGCGCTACGCCAAGCAGGCGCTGAACGTGGCCATGGAGCAGGATGTGGCCGACACCATTTCCGCCGAGGCGGAGCTGCAGCACCTGTGCATCAACAGCGCCGACGCCACCGAGGGTGTCACCGCCTTTGTCGAGAAACGCGCCCCGAAATGGCAGGGCAAGTAACGGGGCGAGTGGGGCGCGCGCCGGGGCGAGCTGCCCGTGGATGACATCAGGCCCGAGCTACAGGCGCTGCGCGAACGCCAGCGCCGCACCGGGGACGACGCGCGCGCCGAAGCCCGCGAGCGCCGCCACCAGCGCGGCTACCGCACCGCGCGGGAAAACCTCGCCGACCTGGTAGACCCCGACTCCTTCCTCGAGTACGGCCAGCTCGCGGTGGCCGCCCAGCGCAGCCGCCGCGACTACGGCGAGCTGCAAAGCGCCACCGCCGCCGACGGCATTCTCACCGGCACCTGCACCATCAACGCCGACCGTTTGGGTGGCGAGCGCACCCGCGCCGCGGTGGTGGTCAACGACTACGCGGTGCTGGCGGGCACCCAGGGATACTTCCACCACTACAAACTCGACCGCATCTGCGAGATCGCCGAGGAGCAGCACCTGCCGGTGGTGATGTACACCGAGGGCGGCGGCGGGCGACCCGGCGACACCGACGTGCAGACCCAGATCGCCGGCCTGCACCTGCGCTCCTTCCGCAACTGGGCGCGGCTCGCCGGCCGGGTGCCGCGCATCGCGGTCAACAACGGTTACTGCTTCGCCGGCAACGCGGCCCTGTTCGGTTGCGCCGACTTTACCATCGCCACCCGCAGCTCCTGGATCGGCATGGCCGGCCCGGCGATGATCGAGGGCGGCGGCATGGGCAAGGTGGACGCCCGCGAGATCGGCCCCGCCGACGTGCAGGAAAAAAACGGGGTGATCGACATTGTCGCCGAGGACGAGGCCCACGCCACCGCGCTCGCCCGGCAGTTGTTGTCGTACTTCCAGGGCGACGACCCGCAGTGGGACTGCGCCGATCAGCAGGGCCTGCGGGACATCGTGCCCGAGGACCGGCGCTGGGCCTACCCGGTGCGCCGGGTGATCGAGACCATCGCCGACAGCGGCAGCTTCCTGGAACTGAGGCGCGTGTTCGGCCGCGGCATCATCACCGGCTTTATGCGCCTGGAGGGCCGGCCGGTGGCGTTGATCGCCAACGACTGCCAGCAGCTGGGCGGGGCGGTGGACGCGGAGTCCGCGGAGAAGGCGGCCCGCTTCCTGCAGCTGGTCAATGCCTTTGGCCTGCCGGTGGTCTCGCTGACCGACACGCCCGGCTTTATGGTGGGCCCGGCCAGCGAGGCCGCCGCCGCCGTGCGGCGGATGTCCTCGCTGTTTGTCAGCGGCGCCGCCCTGCAGGTGCCGGTGGTGGCGATTTTCCTGCGCAAGGGCTACGGCCTGGGCGCCATGGCCATGACCGGCGGCAGTTTCGTGGCGCCGGTCTACGCCGCGTCCTGGCCCACCGGCGAGTTTGGCGGCATGGGGCTGGAGGGGGCCGTGCGCCTGGGCTTTCGCAAGGAGCTGGAGGCGGTGGCAGACCCCGCCGAGCGCGAGGCCCTGTTCGAGAAACTGGTGGCGCAGTTGTATGAGTCCGGCAAGGCCACCGAGGCCGCGGCCTTTCTGGAAATTGACGCGGTGATCGATCCCGCGGATACCCGCCAGGTCATACTGGCCGCGTTGCGCTCCGCCGCGTTATAGTGTTCGCGAGCCACACGGCTCGCCATGAAAAACAATAAATACGACACAAGGAGGGAACATGCGCCTTTCCCTGTTGCTGGCGGCCGCGCTGGCGACTCCGATAGCCGGGCTGTCGCTGCCCGCGGATGCCCAGGCCCAGGCCCAGGCCGGGCGGCAATTGCTGTGGGGGGACACCCACCTGCACACCACCTATTCGTCCGACGCCTTCGCCAACAACAACCTGGTGGCGGACCCGGACACCGCCTACCGCTACGCCCGCGGCGAGCCGGTGGAGCACCCCTATCACCGGGCCAGGGTGCAGATCGGCACCCCGCTGGACTTCCTGGTGGTGTCCGACCACGCCGAGTTCCTGGGGGTGATCCGCAATACCTATTTTGAGGGCGTGGACACCAGCGACCTGGGTCTGCTGGACAGCCTGAAGGCGCGGTTGGCCACCTGGATCCTGCAGCGCCACGTGGATCGGGGCGAGGGGCGGTTGTTGTTCGTGGACGTGCTGCCCGAGCCGGGCGATCCACGCGCCGCCGCCGAGGCGGCCCAGCTGGGCGGCAACGTCGGCTGGCTGCCGCCGATGCCGGAGGTGGAGGCCAACACCTGGCGCCAGATCACCGAGGCCGCCGACCGCTACAACGCGCCGGGGGAATTCACCGCCCTGATCGGCTGGGAGTGGAGTTCGATCCCGGCGGGGGCCAACCTGCACCGGGTGGTGGTGTCCGACGCCGACGCCGCCCGGGCGCAGCAGTTCCAGCCCTTCGGCCTGGACGACAGCCCCTATCCCGAGGACCTGTGGGCCTGGCTGGCGGAAACCGGCGAGGCCACCGGGGTGGACTTCCTGGCCATTCCGCACAACTCCAATATCTCCAAGGGCTTTATGTTCGACACCCGCACCCTGCGCGGGGCCGCCATGACACCCGACTACATCGCCACCCGGCGGCGCTGGGAGCCGATCGCCGAGATCACCCAGATCAAGGGCGATTCGGAGACCCATCCGGACCTGTCGCCACAGGATGAGTTCGCCGACTTCGAGGCCTATCCGCACTACATCCAGCGCCACATCACGCCCTACGAGGCCAGGCCCGGGGACTACCTGCGCCCGGCGCTGATGCGCGGCCTGGAACTGGAGCGCGAACTGGGCGCCAATCCCTACCAGCTGGGTTTTGTCGGCTCCACCGATTCGCACACCGCGCTGTCGTCCGCCGAGGAGGACAACTTCCACGGCAAGATGGCCACCGACTCCATCCCCGCCAACAAGACCCTGGGCTGGAGCGAGGAGGACGGCGGCACCAACGGCTGGGCCATGTCGGCCTCCGGCATGGCCGCGGTGTGGGCCGAGGACAACACCCGAGAGGCGATCCTGGCGGCGATGAAGCGGCGCGAGGTTTACGCCACCACCGGCCCGCGCATCGGTGTGCAGTTCTTTGCCGGCTGGGGTCTGGGCGCCGAAGACCTCGAAGCGCCGGACCTGTACGCGCGGGCCACCGCGGCGGGGGTGCCGATGGGTGGTGAACTGTCGGCGGCAGATGCCGCCAGCGCCGGGGAAGAGGGCGCGGCGGGTGAGGGCGCATCCAGTGAGGGTTCACCGAGCGAGGGCTCCCCAAGCTTCCTGGTCCAGGCGCTGATGGACCCGGCCGGCGCGCCCCTGGACCGGGTGCAGATCGTCAAGGGCTGGCTCGATGCCAGCGGCAAGTCCCACGAGAAAGTCTTCGATGTGGTGTGGTCCGGCCACCGCGTACCCGGCGCCGACGGCCGCCTGCCGCCGGTGGCCGACACCGTCGACCGCAGTACCGGCCGGCTCGGTGAGAACGAGGGCGCGCCGCAGCTGCTGGCTCACTGGCGGGACCCCGGGTTCGACGCCGGCCAGGCGGCCTTCTACTACGTGCGCGTACTGCAGGTGCCCACCGCCCGCCACTCCTTCCTCGACGCGCTGGCGCTGGGGCAGGAGAGCGCGGCCGGCTACCCAGATACCATCCAGGAGCGGGCCTATACCTCGCCCATCTGGTATCGGCCCCCCGCTAACTGAATGGAGTACTAAAGGCATGCAAAACCTGTTCGATATCCGCGGCAAGGTGGCCATGGTAACCGGCGGTTCCCGCGGCATCGGCGCGATGATCGCCCGCGGCTTCCTGGAGCACGGCGCGCGGGTCTACATCACCGCGCGCAAGGAAGCGGAGCTGGAGGCCGCGCAGAAGGAACTGGCGGCGGCGGGCGACTGCATTGCCCTACGCTCGGACCTGTCGACGCTGGACGGGATCGAGGCTTTGGTGGCGGCGGTGTCCGCGCGCGAGCAGCGCCTCGACATCCTGGTCAACAATGCCGGCGCCACCTGGGGCGCGCCGCTGGCGGAGTTTCCGGAGAGTGGTTGGGACAAGGTCATGGACCTCAACGTGAAGTCGCCGTTTTTCCTCACCCAGCGCTGCCTGCCCCTGTTGCGCGCCGGCGCGGCGGCCAGCCCGCGCGCCCGGGTGATCAACATCGGCTCGGTGAACGGCATGATCAACTCGCACATGCCGAACTATTCCTACAGCGCGAGCAAGGCGGCAATCCACCACCTGACGCGGCACCTGGCCACCGAGCTGGCCGGCGACGGCATCAATGTGAACGCCATCGCCCCGGGGGTGTTCCCTAGCAAGATGACCGCGCACATGCTGCCCGAAGAGGAAGAGCTGGTCCGGGGTTTCCCCATTTCCCGCATCGGGGCGCCGGAGGATATCGCCGGCACCGCGATTTTCCTTTCGTCGCGGGCCTCGGAATGGATGACCGGGCAGGTACTGGCCCTGGACGGCGGGGTGGTGGCCGCCGCCTAGGCCCTCAGCGGTCCGCCGAGGCGGTGGTGGGCCGCACGTCGTGCCCGGCCGCAACGGCGTGCCAGCGGAAGTCGCCGCGCTCCAGCTGGCGGTGATCCCGGCGGTAGCTGCGCGCATTGAAAGGGTAGAGCGAGGCGATCTCGCCGTCGGCGCGCTTGTACCAGCTCTGGCAGGCGCCCGCCCACACCGTGTCCTGTAGCGCCGCGCGAATCTCCGCGTTGTAGCGCTGGTAAGCGTCCTCGGTCACCTCAATGGCGCTGCCGTCGCCGGTGCTGGCAATGGCCTGCAGGATCAACTCCAGCTGGGCCTCGATCATGTACACCACCGAGGTGGTGCCGACCCCGGTATTGGGGCCGGTGGTGAAATAGAAGTTGGGAAAGCCCGGCACAAAGCCGCCCTTGTAGGCACGCGGAATATCCGCCCATTCCTCGCTGAGCAGACGGCCGTTGCGCCCGCGCACTACCGCCGCGCGCATATAGCCCTCGAGGTCGAAGCCGGTGGCGTAGACGAGTATGTCCGCCTCGCGCAGCTCGCCGCCGGTGGTTTGCACGCCCTCCGGGGCGATGCGCTCGATACCCGCGGTGACCAGCTCGACGTTGCGCCGGTTCAGCGCCTGGTAGAAATCGTCGGCGATCAGAATGCGCTTGCAGCCCATGGGGTAGCTGGGCAGCAGCGCCTCCGCCGTTGCCGGTTCCGCCACCTCGGCGCGGATATGCGCGCGGATCATCCGCTCAAGGCGCTCCCGCCAGCGCGAGCGGCGGCGGGTTTTGACCACCGGGAACAACAGCCACTCGCCGCGCAGGAACAGGTAGTGGCGGTACAGCCGCCCCAGCCAGGGCCAGCGGGCAAAGCGCGCCTTTTCGCGCTCGCTAAAGGCCCGGTCGAGCCGCGGCGCGATATAGTTGGGGGTGCGCTGGTACACATCGATGCGCGCCGCCACCCGGGCCAGCTCCGGCACCAGCTGGATGGCGCTGGCGGCGCTGCCGATCACCGCCACCCGCTTGCCGCTGAAATCCACCGACGCATCCCACTCGGCGGAATGCATGCTCGGCCCCCGGAAATCCCCGCGCCCGGGAATATCGGGGTAGGCCGGCAGGTGCAGGCCGCCACTGGCGAAGATCACATGGCGGCTGTGGCGCACACTGCCATCGCCCAGCCGGGCCCGCCACAACCCGCGCTCCGCCTCCCAGTCCAGCGACACCACCGCCGTATTCAGGCGGATGCGGTCGCGAATGCCGTACTTGTCCACACAGCGTTCGATATAGGCCTGGATCTCCGCCTGGGGCGCGAACTTGCGCGACCAGTTGGGATTGGGCTCGAAGGAGTAACAGTACAGGTGGGAAGCGATATCGCACGCCGCGCCGGGATAGCGGTTGTGCCACCAGGTGCCGCCGATACCCACGGCTTTCTCGCAGATAAGGAAGTTGTCGATGCCGGCTTCGCGCAGGCGGATGCCGGCGCCCACGCCGGCAAAACCGGCGCCGACGATCAGCACCTGAAGGGGAGGGGCGTCAGCGGCGAGCTGTTCAGTGTGTGGGATGGCGCGGTTCATGCATCATTTTCCCTGCGAGCTGCGGGTAGAGCATAGCAGGCCAGGGCAGTCGCCGTCACAGCCGTGGCCGCTTTCACCACGCGCGTGGTTTCGTTCGAGCGGTGAAGAGAATGGATGCCGGTTTATGAGTCTGTGGATCGATGGGCTCGCGGATGGCCTTTATTTTGAACCCATTCGCCAGAAACAGTGCAATCCAGCTTTCGAGCGTCCTGAAGTACCACGGTGCGGGGTCGGTGAAGCTGGCGTCAAAGCCGGCCCATGAGCCGTCGCGCCAGCCATCGATATAGGGCATATCGCTGGCAAACAACGGATGCAGCGTTTGCACGATAAAAACGCCCCCCGGTTTCAAGCACGCCGGTACCGTACTGAACAGCGCCTCGACCGACTCCTTGCCCAGCAGCGAGAGATTGCAGACGACGACATCGAACAGCCCCTCAAGTGACAGTTCCGCGAGCGTTTCGTAGGAAGTGACCAGAAACCGGCCACCACCTCCGGCCTTTGCCTGTTCGATCAGCTCTGGTACCGCGTCAACGCCCACCAAATGCGTGACATGGGGAGCGAGCTGGCGACAAAGCCAGCCCTCGCCGCAACCGATATCGAGCACGGCATCGGGCGAATGACCCAGCACAGCCTCGACCATGGCCTGGTTCGTGACCCGCTCGCGGGTGCCAATGCGGTTGTTGCGAACAGCGCTTGTCCACTGGGACGCATTCTTGTGCCAGGAGTCGATGATCTTCTCATCGCTGTGCGAATCCATAGATTCTTCGCCTTCTATAGTGCGCATCTATTGTGCATGGCTACTGCTCTCCACAAAAGTGTATAGAGATTAGCAGTTAAGCCGCGCGGTGGCAGTGCTATCTAGCGACGAAGGAACTCCGAAACGATTCTGGTGTGCTTTCCACGAGCTTTACTCGAACTCGGCATGCTCGGGCAGGCGATTGTTTATGCTGTACCAGGGCGCTTTCTGAGATACCCAGATATGACCCTTCTCGTTGGATTGAGGATCATCATCCAGGGAGCCCAAACGCAAGATGATGGAGTGGTCAACTAATTTTTGACAACCCAGTTAAGCGGCTTTCTTCATTTCTGCCATAGCTGATTCGTACTGACTGGGACTGGTGTAATCCAGGTACGAATGCAGCCGCTGGCTGTTATAGAACATCGCAATGTAGTCCAGTATGTCCTGCTGCGCCTCGGCGCGGGTTTGATAATGGCGCCACTGAACACGCTCTTTCTTCAGGCTGGCAAAGAAGCTCTCGGCCACTGCGTTATCCCAACAGTCGCCTTTTCGGCTCATGCTGCCAACAAAGCCATGCGCTTTGAGTAGCTGCCGGTACGCCTTGCTCGCGTACTGCGAGCCCCTATCCGAATGCACGATCAGGCCCGCAGGTGGGCGTCGCCGCCACAGGGCCATCTGCAACGCATAGGTGACCAATCGGGCGTTTATCCGTGATCCCATGCTCCAGCCCACGACACGGCGACTGAACAGGTCAATAAATACGGCTAGATACAGCCAGCCTTCCTGAGTCCAGACATAGGTAATATCCGATACGTACGCCTGATCAGGGGCAGAGACATCGAACTCCCGCTCCAGCACGTTCTCGAACACCGGCTGCCTGTGATTACTGTTCGTCGTCACCCTGTATTTCTTGCGGTAACGTGCCTTTACACCGGCCTCGCGCATCAGAGAACGGGCTTTCCTGCGGCCTACCGGGTATCCCAGGGCATTGAGCGCCCGCTTCATTCTTCGCGCTCCGTAGCTGTAACCACTGGCCTCCGCGATTTCCTTGACTGCTGACAACATCGCCTGACGCTCGGGGTCCGGTTGTTGACTCGCTTGTCGCTGGCAATGTTGGTAAAAAGCACTACGACTCACACCCAGTAGCCGACACATCAAGTCGGCTGGCCAGGTCTTCTTGTGTCGGGTGATAAACGCGTATTTCACCGCGTTTCCTTGGCAAAGAAGACCGTCGCCTTTTTTAAAATGTCTTTCTCCATCTTCAAGCGGCGATTTTCTTCCCGGAGCTTCCGGATCTCAGCCTGCTCCGCCGTGAGCTTGCCATTGCCACGAAAAGCCTTTCCATCGCCCTCTGTATGTTCTTTGATCCAGCGGCCCAGCATATTGGCATTGATCTCCAGGCTGCGGGCGGCCTCCGCACGGCTATAACCCTGCTCCAGCACAAGGCTGATCGCGTCCAGCTTGAATTCCTTCGAATATTTCTTTCTCGAGGTCATGTAGTACAGTCTCCAGTTGAGGGTATTGTCCCTTAACTGGGCTGCTCACATCCATTGAACCATTCCATAATATGCGGCGTACCCTCTCGTTTGGCATAAATCTGTGTTCCGCAGTTGGAACAGAAGTAACGCATCTTTCCTTTGGATGACTCGAAAGCGCCCAGCGCATGATTGCTGGTCAGCGTGAAGTCACTGTCCTTTACCGCCGCAACGCTGGAGAACGCTGCCCCATGTGCTTTGCGGCAAGTCACGCAATGGCAATGGACAATATCGCTAACTTCTCCATGAATTTCATATTTCACGCTTCCACAAAGACAGCTACCAGTGATCATGCTCACCTCGATTCTTAGGACGGTTCAGTCGTGCGGTAAAGCAGCCCGAGCGCGATAGTAGTTGTCGCGGGCTCGCGGCTACGCCGCCCCATAGTGCTAACTCAGGGCTTTCTACAGGCCTTCCTTTGCTCGGGTAATTGCGGCTTCAATCGCAGCCTTGGCTTGCGGACTGTTTTTCCAGCACGTTGTTCTCAACATTGACGCAACCATGTCGGCGATGACATCCGCTTGGTAGGTGGCCAGATCGGCAAGCGAGTCGATGCCGATTTCTTCAAATCGTTTTAGAACGGTTGGGCCAACGCCCTTTACGGCCAGGAGGGCCTTTCTTTCGGGGTCCGAAAACGCCACAAGAGCTCCTTAGAAGTACAATAGTGCCAGGCGCAGGATGCGAGATGGCGGGCAAGCTATTTTAGTCTGTCGGATTTCTGCCGGGATGACTAGGGAGCGGCTATTGTAGCGTCAGGAAAGCCAATCTGAAATCCGAAAATTTTACGCAGGAGCGATGACTTAGTCCAAAAGATGCACTAGAAAGTGTAAGGCCCGCCCCTATATTTTTTGAGCATCGATCTCTTTCTGGAGTTCGACTGCTTTTGGGTAGCCTGCTTCAACTGCTTCGTTTAAGAAAAGTAGCCCCATAGCTTTTTCATCGGCACTACTTTGCTCTTCGCGATAGACATTATTGACGAGAAAAACCATCATTTTGGCATGCTGATGACCTTGTAGCGCTGCTTTTTTATAAAGATCTGCGGCTGTTTCTAAGCTTTGTGTGACACCATTACCTTGAAAGTAGAGTTCGGCTAGAAGTGTTTGTGAGCTGCTACCACCCAAGTTCGCGGCAATAGAGCACCATTCATAAGCCTTTTCGTAATTTTTCTCAAAACCATGTTCTCCGTAACTGTAGGAATAACATGCGTTATGAGCAACCGAAAGGTCGTTGGTCTTTGGTGTTGTTGCGCAACCTGTGCTAAGAACTAGAAGAAGTGCTGATATTGAAAAGCTACGCATGCATGTCCTTTTAAAATAATATTCAAAGTCGAAAACTGCGAAACTGGGGGCCGAAACTGGAGTTAGGCCTTAAGTTTTGCATGTCTTCATTTCTGCTAGATTTGTGGCTGTATTCAGCTGTGTCAAATGTAGGGCCTGACCCTATCTTCCCCGGTGACCACATTGTTAAGTTTTCTGACTCCAAAGCTCAGCTTCATTGACATAGGCTCGATAGAACACAAGGCCAAGTTCTGCCAAGGCCACTGGGTGGAGATCACGGATCCTTTCCCGGAGATGCTGCCATGGTGGGTTGTACCACTTTCCTCTATTCTTGAAACGAACAACTTCAGGATCGGTAGGCAAGATTCTGGTATCCAGATCGAGCAATATATCGGGTGAATTTAAATCTATCGTCAAAGTCCCATTTTCCAGCTGTGATGAAATTGAATTGAGCTGAAAACCACGTCCACTCTTGTCAACTACTGCCATCTTAAGAGGCCTGGTTACTGTGGGCGAAACGCTATGCATCTCTGCATTTCGTGCCTGCCGTAAAAACACCAACAAAGGGTCTTTTCTCCGCAGGTCAGTGTATGGCTTATGCCATTGCTGGAAGCCCGTTTTTGATTTGAGCGTTCTTTCGGTGAACTCCCCGGCTCTTTCTATCCGGAATAGAAAATTCTCCCAGCTTTCCTGAAATTCAGAAAAATCTGTGGTGGATTTCATGTAATCGATCGCTTTATTCGCGATGTCGAGATCTTTCTTGGGACCTAATAGATTCATGGCGGTAAACTGGGGTCGGGCCTTAAGTTTTGCATGTCTTAATTTCTGTCAGATTTGTGGCTGTATTCAGCTGTGTCAAATATAAGGCCTGATCCTATCTTCGGAGTGTGGCGAGCGGATTATTGCGTTTGTTAGCCGCTCTCATTGAGCCATAGCTCCAAGTTGATTTGTAAAATCCGTCAATACTGCTGTAACTGATTTGTCCCCAGAAAAGGATACAGAGGCAATCACCTTGCCATCTTCAAGATCTACCACGGTCCCATTAAATCTGGTGAACGACCAATAAAACACATCAAAATATGCGTTGTAACTAAAGCGTAATATTAATTCAGTAGGAAGCCTCGTTACTACGCCGACAGAGCCGGATCTGCTTGTTGTTTGCTCAGTTCTTATTTCTGATTCTCTATACTCTATTTGAGTCCTACCAACCGATTCGGAAGTTACAGAAAATCCGTGACTTAGGAGCAAATGCTCAATTTGACCAGTGATATTTTGATCATCACTTGTTGGCGCTACTACCGTAATTTTTGCATCACGACTAATTTTTTGCTTTGGATTCGAGGATACAGATACGGTTCCACAAGCAGATACTATAAGAAAAACCACGAATAGTGACCCAAATCCCAGGTACTTTTTCATCCTTTCTCCCAATCGGTTATCGTCGCCAACAGCGGCGGGCTTGGAGCGGCAAAGCTGCGGAAAGACAGTCCAGTGCACGTAGTGCGTGATGTTGCTTGGCTTTGTTAAAAGAAGATCTCGTGACCAAACTGAACCCCCGCTTTATTAATAACAGTAGTGCGCCGCAAAAAGAAGCGCATTGCAAGATCGCTCGGTTCGTGCACGGAGCTGGGGTCAGGCCTTAAGTTTTGCATGTCTTAATTTCTGTCAGATTTGAAGGAAAATGGGGTCAGGCCTTAAGTATTCGTGTCTTAATTTCTGTCAGATTTGTGGCTGTATTCAGCTGTATTCAGCTGTATCAAATGTATGGTCCGACCCTTCTTCCCGCGTCGTGGAGCGAAGCGTTCGCAGCAGTACCTCATTAAAGTTTTTCAATAATTTGTCTATGAACTTCTATATGCTCGTTTAAAGTTGCAGGTGTCAGCCAAATACGAACATAACCGTTCTTATAGTCATAAGAAATTGTGTTTGAATCTAGTAGTTCCTCAATAGCTGTTCGATCCTCATCAGAGACTTTATACTGAACCGATGCCTGTTTATTCCCTCTCCTAGCTACCGTCATTTTTTTTGTGCCGCCTATAAAAATGGTCGCGCCATTTTTTCTGTGATTAATTCGATTATCAGAGCAGGTGCTAACGATTATAGGCGTGAGTGTTTCTATTACTTGAGCAGTTTCAGGTGACTTGCCTTTCAGAAACTCGAAGCCATGTAGTATTTCGCCTTCTTCTTCGATTTCAGGTTCTTCAAAACTGTCTATAATTTTCGTAAAAATCATTGAGACTTCATCACCCACTCGGTATAGATTTGCCTGGATGCCGATCATTGGGACGCTGTGCGATAAAAGGTTAATGACGTTGTAGAATCTCGTATTGATCTTTTCTGCCACAAGAACGGCTGTATGTTGTCTTTTGGGGCGTTTCTTTTTCTCGATATCCCAGTATTCGATAGTTCTAATAATATGAGTTTCGTCGGTTTCGCCAAGCATCACTTCAATTTCGTAGAGTTCTTCGTCGGAACCTTTCATCAGAATATCTAAACGGCCACCAGAAGATTGTTTTTTCTCTTTTGATACAAGCTCTAAATCGCCCAAGCCTAAACACGCTGGGCTTTGGCTTATATAATCTTGCAGCCAGTACTCGTCCAGGCCGTGATCTCTAATTGAGACTAGTTCCAAGGTTTGAATATTCTGCACGTAGTTTTTTCTCCTGTGGTTCAAAAATTTGCCGTAGGGGCGCTATAAACGCGCTGCGTTCTTGGTTCCTTGGATTGGCTGGCGAGGATAAGCAATGCATAACATCATTTCACTCAGAGTCAGGACTGTCTTTAGCTGTGTCAAATGTAAGGCCTGATCCTATGTTCCCTATCTTCCTTTTCAACGAGGTCTTGAAGCTCTCCAGTATTGCTTTGTTTGTAGCTAGAATCACGTGGTCACGCTCGATTATAAATTACATGGCGCCGCAACCGCGTATCGGTTTTGGCGTCCGGCTCCGTAGCGCGACATATCTTGGTTTATTATTTTTGCCCGGGTATCTACGAAAACAAATCGAAATCATCCGAATCGAAATCGCCATGAATATCAGCGTCATCTGCTTCAGTGATATCACCGTTTTCCTGCTCATAGCTGCTGGTTTCGACAATTGGCTCTTCGAATTTATAGCTCAGATCGCTATATTCAGCGCCGCCGAATTCAAGCGCGTCTAATCCGCCAATGTTCGCCAACTCGGCATCGAATGATTCCAGAGCCTGTTGCAACTGGTGTTGATGAATTGCGCTTGTTATAAGGTCGGCGGCGATAAAGCCTGTAAATACTCCAAGAGCTGTTTTAAGTGTAGTGTTGTCCCGCGCGCCATTTTTTAAGTTCTGTTGATAGGCGGCAGGGTTTGCTCGCATCTGATGCAAAGTCAGGATCGCAGCTTGATCTCCGCTGTTCAAGATGTACCTTTCAACTGCATCCTTCTTGTCTGCAGGAGTTGATGCTTGCGAAAGCTTTTCTTGTACTTTCGATTTGAACTTTAGAGTGTCGGGCGAATCAGATCCCTCGAGTGCATCTACCATACCGTCTAACACAAGCAACAACCGTTCTCGTAGTGCAGCGTCCGTGATATACGCAAGTCGATTTAGATCGGCCGATATCTTTAAATTGAAAGCAGCCTTTGACTCCTTTCTTGAAGCAAAGAGTTTCTTGATTTTTAACCGAGTAGCATCGACGGTGAGTTTTTTATCTGTAACCAGGTCGTCATGCTTGATAAGGGAGCTTGCCATTTTTAGCTCTGACTGCTCAACTTTGCCATCTGCGACTATGCATCCAGCCAACACTGTAATCAGCGCCTCGACGTATAGAGACTGATCCGGAACCCCTGCGTTTGATGGATTGCTGTCGGGATGGTCAGGGTGTGTCAAGATCTCATGACATGGTGCCGAAGGAGGTGAGGCTATTGGTTTAAGTGCAGCAACCTCCGCAGAGTTGTTCTTGCCTTCGTTCTCTTTCTGATTGTGGGCCCAATAACCAAGTGCGGCTCCGAATATTCCGCCCAAGATGAGGCCGCCCATTCCCCAGAAGTATGCGGAGATAATGCCGGCGATCAAGGCCCCGCCCAGTATTCTTGATCCGACATCAGCTTCCTCTATTTTCTTACTCACAGTTGCCTCCTGGTTCTACTCAGCAATCATAGCACTGGCAACAAAGCTAGCGAGTAACGGCTGTAGTTCATCATTTTTGTGTACCCCCATTCGGTACCTCCATAGTCTCGGAAAAGCCCCGTCCACTAAAGTGGTTTAAGATTAACGCGAAGTGGCGGATAGGACCTCTCAGCCTAATGCTAACGGCCGTTTTTCGTTATGTTTTCTTGCGGTGCTTTCCGTCATTACACTCTATAACAAAATTGTCGTACGGGTTCTACCCCGTTTCTACGGATCGTAAGCAGGCCGGCCACCATCCTCGTTTTTGTAATGTTTGTCGAAGGGGGAAAGGTCGAGCTTGTTATCGATTAAGAAGTGTATGGCGTGTTCAAAGTTGCCTGGCTGCAACTGTTCCTTGAAGTTGATCACCACCATGGCGTCTTGGTTAAAGTTGTCGGCCTTAAACTTCGGCATTTCTGAAATCCTTTCAATCTACAATGCCATTTTATCGGTTTTTACCGAATTAAATGAGGTTTTTCTACAGCCTCAACGCCTTGCTAAGGGGCAGCCTAAACGCAGTGTAGGCTGTCCCGCGGAGGCCGCGTCTTTTTCGGCCGAAGCGAATTGCCTGGCCGTGCTAGCTTTTGCTCTCAATTTCGACCGGTTCTCTAACCCAGCCCTTTGCATGTGTATGCCGGATATCAACAGAAAAATGCGGAGTGTTATTTTCTTCGCTAAATTTAGTTACTTGGTTTTGGTCAAAACGACATAGCCAAACATGGCCCGCCTCCAATACAACAGGCAATTCATTTGAAAATGGATCGTGCTCATTTTCGCTCATCATGCTTTTCTTGAAGCCTTTAGGCGAATCACATTGAGAGAAGCGAATTTCCAAAATCGTCGTGGCTGACCGACCAGTATTCCTAACTTCTACCACGACAAAAGGCTTCATTTTTTGAGGTACTCCAGCAGGCTTTCTCTCCTCGCCGGGCATAAGCTCAAATTTTCCTTTCCACTGATACTCGTATGGAGATATACGTACATCCAACTTTGGTCCAGATAGCTTCCACTTGAGAACATTCCAAGCAAACACGATGCTTGAGAGAATTGCTCCCCACCATGCAACATAATCTATATTCTCATTCATGCATAAGCTCTGAAAATGAAGCTAGCGCCGCATTCACCGGTAAATTAGGAGCGAAGCGAGTGATTCATGATCTTCACCCGATAAACGGGCACGGTTATTTTCATGCTGCTAATAGCTCATATTCTATAGGGGGGGTGATAACCGATACCAGAGTGCAGCCGCGTTCGATTGTCGTAATTGTTGATATAGCCCGCCAGAGCATATCGCAGTTCCGTAGCGCTACAAAACACTCGACCTCGTATCAACTCAGCTTTAAGCGAATGAAAAAATGATTCCATATGTGCATTGTTAGTGCATTGTCCTGGCGACTCAAGCTATGTACGATCCTGCTGTGCCGCAAGGCGGCCTGAAATTCACTAACTCGATATTCAGCGCCTCTATCAGTATGAATTTCTGTCTTGTCTTGTTAGGTGACATCCTCTCCATTCGCTTTTTTGCGAGGCCTAGGGAGAACTTTTGAGTAAATCTCTTGAAGAGTTGAATTAGTCTCTTCCATCACCTCTATGGTAAACGCCAGAAACCAATTGAAACCACGTTGAGCATCTACCATCTCTGAATCACTTACCGAGAGATCTTCCAGGCGTTTCGGGTGCATTAGTCGGTGTCTTACCTCCAGGGCACGAACTAGTGAAGACCATCCCGGGTGATTAAAATCTAGTTCATACGCAGGTCGTACTCTACGAACAATCCTTACAATGGCTTTAAGATTACGCTCCAGAGGTATGTATTTCGTCCGTATGCGAATATTTCCTCGTTCCCCTACTTCATAGGACTCTTCTTTAAGCACAGACGCCTCAGCCGGATTTAGCGGGAGTGATGTCATTCCAGATTTTGCTACAGTAAAAAGTCCCTCAATAGCTGCAAAAATGGCTCTTACAGTTAGCCTTCTCTGATAGTCAGAATCCTCTTTAGAAAGTATGTCAGAGCTTCTTATAACATCTCCAATTAGGACATGTACGAATGAGTCTTCTCTAAATTTCTCTGTAGCTTGCTCCGCGTCCATCTGGTCCACCTAACGGTCATTTTTAATGGAGCCTACGGTCCCATAAGATACATTAGGAGGTAAACCTTTTGATTCGCTGGTATCGCTTTGTGATTCTGCAGGCGCTTGATAAACCAAGTAAAATCCAGTGAACCAATTTAATAACTAAGCAAAAAAGGTTCGCCCCCCCTTCCCCGACGCTGCATTCGCCAAAAGGTATAACCTGCCAGCCGGGTCATTTCAAGGGCGGAAAATGCCCCGGCTGGCGATCGCCGCTACTTAAGTTAGGGAAGGGGAGGGAAGTGACCGGCTCCGGCACCAGGAGCATGCGGTACCTGGGACCTGATACGAACGTTACAGGTGTCGCGATGCATGTATCTAAAAGCCCCTGCGTCAATCAAAACACAGGGACTGGGCCAAGAGCGCCTCAGGTAGTAAGAATCAACCTCAGCGCCTGCAACTGCAACCCCGCATGCCGAATATGCACCGCACATTCCTCAATCCGGTAGTCCAGGTGATCCAACTCCTCCTGCCGAATCGCGGGGTTCACTTCCCGCAATGCCGCCAGCCGTTCGCGCTCGGCGCCCAGGGCGCTGCGCATTTCGGCTTCGGCCTCGGTGAGGATATCGGCCAGGCGGGCTTCGGCTTGAGATGTGGCCAGGGCCATTTTGGCGTCGACGTCGGTTTGCACCTGCTTGATGATGGCCAGGGCCACGGGTTTTTTGACCCGCTCCACCAGTTCGTTGAGGCGCGCGTGGGGCACGAGGTGGGCGAGGTCCTTGCCGCGGGCGTCGACGAGCAGGCGCATGGGGGAGAGCGGCAGGAAGCGCTCCACTTGCAGTTCCCGCGGCGCCACGCAGTTCACGGTGAACAGGCATTCGAGCATCATGGTGCCCGGGGGGATGCCCTTGAGCTTGATGGTGCCGATGGCGGCGTTGCCGAGTTCGGTGGAGTGGACCATGTCCATGGCCTCCACCAGCATGGGGTGTTCCCAGGTGAGGAAGGCCATGTCTTCCCGGGCCAGGCCCTTGTCGCGGTCGAAGGTGACGGTGGTGCCCTCGTCGCGCAGGTAGGGGAAGTGGCCGGTGAGCATCTGCTCGGTGGGGCGCAGGATGAGGGCGCCTTCCGAGTGGAATTCGCTGTCCACGCCGAAGGCCTCGCACAGGGCCTCCAGGTAGTTCAGTAGCTGGTCGCTGGCCTCGCGCTCGCGAATGCCGTCGATCAGTTGTTGCGCCTGTTCGGGCTTGCAGGAGTTGAGTTCCAGCAGGCGGTCGCGGCCCTCGCGCAGTTCGCGGCGGGTTTCCACGGTGAAGTCGGCGGTGTCGGCCAGCAGCTGCTCGAAGTCATCTGTGCGCTTTTCCAGCTGCGGCAGCAGGCGCTCGGCAAAGCGCTGGAAGATCATGTGGCCGGCGGAGCAGCTTTCGCTGAAGGCGTCCAGGCCGCGCTCGTACCAGTCCAGCAGGCTGTGCTGGGCGCTACCCTCGAGGTAGGGCACGTGAATCTGCACGTCGTGCTGCTGGCCGATGCGGTCGAGGCGGCCGATGCGCTGCTCGAGCAGGTCGGGGTTGAGCGGCAGGTCGAACAGGATCAGGTGGTGGGCGAACTGGAAGTTGCGGCCCTCGGAGCCGATCTCCGAACACACCAGGGTCTGGGCGCCGTTGATTTCGTCGGCGAAGTAGGCGGCGGCGCGGTCGCGCTCGACGATGGACAGGCCCTCGTAGAAGGCCGCCGAGCGGATGCCCGCGCGCAGGTGCAGGTGGTGTTCCAGGGCCACGGCGGTGTCGGCGTGGGCGCAGATCACCAGGGCCTTGGCCGGCCGCAACTGCTTGAGGAACTTCTCCAGCCACTCCACCCGGGGGTCGAAGGCCACCCAGCTGTCGTCGTGGTAGGGCCGCTCCGGGTGCAGGCCCGACTCCAGGTCGAGGCTCGCCAGGGCGTATTCCTCGGGGTAGGGCAGCGGGTGCCGGTGCAGGTGGCGCTGGGGGAAGCCGCTCACCGCGGCGCGGGTGTTGCGGAACAACACGCGGCCGGTGCCGTGGCGGTCGAGAATCTGGTCGATCAGCTGGGGCGGCGGCGTGGCCGCGTCGAGTCCCGCGGGCAGGTCGGCGGGGACTTCGCCGGCCTCCAGTTGCCGGGCCATGTCGCTCCAGCGGCGGTATTCCTTCTCTTCCTCGATAAACTGTTCCAGCGAGTGGAAGCGCGAGGGGTCGAGCAGGCGCAGGCGGGCGAAGTGGCTGGCCTGGCCGAGTTGCTCGGGGGTGGCGGTCAGCAGCAACAGCCCCGGGCAGCGGCTGGCGAGGGTTTCCACCAGGCGGTAGTCCGCGCCGGATTCCTCCTCGCTCCAGTGCAGGTGGTGGGCTTCGTCCACCACCACCAGGTCCCAGCCGGCGTCCAGCAGTTGCTGCTGGCGTTCGGGCTGGTCCAGGAACAGCTGCGGGCTGCACAGCACCAGCTGCTCGCTGTCGAAGGGGTTGCCGTCGCTCGGCTGGGCGAGGCGCTCCTCGTCGAACAGCGCGAAGTGCAGGTTGAAGCGGCGCAGCATCTCCACCAGCCACTGGTGCAGCAGGGGCTCCGGCACCATCACCAGCAAGCGGTTGGCGCGGCCGCACAGCAGCTGCTGGTGCATGATCATGCCGGCTTCAATGGTCTTGCCCAGGCCCACCTCGTCCGCGAGCAGTACCCGCGGCGCGAAGCGCTGGCCCACTTCGTGGGCGATATACACCTGGTGCGGCAGCAGGCTGGTGCGCGAGCCCATCAGGCCCCGCACCGGCGAGCGCTGCTGGCGGTCGAGGTGTTCGAAGGTGGCCACCCGCAGGGCGAAGTCGCCGTTCTTGTCGAAGTGGCCGTTGAGCAGGCGCTGTTGCGGGGTGGTGAGCTGTACGTAGGCGTCCAGCTCCAGCTCCGATACTGTCAGCGTCGCCTCGTGGTGGTCGGTGCCGGTGTAGAGCAGCAGGCCCTGGCGTTCCTCGATACTGGTAACAATCAGCTCGACGCCGTTGGTGGTGGAGATATGGTCGCCTTCCTGGAAGCGCAGGCGGGTGAGGGGCGCGCCGTCGGTGGCGTAGGTCCGTTCCTCGCCCACCGCGGGAAAGTTGACCGTGACCCGGCGCGGTTCCACTTCCACCACCACGCCCAAACCCAGCTGGGCGTCGGCATGACTTACCCAGCGCTGTCCTACGATATACTCCATAGTCTCCCTGTATCGCCTGCGGTTGGCGGGCGTGGGCCCGAAAAAAGGGCGCGTAGTGTACCACCGAATTCCGTTGCTTTGTCAGCGCAAAGCGAGGATGGGGCTCAGGGGCTATCGAAAAACAGGGCCAGGCTGTTGCGCCGGGCCTGCGCCAGCAGCTCCTCCACCGGCAGCCCTTTGACCTCGGCGACCTTCTCCGCCACGAAGGGCAGGTAGTAGGGGGCGTTGGGTTTGCCGCGGTAGGGCACCGGGGTGAGGTAGGGGGAGTCGGTCTCCAGCAGCAGTTGCTCCACCGGGGTGGCCGCCACCACCTCGCGCACGTTGTCGGCGCGGTTGAAGGTGGCGATGCCGTTGAAGCCGAGCATAAAGCCCTCCGCCAGGCAGTACTGTGCCAGCTCCAGGCTCGAGGTAAAGCTGTGGATGACGCCGCGGCGGCGCAGCGAGCCGCTGTAGTTGGCGAGGATGGCGCGGGTATCGTCGTCGGCCTCGCGGGTGTGGATCACCACCGGCAGTTCCAGCTCGTCCGCCAGCGCCAGCTGCGCGTCGAACACCCGCCGCTGCACCGCGCGGTCGGCGTGGTCGTAGAAGTAGTCCAGGCCAATCTCGCCCACGGCGACGATGCGCGGGTCCGCGGCCCGGGCGCGAATGGTCTGGGCCACGCTGTCGTCGTAGCCCTCGGCCTCGTGGGGGTGGATGCCCTGGGTGCCCCACACGTCATCCTCGGCGCCGGCGAGTTGCCAGACCTTGTCGAGGTTGCCCGGCGCCACGGCGATGGTGATGATGCGCTCCACGCCCACTTCCCGGGCGCGGGCCAGGGTCTGCTGCAGGTGTTCCTGGTCCAGGTAGTCGAGGTGGCAGTGGGTCTCGATCAGCGGGGTCTGGAAGCGGGGGATGTCGCGGCGTTTTGTGCTCATAGGGGCGGTGTCGGTGCTGTGGTTGGCGAGCGGCCGAATAGGATAGGGCAGTGGCGGCCGCGGGGGAAGGGGCGATCAGGCGGCCCGTTCCAGGCTCTCCAGGGTGGCGATGATCTGCCGCCACAGCCACTGGTGCAGCGGCGAGCCGGCGCAGCGCTCGTGCATCACCAGCATGTACTCCATGCTGTAGTCGCCGTCCTCGGGCATCGGCAGCGCCACGATGCCCTCGGCCGCCGCCTCGTTGCGCAGCATATACGCCGGGCCGGGCAGGAAGTAATCGGTGTTGCGCAGCACTTCCAGGGCGGTCATCAGGTGCGAGGTCTCCAGCGAGCCCTGCTGGGGATGGCGCACCCGGTTGAAGGTGTCCGAGCTGCGCACCAGTTCGGCCTGGTCGAGGTCGGAGATGTACACGCGGATCACCGGGTAGTTGGCCAGGCGCTCCCAGGTCACCTCGCCGTGGGTCAGCGGGTGGTCGCGCCGCACCAGCACGGCGGGGGGCGAACCGCCGATCGCGTGCACCTGGAATTCGTCGGCGTAATGGGCCTGGGCGATATGGATGGCGAAGTCGAGGTTGCCCGCGGCCAGCTGCTCCAGCTGGTTCTCGACCCGGGTAATGGTGCGGATCGACAGCCGCGGGGCCTGCTCGTGCAGGCGCTGGATCAGCGGCGGCAGCAGCGCCATGCCCACGTACTCCGACAGCGCCAGCACCACCTCGCCGGTATAGGCCCAGGGGTCGAAGTCCGAGCCGCTCACCAGCCGCCCGATGTCCGCCAGGATCGCCGGCAGGGCCTGCTCCAGCTCCCGCGCCCGGGGCGTGGGCTGCATGCCCCGGTTGCTGCGCGTGAACAGGGTGTCGCCGAACAGCTCCCGCAGGCGCGACAGGGTCTTGCTCATCGCCGGCTGGGTGATGTGCAGGCGCTGGGCCGCCCGCGACACGTTGCGTTCCTCCAGCAGCGCCTGCAGGGCCACCAGCAGGTTGAGGTCAATTTTGTGGAGTTGGCGGCTGTCCATGGTCAATATGAACCAAATTCATGGGGAGCATAAAAATAATACATTAGAAATATATCAGAGGGCGGTCTATTCTGGTAGCAACTCAGGATGTAGCGTTCGGTCCGTGCGGCCGCAGCGCCGGCGCGGCGAGGGCTGCGCCGATGGGACTCCCATCCAGGTCTAACCGAGTTACCTTTTAAACCCGCCTTATGGCGGGTTTTTTTATGCCCATGGATGGGCCGGGCCGCGTACGGCTGTATATCGTGGGAGGGCAGGATGCCCCGGTCCGACGCATCGGGAGCGATGAATGTGCTTTTTAAGCCCGCGCCCGGGTCTTGCGCCTTGCCGGTGACGCCTTGCGCCGCGCGCGGGTTTTGCGCGCCGGGCGCGCGCCGCGCGACAGTTCGTCGAAGGTGCGCTCCAGGCACTGCCGGTACAGCTGCGGATCGGGCAGGATCTCCCGGTCGGCGAGCACCGACAGGGTGACCTTGTCGGCGTAGCTGAACACCAGGTGAAAGATGCCGACGCCCGGGGTGAGAACCCCCAGGCCGTAGTAGTCCACCATTTGCGCGCCCGCGCAGTACAGGGGGAAGGGCGGCCCGGCGACGTTGGAGATCACCGTCGACACGTTGGCGGGCAGGTAGCGCGAGAGTTCGTAATGCGACCACAGGCCCGCGGCGGATTCGGCGATCACCGGCGACACCGCCCCGGCCAGCCGGATGATATCCACCAGCGGGGTCTGCTCGCCCCAGGTCTTGGCGTTGCGGGTCGAGGCGCCGATGGCCGCCAGCCGTTCCAGCGGGTCGGGGGTGTCGCTGTGCAGGCTGGTGAAAACCGCCCCCACCTGGTTGTGGTCGTCGCTGCCGCCCCGGCGGGTGCGCATGTTCAGCGGCAGGGTCGCGGTCAGCGAGCCCTCGGGCAGCTCCCCCTTTTGCTCCAGGTACTGCCGCATCGCGCCGGCGATCACCGCCATCGCCACGTCGTTGACCTTGACGCCGGCGAAGTCCTTGATGCGCTTGAACTCCTGCAGCGGGAATTCCGCCGCCTCGAATACCCGGTGCGGGCCCACCGGGCCGTTGAAGCGGGTGCGCGGCGCGCTCAGCTCCGGCAGCGGAACCTTGCCGCGCAGCAGGCCGGCGCCGTAACGCGCCAGCGAGGCGCCGTTGACCAGCGCCGCGCGGCTAAAGCCCAGGCTGTTGCGCAGGCCGTTTACGGTGGCCTTGCTGAGCAGCTCGGGCACCGTCGGCGGGGTGTCCGACAGCAGGGGCTGTTCGCTGCGCACCTCCTGCGGCGGGTTCGGTTCGCGGTCGTGGGTCAGCGCCAGTACGTCGGAGCCGCCGGCGCCGTCCACCAGGGCGTGGTGCAGCTTGGTGTAGATGGCGAAGCAGCCGGCGGGCAGGTTGGGGATATTGTCCAGCCCCTCGATCACGTAGACTTCCCACAGCGGCCGGTTCATGTCCAGCGGCCGCGCGTGCAGGCGGGCCACCTGGATGCACAGTTGCCGCCAGTCGCCGGGTTGGGGCAGGGCGATGTGGCGCAGGTGGAACTCCACGTCGAAATTGGCGTCCTTTACCCAGTAGGGCCGGTCGATGCCGCCCGGTACCTTGACCAGGCGCGTGCGGAACAGCGGGTTGAGACGCAGGCGGCGCTCGAAGGTGGCGATGACCTGCTTGAAGCGCACCTGGCCGCCGGGCGCCGTTGAGGGATCGTAGAGTCCCAGGCCGCCGATGTGCTGTGGCGTGTTGGCTTGTTCCAGGTTGATGAACGCGGCATCCAGTACGCCGAGTTGTTTCATCGCCTTCGCACCCCGCTGGTTAACGTGTCCCTGCACAGCTTAACACCGACTTACCGGGAGAGACTCCTCTGTTTGCGACAAAGCTTGAATTCCCGCGGGTCCTGAAATCGAAGCGCCGCGTCCGCCGGCTGTCGGCCGGCCTGTTGTTGCTGTGCGCGGCGCCGGCGATGGCCATCGACACGGCGGCGGCCTACGGCGCGCGCCTGGTGCGCGCGGAACAAACCTGGCCCGACGGCACGCCCGAGGTGCCGCGCCCGCCGGCGGCGCCCGCCGGCGCCGGCCGCGAGGCCTACGCGGCGGCGATCGAGGACGCGCAGCTGGCGGGCGGCCCCTACCAGGCCGGACTCGAGGAGCCCCTGCGCGACCTGGCGCGCTGGCACTGGGCGCGGGGGGAGCTGGCCGAGGCGGGTCGGCAGTTGGACCGGGCCCTGCACATCCTGCGGATCAACGAGGGCCTGCGCAGCGAGCGGCAGGTGTCCCTGCTGCGCGACCAGATCGCACTGTCGCGGGCCGCGGGCGACCTGGCGCGGCTGGACGACCGCCAGGCCTACTTGTATTTCCTCGCCGCGAGCGGGCAGCCGCTCGCGGGGGAGGACAACTGGCATGCGACCCTCGACTACCTGCGCTGGCAGCGCGAAGCGCTGCGCAGCGGTCTCGGCGGCGACCAGCGGCGCCTGCAGGCGCTGGTGGATTTGAACGAAGACCTGCTGGACGCGGATGCCGCCGCCGGCCCGGAGGCGCTGCCGCCAGCGCGGCGCTGGCTGCTGGTGCAGAGCCAGTTGCGCAACCTCTACCTGCTGCAGTCGAGTATTCCCGAGCCGGGGTACCGGCCGGGCGCGATGTCCGCCGGGGCCTTCTACACCCCGGGCCGCGACATGGACGCCCTGGAGGCGGAGCGCCGGCGCCTGGACAACCTGCGGCGCGGCGGCATGATGCGCGGCGCGCAGTTATTGCAGGACTTCGCCGGCAGCCAGGCCGCCGGCAGCGCCCTCGGGCGCGACGCCCGGCTCGCCCTCGCCGACTGGTACCAGTGGCACGGGGCCACCCGCGACGCGGCGGAGATCTATCGCCAGCTGGCGGCGGAACTGGCGGCGGCGGGAGAGGGCGAAACGCTGCAACAGTGGTTCGGCGCGCCGGTGGAGCTGCCGGACAACGGCGCCTTCTGGCAGGCCCCCGCTCCCGGGCAGGCCGCGGAGGCCGTGGTGCGGGCGCGGTTCACGGTGAGCGCCCGGGGGCGCGTGCGCGAACTGGGCATCGACACGGTGCCGGAAGCGCAGGTGTCGGCGGCGAGCCGCCTGCGCCGGGCGCTGCGCGAGGTGCGTTTCCGACCCCGGTTCGAGTCGGGGGAGCCGGTGTCGAGCCCCGCCGTTGAGCGGAGCTACGCGTGGTTGCCGCTCAGGCGTTCTCGATAGTCAGCAGGGCGCCCCGGGTCTCGATCGTGCCGCGGGTGCGCCAGTCGATCAATTCGCCGCAGTGCTTGTCGACACAGCGCTCGGCCATTTCCAGGAAGGTGGAGCGCTCCGGGTCGGCGATGTAGATGTGCTTCACCCCGGCCTTGACCGCGCGATTGACCATGTTGGTGACCGGCTTGACCAGTTCGTCCCAGAAGCAGATGTCCGCGGCGATCAGCATGTCGTAGCGCGCCAGCTTCTTGACCGTGAGCTGTTCAAAGCGCTTGACCAGGTGGGAGGTCCGCACCTGGTTCATGGCGGCCACTTCATCCAGGAAGGGAAAGACATCCGGGTCGGCGTCCACCGAGGTCACCTCCGACCGCAGTTTTTTGGCGCACCAGATGCCGGCGACCCCCCAGCCACAGCCCACGTCGATGACGCGCCCGGCGTGGGCGGGCGGGTGCTTCTTCAGGTAGTCGATCAGCAGGGCGCTGGATTTCCACGGTTTGGTGCCGTGAATGGAAGGGGACGTGCCCTGGCGTTTGACGCGGCGGATCGCCGGATGGCTGGCAGTGGGTATGGTGACGCCGCGAAATTTACGCGCGACCGGTTTCGTTCGGCTCAAATTTGGTCCCTTCCGTCAAAAATGTTCTAGAGTTGTTAGTAGCATTGTGGCATTTTGAAGTCTAACAATTCCAATTATACAGTGTCTGCCGCGCGCCGGAGGGGGAGCAATCGGGCAGGTTGAATAGGGAAGGTCCCGGCGTGTCTTTTTTGTGCCTGTCATAATTCTGTAACAATTGTGTGGCACCCAGATAGCGTTGTCGGGATTGCATGGGGGAGTCCGTGTATGACCAAGACCCGGCCTGAAGTTGAGCTTCTGGAAAAAAACCGCCCGCGTCAGGAGCGGGCTAAACGCACCTACGAGAATATTCTCCAGGCAGCCGCCGAGTTGCTGGTGGAGGTTGGGGTGGAGCGCATCTCCACCAATCTGATTGCCGAGCGCGCCGGCATTACGGTGCCGGCCCTGTACCGCTATTTTCCCAATAAATACGCTGTCCTTTACGCCCTGGGCGCGGTGTTGATGGAGCGCCAGAACGCCATTTTCGAACAGTGGTACGAGTGCCACCTGCGGGCCGGCGGCGCCCCCGCGCTGCTCGACAACATCTATGAGCTGCTGAAGCTCACCTACGAGGATACCCGCGACCGGGTCGGCGGCCACGAAATCACCCAGGCCCTGCGCGCCGTGCAGCCCCTGCAGGAACTGCGCTTGCAGTCGCACCGCGCGGTGGCCGCGCAGTTTGCCGGGATGGTGGGGGAGGCGCTGCAGCGGCCCACGGACGAAGTCATGCTGATGCAGGCGCGGATGACCGTGGACGCCTTCTACAGCATGGTGGAAATGGCCCTGGGCGACGACACCCTGTCGCCGGAAAATATCCTGCGCCAGGGCGCGCACATGATTTCGCTGTATTGGGCGGACATTCTGGCGCGCAATTGAGCCGGGTGGCGGTGTGTGCGGGGCGCTAGTCCAGCACCACCACATCCTCCGCCTGGGGTCCCTTGGTACTGTTGGCCACGTCGAAGGCGACCCGCTGCCCGTCGCGCAGGCTGCGGCGCCCGTCGCCGCGAATGGAGCGGAAGTGGACGAAGATCTCGTCGCCGTCGTCCTTGACGATAAAGCCAAAGCCCTTGGAAACATTGAACCATTTGACCTTGCCCTGTGCGCGCCCGCTTTCGCTTTCGCCTTTATTGGACGGGCGCGACGCGGCGGGCGAGGGCGCCGCGGCGCTCGCGCGGGTCGGCGGGGAAACGAGCAGGGCGGTGGCCAGGGTGGCAACGGCGAAACAGATGACGAGCGGGATGTCGGGGATGGCGCCTCCCTGCAGTAGCGTGGCGATGGTGGAAGCTACGGCCGCGATAACCAGGCTGGTAACAAGCTTTCCCGTCAGGTTCATGCTAATCCTCTTTAAACAGTCGTTTGTTGTCTGCGCCGCCAGGGCCCGGCGGCGCGCTTGCAATGCCCTTGCGCGGCGATGGCTGCGTGGCCGGATTTACCGGCAACAGCAGCCCTTGCCGATACTGGAAGGGCGGAGTGTGCAGCGGGTGGATGGCGCCGCTGGGGCGCCGGGAGGTGTTCGCCGCGCCACCTCCCGAAGTGGGTGGCTGGCCGTTACAGCTTCAATACATCCTCGGCCTGCAGGCCCTTGGGCCCTTCGACGAGTTTGAATTCCACCGCCTGCCCCTCGTTGAGGGTGCGGTAGCCGTCGCCCTGGATGGAGCGGAAGTGGACGAATACGTCATCGTCGCCTTCCTCTCGGGTAATAAAGCCAAACCCCTTGGCATTGTTGAACCATTTAACTGTGCCATGGACACGATCACTCATACCGCTTTCCTCGGTTTTACCCTTCACTTTTTATTATCCCGGGCCGCCGTGAGGCGACCCGGTGCTAAAACCATCTTACCGAGGCTCTTTCCCCAGGCGCGTACCTCCGCGCCCGTTTCAGCCCGCGCCAATCGCTGCGCTACATCCTGAGCTGTTACTGCTACATCTCAGCTATGCGTTGCTCCTGCTCACGCAGCTTGACCAGCGCCTGTTGCTGGGCCTGTAACTTATCGCGCTCTTTCGCCACCACGGCTTCCGGCGCCTTGTCAACGAAGGACGGGTTCTGCAGCTTGCCTTCGATGCGTGACAGGTCTTTCTCCAGCTTGTCAATTTCACGGGCGAGGCGCTTCAGTTCGGCGTCCCTGTCGATCAGGTCGGCCATGGGCACCAGAATTTCCAGGTCCCCCACCAGCGCAGTGGCCGCCACCGGCGGCTCTTCGCCATCGGCCAGCCAGCGAATGTCTTCCAGCTTGGCCAGCTTTTTCAAGGATGCGGCGTTCTGTTCCAGTCGGTTTTTATCGCTTTCGCCGCCGTTCCTGAACAGTACCGTGAGGGCCTTGCCTGGCGGGATATTCATCTCGCCGCGGATATTGCGCACACCCACGATAACGCCTTTGAGCCATTCTATATCTGCGTTTACGGCGCTGTCCACGCCTTTGTCGTCGCTCACCGGGTAGGGCTGGAGCATGATGGTGGGCCCGGATTTACCGGCCAGCGGGGCCACCGACTGCCAGATTTCCTCGGTAATAAACGGCATAAAGGGATGCAGCAGGCGCAGCGAGGTTTCCAGCACGCGGATCAGGGTGCGCCGGGTGCCGCGCTTGGCGGCGGCGCTGGCCTTGTCGTCCCACAGCACCGGCTTGGACAGCTCCAGGTACCAGTCGCAGTACTCGTTCCAGATGAATTCATAGAGCGCCTGGGAGGCGTGGTCGAAGCGGTAGTGCTCCACCGCGCGCGCCACCGCCGCCTCGGTGCGTTGCAGCTCGCCGATGATCCAGCGGTCGGCGAGGCTGAGCTCGACCTCGGCGCCGTCGGCGCCGCAGTCCTCGTTCTCGCAGTTCATCATCACATAGCGCGCGGCGTTCCAGATCTTGTTGCAGAAGTTGCGGAAGCCCTCGATGCGGCCGATGTCGAAGCGGATGTCGCGGCCGGTGGAGGCCAGCGAGTAATAGGTGAAGCGCAGGGCGTCGGTGCCGTAGGCGGCGATGCCTTCCGGGAACTGCTGGCGGGTGGCCTTCTCGATCTTCGCCGCCAGTTGCGGCTGCATCATGCCCGTGGTGCGCTTGCTCACCAGCGCTTCCAGGTCGATGCCGTCAATCAGGTCGATCGGGTCGAGTACGTTGCCCTTGGACTTGGACATCTTCTGGCCTTCCGCGTCGCGCACCAGGCCGTGCACGTATACCGTGTGGAAGGGCACCTCGTCGCGGAAATGCAGGGTCATCATGATCATCCGGGCGACCCAGAAGAAAATGATGTCAAAGCCGGTCACCAGCACCGAGCTGGGGTGGAAGGTGGCGAGTTCCTCGGTCTGCTCGGGCCAGCCCAGGGTGGAGAAGGTCCACAGGGCGGAGCTGAACCAGGTGTCCAGGACGTCCTCGTCCTGGCGCAGGACAACGTCGTCCGCCAGCCCGTGCTCGGCGCGCACCGCGGCCTCGCTGTCGCCCACATAGACCGTGCCGGCTTCGTCGTACCAGGCCGGAATGCGGTGGCCCCACCACAGCTGGCGGCTGATGCACCAGTCCTGGATGTCGCGCATCCAGGCGTGGTAGGTGTTTTCCCACTGCTTGGGCACAAACTGGATATCGCCTTTCTCCACCGCCTCGATGGCGGGGCCGGCGAGGGTCTTGGCGTCCACGTACCACTGGTCGGTGAGGTAGGGTTCGATCACCACGCCCGAGCGGTCGCCGCGGGGCACCTTCAGGGTGTGGGGTTCGATCTTGTCCACCAGGCCCAGGGCCTCGAGGTCGGCGACCACCTGCTTGCGCGCCTCGAAGCGCTCCAGGCCGCGGTAGGCCTCGGGGGCCTGGTCATTGATGACCGCGTCGTCGTCGAGGATGTTGATCATCGGCAGGCCGTGGCGCTTGCCCATCTCGTAGTCGTTGAAGTCGTGGGCGGGGGTGATCTTCACACAGCCGGTGCCGAACTCGCGGTCGACATAGTCGTCGGCGATGATCGGGATTTCGCGGCCGGTCAGCGGCAGGGCGATAGTCTGGCCCACCAGGTGGGCGTAGCGCTCGTCCTCGGGGTGCACCGCCACCGCGGTGTCGCCGAGCATGGTTTCCGGGCGGGTGGTGGCCACCGTGAGGTGGCCCTCGCCGCTGGCCAGGGGGTAGTTGAAGTGCCACAGGTGGCCCTGTTCCTCCTCCGACAGCACCTCGAGGTCGGACACCGCGGTGTGCAGGGCCGGGTCCCAGTTCACCAGCCGCTTGCCGCGGTAGATCAGCCCCTCCCGGTAGAGCCGGATGAACACTTCCTGGACCGCGGCGCTGAGGCCCTCGTCCATGGTGAAGCGCTCGCGCGACCAGTCCAGGGAGGCGCCCAGGCGGCGCAGCTGGCGGGTGATGTGGCCGCCGGACTGTTCCTTCCACTCCCACACCTTGTCGATGAACTTGTCGCGGCCCAGCTCGTGGCGGTTGATGCCCTGGGCCTCCAGCTGGCGCTCCACGATCATCTGGGTGGCGATGCCGGCATGGTCGGTGCCCGCTTGCCACAGGGTGTTGTCACCGCGCATCCGGTGGTAGCGGATCAGCGCGTCCATGATGGTTTCCTGGAAACCGTGACCCATGTGCAGGCTGCCGGTGACGTTGGGCGGCGGGATCATGATGCTGTAGGCGTTGTCGCCGCCCTGCGGCTTGAAGTAGCCGCGGCTTTCCCATTCCTGGTACCAGCGGGTTTCGATGTCGGCGGGTTGGAAGGTCTTGTCCATTGCGGTCGCTGTCTGAGGTGTCTGTGGTGAAAAAAAGAGCGAGATTATACGCCCTGGGACGCGGGTGTTGCCAGTTGTGGCCGGGACACGCCGCGGCCGCAAGGGGCTAGAGGTCGTGTTTTTCCAGCTGGTAGCCGCGCTCGCGGTAGAAGCGCCAGGAGCGGCGCAGGGCCTCGAGGCTGCGCTCGTCCTGGGTCACCACTTCCGCCACCCGGTGAAAGCGGCTGAAAAAGGGCGGTATTTCCAGTTGCAGGTTGACCAGCAGGTCGTCGTGGCCCCGGGGCTCCTGGCCCCAGCCGATGGCGACCAGTTCGCTGTCGGCCTCGCCGTTGAGGGCGTGGGGCAGGAAGCTGGCGGGGCGAAAGCTCCACAGCAGCTCGTCCAGTTCGCGCGCCTGGTCCTCGCTGGCGGCGTTGATATAGACGCGATGGCCGCGCTGGAAGGCCTTGTCGGCCAGCCGCGCGGCCACCCGCAGGCGCTGGGCTTCGCCCGCCGCCTGCACCACGTAGAACCCGACCCGGGTCACGGCGCCGGCCCTAGACCCCGGCCCGCTCGGCCAGGTAGCGGGTCAGCAGCGATACCGGGCGGCCGGTGGCGCCCTTGGGGCTGCTGCTCCAGGCGGAGCCGGCGATATCCAGGTGCGCCCAGTCGTACTTCTCGGTGAAGTGCGCCAGGAAGCAGGCGGCGGTCACGCTGCCGGCCTCGGGACCGCCGATATTGCCCAGGTCGGCGAAATTGCTCGCCAGCTGCTTCTTGTAGTCGTCCCACAGGGGCATGCGCCAGACCCGGTCGTGGGTCTGCTGGCCGGCCGCCAGCAGTTGCTCCGCCAGCTGGTCCTTGTTGGCGTACAGGCCCGAGGCGTGGGAGCCCAGGGCGACCACGCAGGCGCCGGTGAGGGTGGCGATATCGATCACCGCCCGGGGCTTGAAGCGCTCGGCGTAGGTGAGGGCGTCGCACAGCACCAGGCGGCCCTCGGCGTCGGTGTTGAGGATTTCGATGGTTTTGCCGGCCATGCTGGTCACCACGTCACCGGGTTTGGTGGCGCGGCCGCTGGGCATGTTCTCGGCGGCGGCCACGATGCCCACCACGTTGATCGGCAGCGCCATGTCGCGCACCGCCTGCATCGTGCCGAACACCGCCGCGGCGCCGCCCATGTCGAATTTCATCTCGTCCATCTTGGCGCCGGGCTTCAGGGAAATGCCGCCGGTGTCGAAGGTGATGCCCTTGCCCACCAGGACGTAGGGCTTGTCCCCGGCCTTGCCGCCCTTGTACTCCATGACGATCAGCTTGGCCGGTTCGTCGCTGCCGGCGCTGACCGACAGCAGGGCGCCCATGCCCAGCTCCCGCATTTTTTTCTCTTCGAGCACGCTGGTGCTCATCTTGGCGTTGCCACGGGCCAGGGCGCGGGCCTGCTGGGCGAGGTAGGTCGGGGTGCAGATATTGCCCGGCAGGTTGGCCAGGTTGCGCGCCATATTGATGCCGGCGCCGGTGTGCGCGCCTTTATCCAGCGCTTTTTGCGCGGCCCGCGCGGTCAGGGCCTTGCCGGGATTGACCGCGACCTTGCCCAGCGCCAGGGCCTTCTTCGGCTCGCTGACCGTCTCGGTGTAGCGGTAGGCGCTGGCGGTGAGCTGGCGGGCCAGCAGTTCCAGCGCGGTGGCCAGGTCGCTATCGGCGGGTGCCAGGTCGGCCAGGTGGAGGGCGGCGTCCTTGGCCTTGCAGCGGTTGAGCATGTTGTACAGGCCGTCCACGGCCTTGCGCACCACCGCCAGGTCGACTTTTTTCTGCTCGCCAAAGCCCAGCAGCAGCAGGCGCTGGGCGCCGCCGGCACCCGGCAGCACGCAGCTCTGGCCGGCCGAGCCGTCGAAGTCGCCGAGCTTCAGCGCCGCGGTGACCGCGCCGCCCGATACTGCATCGAAATCCCCGGCGGCGGCCGACAGGGTCTTGCCGAACACCGGCACCACGGCGCACTGGGTTTTCGCTTTGCTGGCGTCCGCGCTCTGGCGGGCGGTGAATGTGATTGAAGACATTGGGGTTTTCCTTGTTTGATACATGCTGCAGTAGTGTATGATGGCGGGCGCCAGAACTGAACCGATCCGCCCCACGACCCCGACCTTCTGACCGATGAAAATCCTGCGCTACCTTACACGGGACGTCCTGACGCACATGGTGGCGGTGAGCTTCGTCCTGCTGGTGGTGATTTTCAGCGGCCGGTTCGTCAAGTACCTGGCGGAGGCGGCGATTGGCGATCTGGCGGCGGACATCCTGCTGCCGGTGATGTTCTACCGCCTGCCCGGTTTCCTCGAACTCATCATACCACTGGGACTGTTTATCGGCATTCTTATGGCCTACGGCCGTCTCTATGTGGAGAGCGAAATGGTGGTGCTCTCCGCCTGCGGGGTCAGCCCGGCCCGCCTGGCGGGCTACACCATGGTGTCGGCGCTGCTGGTGGCGCTGCTGGTGGGCCTGTTGAGCCTGGTGGTGACGCCCCTGGGCGCCGCCCGCTCCGAGGCCCTGTTGCAGGACCCCAGCTCCTCCCAGGGCCTGCAGAGCCTGGCCGCCGGGCGATTCCAGACCCGGCGCGGCAGCGATATCGTGAGCTACGCCCAGGCCATCGACCCCGACACCGGGGTCATGCAATCGGTGTTCCTGTCACAGGGCAACGACCGCGATGGCGACAATTCGCGCATGGTGGTGACCGTGGCCCAGGAGGGCGAGGTGCGCATGGACCCGGACACCGGCGCGCGCTACCTGGAACTGCGCAATGGCTATCGCTACGAGGGCATGCCCGGGCGCCTGGATTACCGCGTCACCCGCTTCAGCCGCTTTGGCGAGCTGATTCCCGAACCCGCGGGCGGTATTCGCACCGCGGCCCCGGTGGACGGGCGCCCGACCCGGGAGTTGCTCGACTCCGACTCCCCCGAGGACATCGCCGCCCTGCACTGGCGCCTGTCGCTGCCGGTGATGGTGCCGATTGTCGCGTTGATCGCCCTGTGCATGAGCCGCACCGACCACCGCCGCGGCCGCTATATCAAGATGGCGCCGGCCTTCGCGCTCTATCTCGCCTACCTGTTGCTGCTGGCCAACGCGCGCTCGGCGGTGGAGGACGGCGACGTGGGGGTGCTGGGCGGTTTTTGGGGTGTGCACGGTATGTTCCTGGCCCTCGGCCTGCTGATGCTCTACGGCGGCAACCTGGCGCAGCGGTTCAATTACTGGAGGCGCAACCGTGCGCGGACTTGATCACTACATCGGCCGCACCGTGGTATTCGCCATCGCCCTGGTGCTGGCGATCATCGTCGGCCTGGACGCGGTCACCGCCTTTATCGACGAGGCCGGGGACATGTCGGAAACCTACGGCGTGTGGGAGGTGGTGGCCTTTGTGCTGCTGACCATTCCCGGCCGCCTCTACGAGTACGCACCCTTCGCCGCGATGATCGGCTGCCTGATCGGCCTCGGCCAGCTGGCCTCCAGCAGCGAACTGGTGGTGATGCGCGGCGCGGGGATGTCCATCGCCCGCCTGGTGTGGATCGTGATGAAACCCACCCTGGTCATCGCCCTGCTGGCCTTCCTGCTGGGGGAGTACATCGCGCCCCGTGCCGAGCAGCTGGCCCAGAGCCGCCGGGCGATCGCGCAGAACCCCGGCGAGGGCGTGGCCGGACGCCACGGCCTGTGGAACCGCGAGGGCAACACCTTCTTGCACTTCAACGCCCTCGACCCGGAGGGGGTGGTGCACGGGGTGATCCTGCTGCAGTTCGACGAGCGCTACCGCCTGCAGTCGGCGCTGCGCGCCCAGCGCGCGGACTTCGCCGGGGATCACTGGATCATGCGCCGGGCGGTGAAAACCGACTTCAGCAGTTGGCAGACCACCCGTACCCGCTACCCCGACCTGCGCTGGGACACGGCGATCACGCCGCAGCTGCTGACCATGGAGGTGGTGGCCCCGGGGCAGCTGCCGCTGGCGGATCTGTACCGCTACAGCCGCTATCTCGCCCAGCAGGGGCTGGACGCCGACGACTTCGAGCTGGCCATGTGGAAGAAGCTGCTGCAACCGCTGGCCGTGGCCAGCCTGGTGCTGGTGGCGATCTCCTTCATATTCGGGCCGCTGCGCGATGGCACCCTGGGCTTTCGCATCTTCGCCGGGGTGATCGTGGGGATTGTGTTTCGCACCAGCCAGGACCTGCTGGGCCCGGCCAGCCTGGTGTTCGGCTTTCCGCCGCTCTACGCGGCGCTGGTGCCGGTGCTGCTGTGCATGGCCTTCGGCTTTTTGCTGCTGTGGCGGGCCCAGTAGGCCGGCGCCCTCACTTTTTCGCCGGCTTGTCCACCAGGATCAGTTCGGTGCCCGACAGGTAGTCGTGCCAATAGCGCCCGCGGCGATCGAATAGACACCACCAATAGCCCGCTCCCAGGCAGGCGGCGGACAGCAGCGCGGCCACGCAGCGGCGCACCGCCTGCCACAGGCTGGGCTTGCCGCCGTTGCTGTCGATGAGTTTCAGGCGCCAGGCCTGCATGCCCAGGGTCTGGCCGCTCTTGAGCCAGAAAGCGCTGAAAAAACCGGTTGCCGTGAGCAGGGCGATCAGTTGCACCAGCTGCGGGTGCAGGGGCTCGGCGCCGCTGCCGCGAATCGCGCCGTGCACGCCCATGCCGATGGCGACGTTCAACATGATCAGCGGCAGTACCAGGAAGGTGTCGTAGACCATCGCGATCAGGCGCCTGGGCAGGCCGGGGGCGGTGCGGGTGGCGGGCGCGGTACTGGTGGCGGCGGGTTTTGGCATGGCGCGATCTTACCACCGGCCGGCCGCCGGGGCAGCATTACCGAATTGTAAATTGAGGCCTTCCGGCGGCGCGTGCTACATTCGCCGGCAATCGGAGGACCCATGAAAGTTCTGTTAGTCGAAGACGATCGCTCGGTCGGCGAGTACATCGCCGGCGAGCTCGACGCCGCCGGCTACGACTGCGCGCTGGTGGCCGACGGCGAAACCGGCCTGCGTCGCGCCCGCGAGGGCGGCTTCGACGTGCTGGTGGTCGACCGCATGCTGCCGGAACTCGACGGCCTGGCCATCGTGCAGGCCCTGCGCGAGGCGGGCGACAGCACGCCGGTGCTGGTGCTGAGCGCCCTGGGCGAGGTGGACGACCGTGTGCAGGGCCTGCACCGCGGCGCCGATGACTACCTGACCAAGCCCTTCTCCATGGCCGAGTTGCAGGCGCGCCTGGAAGTCCTCCACCGGCGCGCCGGCAGTTCCGGCGACGCGCCCACACGCCTGCAGGTGGGCGATTTGGAAATGGACCTGCTCAGCCAGGAGGTGCGCCGCCGCGACACGCGCATCAACCTCCAGCCCCGGGAGTACAAGCTGCTCGAATACCTAATGCGCCACGCGGGCCAGGTGGTGACCCGGGCGATGTTGCTGGAGCATGTGTGGGGCTACCACTTCGATCCCCAGACCAATGTCATCGACGTGCACGTGTCGCGCCTGCGGCAGAAGATCGACCGCGATTTCGACGCGCAGTTGCTGAGTACCGTGCGCGGGGCGGGGTACCGCTTGGGCGGCGACTGAGTATTGTTCGCGGTGCGCGTTCTCCAGGTTCTCAACAGCCTCACCTTCCGCTTTATCGCGCGCTACGTGATCGTGTTGGTGAGCGCGGTGTTCGCGGTCATGCTGCTGCTGTTCGCCTACCTCAGCTACGGTTACTTTCGCGAGCTGGGGGACGGCATCCGCGAGGAGCTCGACACCCTGGAGGTGGTCTACCGCGGCCAGTCGCTGCCCGGCGTGCAGCGCTACCTGCGAGACCAGCAAAGCGCGCCCACCGGCGCCCATTTTTCCTACCTGTTGACCGACGCGCGCGGCGCCAAGCTCGCCGGGGACCTGCCCCGGGTGCCGCGCTACCGCGAACTGTCGGGTGGCTGGCTCGCGTTCCAGCGGGCGCTGTGGTTCGAGGGCAAGTCGCCGGACGTGGACTTTCTCGCCCGCTCGCGGGATTTCGGGGACGGCACGCGGGCCCTGGTCGCCTACAACTTCGCCGATGCGGCGCAGAGCGGCGGCATGGTGTTCGGCACCCTGGTGCGGGCCATGGTCGCGACCCTGATTCTGGGTATCATCGGCGGCTTTTTCAGCGCCTCCTTCGCCCAGCGCCGGCTGGAGGAGTTCAGCCATCGCCTGTCGCGTATCGTGCGTGAAAACGTGGCCGAGCGCATGCCGGTCGAGGGGGAGGAGGGCCACCTGCGGGAGCTGTCGCTGGTGACCAACAGCATGCTGGACCAGATGTCCATGCTGATGCAGGGCATCAAGCAGGTCTCCGACAATATCGCCCACGACTTGCGCACGCCGCTGACCCGCATCCGCAACAAACTCAACCAGCTGCGCGCCAACCTCGAGCCCGGCGGCCAGGAGGCGGTGGACCGCATTATCGAGGATTGTGACGACCTGCTGTCCTCGTTCAACGCCCTGTTGCGCATCTCGGCGCTGGAATCGGGCAGTCGCGCGACGGCGGACCAGGCCCTCGACCTCGCCGTGTTACTGGGCGATGTCGTCGAGCTGTACGAGCCGCTGGCCAACGACAAGGATATCGCGCTGCGCCTGGAGGCACCCGCGAGCTGCGCGGTCCGCGGCGACTCCGACCTGCTGTTCCAGCTGTTCGCCAACCTGGTGGACAACGCCATCAAGTACACACCCCGCGGTGGCGAGATCGCGGTGGCCCTGGAGGGCGCCGGCGACAGCGGGGCCCGGGTCGAGGTGCGCGACAGCGGCCCGGGCATTCCCGCGGCCGACCGCAAAAACGCATTCCGGCGCTTTTACCGCCTGGAGGCCAGCCGCGGCAAGGAGCCGGGACACGGCCTCGGCCTGGCCCTGGTGCAGGCCATCGTCCAACACCACCGCGGGGAGGTCAGTCTCGGCGACAACCGGCCGGGGCTGCGGGTGCGGGTGGAGCTGCCCTAGCTGGGGGTGTCGACCGAGAGATGGGAGGTGTCGGGCGCCGCCTCATCAAAGGTGCGCCGGTACCGCGGCTCCAGCACATCGCTGCCCTCGGGGGCGAGTTCGATGGCCGACAGGTCCAGCGCCGGCGGCGCGGCGGGGGGCGGGGCGCAATCGCTGAGATCGCCGCCCGCCGGCGACAGGCCGATGGCGCTGGTGTCGGGCGCCGCCGGGGCGGCCGCGCGGGCGAGCCCGGGAATGCGCTCGCCGACCGCACCCATGCTGAGGTGGCTGGTGTCCGGCGCCGGGGGCGCCGCCGGTCCTTCCTCGGAGAGCCGCTCGCCGCTGGCCGCCAGTGACAGGGCGGCGGTGTCGATGTCCCGCGGTGCCGGCGCGCTGCGCTCGTCCGCGCGCAAGACATCCGCGCCGGCTTCCGCCAGGCTGATGCCGTCGTTTTCGTTTTCGTTTTCGGTGGCCGTGGCGGTGGAAGCGGGCGGTGGCGCGGGGCTCGCCGGCGCCGCCGTGTCGCCGCCGGCGGCCACCGCGGCCACCCGCTCGGCCATGGTCATGGGGCGCTGTGCCGGTTGCGGCGTTTCGCCGCTCGCCGCCGCCGGCTCGCCGCCGCTGCGCTTGATCAGCGGCTTGGCCCCGGCCCGCTCCATGGCCTGCTTGTACTTGAGCGCCGTGGCCTTGTCGCAGTGGCGCTTGATCAGTTGCGGCTTGCCGCTGAACAGCTTGTCCAGGGTGGCGTCGCCGGCCTTGAACAGCTTGCCCAGGCTGTCGCGCACGGCCCCGTGGTCGTGGCCCGGGAGTATTTCGCCCGCGAAATAGACAGTGTATTGAACATCCATGATCACGCCCCCGGGTTGGCCGGTGATTGTCCGCGCAGTATACCGCGATGGGGGCCAGTCACAACGCGCTGGCTGTTCTGCTAGTATGGCCCCTCCTGAAACTTCGCCGCTACCACTTGATGACTGATCGGGTACCCACGCGTTTCGTGCGCACCCTGCTGCGCCTCGTGCGCAGCCACGGCTATGATTTTTCCGCCGTCCTCGCCGGCGCCGGCCTGGCCTTCGACCCGATGGACGAGCGCGCACCGGGTTACTGTGCCGAGGTCAGCGCCATGCAGTACTCGCGGGTGTACCAGCAGGTCCTGCGCCTGTTGCAGGACGAAACCTTCGGCGTCGCCGAAAACGGGCTCGCCACACCGGGGGCCTTCCGCATGATGTGCTATTGCATTATTTCCTGCGACACCCTGGGCCAGGCCATCCAGCGCGCGTCGGAGTTTTACCGCACCTTCTTCGACGAGCGCAGCCAGCTCTACACCAATTTCTCCGAGCGCGTTACCCGGGTCGGCTATCGCACCGAGGCGCCGGGCGACGGCGAGCCGGTGGGGGTGGCCGAAGTCTACGGGCTGTCGATGTGGCACCGCTTTTTCGGCTGGCTGTGCGGCCGGCCGATCGAACTCAAGCGCGTGGATTTTCGCGGCGCGCGGCCGCAACAGCTCGACAAGTACGAGTCGCTGTTTCACTGCCCGCTGTACTTCGGCCAGCCCTCGGACCTGCTCTACTTCGACAGCGACTGCCTCGCCTGGCCGGTGGTGCACACCGAGCACTCGCTGGAGGAGTTCCTGCGCACCGCCCCCTACCAGCTGATGATCATGGAGGTGGACCCGGACAACAACAACCTGTCGACCCAGGTGAAAGCGATGATCGGCCACGATTTCAGCGAGGGTTTCCCCAGTTTCGAGGCCATCAGCCGGGCGCTCAGCATCTCGGCGCCCACCCTCCGGCGACGCCTGAAGCGCGAGGGCACCACCTTCCAGCAGATCAAGGACGAGGCCCGCTGCGAGGCCGCCCGCCTGTACCTGGGCCGGCCCGAGCTGTCGATCAACGAGGTAGCGCTGCAGCTGGGTTTTACCGACCCCAGCGCCTTTCACCGCTCGTTCAAGAAATGGACCGGGCAGACCCCGGGCCAGTACCGCTCCAGCCACCGCCGCGGCGAGTGAGCCCGGTTGGCCGCGCGGGCGGCGCCTGCGGTATAATCGCGCCGCGTTTTTTCCGGAGATTCCCATGGTTGTGCAACAGGATATCGAAGCCAGGTTGCGGGCTGCGCTGCAACCGGCGCATCTCGAGGTCGTCAACGAGAGCCACATGCACAGCGTGCCGCCCAACTCGGAGACCCACTTTCGCGTGGTCGCGGTCAGCGACAGCTTCGACGGCGAGCGCAAGGTGGCGCGCCACCAGCGCATCTACCAGCTGCTGGCGGCGCAGATGCAGGGACCGGTCCACGCCCTGGCCCTACACCTGTACACCCCGGACGAGTGGCGCGCGCGCGACGAGCAGAGCCGGCAGTCGCCGGATTGCCTCGGCGGCAGCAAGGCGGAGGGCCGGGGCTGATGGAAGTTGTAGTAGCGGCGCTGTATAAATTCGTTGCCCTGGATGACTACCACGAGCTGCGCGAACCGCTGCTCGACGCCTGCCTCGCGGCGGGCGCGCGCGGCACCCTGCTGCTGGCGGCGGAGGGCATCAACGGCACCATCGCCGGCAGCCGCGAGGGGATCGACGCGGTACTCGACTGGCTGCGGGCCGATCCGCGCCTGGTGGATGTGGAACACAAGGAATCCTACGACGACCACATGCCTTTCTACCGCATGAAGGTCAAGCTCAAGCGGGAGATCGTCACCATGGGGGTCGAGGGCATCGACCCCAACCAGTGCGTGGGCACCTATGTCGAGCCGCGGGACTGGAACGCCCTGGTGGAGGACCCGGAGGTGCTGCTGATCGATACCCGCAACGATTACGAATACGGCATTGGCACCTTTCGCGGCGCCCGCGACCCGCACACCACGACATTCCGCGAGTTTCCCGGCTACGTGCGCCGCGAGCTGGACCCCGCGAAGCACAAGAAAGTCGCCATGTTCTGCACCGGCGGTATTCGCTGCGAGAAGGCCTCCGCCTTTATGTTGAAGGAAGGTTTCGAGGAGGTGTACCACCTCAAGGGCGGCATCCTGAAATACCTGGAGGAGGTCCCCGAGGCCCAGAGCACCTGGGAGGGGGAGTGCTTCGTGTTCGACAATCGCGTGGCGGTGAACCACCAGCTGGAAAAGGGCCAGTACGACCAGTGCTACGGCTGCCGCCACCCGATCACCGAGGACGACAAGCGTTCCAGGCTCTACGAGAAAGGCGTGTGCTGCCCGCGCTGTTACGACAGCCTCAGCGACGACCAGAAGGCGCGTTTCGCCGAGCGCCAGAAACAGGTGGAGCTGGCGGCCCTGCGCGGCGAGGCCCACGTGGGCGCCGCGCCGCCCGCGCGCCAGGAGCCCAAGCCCGAGCGCGGCGAGGGTTACTGAGGCCCCCTCCGGGGTGTCTGCCGCCGCCGCGAGCCGCGTGGCCCGCGCTACAGCTGTGCCCGCAGGCTGGCGCGGAACGCCGCCACCGGGATAAAGCGGCTCAACCCCGCGCCATCGCCCTGTGAGATGACGCCGGCCAGTTGCGGCACGCCGCTGGCGGAGAGCTGAATCACCGCGCCGCCGGAGGCGCCCTTGTAGGCCCGGCAGTCGCTGTCCATGTAGGTGGCCTGCCGGTCGGTAATGCGGCAGGCGGGGTCGTAACTGAGCTGGCCGCCGCGCTGGCCGATTCCCTCGTCGCGACTGAAGCCCGCCATCACCAGATCGAGCGCCGGGTCCGCGGCGCTCGTGAGCGGCGCCAGCGCCGGCGCCTGCGCGCCCGCGACCGGGCGCTGCAGGCGCAGGATGGCCCAGTCGGCGTCCATGCCGCCGCCGTCCGCCAGTCGCGTCGCCTCTATCTCCACCGTGTCCCCCGCGTTCGTCGCCAGCTGGAACACAATGCGCTGGCTCAGGTCCTCGTAGTATTCCAGGCAGTGCCAGGCGGTGACGATGGTCTCGGCCGCCCCCCCGCTGCTGACCAGGGTCGCGCTGCAGCGCTCGGTGTGGTGCCGTCGGCGCCCGTTTTCGTAGCGAATACCCGGAACCACCAGGCGGCCCACGGCGCGCAGCCAGGCGGGGGAGTGACCCTCCCGGTAGGCGCGGCGTGGATCGGGGGCCTGTTGTCCTGCCTCATTGTCGGCCGCCGCCGAAACTGTGAAAACGGCGGCGAAAACGCCGGCAAGGAGCGGCGGCAGCAGGGCGGTGCGTTGGATTTTCGTGGCTAGCAAGGCTTTTTCCCCACCTGGCTCAACATGTTGGTCCCGCCGGATGCCGGTCGGCTTGGCCCTGTGGGGGCGGGTCAGTAGGATTGGCCCGGAATGGTAGAGCAGCATCCCCGCGGGGTAAAGCTCGCCTGTTGGTACAGATAGCGTGTAGGGAGAGGGTATGAACGAAAATCGGCGTGTGGCGGTGGTCACCGGCGCCAGCCGCGGTGCCGGCAAGGGTATCGCCGAGGCACTGGGCGCGGCGGGCGCCATTGTCTATGTGACCGGGCGCACCGTGGAAGAGGGGCAGGCGGCGCTGCCCGGCACCGTGGCCGCCACCGCCGAGGCGGTGACCGCGGCCGGGGGCATGGGTATCGCCGTGGCCTGTGATCACGCCGACGACCGCCAGGTCGAAGCGCTGTTCGCGCGTATTGCCGGGGAACAGGGCAGGGTGGATATCCTGGTCAACAACGCCACCTGCCTGCCCGACGGCCTGGTGGACGCGGGGCCGTTCTGGGAAAAGCCGCTAGCCCTGACCGATATCTGGAATGTGGGCATGCGCTCGCACTACGTCGCCAGCTGGTACGCGGCGCCCCTGCTGCTCAAGAGCGACGCCGGCCTGGTGGTCAATACCAGCTCCTTCGGCGGGCGCATCTACATGCACGGCCCCGCCTATGGCGCGGGCAAGGCCGCGGTGGACAAAATGGCCCACGACATGGCGGTGGACTTCAAACCGCACAACGTGGCGGTGGTGTCGCTGTGGATGGGCTTGCTGCTGACCGAGCGCACCAAGCGTGTGTTCGAGGCGGAACCGGAAAAGTACGCCGATCTCGCCGCCACCTCGGAACACCCGGAATTCACCGGGCGGGTGATCGACGCCCTTTCGCGGGACCCTGCGCGGATGGAGCGCAGCGGTCGCGTGCACATCGTGGCGGAGCTGGCGCAGGACTACGGCGTGGTCGATATCGACGGCGAGCCGCGGCCCTCCCACCGGGCCTTTTTCGGGCCGCCGACCGAGTTCGGCGATGCGGTGATTGAGTAGACTGGTTATAAAAAATCGCTTTTTTAGGTCGCGAGGTTTTGCCCGATACCCCAAATAGAGGATGAGACCCTGTCGCCACCGACGTTTAATAAACAGCATTGCACCCGACCTTCCAGGAGCAGAGCGATGACAGCACAAGAAACCCTGACACAAGGCAACGCCATGAACCCCTACGGACTGGACTCCCCCCGGGCCAAAGAACTGATCGCCGCGGCCCGGGCCATGGCCCCCGCGCTGCGCGAGCGCGCGGCCCAGTGCAAGGCCGAGCGCAAGGTGCCGGCGGCCACCATCGCCGACTTTCACCGGGCGGGCTTTTTCAAGATCCTGCAGCCGGAACAATGGGGCGGCTACGCCATGGATCCCCAGGTGTTCTACACGGTCGGCCTGGAAGTGGCGAGGCACTGCATGTCCAGCGCCTGGGTGCTGGGCGTGGTGGCGGTGCACAACTGGCAGCTGGCGGTGTTCGACGACCGGGCGGCGCAGGACGTGTGGGCCGACGACCCGACGGTACTGATTTCCTCGTCCTACGCGCCGGTGGGCAAGGTCGAGGTGGTGGACGGCGGTTACCGCCTCAGCGGCCAGTGGAGCTTCTCCTCCGGCAGCGAGCACTGCGAATGGGCCTTTCTCGGCGCCGTGGTGCCGACTCCGGACGCGCCCTTCGACATGGCCAACTACCGCACCTTCCTGGTGCCGCGCAGTGACTACGAAATCGTCGACAACTGGGACGTGGTCGGCCTGCAGGGCACCGGCAGCCACGACATCCGCGTGGACAAGGCCTTCGTGCCCGAGCACCGCACCCACAAGTCGATGGACGGCTACCTCTGCGACAACCCCGGCAACAAGGTCAACACCGCGCCGCTCTACCGCATGCCCTTCATGCAGGTGTTCGTGCGCGCGGTGTGCACCGCCTCCCTCGGCGCCCTGCAGGGCTCCCTGGACAGCTATATCGAGGTGGCCAAGACCCGCCGCGTGGGGCCGATGAAAATGAGCGACGACCCCTTCGCCCGCAAACTGGCGGCGGAGGTGAAGGCCTCCATCGAGGAGATGAAGCTGACCATGGTGCGCAACTTCGACGCCATGATGGACTGCAACCGCGCCGGCGAGCCCATTCCGGTGGAGGACCGGGTGCGCTACCGCTACGACTCGGCGGTGGTGGCCGACCGCTGTGTCGACCTGTCGGGCAAGATGCTCAAGGCCGCGGGCAGCTCCGGTATTCGCCACGGCAGCGAGCTGCTGGCGCGCCACCTGGACATCCTGGCCAGCCAGGCCCACGTGGCCAACCACACCAACCCCTTCGCCATCAATATGGGCGGGGTGCTGTTCGGCGAGGACAACCTGGACTTCGCGGTTTAAGGACAAGGAGAACACTATGGCAACGATCGGGCGTCTACCCGAGGGCAAGTACGCGGACTGCGCCAACGGCTACCGCATCCACTACCTCGACGAGGGCCAGGGGGAGGTGGTGGTGTTCCTCCACGGCTCCGGGCCGGGGGCCAGCGGCTACAGCAACTTCAAGGGCAATTATCCCTTCCTCGTGGACGCCGGTTACCGCTGCATCGTGCCCGATCACATCGGTTACGGGTATTCCGACAAGCCCGATGACGTGGACCACCCGCTGGCCTTCTTCGTCGAGTGCATCAAGCAGACCCTGGACGTGGCCGGGGTCGAGCGCTGCACCCTGGTGGGCAACTCCCTCGGCGGCGCGGTGGCCCTGGGCCTGGCGCTGGAATATCCGGCGCTGGTGGAGAAGCTGGTGTTGATGGCCCCGGGCGGCCTGAGCGATCTGCCCGAGTACCAGGCCATGCCCGGCATGCAGAAGGTGTTCCAGGTATTCGGTTCCGGCGAGCCGGTCACCCACGAGGTGATGAAGGACCTGTTCGCCACTGGCCTGATGTACGACCCGCAGTACGCCACCGACGAACTGGTGCAAGAGCGCATGCAGATCATGGAGATCATGAACGGGCATGTCATGGCCACCATGCAGATTCCCAACCTGACCGATCGCCTGGGCGAGATCGACTGCCCGGTGCTCGGCTTCTGGGGCATGGACGAACAGATGATGCCCGAAAACGGCATCATGACCATGGCCAAAAACCTGCGCCATCTGCGCCTTATCCTCGTCACCGAGTGCGGTCACTGGGTCATGGTGGAACACGAGGGCATGTTCAACCGCGCCTGTCTGGATTTCGTACAACATGGATAAGCAACGCATCGCCGAACTGGGCGAGGAACTCTACGCCGCCCTGCGCGCCGGCGGCACCGTGTCGCCGCTGACTGATCGCGAGGCGGACATCACCATCGACGACGCCTACCACATCAGCCTGCACATGGTGAACCAGCGGGTGGCGCGCGACGGCGAGACCATCGTCGGCAAGAAGATCGGCGTCACCAGCGCGCCGGTGCAGGAAATGCTCGGCGTGTTCCAGCCGGACTTCGGTTTTCTCACCGATGCGATGGTCTATCCCGACGGGGCGGATATCCCCGTCGCCGGCAACCTGATCCAGCCGCGGGCGGAGGGGGAGATCGCCTTCCGCCTCAAGCGCGACCTGCGGGGGCCCGGGGTGACCGAGCGGGATGTGCTGGAGGCCACGGAGTCCATCATGCCCTGTTTCGAGATCGTGGACTCGCGCATTGATGACTGGCAAATCAAGATTCAGGACACGGTGGCGGATAACGCCTCCTGCGGTGTTTACGTGCTGGGGGCCAACGAGGTCGACCCGCGGGATTTTGATTTGCCGAACCTGAAGATGCGCATTTACAAGAACGGCGAGTTCCACAGCGAGGGCCTGGGCAGCGCGGTGCAGGGCAACCCGCTGACCGCGGTGGCCTGGCTGGCCAACACCCTGGGCGAGTTCGGTATCCCCTTCAAGGCGGGCGAGGTGATCCTCTCCGGCTCACTGGCGCCGCTGATTCCGGTGGTGGCCGGCGATGAGATGAGCCTGGAGATCGAGGGTGTCGGCGGCTGCAGTTGCCGCTTTGTGTAGTGCGCCGACATTGAAAGCTGGAGTCCAGGCCCATTGCACGGCCGGCCCCGGCAAAGCGGTCGGTTGAAACCGACCCTACAGGAGCGACAGCCCCCTTGTAGGGTCGAATTCATTCGACCACCCGGAGGGTAATCGGCACTTGTAGGGTCGAATTCATTCGACCACCCGGAGGGTAATCGACACTTGTAGGGTCGAATTCATTCGACCACCCGGAGGGTAATCGGCACTTGTAGGGTCGAATTCATTCGACCACCCGGAGGGTAATCGGCACTTGTAGGGTCGAATTCATTCGACCACCCGAATTGAGAGGAAACACAAAACCATGAGCCAGAAAATCAAAGCCGCCATCATCGGCCCGGGCAATATCGGCACCGACCTGTTGATGAAGGCGATGCGCAGCGAGGTGATCGAACCGGTGTGGATGGTGGGCGTGGTCCCCGACTCCCCGGGCCTGGCGCGGGCGAAGGAGCTGGGTATCAAAACCACCGCCGAGGGTGTCGACGGCCTGGTGCCACACATCAAGGCCGACGGCGTGCAGATCTGCTTCGACGCCACCAGCGCCTACGTGCACGCGGAGAACAGCCGCAAGGTCAACGAGCAGGGCGCGGTGATGATCGACCTGACCCCGGCGGCCATCGGGCCGTTCTGCGTGCCGCCGGTGAACCTGGCCCACGCGGTGGCCGAGCGCAAGATGAATGTGAATATGGTGACCTGCGGCGGCCAGGCGACGATCCCGCTGGTGGCGGCGGTGAGCCGGGTGCAGCCGGTGTCCTACGCGGAGATCGTGGCGACGGTGAGCAGCAAGAGCGCCGGTCCGGGTACGCGCAAGAATATCGACGAGTTTACCCGCACGACGTCCCGGGGCATTGAGCAGGTGGGCGGCGCGCAGTCGGGCAAGGCGATCATTATTATCAATCCGGCGGAGCCGCCGCTGATTATGCGCGATACGATCCACTGCCTGACGGTGGATGAGCCGGACGAAGATGCGATCCGCCGGTCGGTGGACGAGATGGTGGCGGAGGTGCAGAAGTATGTGCCGGGCTACACGCTGAAGAACGGGCCGGTGTTTGACGGCAAGCGGGTGTCGATTTTTATGGAGGTGGAAGGCCTGGGGGATTTCCTGCCGAAGTACGCGGGGAACCTGGACATTATGACGGCGGCGGGGTTGCGCACGGCGGAGATGTACGCGCAGGAGATTCTGGCGGGGAACTTTGTGCCGACTGCTGCTTGATCCTTGAGCAGGTGGTCCAGGTGGTTTTAGCCACGGCCCCTGTAATACCTAGCTTCCGGGCGCAGCGCTTTCGGACCCGAGATGAGGCACTTCGCCATGCGGCCGCGACACGGTGGGGTGCCCTACGCGACTCGCCGTGAACCCGTCCATGGGGGCTCGTCTGCGACATCCATGTCGCACACGGTCGCTACGGGCACCCCACCGCGCCGCGGCCTTGTTACGGGCGAGTGTAAAGTTTTTGCGCTTCGTTTTTGCCGGAATCGAAGCCCGATGCCGAAGCATCCTCTTAGAGGAGGCGCCGAGGCGGAGGGGGACGCGTAAGGACCGTCGGCGGCCATGGACGGCCGCCGACGAGCCTACATGGACGTACTTGTGTGCGTGTCCTGAAGCGTTCCCCTCCGTCTCGGTGCCGAGTTAAGTACGCCCCAGGTCGACGACGGGTCAGACACAGCCGAGTTGAAATTAGGGAAAGAACACCCTGGCCGGAGAATGGAACGGCAAACAACCGGCAAAGAAACCAGACACAGAAAGAGAGACACAACCATGGATCTGAAAGGCAAGAAAATCACCGTTCACGACATGTGCCTGCGCGACGGAATGCATCCCAAGCAGCACCAGATCACCGTCGAGCAAATGGTCGACATCGCCGTGGCGATGGATGCCGCCGGTATCCCGCTGATCGAAGTCACCCACGGCGACGGCCTCGGGGGCGCCTCGGTCAACTACGGCTTCCCCGCCAACACCGACCAGGAATACCTTAGCGCCGTCTGCGACGCCGTCAAAAACAGCAAAGTGTCGGCCCTGCTACTGCCCGGCATCGGCACCGTCGATCACCTCAAAATGGCCGTCGACTGCGGCATCGGCACCATCCGCGTCGCCACCCACTGCAGCGAGGCCGACGTCTCCGAGCAGCACCTGCAGATGGCCGCTAAAATCGACGGCCTCGATACCGTCGGCTTCCTCATGATGGCGCACATGATCTCCCCCGAAGCGCTCGTCGAACAGCTTAAACTCATGGAAGGCTACGGCGCCAACTGCGTCTACATCACCGACTCCGCCGGCTACATGCTGCCCGACGACGTCACCGCGCGGGTCGCGCTGGCCCGGGAACAACTCGACCCGGCCACCGAAATCGGCTTCCACGGCCATCACAACCTGGCCATGGGCATCGCCAACTCTCTGGCGGCGGTGGAGGCCGGGGCCACGCGCATCGACGGCTCCCTCGCGGGGCTCGGCGCCGGCGCCGGCAACACGCCGCTGGAAGTGTTCCTGGCCGTGTGCGACCGCATGGGCGTGGAGACCGGGGTCGATCTGTTCAAGGCCATGGACATCGCCGAGGACCAAATCGTGCCGCTGATGGACCACATGGTGCGGGTGGACCGGGATTCCCTGACCCTGGGTTGGGCCGGTGTGTACTCCTCCTTCCTGCTGTTCGCCAAGCGCGCCGCGGCCAAGTACCAACTCTCCGCCCGCGACATCCTGGTGGAACTCGGCCGCCGCCGCACCGTCGGCGGCCAGGAAGACATGATCGAGGACCTCGCCCTCGACATGGTCAAAGAACGCGACACTGCCCAAGCCTAGAAAAGGGGTGACCCCTTTTTTTGCGGGGTATTCCCCCCCCCCTGTAGGGTCGAATTTATTCGACCAAAAAAGTGCTCACGGCTTCAATGGCCGAATAAATTCGGCCCTACAACGGTGACATAATAAGGGGTCAGAGCCCTTTTTTACGGGGTCCTCAATAAAGGGATCTGACCCCACTGCTGTCCCACAGTTTGAAATAAAAAAGGCTTAAACCCTGGCTGGTTGATACAATGATTGTGCGACCAAACACTATAAAAACCAGAGGATTTAAGCCTTGGCACATACTAACACA
>NZ_JAFKCZ010000005.1 GCF_017255185.1 Parahaliea mediterranea
AAGCATTATCAAACCCGCGCCGATGCACAGCAGGACATACTGGACTACATTGCGATGTTCTATAACAGCCAACGGCTGCATTCGTACCTGGGTTACACCAGTCCCAGCCAGTACGAAGCGGCTATGCTAGAAATGAAGAAAGCCGCTTAACTGGGTTGTCACAAATCAGTTGACCACTCCATGATTAGTTGGAGCGGTTTGTTGCTAGGGTTCTTCATTTTATTACTGCCGCTCATATGGTTATATCAGGTTGTATATTTCGTCTACGTCAATTTTGGTGTCAAAAGGATTTAACGAACGCATCAAAGACGACGGTGTGTAAGGCTGCAGTTTAACGCGGTGTTGGGCGTGCCGGTGTGTCGGGAGATTTAAATGAGCCATATTGCTTCCCGTGAAGATAAACATTTCCAAAGGGCAGTGGAGTCATGCGAGTTTCCGGTATCGGACTTTGACCATCGGGCTCATCTGCGTTTAGCCTATATTTATCTTGTGGATCAGGATATTGAAGGGGCTGTCCAGCGTATGCGGGAAACACTGCTTCGTTTACTGCAACACGTCGGTGTCGACCCTTCCGATAAATTCCATGAAACACTAACCAAGGCGTGGGTGCTGGCTGTATACCATTTCATGAACCTCACGGAAACATCCGAATCTGCCGATGAGTTTATTGATGCGAATCCTGTGATGTTGGATTCAAAAATCATGTTGACCCACTACTCGGCCGAAGTGCTTTTCTCCGATGAGGCCCGACGTGCATTTGTAGAGCCGAATCTTGAGAAGATACCAAGACATGGCAATGAGGATGCTTAGCAAAGCAAACAATTGCGCGCCTATGGCGCCGGACACGCTAGCGCCCGCTGAATTCGCACCGCTTTGATTGATGCCAATCAACCCCGACCAGCTTTGTGCGATGGGAGAAAGGCCTTTGCATCGCATGCCTGAAGGGCAGGCTACTTTGCGCCTTATGATTGATAGCAGTTTTGATGACGACGTGGTTATTCGGGTCGAGCATGATATAGCCGAAACACGATTGGTCAGTACGGTCAGGGAAAAGTCAAGTCTTGGCCACGAAGCGCGCGAACTGGTGACGACCTCAACTATAATTTCGGATAAGAAATGGCGCGCGATTGAAGTGCTGTATGAAGATACGCCGTTTTGAGAGCTGGAATCCGCAGATCCACAATGGGCGGGAATGGATGGTTCCACCTGGGTGTTTGAGATTGCTACTGCTGACCGATATCACGTTGTAAGTCGCTGGGAAGGATTTCGATCTCCTTTAGTGGCAAAGTTCATGGTGTCGCTTTCAGGCATTAGTATTCAATAAGAAGCACGGCGGCAACACCGAAGCTGTTTTCAGCTGTTTGTTTACCGCGCTCCTGAAGTTCGGTTCTCACTGAGAATCCAGGTCAATCGAAACCAAACAAGATATATAATCATCATTTTTCGGTGGACAACTGTCATTATTCAGGGAGGGGAATTGCAGGCACATCTGAAATTTAAGCAGTTTTTGCACCCCAGGCCGCGGCCGAGCGGTATAGACGTTATTTGCAAACTGCAGCATTTTGCAATTATTACCTATGCAGTTGATCCATCCCGCTTTGCGAAAATATTGCCCGATCGTTTCAAGCTCGATCTCGTCGACATTGGTGGCGAGCTCAAGGGCTTGATATCGGTTGTTCCATTCATTGATGTAGACTTTACTTCAGCTGTTTTCCCCTTTCCAAAGTTTCGGATGGGCCAGACAAATTATCGAATCTATATTGTTGATCGTCGGACGGGAGAGCGCTGTGTATGGTTTCTCGGCACTACTTTGGACTCATGGACCGTGGCGATTCCGCGTTACTTGTGGAATCTGCCTTGGTATTCCGGCGATGTTCGTTTCAATTGCGTAGTTGATACGCAATCAGGGCGGTACGAGTTATATCACATGACCACGGAGGCTGATTGGGCGCCAGCAGAGGTTCGACTTAACCAGCCCGAAGGTCAGTCGCTCGCATTGGACGGGTTCCCTGATATCGAAACCGGGTTGGTCTATCTCACGCACCCGCTTGCCGGCTTTTATCATCGTCGGGATGGAAAGTTGGGCACCTACCGGGTGTGGCACGAACGGCTGCAGGTGGCCCCGGCCCAACTTGAATCGGCGCGATTTGATTTGCTGGAGCGAAAAGGTCTGGTCACATTGGAAGAGCAGCAGTCTCCACATAGTGTTTTGTTGGATCCACTGAATGAGTTTACGATCTATCTACCGCCGAAAGTCCTTCAGGCTGAAGACCAGTAATTGTCGCCTGGTCGCCTCGCGGGAATCAGCTGACGTCACAATTCGGTGATGGGCAGTCAATTGGGTTACCAGTGGGTACCTTCATGAGCGTCAACTACGACACACTGGCAGCAGACTACGTAAGCTACCGCGTCCCCGACCCTCGTATTGAAGCAGCCATCCGGAGACATATCTCTCCAGGCGACAGTATCCTCAACGTTGGCGCCGGCCAGGGCGCGTACGAGCCCGATGGCTTTAACGTGGTCGCCTTAGAGCCATCGCGTGAGATGATCGCCAGGCGCTCATCGAAGAAGGCGCCCACAATTCAGGGTATGGCGGAACGCCTGCCGTTTAAAGACGATAGTTTTGATACTGCACTGGGGGTGCTGACCCTCCACCACTGGCAGGACATTCAACAGGGCCTGAGTGAGCTGAAGCGCGTCACTCGCGGCAAGATCATCCTGCTGACCTGGAATGGCGACTATGGGGAGTTCTGGTTGCCTGACTATCTTCCAGAGATCGCGGTCATCGATGTCGGTCTGTTCCCCTCAATCGGTGCGCTTTCGGAGCTGCTCGGGGGCGCGGTGTCGGTGGAGACCATCGCTATTCCGCACGACTGCACGGATGGCTTTATGTGCGCCTACTGGCGCCGGCCTGAAATGTATCTGGATGCATCGGCAAGGCAGGCGATGTCGATGTTCTCGATGCTGGGTAGTGTCGAAGAAGGCCTTATTCAGTTGAGCGATGATTTGGAGGCGGGGTATTGGCATAAAAAGTACCAATCACTACTGGGCAAAGATCAATTGGATTGTGGATACAGATTGGTGGTTTGCAATAAGTGATTGGGCGTCACTTGCGCGCATCTAACGTAACACCGTAATTTTCTGCGGAATTTGAAAGTTATGTATCTGCTCGAGAGCGCCAATAACCTGGCCGGCGCGCATGGTGGGCTAAGGCAATCACGACAATCGAGTCTTGCGAACTCATAGTCACCAATGAAAATGGAAACTTGTGCAGAATGAGCTTTTTGGCTCCAAGCTGTGCTGCCTGTCCGTGCTTCGGGGTCAGCGGTGGGTTGGGCTCTGACAGTAGGGCCTGGGCGTGATCAAGTGCATCGATAAATCGGCTGCCCAAACCCTTCAGTTCACTTTCATACCATGCGGCGGCTTCCTCAAGTTTCAGCGCTGCCTCACGGTGTATTTTTACCGAAGGCATCAGCCGCGCTGTATTCGTGCGCGCGCTCGTGCCAGCACTTCACCGGCTTCCATCAGGGTTGCTGCGCCACTGTTTATCTCATTGATTCTACGACATATTTCAGTGTCCCAGGCGGCGGCCGCGTCAGCATCCGCCGGGCCGTCCAAGCTGGCTACCAGGTCGCTGGCCAGCTGTGCGCGTTCTGCGTCTGCCAGTTCTAACGCTGCGCTCCGTATGCTTTCAAGTTCGGCGCTGTTCATGGCTGCTCCACCTAGTGCCATTACTTGGTAATTGTTGCACCGCTTAGGTTTCTTTCCAAGCGGCCGTTTCATCATCCGTGGTCGCTTTGGTCGCTGCGCCCAACCATTGCCGCTTTAGGAATCAACCGCGCCCAGGCGGGCGCGGTAACAATGCAAGACCCAATTCACATTCCCGCCGCAATCTCCGCCTTGCGAATCAACTGCACCAGCTCAGACCGGTAACCATAGGGATCATCCCCGCGATTCTCCTGCGCCAGTTCCAGCGCCTTGTCATAGTCCCAGTCGCCGCTGTACTTGCCGCCGCGCAGCAGTTCGGCGAAGCCGGCCACGGCGGCGGCGAAGCGGGTTTCGCGCAGGGCGGTGGCGACGCCGGTGCCGTTTCGGGACAGGGCCTGAATCAGGGTGTCGTGGTAGTTGCCCTGGCTGATGGATAAATTTTTCAGGTCCAGAGCGTTGTAGGATATTCTATTGCAATGCAAGACGGTCCAGAAAACATGGAAGGGCGCGATTTTCTGGGCAATATATGATCGCCTAACGGAGGCAGGTGTTTTTCTGTAGCCTCGTTATTCTTATATAGTAGGTCACGAATGCTCGATCAACATACCATTATATATGTAATGCGTCATATCGATATTGGCGGACATATTGATATCCCATACAAAAAGGTGGGAATAACTGGTAGAGGCAACGCGACGTTGAGTTCACGTTTGCAACAAATTAGCACTACCAAGTCACCTATTCAGGCCCAGTGTATTGCTGCCTGGACGCATGATGACGCCAAGGCCATTGAAACAGCTTTTCATTTGCTGCTTGATGATAGCCGAGTTGAGGGTGAGTGGTTCTACGATAAGGATGATACTTTGGTGGAGCGATTGCAGCCAATGATGGAGCTGCTCGGCGCGCAGGAAATTGAAATTGAAAGCGCGGACGACTCATATAGTAAGAATATTCTGAAAAGGGAGGATGATTCAAGGTCTGCTTCAAATCAAAAGTTGTTGGGGGAAATTTCAGAACTATTGAAAACGCCGTTGAGAACCAGTATTCGAAAAACAGGGCCAACTTTTTTCAGTGACAAAACAAGTCTTACGTATTACATAGGCTACAGAAAATCTGGTAATCACAGTCTTTCAATTGGGCGTAGCAAGGATGTTTACGAGTCATTAAGTACTTTCCTCGAAACACAGGGCTATGATACTGAGCAACATGCCAGGGGGCATGCTTTGGTCCACGGTCTTTCTGTAGATATGTTGGCCGATCTTATTAATATTACTGAGTCAAGCTTTAACACAAGTTTTCAATTAGACGGGCAAATTACATGATTCGATGCTTCTGTCAGTCAGTTCTAGCGCCGACTTTCTTTCACGTCCTCCGATAGCCAGACTTTGATCAAGGACTGATACGGCATATCGCGTTTATTGGCTTCAATCTTAATGCTCTCTAATAAACTCTCAGGCAGTCTTAGTGAAATCGTTTTGGTTGAGGGTTTGAGGTTTGCCATCAAGACAGGCTGGGCCCGCTTCCAGTCAACATAGTCACTAGAGTCATGACTTTCCCAAAAGGCGCGTTCCTCCGCCTCGGTCTTAAACTTCGGAATCTTCTTGGCTTTGCTCATAAACCGTTCTCTCCTTTCGGTGCATGTCGCGCGCCGAAATGACACGAATCAAGGTGTCGGCCGAGCGTAGGGTAAAGGTGATATGTAAACACCGGGCATTGTCAGTTTTACCCAGAGCGTGGAAGCGTGCTTCTTGCTGGCTATGCTTAGCATCGTCCAAAACCAGCAGCGGCTGGTTAAAAAACACCTGTTCGGCCTCGAACTGGGTAACGCCATGCTTTTCAACGCTCTTTCGCGCGTTGCCCGTATCCCATTCGAATCCGGCTATTTGCGCCCAGTCGATCATTTTTGTATATTACCAGCATATACGTGGTAAGCAAGGCCTTTGAACGAATAAGCCGCGCCCTAATGGACGCGGAATTGACGGCACGGCAATTCACATCCCCGCGGCAATCTCCGCCTTGCGAATCAACTGCACCAGCTCAGACCGGTAACCATAGGGATCATCGCCGCGATTATCCTGCGCCAGTTCCAGCGCCTTGTTATAGTCCCAGTCGCCGCTGTACTTGCCGCCACGCAGCAGTTCGGCGAAGCCGGCCACGGCGGCGGCGAAGCGGGTTTCGCGCAGGGCGGTGGCGTCGGTGGTGTCGGCGATGGTGATCGGCTGGCTGATCAGTTGTGACTTATCCTGCTCCGGCAGTTTGTAGCGCAGCTTGAGGAAGCCGTATTCGCCGGCCTTGGTGTCGGTGGCCTCGTCCGCGCCGCGCTGGTAGCGGGACTCGGAGAAGGCGCCGCTGTTGCTGCCCGCGGGGGTGATTTCGTAGAGGGCGGTGACGCTGTGTCCGGCGCCGATGTCGCCGGCGTCGACGGCGTCGTTGTTGAAGTCTTCCTCGGCGAGGATGCGGGTTTCATAGCCCAGCAGGCGGTACTCGCTGACAGTGGCAGGGTTGAACTCCACCTGGATCTTCACGTCCTTGGCGATGGGGAAGAGGCTGGAGGTGGCCTCGTCCACCAGTACCTTTTGCGCCTCGCCCAGAGTGTCGATGTAGGCGGCGACGCCGTTGCCGTTTTGGGCCAGGGCCTGCATCAGAGTGTCGTGGTAGTTGCCCTCGCCGAAACCGAGCACCGATAGGAACACGCCGGACTCGCGCTTGCGCTCGACAAAGCCCCGAAGCTCTTCGCTGTTCTGGATGCCCACGTTGAAGTCGCCGTCGGTGGCGAGCAGGATGCGGTTGACGCCGTCCTCGATGAAGTTGGCCTCCGCCAGCTGGTAGGCAAGTTGAATGCCGGCGCCACCAGCGGTGGAGCCGCCCGCCTGCAGCTGGCCGAGGGCGGCGAGGATTTTACGTTTTTCCTTGACCGGGGTGGGTTCCAGCACGGTGCCCGCGGCGCCGGCATAGACGACGATGGAAACGGTGTCCTCGGGTTGCAGGCGTGACAGTAGCAGGCTCATGGACTGTTTGACCAAGGGCAACTTGTCCGGGCTGTTCATGGAGCCGGAGACATCGAGCAGGAACACCAGGTTGGCGCGCGGTTGCGGGCCGGACAGCTCATAGCCCTGGATGCCGATGCGCACCAGCTTGTTACCGGCCTTCCAGGGCGCGTCGATCACCGCGATGTCGGTGTTGAAGGGCGTGCCGCGATCCGCCGGCAGGGGATAGGCGTAGGGGAAGTAGTTGACCATTTCCTCTACGCGCACCGCCGCCTTCTGCGGCAGCACGCCCTGGTTCAGCTGACGGCGCACGAAGCTGTAGGCGGCGGTGTCCACATCGATGGAGAAGGTGGAGACCGGCGCCTCGCTTACCCGCTTGATGGGGTTGGCGTCGGTAGTTTCGAAGCGGTCGCGGCCCTGGTCCTGGTAGTAGGGAGAGGTGGTGTCATCAGCTACCATTTGTTGGCGCGATTCGCTTGCTACGATCTCCTCCAATTGCGGGGCGCCAGGTACGTTTGCGGAAAAGTCCGCGTTGGCCTGCACACTCGGGGCTAACTTGCGCACCTGCATTTCAACCTGTTGTGTTGGCGGCGGCACGGTAAGTTTAACGGCGGTGGACTTTCGCTCCTCCCCACGAGACGCTTCGACCTGAACCACTTCGGGGATTGGCGAGGCCTCGCGTGCCGCGGCCCGAGGCCGTTCAAGCTCATCCGCTCCATCAAACCCACTAAACTGCGGCATCTGCATGGCAATCAACACCCCCACCACCAGCACGGCGGCGCTCGCCATGCCGCTGTACAGCCAGCGCTGGAAGGGGGATTCGGCGGTAAATACGTTCATGATTCTTCTCCCGATTGACGGTGTGTCGGGAGTGGGACGCCGCGGTTGGGCGAATCCTTGGGTGTCCGCCGGATTTTTTTCCGCCTGGGTCTCGTCGAAGCTGCGCAGGGCCGCGGCCACGGCGCGCTGCCTGGCGTCTTCGCGGGGCTTGTCGTCGAGTGTGTCGAACAGCTGTTTCAGGTCGTCGTCATTCATACTTCGGCTCCCGGCTGTACCGTTTCGCGCAGCCGTTTGCGGATTTCGTGCAGCCGCCAGGACACGGTGGACTCGCGTAGCCCCAGCACTTCGGCGGCCTCGGCGTGGCTCAGGCCCTCGCCCAGCACCAGTACCAGGGCCTCGTGGTAGCCCTCGCCCATTTGCGCCACCAGGGCCAGTACCTGGTCCAGCATCACCGCCGGCTCGGCGCTGTCCGCCGCGGTGAGGGTGTTGGGGTCGGTTCGATCATCCCGGGCCTCGGGCTTCTGCGCCCGGTACCAGTCCCGGGCACAGTTGATCACCAGGCGGTAGAGCCAGGAGCTAAAGGCGGACTCGAAGCGGAACTGGCCCAGGCCGCGGGCCAGCTTGATGCAGGCCTGCTGGGTGATGTCCTCGGCGTCCCGGCGGTTGCCGCAGTATTTGCAGGCAAAGCGCAGCATCGCGTCGTAGTGTTGTTCCACCAGGCGTGCAAAGGCGTCGCGGTCGCCCCCTTGCGCGCGCCGGATGGTGTCCTCGAGGTCGGGTGTCATGGCCGGCCCATGCCGTATTCACCCATGGGACGCGCGGGCGGCGCGAATCCTTGGGCGAGGCGCGTTTTTTTTGGCCGCCTTGCTTTCCACCGGGAGGCGGCACAAAACGGGAGGTGGACTTTCATGGGCGCGGCGCTTGTTGTCGTTGCCGCCACTATAGCAGGGTTGTTGCGTGGAGATATGGCGCGGGTATGCCGGGAGGGAAGCCGGGGCGCCGCGAAGCGCCCCGGTGGAGCGGTGCTAGAAGCGGTAGTTCGCGGTCAGGCCGATGGTGCGCGGCTGCACGATCATCTGCCGGTTGCCGTTGCCGTACCAGTTCTCGAACACCCCGGTGTCGTAGCTCCAGTAGGCGGCGGGGAAGGAGCCGGTCACGCCCTCCTCGTCGCCCAGGTTCTTGCCGTAGAGGGTCACGTCCCAGTTGGCCGACACCAGCGACAGGGAGGCGCCGAACAGCCAGAAGCTGTCGTGGGTCTCGTTGATTACCGAGTCCTGGTTGATGAAGTTCTCCGCCTCGGACTGGAAGTAGGCGTTCACCCGGCCCACCAGGGACCAGTCGCCGTCCAGCTCCCAGGTGTTGTCCAGGGCGCCGGAGAACACGTTTTCCGGGGTGCCGGGCAGGGTGGAGCCAGAGGGTGCCACCACGTTGCCGCTCTGCGGGCTGATGAAGTCCTCGTCCAGCTCGCCCTGCACGTAGGTGTAGCCCAGGCGATAGTGCAGGCTGTTGCCGAGGTAGCCGTCCAGCTCCAGCTCGATGCCCTGGGTGCTGGCCTCGTCGCCGTTGGCGGCGAGGAAGAAGCCGTACCAGTCGGAGGTGGTGTTGAGCTGGGGGTCGTTCCACTGCACGTAGAAGGCCGAAGCGCTGTAGGTGACGCTGTCCAGCCGGCCTTTGACGCCCAGCTCGTAGTTGACCACCGTGTCCTTGTCGTAGGTGCGGATGGCCTCGGCGTTGGGCTCGCCGAAGTTGTCGCCGTTGTCGAAGCTGGGAATGGCGTTGGCGCCGCCGCGGCGGTAGCCCTCCGATACCGTGCCGTAGACCATGGCGGCGTCGTTCACGTCCCAGCTCACGTTGAGCTTGAGCAGGATATCGCTGTCATCGTCCTTCGACTGCGGCACCTCGGAGGAGGTCCAGCCCTCCACCAGGGGGAAGCCCATGATGGTGTCGTTGACCGTCTCGTTGTCGAACCAGCGGGCGCCGATGGTGGCGCGCAGGGTGTCGCTGAAGTTGTAGGTGAGGTCGCCGTAGACGGCCATCTCCTCGAACTGCACGTCGCGGCGGTACTCGAAGTCGCGCTCGGTCAGGCCGCTGTAGAAGCGCGGCCAGAAGTTGTCGCACACCGGGTCGCCGGTGGCGCGGCAGGCCTCGTTGAAGGCGTTCATGCCGGGGTTCCAGCTGTTCTGGTACACCATCAGGTCCTGGTCCATGTAGAACGCGCCCACCAGCCAGTCAAAGCCGGCCACGGACTCGTTGGATACCAGGCGCAGTTCCTGCACGAAGGTGTCGTCCTCGTAGCCGCGCTCGGCGCGCTGGGCCGGGCGCGGCCAGCCGGAGTAGCCGAAGGCGGTGATCCAGTCGCGGCTGGCCTCGGGGTCTTCCTCGCCGCCGCCGACCCACAGGCCGCCGTTGTCGGCGTCACCCACGCCCTCGTGGTCGTACCAGGAGGAGTTGGAGGTGAGGGTGGCGAAGCCCAGGTCCCACTCCAGGTCCAGGCTGAACAGGTCCACCTCGCGCGAGGACGGCTCCAGCAGTACCTGGCCGCTCTCGTGGTCGCCGTAGTCCTGATACAGGGGCGAGTCGACGGGCTGGTTGTTGTCCCCCAGGGTGGTGGCGCGGCGGGCGCCCACCTCGTCCTCCTGGTGGTGGTAGCTGGCGCGCACGTGCAGGCGGTCGCTGATATCCCAGCCCAGGGCGGCGCGCACGTACTCGATTTCCACGTCGTCGGCGTCTTCTTCATTGGTGTAGCAGGCGTCGTTGAACAACACCTGCTGGTCGCTGGCGTCGCGGGGGCTGATGCAGCCGCCGCCAGTGTCGATCATCGGCTCGCCGAACTCGTTGAGGCGGTAGGCGTTCACGTAGTCGATCACGCCGTCGTTGTCGATGCGGCCCATCGAGGCGCGCAGGGCGACGCTGTCGCCAATGGGCACGTTGATCATGCCGTACAGGTCGGTGTTGTCGCCCTCGGAACCCTCGGTCTGGCTGTAGGTGCCGCTGATCTGGCCCTCCAGCTCCGCGGGGTTGGGCTTGCGGGTGATGTAGCGCACGGTACCGCCCAGTGAGCCGGAGCCGTACAGCGTGCCCTGGGGACCGCGCAGCACTTCCACCCGCTCGATGTCGCGCAGCACGAAGTTGGCGAACAGCGGGGTGTTGTCCACATAGGTCGACACCGTGGGTACCGCGTTCAGGCTGACGTCGCCGTTGAGGGAGCTGTCCACGTTGAGGCCGCGGATGATGATGCTGTTCACGGTGCCGGAGTTGCGATAACCGCGGTCCACCACCGACACCCCGGAGATGGCGCGCAGCAGGTCCGCCTGGTCGGTGATCTGCTGGGCCTCCAGCTCGTTGCCGCTCATTGCCGAGATGTTGTAGGGAATGTCCATCATCGACTGTTCGCGGGCGGAGGCGGTGACCAGGATTTCCTCCAGTACCACCTCCTGGGCCATGGCCGGCGCGGCGATGGCGCCCGCGGCGGACAGGGCGCCCGCCAGGGCCTTGCGCCGGAAACGGCGGCTGTGTGTGTTGGTTGTCGTCATAGTGTTCTCCCCGGAATACTTTTTATGCGGCTGTCGCGCTGTGTTGGTCATTGAAAACTTAATCGCGCGGGCGCCAAACACCTAGAGCCAGTTGCCAACTCCGGCTTAGTCCAGTTCCTCTCTGTTGGGGGTTGCCAGCTCCCCCAGCTGCGCCAGTGGGCCCTCGGCCCGGGCCCCCGGCGCGTAGGCTGGGAAGGCCACGGTGCTGTCGCGGAAGCTCTTCAGGGGCTGGCCCAGGCCGTGTACCCCGCGTTCGCGCACGCGGCGCACCAGCCCCAGGTCCACCTCCACCGGCATGATCTCGTCGCGTTCTCCGGCCTGGTGAATCACCTGGCCGTCCGGGCCCACAATGATCGAGCGGCCGTTGCCCAAATCGCCCGCCACGTTGATGTTGAAGAAGTAGCACTGGTTGCTGATCGCGTTGGCGCGGGCCAGGCACAGCTCCTGCTCGCGGTCGACGGTGTTGGTCATGGTCGGGCACAGGATCACCTCGGCCCCCAGCCAGGCCAGGTTGCGGGTGGTCTCCGGGAACCACTGGTCGTAGCAGATCGACACCCCGAAGCGGCCCACATCGGGCACGTCGAACACCAGGAAGTCCTCCCCCGGCCACACGCCCTTCTCGTAGGGGCAGAAGGGAAACTGCTTGCGGTAGCGGCCCACCGTCTCGCCCTGTGGATTGAACACCAGCGCGGTGTTGTACACGCGCAGTTCCTCGCGCTCGTAGATCGAGCCGGGCACTAGCCACAGGCCGGTGTCCCGGGCCAGTTCGGCATAGAAGGGCTCCGCCTCCCCGGGCAGTTCCTGGGCATTGATCGTGTCGGCGCCGTAGGAGGCCAGCTCCCCCAGCACCACCATCTGCACCCAGGGGAAGCGGCTGCGCACCTTGCGGATTTCCTTTTCGATCAGGTAGCGGTTGTCCCGGCCGGACAGTTCCAGTTGCAGCGCTGCAATGGCGAAGTGGCTCATCGGTGCCCCGTGTGTCGTTGCGAGTGAAGGTAGGTTGCCTGGCACTGTAACCGCGGCCCCGGGCGGGCCATAGTGCCAGTCGCGCGGCCCTTGTTAGGCCAGTTCCGTGTCGCCGCCCGGGTCGTCGTTGTCCGCGGCGTCGTCGCGGCGGTTGCGGCGCAGGATGGCGCGGTCGATCAACCAGCCGTCCTCGTCGAACAGCTTGATGATGTCGCCGTCCAGGCGCACGTCGTAGACCCCGGTTTCGCCCCAGGCCCAGCGCGACCAGCGGCGGTGCCAGCGGTTGTTCGCGATCCACCACTGGCCGCTGTCGCGGTCCTCGTTAGAGTAGCCGGCGATGCCCACCAGGTCGCCGTCGGGGCAGATTTCGATGGTGCAGGGGTCGCCGTAGGCGATGATGCAGATCATGGTGGTGTCGGTCACCGCCGCGCGCAGGGCCTCGCCGGTGAGGTGCTCGCCGCGGGCGTCGGCGAAGGTCTCGGTCTTGTTGGCGGTGAGGTCGTGGAACAGGTCGCGCAGTTGCAGCACGCCCTCGCGGATGCGCTCCACCGGGATGCCGGTGATGCCCAGGCGGAAGCAGTTGCGCGGCGCGTGGTCGGTGGCGTAGTAGTGGCGCACCGGCTCGATCAGGATGCCCCGGCGCGCCGCCTCCTTGGCCACGAAGGTGTCGTCCAGGTCCTCGGGGCCGCGCACCCACAGGGCGCTGCCGCCCTGGGCCGGGGCCAGCTCGGCGTAGAACAGCATGTAGTAGTTGAGCGCCCGCCGCAGGGCGATCCAGCGCTCGCGGAAGGTCTCGTGCAGGTGCATCAGGAAGGTGTCGTAGTGGCCCAGGGACAGGAAGAAGGCCACCGTGCGCTGGTTGTTCAGGGGCGGGTGGCGCACCATCAGCCGGCGCAGCTTGCGCGCCTCGCGGATCACCTCCGGCGCCGCCACCATAAAGCCCAGCCGCAGGCCGGGGGAGAGCACCTTGCTCAGGCAGCTCATGTAGATCACCCGGTCCTCGCTGTCGAGGCTGCGCAGGGCGGGGTGGGGCGCGTTGAGGTAGTTGCTCTCGAACTCGAAGTCGTCCTCGATGATCAGTGCGTCCTGGCGCGAGGCCTGTTCGAGCAGGGCGCGGCGGCGCTCCATGCTCATGGTCACCGCGGTGGGGGTCTGGTGGCTGGGGGTGACGTAGATCAGCTGGCAGTCGTCCAGCCGCTCGTCCACCAGCATGCCCTCCTCGTCCACCGGCTGGTACACCAGCGGCGCGCCGCGCCGGGCCAGCAGGCGGCGCATCTCCGGGTAGCCCGGCTCCTCCACCGCCACCGGCACCTTCGAGTTCACCAGCAACTGCACCGCCAGGTACAGGGCCTGCTGGGTGCCCACGGTGACCAGGATTTCCTCCGGCCGCGCCTGGATACCGCGCCGCGGCAGGATGTGGGTGCGGATCTGTTCGATCAGCATGGGGTCGTCGGCGTCGCCGGTTTCGCCGGCCCACTCGTTGATCTCGCGCACCCCCAGGGCCAGGCGGCTGGCCTCGCGCCACTCCTTCACCGGGTACAGGGAGGTGTCGAACTGGCCCTCGATAAAGGGGTAGGGGTATTGCTGCCAGTTGGGCGGGCAGCTGAATTCGGCGTCGGGGGTGAGGCGCCCCTTGAAACGCTCGCGCCAGCGCGGCGACAGGGTCCGCTCCGGCGGCGGCGCGCCCTCGAAGCCCACCCGGTCCTGGCGCACCTTCTCGTTGACGTACAGGCCGCTGCGCTCGCGGCTGATCAGGTAGCCCTCGTCCACCAGCTGCTGGTAGGCCAGCACCACGGTGTTGCGGGCCACCCCCAGTTGCTCCGATAGCTTGCGCGAGGAGGGCAGCCGGCGCCCCTCGGGAAAGGTGCCCAGCATGATCGCGTCCACCAGTTTCTGGCGGATCTGCGCCTGCAAGCTGAGCTCGGAGTCCGGGTCGAGGTAGATCAGGGTTTCATTCGGGGCCATGGCCAGATGGTACCCAAGCGCGGCGGCGGTGCAAGCTGCAAGGAAATGCCAGCGCTTTGTGGCCCCGGCCGCCGTGGTTGCGCGCCGCCGGCTCGCCTAGACTGGGCCGCGACATTGACGCCGCGCCGGCCCGCGCCCGCGCGGCCCGGCCACACAGGTGAATCCCATGCCCAGCTATACCGCCCCCCGTCGCGACATCCAGTTCGTGCTGCGCGAATTCCTCGACACCGACACGCACTACGCGGCGCTCGACGGTGGCGAGGCCGCCGTGACGCCGGACCTGCTCGATGCCATTGTCGACAACGCGGCCAAATTTGCCGAGGAAGTGGTCGCCCCCACTTTCCAGAGCGGCGATGCCCAGGGCTGTCATTTTGCCAACGGCAAGGTGACCACCCCGGCGGGTTACGCCGAGGCCTTCCGCGCCTGGGGCGAGGGCGGCTGGCAGGGGCTCACCGTGCCGGTGGCGGAGGGCGGCCAGGGCCTGCCGCCCTCGCTCGGTTTGTGCGTTACCGAGATGGTGGGCGCGGCCAACTGGGCCTGGAGCATGTACACCGGCCTGTCGGGGGCCCCGGTCACCTGCCTGCTGAACGGCGGCACCGAGGCGCTCAAGGCGCGCTTTTTGCCCAAACTGCTGAGCGGCGAGTGGGCCGGCACCATGTGCCTCACCGAGGCCCACTGTGGTTCCGACGTGGGCCTGCTGCGCACCCGCGCCAGCGACAACGGCGACGGCACCTGGAATATCAGCGGCACCAAGATCTTTATCTCCGGCGGCGAGCAGGACATCACCGACAATATCGTGCACGCCATCCTGGCCCGCACCGAGGGCGCGCCGGCAGGCACGGCGGGCATCTCGCTGTTCATCGTGCCCAAATTCTGGGTGGAGGAGGACGGTAGCCTGGGCGCCTTCAACAACATCAGCTGCGGGGCCATCGAGAAGAAGATGGGCCTGAAGGGCTCCGCCACCTGCGTCATGCACTACGACGGCGCGCGGGGCTTCATGCTGGGCGGGGAAAACCAGGGGCTGGCGCTGATGTTCAAGCTGATGAACACCGCCCGCATCGGCACCGCCTTGCAGGGCCTGGCGATGAGCGAGCGCGCTTTCCAGGGCGCCCTGGCCTACGCCCGCGAGCGCCTGCAGATGCGCTCGATCACCGGCCCCAAGAACCCGGACGGCCCCGCCGACCCGATCATCGTGCACCCCGATGTACGGCGCATGCTGATGACCCAGAAGGCCTTCACCGAGGGCGAGCGCGCCTTCCTCTACTGGCTGGCCCAGCAGGCCGACCTGGCGATGCGCGGCAGTGAAGCACAGGCCGCCGAGGCCGGCGCCCTGCTGGAGTTGCTCACGCCCATCGCCAAGGGCTTCTGCACCGAAGCCGCCCAGGAGGTGGCCTACCTCGGCATGCAGGTGTTTGGCGGCCACGGCTACATCGCCGATCACGGCATGGAACAGATCGCCCGCGACAACCGCATCTCCACGGTCTACGAGGGCACCACCGGCATCCAGTCCCTGGACCTGGTGGGCCGCAAGGTACTGGGCAGCGGCGGCGAGCTGCTGCGCGGGTTCACCAAACAGATACACAAGTTCTGCCAGGCCTGGGAGGGCGATGCCGGCATGGCGGAATTCGTCGAGCCCCTGGCGCGACTGAACCGCGAGTGGGGCGAGCTCACCGCCGCCGTGGGCGAGGGCGCGATGGCCGACGCCGAGATGGTGGGTTCGGCCTCGGTGGACTACCTGATGTTCTCCGGCTACGTCACCTTCGCCTGGATCTGGGCGCGCATCGCCGAGGTGAGCCTGCGGCGGCTGGCGGAGGAACCGGCGGATGCCGCTTTCTACCGCGCCAAGCTGGCCACCGCGCGCTTCTACTACCAGCGCCTGCTGCCCCGCGCCCGGGCCCACGCCGAGGCCGCGGCGGCGGCACCGGACTCGGTTATGGCGCTGGCGGAGGACGAGTTCGCGTTCTAAACCTGGGGCCGGGCCGGTTGTATGGCATTCCGGGGGGACTGTGCCACAATGGGATAACTGGCAACCAACCGTCCCGGGAGAATAATGATGGACCAGTTCCTCGCCGCCTGGCGTCCTCGCGTTTTGAGCCTCCTGCGCATCGTCACCGCGTTTTTGTTCATGCAGCACGGCGCGCAGAAAATACTGGGTTTCCCCGCGCCGCAGAACTACCCCTTCGAGCTGTTCTCCATGTCCGGCGTGGCCGGCGTGCTGGAGCTGTTCGGGGGCGCCCTGGTGCTGGTGGGGCTGTTCACCCGCCCGCTGTCGTTTTTGCTCTCGGGCCTGATGGCCTTCGCCTACTTCCTGGTGCACGCGGGCCAGGGCTTCTGGCCGCTGAACAACGGCGGCGAGCTGGCGGCCCTCTTCAGCTTTGTGTTCCTGTACCTGGCGTGCGCCGGGGGCGGTAGCTGGAGCCTGGACGCCCTGCGGCGCCGCTGAGGGGTTACCACGGGTCACTGGCCGCAGGGAGAAGCGCATGAGCCATATCGTCGACGTCTACTTTTCATTCCGCAGCCCCTACTCGTATCTCGTCACTCCGGACCTGATGCGGCTGCGCGACGATTACGCCGTCGAACTGCACCTGCGGCCGGTGCTGCCGATCGCGCTGCGCACCAAGGACACACTGTTTGCCACCGACAGGAAGCCCCTCGATTACATCCTTATCGACGTCTTGCGGCGGGCGGAGTTTTTGGGGATGAAGATCGGTTTCCCGTCGCCGGATCCGATCGTCCAGGACATGGGCACCTTCGAGGTCGCCAAAGAGCAGCCCTATATCCACCGGCTCACGGGGCTCGGCGTCGAAGCCCAGCGGCGCGGCAAGGGTATCGAGCTGGCCTACCATGTCTCGCACCTTATCTGGGGCGGCGAGCCGGGCTGGGACGAGGGCGACCGGCTGGCCGACGCGGTGGCAAGGGCCGGCCTCGATCTGGCGCAGATGGAGACTGCGCTGGCCGGTTACGACCCGATGACGGTTGTGGAAGCCAACCACGCGGCGCTCGATGCCGCCGGGCACTGGGGTGTGCCGACGATGGTCTTCGAGGGCGAGCCCTTTTTCGGCCAGGACAGGGTGGACACGCTGCGCTGGCGTCTCGACAAGGTGGGCGTGCCGAAGCGCTGAGCGCCCTTCAAGCGACTCAACATTCGTGGCTTTTTCACTCGACTTGCCGAGGCGGCATTGGCCGAATTGCGGCGGCTACCGTTCGTTCACAGCGAGTCTTCGCAGGGAGTAAACAGTGCGCAAGGTACTTGTCGTTCTCGGAATCATCGCCGCCATCGGCCTGATTGCCTACCACCATCGCGCCGGCATCGCCGCCCGCCTGATGGCGGCGGGACTGGAATCACGGCTGGGGGCGGACCGGCTGGCGGAGCTGGGCGAGGGATTGCATCTGGCCCTGTGCGGGGCCGGCGGTCCACTGCCGGGCCCGAGGGCGTCCGGGCCCTGCGTGGCGGTGGTCGCGGGGCAGCGCCTGTTTATTGTCGACATCGGCACCGACAGCCCGCGGAACCTGGGGCGCATGGGCTTGCCGGTCGGCGATGTCGAGCGCGTCTTCCTCACCCATTTTCACTCGGATCACATCGACGGCCTGGGCGAACTGGCGACCCTGCGCTGGGCCGGCGGCGACAACAACCAGCCGCTGCCGGTGCACGGCCCCGAGGGGGTCGGGCAGGTTGTGGCCGGCTTCAATACCGCCTACAGCCAGGATGTCACCTACCGACACGCGCACCACGGCGATACCGTGGCGCCGCTCGCCGGCGCCGGACTGACGGCGCTGCCCTTCAGCCAACCCGCGGCGGGCGAACTCGCGGTACTGATCGATGACGGTGAGCTGACAGTGGCGGCCCTGGCGGTCGACCACGCGCCGGTGGAGCCCGCGGTGGGCTACCGGTTCAGCTACAAGGGGCGCTCACTGTTGATCACCGGCGATACGGTGAAGTCGCCCAACGTGGCGCATTTCGCCCGGGGTGTCGACCTTTTGGTGCACGAGGCACTGGCGCCCAACCTGGTGGGCATGATGAACCAGGCCGCCACGAAAATGGGTGACCCGGTTCTCGCCAAAATCACCCACGACATTCCCGACTATCACGCGAGTCCCGTCGAGGCGGCGGAAACCGCGCGCGACGCGGGGGTGGGCCACCTGCTCTATTACCACATCGTGCCGCCGCTGATCATTCCCGGGCAGAAAGCGCTGTTCCTGGATGGCGCCGGCGATATCTTTCCCGATTACACCATTGGCGAGGACGGTGTTGCGTTCTCGCTCCCGGTGGATTCCGGAGACATCATCCAGGTCAGCGACGGCCTGTGAGTGGCAGGCGCCAACAGTGTCAATTGACTTCAATCTCCACGCTTGCCTGGCTGCTGCCGATGCCGTTGTCGAGTATGTAGTGGAAGGTGTACGTGCCTGGAAGGATCGGGTTTACAAGATCGAACGAGCCGTCCGCGTTGACCGTCAGCATGCCCCCTGCCAGTGGGCGGGCCGTGCCCGGAGGCCGGTCCACGCTGCCCGAGGCGTCGCCGCCGCCCCAGGCGGTCAGGAGTGTGGCGGGAGAGCCCAGCGTGTCATTGTTAAGTAGCCCGCTACCCGCGGACACATTCAGGGTGACGCCGACATTGGTCGTATACTCGTTGCCAGCGCCGAGGTTGGAGCGGGTGTCGTCCCGTGCGAGGGGACTGTCGCCGAAGCGGATGTCCACCTGGCCGCTGTCCGTGGTGGCATTGCCCGCTTCGAGGACATAGTAGGCCGAAATAGCGCCGGTACCGGTTGTGCCGTTGGCGAGGACCGTCCACGTACCCGTGGCCGCGACGGAAACATCCAGGGTGCCGCCGCCGGGCGCGGGAAAACTGCCGGTGGTGGCGCCATCGGCGGGGTGGGTGTCGGCGTTGGCGACGGTATCCCCAAAGGAGATGACCCGCAGCGGCGCGTCGCCGAGGTCGTTGCCGAGTACGTTGATCTGTGCGCTGGTTCCGTTGTCGACGCTCATCGCATCGCCGATGGCCTCCGCCGGAACCGGCGGTGTGCAGGTGAAGCTGGTGCCACAGGTGGCGCTGTCTGCGAGCACCAGGCCGGCCAGGCACTCACCGGCGGGGCTGTCCGATACGCAGTAGCTGGCCGGTGTCGTGACCGACAGGATCTCGAGGGCGACACCGCTGCGGTTGATGTATTCCCGGGCGCCGGTGGGCACCGCAATGTTGCCGCCGGCAGGGTCGGTCAGCTCGACCGGCGGCGGTGGCAGGGCGGTGGCGTCCCGAACCGACATGCCGGCCGACAGCAGCGTCGCCGCCCCGCCGAGGGTCAGGAGCACGCCGAGAGCCCGCTGTGCATCTCGGCGCCGGACAACGCGCACTCCGATGGCTGCGAGGGCCAGGCCGAGGGGTATCAATACCATTGTGGGTATGGGAACGGCTTCCGCCAGCGTGGCGGGACCGTAGGACAGCGTGCCGGAGGGTTGCGCCAGGGTGGCGGCTGGAGCCAGCAGCGCCGCCAAAGCCGTTGAAATCCGTTTCGTAACCGGCATGGTTTTTATCTCCGTTTTTTAATCCATTTGTAACGTAATGAGGCCCCTCGCGGGGCCTCGCTGCCGGCAGTCTATACGATCGGCGTGGTGGAGAAAATTCCGAAGCGACGGCGGACCGGGCGCTGTCTCAGCCCGGCGCCGTTTCCTTTTGCGTCGCCGTGCGGCCGGCGGAGCGGAGCAGCGCGCGAATATCCCTTGCGATCAACAGGTTGGTGGGCACCAGGATCAGCGTGATCAGGGTGGCGAAGAGAATGCCGAAGCCCAGCGAGATGGCCATCGGGATCAGGAACTGGGCGTTGGTGGAGCGCTCGGTCAGCAGCGGCAGCAGGCCGAAGAAGGTGGTCATGGAGGTCAGGAACACTGGCCGGAAGCGGGCCACCCCGGCTTTTACCACCGCCACTTCCAGCGACTCCCCGGCGCGGCGGCGCTGGTTGCAGTAGTCCACCAGCACCAGCGAGTCGTTCACCAGCACGCCCACCAGGGCCATCATGCCCAGCAGGCTCTGCAGGGTCAGGGCCTGCCCCAGCAGCCAGTGGCCGAGTACCGCGCCGATCAGGCCGAAGGGGATCACCGACATCACCACCAGGGGCTGGAAGTAGGAGCGCAGCGGCAGGGCCAGCAGGCAGTAGATGGCGAACAGCACCGCCACCAGGCCGGCCTGCATGCTGCCGAAGGACTCGCGCTGCTCGCGGGCCTCGCCCTCCAGGGTGTAATTGATGCCGGGGTACTGTTGCACCAGCTGGTCGAGGTAGGCGGTGAGCTCGCCCTGCAGGGCGGTCATGTTCACCTGGCCCTTCTCCACGTCGGCGGTGATGTTCAGTACCCGGTAGCCGTCCACCCGGGTGATGCGCGAGGGGCCCTTGCCCGGGGTGAGCCGCGCCACGTGGCCCAGGGGGACCCGGCCGCCGGCGGGGGTGTCGATCAACAGGGTATTGAGGGTTTCCAGGGTGCTGCGCTCGCCGCGGGGTAGGCGCACCAGCACGCGGATGTCGTCGCGCCCGCGCTGGATGCGCTGGGCCTGGGCGCCCTTGTAGGCGCGGCCCACCTGGCCCACCACGTCGCTACGGGTCAGGCCCAACACGTGGCCCTGCTCGGTCAGCTCGATGCGCAGCTCCTCCTTGCCGTCGGACAGGCTGTCGGCGATATCGAATACCCCGGCATAGGCGGCCAGTTTCGTTTTCACCTCTTCCCCCACCCGGTTCAGGGTGTCCAGCGACTTGCCGCTGAGCTGCACGTCGATGGGATCGCCGGCGCGGAACATCGACGAGCGGAAGGTCAGCGACTCGGCCCCCGGCACGGTACCCACCAGCGCGCGCCACTCGTCCACCAGGCGGGTAGTGGTCATCTCGGTGGAGCGCTCCTCGGCCGGCGTCGCCTCGAAGGTGACCCGGCCCTCGTTGGCGCTGGCGCCGCGGCCGCCGCCGGAGCCGGTGACGCTGAGGATATTGAGGATCGGGCTCTCCCCGGTGGCCGGGTCGCGGTATTGCTCCTGCAGCTGGCGGGCCGCCGCCGCGATGCGCCGGATATAGCTGTCGGTGACCTCGAAAGGGGTGCCCACCGGCATGGTGAGGGAGACCTCGCCGGTCTCGCCCTCCACGTTGGGGAAGAACACGAAGCGGGTCCAGCCGCTGGCCACCAGCGCCAACACCAGGATGAACACGCCGGCAAAGCCCGCCAATGTGGTGTAGCGGTGGGCGGTGGCCAGGCGCACCAGGGGCTGGTAATAGCGGGCGATGGCGTGTTCGAAGCGGGTGGCAAAGCGGTTCTGCCAGCGCGACCACTTGCCCTGGCTGGCCTCGGGCCCCTTCATGCGGATGTGGGCCAGATGGGCCGGCAGCACGAACTTGGACTCGATCAGCGAGAACAGCAGCACCGGGATGACCACCGCCGGAATGGGTGCGAACATGGCGCCCATGCGGCCGTCGATAAAGGCGATGGGCAGGAAGGCGGCGATGGTGGTGAGCACGCCGAAGGTCACCGGCACCGCCACCTCCTCGGTGCCGCGGATCGCCGCCTGCAGCCCGGACTCGCTGCCGCGCATGTGGGTGTAGACGTTTTCCCCGGTGACGATGGCGTCGTCCACCACCAGGCCCAGGGCGATGATGAAACCGTAGGCGCTCATCACGTTCAGGGTGGTGCCGGTCATGCCCATGACGATGATGCCGCCGAGGAAGGACACGGGAATGCCGATGAACACCCAGAAGCCGATCGCCGGGCGCAGGAACAGGGTCAGCAGCAGGATCACCAGCACCGCCCCCTCCACCGCGCTGTCGAGCATGGTGCCCAGGCGGCTCTTGAGGATGGCCGAGTCGTCGTCCCAGTAGTCCAGATGGACGCCCACCGGCAGCGAGGCCTGGCGCTGCGCCAGGTAGTTTTTCACCTTGCCGGCGATGTCCAGGGCGCTCTGGTCGCCCACGCGGTAGACCTTGACGAAGGCGGCGCGGCGGCCGTTGAAGGCCACCTGCATCGACTCCTCCTCGAAGCCGTCGCTGACCCGGGCCACGTCGCCGACGCGGATGATGCTGCCATCGGCATTGGTCTTGACCACGATGCGCTCGAAGTCGGCGCGGCGGTAGGCCTGGCCCTTGGAGCGCAGCAGGATGTCGCCGCCGGCGGCGCGCAGGTTGCCGGCGGAGATGTCCAGGGAACTGTCACCGATGGCCCGCGACAGGTCCGCCAGGCTCAGGCCGTACTGGCGCAGGCGGTCCTGTGAGGCCTCGATGGCGATCTCGTAGTCGCGCACCGCGGACAGCTCCACCTGGGTGACGCCGTCGATGCGCAGCAGGTCGTCGCGCACCTGCTCGGCGAAGTTGAGCAGCTCGTCCTCCGCCAGGTCGCCGGCCACCACCACGTCGATCACCGCGCGCTTGCGGATGGCCAGGCTGATCACCGGTTTCTCGGTGTCGGCGGGGAAGGTGTTGATGGCGTCCACCCGCGCTTTTACATCGTCCAGCACATCGCGGGCGTCGTAGCTGCCGTCCAGCTCCAGCATCACCGAGGTGGAGCCCTCCACCGAGCGGCTGGTGATTTTGTCGATGCCCTCCACGTCCTCCACCGATTCCTCGATGCGGGTGGCCACGCCCAGCTCCACATCCTCGGGGGTGGCGCCGCGCAGGGGCACACCGATGCTGATGGTGTCGGGCTCGGCGTCGGGGAAGATTTCCAGGGTCAGTTCGGTGCGCAGGGCCAACAGGCCGCCGACGATAATGCTGAACATCAGCAGGTTGGCGGCGACCGGGTTGCGGGCGAACCAGGCGATCACGGGCGGGCCTCCCCGCTGTCACCGCGCGCCCCGCCGCCACTCCCCACCTGCCGCCGCTCGCCGGTGACCGCCACCGGCGTGCCGGAGGTCACCTGGCCCAGGGGGGTGGTGACCAGGGCATCACCGGCCCGCAGGCCGCTGGCGATCACCGCGCTGTCGGCGTTTTGCCAGGCGATGGTGATCTCACGCCGCTGCAGCAGGCCCTCGCGCACCACGTAGACATAGCTGCCCTGGTAGATGGCGCTGTTGGCAATGACCACGGCGCCGGGCAGGGTGCGTCCCTCGATCGATGCGGTGACGTACTCGCCGATCTTCAGCGGCTTGCGCCCGCTGTGCTCGGGGCCGCTGTCACCGGCCAGCTGGAAGGGGTCGTCGACCTGTGCCACCACGTGCAGCTGCCGCGAACTGTCGTCGATGGCGCCCTCGGTGCGCACCAGGAAGCCCTCCCAGGCGGCTCCGGCGGACAGGCTGGAGTGGATGGTGACCGGGACCCGCTGTTGCTCGCCGCCGTCGGCGCGGGGTTCCGGCAGGTCGACATAGTCGAGGTCGGCGTTGGCCAGGGGCAGGCGGATCTCGACGTAGTCGGTGGCGTAGATTTCCGCCAGCGCGGTATTGCCGCCCAGCACCTCGCCGAGGTCCACCTCGGTGCTGAGGATGCGGCCGTCGAAGGGCGCGGTCACGGTGGCGCGCTCGAGGTTCAGCTCCGCCTTGCGCAGCTCGGCCTCCGCCGAGGCCACCCGCGCCTGGGCCGCCATCAACTGCGGTTTGCGCAGCACCAGGGCGTCGGCTTCGCCGCCGTCGCCCAGGCGCTGCCAGTCGGCCAGGGCCTGCTGGGACTGGGCCTGCTCCTCGGCCAGGACCTGCCTCGCCTCCAGCAGGCTGGCGCGGGCGATCTGTACGTTGGCCTCGTAGTCCCGCGGATCGATGCGCAGCAGGGCGTCGCCGGCGCCAAACACGCCGCCATCGCGGAACTGGGGGTTTACCCAGACCACCTCGCCGCCCACCTGGGACACCAGGGTGCTCTGGGTGCGCGGTTGCACGGTGCCGAAACTGGAGATGCGCATTGCGTAGCGGGTGGGGCTCACCGTGACGGTGTCCACGGTGAGGCGCGGGCCGCGGTCGGGGCGCGCGCGTTCGGGTGTCGGCGGGTTGAGCAGCGCCAGGGTTGCCAGCACCAGCGGCGTGGCCACCACCAGGGCGGGCAGCGCTTTTTTGAGGACGGATCGGGCAGTGATGGTTGGCATGGGTCCCTAAACTCAGGTGCTCGCGGCGCCGGCGGGGGCGAAATCGCCGCCCAGGGCGCGGTACAGGTCGATGCGGTTGGCGATCACGCGGTTGTGCAGCCGGATCGCCGCGGTCTGGGCGTCAAAGGCCCGGCGCTGGGCTTCCAGCACCGTGGTGTAGTCGATGAGGCCGCGCGCGTACTGTTGTAGCGACAGCTCGTAGGCGATGTCGGCGTTGCCCCGGGATTCGCGCTGGGCGTCGAGCTGGTCGCGCAGGGTGTGCTCGGCGCTCAACAGGCGCTCCACTTCCGCCAGGGCCTGGAATACGATCTCGAGGTAGCCCTGCTCCGCCTGCGCCACCCGGGCGCGGGCCTGGGCTTCCAGGGATCCGAGGCGGCCGGCGTCGAACAGCGGCTGCGCGAGGCCGGCGCCGAGGCTCCAGCTGCCCAGGCCCGCGTCCACCAGCCCGTGCAGGGCGCTGGAGCTGCTGCCGGCGCGGCCCACCAGGGAAAAGCTGGGAAAGCGGTCCTTGTGCGCGGCGGCCAGGCCGGCGTCCGCCGCCAGAAGGTCGAGCCAGGCGCCCTGAATGTCCGGCCGGCGGCGCAGCAGGCCGGCCGGCGATCCCGCCGGGGTCACCGGGTCCAGCTCCGGCAGGGTGGCGCTGGTGGCCAGGCCATCGCCGCCGGGGTAGCGCGCCAGCAGCAGTTGCAGGTTTGATCGCGCCTCCTGCAGGTCCTGGCGCTGCTGGGCCAGGTTGGCGCGGCTGTCGGCCACGGTGTTGCGGCTGAGGTAGACGTCCAGGGCGGGGCTGAGGCCGCGGCGGTAGCCCTGCTCCAGGCTGGCCAGGTCGGTGCTGACATTGTCCAGGCGCTGCTCCAGCAGGGCCTCCAGGCGGGCGTTGGCGATGGCGTTGAACCAACCGGTGGCCACGTCCGCCGCCAGCTGCAGTTGCTGCTGGCGCAGGGCGGCCAGGGCGGACTGGTAACCCAGCTCCGCCTGGCGCTGGCGGTCGCCCAGCTTGCCCCAGATATCCAGCTCCCAGCTCAGGTCGAGGCCGGCGCGCCAGGACTCGGTGGTGATGTCGCCACCGTCGTCGCCGGTAATGCCGTTGCGGTCCGCGTCCAGGCCAAGGGAGAGACTGGGCCACAGTGACGAGCCCTGTGTGGCGGTGGCCTGGCGCAACTCCTCCACGCGTGCCCGCTGCCGCGCCAGCGGGTAGTTTGCGGTCTGCGCCTCGTTCACCAGGGTGTTGAGGGCCGGGCTTTTCAGTGCCTCCAGCCAGGCTTCGCCCGGGCCCGCCTCCGAGGTGCCGGCCTGGTCCTGGTGCCAGGTCGGGGGCAAATCCAGTTCCCGGGTTGCGGGGGAGATGGCCGAGCTGGCGCAGCCGGCCAGCCACAGTGCCAGCAGGCCCGCAACCGCCAGTCGGACGCTCGGTGCCGCTTGCGGGCTCGTTTTCTGGCGGTGGTGGATGGTCACGGGGTTATGTGCGGTTGTTTGAGTTGGGGACATTCTACCGGCAAGTGCGGCGGGAGGGAGGCGGCCTTTACCGAACTTAACAAATTGACACAGGCTTTCACCCGGTGCGGTGCCGGTACAATTAATCGAGCCGCGCCGGCGCTTCCACCGACGCGGGCTTTTGCGCGCCCGCGCAGTGGGTAGACTGCTCGCGATAAATTCGCGGTTGAGGCTGATAACAATGTGCAATACACGCTCTTTCCTGTGCCGTTCCCTGTTGCTGACCCTGCTCCTGTTGCCGGCGTGGGCCGGCGCCGCCGACAGACCCAATATCCTGGTGATCTGGGGCGACGATATCGGTTGGTCCAATCTCAGCGCCTACCACCAGGGCATGCTCGGCGGGCGCACGCCCAATATCGACCGCATCGCCGCCGAGGGCGCCCGCTTCACCGATTACTACGGCGAGCAGAGCTGCACCGCCGGTCGTTCCGCCTTTATCACCGGCCAGCACCCCCTGCGCACCGGGCTGCTCAAGGTGGGCATGCCGGGGGCCGACATCGGCCTGCGGGCGGAGGATCCCACCATCGCCGGGCTGCTCAAGCCCCTGGGCTACGCCACTGGCCAGTTTGGCAAGAACCACCTGGGGGACAAGGATGAGTTCCTGCCCACCGAGCACGGTTTCGACGAGTTCTTCGGTAACCTCTATCACCTCAACGCCGAGGAGGAGCCAGAAACCTATTTCTACCCCGACGACCCGGATTTCCGCCGGCAGTTCGCGCCCCGGGGAGTGATCCGCTCCTACGCCGACGGGCGCGTGGAGGACACCGGGCCGCTGACCCGCAAGCGCATGGAAACGGCGGACCAGGAGTTCACCGATGCCGCGCTCAAGTTCATGACCGTGTCGGCGACATCCGACAAGCCCTTCTTCGTGTGGTTCAACGCGACCCGCATGCACAACTGGACGCGGCTGTCCGGCCAGTGGGCGGGCAGTACCGGCCACGGTCTGTACGCCGACGGTCTCAACGAGCACGATCACCACGTGGGCCAGTTGCTGGACAAGCTGGATGAGCTGGGTATCGCCGACAACACCATCGTCATCTACAGCACCGACAACGGCGCCCAGAGCAACACCTACCCCGACGGCGGCTCCGAGCCCTTCCGCGGCGAGAAGGGCTCCACCTGGGAGGGCGGTTTCCGCGTGCCGGCGCTGGTGCGCTGGCCCGGCGTGGTTGAGCCCGGCCGGGTAATCAACGATATGTTCTCCCACCTGGACTGGATGCCCACCTTGCTGGCGGCGGCGGGAGTCGAGGATGTCGCCGGCAAACTGCGCGGCGGCTACCGCGCCGGCGATCGGGAGTACAAGGTCTACCTCGACGGCTACGACCAGGGCGCGCTGCTGGCAGGCACCGGCCCCGGCTCGCGCGAGGAACTGTTCTACTTCGACGACAACGGCAACCTCAACGCCATGCGCTGGAAGGACTGGAAGATCCACTTCGCCTTCCAAATGGAGGGCTGGTCGGGTCCGCGCGAACCGCTCAACTTCCCGCGCATCGTGCACTTGCGCAGCGACCCCTACGAAACCTCCATCGACTCGGGGCTGTACTCGCGTTTCTTTGCCGACCAGCTGTGGCTGTTCGTGCCGGTACAGAAGGAGGTCGGCAAGTGGCTGGCGACCTTCCGCGAGTTCCCGCCGCGCCAGCCCACCGCGAGCTTCTCCATCGACAAGCTGATGAACCGCATGCAGATGATGCTGCAGATGCGCGAGCGCGGCGGCTAGTTCACCGCGCGTCGCCCCGCGGCCGGGTACCTGTGGCGGCGTGAAGGATGGGGTAGAATCGGCGACTTCTGTCGCAAGATCCGGCCCGCCCATGGAACTGAGACACCTGCGCTACTTCGTCGCGGTCGCCGAGACACTGCATTTTGGCCGCGCGGCGCGCAAGCTGAACATCTCACAGCCGCCGCTCACCCAGCAGATCCATAACCTTGAGGATGAGCTGGGGGTGCAGCTCTTTGACCGCAGCAAGCGCCAGGTGGAACTCACCGCCGAGGGGGAGCTGTTCCTCAAGCGTGCCGAGGTCATCCTGCACCAGGCGGAGCAGGCGGCGGCGGATGTGCGCCGCGTGTCCCAGGGCGGCGGCGAGACCCTGGTCATCGGTTACATGGGCTCGGCGATTCTGCGTGAGATCGTGCCGCTGTTGCGCGAGTTCCATGCGCGCTTTCCGGCGGTCAGGCTGGAATTCGTCATCATGCGCTCCGACGAGCAATACGAGGCGCTGCTGGACGGGCGTATTGATGTCGGTTTCGTCGACCTGACCGTGCAGCCGATGTCGGAGCGCTTCCGTACCCATCGGGTGGACTACGAGCTGGTGGTGCACGAGCGCCTGTGCCTGGCGCTCAATCCCGGACACGCGCTGGCCGACAGGGAGTGCGTCAATGTGTCCGAGCTGCGCGACGAGCCCTTCGTCACCCTGCAACGGCATCTGTTTCCCTCCAACTACGACAAAATCGTGGGCCAGTGCCAGCAGGCGGGATTTCGCCCGGAGATTGTCGGCATGTCGGAGCAGACCGATGTCCTGCTGGCCTACGTCGCGGCGGGGGTGGGGGTTGCGCTGGTGCCCTCCTGTACCGAGCCGTCCTGGCATACCCAGGTGAGTTTCGTGGCCCTGGAGCCGGTGGCGACCGTCGATGTCCACCTCATCGTCAGCGCCGACCACGGCTCCGAGGCGGCGGCGAACTTCCGCCGGGTGAGCGCCGGCTACGCCCGGGGGCGCAACCGCTGAGGGTGCGCGCCCGTCCACGGGTGCACTCATACGCCAAAGCTATGAATCCAATACGAAAGCAGTATTGGACGCCAACGCGGTGATAATTAAATACTTCGCGGCTGTAGTTGTTGCAGTGCGGAGTATTTGATTGATTGTCCTCAACAAGCGTCATCTCGACGCTATCCTCGACACCGATACCCTGATCGGACTGATGGCCGAGGCCATGCGGCAGGTCAGCAATGGCGGCGCCATTCAGCCGCTGCGCTGGGGCATGACCATGCCCACAGGCGGCATGATGGGCATGATGCCGGGCTACATCGCCGAGCCCGAGTGTTTCGGCATCAAGGTGGTGAACATGATGCCCGCCAATGTCGGTACCGACTTCTCCTCCCACAGCGGTTGCCTGTTGCTGTTCGACAGCGAACACGGCCAGGCGCTGGCCCTGCTCGACGCGGGCCGGATCACCGCCCGTCGCACCGCCGCCGCCAGCGCCCTGGCCACGGATCGGCTGGCACGCGAAGACGCCGCGGTATTGACCATCGTCGGTTCCGGCGAGCAGGCGCTGGCCCATGTGGAAGCGCTGTGCGCGGTGCGCGCGTTTCGCGAAGTGCGGGTGTGCTTTCGCAATCCGGGGCGGGCGCCGGACTTCCTCGACGCCCTGCCGGAAGCGTTGCGGCCGCGACTGCGGGCCTTCGGCAGCGTCGCGGAGGGCGTGGCCGGGGCCGACGTGGTCTGCGCGGTGACCGCCTCGCCCACGCCAGTGCTGGAGGCCGCCATGCTCGAACCCGGGATGCATATCAACCTGGTGGGTGCCTGTACCCGGGACCGCCAGGAAATCGCCAACGACGCCCTGCCGGGTTGCCGCTATTTCGTCGACGCCCGGGCCTCGGCCCGCGACCAGGCCGGCGAACTGCACAGCGCCATTGCCGCGGGAGTGATCGACGAAAACTTTCCCCTGGGCGAGATCGGCGAGGTCCTGGGCGGCGGCCTGGCCGGGCGCACCGGCGCCGGCGATATCACCATCTACCGCTCGCTCGGCGTGGCGGCCCAGGACCTGGTGGTGGCCGACTACGCCTACCGCCAGGCACGTCATTCATCACTTGGCCAGGAGGTGGCATTCTGATGTTGCGAACGTTGTTACGGTGGCGCGCGTACCGCCCGTTGTTGCTGGTGTCCGCTTGTGTCGGCCTGTTGTCGGGGGCGCGCGCCGCCGACGCTGCGCGGGTCCAGCTGTATACCAACCTGAACCTGATCGACGGCACCGGCGCCGCGGTGCGGCGCGACATGGCGCTGTGGGTGGAAGACGGCGTAATCCGCGCTATTGAGCCGATGCATGCCCTGGCAAACCCCGATGCCGGTGTCGAGGTGATAGACGGCGAGGGGCGCTACGCCATTCCCGGACTGATCGATACCCACGTGCACATGGCGACCTCGCCGGAGGACGAGCAACCGTTGGCGCTGCTTGAGCGGCAGCTCTACAGCGGCATCACCTCGGTGCGGGACATGGCCGGGGATGTGCGCGTGCTGAGCGGCCTGGCGCGGGATACCCGGCTGGGCCGTATTGCCGGCCCCGACCTGTATTACGTGGCGCTGATGGCGGGGGAGAGTTTTTTTGACGATCCGCGCCCCGCGTCCTCGGCCCGCGGTGAAACCCCCGGCGCGGTGCCCTGGATGCAGGCCATCGATGCCGATACCGACATGCCGCAGGCGGTGGCGCTGGCGCGCGGCACCTGGGCCACCGGGATCAAGATCTACGCCGACCTGCCGGCGACCGACGTGCGGCGCATCACCGCCGAGGGACACCGTCAGGGGATGAAGGTGTGGGCCCACTCGACGGTATTCCCGGCCTCGCCGGGCGAGGTGGTGGAGGCCGGCGTCGACACCATTTCCCACGTCTGCCGGTTGGTGTTTGAAACCGTGGCTATCCCGCCCGCCAATTACGATCACGACATGGCGCCCGACTATGCCGGCACCGACCCCGCCGACCCGCGCATTGTCGCGGTACTCGAGGCCATGCGCGAGCGCGGCACCGTGCTCGATGCGACAGTGGCCCTGTACGCCCGCGCCCTGGCGCGGGCGGAAGCCGAGGCGAGCGCCGAAAGCGAGCCCTATCGCGGTTGCCCGCCGGCCTTCGCCGCGGCGCTGACCCGCGAGGCTTTGGACCGCGGGGTGGCTGTGTCGACAGGCTCGGATTTCGTGGCCCCGGCCGATAGCCCCTGGCCGGCACTGTTCGAGGAGATGGTCTTCCTGCAGCGCGAAGTGGGGATGGAGCCGCTGCAGGTGATTCGCGCCGCCACCCTGGTTGGCGCCCGCGTCCTGGGTATCGACGAGAGTGCCGGCTCGCTGGAGGTCGGCAAGCGCGCGGACCTGGTGTTGCTCGACAGGGACCCCTCGCGGGACCTGGACAACCTGCACTCGGTGTCGCTGACGGTGAAGGCGGGGGAGCGTTACCCGCGGACCGATTTCCACGGCGTGCGGCACGATTGAAATCCCGATAGAGGATCATGCACCCACCGGAACGATGCCCGCAAATAGCTAACCCGGAATACACAGGAGTGAAAAGGAAAATGATCGACACAGGCTGTAAAAAACACTTGTTGGCCCTCGCCCTGGGCGGGCTCGCCGGCACCCAGGCCCTGGCCCAGGTCGCGCTGGAGGAGGTGGTGGTCACCGCCTCCAAGCGCGGCGCCAGCAGCGTGCAGGATATTCCCACCAACATCTCCGCCATCGGCGGCGCGCTCCTGCAACAGACCCACGCCATGGGCATCCAGGACATGGCGCGCTTTATCCCCGGCCTCAGCGCGGTGAACAACGGCCCCGGCAACGAACAGATCATTATTCGCGGCCTGGCGTCCTCGGCGGGCGCGGCCCAGGTCGGTACCTACTTCGATGAAATCCCCGCCACCGGCAACGGCGGCACCAACGTGTCCCAGACCGACCTGCAACTGTACGACCTGGAGCGGGTGGAGGTGCTGCGCGGCCCCCAGGGCACCCTGTACGGCGCCGGTTCCCAGGGCGGCACCCTGCGCTACATCACCAACAAACCGGTGCTGACCGAGGTAGAGGGCGCCATCCAGGCGGACATGGGCACCCGCTCCCGGGATGGCGGCGAGTCCTACGCGGTCAACGGCATGCTCAATATGCCGGTGCTGGACGACCGGTTGGGTTTTCGCGCGGTGGGCTTCTACCGCGACAGCGACGGCTACGTGGACCTGCCCGACCTGGGTGAAAGCGGCACCGACACAGAGGAAACCTACGGCGGCCGCCTGCTGGGTACCCTGCTGCTGGGGGATCGCACCACCCTGAATGCCTCCGTCTGGTACCAGAACACCGAGGTGGACGACCAGCCCCTGGTGAACGAGTACGAAGACAGCCGTCCCGGCCAGGTCAAACTGCCCTTTCAGGACGAGTTGAAAATGTACAACCTGACCCTGGACCACAGCCTCGCCTTCGGTGACATCACCGCCACCGCGTCCTACTACGACCGCGACACCTTTTTTGTGTTCGACGTGTCCCAGTTCGTACCCGCGCCGGGCAGCGTCAACCAGAACCGCGCCAACGAGCAGTTGAGTGCCGAATTGCGCTTCGCCTCGAATTTCGACGGGCCGCTGCAGATGATCGTCGGCGCGTTCTACCAGGAGCGCGATACCAGCAGCACCTCCATCGGCTACTTCGTCGATACCGACACCGGCCTGGTGCCGTCGTCACCGACCAGTTTCTTCGACAATCGCGCCGAGACCGAATTCAGCAACGAGGCCCTGTTCGGCGAGTTTACCTACCAGGTGACCGACAAACTCGAGCTGCTGGCCGGCGTCCGCGCCTTCCGCATCGATACCTGGTCCCAGGCCAACGAAGTGGAGACACCCTTTGGCGAGCCGGTTGGCCTGAAGGAGCCCCTGGACTCGGAGGGCGATGACGTCATCTACAAGTTCCAGGCCTCCTATCGCTTTACCGACGACATCCTCACCTACCTGGTGTATTCCGAGGGTTTCCGCGAGGGCGACGCCAACGTTATCAACCTGAAGACCGCCGGTGGCGCGCCGGTGCCTGGCGGCTACGCGCCGGATTTTGTCGACAATATCGAGTTTGGCTGGAAGAGCGATTGGCTGGACGGCCAACTGCGGCTGAACGGCGCGGTGTACGCCATGCAGTGGCAGGATATCCAGGTGGCCCTGCTGGACCAGACCCAGGCCTTCGAGTACATCATCAACGCCGGCGAGGCGGAGCTGCTGGGTGTCGAGCTGGAGTCGGTGATCCGGCCCCGGGCGCTGCCGGGCTTTACCGTGCGCCTCAACGCCAATTACTCCGAGCAGGAGCTGACCGAGGACACGCCCGGCTACACCGCGGGGGATATGACCGCCGGGCGCGATGGCGACCGCCTGCCGGATACTTCTCCATTCTCCGCCGGTGTGGTGCTCGAGCAGCAGTTCGACCTGGGGGGCTACGATGCCTACGCCTCGGTTGACGCCTCCTACGTGGGCACCGCCCTGACCACCTTCTCCAAGCGCTCGGCGGATGCCCGCGAGTACGGCGATTACGTGCTCGCCGGCGCGCGGCTGGGCATGTACCTGGACAACTGGGAGGCCGCGCTGTACGTCACCAACATTGCCGATGTGCGCGAGCCGGTGAACTGGGAAGTGGAGGCCCGCGAGGGGATCCCCGACCGCATTTACAGCACGCAGCCGCGGACCGTGGGTGTCAGTGTGAACTACACCTTTTAGGGTTCCGAGGCGCTTATGACACAAAAAGACTTTACACGCAGAACCCTGCTGCGCTACTCGGCGGCGGGTGCGGCTTTCGCCTCCGCCGGCGCCGCGCTGCCGACCGCCGCGGCGGGCCGTGGCTTTGCCTTCGATGGGGCGCTGGTGATCAACACCCTCGGTGGTATCGGCAACCCCAATCTGCGCCTGGCCGCGGAAGACGGGGCGGCGCCGGCCGCCGCGGTTGGCAGCAGCTTTGCTACCTTCGACGAGCGCGCGCTGGCGGACCTGCGCGCCTCCGGGACCACCGCCATCAATATCACTCTGGGTCATGTGTCCGGGGATGCCGAGCCCTTTGAGTACACGGTGGGCGAAATCGCCGCCTGGAACCGGATTATCGAGCGTCACGCCGACAGATTGCTCAAGGTCCGCTCCACCGCGGATATCCGCGCCGCGCAGAACAGCGGCCGCACCGGGGTGATCTTCGGTTTCCAGAACACCACCATGCTCGGCGGCGACGCCGGGCGCGTGGCGCTGTTCGCCGGCCTCGGCGTGCGTATCATCCAGCTGACCTACAACGACCGCAACCGCGTGGGCGACGGCTCCATGGTGGCGGACAACGCGGGGCTGAGCGATTTCGGCCGCGAGGTGGTCGACGAGCTGAACAACGAGCGGGTGCTGGTGGATTTGAGCCACAGCGGCGAACGCACCTGCCTGGAGGCGATCACCGCCTCGCGGGCGCCGATCTGTATCAGCCACACCGGCGCCCGCGCGCTGAGCGATCTGCCGCGCAACAAGAGCGACCGCGAGCTGCGCCTGCTGGCGGAGCGCGGCGGCGTCGCGGGGATCTATTTCATGCCGTTTTTGCGGGAGGACAGTTTTCCCGAGGCCGCGGACGTGCTGCGCCACATCGAGCACGCGCTGCAGGTCTGTGGCGAGGACCACGTGGGCATCGGCACCGACGGCGGGACCACCCGGGTCGATGACATGGTGGCCTTCCGCGCGGCGATCGACGAGGAAATCCGCCAGCGGCGGGCGGCGGGCATTTCCGCCCGCGGCGAGAAGCCCGGCGTGGTGCCCTTCGTGCCGGATTTGCAGGGGCCGGAGCAATTTCGCCAGCTGGCCGATATGATGGCCGCCGCGGGCCACCCCGCGCGGGTGATCGAGAAGGTGCTGGGGCGCAATTTCCTGCGCCTGCAGCGGGAGGTCTGGGGGGCCTAGCGCCCCCTTGCAATCGCGGAGCGCGCATGTCGGAAGAACTGATCAACCTGGTCAATACGCGGGCAGTGCCGCTGGCCCTCATGGCTATTATGTTCAGCCTTGGCCTGTCGCTGGCGCCGGCGGATTTCGCGCGGCTGCTGCAGCGGCCCCGGGCGACCGCCGTCGGCCTCGGCGGCCAGCTGCTGCTGTTGCCGCTGATCGCCTGGACCCTGGCGTTGCTGTTCGACCTGCCGCCGGCAATGGCGGTGGGGCTGATCATTCTCGCCGCCTGCCCCGGCGGGGTGACCTCCAACGCCGTGGTGTTCGCCGCCCGGGGGGACGTCGCCCTGTCGGTGACCCTCACCGCCTGCGCCAGCCTGGTGACCATTATCAGCACGCCACTGCTGATCGGGCTGGGCCTGGATTACTTCTATGCCGGCGGCGACGCGCCGACCCTCGATGTGGGCCAGACGATGGCGCGGCTGTTGCAGATGACGGTGATGCCGGTGGCGCTGGGAATGCTGCTGCGGCACCTGCGCGCGGAACTGGCAATTACGCTGATTCGCTATCTGCGGCCGGTCTCGGTGATTATACTGGTACTGGTAATAGGGTTCTCGGTGGCGATCAGCGTCGATCTGTTGCTGGAGAACCTGCGCCGCGCGGGGCCGGTGATCTACGCCCTCAACCTGTTGGCCATGGCCGGCGGCCTGTTGCTGGCGCGCCTGGCGCGCCTGGGCGACGACGAGGGACTCACCCTCGCCGTGGAGGTTGGGGTGCAGAACGCGACCATGGCCACCTTTTTCAGCCTGTCGGTGCTCAACGACTGGCAGCTGGCCATCGTGCCGACCATGTACGGTTGCGTGATGTTGTTCAACGCCGGGCTGATGGTGCGCTTGCTGCGCTGGCGCCACGCGATGAAACGAGATGTAGGAGTGGAAACACCGTGATAACCCCCAGGGCCGAGGCCTTCGACAATTGGATACGCCGGGATTTCCGGGACATGAATACCGCCCTGGAGGAGCGCTACTTCGCCGAGCGGCGCTCCGACGTGTCCGGGGTGGGCGATGACATCAAGCAACAACTGCTGGACGAGGGCCGCGCGCATATCGTGGGCCTGCTCGGCGAGGGCAATACCGACGAGGGCTTTGACGCCGGCTTCGACCTGCTGGGCAATGTGGGCTTTTACATGGCGGCCTGCCGCCGCCACGACCTCACCGAACCCAGTCGCGAGACCCGCTCGCCGCTGGCCGAGGCCTCGGCGCTGGCGATGCAGCTGGGCGCCTCCCTGGGCACCGTGCCGCGTTTCGCCTCGGCGCATCTGGAAACCCACAACCGCGCCGTGGACGGTGTGTTCAAGTCCTTCACCACCCTGGAGGACGAGGGCACCTTCATCGCCTACAACACCCGCGGCGCCCTGGCCTATATTCGCGCCTCCGAGGCCCTGTTGCGCCTGCTGCCGCTGGGGGTGAGCCACCCGGTGGCGGCGGACCTGCTGGACGAGGCCCGCGATGCGCTGGAGGCGGTGTACCGCTATAACGAGGAACTGTTCCAGATCCTGGACGTGGAGCGCTTCTTCTACTGCGTGCGGCCCTACTACAAGCCCCATCGTGTCGGCCTGCGGGAGTACCGCGGCGCCAACGCCGGCGACTTCGCCGGCATCAATGTGATCGACCTGCTGCTGGGCGTGTGCCGGGCGGATGACCCCTATTACTCCCAGCTGCTGGTGGACAAGTTCCTGTTCATGCGCCCGGAGGACCAGTTGCTGCTGCGGGACTGCATGCGCCGCCAGAGCTTGATGGACGCCTTCCTAGAACACCGCGACAGCGACAGCCCCCCGCTGCGGGAAAACTTGCGCCGCTTCCTCGCGGTGTGCGATGCCCACGGCAAGGCGGCCCTGCAGCATCACGAGCAGCTGGTGGAGAAGTTCATCGTGCAACCGGCCGACGAGGGCGATCTGGTCGACAACCAGCAGCTGACCGCCAGCGGCCCGCCGCTGCCGGTGCTGCTCAAGGCCCTGAGGACCCTGTGCGACCTGCGTGCCGGCGCGGTTCGCGACGACATCCCTTCGCGCCACCGCGACCTGGCGACCCTGCGCGAACTGGCCTCGCAGGTGTCCGCATGAGCGCCGCGGCGGTAGAGCCGGCCCCCGAACTGCTGGGCCCGGACTGGCGCGCCTGCTACGCCGACACCCCGGGCATCTACCTGCTGTCGCACTCGGTGGGGCGCACGCCCGCCGACAGCCTGCAGGCCCTGCAGCGCGGTTTTCTCGACCCCTGGGAGGCCGGCGAGAGCGAGCCCTGGGGCCATTGGTTGCCGGCGCTGGAGGCCTTTCCCCGCGCCCTGGCGCAATTGCTCAACACCCGGTCGGAGGCGATCTGCCCCCAGGTCAATGTCTCCAGCGGCCTGGTGAAACTGCTCGGCGCCCGGCCGCCGGCGCCGGGACGCGCGGCGGTGCTGTTCTCGGCGCAGGACTTTCCCTCCCTGGGCTTTGTGATCGCGCAGGCCCGCCGGCTGGGCTTTGAACCGCGCATGCTGCCGGCGGACGCCGATGTGCAGGACAGCGCGGTGTGGAGCGACGCCCTCACCGAGGATGTGCACGCGGTGCTGGTGACCCACGCCTTTTCCAATACCGGGCAGCTGGCGCCGGTGGCCGAAATCCTGGGTATGGCCCGGGCGCGCGGCGTGTTGGGCATCGTCGATGTCGCCCAGTCGCTGGGGGTGATACCGATCGACCTGCAGCAGTGGCCCGCGGACGCGGTGCTCGGTTCCTGTGTGAAGTGGTGCTGCGGCGGGCCGGGGGCCGGTTTCCTGTGGCTGTCGCCGGAACGCGCCGCCGATTTCGAGCCTGTCGATGTGGGCTGGTTTTCCCATCGCGATCCCTTCGAGTTCGATATCACCCACTTTGACTACGCCCCCGACGCCGCGCGTTTCATGGGCGGCACGCCCTCGGTGATGCCCTTTGTGCTCGCGGCCAACAGCCTGGCGCTGGTCAATCGCATTGGCATCCGCCGCATTCGCGCCCATAACCTCGCCCTCGGTGATCGCCTGATCGACGGCCTGGAGCCGCAGTGGCTGCAATCGCCACGGGCGGCGGAACGTCGCAGCGGCACGGTAGTGGTGCGGCCGGCGGACCGCGAGGGTTGTATCGAACGCCTGCGGGAAGCCGGTGTGGCCTTCGATGAACGCACCGCGGGCCTGCGCCTGTCCCCCCACGTCTACAACAGCGCGGCGGAGATCGATGCCGTCATCGGCTGCCTGACGGCCTGAACCGCGGCGGCGCCCGCGGGCGCCGCCAATCCACGCGCGGCCTCAGTCCGCGCAGATCAATGCCTCGAACATGCCCCGCGCCTCCTCCAATTTGGCGAACACGGGGTAGTCCCGGTCGATGGCCCAGCTCACAGTCAGCGTGTTGAGGGTGCCCACGATCATCGACGCCAGAATGTCCGCGGAGAACTGGCGGCGGGCGTCACCGGCTTCCTGCCCGGCGGCGATCAACCTGGAAAAACTGTCGATGGCGCCGCGGCTGATCCGGCGCTGTTGCTCGGGGTTATTGGCGAAGCTGGCGGGGGCGGAGATCATCAGCTCCCGGTCGATGGTGTCGAAGGCGGCAAACCGCGATTCGATGTAGTCGATCATCGCTTCCAGCCGCTCCCGGGTGGTGCGGTGTTTTTCCATCAGCTGCCGCAGCATCGGTTCGGCCTGGCTGTACAGTCGCGAGACGCCCAGGCCGCCGAGCAGGGCGTGCTTGTTGGGAAAGTGGCTGTAGAAGGTGCGCCGGGCCACATCCGCCTCCCGGCAGATCATCTCGATGCTGGTGTCCTCGATCCCCCCGCGTTTGAACAGGGTATAGGCGGCCTCCTCGATGCGCGCGCGGGTGGCGAGTTTGCGTTTCTGCCGCCGGTCGATGGGCGTGTCGGGGTTGTTCATAAAAACCGCTCAGGGCTGCTCATAAAACCCGTTCAGGGCTGTTCGTAAAACCCGCTCAGGGCTGCCCATGAATTTTCCGTAAGGTTATTGCAATCACAGGGGCATTAAACTAGTTTGTATACATATGTGCAAATATACCCATATGAGTATATTTCATAAGCGCAGCTTTAAAACTCATACGATGATCATAACGAGAGTGTGCCGCAATGTCTGACCGTTTGATCGTGGTGTCTTCCGACTGCCACGCCGGCCTGCGTATCGCCGACTACAAGCCCTACGTCGAATCCAAGTACCACGAGATGATGGACATGGCGGTGCCGATCCAGATGGAGATGACGCAGAAGGCCGAGCAGAGTTTCCTCATCAAGGAAATCAACGACGCCTGGCGCGCGCCCATCGAGCGCGAGCTCACCGGCGCCTGGGATTACCGCGAGCGCCTGCGGATGCTGGCCGGGGACGGTATCGCCGCGGAGATCATCTTTCCCGACGGCATCACCGAGATGAACACGCCGCCCTTCGGCGCGGGCCTTGGCCTGTCGCCTCGCGACGCGGTGCCCGAGTTGCAGTGGGCCGGCGCCATGGCCCATAACCGCTGGCTGGCGGAGTTCTGCGCCAACGACCCGGCGCGGCACATCGGCGTGGCCTCCATCCCCCTGCTGTGGGACGTGCAGCAGGCGGTGGACGCGGTGCGCTGGTGCGTGGACCACGGCCTGCGCGCGGTGATGATTCCCACATTGTGGGAGCAGCACGCCCCCTACCACGACCGCAAGTACGATCCCTTCTGGGCGGCCTGCGAGGAGCTGGGGGTGATCATCCACTTCCACTCCGGCCCGGCGCCCCATCCGGAATACTTCGGCGGCAACTGGCCGGAGGAGGACCGCGGCGAGGAGTTGCCGGGGGCCATGGGCATCTATGTGTCGGAGGTGATGTGGTGGCTGTACCGGCCCCTGACCTTCATGATCTGGGGCGGGGTATTCGAGCGCTTCCCCGGGCTGAAGACGGTGATCACCGAGGGCGGCACGGTGTTCATGTTGCCGCCCTGGCTGCGCCTGCTGGACCACAACTACACCGATGTGCAGTTCTCCGCCAAGCTCGGGGATTTTCGCAGCCACCTGTCGATGGCGCCCAGCGAGTACTTCGCGCGCAACGTCGCCGTGGGGGCCTCCTGCGTGCCCCGCCGCGACATCGAGCTGCGCCATGTGCTGGGGGCCGACAAGATGATGTGGGGCAGCGACTTTCCACATCCCGAGGGCACCTGGCCCCACACCGCGGACTATTTCAAGGAAACCTTCTCCGGCCTGCCGGAGGACGACGGTCGCAAGATCCTGGGTGAAAACGCCGTGGCCTGGTACGGCCTGGATCGCGCGCGGTTGCAGCAGGTGGCCGACGAAATCGGCCCGGACACATCCATTTTTAACTGAGGCAAGGTACCGGCGGAAGGGAGATATGCCATGACCCAGATTATTGAAGCCTGCGAATCCAAGACCAATACCACCCCGGACTTTCCGATGGGTTGGTACTCGGTGGCCCGCAGCCACGAACTCCAGGTGGGCGAGGTGAAGCGCGTGCACGCCTTCGACCGCGAGCTCGCCCTGTACCGCACCCGCAGCGGGGTGCCGGTGCTGCAGGACGCTTTCTGTCCCCATCTCGGGGCCCACCTGGGCGTGGAGGGCAAGGTGGTGGGCGAGTCCCTGCGCTGCCCCTTCCACGGCTGGCGCTTCGACACCACGGGCAAGTGCGTGGAGATTCCCTACTGCGAGGAAATACCCGAGCGGGCGCGGATTCGCATGTGGCCCACGCAGGAAAAAAACGGCGAGGTCTACATCTGGTTCCACCCGGAAAATTCCGCGCCCCGCTTTGAGCTGCCGACGCTGGTGGAACTCGACGATGAGCACTGGACCGCGCCCCGTTACGCGGAATTCGAGGTGCCGGCGCACGTGCAGGATATCGCGGAAAATTCCTGTGATCCGGTGCACTTTCAGTATGTGCACCGGCAAGCCCATACGCCGGAATCCACGGTGACGGTGGACGATGATGGCCGCATCCTGCACCTGCGTTCGGACATGCGCGACACGGATCATCCGAACCAGTTACATGCCAAGGTTTTCCAGCCGGGCCTGGCCATGGTGCGCACCACCTACGCGCCCGAGGCCCAGATGATGGTCTACAACAGCGCCCAGCCCATCGATCGCAACACCACCCTGTTGCGCTGGACGCTCACCGTGCGCCGCGAGATCGAGGACCTGGCGGGGGACGAGGTGATGAAGGGCATCATCGAGGGGCTCAGCCAGGATTACCCGATCTGGGCCAACAAGGTACACAAGCATCGCCCGGTATTCTGCCGTGAGGACAAGACCCTGGTGCAGTTCCGCAAGTGGGTGCGGCAGTTCTACGTGGATGTGAGGGATATCACCTGATGAAGGATTTTACCGGCAAGGTCGCGGTGATCACCGGCGGCGCCAGCGGTGTGGGCCGCTCCCTGGCCTTCGCCCTGGGGCGCCGCGGCGCGAAGATCGTGGTGGGCGACGTGGACACCGCGGCGATGGAGCAGGTGGGCAAGGAGTTGGAGGCCGAGGGTATCGCCGCGATGGTGGCCCACTGCGACGTGACCCAGCTCGACAGCCAGAACGCGCTGGCGGACGCGGCGCAGGAGGCCTTCGGCGGCATCCACCTGGTGTTCGCCAATGCGGGCATCGGCGCCGGCGAGTCGGGGGCGATGTGGGACTACTCGGAGAAGGACTGGCAGTGGTGCCTGAACGTGAACCTGTGGGGCGTGATCAACGCGATCCGCGCCTTTATGCCGCGGCTGGTGGCCCAGGGGGAGCCGGCGCACTTTGTGGTGACGGGCTCGGGCAACGGCGCGCTGCTGGTGTACCCGGACCAGCCGATTTACACGGCGACGAAGGCGGCGGTGCACACGATCACGGAAAACCTGCACTACCAGGTGCAGGCGGGGCAGTTGCCGGTAGCGGTGAGCGCGCTGTTCCCGGGGCCGCACATTGTGGACACGGGGCTGTTCAACTCGGGCCGGGTGCGGCCGGAGGCGCTGCAGAAGGAGTCCAGTGGGAATGCGTCGGGGATTAACTCGGTAGACGATATGAAGCGCATGGCGGCGGAGTACGGCATCGAGTTGCAGACGACGCATCCGGACGAGGTGGCGGCGATGGCCATTGCGGGCCTGGAGAAGGACGCGTTCTGGCTGTTGGAGACGACGCCGGAGACCGACGCCAAGATTCGCGCACGCTGCGAGATGATCATGAACCGGAGCACGCCGGTGCCGGATCAGGTGGGGGGATGATTCTAAGCGGTATTCATCGGTGGTTCTTTTCGAGCATCGGCGCCGGATCAGGTACCCCATTCCGCGACTCGCCGTGAATCCATCCATGGAGGCTCTTCAGCAACATCCCTGTTGCTGAAGGTCGCGGAACAGGGCACCTGACCCGGCACCTCGGTGCCACACATCCAGTTTTTCGCAAATATTGAGCTTTGCCAAACCATAACGACGAGGTAACGCGAATGAGCAACGAATCCAACGCACCCCAAGGCAACCCCGGCGACATCGTCAACTGGCCGATGTTGAAGATCGTCTACCGCACCGACCCGGACAAGATCGCGGCGCTGCTGCCGCCGGGCATCGAGCCGGGGGCGAAGCCCAACGTGAACCTGACGATCTACAATTTCCCGGTGCCCGACGAGCCGGAGTTCGGCATCGTGACCACGGTGGACGCCAACTACAACGGCATCGCCGGGGAGTACACGCTGGGTTACGGGATCGACCAGGAGTCGGCGATTTTTATCAGCCAGGAGACCAACGGCCAGCCGAAGTATCCCTGCACCACGGAGTACTATCGCCTGGGGCCGCAGGTGACGGCGCGCTGTACCCACCAGGGTTATACCTTCGTGGAGTTCAAGGGTGTCTCGTCGGGTGAGAACGCGCCGATGGACGAGTGGGAACAGCACGAGTGGTGGATCAAGGTGTCCCGCGCCACCGGGGTGATGCCGGATCCGGCAGCGGGCTATGATTTTCCGCCCCACGTGGTGCACGTGCGCAGCAAGTACGGCACGGCCTGGCGCGAGGCGGTGCAGGGTGAGCTGGTGCTGCGCGACAGCCCCTGGGACCCGCTGGCCTCGCGCCTGCCGATGCGCGAGCAGGTGTCGGCCCACCTGTGGTGGCCGATATTCCTGGACCGCGAGATCAAGCTGGCGGGCAAGCTGGACCCGGAGGGTTTCATGCCCTTCGCCGATACCATCTCCGGCTCGCGCTGGCCGGGCAGCAACGGCGGCCCGCAACGCGGCTGAGGGGGAGAGCGCCGCGCGCTGGCCGGCGCGCGTTCTGGCGTTCTCATTTGGTATTCTGTCAGGCTGTTAGCGGTTGAACACGGCCCGCGCGTAGGTAATGATGCACCCCATAATAACCAGCGGGTGTTTTATTCCATTAAGTTATGGGCTCGGTGATCAATTATTTGCTGGCATCCCTGGTGGTGATCAGCGCGGTACTGTCGGGGGCCTGTTTCCTCGGCTATCGCCTGTTCGAGCGCCCTCGCCACGCGCTGATGTGGGCCCTCACCTTCGCGCTGGTGGCGCTGCAGTACAGTGTCAATCTGCTACGTGATTATATACCGACGGAGGCCGTGTTCTGGCAGAGCGCTAACATGCTGGCCTTCGCCGCGTCGCTGTTCGCGCTGTGGGGGCATCGCGACCGCTTGGGGCTGGAGACGCGGCGGCGGCGCCTGACGCTGGCATTCCTGGTCCTGTCGCTGCTTTCCGCGGTGTTCGTTTATTGGTATCCGACGCTGGGCTTGCGCGCTGCGATCGCCCCCGCCTTCACCTTCCTGGCGATGACCCATATCGCGGTGATCCTGGTGCGCGAGGGCAAGGAGCCCCGGCTCGCTCAGGCGGTGGCGGCGGTGGTGCACCTGCTGTTCGGACTGACCCAGGGGCTGGCGGCGGCGATTGCCTTGCGGCTCGGCCAGGGCCCGGAGCCGGAACTGGTCAAGCTCTACAGCGCGGTGAATTTTGCCTTCATGCCGACCCTGTTTATCGCCCTGGGTATTTCGGCGATCTTCCTGCTGGCCACCGACCTGTCCCAGCGCCTGGGTACGATGGCGCTGCGCGACGTGCTCACCGGCCTGTACAACCGGCGCGGTTTTCTCGCCGCCACCGAGAGCCTGTGGGCGCGCTGCCGGCGCAAGGAGCAGCCCCTGTCCCTGATGTTGGTGGATATCGATTACTTCAAGCGCATCAATGACCGCTACGGTCATTCCTTCGGTGATCGCGCCCTGCAACACTTTGCGCAAATCCTCAGGGATTCGATTCGCGCCGAGGACGCCCTGGGCCGTATCGGCGGCGAGGAGTTCGCGGTGACCCTGGGTGAGATGACCAGTGGCGAGGCGGAGCGGGTGGCCAATCGCATTCGCGACCTGCTCGCGACGCGGCGCCTGGTCTGCGGCCGCCACGAAGTGTTTCTCAAGGCGAGTTTCGGTATCGCCCAGTGGGAGGAGAAGGATGATATCGCCATTCTGATCAAGCGCGCCGATATCGCGCTTTACGAGGCCAAGGCCTCTGGCCGCGACGCCATTATGATCTCCGGTCGTCGCGGCCTGGTGGGGATGGCGTCAAACGGCTGAATATTCACAATAAGACCTGGAGTGTTGTATGTCCCCGTTTTTGCGCAACCTGAAACACAAATCCTTTATCGCCCTGGCGAAGTTCATGGTGAATTTCGCTCCCTCTGCCAGTTACATGGCTTTCGCCGGCAGGGGCAGCGCGGCGCAGCTGGCGCGGCATATCGTGCGCACCGGCGTTCGCCGGGTGCTGGTGGTAACCGACAAACCCCTGCGGGAGCTGGGCCTGGTGGACCGGGTGGTGGAGGGGCTGGTCGCGGCGGGGGTCGATGTCGCCTACTACGACGGGGTGCAGCCCGACCCGACCTTTGACCAGGTCGCCGCGGGCGCCGAGGTGCTGCGGACCCACGGCAGCGAGGCGGTGCTGGCGGTGGGGGGCGGTTCGTCCATCGATGCCGCCAAGATCATCGCCGCTTCCGCCACCAGCGCCGAGAATCCGAAAGACTGGGTCGGCTTTGGCAAGGTGAAGCACGAGGTACTGCCGTTGTACGCGGTGCCCACCACTTCCGGCACCGGTTCCGAGGCGACCATGGGCGCGGTGATTTCCGACAGTGTCAGCCACGAAAAGGGCATAATTTCCGGGTCATCCCTGCTGCCGGCGGCCGCGGCCCTGGACCCGGAACTGATCACTGGCCTGCCGGCGCCGATCACCGCCGCCACCGGCATGGACGCGCTGACCCACGGTATCGAGGCGTATATTTGCACCTGGGATCGCGGCACCCGGCTGGAGCATTCGCGCGCCGCGATCAGGCTGGTGTTCGAGCATTTGCGGACGGCCTGCGCCGACGGCGGCAACCTCGAGGCCCGGGAGGGCATGTCGATGGCGGCGTACTACGCGGGTATCGCCATCAACCAGGTGAACGTGGGCAATGTGCACGCCATCGCCCATCAGTTGGGGGGCAAATACGGCATACCTCACGGCCTGGCCAACGCCATGGTGCTGCCTCACGTACTGGAGTTCTGCCGCGAGGAGGCCCGGCCGCGGCTGGCGGAGCTGGCCCTGTTGGTGGGTGTCGGTTCGCCCGGCGCCAGCGAGGCGCAACTGGCCCAGTCCTTCATCGACGCGGTGCGCGACCTGCGCAGCGCGGTGGGCATCCCCGAGCGCTCGGACAAAATCCAGGCCGGCGACTACGACTACCTTTGCGACCTGGCCCTGGCCGAGTGCGAGTCCTACCCGGTGCCGCGCCTGCTGGACCGGGAAAACACCCTGGCCATCCTGGCCAATATCACCGCGTCCTAGGCCCTCTCCCGGCACGTCGTCTCCCTCCCGCAAAAGCCCGTGGCCGAGCGCGGCCGGTCACGGGTACGCCGCCGCCGTGCACGGTGGCAATCCTGCGTTCCTCTCTCGGCGTAGTGATAGCTAAGACTATTATATAAGCGTTTTCCCGCGATTGGCCTAAAGGCCGCGAAGCGTGGGGCCGATACCTCCGGAGCCACGTTGGCCCCCCCAAGTGAACCAGAGGTTGCTTCGATGAATCGCGCACGCCCCCGCAAAGGCTTCCAATTCAGTCTACAGTCCAAGGTATTGTTGCTTGCCCTCGCGCCCTTGCTGTTGGTCACCATAGCCCTGGTGACGCTGTCCGCCGTGGAGCGGGCCCGCGACACCGAAGCGTCCCTGGCGGCCCAGCGCGAGCTGCTGATCGCCACCAAGGTCAAGGGGCTCGAGTATCTCATTACCGCCGCCAAGACCGCCGTCAACGAGTTGATGGAAGATCCGGAACTGGACCCGGAGCAGGCCCGGGAGCAGGCCCGGGATATGCTTCGCAGCATGCGTTTCGAAGGCAGCAACTACATCTTTACCTACTCCTACGACCACTTTGGGGTGGTGATGCCGGATGATCCGCCGGCCGAAGGCAAGGACATCAGCGACCTGCAAACCGTCGACGGCATGTACCTGGTCAAGGAAATTGTGCGCCTGGGTCGCGAAGGCGGTGGAGAAATCAATTATCGCCTGGTAAATCTCAATACCGGCGAGATCGAGCAAAAATACTCCTACATCGCCGCGATACCGGAGTGGGAGTGGGTGCTGGGCGCCGGTGTCTATGTCACCGAGATCGACAAAGCGATGGCCGACGTGGAAGCGGTGGCGGCGCAAAACCTGCGTTTCTCCATCATGACCACGGTGGCCGCGGGCCTGATCAGTTTTGTGGTGGTGGCCTTCATCGCCGCGTGGCTGGCGCGCCGCACGGTGCGCCCGATCCGCGATACCGCGCAGGCCATGGAGGACATCGCCAAGGGCGAGGGCGACCTGACCCGGCGGCTGGCGGTGCACACCCGCGACGAGGTGGGCGAGCTGGCCAAGCAGTTCAACGCCTTCGTGGAGCGCATGCAGGAAACCCTGGTGCAGGTGCGCGGCAGCACCCGCCACGTGCACCGGGCGGCGGAGGAAATCGCCCACGGCAGCGGCGAACTGGCCTCGCGCACCGAGCAGGCCGCGGCCAACCTGCAGGAGACCTCCACCTCCATGGAGGAGATCACGGTTACCGTGAAGAACACCAGCGACTCGGCACAGCAGGCCAACCAGCTGGCCAGTGACACGGTATCGGTGGCGCGCAACGGCGAGCAGGCCATGGCCCAGGTGGAGAGCACCATGGGCGATATCAGTCGCTCCGCCGGCCAGATCGGCGAGATTATCGGCCTGATCGACGGCATCGCCTTCCAGACCAATATTCTCGCCCTCAACGCCTCGGTCGAGGCCGCGCGCGCGGGTGAGCACGGTCGTGGCTTCGCCGTGGTGGCCCAGGAGGTGCGCACCCTGGCGAGCCGTTCCGCCGACGCCGCGCGCGACATCCGCCAGCTGATCGATACCTCGGTGCGTCACACCGAGGAGGGCAGCGACATGGTGCGCCAGGCCGGCGACACCATGCGCGAAATCGTCGGCAGTGTCACCCGCGTGACCGATGTGATCGGTGAAATCAGCTGTGGTACCCGCGAGCAGAGCGGCGGCATCGGCCAGATCAACACCGCGGTGGCCGAGCTGGATTCGGTCACCCAGCAAAACGCGGAAATGGTGCAACAGACCTCCACCGCCGCCGCCGAGATGCGCGTGCACGCCGATCGCCTGAGCCAGCTCATCAACTCCTTCGTGCTCGGGGATGACGGTGACAAGGGCGAGCCGCGGGCGGCGCCCGCCCCGGTGGCCTCACTGGAGGGCTACCGCAAGCAGCCCGCGGCGACGGCGGCGACAGCGGCGCGCGAAACCCCCGAGCGGGAAGAGGAATGGGCGGCTTTCTAGCCGCCCGCGAACGACCGGGCGCGCCGCGCGGGCCTGGCTAGAAGACGGTGGCCCCAGCCTCCGCCCCGCTCACCGCGCGGCGCATAAAGGCGAACAGCTCGCGGCCGGTGCCGTAGTCGCTGTGGTGCCCCGGGCGCGGGGACAGTGAGCGCTCGCGCCACTCGTCGGCGGGCACCAGCGCGTCCAGCGCGCCGCTGTCGGCATCCAGGCGAATCACGTCGCCGTCGCGGATTTTGGCGATGGGGCCATCCTCCAGGGCCTCGGGGCTGAGGTGAATGGCCGCCGGCACCTTGCCGGACGCCCCGGACATGCGCCCGTCGGTCACCAGGGCCACCTGGTGGCCGCGGTCCTGCAATACGCCCAGGTAGGGGGTGAGCTTGTGCAGCTCCGGCATGCCGTTGGCGCGGGGCCCCTGGAAGCGCACCACCGCCACCACGTCGCAATCCAGCTCGCCGGCCTCGAAGGCGGCGCGCAGTTCCTCCTGCTCGCTGAACACCCGCGCCGGGGCCTCCACCACGCGGTGCTCGGCGGCCACCGCCGATACCTTGATCACGCTGCGCCCCAGATTGCCCTCCAGCAGGCGCAGGCCGCCCTCGGCGGCGAACGGCGCGTCGGCGGGGCGCAGTACCTCGGTATCCGCGCTTGCCGAAGCCCCCTCCACATGGGACAGCCGGCCCTGGGCCAGTCGCGCCTCGCGGGTGTAGTGGCGCAGGCCCTCGCCCCAGACCGTGGTCACGTCCTCGTGCAACAGGCCGTTGTCCAGCAGGGTGCGAATGGCGAAGGCGGTGCCGCCGGCGGCGTGGAAGTGGTTCACGTCGGCGCTGCCGTTGGGGTAGACCCGGGCGATCAGCGGGGTGATGGCGGAGAGCTCGCTGAAGTCCTGCCAGTCGACGATGATGCCGGCGGTCCGTGCCACGGCAATCCAGTGAATGGCGTGGTTGGTGGAACCCCCGGTGGCCAGCAGGGCGACGATGGCGTTGACGATGCATTTCTCGTCCACCACCTTGGCCATCGGCGTATACGCGTTGCCCAGGGCGGTGATCTTGCACAGCCGCTCCGCGGCGGCCACCGTCAACTGCTCGCGCAGGGCGGTGCCGGGGTTTTCGAAGGCCGCCCCCGGTACGTGCAGGCCCATTACCTCCATCAGCATCTGGTTGCTGTTGGCGGTGCCGTAGAAGGTGCAGGTGCCCTCGCCGTGGTAGGCCTGCGATTCGGCCTCCAGCAATTCTTCGCGGCCCACCTTGCCCTCGGCGTAGAGCTGGCGCACGGCCGCCTTCTCCTTGTTGGACAGCCCCGAGGTCATGGGGCCGGCGGGTGCAAAGATCACCGGCAGGTGGCCGAAGCTCAGGGCGCCGATCAGCAGCCCCGGCACGATCTTGTCACAGACCCCGAGGCACAGGGCGCCGTCGAACATATTGTGCGACAGGGCGATGGCGGTGGCGCCGGCGATAATATCGCGGCTGAACAGGCTCAATTCCATGCCCGCGGTGCCCTGGGTCACGCCGTCACACATCGCCGGTACGCCGCCGGCGACCTGGGCGGTACAGCCCACCGCGTGGGCGGCGCGCTTGATCAGGTCCGGGAATTCACCCAGGGGCTGGTGGGCCGAGAGCATGTCGTTGTAGGCGTTGACGATGCCGATATTGGCCGCCTCGGTGAGTTTCAGGCTCTGTTTGTCCTGTTCGCCGCAGGCGGCGAAGCCGTGGGCGAGGTTGCTGCAGGACAGGCCGCCGCGCAGGGGACCGTCGCCGCGCATTTCGTCCATGCGCTGCAGGTAGGCCTGCCGCGAATTGGCGCTGCGCTCGATAATGCGCCGGGTAATCGTGTCGAGTTGCTTGTTCATTACGGTCGTCATTGCGGGGCCCACCAAATGCTTACGGGGGGTTGGGTTTGCTGCAGGATGGCGGCGATGGGGTAGCCGCGGGCGATGGCTTCGCCGAGCACGGCTTTTTTCTCGTCGCCGGTGATGTGCACGATGATCTCGCCGCTGGCGAGCACTGCGGGCAGGGTGAGGGTCATGCGCGCGTGGGGCGCGGTGACCGGCTCGGTCGCCGCCACCAGGTCGGTGCCGCGGCTATCCAGCAGGCGGTGGAGGTTGGCCGCCTGGGGAAACCACGACGCGGTGTGGCCGTCGCCGCCCATGCCCAATACCACCGCGGTGAAGGGGCGCGGCAGGGCCGCGACGCGCGCGTTGGCCTCGCCCTCGCCCTCGGTGGCCCGGGGGTGGGGGGTCTTGAGGCCCGCCAGGCGCGCCGTGGCGGCGGCGTTTTGCAGCAGGTTGTCGCGCAGCAGGCGCTCGTTGGAATCGGCGTGGCCGCTGTCGACCCAGCGCTCGTCGACCAGGGTCAGGGCGACCTCGGTCCAGGGCAGCTGCTCACGCGAGAGCGCCCGGAACATCGCTTGCGGCGTGTTGCCCCCGGACAGGGCCAGGCTGCCCGCGCCGCGCCGTGCGATGTCGGCGCGCAGGGCCCCGGCCAGGTGGGCGGCCAGGGCGGCATCGAGTTCGGCGCTGCTGTCGAAGCTGCGCCAGCACGGCTTGCTATCGCTTGTGGTTGGCTCACTCATACCAGTTCCTGTCGTCGCGCGCGGTGAGGGCGGTGGCGGCATTCGGGCCCATGGTGCCTGAATTATAGGGTTTCACCGGCATCCCGGTTTCCTCCCAGGCACCGATGATGGTGTCGATCCAGCGCCAGGCGGTCTCCACCTCGTCGCGGCGCATGAACAGGGTCTGGTCGCCGTTGACGGCGTCCAGCAGCAGGCGCTCGTAGGCGTCGTAGCTGTCGCCCTTGTGGTTGGAGTCGGCGGTCAGGTGCAGCTCCACCGGCTGCAGGCGCAGGTTGCGGGTCAGGCCGGGTTTCTTGTTCAGGGTGTGCAGGCTGATGGTCTCGTCCGGCTGCAGGCGGATCACCAGCTTGTTGGTCAGCTCGTTGGGGTCGTTGGCGAACAGCGAAAAGGGCTGTTTCTTGAATTCGATAACGATCTCCGAGTAGCGGCGGCTCAGGCGCTTGCCGGTGCGCAGGTAGAAGGGCACCCCGGCCCAGCGCCAGTTGTTGATCAGCGCCTTGATGGCGACAAAGGTCTCGGTGCCCTCGGCGTCCCGGTATTCGGCCTCCTCCAGGAAGCCCTTCACCGCCTGCCCGCCCACGGCGCCGGCGTCGTAGCGGCCGCGCACGGTGCGCTCCTTGACGTTGCTGGCGGTGATCGGTTCCAGGCAGCGCAGTACCTTCATTTTCTCGTCGCGGATGTCGGCGGCGTCCAGGCTGGCCGGCGGTTCCATGGCCACGATGGACAGCACCTGCAGCAGGTGATTCTGCACCATGTCCCGCAGCGCCCCGGTCTTGGCGTAGTAGCCGCCGCGGCCCTCCACGCCGATCTCCTCGGCCACGGTGATCTGCACGTTGTCGACGAAGGTGTTCTTCCACACCGGGTGTAGCAGGGGGTTGCCGAAGCGCACCGCGAGCAGGTTCTGCACCGTTTCCTTGCCCAGGTAGTGGTCGATGCGGAAGGTGGCTTCCTCGGCGAACACCGCGGCCACCTCCTCGTTGATGGCGCGGCAGGAGGCGAGGTCGTGGCCCAGGGGTTTTTCCAGCACCACGCGGCTGTGCGTGTTGGCGGCGCCGGTATTCTTCAGCTGCGCGCAGATCGCGCCGTACAGGGAGGGCAGGGTGGCCAGGTAGAACAGGCGCACCGGCGCGTCGCCCGCGTCCAGCAGCTGCGCCAGTTGCCGGTAGTCGTTGTCATCGTCGGCCTCCACCTTGACGTAGTGGAGGGTGTCGCGGAAATGCTCCCAGATCGCGCCGTCCCACTGGTCCCGGGGCAGGAAGCGCTCCAGGTTGGCGTGGGCTTCGCTGCGAAAGCTGTCGGTGTCCAGCTCGCCGCGGCCGGTGGCGATGATGCGCCGCAGCCGGTCGGCGAGACCGTGGCGGTGCAACTGGTAGAGGGCGGGCAGTAGTTTGCGGGTAGAGAGGTCCCCGGTGCCACCAAAGATCACCAAATCGACCATCTGACTCATACACGTCATTCCTCAACAGGGGGTGAGTAAAGGGCGTTGTGTGTCACTCCCGTTTGCGGGTGCATCCGGGTCGTCTGGCGGTGATTCGGTCCGCGGCATTCTGGTGTACCGCTGTAACGCGGGTCATCTTAGCAGAGATCGGCGGCACTTGGCGATTGCGCGGCCCTTGCCCGGCGCCTCATCGCTGGCGGCGGTGTTGTCGAATCAGTAGAATGCCCGACCAGAACGCCACCAGTAACAGGCCACCGGTTTCGCGACCCCGCTCGACCGCCGCGGTGCGCATGTGCATCGAAGACACCAGGTCGCGCCACTGAACCTGGCCGACGACCTCCGGCAGCAGGAGCCCCGCCCAGGCCAGGCTGGCCACCAGCAATACGCCGGGCAGCCAGGGGAGGCGCGGTCCGGCAAATTGACTGACGCACATCGCGGCCGCGCAGAGGTAGGTCACGCCCCAGAGCAGGCCGTCCGGGTCGTTGTACTGGACACCCGCCGACAGCAGGAAAGCCAGTGTGAACAGGGCGTTACATAAAGAAAAAACCATGTGAATGGAATCCCAAGCCCAATGGGCCGCCGACAAGGAAGAAGCGAGTACATTATGCCGAGCAAAGTCCTGTGGAACATCCCGCTGTCACTGGCAGTGATCTGCGCCGCGCCCGCGATGGCCGGGGAGGCGGCGGGACTGGAGACTACCCTGGTGACCGGGACCTACAGTCCACTGGCCGCGGAGCAGCTGGTTTCCTCGGTGTCGGTGCTGGACGCGGGTGAACTGGCGCAGCTCAACAAGCGCAACCTGGGGGATGTGCTGCGCACCGTGCCCGGCCTGCTGGTGGAGGAACAGGGGGGCCCCGGCGGACTCACCGTGGTTTCGGTGCGCGGCGGCGAGCCCAACTTCACCCAGGTGTTGCTCGACGGGGTGCCGCTGAACGACCCCACCAACTCCCGCGGCGGCAGCTATGACTTCGGCAATATCGACATCGCCGGTATCGAGCGCATCGAGGTGGTGCGCGGACCGCAGTCGGTGGTTTACGGCTCCGACGCCCTGGCCGGCGTGATCAACCTGATCAGTCGCGACCCGGGGCAGGCGGGAGCCCCGACCCTGCGGCTGGCCGCCGGCGAGCGCGGCTTCCGGGACTACCGCCTGTCGGCGGCGGGCGAGCTCGACACCCTGTCGGCGGCGGTGACGCTGGGCCGCCGCGAGAGCGGCGAGCAGGTCGCGGGCAGCACGCGCGACAACGACAGCGCCAACCTGCGCCTGGCCTGGACACCCGGCGAGCGGCACCGCGTCAGCGCCGGCTACCGCTACCTGGACGGCGAGCGCGGCGCCTACCCGGAGCAGAGCGGGGGGCCCCTGCTGGCCACCACCGATGCCCTGGATACCAGCGACTACACTGACGAGACCCTGTCCCTGGCCTGGGACGCGGACTGGGCCGGGCACTGGCACAGTCGCGTCGCCGCCAGCCGCTTCGAGCACGAAGAGTCCTTCGTCTCGCCGGGCGTCGCCCCCTACGCCGCGGTGCCGCCCAACGCCGCCGACACCGAGTTCCGGCGCGACCTGCTGAGCTGGGTGAACACGCTGGTCCCCGCGGCAGGTTACCGGCTCAATTTGGGCTTCGACTATCGCGACGAGGCCGGCGACAGCGCCGGCTACTTGGACTACGGCTTTGCGCTGCCGGTCAATTTCGAGCTCGACCGTCAGACCGCCGGCGCCTTCGTCGACCTGCACGCCACGCCCCTGGAGTCCCTGGTGTTGCAGGCCAGTGTGCGCCGCGATGAACCGGATGACTACGCGGGCGAGACCACGACGCGCCTGGGCCTGCGCTACCAGTTCCATGCCGGACTGGCCCTGCTCGCCAACTGGGGCGAGGCCTTCAAGCTGCCGAGTTTCTTTGCTCTCGGCCATCCCCTGGTGGGCAACCCCGGCCTGGAACCGGAAACCGGCGAAGGCTGGGATCTGGGGCTCCAGTGGCGCCCGTCGCCGGCGCTGGAGCTGGGTGTCACCGGCTTTTTCAATCGCTATCGCAACCTGGTGGATTTCGATCCCGAGGCCTTCGTCAACGTCAACCGGCGCGAAGTGGAGAGTCGCGGTAGCGAGTGGCAGTTGCACTGGACGCCCGCCGAAACCCTGTCGCTGCACGCGCAGGTGACCCACACCGACCTGGAGGTGGTCGGCGAGGACGTCGAACTTCTGGGGCGCCCCGAGTGGAAAGCGGGAGCCTGGTTGGCCTGGCGGTTGCGGCCGCGCTGGCACAGCACCCTCGACTACCAGTGGACCGGCGAGGCCGCGGCGGCCTCCCTGCACAGCGGCGCGACCGTGGTGTCGGAGTTGCCGGACTACCACCGCCTGGACTGGAACCTGCGCTGGCAGGCCCGGGACAACCTGGGGTTGGAGCTGGGCGTGGACAATCTGCTGGACGAGGATTATCTGACCGGTGTCGGCTTCCCGGCCCCGGGCCGCACCCTGCGTGTGGCCGTGACCCTGGGGCTTGGAGTCTAGTCGGCGATATCGACCTCGGCGTCCGCGGTCGCGGTCGGCGATGGCGCGGCGGCGTGCAGGCCGAGGAGGTTTTCCAGATCGGCCACCCCCAGGGGCTTGCTGTACAGGTAGCCCTGGTACTGGTTGCCCTTCAGGTTGCGGATGAACTCGAGCTGTTCGTCGGTTTCGACACCCTCGGCCACCACCTCCAGGTTGAGCGATTGGGCCAGCATGAACATGGCTTTCACGATGGCCGCGTCCTGGAAGTCGGACGCCACGCCGGCGGTGAAGGAGCGGTCCACCTTGAGGCGGCTGATGGGAAAGCGCTTGAGTTGTGACAGGTTGGAGTAGCCGGTTCCGAAATCGTCGATGGACAGGCTGATTCCCAGGCGGCTCAGGCGGTTCAGGATGCGCAGGGCGTTGTCGGGGTCGTGCATGATCGCGGTTTCGGTCAGCTCGAATTCGAGGTAGCCCGGCGGCAGCCCGGTTTCGTTCAGCACCTCTTCCACCACGGTCACGAAGTGCTTGTGGTTCAACTGGATGGCGGAGACGTTGACCGCGATCGGCAGTCGGGGCAGCCCGCGCGCGTGCCAGTCCTGCATCTGCCGGCAGGCGCTACTCAGCACCCATTCGCCAATCGGCAGGATGAGCCCGGTGTCCTCGGCGATGGAGATGATCTCCTCGGGCCTGATCGTACCGAGTTCCTCGTCTTCCCAGCGCAACAGCGCCTCCAGTCCGGTCACTTCGCCGCTGATCACATCGACCTTCGGCTGGTAGGCGAGCGTCAGCCCGCCGTGTTCCATCGCCAGTCGCAGGCGCTGTTCCAGCAGGTTGCGTCGCGCGGCGACGGAACTCATGCCCCGCTCGTAGAACTGCAGGTTGTTCCGCCCCATGTCCTTGGCGTGGTACATGGCCGCGTCCGCGTGCACCATCAGGTCGTGGGGAGTGCTGCCGTCACCCGGATAGACGCTGATGCCGACACTGCAGGAGATGCGCACGATGTGGCCCTCGAGCTGGAAGGGCGTTCCCAGCGATTCGGTGACGCGCTTGGCCAGTGCCTCGCTCTCGGCGCGGGAGGTGCCCTCGGCGGTGACGATCATGAATTCGTCGCCGCCCACCCGCGAGATGGTGTCGCTGTCGCGGGTGGATGCCTTGAGCCGGGAAGCCACCAGCTTGAGCAGCAGATCGCCCACGTGGTGGCCCATCGAGTCGTTGACCGCCTTGAAGCGGTCCAGGTCGACGAACAGCACCGACAGGCTGCTGTCGTTGAGCTGCGCCCGCCGCAGCGCCTGTTCCAGCCGCTGCTCCATCAGCAGGCGGTTGGGCAGACGGGTCAGCGGATCGCGCGAGACCATGGATTTGAGCTCGCGGTTGGCGTGTTGCAGTGACTTCGCGAGGCGGGCGGTGCGGGAGGCCAGGTGGCTGTCGTACACCGCCATCAGCAGTGCCACCAGCATGACAGTGCTGGCAATCAGTGCGATGGCGATCGACAGCTGCGTCGGGGACAGCGCCGATTCCGTCATGATCATCGCCGCGGGATCGTAGTTGGCCGCGGCCATGCCGGTGTAGTGCATGCCGGTAATGCCCACTGCCATGACCACCGCGGCCAGGAGCCGCAGGCGGAAGCGGGGGCGGCGTTCGGCGGCGGTGGGGTTGAGGTGAAACGCGAGCCACAGGGCGGCGGTGGACGCCAGCACCGCAATGCCGACGGACAGTAAAAACAGCGAGGGTTTGTAGGTGATCGCCGAGTGGGTCAGCATCGCCTCCATGCCCAGATAGTGCATTAGGCAGACGCCGCCGCCCATCACGGCGCCGCCGGTGCCGAGGCGGGCTGCGGTGGCCCTGGGGCCGCAGGCCAGCAGCAGCGCCGCGCAGGAGGCGAAGACCGCGGCGACCATCGACACCAGGGTCATGGCGATGTCGTACTGCATGGCGCCGGCCATTTCCATGGCCAGCATGCCGATGAAATGCATCGACCAGATGCCGCAGCCCATGGCCAGCGCGCCCCCGCACAGCCAGACACCGCGCGCCCGGCCGGTGGTGGCGCGCAGGCGCCCGGCCAGATCCAGTGCCGTGAGTGAGGCCAATACCGCGACCGCGAAGGAGAGCGCGACCAGCCAGAAATCGTAGTTCATAACGTTGTTGCCAGCTGTTGAGTGGGCCCGGACGATCCGTGGCGGACTCGGGGTACACTGACCCCAATACGATATCGGCCGCGCCAGGCAGGGCTTTAGCAGGTTTCGGTGACCGCCGACGGCGCCGCGCCAGCGGTTCACGGGTGAGGGGAACTCAGTCGAACGCGGCGCACTCCGGCAGTTGCCGGTACCAGTTCACGCCCTGTTCGTCGGCCGCGCAGGTGGCCTGGCGGCGACGCAGCAGGCAGTTGAGGTGGGCCAGGGTTTCGCCGGTGGCCAGGCCGAAGTTGTGCCCTTCCAGTTTGCGGTTGAACAGGGCCGGGAAGCAGTCGACCACCCGGCGCGGCTCGGCGAGGTACTCGTACAGCGCGGCGAGATCGCGGTTGTGGGACTCGATGATCTGGGTCAGCCGGGTGTGCAGGCCGAAGAAGGGCGCCTCGTGGGCCGGCAGCACCAGCAGGTCGTCCGGCAGGATGGCCCGAATCCGGTTGCTGGAGGCCAGCCACTCGGACAGTGGGTCGCTGTGGGGTTCGTTGGGAAAGACGCTGACGTTCGGCGTGATCCGCGGCAGTACCTGGTCGCCGGAGATCAGTATCTTGCGCGCCGGGCAGTAGAGGCAGGCGTGTTCGGGGGAGTGCCCGCTGCCCACGATCACCTGCCAGTAGTGGCCGCCGATGGTCAGGGTCTCGCGATCCACCAGCCGCCGGTAACTGTCGGGCAGGGCGGACACCGCCTTGCCGAAGTTGCCGAACATCTGCCGGTAGACGTCCAGCTGTTCCTCGGTGTAGCCGGCGGCGCGGTAGAAGCGCAGCGCGACTTCCGGCGCCGGGCGGCCGGTGTCGCTCAACAGCGCGCGGCACATCATGAACTCGCCCCGGGTCATCCACAGCTCGCTGTCGAAACGGTCCACCAGCCAGCCCGCGAGACCGACGTGGTCGGGGTGCATGTGGGTGCAGATCACCCGGGTCACCGGCTTGCCGCCCATGAACCCGCTGAACAATTGCTCCCAGATTTCCCGGCTGCGGGACAGGTCCAGGCAGGTGTCCACGACCGTCCAGCCGTCGCCGTCCTCCAGCAGCCACAGGTTGATGTGGTCCAGGGACATGGGCATGGGGAAGCGCGCCCAGTAAACGCCGGGAGCCACTTCCTCCGGTACACCGGGGGCCGGGTCCACGCGCCGGCCCCAGGGGTAGTTCAGGCCGCGGTAGGTTTCAGGGGAGTCGGGGAGCATGGTGGAAATCTGCTATTGCGAGTGAACCGACTATGGTCGGTGTTGGCGCTGGCGATGTCTAGTGCCCCGTCAAGGTGATATTGCCGTATCACCTTGACGGGGTACCAGTGTCAGCCGACGCCGCGATCGACACCCTCCCAGTAGCTGGCGCGCACCGCTTTCTTGTCGGGTTTGCCCACCGGGGTTAGGGGGATGGCGTCCACGTAGTCGACGCTCTTGGGCGCCTGTACCGAACCCTTGGCGTCCTTGACCCGTCGGATCAGCGCGGAGGTCAGCTCGTCGGAGGCCCGCGCGTCCGGTTTCAGTACCACCACCGCTTTCACCGCCTCGCCCCAGCGCTCGTCGGGCACGCCCACCACCACCACCTGGGCCACTGCCTCGTGGGTGGCGAGCACGTCCTCCACTTCCCGCGGGAAGACGTTGAAGCCGCCGCTGACAATCATGTCCTTGGTGCGGTCCACGATGTACAGAAAACCGTCCTCGTCCAGGCGCCCCACGTCGCCGGTGTGCAGCCAGCCGCCGGCGAAGGCCTCGGCAGTCTGCTCCGGCAAATCCTTGTAGCCCTTCATCAACAGCGGGCCGCGCACGCAGATCTCGCCGGGCTCGCCGGGCTCGACGGGATTGCCCTCGCCGTCGAGCAGCGCCAGGTGAATCCAGGGCGAGGGCCGGCCGCAGGAGGCCAGCCGCTCCGGCCGGGCGAGATCGTGGTCGGCCTTGCGCATGTTGGCGATGACCATGGGGGCCTCGGACTGGCCGAAGAATTGATAGAAGACCTGCCCCCACTTCTCGATGCCCTCCCGCAGGCGGGCAGGGCTCATGGGGGAGGCGCCGTAGAAGATCGTTTCCATGCTGCTCATGTCGGCGCTGGCCGCGCGCGGCGAATCCAGCAGGAAGTACAGCATCACCGGCACCAGCATGGTGGCGGTGATGCGGTGTTGCTCCACCATGTCGAAGAAGGCGTCCGGCGAGAAGCCCTGCATGACATAGAACGCGCCGCCCTTTTGCAGTACCGGGATGAAAAAGGCCGCCGCGGCATGGGAGAGCGGCGTGGCGATCAGCATGCGCAGCTCTTCGGGGAACTCCCACTCCGCCATCTGGATCTGGGTCATGTAGGCGGTGGTGCGGTAGGCGCTCATGACACCCTTGGGCCTGCCGGTGGTGCCGCCAGTAAAGTTGACCGAGGCGGTGTCTTCCGGGTCCACCTCCGGCGCCACCAGGGCCTGGGGTGTGAAGGTGGCCGCCAGCGCCAGGTAGTCCTCGCCCTGTGTCGAGGGGCCGAAGGACAGCAGCTGCAGCCGTGGCAGCCGCGCTTGCAGCGCCGCCGCCACCTCCTCGAAAGCGCTGGGGTCGAACACCAGGGCGTCGACTTCCGCCGCCTCCAGCACGTAGGCGTGATCGTCCAGGGAGCCCAGAGGGTGCAGGGGCGTGCCGATGCAGCCGGCCAGCTGCATGGCGGCGATGTTGGACAGTACCTCCGGGCGGTTGCCGGAGATCACCGCCACGCGGCTGCCCCGGTGCAGGCCCCGGGACTGCAGGGCCTGTACCAGCTGGCTGGTTTGCTCGCGGACCTCCCGGTAGCTGGCCACCTTGTCGCCCAGGAACAGGCAGGGCTCGTCGTTGTAGCGGTTGAGCCCCTCCACCAGCAGGTGGGGCATGAGGGGAGGGTGGTACAGGGCGCTGTCGTTCATGGTGGTTCCCCTTGAGACTTGAGGTAACAGTGATGGCTTGGCGCCATTCTAGGAACCGCGGTGGGCGGGGAACAGGTACAAAGAGGCCAGAATTAGTGAACTATCCGTCGCCCGGCCCGGCCCGGCCCGGCCCGGCCCGGCTCGGCTCGGCCCGGCTCGGCTCGGCCTGCCCACGCCGGGCGCCCCGGTGAGGCGCCCGGCCCAGGGTTGTTCAGGCGGGGGTGTCCAGTCCCAGGCCGCGGCGTAGCACCGCGAGGGTGTCGGCCATTTCCCGCTGGTGAATCCGGGTCTGGGCGAACACGCTGGAACCGTGGAAGGTGCCGGGGTAGTTGTGGATCTCCGCCTGTACCCCGGCCTGCAGCAGGCGCATGCCGTAGAGCAGGCCCTCGTCGCGCAGGGGGTCGAACTCCATGGTGGAGATATAGGCCGGCGGCAGGCCCGCCAGGTCGGTGGCGCGCGCCGGGGCGGCGTAGGCGGGAACGTTGTCGGCGCCGGGCGTGTAGGCCTCGCCCAGGTAGTATCGCCAGCTCAGTTCCGCCTTGCCTCGGTCCCAGCAGGGCGTGTCGGTGAACCGCAGCATGCTGGGACTGTCCATGCGGTCGTCCAGCACCGGGATGCCCAGGAGCTGGAAGCACAGGGCCGGGCCCTTTTCATCCCGGGCGCGCAGGGCGCAGGCGGCGGCCAGGCAGCCGCCCGCGCTCTGGCCGCCAATGCCCAGGCGCTGGGGGTCGAGGCCCAGCTCGCCGGCGTTGGCCGCGGTCCAGGCCAGGGCCGCGTAGCAGTCGTTCAAGGGGCCGGGGTAAGCCGTCTCCGGACTCAGGCGGTAGTCAACCGACACAATCACAATGCCCAGGGCCCGGCACAGGTTGACGCAGATGCCGTGCTCGCTGTCCAGGTTGCCCAGCGCGAAACCGCCGCCGTGGATGTAGACCAGCCCGGGCACCGGGCCGCTGGCCGCCGCCGGCCGGTAGCTGCGTACAGCGACATCGGGTGCTCCGTCCAGGCCCGGAATCGCGCGGTCCTCGAAGGTCACGCCACTGGTGTCGAGGTCGGCGATCAATGCCTGGGTGGCGCCGGCGAAGGCGGCGCGGGCGGCGGCCGGGTCGGCCATGTCCACCGGCGGCATGAAGTCCAGCAGGGGGGCGATTTCGGGGTCGAAGTTATAGGGCATGGTAGTGGGCCTGTGGGTTGCGCATGGGAAGATCACAGCATATCCGCTGGTTCCTCGAAGTGTAGTGCGGCAGGTACAACAATGGATACCTGCCAGCCGGGTTTTTCCCCGCTCTCAGTCCAGGCGTTTGTGGAAGCGCGCGGTGGCGACCAGCAGCATGACCAGGGTAAAGCCGCCGAGCCACAGCATATCGCCGGCGAGTTGCCCGGTCTCCGCGCCGCGCAGCACCACGCCGCGCACCAGGCGCACGAAGTGGGTGGCGGGGAAGGCCTCGGCGATGTACTGGGCCGCCACCGGCATGGCGTCGTAGGGAAACATAAAGCCGCTGAGCAGGATGGAGGGCAGCAGAATAAAGATGGTCAGCTGCATGGCCTGCAACTGGGTCCGGGCGATGGTGGAGATCAGCAGGCCCAAGGTCAGGCTGGCGGCGATAAAGACCAGGGTGGCCAGCGCCAGGGTCCCCAGTCCGCCCAGGAAGGGCACGTCGAACACCACGCGGCCCAGGCCGAGGATGATCGCCACCTGCACCAGTCCCACCAGGATGTAGGGCACCAGCTTGGCCACCATCAACTCGATGGGATGGATGGGGGTGGTGATCAGCAACTCCATGTTGCCCAGTTCCCGCTCGCGCACCAGGGCCAGGGCGGTGAACAGGATCATGGTCATGGTGAGCACGATGGCGGTGAGGCCGGGTACGATGTTCACCGCCGAGCGGCGCTCGGGATTGAAAAACAGGCTCACCTCGAAGGTGGGCGGACTGGCGGTATAGGCCGCCGCCGGGGCAGCGGCGTCGAGCTTGAGGGGCATGGTGCGCAGCGACAGCAGGGCAGAGCTGACCATGGTGTCCGAGGCGTCCACCAGCCACTGGCCCACGGTGTCGCCCGCGGCGACGCGGCGCGCCAGGTCGCGGGGGAAGACCAGGGCCGCGCGCACTTCGCCGGCGATCACCGCGGCCTCGGCCTCCTGGGGCGTATCGAAGCGGGAGACGATGTCCACCACCTGGGTCACCCGCACCTGCTCGGTGATCACCCGCGCCGCGGCGCTGCCGCTCAAGTCCACCACCGCGATGGGTACGTGGCGCACCACGCTGTTGATGGCGTAGCCGAACAACAGCAACTGCACCAGCGGGATCATGATGATCATGCCGAAGCTCATGCGGTCCCGGGACAGTTGCAGGAACTCCTTGCGCGATACCGCCGCGATCCGGGTCAGCGCGCTCACGCGGCCCGCTCCCCGCTGGTGGCGGCCATGAACACGTCCTCGAGGTTGGGCCGCGTCGCCCGCGGCTGTTGCGCCGGGTCGTTGAGTTGCCCGCGCAGGTAGTCGAGGGGCGCGGCGACCGGTTCGCCCAGCAGTACCCGCAGGCTGCTGCCCTGCTGCGCGGCGGATACCACCTCTGGCTGTGCCATCAGGTGTTGGCGCAATTGTCGCAGGCCGGGGCCGTTGACTTCGATGACGCGCCCGTCGAGCGCTTGCATCAGGGCGTCGGGGGCGTCGTTGCGGCGCACCTGTCCGCGCTCGAGGATGGCCAGCCGGTGACAGCGTTCGGCCTCGTCCATGTAGTGGGTGGACACCAGGATGGTGGTGCCGGCCTCGCTGAGGTCGAACAGTTTTTCCCAGAAGTCGCGGCGGTTTTCCGGGTCCACCGCCGAGGTGGGTTCGTCGAGAAACAGCAGGGTGGGGCGGTGCAGGGTGGCCGCCGCCAGGGCCACCCGCTGGCGCTGGCCGCCGCTCATCGCGTCCAGGCGGCGGTCGCGCAGGTCGGTGAGTGTGAACTGCGCCAGCACTTCGTCGATGCGCCGCCATCGGTCGCGCCGATCCAGGCCGTAGATATCGGCCATGAAGCGCAGGTTTTCGCGGGTGGACAGGTCGGTGTAGAGCGAAAATTTCTGCGTCATGTAGCCGATCCGCTGGCGCAGCTGCTCGGCTTGCTCGGGCACCTTCAGGCCGAGGACTTCCACGTCGCCGTCACTGGGGGTCAGCAGCCCGCAGAGCATGCGGATGGTGGTGGTCTTGCCGGAGCCGTTGGGGCCGAGGAAGCCGAAGATGCGACCGCTCTCGACTTCCATGTCGAGGTGGTCGACGGCGGTCAGGTCGCCGAAGCGCTTGCTGATGCCCCTGGCGCGAATGGCGTACTCAGTCATGGCCCAAATCGACCTGCACCGGCACGCCGGTGGGCAGCCCGTCGCCGTCGAGCAGGTCGAACTCGGCCATGTACACCAGCCGCGAACGGTCGGAGGCGTTGAGGGCGTAGTAGGGTGTAAAGGCGGGATCGGTGGCGACCCAGCGCAGCTGGCCGGTGAGCGCCCCGTCGATACCGTCCACGTGGACCGGTACCTCCATGCCCACGCGCAGGTGGGCGCGATGGATTTCCGGTACGTAGACACGGGCGAAGGGCCGGCTGTCGGCGAGCATGATCGCGAGGGTCGAGCCCTGGGGGACGCGCTCGCCCACGTTCCAGGGCAGGCTGTCGAGGAGGGCGTCGCGGGTGGCGGTCACGCTGAGTTCCTCGAGGTGGCGCTGCTCCAGGGCCAGCTGGGCCCGGGTGGCTTCCAGTTCGGCCCGGCCCTGTTCCAGTTGTTCCGGCCGCGTGCCGTTGGTCAGGCGCAGCAATTCCTCGCGCGCGGACTCGAGGGAGGCCTCGGCGGCGTCGCGGGTGGCCAGGGCGGTATCCACCGTGGCCTGGGCCGCCAGGTTTTGCGCCAGCAGGCGCCTGGCCCGCTGGTAGTTGGCCTCGGCCTCCACCAGGGTGGCCTGCGCGCCGGAGGCGCGGGCACTGGCGGCGGCGATATCTTCCTTGCGCGCGCCGTTGCGCAGTTCCTCCATGCGCGCCGCGGCCCGGGCCACCTCGGCCTGGGCCCTTGCCACCACCGCCCGCTGGTTGCGGTCATCGAGCTGCACCAGCAGGTCGCCGCGCTTGACCGGACGGCCCTCTTGGCGGGGCTGGTCGACAATGATCTCGCTGGCGGTGGCGCGCAGGATGATGCGGTCGCGCTCCAGGGTGCCCAGGGCCAGATCGTTGGCCTCGCCGGCGCAGCCAGCCAGCAGCGACAGCAACAGGCCGTAGGTGAGCGTGCGAACCGCGAGGAGCAATGGCGTGACAGTCGGCATGGCGTGACTCCGGCGACAGGTGCCCCGTTTATAGCACTTGAGGCCGGCGAGGGAAAACCGGGGCCCGGTAACAGGCCCCGGGGGGCGGTCAGTCCAAGTTGGGGTTGTAGCGCGCGCGCGGGCGGATCAGGCGGCTGTCGCGGCTGAACTCCAGGAAGTGGGCGATGTAGCCGTAGACCCGGGCCATGGCGAACATGGCGGTGAAGAAGTGGCTGGGAATACCCAGGCTGTGGAACACCGCGCCCTTGTAGAACTCCACATTGGCCCAGATTTCCTTGCCGCGCTCGGCGAACTCCGCCTGGCAGGCCGCCTCCACCGCCACCAGGGTTTCCAGAAGCTGCCGGCTTTGGGGCTCGCGGCACAACTGCATGGCCATGGGCTTGAGCAGCTTCGCCCGCGGGTCGACGGTACGGTACTCGCGGTGCCCCATGCCCATGATTTTCACCTTGTCCGCCAGGCAGCGGTGCACGTACTCGGCGGCCTGCTCGGGGTGGCCGATGGCCTGGGCCATTTCCAGCGCGGCCTGGTCGGCGCCGCCGTGCAGGCGCCCGTAGAGGGTGCCGATGGAGGCCGAGATGGATGACTGGATTGGGGCCAGGGTGCTGGCGCAGACACGGCCGGCGAAGGTGCCGGCGTTGAAGCTGTGCTCCATCTGCAGGATCTGCGCGGCGTCCAGCATGCGCACGGCGTCGGCGTCGGGCGCCTCGCCGTGGAACAGGCTGAGAAAGTTGTAGTGGAAATCCGTGTCCGAGGTGTTCGCGGCCGGCTCCAGGCCCTGTTCCCGGCGGTAATAGGCGGCGATCAGGCCGGACAGCTTGCCGGCCAGCGCCAGGCCGTGCTCGGCGTCCAGCCCGAGTCCGAGGCTCTGCTCGGTCGGCAGCTCGATCAGCGGTACCAGGCCCTGCAGCACCAGCATCGGGTGCAGGCCGGAGGGCAGCTCCGCGAGCAGGGCGCGCTCGCGCTGGTCCAGCTCGGCGTGGGCGCAAAGAAAGCGGGTCAGTTGTTGTTGCTGCGCGCTGTCGGGGCGCTCGCCGAACAGTACCAGCCAGGCCACCTCGGCGAAGGGGCGTTCGACCAGGTCCACGATGTCCACGCCCCGGTAGCTGAGCCTGCCGGCTTCGCCGTCGACGTCGGAGATGGCGGTCTCGCCCACGATGACCCCCGCGAGGTCAAAGGATTCCATTGTCATCTGCTGGTTCATGGCGCGTTCCTCTTGCGGTTTGGGCTCGGTATGGCCCAATGTGCGCGCAAGTATACGGTCGGCCATTTATTCAGTAGAGTTAATTCCACTTATTGCAATATAAGTAAAACTGATATGCGTTTAGAGAACAGCGAACTGCGGGCCTTTCGCGCCGTGGTCGAGGAGGGCGGCTTCCGCCGTGCGGCGGAGGCCCTGCACCTGAGCCAGTCCGCGGTCAGCCAGGCGGTGGCGGGGCTGGAGGCCAAGCTGGAGGCGCCGCTGATCCTGCGCGGCAAGTCCCTGGCGCTCACCGACGCTGGCCGGCGGGTGTTCGAGCACGCGGTGGACGTGCTGGGGCGGGAGCAGCAGACCCTGGAGGAGATCGCCCAGCTCAAGCAGGGTAAGCGGGAGACCCTCAGCCTGGCGCTGAGTGCGTCCCTGAATTACTTTCATGGCCAGGAGTTGGTGAGCGCATACTATCGGCAAAGCCCGCATGTCACGATGCGTGTTCAGGAATTGCCGAGCCGCAGCATCATTTACGCGGTGTTGGGAGGCGATGTGGAACTGGGCCTGGGGCCCTTCCAGAAGCACATGTCGGCCTTTGCCACGGTGCCCCTGTACCAGGATACCCGCCACCTGGTGGTGAGCGCCCGGCACCCGGCCTTCGAGCACATGGTGGCCGGTGACGAAAGCGCCCTCAAGCGCACGCCGCTGATTTCCTCGGCCCTGGACAACCCGGAGATGCGGCCCTCCATCCAGCGCCTGCGCGACCGTTTCAGTACCGTGTGGGAGGTGACCGGCCTGTCGCTGCGCATCCACATGGTGGCCGAGGGCATGGGGGTGAGCTTCCTCGACCGGCGCCTGCTGCGCGAGCACCCCGGCTGCCGCGACTTGCATATCATGGACGACGTATCCTTCGGCCGCATCGACAAGCACGTCGGCCTGTACCATCGCGCCGACCGCACGCTGAGTGACAGCGCCCGGCAATTCGTCGCGTTGTGCGCCCGGCGCTGGAAACTGTAGAGTAGGGTTTTACCGCCAGGGGATGAGTGTGACCAGCAGTCTTCGCAGCACCAACCTGGGCAAGCTCCGGGAGCAGGCCTTCGATGTACTGATCGTGGGCGGGGGTATCAACGGCGCGGTATCCGCCGCCGCGCTGGCCGGCCGCGGGGTGAAGGTGGCGCTGATTGATCGTGGCGACTTCGCCGGCGGCGTCAGCTCGAACTCCTCCAACCTGGCCTGGGGTGGCATCAAGTACCTCGAGAGTCACGAATACCTGCTGGTCAACAAACTGTGTAAATCGCGCAACGAGCTGATGCGCGCCTACCCCTCCACGGTGAAGGAAATCCGCTTTTTCACCACCATTCAGCGGGGCTTCCGCTTCTGGTCCTTCTTTGTGTTCCTGGGCAGCGTGCTCTACTGGCTGATGGGGCGCTGTGTCACCCGGGCGCCGCGCTACCTGACGGCGCGCTATATCGAGGAGCAGGAGCCGGAAATCAACACCAGCAACGCCGCCGGCGGGCTGGAGTACTCGGACTGCTACCTCTACGACAACGACTCCCGCTTCGTTTTCAACTTCATCCGCAAGAGCCTGAACTACGGCTGCATCGCGGCGAACTACGTGACCTCGGAAGGCGCGAGTTTCGAGGGCGGACAGTGGCACGCCCGGGTGCGTGACCTGGACGGCGGGGATAGCTTCACCGTGCGCGCGAAAGTGCTGGTCAATGCCTGCGGCCCCTACGTCGATGACTACAATCGCCAGTTGGGCATCGCCACCCGCCACCGGCACCTGTTCTCCAAGGGCATCCACCTGATTGTCGACCAGATTACCGACAACCGGCGCGTGCTGACCTTCTTCGCCAGCGACGGCCGGTTGTTCTTTCTCATTCCGATGGGCCCGAAAACCTGTATCGGCACCACCGACACCCAGGTGGACAGCCCGCAGGTGGCGGTGACCGACGAGGACCGCGACTTCGTGCTGGCCAACGCCAACGCCCTGCTCGACCTGGAACGCCCGCTCACCCGGGACGACATCATCGCCGAGCGGGTGGGTGTGCGCCCCCTGGCGGTAGCCGGGGAGGGCGGTACCGCCGACTGGGTGCAGCTGTCGCGCAAGCACGAAATCGAAGTGGACGAGGCGCGCCGGCACCTGAGCATTTTCGGCGGCAAGCTGACCGACTGCCTCAACGTGGGTGAAGAGGTAACCGACCACGTGGCCAGGCTCGGGGTGCTCGTACCCCAACGCCGTGGGCGCTGGTACGGCGAGCCGGGGCGGGAGCTCAGGGAGGAATTCATGCTGCAGGCGCGGCTGATGAATCTCGACAGCCTCACCGATCCCAGTTCCCCCGAACCGCTGTCGGAGCGCTTCTGGCGCCGCTATGGCGAGGCCGCCTTTGGCCTGTTGGAGCGCATTCGGGAAGATACCAACAACGCGAAATTGATCATCCGCCGCGCGGAATATACGCGCTGCGAAATTGAACTGGCCGCCCGGCGGGAAATGATCGTCAGGCTGGAGGATTTCATGCGCCGCCGCTCCAAAATTGAGCTGGTGGTGCGCAACGGGGAAATCCGCGAAGCGCCGGGCCTGCGCGAGGCCTGCGAAATCCTGTTTGGCGACGCGGCGCAGGAGAAGTTGGCGGAGTACCTCCTGTCCCTGCGGGCCGACGATTAATGGCCCTGCCGGGATAATCCTACTGCGGCACCGATATTGTCATCACTGGCAGCTCGTCCGGCATGCCGCCGATGGCAACGGCGCAGCGCGAAAAGCCGTTGAAAAAGGCCACCACCATCGATAAATGGACCAGCTCTTGTGGCGTAAATACCTGCCGCAGGCGCTCTTTGAGCGCGCTATCCAGGCCCGCCGGGTCATTCAGGTATTGATCGGTGAAGGCGAGGATCAACTTTTCCCGGTCGGTGAGGTTTGATTGCTCATAATCGTCGTCGATCATCTGCACGCGGTCCTCGCTCAGGCCGTCCTCCTGGGCGATGTCGTACCTGACACTTTTGCAGAACACACAATTCACCTTGCGGGCATTGCGAATTCTCGCAATCTCGATTTCCGCCGGACTCAGGGGACCCCCTTCCCAAAGTTGCCGATTCAGGTCCATGTAGTTCCCGAGCGTTTCCGGGACCAGGCCGAGTGCGGAATCGCGAATGATGTTCCCAGTGGGTGCGTGCGAATTGGTGACCCGGGCTTGTGATGTCATGGTCATGCTCCAGTGCCGGTATTCAGGATCAATGTTCGACAGACGCGAGCTGCCAGAGCAGGCTCAGCCGGGTCATACCGTCGAAAATGCCGAGCGCTTCCACCAGGGTCACCAGCCCCGCGTCGCCGTAGTGGGCCTTTACCGCCTCGGCGAGCTCGTCGCTGATGGCTTGCACGTCCATGGCATAGATCTCGGTGAATTCGAGGCAGGCGCGCTCGGCGTCACTAAAGCTCTCGTGGCTTGACCAGTCGGCCAGGTGTTCGCGTTTTTCCGCGTCGATCTCGCAGTCCACGCGAGACCAATCAGCGGCACTGCGGTGAAGTTGTGCCAACCGCAAGCGACACAACTCCAGGGTCGAGGGAGCAAGATGGGCCTGGTTCCAGAAACTGTCGTATAGCGCCTGGAACCTGTTTGCGACATCCGGCAGGGGTGCCAGCGTTGAGTCGCGGTCGATGCCGCCATTAATCCAGTTCATAGATATCGCCGCTATTGGTTTTTTCCGGGAGGTTGTGCAATGAGCTGCAAAAGGCTTTCGGTATCCGCCGCCACCGGGGACCTGAAGCGATGGCTGATCGATATGCCCTGAACCATATGGACCAGGCATTTGGCGATGTCGAGCGGGTCGATATCGCTGCGAATCTCCCCGATATCCTGCCCCTGTGCCACAGCCCGACTGAGCAGCCCGGCCAGGTCGCGGTAGTAAGCATCTATGCGCTTGCTGACCTGGCTGTGTCCATCGCCCAGTTCCGCCGCCGTATTGGCAACGAGACAGCCCATGTTGGAATGGTGCCGGGTTCGCCGGGTGACCCGCTGGAAATAGCTTCTGATTGCCCCGAGGCCGTGGTTGTTTGCAAGTACATCGCGATAGGGCCTGGCTTCGTTGTCGATGTAGTGTTCGAGGCAGCGGATGAACAGGCCCTCTTTGCCATTGAAGGCTTTATACAAACTGTGTTTGTTCAGGCCGGTGGCCCTGAGCAGCTTGTCGACACTGCTGCCGCCATAACCCTCCAGCCAGAACAGCCGGGTGGCGCTTGCCGTGACGTTTTCGAGGTTGTATTGAACGGGGCGCGGCATGCCAGTCTTTTATTACAGAATGATCGTTCTGTAAATGGTCGCAGAGTTTGCGCAACTTCGTCAAGCAGCATGTTTAGCCTATGATCGGCTCCGTCGCTGCGTCTGGTGGTTTATCCCCGGCCCCTACTCGCCCAGCAGTTTCCGTCGCAGCGCCGGCTGGCTGGTTTGCGGCGACAGCCAGATGGCCAGGAATTGTGCGCCAAAGTCCGGATGGTCGATGCGCCCGATGGGATGCCCGTTGAAGTAGAAGTGGCTTTGTTCCCCCTTGTTCAGTTCCAGCACCAGAGTGTCGTCTTGGGAAACGTCGGGCCACAGCGACCGCAGGCTTTCGAGCCAGTGGTCCTGTTGCGGGTGCTTGAGGCCGAGGTGTCGCCACTCTTTCTCCGTGCGGCGCACCAGCTGCTCGGCGGAAATATCGTGCAGATAGGTGATCTCCAGACGAAGCGGCCGGCTTTGCGGCGCGTATTCGCCCTCGGGCGCGAACAGGCGCGAGCGATAGACCGACCACACAAAGACATCCAGCTGCGCCTCGCCCACCAGGGCGAGGTTATCGTTTGTGGCGCCCCGGGCAACACCGGCCGCCAGCAGTAAAAGTAGCAACAGCTTTTTCATGTCGCGCCCTCCGTCGGCCGACCGCGCTCGATGACAGTGCGCAGGGCGCACAGCGCTGGTAGCAGTAGCATCCACAGGGGAACCAGCAGCGCCATCGTCAGGGCATCGCCGGGCCCGAAATCCACGGCCCCCAGGCGCTCCCCGGCGATGTAGTTCAGGGACGCGGGGGCGCCGAGGGCGCAGGCCAGCCACAGGCGCCGACGCATGAAGTCGAGACTGCGGCCGAGGGTGGTGGCGAAGGCCAGCCACAGCGCGCACAGCCACAGCGGAATCGGCAGAGCGCCCGGGAAGTGGAAAATACCGGTCAGGCTGAGAGTGCTGTCCACCGCGATTCCCGCCAGCGCCACGGGTAGCAGTGCGCGCAGTTCATCCACCGGCCGCGCTATTAGTGCAAAGTGCAGTACCAGCAGGCCCGCGGTGACCGGCAGCAGGGACTCGCGCCCCAGCACCGCGCAGAGCCAGGTGAGCTGAAACCAAAACGCATTGAACCACCAGCGCTCCGCCAGGTTGCCCGCGGCCACGCCGGCTGTCGCCCCACTTGCCCGTTCATGTTTTACCATGCAAAGAGTACGCGGGCCCGGGCAGGGCGGATCAGGTGCTGTCGGCGTTAAGCATCCACTCGTGGGCGGGGTCGTTGCGGAAGATCCACTGCCGGGTCGGCCCGGCCATCACGTTCAGGTAGTAGAGGTCGTATCCGTGGGGAGCGCCCACCGGGTGGTAGCCCCGCGGCACCATCACCACGTCGCCATCTTCCACGCTCATGGTTTCGTCGAGGCTGCGGTCGTCGGTGTATACCCGCTGGAAGGCAAAGCCCTGGGGTGGAGAAATGCGGTGGTAGTAGGTTTCTTCCAGGTGGGTTTCCCGCGGCGCGGCGTCGGTATCGTGTTTGTGCGGGGGGTAGCTGGACCAGTTGCCGCCGGGGGTAAAGACCTCCACCACCAACAGGTGTTCAGCGTCGGCGTTGCCGAACAGGATGTTACAGACCTCGCGCCGGTTGCTGCCGCTTCCCCGCGCCTGGCGATCGCAGTCCTGGGGTCGTATCAGTCGCGGTGGGTACTGGCCAGTGGCCGGTGCCGAGCACACGGCCAGCTCCAACTCGCTTTCCGCGGTGACCGTATAGGCAGTGTGCGGGGGCAGGTACACGGCGTAGGGTGCGGTGCCATCGAAGGGGCCGCGACGTTCGCCAATCCCCGACCACTGCCACTCGCCCGCGGTGACGCTGGCCCTGCCGCCGACGAGCACCAGGCACAGCTCGCGATCGCCACTGTCTTCCTGCAACGCCTGGCCGGGTCGCAGGGCGTAACTGTCGAAGCCGACGTAGTCCCAGCCCGCGCGTTGCGGGCTGATGTGTTGGGTGCGGCCCTTGGCGTCCGGTGCCTGGTGTCGTGACAGCAGGGTGCTCATGTCTTCCTCCTGGGCGCGCGCTAGCGCGCGCGGTTGGTGGTATCCACGGTCAACTCCAGTTGACTGGCGATTGACTGCCAGTCCACGAATTTGAAGTTGGAGCCCTCCCGGGGCTGGCCATCGGCATCGTAGACAGGGGGGGTATTCTGCCCGTCCTGCATCACCAGCAGGCCCTGAGGGAAGCGATCGCCGAGTGCGGCGTTAATGACCATCATGCCGTCGGTCTCGTTGACCCCGTCGACCCGCCCGTCGTCCACGCGGAATGATCCCAGGTAGGCATTGCCCTGCTCGCGACTGTAGACAGCCACGGTGTTGTCGCCCTGGCTCGAAACCAACAGGTAGCCGCGCCCATCGCCGGCGTCGTAGATGGTCAGGCCCTCGATATCCACGCTGAGATGGGGGTCGCCAAGGCCGGGGTCCTGTTTCCAGAGCAGCGTGCAGGCGTACTCTTCCTCCTGTGCGTCCCACTCCCGTTGGTAGGGTACGCCGAACTCCTTGGCCCGGGCGAACAGTGTCCAGCGCGAGCGGTCCGCCGGTGCGTCGAGTGCGATGCGCCAGATGCCGACATTTTCCTGTCCCAGATAGAGCGCATTGTGGGCGGGGTCGGCGACCATGCCCTCGAACTGCGGGCGATCGCGATCGTCGTCGGTGCAGGGCGTCCAGGTGCCGTCGTCGCCGGTGTCGAATTCGTGGGGAAAGTCCAGCATCGCCCTAGTTGCGTAGGTCACTTGCCCGGCGCCGTTATCCGCCAGTTCCAGTACCGCCACCCGCGTGGTGCTGTTGCGGCTGACCAGGGCCAGCGTGCTTTCCCCCTGCCGGTAGGTGGCCAGGCCGTAAGCGGTGTAGGCCTCGTTGATCTCGTCCTGGTCGCGGCTGAAAATGGGCTGGACGGCCGGCGCGGTGACGTCCCGTAGCAGCCATTGTCCATCGGCGGCCTGTAGCGCGAACACCGCCAGCGTGTCCAGGCCGCGATCGGAAGCCACCACGAGGTCGGTGGGCTTGCCACCCAGATCGAAGTCGTACACCACTTCGACATTGTTGAGCCGGCCCGGGGCGTTGTTCTCGCAGTCGTTCTGCCCATCCATGCAGGCCGGGGCCGGCTGTGCCGGCAGGTGCTGCAGCAGCTGGCCGTCAAGCGTATAGAGGTCGAGTCCGCCTTCCTTGAGGGCGGTGGCCACCAGGCTCCGGCCGCTGTCGCTGGGGTGCAGCCAGATAGCGGGGTCGTCGACGTCGGTAAAATTGCCCGCGCGATCATCAAAGTGGGCGCGGGTTTCGAGGGCTGCCTGCACGCTGACCGGCTCGGCGCGCGACGCGAGCGGCGCGGCCAAAAGCAAAGAAGTGGCGAGGATGTATTTTATACGCATGATGTAATCCTTGTAGTTGAGGACTTGCGTGCGCCACTGTAGCGAACGGGTGTTAAACGACGTGCTGTGTTCAGGTGAACTTTTTTTCATTTGCTGCGTGCGGTTTTCCCGCCACGCCCTTTGCCCGCGCCGCGGCTGGTGGCCAGTGCGGTGGTAAGTGCCTGGGCCAGGCACATGGAGGCGCTCAACGATCGGAAGCTGAAGACTTCCGCGTCGTGGACATCAAAAAAAACGGTTGCCTGGCGTGCGATGGCGTTTAGGGAGCTGTCGGTGATTACGACAACCGGTACCTTCTTCTTGCGCGCCGCGGCGACAACCCTGGCGGTGTCATCCGAGTAGGGGCTGAAGCTGATGGCGATCAGGACATCCCGGGGGCCCATGCTGTTGGCGTGTTCCATCAACATACCGCCCATGCCCGTCAGCAATTGCGCACGACACTCCAGGTGATTCAGGTTGTAGTAAATGTAGCTCGCTACGGGGAAGGATCTGCGCTGGCCCATGATATAGGCGAACTCGGCATCCCGCAGCAGCGATACGGCGCGGTCCAGTTCGGTGCTCTCGGTTTCTTCCAGCAGGTGTTGTAGAGCCTGCTGGTTGGCTTCGCTGAATTCCCGTAGTAGGCCCATGGGGCTGTCAGGGGCGCCGTCCGTATCGGCGACCTCGCGAAAGCGCTCCTTGTAGCTGGCGGAGCGCGAAGCCACGTGAGCCTGGAAAGGGCGCTGCATTTCGCTAAACCCCGAATAGCCGAAAGCCTTGGCGAAGCGAATCAGCGCCGAAGGTTGGACGCCTGCGCGCTCGGCTATGACCGAGGTGGTCTCCATGGCCATGATGGTCGGATTGTCCCAGGCAAACTTGGCGATCTGTCGCAGTCGCTTGCTGAGCGTGTCGTAGCGCTCGGACATGGCGGCGCGCAGGGATTCGTAGTCCTTTGGGGCTGTGTTGTTCATGCTCGGGTTTCCAGTATGGCTGGCAAGGTCGCTCAGGTTTCGTCATTTTGGAATAAAAAAATTAAAAATAGAATAAACGCTTGCATTGCCCGTTCTGATATGGAATAAATATACCATCCTATTCTATTTATAGAAAATAATTTTTACGGCGCGCCCGGCGTGGTATAACTCGAACCCGTCAGTGCGCGGGCCCGGATTGGGAAGCTGGAATAGTTGGAATAAGACAATGGCTTCGCTGAAACTTGGAATGGTGGGTAGTGGTTTCATGGGCAAGGCCCACGCGATGGCTTTGCACACGGCGCCGGTGGTGTTCCCGCTGTCCGCCGCCGTGCGCTGCGATTTGCTGGCCGATCATAGTGCCGCCAGCGCGCAGGCCGGGGCACGCCGCCTGGGCTTCAGCCGCAGCACCGGAGACTGGCGCGAACTGGTCGCCGATCCGGCCATCGATATCGTCAGTGTGTGTGCGCCCAACGACCTGCACTACCCCATCGCCCGGGCAGCATTGCTCGCGGGCAAGCATGTGTTCTGCGAAAAGCCCCTGGCACTGGACGTGGGGGAATCCCGCGAGCTGGCGCGGTTGGCCCGGAGCAAGGGCCGTGTGACCCTGGTGGGGTTCAACTACGTGAGAAACCCCGTCATCGGCATGGCGGCGGAGTTGATCGCCCGGGGCGAACTCGGCGCAATACACCACGTTCGCGCCACCCATGTGGAGGATTACCTGGCCGACCCCGCCCGCTCCGGAGGCTGGCGCACCCGGCGCGCCACCGCCGGCCTGGGTGCCCTTGGGGATCTGTGCCATGTGCTCTCCCTGACCCAGCGCCTGGCGGGGGGCATTGCCGAGGTCTGCGCCGACATGCAGACCGTGATCGCACAGCGGCCCGGCGCCGATGGCAGCGCACAGGCGGTGGAGAACGAGGATCAGGCCCATGCCCTGGTGCGCTTCAGCAGTGGGGCCATTGGCACCATCGAGTGCAGCCGGATCGCCTGGGGGCGCAAGAACGGGCTGACCATCGAGTTGTCCGGCAGCGAGGGGTCACTGTATTTCGACCAGGAGCGGCAGAACGAACTGTGGCTCTACCGCAGGCCCCGGGGCGGCGGGGGTGGCGAGGGATTTCAGCGCGTTCTGCTGGGCCCCGACCAGCCTGACTACGCGGCGTTTTGCCCCGCGCCGGGCCACGGCCTGGGCTTCAATGACCTGAAGGTCATCGAGGTGCGAGACCTGGTCGAAGCCATTGCGGGGGGCGTGCCGGCGTGGCCCGATTTTGCCGCCGCGGCGGCCATCGACGAGGTCTTGGCCGCGATGGAGCGGTCCTGGCGGCAGGGTGGTTGGGAAGTGGTGCCCCGGGGGCTGGAAGTGGAGCAAGGCAAGGCACAGGAGCCGGAGCAATAAGACGATGGGGACAGACATGGCAAACAGACGCTTCGATGTCATCTGCATGGGACGCGCCGGCGTGGACCTGTACGGCCAGCAGTACGGCGCCCGGCTGGAGGACACGCGCAGCATGGCCAAATACCTGGGCGGTTCCTCGGCCAACATGGCGGCCGGCATGGCGCGCCAGGGCTTGAGCGTGGCGATGCTGACCCGGGTGGGTGACGAGCACATGGGGCGGTTTGTGCGCGAGGAACTGGCCCGCAACGGCGTGGACACCAGTCATGTGCATACCGACCCGGAGCGCCTGACCGGCCTGGTGCTCTTGGGCATCAAGGACCGCGATACCTTTCCGCTGATTTTCTACCGGGAAAACTGCGCCGATGCCGCGATCGACGGCACTGACTTCGACGAGGGCTTTATCGCCTCGGCGCGTGCCCTGGCGATCACTGGCACGCACTTTTCCCTGGCCGGGACCGCGGAAGCCTGCCGGCGGGCGATCGAATATGCCCGGCGCAACGGGACCCGTACCGTTCTCGATATCGACTACCGGCCGGTGCTTTGGGGTGTGGCGGGACACGGGCAGGGGGAGAGTCGCTTCGTGTCCAGCGACGAGGTGACGCGCCACCTGCAGGAGATACTGCCGCTGTTCGACCTGGTGGTGGGCACCGAGGAGGAGTTTCACATCGCCGGCGGCAGCACGGATACGCTGACGGCATTGCGGGCCGTGCGCGAGCGCAGTGCGGCCACCCTCGTACTCAAGCGCGGCGCGCTGGGTAGCGCGGTTTTCGAGGGGGCTATCCCCGGGCGACTTGAAGACGGCGCGCGCGGGCCGACGATCGCGGTGCAGGTACTCAACGTGTTGGGCGCCGGCGATGCTTTTATCAGTGGTTTCATGCGCGGCTGGATGCGCGACGAGCCCCTGGAGCAGTGCTGCCTGTACGGCAATGCCTGTGGCGCCATCGTCGTGTCGCGGCACGGCTGTACGCCGGCCATTCCCACCCGGCCCGAGCTGGACGACTACCTGTCGCGTTTTGACAGCGTGACGCGGCCGGACCTCGATGCGAGGCTCAACCAGCTGCACCGCGCAACCTTGCGTCGTCCCCGGGGCACGGTCTGTGCCCTGGCCTTTGACCACCGCAGCCAGTTCGAGGAGCTGGCGGCGGCGTGCTCGGCCGATATCGCGCGCATACCGGTGCTGAAACGCCTGATCGCCGATGCGGTATTGGCAGTGGCGGAGCGCGAGCAGCTGGGGGCGTCGGCGGGTGTGCTGGTGGACGAGCGTTTTGGCGAGTCGGTCCTCGAGTCGCTGACCGGCACGGGTTTGTGGATGGCGCGCCCCCTGGAGTCGCCGCAGTCCCGCCCCCTGTCCTTCGAGTACGGCTGTAATGTATCGGCGACGCTGCAGCGCTGGCCCACGGAGCATATCGCCAAGTGCCTGGTGTTCTACCACCCCGACGACGATGCGGCGTTGAAAGCGGAGCAGGGCCTGCGGCTGCGGGAACTGTATGCGGCCTGCCGGCTGAGCGGGCATGAACTCTTGCTGGAACTGATTCTGCCCGATGGGCGCGAGGACAGCGGCACCGATACCGCGCGGGCCATGCGCGAATGCTACGACATGGGAGTCTTCCCGGACTGGTGGAAATTGCCGCCGCCCTCGGTTGCGGCCTGGCCGGCGATCGAGGCGGTGATCGATGAGTTCGACCCCTGGTGCCATGGTGTGGTATTGCTGGGCCTCAACCGGCCGGCCGAAGAGCTGGTGGAGGGCTTCGCCCGGGCCGTGGGGCGCAAGTATTGCAGGGGTTTCGCCATTGGTCGCAGCATTTTTGTCGAACCGGCCCGCCGGTGGCTGCGGGGCGAAGTGGGCGATACCGCATTCCGCGAGGCGGTAGCCGATAACTTCACCGCCATGGTAGTGCAGTGGCGCGGCTTGCACGGCATTGCCACCGAGGGTGTGTGCACACGCGAGGTGCGGGCATGACTACGATAACACTCACCGCCAGCCAGGCGCTGGTGCGCTACCTGGTGGCACAGCAGGTCGAGGTCGATGGCGAGCGTCTGCCGCTGGTGGCCGGCGTGTGGGCCATCTTCGGCCACGGTAACGTGGCTGGCCTGGGCGAGGCGCTGTCCGCCGCGCGCAGCGAGTTGCCCACCCTGCGCGGGCACAACGAGCAGGGCATGGCACACGCCGCGATCGCCTACGCCAAGGCCTGCAACCGCCGCCGGGTTATGGCCTGCACCACGTCCATCGGGCCGGGCGCGACCAACCTGGTCACCGCGGCGGCCCTGGCCCATGTCAATCGCCTGCCGCTGTTGCTGTTGCCCGGCGATAACTTTGCGTCCCGGGCCCCCGACCCGGTACTGCAGCAGCTGGAAGTCCCCGGTGACCCGGGGGCGAGTGTGAACGACACTCTGCGCAGCGTGTCGCGCTATTGGGACCGCATACAGCGTCCGCAGCAGTTGCTGTCCAGTTTGCCGCGGGCGATGGCCGTGCTTACCGACCCGGCGGAGTGTGGCCCGGTGACACTGGCCATGCCGCAGGACGTGCAAACCGAGGCCTGGGAATTCCCGCTGGATTTCTTCGAGCCCCGTTTGTTGCAGTGGCGCCGCCCGGCCCCGGACCAGGGGGAACTGGCGCGAGCAGTGGCGTTGCTGCGGGAAGCGGAAAAGCCGCTGTTGATCGCCGGCGGCGGCGTTCACTACGCCGGGGCCTGCGCGTTGCTGGACGGGTGGGCGCGGGTAGCCGGCCTGCCGGTGGCGGAAACCCAGGCGGGCAAGGGCGCGCTGCCCTGGGATCACCCGATGCTGATGGGGTCGGTGGGTGTCACCGGGTCCAGCGCCGCGAACGAACTGGCGGCCGAGGCGGATCTGGTGATTTGCCTGGGTACGCGTCTGCAGGATTTCACCACCGCTTCGCGGACCTTGTTCCGCAACCCGCGGTGCAAGCTGTTGGGCATCAATGTGGCGGCGGTGGATGCCGCGAAGCATGGCGCCAGCAGCCTGGTGGCGGATGCGCAGGTGGCCCTGAGGGCCCTGGGCGAGGCCCTGCCCGACTGGCGCGTGGCGCCGGCCTGGGTGGAGCGAGCGACCCGCGCCGCGGGCGCCTGGCAGGTGGTGGTGGACAGGGTTACCGCGGCGGACGATACGCAGCTGCCCTCCGACGCCCAGGTGCTGGGCGCGGTCAACCGCGGTGCGGCCGAGGACGCCGTGGTGGTGTGCGCGGCCGGCGGGCTGCCCGGTGAGTTGCACAAATTGTGGCGCTGTAGCCGGCCCAACGGCTACCACGTGGAGTACGGTTATAGCTGCATGGGCTATGAAATTGCCGGCGGGCTGGGTGTTACGCTGGCGCTGCCGGGGCGGGAAGTCTACGTCCTGGTGGGGGATGGCAGCTACCTGATGCTGAACTCGGAACTCGCCACCGCGGTAATGCTGGGGCGCAAGATGGTCGTGGTGCTGCTGGACAACCGCGGTTTTGCTTGCATCAACCGTCTGCAGCAAAACTGCGGCGGCGACCCCTTCAATAACCTGCTGGCCGACAGCGTCCACGGCGGCGACGCCCCTCCGGCCATCGACTTTGCCGCCCACGCGCGGGCGCTGGGCGCGCAGGCGGAGCAGGTGACGGGGATCGCCGCGCTCGAATCGGCGCTGGCGCGTGCCCGGCGGGCCGAAGGCTGCTATGTGGTCGTGATTCGCACCGACCCCGATCGCGCCACCGCCGAGGGCGGCGCCTGGTGGGAGGTGGCGGTGCCGGAGGTGTCGCAAAGCGATACGGTGCGGCAGGCGCGGGCCGGGTACCGCGACAACAAAACGCACCAGCGGCGTGGAGGGTAGTGGCGGTGGTTCGCATCGGTATCAATCCCCTGACCTGGAGCAACGACGACATGCCGTCGCTGGGTGCCGACATTCCCCTGGAGCGCTGCCTGCGCGAGGGCCGCCAGGCCGGCTACGCCGGTTTTGAACTGGGGCACAAGTTTCCCCGCGAGGCCTCGCAGCTGCGACCCCTGCTGGCGGCGCACGACCTGGCCCTGGTATCGGGCTGGTACAGCGCACGCCTGTGCGAGCGTTCGGTGGAGGAGGAAATTGCCGCGGTTCAACCCCACCTCGCCCTGCTGCGGGACATGGGTTGCACCGTTATGGTCTGCGCCGAGGTGAGCGACGCCGTGCACGGCGATCGGACGACGCCCCTGTCGCGGCGCCCGCGGCTGTCGGATTCGGCCTTTGGTCACTTCGCCGGGCGGCTGGCGGCCTTCGCCGACTACCTCGCGGAGCAGGGGATGGCGCTGGCCTACCACCACCATATGGGCACCGTGGTGGAGAGCCCGGAAGACATCGATGCGCTGATGGCGGCCACGCCGCCCACGGTGGGCCTGCTGTTGGACACCGGGCACCTCAGCTATGCGGGTGGCGACCCGGTGGCCGTGGCCGCCACTCACGCGCAACGTATTTGCCACCTGCACTGCAAGGACGTGAGGCCCGATGTGTTGGTGCGCGCCCGCGCGGCCAACTGGAGCTTCCTGGACGCGGTATTGGCGGGGGTGTTCACCGTGCCCGGCGACGGCGCGGTGGATTTCGCCGCCGTGCTGGCGGCCTTGCCCGAGGGCTACGATGGCTGGGTGGTGGTGGAGGCGGAACAGGACCCCTCGCGTGCTGAGCCGCTGACCTATGCGCGCCTGGGCTACGGGCATCTCGAGGCCCTGCTGGCGGCGCGTGAGCGCCGGGGAGGGAAAACGCCATGAGTCGGGGAATTTGCCTGGTCGGCGCCGGCCGCATCGGTGCCATTCACGCCGCCAATATCGTGTCGCTGGCGGGCGTCCGCCTCTGTTGCGTGGTGGACAGCAATGCCGACGCGGCGCGTGATCTGGCCGGCCGTTACGGGGTGGAGGCGCTCGACCTGGCGCTGGCGCTGGGGCGCGACGACGTGGATGCGGTGGTGGTCGCCAGCTCCACCGACACCCATGTGCCGGTGATGACCGCCGCGGGCGAAGCCGGTAAGGCGATTTTTTGTGAAAAGCCGGTGGACCTGGACCTGGCGCGCGCCCGGGCCTGTATCGAGCACCTGGAAGCCGGCGGCGTGCCACTGGCGCTGGGCTTCAATCGCCGTTACGACCCCAGTTTCGCGCGCCTGCAGCAGCGCCTGCGCGCCGGCGAGATCGGTGAAGTCGAAATCGTCAGTATTACCAGCCGCGATCCCGCGCCGCCACCGCTGGACTACCTGCGCCGTTCCGGGGGCCTGTTCATGGATATGATGATCCACGACTTCGATATGGCCTGCTGGTTGCTTGGGGAGGCGCCGGTGCAGGTGCACGCCACGGCGAGCTGCCTGGTGGATGAGGGTATCGCCGCGTTGGGGGACGTGGATACGGCCCTGGTTACGCTGCGCACCGCTAGCGGCCGGCTGTGCCAGATCAGCAACAGCCGGCGCGCGGTGTACGGTTACGACCAGCGGGTGGAGGTACACGGGGCCGCCGGCATGCTGCGGGCTGAAAACCGCGAGGAGACGAGCGTGCAGTTGTTCGGTGCCGGTGGTGTGCTGGCCGACCCGCCCATGGACTTTTTTCTCGAACGCTACGCCCAGGCCTATCGCGAGGAAATGCGCGAGTTCGTTAATGCGCTCGAGGGCCTGCCGGCGCGCCTGGTGAGTGGCCGGGACGGCCTGCTGGCGCAGTCGCTTGCCGAGGCAGCGGCGACTTCGTTACGGGAGCAACGCACGGTGGATCTCCCCGCCGCGTAGCTTGATTGGTGCGGCACCCGTTGGTGCGGCACCCGTTGGTGCGGCACCCGTTGGTGCGGCACCCGTTGGTGTGGCACCCACTGGTGCGGCACCCGCCAGATTGCCAGCGGGTCTGTCAGGCCCTCGCGGCGCGGGGGAGCTGCGTGCAAAAAATGGAATTATTATGCCCACATTAACTAATATGGAATAAATATTTTACGTAGCGTCTGAATCTGCCTATACTCGAGGCTCCAGTTCGGACTCACCTCTCATTAATAACTAAATCAGCAGGAGGTCCCGTCGTGACCCACGAAGACAACTACCGCAACTGTCGGCAAGCTCATGCATTGAAATCCGCAACGCGACGTGGTCGGGGATTCAGGCGCCTGGCGCTGGTTTCCGCCGTCGCCGCGCTGGCCGGTACCGGCGCGGTCGCCCCGGCGCTGGCGCAAACCGTTTCCGGAGAGGTCACCGACAGTAGTGGTAGCGCGGTGTTCGAGGGGGCGATTGTGCGCATCAATGAACTGGACGTCTCCACCACTACCGATTCACGCGGGCGCTTCCGTATCGTCGGGGTGGCGCCGGGCTCCTATACCCTGGTGGTGCACTATGTGGGCGCGCCGCCGCGCACGCTTCCCATTACCGTGGGCCCCGATGGCCTGGTGCTGGGGGCGGTGGTTCTGGGCGAGGGCAGTGATGACCAGATGGCCCTGGAGGAAGTGCTGGTGACCGGGCAGTCGGCGGCCATGGCCAGTGCCATCAACCAGCAGCGCGCGGCGGACAACATCAAATCGGTGCTCGACTCCGACACGATGGGACAGTTTCCCGATCAGAACGTGGCCGAATCGCTGCGCCGCCTGTCGGGTATTTCAGTGGAAAACGACCAGGGTGAGGGTCGCTATGTGGTCATTCGCGGTATGGACCCGGACCTCAACTCCACCTCGATCAACGGTGTGCGGGCATCGGCCGCCGAAAACCGCCGTGCCCTGCAGCTCGACGTGATTCCCTCTGACGTGCTGGACGGTCTCGAGGTACAGAAATCCCTGACACCCGACATGGATGGCGATTCCATTGGCGGCTCGGTCAACGTCAAGACCCTGAGTGCCTTCAGCCGCAAGGACATGTACCTCAAGGCGCGCCTGGAGGGCGGCTACAACGAGTACCGCGAGGACTGGAGCCCCAAGGCCTCACTGGCGGGTAGCGACATCTTCGAACTGGGCAATGGCCGGCGCCTGGGTGTCGCCGCCGCGCTGAGCTGGCAGAACCGCAAACTGGCCACCGACAACAACGAGGCCGACGACTGGGAAACCGCGGACAATGGCAATGACTTCCCCGAGTCCTTTGAGCCGCGTTATTACGAAATCGACCGCGAGCGGACCGGCGCCGTACTCAATCTCGACTACGATTTCTCTGACTTCACGACCCTGTTTTTCCGTTCCCTGTACAGCAAGTTCGAGGACGACGAGGCCCGTCTCGGCCAGGCCTATGGCGACCTGACGCCAATCTCCGAAGACGCCATCGGGCCGCGCGCCACCGACTTTGGTTTCGCCGAAATCGAGATGGGCACCAAGGACCGGGTGCAAACCGCGGAAAACCTGTCGCTGTCTTTCGGCAGCGAGAGCCAGTGGGAGGCCTGGGCTCTGAAGACCAATGTCGGTTACTCCTTCGCCGAGGAGGATGACCCGGATATCGTGAACTCCGCCTGGGTGGGGGAGTTTGAAAGTGGCGATGGCGGCATCCCGGACGGGTCGCCGGTATTGACCTTGAACCGCGCTTCGGCCGAGGAGCCGCGGGTAGAGTCCGATTATTTCGATATTCTGCGGAATCCGGCGGCTTACGAGCTCGACGAAATCGAGCACGAGCAGAGCAAGGCCGAAGACACCCAGTGGTCCTTCCAGTTCGACGCCACCCGGCAGTTCGAGGTCTGGGAGCTGAAATTTGGTGCCAAGGCGCGACTGCGCGAGAAGGAAAACAACGAGGATGCGCAAATCTACAGCGGCGACGGGGTGTTCACTGTCGCCGATGTCTACGACCCGGATGTCGCTTCGAACTACGGTTTCCACAACCGCATCGACCCCATGCCCAGCCTCGCCGGCGTGCGGTCAATCCTGGCCTCGGGAGAGGGGCTGGAGCTGGAAACTATCGATTCCGAGCTGGCCTCAACCTCCAACGACTGGGTGGTCAACGAGGATGTCTACGCGGCTTACGGCATGTTCAAATACTACAGTGGTGGCTGGACCGTAACCGGCGGATTGCGCGTGGAGTACACCGACTTCAGCTCCGACGGCAATTCGGTGGAACTGTTTGAGGAGGGCGATGTATACAACGGCGAGGTGTTGGAGGACGATTTCGTGGCGGTGACCCCGATCGAGGCCAGCCGCAGTTACACCGATGTCCTGCCGAGCCTGAACCTGCGCTACGATGTCACCGACCAGGTGGTGGCGCGGGCGGCTTTCTCCCGCTCTATCGTGCGGCCGCTGTTTGAAGCCGTGGCCTCGCGCATCAGTGTGGAGGATGGCGAGGCATCAATCGGCAACCCGGACCTCGAACCCTACAATTCCTGGAACTACGACGCATCCCTGGAATACTACCCGACCGAGCTGAGCCTGTTATCCGCCGGTGTGTTCTACAAGGACATCGACGATTTTATTTTCCTGCGAACCTACGACGACTTCGAATTCGCGGGGCAGACCTTCGATGAGGCGACTATCTCGGAAAACGGCGACGGTGCGGAAGTTCTGGGTGTCGAGCTCAATTACCAGCAACATTTCGGTTTCCTGCCATCGCCGTTTGACGGTTTCCTGGTCAGCCTGAACTACACCTTTGTCGACAGCGACGCGGAAGTGGACGGCCGCGAAATCAGTTTCCCGAAACAGTCCGACAACATCGCCGGTTTCGTCCTGGGTTACGAAAAATACGGCTTTGACCTGCGCCTGGCCATGAAGTACCGCGACAGTTACATCGACGAACTGGTGGAAGAAGGGCTGGACCGGACCACCGATGCGCACATGCAATGGGATCTCACCGCGAAGTACTTTGTGAGCGAGCGCTGGATGGTGTACGCCGAGGTGTCCAACCTCAACGGCGAGCCGGAGTATTACTACGCCGGCAAGGACAGCCGCCTGCTGCAGTACGACGAGTACGGCACCACCACCGTGCTGGGTGTGCAGTTTATCTACTGAAGATCCGTTGCGGGGCTCACGGGCCCCCTCTGTTATCGATATAGTATGAGGTTACAGTGGCGCAGGGTCTCAGCAATAGCATGAACATGCTCAAGGTCTTCACGACCGGGCGGGATCGCCCGGTGACGGCGACCGCGGCGGACGTCGATCGGCAGTTCCACCTGCACCGGCGCAATGTGATTGTGGTGATCACACTGTGTTACGGGCTGGGTTACGTCTGTCGCCTGGCGCTCAACGTGGTGAAAAAGCCGTTGATGGACGCCGGTATTTTTACTCCCGAACAACTGGGCATCATCGGCTCGGCGCTGTTGTACGGTTACGCCGTGGGCAAATTCACCAATGGCTTCCTGGCGGACCACGCCCACGTCGGACGCTTCTTCGCGGCGGGCCTGTTCCTGTCGGCGCTGGCCAACTTCGGTATGGGTTTTTCCGACCTGTTGTGGGTATCGGCGCTGTTGTGGGGGCTCAATGGCTGGTTCCAGGGTTTCGGCGCGCCGTCCAGTGTGGTGTCGCTGGCCCACTGGTACAGCAATCACGAGCGCGGGCGTTACTACGGTATTTGGAGCACCGCCCATTCCATTGGCGAAGGCCTGACCTATCTCGGCGTGGCTTTCCTGATCGCCGCGGCCCCCAAGGGCCTGGGCCTCGACTGGCACTGGGGGTTTTGGGTGCCGGCGGTCATCTGCGTGCTCGCAGCGGCGCTGGTGCTGCGCTACCTGCCCGATCGCCCGCAGGCGCAGGGCCTGCCTTCGGTGGCCAACTGGCGCGGCGATCACGGCGCGTTGGCGCAGGCGGCGGCCCACGGCGACAGCGTGTGGCGCACGCAATTGCGCATTCTCGCGATGCCCTCCATCTGGATACTGGCACTGGCCAGCTCCAGCATGTACGTCACCCGCTACGCCATCAACAGTTGGGGCAATGTCTATCTGCAGGAGATTCGCGGCTTCGACCTGTTCGACGCCAATCTGTTCATTTTCCTCAATACCGCGGCGGGCATTCTGGGTTGCGTGGCCTACGGTTTTGTCTCCGACAAGTGGTTCGACGCCCGCCGCCCGCCCGCCAATCTGCTGTTTGGGCTGATGGAGTTGCTGCCCCTGGTGGTGATTTTCTGGGGCCCCAATGAGCCGGTTGTACTCGCGGCCGCGCTGGTGGTCTACGGTTTCGGTCTCAGCGGTATACTGGCCTCTCTCGGCGGCCTGTTTGCGATCGATATCGCGCCCAAGCGCGTCGCCGGCGCCGCCATGGGTTTTATTGGCATTTTCAGTTACCTGGGGGCCGGCTTGCAGGACTACATCAGCGGCAAGTTGATCTCCGACAGTGAGTTGGTGCTGCGCTTTCCCCACGGCGACCTGGAGTCCCGGGTGTACTTCTATGATTACAGCGTGCCCATCCTGTTCTGGGTCGGGGCGTCGGTGTTCTCGCTGGTGCTGGCGGCCAGCCTGTGGAGGGTGCGTGCGACAGACTAGACTGGTATGGCTGTGCCTGGTGCTGCTGGCATCCGGCTGTGGTGGCGAGCGATCGATGGAGTTCTGCGAGCGACACGGGGCCGAACACTGGCAGCACCGGGCGGAAGTGACGGTGCTGGATATGCAACTGGATGAGGTAGGTGTGCTCAACGCCGTCGTCACTATACCCCGGGGTGCACTAGACTGGATGCCCGCCGGCCAGGTACTGGCGAGCGCCGCCAATGTAGTGGATGCGGGGCCCACATGTGCGCCGCAAGCGGCGTCAGTGACGCGGGACGAGAACGCGCTATTGGGGGAGTACCGTCTGCAGTGTTCGGGTGATGCCCCGCCCGCGGGCCTGACCGTGGCGTTGTTCCAGCACCTGGACGAGCTTCGGGAAGTGGAGGTCACCATGACCACCCCCGCGGTGAGCAAGCACTTCCTGGTCAACCGGCGCTGCGAACGGGCGCTGTTCAATGTGCTTACACAGAGGGAGGGCATGTAGTGACACCGGCGGAACTTGACGAGCGCCTGGCGCAGGCCTGTGAAATCGCGCGCATCGGCGGCAGTTTCGCCGCCGGCTGCTTTGCCGACCTGGGTAGCCTCACGGTCCATAGCAAGGGTGTCCAGGACATGGCCACCGAGGCGGATCTGAACACCGAGCAGCTGTTGCGTGACGAACTGGCCAGGCGCTTCCCCGGGGATGCGTTCCTGGGAGAGGAGAGTTGCGAGGCCTTTGCCGCCGAGCCGGGCCAGGGTGTGTGGGTGGTAGACCCCATCGACGGCACCCAGCCTTTTGTCAGCAATATCACCTCCTGGTGTGTGGCACTGGCCTACGTCCGGGGAGGGCGCACCCTGATCGGCGTCGTCTATGACCCGAACCGGGACGAAATGTTCGCCGCTCGCCACGGCGGGGGTTGCACGCTCAACGCCCGCCCGGTGCGCGCCAGCGCGGCGCGCTCACTCGCCGACGGGCTGGTAGGCCTGGGCTATTCCAACCGGGTGCCGCCCGCGGCGACCCTGGAGCCCATGACCCGCCTGTTGCGCGCCGATGGCATGTTTCACCGTAGCGGCAGCGGCGCGCTCAGCCTGGCCTATGTTGCCGCGGGCCGTCTGGTCGGTTACTACGAACCGCACATGAACGCCTGGGATTGTCTGGGAGCTGCCCTGCTGGTGCGCGAGGCGGGCGGGCGCAGCAATGCCGAGCTGGAGAGCGAAGAGGTGCTGTTGCGGGGCTGCCCGGTACTGGCGGCGGCGGAGGGCATCTATCCAGCGCTGTGCAATGTGGTCCACGCGCACAGCGCTGTGGACGAGTCGCCGGTGAACTAGGTTGTTGTTTCACAGGCTGTACATGAACAATTGTTAATCTGTGCCCAATACGGGCTTCACGGCGCCCGGGTTAGTGTTGCCGCATCAACCACCCGGAGGACAGACAGATGAAATACACACTGAGCGCGGCCGGCCTGCTTGCCGGTATTTTGGTGATCGCGCCGGCGATATCCGGAGATGATCTCGAGGAGGCGGCGCTGGCGCTCTACGCCATGGACCGTTCGGGCGTCACCATGGCCAAGGCCCTGGACATCGCCGAGCAAACCGTGGACGCGGTGGCCTATGAATACGAGCTGGAGGAGGACGACGGCGCTTTGTTCCACGAGTTCAAGCTGATGGATCTCGACGGCAACACCCGCCACGAGCTGCGCATCGCGGTCGCAGATGGCAGCGTATCGCAGCAGCAGGAGTCGGTGAGCTGCTCGGTGATCTGCAAGGACGACGACGTAAAGGCGGCGCGCGCCCTGGACGAGTCGGGCTACTCCCTGCGCCGGGCACTGGAAGCCGCGGCCAGTGGTGAACGAGAGCTGCTGGAGGAGGCCGAGGTCGAGCTGGAACACGGGGTTCGCTACTTCAAGCTGGAGTTTATCGGCCCCGAGGGTGAACGGGACTTGCTGCTCGACATCGACAGCGGTCAGGTGATTCCCTCGCTGACCAGTAGCGGGCGCTGATGAAGCTGCTGCTGGTCGAGGACGACGCCACCACCCGGGACTATCTCGCCAAGGGCCTGCGCGAGCAGGGCTACGCGCTGGACGAGGCGGACAACGGTGTCGACGCCTTGCACCAGGCAACCACCGCCCACTACGACCTGGTGGTACTGGATCGCATGTTGCCCCAGCTCGACGGCCTGTCGGTGCTGTCGGCATTGCGCGCGGCCGGTGACACCACGCCGGTGATTATACTCAGCGCCCTGTCGCACGTGGATGAGCGCATCAAGGGTCTGCGTGCCGGCGGCGACGATTACCTGGCCAAACCCTTCTCCTTCGCCGAGTTGCAATTGCGAATCGACAATCTGTTGCAGCGCTCCGGCAATACCGGCCAGCGGGTAACGGAGCTGGCGGCCGACGACCTGGTGATGGACCTGGTGGGGCGCCGGGTCACGCGCGGCGGTGTGGAGATACGCCTGCAGCCCAAGGAGTTTCAGCTATTGCGCCACCTGCTGGAGCACCGCGGCCAGGTAGTGTCGCGCACTTTACTGTTCGAGGCGGTGTGGGACTACCACTTCGACCCCAAAACCAATGTTATCGATGTGCACGTGGCGAAGTTGCGCCGCAAGTTGGAGGAAGGCGGTCGCACGCCGCTGATCCAGACCGTGCGCGGTGCGGGCTATGTGGTGAGGTAGTGGGCACACGGACCTCGGCCTGGCGTCTGACCCTGGTATTTACCCTGATCGTGCTGCTGGTAAACGCCGGCGTATTGTGGGCGGTGTACTGGATTACCCAGTCGGAACGGGAACGGCAGCTACAGCAGAGCGTGCTCGCCGCCGCCGCCACTTTTCGCCAGTTGGCCCAGGGCGATGCCGCTGGCAGTGAGTCGCTGCGACGGCTGATCAAGTCCCGGTCGCGGCACGCCGTGGATACACTGCTGGCCATGGAAACGCGCGGCCAGGTGGTGGGCAATCTCAGCCGACTGCCGCCGGATCTGCCGGCTTACCCGGCGACGGCCCGCTTTCCCCTGGGGGTGGCCGACCTGCAGGGCGAACCCTCTCTCAGTATTGCCCTGGGCACGGTCCTGCCGCTGCCCGATGGCAAGCTGATGGTGGCGCGCATCGAGGGGGATCGGGAGCAATACCGGCGCGAGTTCCTGCTGGCTTCGCTCATCGCCCTGGCCATTGCGCTGCTGGTGACGGTGGTGGCGGGCTTGTTGTTCAACCGCCGCATTGTGCGACGGGTGCGTCTGCTGGGCGAGGGCATGGCGCGTATCCAGAGTGGCGCCTTGAACACGCGCCTGCCCGCCCGGGCGCAGGGCGATGAGTACGACGCCATCGCCCGCCAGGTTAACGGCATGCTCGACGAAATCGACGAGCTCCTGCAGTCGGTGGCCAGCGTGACCGACAACATTGCCCACGACCTGCGCACGCCGCTGTCGCGTATTCGCCTGCGTCTGGAGGAGGCGAGCAGTGGAGCCGGCGCCGCGCCCTGGCTTGACGACACCCTTGCCGATCTCGATACGGTACTGGAGACCTTTGAGGCCATGCTGGAACTGTCGCGGCTGGAAAAGGGCGCATTGCACCTGGAGGGCGAGCCCTGTGACCTCGCAGCGATAGCCGGTGACGTGACCGCCCTGCTGGCCCCCGTGGCGGAGGAGCACGGCCAGACATTGCACCTGGTGTGCCGTGAACCCGGACCGGTCCGGGGCGATCCCAGCTTGTTGTTCCGGGCCCTCTATAACCTGGTGGACAACGCCATCAAGTACGCCGGTCAAGGCGCGCGCATCGAGGTGATCCAGGGCGGGTGCAAGGTGACCGTGCGGGACAACGGCCCGGGCATACCGTCGGCCGAGTGCGAGCGCGTGTTCCAGCGCCTCTATCGCCTGGATCGCAGCCGGCACACCGAGGGCACCGGCCTGGGCCTGTCCATCGTTCGCGCCATCGCGCGACTGCATCGCGCCCGGGTCAGCCTCGGCGACGCGGCGCCCGGCCTGGCAGTAACCATCGATTTCAGTGAACAGGAGTGACCATGAAACAGCTTCGCCGCAGATTCCTACAATCCCTGGCCCTGGCCGGCGGATCCCTGCCACTGCTGCCAGTTGCGGTGCGGGAAGCCCTGGCGCGCAGCGAGCAGGGTTATCCCCGCCTGTTGCACGGGCCAATGCCCGGCGCCGTCGGCCCAGACAGTGTCCTGCTGTGGATGCGTGCAAGCGGGCGCTTCCCGGTCACTGTGCGCTACGGTACTTCGGAGGATCTCGCCGACGCCCGTTTCAGTGATGCGGTGCCGGCGGTGCCCGAGGACGATTTCACCGTGCGCGTGGCGCTGCGGGAGCTGGCGCCGGATACCACCTACTACTACCGCCCCTATGTCGACGGCGAGCCCGCCAAATACCTGGAAACCAGGCCGCCCTTCCGCTTCCGCACCGCCCCCGCCGGTCCCGCGCGCTTCCGTCTCGGCTTCGGCTCCTGCGCCCGCTGGCAGGAGTTCCCGCGCCAGCCCATCTGGCGCGCGCTGGAGCGCTGGCAGCCGGACCTGTTTTGCTGGCTGGGGGACAATATCTACGCCGATACCGTCGAACCGGGGATCATGTCGGACCTGTACAAGATCCAGCGCGCCGTGCCCGAATACCAGGCCTTCGGCACGCGGGTGCCGCAGCTGGCGATCTGGGACGACCACGACTACGGCCTCAACAACCACGACAGCGAAAGTCCCATGCGCGAGGACAGCCTGCGGCTGTTCCAGCGCTACTGGGCCAATCCCGCCTACGGCACGGCCGACGCGCCGGGGGTGTACTTCCGCTATCACTACGGTGGCGTGGACTGCTTCTTCCTGGACAACCGCTATCACCGCACGCCCAACGACGCCCCCGACGGCCCTGGCAAGACCATGCTCGGTGCAAGCCAGAAGGCCTGGCTCAAGGGCGAACTCAAGCGCAGCGCCACGGCGTTCAAGCTGCTGATCATCGGCGGCGGCTGGTCCCACAATCCCGCCGCCTTCGGCGAGGACAACTGGACCAGCTATCGCCACGAGCGGGACGAGCTGTTCGATTTCATCCGCGACGAGGGCATCGAAGGTGTCCTGCTGATGTCCGGCGACGTGCACCGCGCCGAGGCCAACTGTATTCCCCGGTCGGAGCAGGGCGGCTACGACCTGTTCGAGTTCGTCAGCTCCGGCCTGGCCCAGGACACGCCGATTCCCGAGCCCATCGAGGTGCCGGAGGTGCGCCTGCGCGAACCCTACACCGGCGGCTACAACGCCGGTATCGTGGATTTCGACATGACCCAGGCGGACCCGGTAGTGCGCTTCAATGTCATCAACAGCAGCAGCCAGGCGATGTGGGACGAGGCGGTCACCGTCCGCGCCAGCGAGCTGCGCAACGGCGTGTCGAGCTGGCGCCGCAAAGTCGACCCGGAGCTGCCCAACCCGCGCCGCCAGGACCCAGCCTGAGCGCGGGTTTTCGGGCGCCGGGCTTCCGGGCGCCGGGCTTCCGGGCGCCGGGCTTCCGGGCGCCGGGCTTCCGGGCGCCGGGCCTCCGGGCGCCGGGCTAGCTAACCCTGGCTTGCGGCGGGCGCGCCGTGGGCGCCGAGATAGTGCGAGCTGAACTTGGGGCTCTCCGGCAGCAGGCGGTTGAGTTCGTACAGCCGCTCGTAGCGCGTTTCGCGGATCAGCCACTTGCCGTCGATTTTCTGGTAGCGGTCCCAGTAGAGGGCGGTGCCGCGGGTGTGGGCCTTGTGGTCGAGCATCCACATGTCGTCGGCCAGGTACCAGATGCCCCGTGCCTCGGTGTCGCTGATAATTTCGATTTCCGGATGATGGCCGTTGTGGTGGCCCACCGCGCGGCTGTTGAAGGCGCCGCGGATGTTGTCGACGTAGGCCTGTTTGCCTTCCACTTTCCACTCGTAGGTGCCGCCGACGAAGTGCACGAGTACGTCGTCGTGAAACAGGGTGGTGAGTTCGTCGAGGTTGGCGGTGTCGATGCAGCGGAAGTAGGCGTGCTTGAGCTGTTTGATGGCCTCGATGTCCATGAGCTGCTGCACGCTGCGCCGCAATGCCTCGATGCCGTCGCCGGCTTCCAGCGGCTGGCCGCCGGTCATGCCCATGTTGGTTTTGTTCAGTACCTGACGCTGCTGGCTCATTGTGTGGCCCTCCTGATGCTGGTGATGGCCAGTGTACGTAGAGGGCCCTGCCGGGGTAACCCTGATTTCCGGGTGTCGGGGCTAGATAGTTGAGCTGGTTTTGAGAAGTTACCGTCGCGAGTGGTGGGCGATTGATGCCCCGGGCCGCGCGGCTGTCACTTGCGTTCCTCGCCGTCGTTGAACACCTGCTCCTTCCAGTCAGGCCCCAGGGCCTGTTCAATGTAATCGCGCATGAACTGGCGAATTTTCTGGGAGGGAGTCACGTCTTCCTGTTCGCATAGCCTCTCGAAAGTCGCTTTTTTTTGCGGGTCTACCAGAACCGTTAATCGTGCGGTACGTTTTTCCATTGCATTGCTCTTTCTGCGTCGGGTGCTTATGTTAATTTGATTAGCATGCCAGTGTACCGAAACGGAGCCGCCGGTCCCAGCGGCTCCGTGTGTTGCCCGGTTATTGCCGGGGTATTGCCCCGGGGCCTGCGCTGGTGAGTGCCGCGCCCTCGGGTGTATCGGTGAAGCGTTCGAAATTGGCGACGAACTTGTCGGCCAGCGAGGAGGCTTTTTGTGTCCAGTCCCCCGCATCCGCATAGGTCAACCGGGGGTCCAGCAGCGTGCTGTCTACGCCGGCGAGCGAGGTGGGGATGTCCAGGCCGAATATCGGCAGCTCGATGGTATCGGCCTCATCGATCGATCCGTCGAGGATGGCGTTGATAATACGCCGCGTCGCGCCGATCGATATCCGGTTCCCGCTGCCGTTCCAGCCGGTGTTGACCAGGTAGGCCCGGGCGCCGGCCCGCTCCATGCGCTGTTTCAGGACCGCGGCATATTGCGTGGGATGCAAGCTTAAAAACGCCGCGCCGAAACAGGCGGAAAAGGTCGGTGTCGGTTCGGTGATGCCGCGCTCCGTTCCGGCCAGCTTGGAGGTGTAGCCCGAGAGAAAATAATATTCGCTTTGGGCTTTTGTCAGGCGCGCAACCGGCGGCAGCACGCCGAAGGCGTCGGCGGTGAGAAAGATGACTCTGGTCGCGTGTCCGCCCACGGAAACCGGTTTGACGATGTTGTCGATATGATCGATCGGGTAGGACACGCGCGTGTTTTCCGTCTTCGATCCATCGTCGAAATCCACATCGCCTTGCGGGTTTACCGTTACATTTTCCAACAGGGCATTGCGTTTGATGGCGGCGTAAATCTCGGGTTCCTGCTCCCGGCTCAGGTTGATCGTTTTGGCATAGCAACCGCCTTCGAAGTTGAAGATGCCATTGTCGTCCCAGCCGTGCTCGTCGTCCCCGATCAGGGCGCGATTCGGGTCGGTCGAGAGCGTGGTTTTTCCGGTGCCGGAGAGGCCGAAAAAGACCGCGGTATCGCCATCGCGGCCCACGTTCGCCGAGCAGTGCATTGAGGCGATGCCCCGCTGCGGCAGCAGGTAGTTCATCACCGAGAAAAGGCCTTTTTTCATTTCGCCGCCGTACCAGGTGCCGCCAATGAGCTGCATCCGCTCGGTCATATTGAAGGCGACGAAATTCTCGGAGTTCAGGCCCTGTGATTCCCAGTCCGGGTTGGTGGTTTTGGCGCCATTGAGCACCACGAAGTCCGGTTCGAAGTTCTCCAGTTCATCCCGGTCGGGGCGAATGAACATGTTGGTGACGAAATGCGATTGCCAGGCGACTTCGGTGACAAAGCGCACGCGCAGGCGACTGGCGGGGTTGGCGCCGCAGAAAAGATCGTTCACGAAGAGGCGTTTGCCACTGAGCTGGTTGCCCACCAGGGCCTTCAGCGACTGCCAGGTTTGCGGGGTGATGGCCTTGTTGTCGTTGGCGCCCTGATCCGACCACCACAGGGTGTCGCGGGTCGTCGCGTCCTTGACGAAATACTTATCCTTGGGTGAGCGGCCGGTAAAAATGCCCGTGTCGACGGCCACGGCGCCGCTGTTGGTGACACGGCCCGCTTCGTAGCCGCTCAATTCCGGACGGGTCTCTTCCCGAAACAGGGTGTCGTAGTCGGGGTTGTAGAGAATCTCCGTCGGGCCGCTTATGCCGTAGCTTAACAGTTGTTCTCCTAGCTGGGATTCAATCATCAGGTTGTCCTTGGTTTGCACCAATGCTAAGTAAATGCCAATTTATGGATAATTATATGTTAATAGCATTATAATGTCATGGCTATTGCACTGCCCCGGGATTCCCTCGGGTTAGGCCCACCCCCGCCAGGAGACCGCCGATGCCACATCGCCAGCACCTGTTTTCACTGCGGTTGGGGCACGCGCTTCGGGAGTCGATCGCCGAGGGCTACGGCCGGGGCGATTTGATGAGGGATTTGGCCGCGGGCGTCACCGTCGGCGTCATTGCCATCCCGCTGGCAATGGCGCTGGCCATCGCCAGCGGCGTGCCGCCCCAATACGGTTTGTACACTTCGATTATCGCCGGCGGTTTGGTCGCACTGGCCGGTGGTAGTCGGTTCAGCATTTCGGGGCCGACAGCCGCGTTTGTCGTTATTCTGTACCCACTGGCCGGCAAATACGGGTTGGCCGGGCTGCTGCTCGCCTCGATCATGGCCGGGTTCATACTGATTGGCATGGCCTTTGCGCGCCTGGGGCGTTTCATTGAGTACATTCCCGAGTCGGTGACACTGGGCTTTACCGGCGGCATCGCGATTGTGATCGTGGTGCTGCAGATCCCGGATTTCATGGGGCTGGATCTGCCGGCACTGCCGGAAGGCTTTGTCGGCAAGGCGCGGGTGATTGCCGCCCATCTGCCGCGATTCGATATTGGGAGCGTTTCAGTTGCCGCCTTCACGCTCGCCGTGATGCTGCTCTGGCCGCGCCTCGGGAGCCCGGTCCCGCCCCACCTGCCGGCCCTGGTTTTCGCGTGTTTGCTAGGTGTGCTCTGCCAAAACATGGGTGTCGACGTGGATACCATCGGTTCACGGTTTCACTATTTGACGCCCGACGGGACCGAGGCGGCGGGTATTCCCCCATTTCTGCCGGCCTTCGAGTGGCCCTGGAACCGCCCGGGGGCGGACGGGGAGCCGCTGGGCCTGTCCCTGGACCTTGTCGCCGATTTGTTGCCGGCAGCGTTCGCGATTGCGATGCTGGGGGCTATCGAGTCGCTGCTGTGCGCCGTCGTGCTGGATGGCATGTCCGGCAAGCGCCACAGCGCGAACAGCGAATTGCTGGCCCAGGGCGTGGCGAATGTGTTTACCCCCTTCTTTGGTGGCATCACCGCAACCGCCGCCATTGCACGCTCGGCCACCAACTTCAAGGCGGGTGCCGTTTCACCCATCGCAGCGGTGATTCACGCCGCGGTGGTGTTGCTCGGATTGTTGTTGCTGGCCGGGGTTTTGGCCCTGGTGCCGATGCCGGCGATGGCGGCGCTGCTTATGGTGGTCGCCTGGAATATGAGTGAAGCGCGCAAATCCGCCAGGCTGGTCAAACACTCACCGAAGGGCGATGTGCTGGTGCTGTTGTCCTGTCTTTTGCTCACGGTTCTGTTTGATATGGTGATCGCGATTACGGTGGGAATAGTGCTGGCTTCCCTGTTGTTCATGAGGGAGATCGCGGCGCTTACCCGTGTCGTGGAGATTAGCGATAGCCGGGAGTTTGTTCAGCGGAAAATGCCGGCGAACTGGAAGGTGTTCAAGGTGCGCGGCCCGCTTTTCTTTGCCGCCGCCGACAGGATCTTTGCGGAGCTCGCCCAGCATGCCGAGGGCATCGATGGCATGATACTCAACGTTCGCTACAGTTCGTATCTGGATGCCGGCGGATTGGCGGCCATGGAAAAACTGATGGCGCATTGCGAGAAACACCAGGTGCAGCTCGTTTTTGCCGCCTGGCAGTTTCAGCCCATGAAAACACTCGCCAGGGCGCGCGGCAGCGGGAAAACCCCCCTGGATATGTCTTTCTCGAGCCTGGAGCTCGCCATCGATAATGTACTAGCCAGAGAACCTCCACATGAAATTGAATGAGGCCATTGAATTGGGAAAACAGGGCCGCTGGGAAGCGGCCCAGGTCAGGGTCAGTCCCGGGAACCGGGAGCAGTGGTTTGTCATGCTCCGCGATACCGAGCAGAAGTCTTTCATTCTGGCGGACAACGAGGATACCCCCATCGCGACGGAAGACATGAACAGCCTGGTTGAACTCGGCCGAACGATCGGCCTGAAGGAATTTACGGTGTTTCTGTAAATTATGTATGAGCAGCGTGCTGGCGGCCGTCCCGCCTGGCGCTGATTCCGACAAATCACCTTGCGGGAGCAAGTACACCATTGCATCAGTTTACCAATCGTCATTGCCCGCCAGTTCACTATGGCGGCAAGATCATTCATACGGCCGGGGACGAGTACGGGGATATTCTGGTTGTCGATGACGGCAACCAGCGGATACTGAGTTTTGATTCCTCGTTCGAGCAAAGCTGTATGCAGCGCTCCCGTCCTTGTCAGCTCGTGCATCAATATACCCAGTTTATGGCGCTCGCTACTGCCTTGGTCGAGCCTGTGCACGTCACCTTGCTTGGGCTGGGCGGCGGGAGCCTGTTGCGCACCTTGCATCACGTGGAGCCCCAATGCCATTTTCATATTGTTGAACTGAGGCCATTGGTTGTCGATATCGCCAGGGAATATTTTCAGTTGCCAGACGACCAGCGGACCCGTTTCACGCTTGGCGATGCCTTTGAGGAAATCGCGGCTATCGAAAGCAATAGCAGCGAGATCATCTTCTCCGATATGTACGATGCCTGCCAGATGGCGCCGGGGCAGGTGCAACAGACGTTTCTGGAACAGTGTCGCCGGGTTCTGCGGGAGGATGGGTGGCTGGTGATCAATTTTCTCGGCCGGCAGGGAGAGCGGCGCGCATTCCTTCAGACGCTGGGTGCTGTTTTTCCGACGGTCCTGGTTGGAGCTTCCAGTGAAAACTCCGTGCTTTTCGCCTCCGCCACTCGATACGATGCCGTCGCGCCGGATTCCAGTCGCCTCGATAGCCTGGAGAGAGCGCTGCGGCAGCGCTTCACGCATTTGGCGGCGCGGCTTGATCCCTTCGCGGTTCCCGGCGGCCGTGAGCGGGGCACAGCCCGCTAAAACTGACGGTATTGCATGGCCTGTAGCCGGCTGAGGGTGCGCCGAAACGGCGCGATCAAGTGCCCGGCGGTGTACAGCTCAAGCAAGGGCACGGCGGCCTCGACATACAGCGGTACGCCCCGGTCGTAGCATTCATCCACCAGCGCGATGAATCGCCGCACGCTGTCGTCCTTGACGGACAGGGCCGGTAGCTGACGATCCCCCGCCGCGACCTGGTGCGCGGCGTCCTCCGTGCCACGTGCAATTCTTTGGGCCGTGCATTGGCCGCTGAGACCGGGAACGCCTTCCAGCAGGATTGCCGGGTAGTGATCGCACAGGGCCATAAAATCCTGCGCGCCGAAGGGCTGCTCGCAGATGTCGGCAAAGCGCAACCAGATTGCGCTTGCGCAGCTTTGCACCACCGCCACAGAGCGGCCATTCAGGGCGCGAGGCTTGTGGGAGGCAGGGGCCGGGCCGCGCAATCTGGAAAAGACCTCCGCCAGGGCGCGCCGGTTATCGACCCAGTACCGTTGCTCGCCGGCGCGCGGGTGCTGGCGGTGGTCCAGGGCGCCGTCCAGTTCCACGACCTGCATGTGATCCTGCAGGGCGGCGATGGCGGGCACAAAGCGCTCGCGGTTGAAACCATCGGCGTAGAGTTGATCCGGGGCCTGATTGGAGGTGGCGACAATCACGATGCCGGCGTCGATCATGGCCTGGAACAGGGGGCCGAGCAGCATGGCGTCGCCAATATCACTGACAAAAAACTCGTCGAAGCACAGCACCTGTATGTCGCTGGCCAACTCACCGGCCAGGTGCTTCAGGGGATCGGCGACTCCTGTCAAGGCAAAGAGCCGGCGGTGTACCCAGCGCATGAAATGGTGGAAGTGCTGACGCCGTGAGCGGATGCGCAGGCAGCGATGGAACAGGTCCATCAGCCAGGTTTTGCCCCGACCGACAGGCCCCCACAGGTAGAGTCCGGGTTGCGTTAATCTCCCGCCGGAGTGCAAAGCGGCAAAGCGGTGCTCCAGCGCGTCTATTGCCTTGCGCTGTGCGGGGTCGTCGACGAAGCCCGGTTGCTGCGCGGCCAGCGCGTAGGCCTCCCGGGGCGAGGGTGTAGCCGTTTCCGGGGGCATGCGGCGGTCAGCCGGCTATCAGATTGACCAGGAGTACCAGCGCGGCGATGACGAGCGCGAAGTACACCCCGCCAGCGATAACCACGTGGAGGCCGTTCGCGCGCCGAAAGTCCTCCTCCCGCCTGGCATGGGAGCGCACGCCGATATGACTCGACATCAAAATCACCAGCAGGCGCTTGAACCCGAGGGGCTCTTCTCCCGGCGCGGGACTTTCGAGGCACTGCTGGCCAGGTGATTGCGCCGTTCCCGCCCTGCCGACTTCCGGTTTCCGGTCGGTCGCTGTCCTGGTTGCCGGTGAGTGTTGCTCGCGGGGTAGCGTCGCCATAGGGAGGTTCTCTTGCGATGGCGGTGACATGGAAGCCAGTGGCTTCCGGGTCATTGCCCATGCGGCGGAGGCAGCCCCTTGCATGGAAAGACACACATTGAGAAGTCGCTGGGTGTTAATTGGATGATCATACAACACACTGGCATCGCGCCGCGAATCCAAAAAAGCCCGGCGCCAGGGCCGGGCAAGGGGAAAGACTATTTGACGCCGAAGTGGCTCGCCGTTTCGTCCAGCGCGATACCCAGCTTCTCGATCAGGATATCGATTTCATCGGTGGAGCAGACCAGCGGCGGCGCCATGATCATCGCGTCGCCGGTCTGGCGCACCATCAGGCCGTTGCTGTTGGCGCGGTCGCGGCAGAACACCGCGCCGCGGCTTTCCGGCGCCAGGCGCTCGCGGGAAGCCTTGTTTGCCACCAGTTCCAGCGCCGCGAACATCCCCTGGCCGCGCACCTGGCCCACGATTGGGTGGCCCTCGAATTCCCGCAGGCGGCGCTGGAAGTGCGGCGCGATCTGCTCCGCGGCGGTTTCGATAATGTCGCTGCCGCGCAGGATCTCCAGGGTCGCCAGGCCCGCGGCGCAGGCCGCCGGGTGGCCCGAGTAGGTCAGGCCGTGGGTGAACTCGCCGCCCCCGGAGAGCAGCACGTCGGCGACCTGGTCGCCCACCATTACCCCGCCCAGCGGCATGTAGCCGTTGGTGATCGCCTTGGCGAAGGTCATCAGTTGCGGTTTGATGCCGTAGGTCTCGCTGCCGAACCACTTGCCCGTACGGCCGAAGCCGCAGATCACTTCGTCGGCGATCAGCAGGATGTCGCGCTCGTCGCAGATGCGCTGGATTTCCGGCCAGTAGGTTTGCGGCGGGATGATCACGCCGCCGGCGCCCTGCACCGGCTCGGCGATGAAGGCCGCCACCTTGTCCTCGCCCAGCTCCTCGATCTTGGCCTCCAGTTCCCGCGCCACCTGCAGGCCGTATTCGGCTTCGCCGAGGTCGCCGCCGTTCTCGAACCAGTGGGGCTGGTTGATGTGGTGGACGTAGGTCAGGCCGATGGCCTGCTTGTGCATGGGCGCCATTCCGCCCAGGGAGCCAGCGGCGATGGTTGAGCCGTGGTAGGCGTTCTTACGGCTGATAAAGAGTTTCTTCTCCGGCTTGCCCAGCAGGTCGAAGTAGCGGTGCACCAGGCGGATATTGGTGTCGTTGGCCTCGGAGCCGGAGTTGGTGAAGAACACGTGCTTGAACTGCGCGGGCGTTACCTCGGCCAGGGCCTTGGCCAGTTCCACCGCGGGCTGGTTGGAGCACTTGAAGAAGTTGTTGTAGTAGGGGAGCTCCCGCAGTTGGCGGTAGACCGCCTCGGCGATGCTGTGCTGGCTGTAGCCGAGGTTGCAGCACCACAGGCCGGACATGCCGTCGAGCATCTTGTTGCCGTCGGTGTCATGGATATAAATGTGCTCCGCGCGGTTCACGATGCGCCCGCCGTGCTCTGCATAGTCCTGCAGGTCGGTGAAGGGGTGCAGGTGGTGAGCGCGGTCCAGCTGCCGCAGCGCGGCGGTATCGGCCTTGATGTCCATAGCGTGGTTTCTCCGGTGCGTGTGCCTTGTGGGCGGTGCGCCGCTGTGCCGGGGGTCTACCCGGAAGTGTTATAGTCGCGGTTCGCTGAAAAGTGTTTAATTTACCGGTCAAGTTTGTCACAACGACCCGCGATCGCCATTACCCCAAAGGTGGTGTTTTGGCGCCCGGCCAGCCACATAACACGGAATACTCTCATGGCGGATACCGCCCAGCGCCTCCAGGCCTTTCTCGACGACAACCCCGACATCGAAGTGTTCGAGGTGATCCTCCCGGACATCGCCGGCGGCATGCGCGGCAAGTGGGTGACCCGCGACAAGATCCACAAGGTCTTCGCCGGGGAGCTCAAGCTGCCCGCCAGCTCGCTGGCCTTCGATGTCTTCGGCCGCGACGTGGAGGCCTGGGTGTTCGACTCCGGTGACGGTGACGGTTACTGCGAGGCCGACATCGACACCCTGGCGCGGGTGCCCTGGGGGAGCCGTCCCACCGGCCAGGTGCTGGTGTCCATGCGCGAACCCGATGGCAGCCCCAGTCCCCTGGACAGTCGCTACCTGCTGCGCGCCCTGGACGAGCGCCTGCGGGCCCGGGGCCTTACCGCGGTGATGGCCACCGAGATGGAGTTCTACTTGCTCGAGGACCGCCAGGACGAACTGGGGCGGCCGGTGCACACCCAGACCGACCGGGTGGGCGGCGCCACGGGGGCCGGGCAAACCTATAGCCTGGACACCATGGCGGAGATGGGAGAGTTGATGCACGCCATTCGCGATGCCTGCGATATCCAGGGTTTGCCGGTGGATACCCTGATCAAGGAGAGCGCGCCGTCCCAGTACGAGATCAACCTCTACCACAGCGACGACGTGCTCCGGGCCGCCGACCAGGCGGTAATGCTGCAGCGGGCGATCAAGGGAGTGGCCCGGGAACACGGCCTGCGCGCCACCTTCATGGCCAAGCCCTTCGGCGACCTGGCGGGCAACGGCATGCACGTGCACTGCAGCCTGCTGGACGAGGCGGGCCACAACGCCTTCGACGACGGTACCGGCCAGGGCACGCCCCTGCTGCGCCAGGCCATCGCCGGCTGCATGGCGGGGATGGCCGACAGCATGTTGCTATTGGCGCCCAATCTCAATTCCTACCGCCGCTTCCAGCGCGGCTCCCACGCGCCGATGGCGCCCTGCTGGGGCTACGAGAACCGCACGGTGTCGATCCGCGTGCCCGCCGACGCCCCGGCGGCGACCCGCATCGAGCACCGCGTGGCGGGTGCCGATGCCCACCCCCACCTGGTGTTGGCGGCGATCCTGGCCGGGATACTGCAGGGCATCGAGCAGCAACTGGAGGCGCCGGCTCCGCTGGAGGGCAATGCCTACGAACAGCTGCCCCCCAGCCTGCCCCGCTACTGGCCCGAGGCCCTGGCGCGTTTCGCCGACTCGGCCTTTATCCAGGACAATTTCGGCGCCGAGTTCCAGCGCGTATACACCCTGATCAAACAACAGGAAATCGACGAGTTCGATCGCCAGGTGACGCCGATGGAGTACGACGCCAGCCTGTGAGCTTGCGTGGGCCAAGGGGTAGGTTCGCCGATGGTGGTGGCGCCGGTGCGTCCGTGGGGGTCGCGGGCCGCAAAAAAAAGCCCGGCAGGGAATGCCGGGCTTTGGGGTGAATCGTGCAGCGCGAGCTATCGCGAATAGTGCCTGAGGCCCGCCAGGCCTATCAGGCTACCCAGTGCGGCCAGCAGCCACACCGGCAACACGGGGACGGGTTCGATGGGCGGCACCACGGCGGTGACCGGGTCGGTGATCTGGCCCAGTACGGCGTCGTCGTCCAGGGGGCCATTGTCGGTCACGGTGTAGGTGATTTTGTTGCCGGCGATGGTTGCGCCGGGTATTTCCACCCACTCGCCGCTGGCGGAGACCTTGTAGGCCACACTGCGGGGGGGAAGGTCTTCGCCAAAGAGCGCCTCGATGGTCACCGACGCGCCGCAGCCGTTCAACGTGAAATGCAGCTGCTTGTCCAGCGCTTCGCCCGGGGCGGTATCGAGGTGGGCGGTGCTATTCTCCACCGGCCCGCCGAAGGTACAGCCGAGGGGCGCGCCAAGCACCCGGATACCGATACCCGTACCGCCGGCGTCGCCGTTGTCGCCGATGCCGTCACCGTCCGTATCAACATCCTCCACCGGGTCGCTGGGAAAGGCATCGTTGGTATCCAGCGTGCCGTCGCCATCGGAGTCCTGTTCGGGCGTCACCGCGTTGCTCGATGCCGAAGCCGGGCTGTCACCGACACTGTTGGTCGCCACCACCGTGAAGGTGTAGGCCGTGCCGTTGGTCAATCCCGCAACGGTACAGGGCGAACTGGAGCAGGTGCCGGTCAGGCCGCCCGGCGCGCTGGTGGCGGTGTAGCCGGTGATCGCCGCGCCGCCGCCATTGGCGGGGGCCGTGAAGGCCACCGTCGCCTGGGCATTGCCCGCCGTGGCGGTGCCGATGCTGGGTGCGCCGGGAACGGTCGCTGGGGTCACTGCGTTGCTCGCGGCGGAGGCCGGGCTGTTACCCGCGCTGTTGGTCGCCACCACCGTGAAAGTGTAGGCCGTGCCGTTGGTCAATCCCGCAACGGTACAGGGCGAGCTGGAACAGGTGCCGGTCAGGCCGCCCGGCGCGCTGGTGGCGGTGTAGCCGGTGATCGCCGCGCCGCCGTCATTGTCGGGGGCCGTGAAGGCCACCGTCGCCTGGGCATTGCCCGCCGTGGCGGTGCCGATGGTGGGGGCGCCGGGAACGGTCGCTGCTGGGGTCACCGCGTTGCTTGCGGCGGAGGCCGGGCTGTTACCCGCGCTGTTGGTCGCCACCACCGTGAAGGTGTAGGCCGTGCCGTTGGTCAATCCCGCAACGGTACAGGGCGAGCTGGAGCAGGTGCCGGTCAGGCCGCCCGGCGCGCTGGTGGCGGTGTAGCCGGTGATCGCCGCGCCGCCGTCATTAGCGGGGGCCGTGAAGGCCACCGTCGCCTGGGCATTGCCCGCCGTGGCGGTGCCGATGGTGGGGGCGCCGGGGAGCGTGGGCGGGCCGCCCGAGGCGTAGATTCTAAAATTGTGGTCGCCACTGCTGTACGCGGAGGTGTTGACATAGGCCATTCCGCTAGAGTAAATGGTCGGCGCGGGTTGAGCGAAGTGCGCTGCCACATCGACGAAATCACCGGCACCGGGATCGGTGTGCCCGTCGGCATCGTCTAGCCGGAGATAGTACTCGCCTCCGTTCGTCACATTGATGGGTGCGTCAAAGGTTACGCCTTGCCATCCATGAGTCGCCATAACGGTAAAATTTTTCTGTGCCAGTACCGCACCGTTTGCTCCCCCTGACCTAATACTCAGGATGGCTTCGTTGGTGGCGTTGCCCCCCGCGCGCACGCCGAGGTACATCGCAGCCCCACTGATCACCGAGGTGTTCGCGATGAAGGACTGGCTGATATATCCCTGAAAAGTGCCCGTATAAGTAACACCCCAGTTACCGTAGGGGGTGGTAGAGCCCGAACTCGGGATGCCATCGACCTCCAGTGCCGGTGCCGCATGGGCGAGAGAATGGATAAATACCGAGACTAACGCCAACAAAGGACGAACGGCTTGCTTCATGTGAAAGGCTCTTTTTCGTGTTTAAATTAAGCGCGAAATGGTGGAATCCGGATTTAATGATCTGGCCGGTTAAGGGAGAAAAATGCGCGGGACAGGAACATACCATATATCCAGGTTTCGAGCGGCCGGAAAGATACCAGAGAGCGCTGGTTTGACCAAGCCCATCGCGCGCCTGTGAGTGTGAACAGGCCCCCCGTCTCCGTTGTGTGGGTGAAGCGCGGTCCCTGGTTCGCTGGCACTGAACCGCCTAAAGCATTTACCTGTTTTTCAGGCCAGACGGAATTGTGCGCCGCTATTGCGGTGGCTGCAGGTACGCCACCAGGGTGTCGCCCCCCTGATAGTCCTTCGCGCTCATCAGCGAATCGAGGAAGAGGTAGAACAGCTCGGCCTGGGAGCTGACCTCGAGCTTGGCATAGGCGTGCTTGCGGTGCAGCTTGACCGTCTCGATGGAGATGGATAGTTTTTCCGCCACGGTCTTGGTGCTGTGGCCGTGCAGCACCAGGTGGATCACCTGGGTCTCGCGCTCGGTGAGCAGGCTTTCGCCGAAGGCGCGCAGCGCCTCGTGCAGTTTCTTGCGCAGGTCCACGCTGCCGGGGGCGGCCTCGATATCGCGCTGCCAGTGCTGCCGGCAGAGGGTTTCGATCACCGGCAACACGCTGTGCAGGGTGCCCACTTCCTGTCGGCTAAAGCTGCCGCGGGGCCGGGTCTTGCCCAGGGCGATGTTCGCGAACCCGGTCTCGCTCAGGCGCACGATGTAGCCGCACTCATCCTTGTAGCCGCAATTGCGGTACCAGTTTTTGTAGTACTCGCTGTCGCGGAAGCCGGCCGGCGATAAATCGCGCAGGCGATACAGGCCGAAGCGGTTTTCGGTGCCGGCGATATAGTAGGGGTCGAGCACGAAGGCGCCGCTGACGAAGCGGTCCAGGGTCGAGCTGCCGCCGTCGTTGGGTACCTCGAAGTAGTCGATCACCGGGTACTCCCGTTCGGGATAGACCACCACGGTGGCGTCGTCGATGGCCACCAGGCCGCGCAGGGTCGCGATCAGTCGCGCGGGGAATTGTGGCGTGCGCACCTCGGCGATCAGGTGGGCGAGGTGCTGGCTGTACTCGGTCAGGTCGCGCATGCTGTCGGCGTATTATTAAAAGTCCGGCATCATAACTTGAATGCCGCCCAATCCAAAAAGGCCTGGTTGGCGCGGGAGATGGCGCGTCCCCGGCGCTTGGCCAGCGACATGCGGAGGCGGGCGTCCCCGGCCAGGGGGACCGCGACGATCCCCGGCTCGCCGGCGGCCATGATTTCCAGGCCGATGGTGGTGCCCAGGCCCTGCTTCACCATGCGCACCAGCAGCGGCAGGAAATTGCTCTGCATGCGCAGCTCGGGGCTGACGTCGCGCGCCCGGCACAGGCGATCCAGCTGGTCGCGGATAAAGTAGCCGCTTTCGTACACCACCATCGGCGAGCCGTGCAGTTCCTCGATATCGATCCGCGCCCGCCCGGCCCAGGGGTGGTGCTCGGCCATGCACAGCAGTATCGGCTGTTCCAGCAGCGGAACCCGCTCCAGCTGCGCCAGTTCGTCGGCGGCGCCGTCCTCGCTGATGACCCCCAGCTCGAGCTCGCCCTCGAGCAGTTGCCGGCGCACGTGCGTGGTGCCCAGCTGGCTGACGCTGGCGGTGAGCCCCGGGTGCTCGCCGAGGAATTCACCGAGGAATTCCGGCAGGTAATAGGTGGCCACCATAGAGGGGCAGCTGACCGTGAGCTCGCCGCGCATCAGCCCCCGGCGCTCGCCGAACTGGCGCTCCAGTTCCGCCACCTGCCCGAGAATGGCCTCGGCCCGCTGGCACAGCTCCCGGCCCTCGGCGGTCAGCCGCACCCGGCGACCGCTGCGGTCGAACAGCGCCAGCCCCAGCTCCTCCTCCAGCTTGCGCACCGCGATGCTCACCGCCGGCTGCGCCATGTGCAGTTGCTGCGCCGCCTGGCTGAAGCTGCCCAGGCGGGCGACGGTGGCGAAGATGTCGAGTTTGCGCAGGTCCATATTCAATATATTTTATATATGAATTCTATATATAACATATATTTTATAAATGTAGTGGGCTCTGCTACTTTGAAGGGACTATTCAGCGACGGATGGATCGACCCATGGCACAGCAAAAAAAGTGGCAGAAACTGAACTGGCAGGACCCCTTCCTGCTGGAGCTGCAACTCAGTGACGAGCAGCGCATGGTGCGCGACAGCGCGGCCCAGTACGCCCAGGGGCAACTGGCGCCGCGGGTGCGCGAGGCCTACCGAGCCGAGTCCACCGACCCGGCGATTTTCCGCGAGATGGGCGAACTCGGCCTGCTCGGCGCCACCATCGACGGCTACGGCTGCCCCGGGGTGGATTACATTTCCTACGGCCTGATCGCCCGCGAGGTGGAGCGGGTGGATTCCGGCTACCGCTCGATGATGAGCGTGCAGTCCTCGCTGGTCATGTACCCGATCTACGCCTACGGCACCGAGGAGCAGCGCGAGAAGTACCTGCCGAAACTCGCCAGCGGCGAGTGGATCGGCTGTTTCGGCCTCACCGAGCCTGACCACGGTTCCGACCCCGGCTCCATGGTCACCCGCGCCCGCTCGGTGGACGGCGGCTACAAACTCTCCGGGGCCAAGATGTGGATCACCAACAGCCCCATCGCCGACGTGTTCGTGGTCTGGGCCAAGACCGACGACGGCAAGATCCGCGGTTTTGTGCTGGAAAAGGGCATGGACGGCCTCAGCGCCCCCAAGATCGAGGGCAAGCTGGCCCTGCGCGCCTCCATCACCGGCGAGATCGTGATGGACGAGGTCTTCGTGCCGGCGGAAAACCTGCTGCCCAACGTGGAGGGCCTGAAGGGTCCCTTCGGCTGCCTCAACAACGCCCGCTACGGCATCGCCTGGGGCGCCCTGGGCGCGGCGGAGGCCTGCTGGCACGCCGCCCGTGACTACACCATGGAGCGCAAGCAGTTCGACCGGCCGCTGGCCGCCAACCAGCTGATCCAGCTGAAGCTGGCGGACATGCAGACCGACATCAGCCTCGCCCTGCAGGGCTGCCTGCGCGCGGGCCAGCTGATGGACGCCGGCCAGATCGCGCCGGAACTGATCTCCCTGATCAAGCGCAATTCCTGCGGCAAGTCCCTGGAGATCGCGCGCAAGGCCCGCGACATGCTGGGCGGCAACGGGATCTCCGATGAGTACCCGGTGATGCGCCACATGGTGAACCTGGAGGTGGTCAACACCTACGAGGGCACCCACGACGTGCACGCGCTGATCCTCGGCCGCAGCCAGACCGATATCCCGGCCTTCGGATGAGCGGAGCGCTTTCCGACCTGCGCGTCCTCGACCTGTCGCGGATTCTGGCCGGCCCCTGGGCCAGCCAGCTCCTGGCGGACCTGGGCGCGCGGGTGATCAAGATCGAGCGCCCCGGCGCCGGCGACGACACCCGCGGCTGGGGCCCGCCCTACCTGCGGGACGCGGCGGGCAGGGAGACCGCGGAGTCGGCCTATTACCTCTGCGCCAATCGCGGCAAGCAGTCGGTTTGCGTCGACATGAAAAGCCCCGAGGGGCAGGCCACCCTGCGCCAGCTCGCCGCCGAAAGCGACGTGGTGATCGAGAACTTCAAGGTCGGGGACGCCGCCCGTTACGGTCTCGATTACGCCAGCCTGGCGGCGGACAACCCCGGCCTTATCTATTGCTCCATTACCGGTTTCGGCCAGACCGGCCCCCTCAAGGACCGGCCGGGCTACGATTTTCTGGTGCAGGCCATGGGCGGGTTGATGAGTGTGACCGGCGCGCCCGACGGCGAGCCGGGTGCCGGGCCGCAGAAAGTGGGGGTGGCGCTGACCGATATCATGACCGGTCTCTACGCCACCGTGGGCATCCTCGCCGCCCTCGCCGAGCGGCAGCGCTCCGGCCTGGGCCAGAGCGTGGACCTGGCGCTGCTCGACGTGACCGCCGCCACCCTCGCCAACCAGGCCACCAACTATCTGGTCGGCGGGGTGAACCCCTCCCGCCTGGGCAACGCCCATCCCAACATCGTGCCCTACCAGAGCTTTGTCGCCCGCGACGGCCACCTGGTGGTGGCGGTGGGCAACGACGCCCAGTTCCGGCGCTTCGTGCAGGTACTGGGCCGGCCGGAGCTGGCGGACGACCCGCGTTTCGCCAGCAACCGCGACCGCGTGCAACACCGGGAGCGGTTGATTCCCCTGCTGCAGGCGGCGCTGCTGGAGCGGGACAAGGACGAGTGGCTCGCCCTGCTGGAAGAGGCGAAGGTTCCGGCGGGACCGATCAACACGGTGGCGGAGGTGTTCGCCGAACCGCAGATACTGGCCCGCGACATGCGGGTCAATGTGCCGCACCCCGACAACCCCGCGCTGGAGCTGGTGGGCAATCCCATTCGCCTGTCGCGCACGCCGGTGGCCTATGACCGGGCGCCGCCGCGGCTGGGGGAGCACACGGCGGCGGTACTGGCGGAGCTCGCCGCGGAGGCGGGCGACTCTAGAACCGGTAGTTGAGCGACACGCCCAGCAGCCAGGCCCGGGTGGTGGTGGTTTTGCCGTCGAAGTAGGTCGGCACCGGCACGTTGGCGTATTCCTGGATGGTCTCGCCGTCGCCCCACAGGTAGGCGAGGCTGGCGTCCACGCTGAGCGTCTCGCTGGCCTGGTAGCTGGCGCCGAAGGTCAGCCACTGGCGGTCGGTGTCGGGGATCGACAGGGTGCGCCAGGTGACGTCGAGGCCTGCTTCCTCGGTGTGGCGGCGGTTCAGGCCGTCCCGGGCCGCGCCCTCGTCGTAGGCGTAGCCGGCGCGCAGGGTAAGCTGGTCCCGGTAGTACTCGGCGCCCAGGCTGTAGCGCCAGCCGCTTTCGAAATTCTCTTCCTTGATCAACAGCGGGTTGTACAGTTCGCCGCCCGCGGCGTTGGCCTGGCCGGGCACATAGGCCTCCAGGGCCTCGAAGTCCGCCCAGTCGGCCCACATGGCGCCCAGCACCAGTCCCCAGTTGGCGTTCATGCGGTGGTAGATTCCCAGTTCCAGGGTGTCCGGCAGGTCGACGCTCAGCTCGCCATCGGCGCCGTCCAGGGTGCCGCCGCCCGCCAGGTCCGGCAGCAGGTCGGAGCTCAGCTCGCCCTCCAGTTCCGGGCTCTGTTCCGAGTGGTAGGACAGGCCCACCCGGGTCGCCGCGTTTGGCTGCCACAGCGCGCCGACGCTCCAGCCCAGCTCCCAGGCGTCGCCCTCCAGCTCGAGCACGCCCAGGCCCGACAGCGATGGCGCCAGGGCCAGGTCCTCGGGGATGCTGCTGAGGATGGTGCCCTCGGCGTAGAGGACCTTCAGGGCGGCGCCAATGCTGAAGGTGTCGTTGATCTTGAAGGCCACCGAGGGCGCCAGGTTGACGCTCAACAGTTCGGTCTTGTTGGCGATGTGGCTGACCAGGAAGTCGTCGTCGAAGTCGGTTTCCAGGCCAAAGTTGGTGTACATGGACAGGCCCGCGGACCAGCGCTCGTTGACCGGCAGCGCGAGATGGGCATTGGGTATCCAGGCACTGGTGGCGTAGTCCGTGGCCTGGTCGGGCATGGTGATGGACGGCCCGCCCGGCACCATCAGGGTGACGTCGCCGCGGGCGTCGATTTCCGGGTTGACGTGGATCACGCCGAGGGTGAGCTCGCGGGTCTCGAACAGTGCCGAACCCGCCGGGTTGCGGGCCAGGATGGCGGCGTTGTCGCCCACGGTGTTTTCGGCGGCGAAGGCGCGGCCGAGGCCGTTGGCGCTGGTTTCCTGCAGGTAGAAGCCCGCGGCCAGGCTGCCGCTGGAGCTCGTGCCGAGGACCGCCGCGAGTAGCGCGCGGCGCAGTCGTGCGTTGTTCATAGGGATTTCCTGAAGCGATTGTCTTGCAGTGTGGCGGAAACAAGCTGCCAGCGACCGGATACCCGGAGCAGAAACCGAGCCAAAAAGTGGCGCGGGGGCGCGGCGAAGGCGCGTGCCCGGGGAAGTGGGCCGCTTTATACAGTCCAGCCGATGAAAAATCCAGCCCGGTTTGGCGGGCCCGCTGGCACAGTGGCGCGCAAATCGGAAATAATGGTCCGTCCCCCGCGCAGGCCAGCGGGGCTCATCGCGCAAGGAGTCAGATAATGAAAATACTGCTGAACCTGCTGTTGGTGCTGCTGCTGGTGTCGGTCGCGGCAATCGGGGCGCTGGTGTTCGGCTGGCAGCCCGAGCCCTTTCCACCGCACAGTGCCAGCAATGCCCGCCTGCAACCGGGCCCCCTGTCGGTGGCGCATTACGATACGGTGTTCGAGGATCGATCCCGCGCCACCAGCGCCAACAAGGACTACCCCGGCGCCGACAGCCGCCGGCTGGAGGCCACGGTGTGGCACCCGGCGGTAACCGATGCCGGCCCCCACCCACTGCTGGTGTACAGCCACGGCTACTCCTCCAACCGCCGCGGTGGCGCCTACCTGGCGGAGTACATGGCCAGCCTCGGCTATGTGGTGGCGGCCATCGATTTTCCGCTGACCAATATGTACGCCCCGGGCGGGCCATGGGTTAGGGACGTGGTCAACCAGCCCGCCGACGTGCGCTTTGTTATCGACCGGATACTGCAGGATGCCGCCACACCGGATCACCCACTGGCGGGCCTGGTGGACCCGGGCCGCATCGGGGTTTTCGGCCTCTCCCTGGGGGGGCTGACCACGGAACTGGTGGCTTTTCACCCCGAGATGCGCGATCCCCGGGTCGGCGCCGCGCTGTCCATCGCCGGTCCTACCTCCATGTTGGCCCCGGCGTTTTTCCGGCAGCGCGCCGGGCTGCCCTTCCTGATGCTGGCGGGTGATATCGATGCCCTGGTGCCCTGGGACAGCAACGCCGCGCCGATTCCCGGGAAACTGCCCGGCGCCGAGCTGGTGACCGTGCGCGGGGCCTCGCACACCGGCTTCGCCGGCCCGGCGGCGTGGATGCGCTGGATGGACAACCCCGACGCCCTGGGTTGCTACATTGTCACCCGCAATATCGGCGAGGACATGGACGAGCCCTGGTTCGAGCTGATCGGCTCGCCGGAGCAGGGCGTGATTGCCGATGGCGAGAATGAGTTGTGCCGCGTGGACCCGCTGCCGGAGGCGATGAATGTACTGCGCCAGCAGATGATCACCCGGGTGGTGGTGGGCAGTTTCTTCGATCACCACTTCGCCCTGTCGGGCGAGCGGCGAGCGGCGGCCCGGGCCTACCTGCGCGAGCAGATGGCCGCGGAATTGCCGGAAGTGGAGTACGCGGTGAGTCCGCCGCGGGTCGCCGGCGCTAGCGCACAATAGTTACCGGGTGCACCGCCGCCAGCTGGCCGCTGGGGTTGAGTTTGCGCGCCTCGGCGCCCATCGCCGCCAGGGCCGCCTGCCGGTTTTCCGGCGCGGGGTGGGTGCTGAGGAATTCCGGCGGCCGGTCGCCGCCGACCTGGGCCATCTTCTCCCACAGGGTGACCGCGGCGTCGGGGTCGTAGCCGGCGCGGGTGGCCAGTTCCAGCCCGATCTGGTCGGCTTCCGCCTCGGCGGTGCGGCTGTTGGGCAGCTCCAGCGCCACCTTGGCGGCCAGGGCGGCGCCGCCGAGGGCCGCGGCGTGATGGTCCGACAGTATCGCCACCGTGGCCACGCCGAGGTTGGTGGCCATGGCGCGGGACATGCGCTCGGCGGTGTGGTTGGCCAGGGCGTGGGAAATTTCGTGGCCCATGATCTGGGCGAACTCATCGTCGGTGAGTTTGAGTTTGTCGATCAGGCCCGTATAGACCGCCATCCGACCGCCGGCCATGCACCAGGCGTTGACCGTTTCCGGGTCGTCGACGATGGCCACGCTCCACTCCCAGTCCCTGGACTGGGGATACAGGGCCACCGCCTCGGTGACCAGGCGCCCGGTAATGGTGGCCACCCGGTCGGCGAGTTTCGGGTCGTCGATCAGTTTGTCCTGCTCGTCGAGCTGCGACATCGTGCTCAGGTAGGCTTTCTTCGATTCCACGATGGCGGACTGGGGGGACACCAGCATCAGCTGGCTGCGGCCGGTGGGGCTGGTGGCGCACGCGGTGACCAGGCCGCAGGCGACGAGAATCAGTGACAGTTTTTTCATGGCGATACCTCCGTCCCCTATTCTAGCAGGATGCTGCAAAAGCTTGGATCAATACGGGGGGCGGTGGTTCAAAAAGCGGTGGCGGGCCCCCGGAGGGGCCCGCGGGAGAGGGCGCTAGAACGGCAGCCCCTGGTCGATGTCGTGGCCGCGGTCCTCGGGCTTGTCCATGCCCTGGGTGTGCAGGATGCCGTTGAGCTCCCGTTGCGTGGCCTTTGCATCCTCGGGCTGCTGGAAGAACTGGCTGTACCAGCGTCGCCCCACCTTGAAGGGGCCGTCGGTCTTGAGCTGCATGATTTTCAGCGCGGGACGCTTGTTTTGCCAGATGTTGAAGTCGGCGCTGAAAGCCTCCAGAGCACCGGCCTGGGCGTGTTTCGCGGCCTCCCGGTCGGCTCCGGTGGCGGGGCTTTCGCTGCCCTGGTAGAGGCAGGCGTGCCAGCATTTCACCTTGCCGTCCTCGATCGGGGTATTGGCGATCAACTCGTAGATGACGGTGTCGCCGAACACCTGCTTGGACAGCAGCAGGCCGGGGCCGGTATACCAGGTGGTGGTATACAGGTAGCAGTTGTACAACTGCATCGGGCCGCCCTGGCGCTGGATGTACACATGGTCCTTGAACTCGTTCTCGAAGTACTCGCTCGGGGCGCCGTGGGTCGGGCCCAGGTGGCGCACGTCGGCCATGTTGTCGAGGATTTCCTGGGGGTGAATCTCCAGCTCCCCCAGGTGGTCCAGCTCCCAGCGCACCCATTGCGGGTCGTCCCACTCCGGCAGGAAGGGCGGCTCGTAGTCGGGTGCGCGGCCCTCCGGGTCGTACCAGGCCATGATGCAGCCCATGTTGTCCACCACCGGGTAGGAGCGGATCGAGGCCGATTTGGGGCAGGGGCCGTCGTGATAGGGGATGTCGTCCACGTCGCCATCGGCGTTGTAGCGCCAGCCGTGGTAGGGACAGCGGATGGAGTCGCCCTCGATTTGCTCGCCGTTCTTGACGATCATCGCGCTGTTGCTGTCGGTCAGGTGCGTGCCCATGTGCGCGCAGTAGGCATCGAGAAGAACCGGCCGTCCGCTTTCCCCCCGGTACAGGGCCAGGTCCTGGCCGAAGAAGCGCACGGCCAGGGGGCCCTGGTCCAGTTCCTTGCTCTCGGCCACGATGAACCAACCCCGCGGGAAAGTGTTCGGTCCCAGTCCGTAGTCGGCTGCTGTTGCCATTGGAAACTCCCTCTATTGCGGTGAGCCGCCAGTATAGACAAGAGCCGGTCGTAGAAAATCACTGTCGCGGGCCGAGCCGCTATTCAGTGGCAAACGGCACAACTATTTGGCTTGAAGCCCGGTTTGAAGTAAATGATAATGTTTATCAGTTAGATTAACTTTTGGTTCGTCGCCACACCGTGACGGCAGACTTGGCTTCGAAGATTCAGGGGGAATCCATGTTTACACGCAATCCGCGCGGCCGCCTGGCCGCGGCGATCTCCATCGCCCTCGCCGCCGGCGTCACCCAGGCCCGCGAGGCCGCGCCGGCAACAGACGAGCGCATGGAGGAGGTCATTGTCAGCGGCAGCCTGTCGCGCTACTCCGCGCTCAAGTCCGATACCCCGATCATGGAGACCGCGCGCTCGGTGACCATCGAAAGCCTGCGGGACATCCAGGACAAGGGGGCCCTGACCCTGGACGACACATTTACCTACAGCGCCGGCGTCACCGGCGAGACCTACGGTTTCGCCACCCGGGGCGACTGGCTGAAGGTGCGCGGCCTGGATGTGCCCCAGTACCAGGACAGCCTGCAGTCCCTGTTCGGCAACTACAACAACACCCGCCCCGACGTGTACACACTGGAGCAGGTGGAAATTCTCAAGGGACCGGCCTCGGTGCTCTATGGCAAGGGCTCCCCGGGTGGGTTGGTGAATGTGGTCAGCAAGCGGCCCAGGGAAGAGGCGGCGCACGAGATCGTGTTGGACTACGGCAGTTTCGACCGCGCCCAGCTGGCCCTTGATTCCATGGGCGCCATCGACGCTGGCGGCAAGTGGTTGTACCGGGTCGTGGGTGTCTATCGCGAGGCGGATACCCAGGTGGACCGTGTGACCGACGACTCGGTGGTGTTCGCGCCGTCGATCACCTTCCGCCCCACCGACAGCAGCAACATTACCCTGCTGTACAACTACACCCGGTACGATAACGACACCGCGGCCCAGTACCTGCCGGTCCAGGGCACCCTGCAGGCTGCCCCCAATGGCAAGCACATTGACAGCAGCGCCTACTTCGGCGAGCCCGGCTTCAACAAGTACGACGCCGAAACCCACGCCCTGACCCTGCTGGCGGACCACCAGTTCAACGAGGTGTGGGGCATGGAAATCACCGCCCGCTACACCGATGCCAGCGCCGACTACCAGCAGGCCTGGACCGCCTTCCTGCCCACCCCGGGGCGCTATGTCTACAATCCCGATGGCAGCCTGTACAAGGACGGCACCGTGCCGCGCACCTTCTACCGCAACGACCAGACCTCGGAGCAAGCGGCCATCGATGCCCGCCTGCGCGCGAGCTTTGACACCGGCGGCCTGAGTCACGAAGTGTTGATGGGAGTGCAGTACCAGGATGTCACCACCGGCGCGGCGGGCTATTACGAGTTCGCGCCGGGATACGATTTTGCCACCGGTCTGCCGGATGATGTGCTTGGCGACACCTACTGGATCAACGTATTCAATCCCCGGTACGGCGCCAGCGCGCCACTGGACTACCTGAACAGCCGCTATACCGTGCGCCCGGACACCGAGAGCATCGACTATGGGGTGTACATCAATGACCAGATCAGCGTGGACAACTGGCGCATCACCCTGGGTCTGCGTTACGACGATACGGAAACCGAAACCGCCGGCCAGAGCCAGCAGGACGACGCACTGAGTGGTGCCGCCGGGGTGCTCTACCAGTTCGACAACGGCTTCGCGCCCTATGTGAGCTGGGCCCAGTCCTTCGAGCCGGTGATCGGTAACAACAACGACCCGGATAACCCCCGGCCGCTGGATCCCCAGGAGGGCGAACAGTGGGAGTACGGTGTTAAATACCAGCCGGACGATTTTCCCGGCATGGTGACCTTCGCCTACTTCGATATCGAGCAGACCAACCTTAACGACCCGGCCGGCGAGCCGACTGTTATCCAGCAGCAGAGTGGCGTGGCCCGCTTCGAGGGCTGGGAACTGGAAAGCCTGATCGACTTTGGCGCTATCACCTGGGAGCTGAACCTCAGCCAAATCGATACGGAAACCGCCAACGGTTTCCATGTGGACAGCGTGCCCGAAAAGCAGGCCTCCACCTGGGTGGGCTACCGGCCCGGGGGCCAGCTGGCCGGCTTCAAGGCCGGCGCCGGCCTGCGCTATCTGGGCAAGCGCTATGGCGGGGCGGATATCATCGAAGTCGCCTCGGTCACCCTGGTGGATTTGATGGTGGGTTACGAATTCGATCGCTGGGACCTGAGCGTGAACGTGCGCAATGCCGGTGACCGGGAGTACTTCGCTAGTTGCCTGGACCGCGGTGACTGCTGGCCGGGTGACGAGCGTTCTATCGTAGGCCGTGTTCACTACCGCTTCTAGACCGGGCCTCTATCTTCCCGCAGGGCGCAATATATTCTGCCTGGTCACCTAAACGCCGGTCCGCTTGCTCGCCCGTGGAGCTCACCAACCGGCGGGTGCAGCTTGCTGGCACTACAGGAAAAAGCCCGGCATCACTGCCGGGCTTTTCGATGCCTGTAACCTCCCGCTTACCGCGCTTACAGCCTGAGACCCAAGAGGCCCGCCAGTCCCCGAGGGCCGCCAGCAGCCAAACCGGCGGTACGGGTTCGATGGGCTGCATCACGGCGGTGACCGGGTCGGTGGCGTCGTCCACTACCGGAAGGTGTAGTCGACAGTTAGCCCGTAGCTTCGCGGTGGCGCATAGATATTGACAGTACCTGCAAAGCCGCTGATCGCAGAGTGCAAACGATATTCTTCGTCGGCAAGGTTCTTCACCCAGGCGACGACGCGCCAGTCTTGACCTGAACTGTACCAGGAGGCATTGGCATTGATCAGTTCGACCGCCTCTTCCTCGCGCAGAGGGCTGTTATCCGGGTCAAAAAAGAAACTGGACTTGTAGTCATAGCTCAGCGACAGTTCCAGCTCACTCCCCCGGGGCAGGGGCTGGTAGTAGGAGGCCTTGATGTTTCGACTATGCTTGGGCGCACGCGGCAAGACATTGCCGCTGTAGTCATCGTCACCACTAATATAGGTGTCATACTCCGCATCCAGATAAGACCAGCTTCCCGAGAGCCGTAGCCGATCCGTAACGGCGGCGACAAACTCGACGTCCAGCCCCTGGCTGGTCGCCTCGGCATTGTCGCTCACCAGACTAAAGCCCTTCAGGGTGAAAACCTGCAGGTCGGAATATTCCATATTGAAGGCGGAGACATTCAGTCGCAAGCGATTGCCGAACCACTCGGTTTTGGCGCCTATTTCATAGTTTGTTACAGTTTCCGGCTCAAGAGGCGTCGTTGCAGATTCAGCTGACATTGCCTGGCCAATAAAAGCGCCACTCTTGTAACCGTTCGCAGCCGTAAAATAAACGAAGCCGTTATCGTTGATCTGGTAGTTCAAGCTGAGTGAGGGGGTGAATTCACTCCAGCTCTCAGACGCCTCGGCGTTGGCATAGGGCGGTGCTCCAGACAATGGCACGCCGGTGTGACCCTGTCCTTCGTAATCGAGTGCAGACTGATTGATCTTTTTCTTGTCGTAGCTCCAGCGGCCACCAAAGCTGGCGGAGAAATCATCGGTGAAGTGATAGTTGGCTTGCGCAAATACTGCGTGCGAATCACTTTTCGCGTCCTGAAAAAATTCGACATTGCCACCCAGAAGCGTTGCCGCACCAAGAGGTCCGTTGGGCCCAAAAATACTCGTGGGATCATCGTTGCCCACCTGGGAATCGAAACGCTCGCGGCGATCAACATTTTCACGCATGTAGTAATACCCCGCGATCCATTGCAGGGGGGCGCCTCCATTTGAGGTCAGGCGCAGTTCCTGTGAGAACTGATCGGCCTGCTCCTCTGCGTTGTTATGCACGATTAGTGGCAGCGTTGCCGCGGGAAGACCACTTAAATCGTCGAGCCATTTGTAATCACTTTCGCGGTATGCGCTGATGGACGAAAAAGTCGCCAGTGGTGTATCCCAGGTAACTTTCGCCAGGAGACCGCCGAGGTCCCGTTCCTGATAGGTCTCGACATCACCAGTGCATTTTCGGATATCACCTTGAGTCGTAGCGGCTACTGCGAGTCTATAAATCGGCGTCAGCGGACGAGTGTCTTCATCAAGTTCGCCGATAGAGCGACAGTTACCGTTGTTTTCATCGGTTGAGTAGTCGGCACCAAGGAGAATTTCCAGATTGTCGCTGGGGAATACCGCAAGCTGGGCCCTCGTGCTGAGGTTGTCTACATCATGGGTGTCTTGCCCGGTTGAAATATTCTCGGCATAGCCGTCTGTATCCTTCTTGCTGAAAGCAAACTTACCAGCCACATTGTCAGTGATGGCCCCGTTAATCAGTCCGGTAAATTTCTTCAAGCCGAGGTTTCCCGCGGTAACGCCAAGCTTGGCTTTGAACTCTTCCGAAGGCTTCGAGGTAACGACACTGACCGCTCCTCCGACCACATTCTTACCGAACAAAGTACCCTGGGGGCCTCGCAAGACTTCAATGCGCTCAATATCGTAGAGCTCAAAGCTTGCACCGCCAGACCGGCCGATATACACGTCGTCCACAAACATGGCGACTGGTGAGTCGGAAGCTGCGGAGTCCTGTGTGGACCCGATACCCCTGATGTACAACTGCGGTTCCGCAATATTATATTGGGTCATCGTAAAGCCGGGAGTCTGCCGGCTGATATCGTTTAGTCCGGCTATTCCGCTTTCCCCAACACTCTCTCCGCCGATAGCGGTTACCGAAACTGGTACTTCCTGCAAGCTTTCCGATCTTCTCTGAGCAGAAACAATAACCTCTTCCAATGCATAGTTTTCGGCTAATGCCTGAGAGGGATTCATCAAAGAGGTCGCAACTACTACAGCGTTTGCCAAGGTGATCGATGAAGGCACTATTTGATTTTTATATTTCATTTCGTAATTCCCATGAGAGATGTTTGTTAGGCGATTTCGAAGTGTCCCCGAGGCCGACGCCTATCGAGGCTTGCGCAGGCGAGGAACTAGAACAGGTGTGCTGGCTTTATAGTTTTCGTACTCGGGTACGCCACCCCAGCGTTTGTCGGCGCTGGCTTCGAGGAGGTTAATACCGCTAATGCGTATGATTAACAGAGCGACGAAAACAGGAGAAATCAACGTGGCATACTGCCAGCCCGACAAAGCCGGAAGCGCAATCATACTAATTCCGATCCACAGGACGATCTCGCCAAAATAGTTTGGGTGACGGGAGTAGGACCAAAGGCCCGACTGAATGAAACCGCGCTCTCCTTTCAGCGCAGCGCGGAACTGTCTCTTCTGAAAATCGGAAACGACTTCAATGGCAAATCCAGAAAGCCAAACACAGAGGCCTGCGATACCCCACGCGCCCAGTGGCACATCGTTATCAGAGCTAATTGCCGCCAATGCGCTCGAGGCGGTAATAAACACCCAGAGACCCTGTAAAGTCCAAGCCGTTAAAAAACGAAGGAAGTATGGTTTGATATGATCAAAGCGGCAATCTGAGCCATCTTTGGAAACGCGTATGAACAGAAAACTTCCAAGGCGAGTTGCCCATATACCAATCAGCAGGGCTAACAACATAGAGCGAATGCCGATATTGTCGACAAGCCAAAGTGCGCAGCCCATCAATGTCAAATAGGTCATAGTACCGACAAGATCATAGAAGTGCTCAGTTTGGTAAAGATAGGCAGGTATAAACGCCAGCCACTGAATTGCAAAGGCCAACATTGCACATAAAACGAAGACCGAGATACCGCCGACCTTAGTTCCGTGACTACTGCCGGCCCATGCCAGTAATCCAGCCACAAGTAACGCGATCGTAATAGCAATTAAGGAGCGGACGCTGCTTGGTTTCATAGACTTGATTCCTTGATGGTACCGTTATTTTAATGTGAACGCGGCGTTGATCTCAGACTCCGATTGGGCATTGTGAATGGCTATAGCCATATGGCGCGAACAGGCGGAGGTACGTAATCAATTAACTTTCATTGTGAGACTATAAAGTAAATTTAGTTTTCGTCAACAAGAATATAACTTGTCAAAAATAGCAACAAATACACAGTGATATATCGATTTGAAAAATCTGATAAATAAAAGCGAAAGACTTTAATAATAGATCTAATGATTGTAGATTTGATGAATAGGTCAAGGACTACTCTAGGTGATATCGATACGGTTGAAACTGTTGCATTTAATGTATAGATATTTACTTGCATTAAAGATCTAAAAATAGAAAATATTTAACGGAAGAAAATTTACGTTGTGGAGCGTCCCTGGCGTCGCAGTAGGGCTGATTTTTCCTGGATGCGGTGCTGGTATTTGCCAAGAGGTGTTCGATTGGCAACTCGCGAGTTGCCATGCATTCTAAATTGTTGGGGTATCTACAAAATTTGCTTTTCAGTACTCTTGATAACTGTATCCATTGTGCTTCAATCCATGCTTGAAATTACGCACCTTTAATCTGGGTTTTCGCCAGAAAATCAATGTGATCATGGGTAGAGCCTGTTTCCTCGCGAGAGCGGTCTGATCACGTGTAAAAATATCTCTATTCACGGTCCGGTGGAGTTATGTGAAACTTCTGCACGCAACTCCTTTCTCAGCACCTTTCCTACAGGTGTCATCGGTAGCTCGGTTCGAAACTCAATTATTTTTGGAACCTTATAAGCTGTTAATTGTTCTCTGCAATATGCAAGCAGTTGACTCTGTGTCAATTCAGGGTCGGATCTTACGACAAAAAGCTTAACAGCTTCTCCAGTTTTCTCATCCTCCACCCCGATAGCGGCCGCATGCTCCACAGAGGGGTGAGCAGTTACAACTGACTCGATTTCATTGGGATACACGTTAAAGCCAGAAACAATAACAAGGTCCTTGACGCGGTCCACTATACGCACCACGCCATCTTCATCGATAGTCGCTATATCACCACTTTTGAACCAGCCTTCTTCGTCAAGTACTTCTTTTGTTGCTTCGGGCTGATTCCAGTAGCCCTTCATGACCTGGGGCCCCTTTATACAAAGTTCCCCGGCTTTTCCAGGTGTGACAATCTCCGCGCCCCGGGCGTCAATCAGTTTCAAGGCCGTGTTTGGAAGTGGTAGGCCGACAGATTGTGGATTGACATGATCACCTGCACCGCTGGCGCACACAACAGGAGAGCATTCGGTCAATCCGTAGCCCTCGGCTATACGGCAGCCAGTGAGTTCGGCCCAGCGCTCGTTAGTATCCGTTGCCAATGCGGCGCCGCCGGAATTGGTTGCTTTCAGGCTGCCGAAATCCAGGTTGCGAAAGCCCGCATGGCGCAACAGTGAAATAAACAGGGTATTCAGGCCGACAAATACCGTGATTTTCCAGGGTTTTAGTGCGCGCACAAATAGATCCGGGTCGCGTGGATTTGCAATCAGAATATTGTGCTGGCCATTATGAGCGGCAGATATCAAGTGCATCGTAAATGCGTAAATGTGATAAAACGGTAGAGGCGCAACGATAACTTCTTCGCCGGGTTTGAAGATTCGTTCTCCCGAGCTGTCGGTTTGCTGTAAGCCTGCATTGATCTGTAGCATGTTTGCGACCAGATTTGCGTGGGTCAGTATCGCTCCCTTGGCAACGCCGGTGGTACCACCCGTGTATTGCAAGGCGGCTATATCGTTGGGTTTTGTGTCTACAGGTTTTTGCTGGGGTGAGCGGCGGCCCATGGCCAAAGCATTACGAAAAGACTTGATTCCCCTAATCGAAAATCTGGGAACCATTTTTTTAATATGATGAGCCAGGAAGTTATATGTGGTGCGTTTGACAAACGGTAACAGGTCGCCGATATTTGTAACGATCACGGTTTCAATTGAAGTGTGCGGTAGCACCTCTGCCACTTTATCTCCAAATGTTGACATGAAGACTAAGGCCTTCACGCCGGCGTCGTTAAATTGGTGTTGCATTTCCCTTGCTGTGTAGAGCGGATTGGTATTAACGATAATCAGCCCGGCCTTCAAGGCACAATACAAAACCACCGGATACTGAAGCAGGTTAGCCATCTGAATGGCTATACGATCGCCAACCTGCAAATCGGTATGATATTGAAGGTAGCGGCAGAATTCGCTGCTCAACTCATCAATTTCTGAGTAAGTAAGCGTATGTCCCATGCCGGTAAATGCAGGACGTTTGCCGTGGCAATCGAACGCGCTTGTCAGTATCTCCAGCAGGTTCTTGTAACTACTGGTGTCGATGCTGTCGGGTATCCCCGGGGCGCGCAACCCATCCCAAAACTCATTTTCCATGATATTTTCAGTATATTGTTGATTTTTAGGTGCGTTCAATCAGTGTTGCCACGCCAACCCCAGCGCCGCCACAAATAGCGACAACACCGCGCTTTAAATCCCGTCGCTCTAGCTCGTCGAGTAGCGTTCCTATCAGAATTCCTCCGGTGGCTCCCAGCGGATGCCCGAGGGCTATGGCGCCGCCATTTACATTAAGGCGTTTAGCATCGATTCCGAAGTGTTTTTGGTACAGCAGCACTGTAGAGGCGAAGGATTCGTTTACTTCCCATAGATCGATATCTTTTGTCCGAATACCGGTAGCTTTAAGCACCGACTCCGTCGCTTTGATATGGCCGTCGAGCATTTTTACCGGCTCACAGCTAGCATTGGCAAAATGCCGCACCGTTGCTCGAGGTTGTAAACCCAGGCGCTCGCAGGTTTTTTGGTTGGCGATCATTACCAGGGAGGCGCCATCGACCAAAGCCGGTGAGCTTCCCGCACTATGTACTGCCTCAAGGGCCGTCCCGGGATAGAATTTATCAATGAGTTTTTGTGCCATTGGGACAAAATCGGTGAAACTGGGCGGTAACTTTGCCAGCGTCTTTAGGGCAAAATCACGGCGGACATTGTTATCATTAAGCAGTAAGGGGCTACCATTGCTTTCGCGGACGGGTACAAGTGATCGATCAAAATAACCCTTGTCGATTGCATTTGCCGCGCGCTTGTGAGATTCACATGCCACGATATCGAGTTGTTCTTTGCTATAGCCCTGTTGTACGGCGATTAAATCCGCCGACACGCCCATATGCATAAAGCGAGAGGTCTTCATGACTTCGGGGTCGCTAAACCAGGGGCCTTTATCGGAGAACATTGGCACTCGGCTCAAGTGCTCAATGCCGCCCGCTACCGCCAGGGATTCCATTCCCGCAATAACTTTGCTGGCCACAATGTTGACGGCATCAAGTCCAGAGCAGCAGAATCGATTAATTGTTGCTCCGGATACCTGATCCGACCAGCCAGCATGAAGTGTTGAGATTTTGGCCAGGTTTGATCCTTGCTCTCCGCTTTGGGTTGAGCAACCCAGAAGCACGTCCTGCACATTGTTACTGTCAAGATGGTTTCGCTCACAAAGCGCTTTATACAGTGGTTTGAGTAGATCTACGGGCTTGCACTTTGCGTATATCCCCGTGTCGGCATTCGCTTTTGCGCGGGGAATACGCACAGCATCGACAATCAGTGCTTCGGGCATGGCTCGTTCCACGTATCAGATGAACAATGGTGATAAAAAATGAAAGTGTGCCGATTACGCTGACCTGAATTTCTTGGCGGCCAGCGCAATCCTCCTTATTCCTGATAGGCGCGAACCGTTGGTCCGTCTGCCCAGGTGGCATGCGTACCGCTACTGATCCTGTGCGGGAGAATGATGCGGCACACCGGACCGGCCTCGATATCCTTGGCGTCGATCAGCACACACTCTGATCGATCATCTTTCATGTCGGTAATGAAACTCACCAGATAGCCGTCATCCTCGTCTTTTGCGTTTACGCGAGGCGCAAATGGTGCTTCACTGCCGAATCGTTGTTCACCAAAAGGCAGGCTCCAGGATGCGCCGGTTTCGGTATCGTGCTTGACGATACCGGAGAACAAAAACATGTTTGGCGCACCCCATACGGAGTACACGTAACGAGATTTCTTGCCGGCATACTGCTGGTTAAACGTGCCAAATTCCAGGTCGCGATCGTCCAGTCGGCCTTCTTTCACTTCACCGGTTTTGAGATTGAAGCGCCATCGGTAGAGCTTTGGCTGAAGATGATTCAAAGCCAGGTGAGCCATCAGCTTTCCTGGGCCTTCGGGCAAGCCGGGAATGGGAGCTGGGTCCGGATTTTCCTGGAAGTACCCCTCCAGTATGACTTCATTACCCTCTTCGTAAGCGTTTAACCAATGGAGCACATAAGTGGCTTTGGCATCGAACTGAAGAATATCCTTTTCTGTGCCATATCGCGGAATAAGCGAGAAACGCGTGGGCAAATCAGGGTGATAACGCGGTAGGTGGATATTGTCCTTGAGCAACTCTTGTTCCCAGAACAGTGGAAGATCTGCGAAGATCGAGTAGTTTTTCGAAAAAGCCATATCGTGAGGCATGCGTGGACCCGGCAGCGGAACAGGCGTGTAATGCACTAGCTTGCCCTGGCGATCAACAACGCCGTAATGTTGATATGGCGGGTACTTCGAATAGTTAAAGAAAAGCATCTCTCCGGTACTTGCATCGACTTTGGGATGGGCAGAGATGCCATCTATCGGCGCCCAGGCAACCACTCCATGCTGCTCAAGGGTGTAGGGGTCCAGCTGGTAGCCATCGCCACACTGCCAGAATGTCGATACGATTTTTCCCGCGTGCACGACCACGTCTGTGGAAGACCCGTCTTTCAAATTACCCTGCGCGCCACAGCCCGGCCGCTTGGACATGTTGTAATCATTGACAAAGCCTGTCCATAGCGCTTCGCCAGCGATTTGCTCTGCCACGAAACCTTTAGTGCGCACAAAGCGGTTGTTGTACTGGGCCTTTCCGTCTCTAAACGACATGGTGTGAATCATGCCGTCGGCATCGAAAGGATGGTAATGGCCAATAGGCTCCTGCACGGGGTTTTCGGTGTTTCTTACATAGACGCCATCGATGTCTTTGGGGATCTCGCCGATCACTTCCATGTCGCTGGCGGTGTATTCGGTGAAGTTTGGAGTCCAGGGGCCGCTCAAATAGGGGTGCGGGCTACTTTTGAGGCTGTGTTTGATCTCGTTCTCATAGGTAATGGGCATGGCTTGCTCCTGCTCAATGCTGGCGCGTGATTACCGCGGAAAATATTAAATTGCATTATGAGACCAAAAATAATGTTGTCAACTACGAGGTTGGCTAGACAATGAAATCCAAAGGAAAATATTCGATAGATATGGCAAAAATAATTTGATGAAAGATACTTGCTCTATAAGAGCATATTGAAGCATTGCCCGCATTCACCGAGCGCCCTTGCAAAGACCGGCAGTAATGTTCCCCATCGCCGGGTATACTGTGGCATCAGCCCCGGTTGGTTAGCGAGCCTGTAAGCGATACAGGCTTAGCCACCATAGATGAAGGAAAGTATTTGATACAATGTGAGGGGCTAGCTGATTGCACTGAATTATTGGGTAGAGCTGTACCTGAATCGGAGTCAAGAATATCAACCAGCTTATCATTGACAACGTCATTGCCGATGGTCTCGATGTCATCGGAGATCGATGGAGTCTGCTCATCTTGCGTGACGCCTTTCTGGGGCGTACTCGCTTTGAGCAATTCCGACGCCATATCGGTATCAGCAAAGCGACACTAACCAGAAGGTTGGACGCACTAATAAATGAAGGGGTCTTGTACAAGCAGCCTGGCTCGGCGTCGTCCACGCGATTTGAATACCGGCTGACCGAGAAGGGGGCGGGATTATTTTCTTCTTCGTTGCTGGCTTGGCAATGGGAGCTGGATTGGTGTGCGGCAGAGCGTGATGGCGCCAAGAGCAGGCTACCTTACGAGTTGTTTCACAGGCGCTGTGGTCAAGAGCTATATCCACTAGCGGTATGCCGTCACTGTCGAAGGCCTGTTCAAGTCGATGACGTAGAACTTCCAGAGCAGGCGCTCAGCCCTCAAAGTCAGCTCGATGAGATTCGTTCGCTTAATCGCTTGCGCCGCGTACGCTCTGCTACCAAGAGCGGTACAGAGGATCTCATGCTGGCCAACATCAGCGATTTAATCGGTGATCGCTGGACGCTATTGTTATTGATCTCTGCGTTTTTCGGCCTTCGTCGCTACGATCAATTCTTGAAGCAGCTGAGCATCGCTTCCAATATTTTAACCGCCCGACTGAATTTTCTCGTTGATGTTGAAGTTTTCGAACGTCGAACTTACCAGGAGAACCCTCCTCGCAGCGACTATCTTTTGAGTGCCAAGGGCAAGTCCTTGTTTCCGATTGTTATGGCTATGCGCCAGTGGGTAATCGACGACCTTGATGCGTCCCATTCGGCGACGGAACTCATCCACACAGCATGCGGAAAAAACCTGGAGATTGATGTCCAGTGTGAAAAATGCTGCGAGATTCCTGCTCGCGCTGACGTGCAGTTTATCGAAGCTGATACGCCGTAGCCGGATATATCCAGCTCTGACCATCAATCGGGTTGGGGAGCCGGCGGAGGCCGAACGAATTCGACCCTACACGGGGGCGGTGATTCCCCCTCTGTAGGGCGGAATTTATTCCGCCAAACTCCCTCAACGCCGGTTCGGTCGTTGGCTCGTTGCGCGCTCCGCCGCCGGATGCCCGCGTGCTGGCACCATAGAAAGAAGCCCGGCATCTCTGCCGGGCTTCTTCGGTGAACTGTGGCGGACAGCGGGCCCCACTTTTCGGGTCATTCATTCCGTCAACCCTGCACCGTGAATAGGTCGAATGAATTCGACCCTACAGGGGGGCAACAGGCTAGGGAGCGGGATCGGCGGCAACAGATTCCGGCTGGGATGTTGCCTCGATATCCGGTCGCATGGCATTGAACCGTCGCCCGAGGTAAATCCCCACCGCCGCCCACAGCGCCGCGATGGCCGCGCCGACGCCGGCGACCGCCGCCATGCCCAGCCCCAGCCCCTGGGTCAGGGCCGTAAAGCCCCAGGCGTTGAGCATATCCCCGCCGCGGTAGATCACGATGTCGATCACCGGCTTGGCCTTGAAGCGCGTCTCCCTGTCCACCGCCGTGAACAGCATCTCCCGCGCCGGTCGCGAAATCGCGTAGTTGCCGGCGCGGCGCGCCACCTGGACCGCCACCACGATAGACACCATCGGCGCGGCGGCCAGTAGCAGCATGCCCGCGCAGATCGCCACCGGCACCATGGCCAGTGTAAAGGGCAGGCCCAGGTGCTTGGCGATGCGACCGGTGGCGAAGGCCGCGATGACTATGGTCAAGGTGTTCACCACCAGGTCCATCGCCGCCCAGATCTGCGCGCGGCGGGCCTCGTCGTAGTGCGCCAGCAGGTTCTTTAGCTCGAAGTAGACGAAGGAGCTGATCGCCGTGTACAGGAAAATGAACAGGCCGATGCCCCATAGGAACCCGCTGTTGCGCTGGAAAAACACCACATAGCCCGCCAGCGGGTTGCCGCCGATCCGAGCGATGTCCCCCGCGTCGGCCTGCGTCTCCTCGTTGTGCAGCGCGGTTGCCTTCAGGCGCTGTAGCAAGCCGATCACCGGCAGGGTCAGTACCAGCATCACCGCCGCCACCAATAGCAGCGGTTCGGTGCCCGCGCTGCCGGCGAGGAAGGTGACCACCGCCGGGCCGGCAATGGCGCCGACGCTGGCCCCAGCGCCGATAAAGCCGAACAGGCGCTTGGACTGTGATTTGGAGAAGGTGTCCGCCATAAAGCTCCAGAACACCGAGATATGGAACAGGCTGAACACGCTGATCCAGACGTAAAAGGCCTTGTCGAGGGTATCCGCGTCGGGCAGCGCAGTAGCGCCGAGATAGAACAGGACGAAGGTGGCGGCGAAGAAGCCGTAGACACCGGGCACCAGGTAGTGAAAGCGCACCCGGGTGACCGCGGCGCCGTAGAGGGACACCGCGATGACGCTGAAGGCAAAGGTGAAGGTCCACAGCCAGCTGACCTCGGCGTCGGTCCAGTTGCTGGCCATGGCGTCGCGCAGCGGGCGCAGCAGGTAGTAGGCACCCATGAGGATGAGCACCAGCAGGAACGAAGTCAGGGTGGCGCTGACTTCACGCGGCTGGATGTCGCAGGCGAGGGCCAGCAGACGCCGCAGGGGGGTGGCCCCGGTGGGCTTCACGCGCTGGCCTGCAGGGACTGGAACACCCGCAGCATCTCCTCGCGTTGCGCCGCGTCGGGCAGTTTGCCGAAGCCCGCCTGCATATTGTCCTGCATATGCCGCATCTTGGACGTGGCGGGGATGACGCAGGTCGCCGCGGGGTGGCCCATGATCCACTTGAGGAAAAACTGCCCCCAGCTCGCGCAATCGAGGTCCGCAGCCACCTCGGGGAGGGCCTGGTCCCGGGTGAGGCCAAACAGTGAGCCGCGCTGGTAGGGGCGGTTGATCATGGTGGCGATGCCCCGCTCGGCGGCGGTGGGCAGCAGCTCGCGCTCCGCCGCGCGGTCGTCGATGTTGTAGCTGAACTGCACGAAATCCAGCGGCTCGCTGCGCATCACCTGCAGGATGTCGGCGTGGTCGCGGCCGTGGGAGGTGGTGACGCCGATGTAACGCACCTTGCCCTCCTCCTTCCAGCGCTTGAGGGTATCCAGCTGGGTGCGCCAGTCCACCAGGTTGTGCACCGCAATCAGGTCGAAGCGGTCCACCGCCATGCGCTGCGCGGACTGCTGCATCTGCGCGATGCCCTCGTCGCGACCGCGGGTCCACACCTTGGTGGCGGCGAACACCGGGGGACGTGGCGACAGCGCGCGCAGGATATCCCCGACCCGGGATTCGGCCTTGCCGTACATGGGCGAGGAATCGATCACGCTGCCGCCGGCCTGGAAGAAGGCTTCGAGGACTTCCCGCAGGGGCGCGATGGCCTCGTCGCTGGCGTCGACATCGAAGGTGCGGGAGGTGCCCATGCCGATGACGGGAACCCGTTCGCCGGAACTGGGGATGGGGCGGGTGATGGTTGTCGCTTGCGACGCGCTGGCGGCGGTGGGCCCGAGCGCACGGGCCGCCATTGCCGCGGCGGTGAACTGCAGGAGCTGACGCCGGTTGAACATGTGCTGAACCCTCGGTTGCCGCAGTGGCAGCACAGTGTTTCAGGCCGCGAGGGCCCGGTCAAGCGCGGGCCGTGCGGGGACGGTTCAGCTGCCGGCGAGCAGCCAGCGGCGCAGGCGGTTGGAGTCGCCGAAGGGGGTGAGTTTGCCGAAGGAGTTGAGCAGCACGATGGACAGCTCCTCGCCCTCGATCTTGGCTTTCATGACCAGGCAGCGGCCGGCCTCGTTGATGTAGCCGGTCTTGGACAGGTCGATATCCCAGTTTTTGTTCTTCAGCAGCCGGTTGGTATTGCGGTAGGTCAGCGGGCCGCGCTTGTGATAGGGGTGCACCACCAGTTCGCGGGTGGTGCTGGCCTCGGTGATCAGGGGGTAGTCGCTGGCCGCGGCCACCATCAGCGCCAGGTCGCTGGCGGTGGACAGATTGTCGGTGTGCAGGCCGGCCGGGTCGGCGAACTGGCTGTTGCGCATGCCCAGGGATTCGGCCTTCAGGTTCATCGCCGTCACGAAGGCCGGCAAGCCACCGGGATAGGTGCGCCCCAGGGCGTGGGCGGCGCGGTTCTCCGAGGAGGCCACCGCCAGGAGGATCATTTCGCGCCGGCTCAGGGTGGCGCCGTAATCGAGCCGCGAGCCGGTCAGGCGGACCAGGTCGCGGTCTTCCTTGGTGATGGTCACCGGCTCCTCCAGGTCGAGGCCGGCGTCGAGGATCACCATGGCGGTCATTAGCTTGGTGATGGAGGCAATGGGGCGCACCGAGTCGGTGTCCTTGCCGTAGATGACGTTGCCCTCGGCGTCGAGGATCAGGGCCGAGGCCGAGCGCAGCCCGGGGTTGCCCTGGAGGTCTATAAATCTGTCGGCGCCGGCCTGGGCCGTGGTGGCACACAGCAGGGCCAGCGCGAGTGCGCGGAAGCTTCGCATGGTTTCAATCCCTTAAGGTCTGGCGACGTCATTATTGTGTGGTTGTCGATGTTGTGTCCGGGTGCCCTACCACCCTTTGACCTTTATTTTGCCTCAGGCCAGTCCGCGAAGCCAGCGGCCTTCCCCGGTCGAATGAATTCGACTCTACGGGGGGCTGTGGGGCGCGTGGGGCGGAATTCATTCCGCAGCTTTTTGGTCGAATGAATTCGACCCTACGGGGGACTGTGGGGTGTGTAGGGCGGAATTCATTCCGCCGCTTTTTGGTCGAATGAATTCGACCCTACGGGGGGGCTGTGGGGTGTGTAGGGCGGAATTCATTCCGCCGCTTTTTGGTCGAATGAATTCGACCCTACGGGGGGGCTGTGGGGCGCGTAGGGCGGAATTCATTCCGCCGCTTTTTGGTCGAATGAATTCGACCCTACAGGGGGGGCTGAGCCGGCGCCCGCAGCCTTACCCCGGTTCGTGTTCCGCGCCGGCATCCACGCGCAGCAGGCCGCGAAAGGCGCGCAGGGCGTTGGACTCGCCGGTGACTACCCGGTACACGTCCTGGGCGATGGGCATTTCCACGCCGTATTGTTCGGCCAGGGCCATCACCGCCGGCGCGCTCTTGGCGCCCTCGGCCACCATGAACATCTCGCGGCTGATGTCCTCCATGGTGCGGCCCTTGCCCAGCTCCATGCCCACGTGGCGGTTGCGGCTCTGGGGGCTGGTGCAGGTGGCGATCATGTCGCCCATGCCGGCCAGGCCGGCAAAGGTCTCGGGGCGCCCGCCCATGGCCACCCCCAGGCGGGTGACCTCCGCCAGGCCGCGGGTGATCAGCGCCGCGCGGGTGTTGTCGCCGGCGCCCTGGCCATCGCCCATGCCCACCGCGATGGCGATAATGTTCTTGAGCACGCCGCCGATCTCGCAGCCCAGCACGTCGTCGTTGGTGTACACCCGGAACAGCCCGCTGTTGAACAGCTTTTGCAGTTCGCAGAGGATCACCTTGTCGGTCATGGCGATCACGCTGGCCGCCGCCTGGCCGGCCATGATCTCCCGCGCCAGGTTGGGGCCGGTAAGCACACCCACCGGGTGGCCGGGCAGGATCTCGTTGATGATCTGCGTCATGCGCATGCGGGTGTCCAGCTCCAGGCCCTTGGTGAGGCTGAGCACCGGCACCCAGGGGCGCAGGTGCTTTTTTACCTCCAGCAGCACGGCGCGGAAGTTTTGCGAGGGAATGGCCATCACCAGCACGTCGGCGTCCGCCACGGTTTCCTCGATATCGCTACTGGCCACCAACTTGTCCGGGAGCACGCAGTCGCCCAGGTATTTGCTGTTGCGGTGGCGCTGGTTGATGTCCGCGACGGTGTCGGGATTGCGCGCCCACAGGGTGATGGGGGCGTTGCGGGCCACCAGGGAGGCCACGGTGGTCCCCCAGGAGCCGCCGCCCAGCAGACCGACCTTGAGACTTAACATGCGTTACCCTCCGCTTTCCCGGGCCTGTGTGGTGAACTGCGGCCCCGTGGTTTCCAGGAGGCCGGGCATCGCGTCCGCCTCGTAGTCCACGGTGGCCCGGTTGGCCAGGGCGATGGCGCGCAGCACGTCCAGGCGTCGCAGGATTTCGCGCAGCTCCCGCGACAGCGCCCGGCGTTGCTCCGCCAGTTCGTCCCGGCCGCCCTCGGCGAGCCGGCGCGATTGCAGCAACTGGAAGCCGTTTTTGAACAGCAGCTTGCCGATCGAGGCCTCGCTGCTGATGCGGCGCTGCATCCAGGCCTGCCGGCCCAGCTTCAACGCGCGACTGACGCAGTCGGACTCCTCCAGCGACTCCCAGGGGTCGAGCCGCGCCGCCAGGTCGGCCACCACCGAGTAGGCCTCGGCGTAGGTGAGCAGGGACATGTGCGCCACCAGTGGCCGCAGCCGGGTCAGCAGTCCGGTGAAGCCCTGGCGGCCGCTCTGGATGGTCTGTTCCCAGTCCGGCGCGTAGCGCTCGAGTTCCTCGCGAATCTGGCTGTGGAATTCGGCGGTGGGGGAGTAGAAGAACTCGAACTTGAACAGGTCGCGCAGGTTGTCCACTTCGGCCCAGAAGCGTTCCAGCGGCGCGTTCAGCGCATCCTCGCTGGCTTTCACCAGGGCCAGTTCGATGATCGCCTTGTTGACGAAGAAATGGATGATGGTATTGCGGTAGTAGCTGGCCACCGGCTGCTGCTCGGGGGCCACGCCGTACACGGTTTCCGGCCCCTCGTCGTAGCGGGTGACGATGCCCTCGTCGATCATGATGCCCAGCAGGCCGTCCATCTGTTCGGCGTAGGTGCGGTCGAAATCCGGGGAGATGCGCAGGCCGCGGTCCTCGGCCCACTGCAGCAGGCGGTCCAGGTCCTCGGCCACCTCGCCCTCCGCCAGGGCCCGCGGCGCGGCCCCCAGCAGGCTCATGGCCACCAGGGCGGGGAAGGTGATCGGGGTGACCCGGTTGGCTTCCACCGCGACCTCGAAGGCGATTTTTGACAGTGCCAGGCTGTCCTCGGGTTCCGGCGCGCGCTCCAGCACCACCGGCTTGCCGATGTCCATGTACACCTTGCCCATCGGGCGCGCCAGGCTGCGCACGTAGCCGATAAACCAGCGCAGGGACTCGGCCCCCTTGCCGCGCCCGGTCTGTTCGGTGGCGTACTCCTCCACGTCGCGGATCAGGTCGTAGCTGATGGTGACCGGAATGATGTGGATATCGCGCGCGTCACTGGCGTGGCAGGCCTCGAGCACGTACTTCAGCAGGCCGTAGCGCGGCGGCATCAGTTTGCCCAGGCGCGAGCGGGTGCCCTCGAAGGACCAGTTCATCGGGAAGCGCTTTTCCATCAGGTAGCCGATGTAGTGGCGCAGGGTCAGCTTGTACAGCTCGTTGTCCTTGAAGCTGCGCTTGATGAAGATGCCGCCGGCGCGGTGTACCAGGAAGCCGATGCCGGCGAAGTTGATGTTGGCGCCGCCGAACATGTGGGGCATGGGAAAGTCGTTGTCGTACAACACCTTGGGCACCACCATGCCGTCGAGGTAGGTCTTGTGGGTCCACAACAGTAGCGAGGGGTGGTCGCGCACAGTGTTGCGCATTTGTTCCACCGCCTCCTGGTCGTAGACGATACGGTCCTCGTAGCCCAGGCCCAGGCAGAAATTATTGAAGCGGGCGTAGACGTCCAGCCAGAAGGTGCTGGGGGTGGAGATCATCTCCTTCATGTAGCCGGCCGCTTCCTTCATCAGCTCCGGCTTGCTCTTGCCCTGCTCCCGGGCGATGGCCTCCACTGCTTCGTTGTAGCCGCGGTTGGCGCACAGGCTCTCGGCCACGTAGCGCGGCACCTTGTAGCGGCTGCCCTGCAGGTGCCGCTCGGCGATCTCGAGCACGATGGCCGCCTGGCGGGCGACGAATACCGCGAAGGCCTCGCGGTCGGCCGCGCCGTCGCGCTGGTACTTGCGCTGGTAACGCTGGCGCAGGTTGGCGAGGGTGTCGGGGGCGCCGGCGACCAGGTGCATCCGCTCGGGTTCGCGCGCCAGCATCTTGCGCGCGCGGCGGGCGCTGGGGTGTCGGGGGTCGCCGAGAATCAGGTCGCGGATGCGCGGGCCGGCGTCGATCTCGGCGCGGCTCAAGGTCCAGGCCACGCGCAGGGGCGCGACCACCGTGGCGTCATCCATCGCCAGGTGGTCCGCCAGGTCCCCGGTGTCGATACCCTTGCGGTCGTCCTGCAGTGCCAGTACCACCTGAACGCCGTGGGGGTTTTCGCCGGCGTGCTGGCTGATCCACTGGCGCAGCAGGTCCAGTTCCACCCGGTTGCGGGCGTCGAGAATGAATACCACCGCCTGCTCGCCGGACTCCGGCCAGGCGCTGTGTTGCTGGAACGCGCGAGCCAGGACCATGTTTATTCGGCGCCGCGCCGTGGCGGCTCGCTCGTGGCGGCCGATTTCGGTCGCGCCCTCGGCCTGGGGGGTGTTTTGCCGTTGGCGCCCGCGGCGTGACCGCGCTTGGCCTTGGCAGGGGTTTTGCCGGGGCTTTTGCGCGCCTTGGCGGGCGCCTTTTTACGCCGCGGCTCCTTGGCGGGCGCTTTTGGCGCGGCCTTCTGTGAGGCTTTCGGCGTGGCCTTCGGCGCGGCCTCCAGTGGTTGGCCCAGGGCGGCCAGGAAACGGTTGCGCACCTCGCGCACGTGCTCGTCGATATCCTCCACGCGCCAGTCGTCGGTATCCACCGGCGGCAAGACTTCCACCTCCACGGTGGCGGGACGGAACACGAATTCGCCCTTGGGCGCGACATCCCCGGCGTTGCGAATCACCACCGGCACGATGGGTACGCCCGCCTGCATGGCCAGGTGGAAGGCGCCCTTCTTGAAAGGCAGCAGTTTGGGCGACACGCTGCGCGTACCCTCGGGCGCCAACACCACCGATTTGCCCTCGGTACGCATCGCCTCCACCAGGGGCGCCATGGCGTCGATGGCGCTTTTGGCGTTGGCGCGGTCGATCATCACCACGCCCCCCATTTCCAGGACCTTGCCGATGACCGGGAGCTTCTTGATCTCCTTCTTGCCCACGCCGGCGATATCGCGGCGCAGCAGGCTGGCCATGATCACCACGTCGGCCTTGCTCTGGTGGTTGAAGATAAACACCGCGGGGCGCCGGGCCCACAGGTTTTCCTCGCCCTTCACATTGAGGTGCAGGCCGATGAGGGCGCTGGCGGTGTCGGCGAACAGGGAAAAGGAGAAATTCAGGGAATCGCGCCGGGAGCCGGTGAGGGCGTAGATCGGCAGCCCGGCGGCGAAGCTCGGCACCAGGCTGACGGTGGCGGCGACCGAGCGCACCCATTGCGACAGGCTGGGCCTGCCGCGACTGCCAAAGCGTACCACCGGCCACTGGTGGTCCCGGGCGACCCCGGCCAGCCGCGCGCTGGGGTTGAGGGCTCGCGGGTGACCCACCCGCTCCAGCAGTAGCTGGTCGTCGGTGCTGTCGCTGTAGAAAAAACTTTGGTCGAGATCGGCCCCGGTCTCGGCGGCGAGGGCCTCGGCGGCGTCCACCTTGCCCTGGCCGAAACAGGTGGGGCTGACCAGGTGGCCAGTAAAGCGGCCGTTCTCCACCTCGAGTTCGGTGCACAGTACATGCTCAATGCCGAGATCCGCGGCGGAGGCGCGCACCTGGTAGGGCGTGGCCGAGGAGATAACCGCGACGGTGTGCCCCTTGGCCTGGTGGGCCTCGATCAGTTTGCGGGATTCGGGGTAGACCATGCGCGCGATCTGTTTCTGGTACAGCCGCTCGCCGATCTCTTCGTAGGTCGCCTCCTCGATGCCGCGCATGAACTGGGCGTTGACCGCCATCATGGCGGAGAAACCCAGGTTGCCCAGGCCGAAACTGGTCATTGCCGCGGACAGTTCCACCAGTTGGCGGGGAGACAGATCGCCACGGCGTATCTGTTCGCGGATAAACACGGTGGCGGAGTAGCCGGCGATGACGGTGCCGTCGAAGTCGAAGATAGCCGCGACGCCGGGGCCGTCCGGGGAGGACTCGATGTCCTGCAGCAATTGCGCGAGTGTTGCCATGGTATTCCTGCCCGCCTGTTATGTTGTACCGGGCATTCCCCTGCCCTTCCCTGAAAGCATAACCTATTAACGGGCGGTTCGCGCAAATCGTGTGCAAGGTCGGGTGGTGGTCGGCACGCGGACTGCTGGTCGCGGGGAGCGGGAAGCGGAAAAAAACGCCGCGGCACGTCCCGGTGCCGCGGCGCAGAGGGGGTAATGCGCCCTGTTGGAATTTCCAGGCCCCGGGTATCCGGTCCGCTACCGGATCACGTCCCCCGACCTCGCCTGTGGGGTGCCTCTGACAAACACCCCTGGACCACTCCCCCGATGGGGTAGCGGCGATTTGCGATCGAGGGTCACCCCATGCATGCCGTACGATCCGCCGCTACAGCTTCAGTATAGGAGGTGCCCGGGCAACGACAAGAAATCACCTCATGATATTTTATTATTTCTTGCCATAGACAGCGGTTATTTCACGGGTTGCCAGTCCCCGTCGCTTGCGGCCCTGCGGAACAACAGGGTCATGCGGTCCGACTCGCCGATCGCGTCCATCGCGGCGCGTTGGTTCGGGTCGTCGCCGCTACCGGCATAGGAGGGCGGCAGGCGCCATACGATGTCCTTTTCTCCCGGTTGGTCATCGGGGTTGGCATTGATTTCGCTGCTGGCCACCAACTCGAAACCGGCCTGCTCGAAGCGTTCGATTACCGCGGACTGCTTGAGGTAGCCCCGGCTGCCATCGGCGCCGCTGGCGCTTTCCGGCACGCGGTGTTGCACCACACCCACCAGGCCGTCGGGTTTGAGCATCGCGCGCACCGCCGACAGCGCTTGCGACAGCGTGCCCGCCTCGTCTTCGAAGCGGGCCAGATTGTGCAGGGCGCGGACCATCAGCACGCGGTCGACGCTGCCCTGGGCTTGCGGCGGCACGGTGCCGAAGGTAAAGCCGGCGGTTGACAGGTCGTCGCCGGTGTAGCCGCGGGCCTGTTTGGCGAAGTTCTTTGTCGCCGCCAGGCGCTCCTTCACCCAGTCGTCGCCGAAGCCGAACATCGGCCACATGCGATCGACGTAGCTCACCCCGTACAGTGTGCCGCCCGGGGCCAGGTAGGGCGACAGGATGCGCGTGTACCAGCCGCCTCCGGGCAGTGCCTCGGCGACGGCCATGCCCGGCTCGACACGAAAGAACGCGAGGGTTTCCGCGGGGTGGCGGAAGTCGTCCCGGGCGCGATCCTCGGCGCTGCGCTCCGCGAGGATCGCAGCCAGCTTGTCGTCGTCTGCCCGTGCCGCCTGGCCCGGTAAAATGGCGGACAGGGCCAGGATTGCCGCCAGGGCTGTCAATACACGCATGATCATTTCCTCTATTGGATGGTTTGCGATGTTTTGGCCAGGCCAAGATTGGCCCAGGCGGGCGCCGTGTGCAAGCCCGTTCACCGCGCTGTGCCTGGCGTCTTATCGCATCCCCCGCTAGCCCAGGTGGTTGCGTATGGCCAGGTAGTCGCGCAGCACGGTGTCGGGATCGAAGCCCGGCTGGGTGGAGGACGGATTGTCCGGTTTGAAGATGGCCTGCAGTTCGCCGGCCGGGTTGATCAGGTACAGCGTGACACCGTGGGCGACCTGGTAATCGGGGAAGGGCGGCCCGTCGCTGGCGGCGGGGTCCGGGCTCAACGTGTAGGTCATGCCCAGGCCCCGCTCAAAGGGCAGGTGGCGATCGTCGTTGCCCTCGCGGTGGGTCAGGCCGATAAATTCGCGGTCGAAGAAAGCCAGGTAGCTTGCCAGCTGCGCGGGGGTGTCCCGGCGGTGGTCGACGCTGTAGAACACAAAGCGCAGCTCGCGCTTTTGATCGGCGGGCAGCCGTTCGGCAACGCTGGTGAGCTGCGACAGGGTGGTGGGGCAGATGTCCGGGCAGGTGGTGAAACCGTAGGAGAGCAGGTGCCACTCCCCGCGCAGGTCGCTGTTGTCAAAGCGTTCGCCCCACTGGTCGACCAGCTCGAAATCGGGCAGGGCCCGCGGCTGCTCCAGTAGCACGCCCTGAATGTGTGGTGGCGGCGCCGGCCGCAGGAGCAGGAGGGCGATGGCGACGGCGGCGATGGTCAGGTTGGCCGCCGCGAAGCCCAGCAGCATGCGTCGGCGCGGTGACAGGGCCATGATTTACCTCATTCGTCAAAGAACGTCAGCCGCATGAGATGGGTGTGGTCGCCCTCGATGGACATCAGCGCGATCAACACCGCGATCGCGAGCAGGGGCAGGAACAGCACGTACTTCAGCGACAGCCGTTCCCAGGTGAGGTGCATGAAAATCGCGATGATGAAGCCGGCCTTGAGGAACATGAACAGCAGGATCAGCGACCAGCGCAAAAAGCCCTCCAGGTGAAAGTAATCCACCAGGTAGGAAAAGGTGCTGAGCACGAACAACAGCAGCCAGATCTTGAGGTAGATGCCAATGGGGTGTTGCTGGCCGGCGGTCTCACTCATAGCGAACCCTCACCACAGGTAGAAAAACGCGAAGATAAACACCCACACCAGGTCGACGAAGTGCCAGTAGAGCCCGGCGATCTCGACAATGGCGTAGCCCTTTTGCTCGTAGCGACCCTTGGCTACCCGCCGCGCCACGATGGCGAGGTAGATCACCCCGGCGGTGACGTGCATGCCGTGGAAGCCGGTGATCATGAAGAAAGTGGAGCCGAACTGGGCGGCGCCCATCGGGTTGCCCCAGGGCCGCACTCCCTCCTCGACGATCAGCTTGGTCCACTCGAAGGCCTGCATGCCCACGAAGGAGGCCCCCAACAGTGCGGTGGCGGTCATCAGCCACACCGTTTTGCGGCGGTCCCGGCGATAGGCGCAGTTCACCGCCATGGCCATGGTGCCGGAGCTGGTGATGAGTACGAAAGTCATGATCGCGATCAGGATCAGTGGCAGGTGCACGCCGGCGATCTCCAGCGCGAACACTTCGCTCGGGTTGGGCCACTCGGCGGTGGCCGACATCCTCACGTTCATGTAGCTGGTGAGGAAAATGCTGAAAATGAAGGTATCCGAGAGCAGGAATATCCACATCATCAACTTGCCCCAGGGCATGTCGAAGGCCTGCTTGTCGGCGGCCCAGTCGGCCACCATGCCGCTGACGCCGGGTTCGGTGTAGCTGTCTTCTCGGGTGCGTGTGTCCATAGTCAGAATCCGCACATGGCCGCCAGGGCGTTGAGAGTCTCCGGCGGGCTCGCGAGCAGCGCGAATAGCACCAGCCACACCGCCAGAAGGAAATGCCAGTACTGGGTGCACAGACCCAGCGGGCCGCCGAGCGAGGCCCCGGCGCCGTCGTACCACACCCGGAACACGATGTTGGACAGCACCACCAGTCCGCCCAGCAGGTGCAGGCCGTGCACCGCGGTGAGCAGGTAGAAATAGCTGTTGGCGGGGTTGCTACTCAGGTAGAAACCGAGGGCCTGAAGGCGCAGCCACAGGTCGAGTTGCGCCAGCAGGAAGGCGATGGCGAAGAACACGGCGATGCTGATGCCGAGCACGGCGCCGTTGAGCCGTTCGCGCCTGGCCGACCACAGTCCGCCCTGCATGCCGACGCTGCTCAGTGCCAGCAGGCCGGTGTTGAACCACAGCCGGCCGGTGTCGTTGAAGGGCTGCCAGGGCTGCCCCGCCAGGGACTGGAAGTCGGGATACTGGGAGCGCGACAGGTAGGTGATGATGAACAGGAAGAACAGCACCCCGACGATCGCCATGATGAAGCGCACCGCGATGCGGGCCGGCCCCAGCGGGTCTACCGGCGCCGCGGCCGGGTGACCGGCCAGGGCCGGTTCGTGCTCCCAGGGCTTCTCGCGCAGTGTCCGAAACAGGCTCATGCGGGTCCTCCCGGCGCGTTGCTGCGCTCATCGTCGGAGACGGGGTGATTCTGGGGAATGAAGTCCTGGTCGGCTCCCGGCACGCTGTAGTCGTAGGCCCAGCGATAGACCGCCGGCAGTTGCGGGCCCCAGTTGCCGTGATGGGGCGGCACGTCGGGCGTCTGCCACTCGAGGCTGGTGGCGCCCCAGGGATTGCGCGGCGCGCGTTCGCCGTGGCGCAGGCTCCAGAACACGTTGACCAGGAACAGTAACTGGCTGGCGCCGACGATCAGCGCCGACACGGTGATCGAGGCGTTGAGCGACATGGCCGATTCGGGGATGAATTCGGTGCCGCTGATGGCGAAGTAGCGCCGTGGCACGCCGAGAAAGCCCAGGTAGTGCATGGGCAGGTAGATGGCGTAGGTACCGAGGAAGGTCAGCCAGAAGTGCGCCTTGCCCAGGCCCTCGTTGAGCATGCGCCCGGTCATCAGCGGGTACCAGTGATAGATGGCGGCGAACAGCACCATGATCGGCGACACGCCCATCACCATGTGGAAGTGGGCCACCACGAAATAGGTGTCCGACAGCGGCAGGTCGATGGTGACGTTGCCCAGGAACAGGCCGGTGAGGCCGCCGTGCACGAAAGTGAAGATAAAGCCGATGGCGAACAGCATCGGCACCCGCAGGTGAATGTTGCCGCGCCACAGGGTGAGTACCCAGTTATAGACCTTGATCGCCGTGGGCACGGCGATGATCAGGGTGGTGGTGGCGAAGAAGAAGCCGAAGGCCGGGTGCATGCCGCTGACGTACATGTGGTGGGCCCAGACCACGAAACTCAGGGCGCCGATAAAGACGATCGCCCACACCATCATGCGGTAGCCGAAAATGTTCTTGCGCGCGTGGCAGGCGAGCACGTCGGAGACCATGCCGAAGGCGGGCAGGGCGACGATGTACACCTCGGGGTGGCCGAAGAACCAGAACAGGTGCTGGAACAATACCGGGCTGCCGCCGGTGTATTCCAGGCTCTCCCCCAGCGACACCAGCGCGGGCATGAAGAAGCTGGTGCCCGCCAGCTTGTCGAGCAGCATCATGATGGCGCTCACCAGGAGCGCGGGGAAGGCCAGCAGGCCGAGGATGGTGGCGGTGAAAATGCCCCAGATGGTCAGCGGCATGCGCATCAGCGTCATGCCCCGGGTGCGGGCCTGCAGCACCGTGGTCACGTAGTTCAGGCCGCCCATGGTGAAGGCCACGATGAACACCGCCAGCGACACCAGCATCAGCACGATGCCCCAGTCCACCCCGGGAGTGCCCTCGAGAATGGCCTGGGGCGGGTACAGGGTCCAGCCCGCGCCGGTGGGGCCGCCGGGGACGAAGAAGCTGGCCAGCAGGATGAGTACCGATAGCAGGTACACCCAGAAGCTGAGCATGTTCATGTAGGGGAAGACCATGTCCCGGGCACCCACCATCAGCGGGATCAGGTAGTTGCCGAAGCCCCCCAGCAGCAGGGCGGTGAGCAGGTAGATGACCATGATCATGCCGTGCATGGTGACGAACTGCAGGTAGGCGCCGGGAGTGATGAAGTCGAAGGTGTCGGGGAAGCCCAGCTGTAGCCGCATCAGGGCGGACAGCGCCAGGGCCACCAGGCCCACGAACACCGCGGTGAGGCCGTACTGGATGGCGATGACCTTGTGGTCCTGGCTCCAGATGTACTTGGTGACGAAGCTCCGGGGGTCGTGCAGCTCCAGGGTCTGGTCGGCCAAGGCTGTGTGTTGCATGGAATTGACCTCTCTCGGTGAATACCCCCGGCCCGTCGGCCGGGGGTAGCGTGCGCCCTCGTCTACAGCGTGTTTACATAGGACAGCAGATCGTCGATGGATTGTTCGTTCTGCAGGGTCCTGGCCATCATCGTCATCTGGTGGCCGTAGTTGTCCGCCTGGTGCGCCCCGCGGATGCCCTCGCGGAAATATTTCAGTTGCCGCTTCAGGTACCAGTCCTGCTGCCCGGCCAGGCGCGGCGCCTGTAGCGCGTGGTTGCCCTGCCCGCGGGCGCCGTGACAGGCGCCGCAGGTGTTGAAATGGCCGGCGCCCCGCCGCGGGTCGCCGTCGAGGGTGGGTTCGCTGTCCGCCGCGGGCAGGCTGGCGACATAGGCCGCGAGGTTGCGCAGGGCGCTGTCCGAGGCGATGGTGCCGGCCATCGCCGCCATTTGCGCGCCGAAAGTGTCGCCCTCGTGGGCTCCGCGCACGCCCTGGCGGTAGTAGCGCAGCTGGCGTTCCAGGTACCACGCTTCCATGCCCGCGATCGCCGGGGCGTTCATCTGCAGGTTGCCCCTGCCCTCGGGGCCGTGGCAGGCAACGCAGGTGGCGTACTGCCGCTCGCCCGCCGCCGGATCGGCCGCCGGCCGCGCGCGCTGCTCGGCCCAGGTGGTCTGGCCGCCGAGCCAGGCCTTGAAGTCCTCTTCGGTGTCCACGATGACGCGACCGCGCATGGCATAGTGGGCGATGCCGCACAGTTCCATGCACAGTACGTCGAAGCTGCCGGTGCGGGTGGGGGTGAACCAGGCATAGGTCACCGAACCGGGCAGCATATCCATCTTGACCCGGAACTGCGGCACCGCGAAGTCGTGCAGCACGTCCTTGGAGCGCAGTAACATTTTTACCGGCCGGTCCACCGGCAGGTGCAATTCGTTGCTGCGCACCAGGATGTCGTCGGCGCCGGCGGGGTCGCCGGGACTCATGCCAAAGGGGTTGTCCGGGGCCACGTAGCGGGTCGCCACCTCGCCCAGCTTGCCGTCCTCGCCGGGAAAACGGTAGCTCCACTGCCACTGCTCGCCGAGCACTTCGATCTCGTCGGCCCCCTCGGGCACCTGGGTAAAGTCGGCCCACACCACCAGGCCCGGCGCCAGCATCGCGGCCACGCCCACGGCGGTGATCGCGGTGAGCCAGGTTTCCAGGCGCTTGTTCTCGGGTTCGTAGTGGGCTTTTTGCGCCGGCCTGTGGCGGTAGCGGTACACCGCGTAGGCCATGAACAGGTTGACGGCGACGAACACCACGCCGGTGATGTACAGGGTAATATCGATGGTGGTGTCGACGGTGTCCCAGTTGGAGGCCAGGGGCGTAAACCACCAGGGGCTCAGGACGTGGAACAGGAGCGAACCCAGTACCAGCACAATCAGTGCGATAACCAATTTCATAGCAGCTCCGTCCGACCGTTATTGTTGTTGGTTGTTCGGTGTTGCCAACCCATCCACCGGCGACCTCACTGGCATCGCCGGACCACGCCGCCCCGGTGCCGGGCCTCGCGGCCCGGGCAGGTCGGGCATTGCTGTTTTCCCGCGCCTCGCTAGCCCTCGATCAGGGTGCCAGGCGCATGAAGTTCGCCCACTTCTGCTGCAGCATCACCACCCACCGGGGCGTGGACGAGCCGTCGCCCGCGGCCTTGAGTTTGGGGTGCTTGTCGACCACCGCGCGCAGGACGTCCTCCTGCTTGCGGTCGACATCCACGAACAGGATGTGTTTGCCGTTCTTCAGCTCTTCCTGGAAACGCTTGAAATCCACGTGGGGCTCGCCGATACCGATCAGGCCGCCCTCCCAGGTGCAAAAGCCCAGCACCACCACGGCCAGGAAGATCGCCGGCACCCAGGTGTAGGTTTCCGTCAGTCCGGAAAACCAGGCCAGCACCAGTACCGCCGCGGCGCCGATGACGCCGACCACCGCGCCGAGTTCGGTGCTGTGCACCACGTCCTTTTTCAGCACCGCCTCCACCTCGTGCAGGTGGTGCAGCTCGACGCCAGCGTCGTCCTCGCTGAGCACGTGTATCTGCGGTTTGAGCAGGCCGGCCTGTTCCAGATCCCGTTCCACGAGTTCGAGGTCGTCGAGATCGTTGCTGATGTAATAGTGGCGTTTCATGTGCGGTCTCCCCAGTCGAACAGGCCTGCCGTCGCACGCGAGCCGGGGAATCGAGACGACAGTAACCCAGCCCGTGTGCATGTCCACCGTCGGGCAGGAACTGTCAGGAAAAGCGCCGGCAGAATCCTGTCACGACGTTTGACCCGAGTATAGCACCGGGGTTTGCGGCAGTCAGAGAGGGGGCGGGTCTGGTGGCGGCGGCGCCGGTTTTTAAAAGTTATCGAGATAAGAACAAGGCGCTGTTAGCAAAAACCATTCTTAGATAGCGCAAAAAACAACCAGTTTTTGCCGATGCAATCCTTGTATCCCTTTGATGCCCTTGTTTTTAATATCGTTTCGTCACAAGAATTCTTATCGAAACGCTGGAAAGATTCTAAAGACCCCCGCCGATCGCCGTAGCGATGCCACATGCCAAGCGGGTTTTCACGCTCGTGATTACGCGGGATACTGGGGCCCTGTATCGTCGTCGCGGAGTTGTCTTGCCCCCCGGATACCCCACCGAGAACTCCGCGGCGCGGACGCCAGTCTGGTGCGCGTTGGCGCTGGCCGCCATATTCGCGCTGGGCCTGGCGCCGCGTCTCTACAGTGCCCTGACCCTGGGGTGGGACTGGTACTACCCCGGCAGTTTCACCCTGGTCAATTTCGACGAGGGCGGGTCCTGCCGCGCGGCCCTGGACGGGTTCGACTACCCGACCTTTGTCGGCCGCCAGACCGTGGCCCTTAACAGCGCCCTGGGCAGGCCGCCGCCAGCGGGCATCCGCGGCGACGCCCGCGCGGTCAAGGCCTATTGCCACAGCCCGGGGCATATCCGCGTGGCGCGGGTCTACGCGGCGCTCACCGGCGCCCTCACGCCCGTCCTGGTGGGGCTGATCGCGCTGCGGTTGGTGCCCGCGAGGCCGGCGGTGGCGCCGACCGCCGCGGCCCTGCTGGCCCTGTCGGGCTTTCATATCGGCGAGTCCCACAGCGGCACGGTGGATGCGCCCTCGGTGTTTTTCATCTACTTGTTCCTGGCGGTGCTGGTGGCGGCCACCCGCGGCTGGCGCGCGGGGCGCTGGCTCGCACCGCCCCTGTTACTGATGGCGGTGTGGGCCAAGGCGTGGCTGTTCGCGATATTCGCCTACGCCGCGGTGTTGCCGGCGGCCTGCTGGCGCTGGCTCGGTCGCGGCTGGAGCGCGCGGCGCCTGGCGGCGGCGGTGCTGGCGGCAGTGGTGCTGTTTGGCTGCCTCACCAATACCGATTTCCCCGTGGCCGCCTACCCGCTGTTGGGGCTGTTCTACCTGCTGGTGCCGTGGCGGCGTATCCCCCGGCCCGCCGTTGCGCTGTGGCTGTTGCTGCCCTGGCTGGCCTGGGCCGCCAGCGCGCTGCCGCTGGTGGAGAGTTACGCCATCGGTGGCCTGGAGGGCCGTTTCGGCGCGGGCTACGGCGCCATCGGCTGGCACAAGTGGCCGCGCAACCTGCTCAACCTGCCGCTGGTGCTTGTCGTTGGCCTGGGACTGCCGGCGGCGCTGTGCATTCCCTTTGGCGCGCGCGCTCTGCTGCGCGATCCGGGCGCGCCGCGCGCCTGGTTGTGCCTGCTGCCGGTCGGGGTGTTCGCCCTGTTTATGCTGGTGCCGGCGGTGGTGACCTATTACCGCCACTACCTGGTGCTGCTGCCGGCGGCGGCGCTGCTCGCGGCGCTGGGCTACTGGTCGCTGTTCGGGCGGCGGGGCCGGCTGTGGCTGCCGCTGTTTCTGTTGTGGCCGGCGCTGCTGGCCCTGGACCTGGAGGCGGACTACCACCGGGACCCGCGTATCGCCCTGGCGGCCTGGTATGCCGAACACCAGCCCCGGGGGGTATTCGCCACCTATTACACCAACCCTCCGCCGGGGGCCCGGTACGCGCTGTTCCGCCCGGAACACGCGGCGGGCGGCCAGTCGGCTCCCCTGCGACGCGCCGACTACCTGCTGCTGAGCGAGAACTGGTACGACACGGCCTTTGCCAACGAGCTCAACGGCCCGCTGGCGGGCGACCTGGGCAAGCTGGTAAAAACCACCCCGGCGCGGGCGCGTTTTTACCGCCTGGCGCTGGCGGGCGAGCTGGACTACCTTGAGCCCGCGGCCGTGTTCAGGGTCTTCAACTTCATGCCCGAGCTGGTGTGGCACAAACGCTGGTACGGAACCTTTCAGCTGTTTGTGGGCGATATCCATGCCTACCGGATTGTCGACGACACTTGATCCGGTGCACGCAAGTTGCGGAAACTAGTCACACGCGCGGGCCATCGGCCCGCGGCCTACAACTGCGAATAGGGGGCGGGATTGACACAGCGGCAGTCGATTGGGGCGATACACCGCGGGCGGCGCTGGCGCCATGCATGACACGGCGGGCGACCTGGTGTCGGTGGTGGTGCCGGTCTACAACGAGCTGGCGGTGTTGCCGGCCTTTTACCAGCGGCTCGACAGCGCCCTGGCGGAGATTGCCGAGCGCGCGGAAATCCTGTTCGTGGACGACGGCAGCAGCGACGGCGGCGGCGCCTGGCTGCTGGCGCTGCGCGAGCGGGATCCGCGGGTCACGGTGCTGGAGCTGAGCCGCAACTACGGCAAGGAAGTGGCGGTGTCCGCGGGCCTGGACCACGCCGCCGGCGACGCGGTGGTGCTGGTCGACGCCGACCTGCAGGACCCGCCGGAGATGCTGCCGCAGTTCATCGCGGCCTGGCGCGAGGGCTACGATGTCGTCTACGGCCAGCGCCTGAGCCGGGCCGGGGAGAGCTGGCTGAAGGTGCAGTCGGCGCGTTTGTTCTACCGCGTCATCAACCGCCTGAGCGACGTGCCCATCCCCAGGGACGCCGGTGATTTCCGCCTGTTGAGCCGCCGGGCGGTGGACGCGGTGGCCGAACTGCGGGAGAGCCACCGCTACATGACCGGACTGTTCGCCTGGGTGGGTTTTCCCAGCAAGGCCCTGCCCTACGCCCGCCAGCCGCGCCAGGCCGGGCGCAGCAAGTGGAACTACTGGCGATTGTGGACGCTGGCGCTGGAGGGCATCACCTCGTTCTCCGCGGTGCCCCTCAAGCTCGCCACCGGTCTCGGTGTGCTCACCGCCGGGGCGGCCCTGCTCTACGGCCTGTTCATGCTGGTGCGCACGCTGCTGTTCGGCAACCCCGTGCCCGGCTACCCCTCCCTGATCGTGGTGATGCTGTTCCTGGGGGGCGTGCAGCTCATCTGCCTGGGCATCATCGGCGAGTACCTGGGGCGCACCTACGACGAGACCAAGCGGCGGCCGTTGTATTTTCTCCGCGGCTTGCACCCGCGGCGCGGCGGTCCCGGGGCGTGAGCGGCGTAGCCATCGCCCACCGCCGTGGGGATGTGGTGGAGGCGCTGTGCTGGACCCTGGCGGGCGCGGTGCTGTTCCTGTCCTTCGGCTACACCGAAATGATGGGCTCGGACCTGTGGTGGCACCTGGCCGGGGGGCGGGAAATCCTCGACCAGGGCAGCCTGTGGCTGCGCGACACCTGGTCCTACACCGCCGCGGGGGAGCGCTGGCGCAATCACGAGTGGCTGTCGGACCTGCTGTTCTACGGTTGGCAACAGGCCTTTGGCACCGCCTCGCTGGTGTATTGGAAATGGCTGGTGATGTTGGCCTGCTACGGCGGATTGCAGGCGCTGTTGTACCGCCTGTCCGGCAGCCACCCCGCCGCCCTGTTGCTGGCCCTGCTGGCGCTGGCGGTGGCGGCGCCCTTCATCGACATGCGGCCCCACCTCTACAGCCTGCTGTGTACGGTGGTGTTGCTGCACCTGGGCCTGAACCGCGCGCCGTTGTGGCAGTTCGCGCTGCTGTTCCTGCTGTGGGTCAATCTGCACGGGGGCTTTATCTTCGGCCTGCTGGTGCTGCCCCTGGTGCTGTTCCCCTTCGACCGGCCGAGCTGGGCCGCCCTGCGCCGCACGGTGTGTTACGGGCTGGGCTGCGTGGCGGCCTGCCTGGTCAATCCGGACGGGGTCAAGGTGGTGCTGATGCCGCTGACCTACGCCTTGCAGGCCGACTCGCCATTTCGGCAAATCGCCGAGTGGCTGCCGCCGTGGCTGCCGGGGGGCATCCGCTCGCCCCTGTTCTTCTGGCTGCTGCCGCTGTTGCCCGCCGCGCTGCTCGCCTACTGGCTGCCGCCGGTGCGGCGCCAGCTGTCGCTGCCCTGGTGGTCGCTGCTGCTGTGCCTGCTCACCCTGGCCATGGCGCTGACCAGCCGCCGCTTTATCCCTTTGTTCGGCATTGGCCTGGCGGTGTTCGCGGCGCCGGTGTTCGGTGTGGGGCTGCACGGCCTGGGCGGGCGCCGTTTCCTGTGGCTGGCGGCGGCGGTGCTGGTGGCGGGCCTGCTGCGCCTGTGGCCCTACCCCCTGGCATCGGCGCCGGCCTATCACTACCTCACCGCGGAATACACCTATCCCCACCGCGCCGTGGACGTGATGCTGGCCAACGACCTGCGGGGCAGGGTCTTCGCCTACTACAACTGGGGCGGCTACCTGCACTGGCGCAGCGACGGCGACCTGGCGGTGTACATCGACGGCCGCGCCAACACCCTTTACGACGACGCCACCTACCTCAACTACGTGCGTATCCTGAGCGGCGCGCCGGGCTGGCTGGGCAGGGTGGAAGGGTCGGGCGCGGATTTCTTCCTGTGGCCCGCCAATCGCGGCGACACCGCGGCCAGGATTCGCGCAATGCTGGCGACCGGGCGCTGGCGGGTCGTCCATCGCGGAGCCACCGCGGTGTTGCTTGCCCGCCTGCGGCAGGAGGTGCCGAAGCCGCTCGCGCCGGGACCGGACAATGTGTGGCGGCGGGTGGACCGTGCCGGGCTGGACCTTGCCGCCGGCAACGCGGTGGCCGCGGCGGAGATGGCCGCCGCCATTCTTGAAACCGTGCCCTACCAGCGCGATGCCTGCAATGTCCGCGGCGCCGCGCTGCGGCGCCTGGGCGAGGAGCAGGCCGCCCGCGAGGCCATGCGGGCCTGTCGCCGGCAGTTTCCCTCGGTCTACCTGCGATAAACGCTACGGGCCGGTGCGCGTGTGCGCGCCGCCGCCAGTGAAGTGCGGGCGCGGCGTCGCTTTGCTTTTACGATGACCGAGTCAGGCGATATGATGTCGTCGCGAGCGTCGCCAGGGTGTTGACGAAAGGCATCGCCAGGGTGTTGACGACGGCATCGTGGCGGCGCGACAAGCTACAGGATAAGAATATATGAAAAACCAGCCCGTTCCCGCGCTGACTTGCAGTTGCGGAGTCGCAGTCCCTAGCGGTGGTGCCGGTGAGCGGGGTTTGCGTGTCGATGTCGCCCAAACCGCATAATCGCCAGGCCGGCATGTTGAGAGCGGATGATATCGCCGCGGCCCGCGATATCCAGATGAGCATCCTGCCGCCGGAGATGCCGGCGGTACCGGGCTACGATCTCTATGGCTGCCTGCGGCCCGCCGAGGATACCGGGGGCGATATGTTCGATCTCGTGGACCTGGCGCAGGGAACCTTCATCCTGCTGGGCGACGCCACCGGCCACGGTTTCGGGCCGGCACTCTGCGCCACCCAGATGCAGGCCATGTTCCGGGTGGCCTTCCGGGTGGGGGCGCAGCTGGACGACGCCTATATCCACGTCAACAACCAGCTGGACGAGGACCTGCCCGACGACCGTTTCGTTACCGCTTTTGCCGGTTTTCTCGACGCGTCGCGCCACCAGGTGACCTATTTTTCCGCCGGCCAGGGGCCGATCCTGCACTACCACGGCGCCGGGGGGCGTTGCGAGTGGTACGGGCCGACCACCTTTCCCCTCGGCACCATGGCGGTGGACACTGCCGGCCCCACCCGCATCCTGCCGCTGGAGCGGGGCGACGTGCTGGTCGTGCTCTCCGACGGCGTCTACGAATACGAGGGCGAGAGTGGCATTTTCGGCCGCGAACGCGTGGCTGCCCTGGTGGCCAGGCACAGCGGCGGAACCATGGAGGCCCTGGCCCGGGAACTGCTGCGGGAGCTGGTCGTCTTTGGCGGCCAGGACTCCCAGAACGACGATTTGACCATTGTGCTCGCCAAGCGGGAGTAGGCGGTTAACCGTGGCGCCGGTCTTTTGGTTTGGCGGGGCCTGTTCTACACTCGGGGTTGACCGAGGGGGCGGAGGCGCCGCGCGTTGCGCGCGGCCCGGGACAATTGCTGCGAATGAAGCTATCCCTAAGCAGAGAGCTGAGTGAACTCCAGCGCATTGTCGAGGCGCGGCGGGCCTATTTTGCCGAGCGCGGACTGCCCGCGTCTCTCGCCTACCCCGTGGACCTGGCAACGGAAGAATTGTTTGTGAACATGATCCGGCACAATACCGGCACCCGCGAACCGATCACCCTGGAGCTGAACGCAGTCCAGGACGGCGTCGCTGTCAGCCTGACCGACCACGATGTGGAACCCTTCGACCCGCGTCTGGTGGCGCCCGTCGATAGCGGCGCCCCGCTGGCCCAGCGCGAAGCGGGTGGCCTGGGCCTGCACCTGGTGCGCAGCCTGGTGGGCGCGGTGCACTACGAGTACCGCGACCGCAGCAGCAAGCTCAGCTTTCTCGCCAGGGAGCGTGCCCGTGCTTGACGTGCAGCTGGTGGACCGGGGTATCCGCCTTGCGGGCCGCATGGACGCCGCCACCGCGCCGGGGGCGGAGGTACATTTCGAGCGGCTCAGTGGTCTGGCCGACGTGGATATGTCCGCCCTGGAATATATCTCCAGTGCGGGCCTGGGCGTGCTGCTCAAATCCCACAAGCGCCTGGTCGCCGGCGGCGGGGGGCTGCGCCTGGTGCGGGTCAATCCCCACATTGCCGAAATCCTCCATTACTCCGGCTTCGACATGCTGTTCGAGGTAGTTCCCGCCGATGGTCGGGCCTAGTCCCGGAGCCCATTCCATGCGTCCTTGCCGTCCCGCAAAAATTATTTTCAGTTTTTTTCCAACTTTTGCTCCGTCCGGCAGTAGTTATGGATAAGGAGCTGGAAAGGGCCAGGGACGGCCAACTGGTTTTGAAGGGCCAGCGAGGTGACCAGGCGGCGCTGGGTGAGCTGGTGGATATCTACCACGGCACGGTCTACAGAATGGCTTTCCGGATGCTGGGAAGCAGCGAGGATGCGGCGGATGTTACCCAATCAACATTTCTCAGTGCGTTCGAGAACCTGCACGCCTACCGGCCGGAACACAAATTCTTCAGCTGGCTCTACCGGATTGGGGTCAACGAGGCCCTCGACTACCGGCGGCGGCGACAGGGCGGTGAATGCCTGGACGAGTCGCTACCAGATCAGGGCCCTGGTCCGGAGCTGGTTGCCCGGCACGGTCAGCTACAGGAACAGATCCAGGCTGCATTGATGCAGTTGAACGACGAACAGAGGGCAGTGATTGTGCTGCGACATTATTCAGAGTGCTCCTACGGCGAGATCAGTGAAATTCTCTGTGTACCGGAGAAAACCGTGAAGTCCCGTCTGTTCGAGGCGCGCAGGACTCTCAAGGGCGCTCTGCAGGGCGAGGCCGGGTGATGGCGAGCAAGCCGAACACCTTGAGCGACGCCGACAAGCAGCGCCTGCAGGCGGGCTTCGACGGCGAGCTGGAACCGGGCGAGTGGCAGCGAATCCGCGAGGAGTTTCGCGACTCCCCCGAGGCCGCGGCCTGGCTGGCGGAGCTGGCGGCAGTGCGCGAGGCCCTGGATGCCGCGCCGGAGATCCCGGTGCCCCCCGGCCTGGCGGCGGCCATCAAGCAACAGATTCCCGGGCGATCCAGCGGCAATGTGACCGAGGTCGATTTCGGTGGTCGCGGGTCCGGGCGCGACCGCCGGCCGCGGCCCGCGGTCAACCTCGCCGGCGGACTTGCCCTGGTGGCCAGCCTGGTGCTGGCGGTGGGACTGGGCGTGCAGTTTTTGGGTGTATCAGAGCTGGGCATGGATAGCCAGATGCGGTCACGGATGACCGGCACCCTTTTGGACACCGATGCGCTGGAAGCGCAGCGGCACTGGCAATGGGAGGGCATGGACGCCCGCGCCACCCTGATGCGCAGTGATTCCGGGTTGACGCTGGAACTCGAGCTGGACGCCGATCCCTCCGCGGATCTCGTGCTGCTGGTTTCCGGTGATCAATGGCGCTGGCGGCAGGATGCTACCAGCGCCCCTTTTTCAAAAGGTCGTGACCTCGCGGGCGAGCGTTTGCAGCTGCCGGTCAATGGGGAAAAGCGCTACCGGCTCGTACTCGAGCCGGACACCAGGGACGGTGGCCCAGCGCAGGGTCCATTGCCGGCGCCACGCATCGACATCGCCATGCAGCGCCACGGCCAACTTCTCCACCAGGGCGTCATAGTGACCGATGAGTAAGCTGACATAGGGAAGTGTCTGGCGAGCAGCCAGGACGGTACGTCTCGCAATGCCCCACCTGGGTGGCCCAAGCGCCACCCTTTTTTTGGTCGATAATAAAGCAACACGCGCCGACACCCCTCCCTGTAGGGTCGAATTCATTCGACCACCCCACAAGGTCCACAGCCAATAAGCCCCCAACCCCCACCCGACTCGAGGCCGCGCCCCCCAGTATCCGTAACAACTCCCCCCGCCCCCGGCAGGTGAACGTTTGTTCACCTTCAAGGCCCCGCATTATCTGGCAAAATAAGCGCCTGCGAATAACCCGGAACCCCCATGGCGAGCACCACACTGAGCTTTATCCTGGGCGCCGTGCCCGTGCTGGTCTTCCTCGCGGCCCTGCGGCTGATGGACGGCTATCGCCTGGTGTCGCTGCGGCTGGTGGCGCTGGTGATCGTCGGCGGTGGCCTGGCGGCCTGGTTCTGCCTGTCGGCCAGCGTCAGCCTGTGGTGGTTGGCCAAGGACAGCCGCCTCTCTGTCTACTGGTTGCTGCCCCTGCTGGAAGAGGTGGCCAAGGCCCTGGTGGTGCTGCTGTTGTTCTGGCGTCACCGCATCGGTTTCCTGGTGGATGCGGCCATCCTCGGTTTCGCCGCGGGCGCGGGCTTCGCCATTGTCGAAAACCTCTACTACGCCGCGGTGCTGGAGCCCATGCCGGTGGCGGTATGGGTGGTGCGCGGCTTCGGCACCGCCATCATGCACGGCGGGGTCACCGCCATCTTCGCGGTATTGACCCAGTTGCTGACCGAACGCAACCGCAGGGGGCTGCGCTACTGCCTGCCGGGCCTGCTGCTGGCCTTGTGCCTGCACTGGCTGTTCAACCGCTTCTACCTGTCGCCCCTGGCGCATACCCTGGTGGTGGTGGCGACCCTGCCGGCGTTGCTGGCCCTGGTGTTCCTGCGCAGCGCCCGCGCCATGCACCACTGGTTGCAGCAGGATCTGGACAGCGACCTGGCGCTGCTCCACCTGATCCAGAGCGGGGAGGTGGGCCGCTCGCGGACCGGCGAATTCCTTGACGACCTGAAGCGGCGCTTTGAGGGGCCGGTGACCGCCGACATGCTGTGCTACCTGCGCCTCTATACCGAGCTGGCCATGCGCGCCAAGGGGGTGCTGATGATGCGTGAACACGGTTTCGAGGTGGGCGGTGGCGAGGGCCTGGACAGCCGCCTGGCGGAGTTGCGCTACCTCGAGCGCAGCATTGGCCGTGTTGGCATGCTGGCCCTGCGCCCGCTGCTGGGCCACGACTGGCGCAACCGCTGGCAGCTGCGGCTCGCCAGCAGCCTGGACCGGGGTTGAGCCCCCGGCAAAAATCCCGGTTGAGGAATTTCCGGACCACGCTTATAATGCGCCCCCTCAACAGGACCATAGCTCAGTTGGTTAGAGCGCTACCTTGACATGGTAGAGGTCGGCGGTTCGAATCCGCCTGGTCCTACCAACTCCCCTCCGGGCTCCCCCCCGTTCGCTGGCCGCCGGCCACATCCCCAGCACTTCCGGTCGATAAGGAATCAGCGCGACAGCTGCTTGAGCAATTGAAGCAGTCGTGCCTGGGCTTTCGTGGGATGCCAGTCCCGGCGTAAAGTAAGGCCGATATCGCGGGAGGTTTCTTTCAGCGGTATCGGGCTGACCGCGAGAATGCCGGCCTCGACGTCCAGCGCCACCTGTTTGGCGGGCAGCAGCGCGGCCCGGTCGCTCTCCAGCAACAGGCCCCGGGTGGCGATCAGCGAGCTGCACTCAATGACACGCTCCGGCGGTGTCAGGCCTTCACGGCGAAAAAACTCGATAAACAGATCGCGAGCCGGTGTTTGTTTTCGGGGAGCGATCCAGTCGAGTTTTTGCAACTGGTTGATGGACAGCTCTTCCCGGGTCATTAGTCGATGGCCTTTTCTCACCACGACGCTCAGGGGGTCCGATAGCAGTAATTCCTGGACGATGTCCGGGCTCGGCGGCGGGTTGCGCAGGGCGCCCACGATGACATCGATTTGACCCTGCAGCAGGCCCTGCAACTGCTCCTCGTAGGGACCGTCGATGATGCGTACCGACGTTTCCGGCATTTCCGACAACAGCTGGCTGACCGCCTGGGGAACCAGGCGCGAGCGGGAGTAGGGCAGCGCCCCCACGCTGATACTGCCGGTGCTTCGTCCCTGCAGTTCCTGGACCTCGGTCAGGCCTTGGCGTACTTCCGCGAAGAACAGGTTTGCATGACGCGCAATCTGCCGCGCCTGCCAGGTGGGCTCGACGCCGGAAGGCGCGCGACGGAACAGGCTCAGCTGGCACAGTGTTTCCATCTCCCGTACCGCGCGGTGCACGGTCGGCTGGGAAACCGACAGCCGCGCTGCGGCCCGGGTATAACTCCCCGTGTCGATAACCGCCAGCAGGCTGCGCAGCTGTTTATGGGTGAGCGCCCTGGCAATCGGGCGCGAGCGTCGGGCGCCGCGAGCGTGCGCGGTGGTTTCGATGGCTTTCAAAAAGCGCTGGGCCCTGGCTATGCGCGCCAGAAATACCGTTCCCGCCGCGGTCGCCTGCACACCGTTGGCGCGGCGGAAAAACAGTGCGGCGCCCACCTGCGACTCCAGTCGCGCGATCGCCTGCGTCAATGCCGATTGCGACAGGTGAACCTGTTGCGCCGCCCCGCTGAATGAGCCGCGAGACTGTACTTCCAGGGCGGCGTGCAGGTGTCTGAGATTCAGGGCGGGGTCCATTGGCTCTCCACGAGAAAGACATCGTTATACCTTTTTTTAATACCTTATAACAGCTTTCGCGTTGGTCAAACAAAGGACGGAAGCCGATACTCCCGCCATCGAATCGTAACAGGAGTGCCGCTATGTCGATTTGTGTCACCGACATCGAGCGCGTCACCGAGGAGGTCTCGGCGCGCTACCAGGGCGCCGAGGTGGCGACGGTCCACGAATCCCAGGGTCGCAGGGGGCTGCTGGCATCGTACATGCGCCCGATCTACCGGCCGGCGCGGATCGCGGGGCCAGCCGTCACATGCCAAGTGGCCCCTGGCGACAATTGGATGCTCCACGTCGCCGTCGAGCAGTGCCGTCCCGGCGATGTACTGGTCGTTGCGCCGACCAGTTCCTGCGAGGACGGCTATTTTGGCGACCTGCTGGCGACATCGCTGCAGGCCCGGGGTGTCATCGGCCTGGTGATCGATGCGGGTGTGCGTGACGTGGCTGCGCTGACCGGGATGGGCTTTCCGGTCTGGTCGAAGGCCATCTTCGCCCAGGGAACCGTCAAGAATACCCTCGGTAACGTGAATGTCCCCGTGGTATGCGCCGGAGCGCTGGTCCATCCGGGTGATTTGATAGTGGCCGATGACGACGGCGTGGTGGTAGTCGCCCGCGAGGAGGCGGCGGCAGTGCACGATAAATGCATGCAGCGGCTCGCAAAGGAAGAGGAAAAGCGCCAGTTGCTGGCAGACGGCAAACTGGGGCTGGACATCTACAATATGCGCGAACGGCTGGAAGCGGAAGGCTTCCGCTACGTTTCGCGCAAAGACCTTTAAGGGCTGGCCGGGATCGTGCAAAGGGCCATTCCCTGCAGCGTTTTTCGCGGCGGCACTTCCAGGGGCTTGTATTTCCTCGCCAGTGACTTGCCGGCGGATGCCGCGACCCGCGACGCCGTGCTGCTGGCGGCCATGGGCTCTCCAGATGCCCGCCAGATCGACGGCCTGGGCGGCGCCCACCCGCTGACCAGCAAGGTCGCGGTCCTCGGCCCCTCCGACCGGGAGGGTATCGACGTGGAATACCTGTTCCTGCAGGTCGCGGTCGACAGGGCGGCTGTCAGCGATGCGCAGAACTGCGGCAATATCCTCGCCGGCGTTGGCCCCTGTGCCATCGAGGCCGGTTTGGTCACGGCGGGAGACGCCTACACCGATGTCTCGATTTTCATGGCCAATACCGGGGCGACCGCGATGGCCCGGGTCGAGACCCCTGGCGGGCGGGTCAACTACGATGGCGATGCCCGCATCGACGGGGTCCCGGGGACCGCCGCCCCGGTGCCGATTGATTTCAAGGATATCGCCGGGTCCAGCTGCGGCGCGCTGTTGCCGACGGGGAGGGTCATCGACACCTTCGACGGGCTCGAGGTCACGTGCATCGACAACGGCATGCCGGTGGTGGTGCTGAATGCCGCCGACTTCGGGCTCACAGGCAGCGAGGGCCCCGCGGAACTGGAAGCGGACCGCACGCTGGCGGCGCGCATCGAGTCCATTCGCCTGCAGGCCGGCCGCAGTATGAATCTGGGCGACGTGAGTGCCAAAACCGTGCCGAAAATGAGCCTGGTGTCGGCGCCGGTATCGGGAGGCGACATCAACACCCGTACCTTCATACCCCACCGTGTGCACGAGGCGATCGGCGTGCTCGGCTCGGTCAGTGTCGCCACCGCTTGCGTACTGCCGGGCTCGGTGGCGCGAAAAGTGATCGCGGGCGAGGCCGTTGACGGCGTGCACCATTTCGAGATTGAGCACCCGACTGGCTTTTTCACCGTGGAGATGGACGTCGCAGGCAGCGCGTCGGTGGCCACCCTGCAGATCAGACGCGCCGCGCTGCTGCGCACCGCGCGCCTGCTGATGCGCGGAGAGGTGATGGTGCCCGCCCACGTGTGGGAGGAAAATCCGTGAACATTGAGAGAGTGGCATTGCTGGGGCTCGGCGAGGTCGGCGCGGTACTCGCCCATGACCTGCTCGCGGCGACGTCTGTGGAAATCCGGGTCTGGGACCGCCTGCTGGATGACAGCGCATCGCCCGCTGCCCGCCACTGGGGCGAGCTGGCGGCCAATGCCCGCGTCAGCCGGGCAGGCAGTGCGGCCGAACTTGCCGCGGGTTGCCAGGTGGTGCTGTCGGCGGTCACGGCAGACGGCGCGCTGGCGGCCGCCAACTCAGTGGCGCCGGGCCTGCCGGCGGGGTGCTGGTTTGTCGATCTCAACTCGGTGTCGCCGGGCACCAAGGTCGCACTGTCCAGTGCAATCGAACACGCCGGCGGGCAGTTCGTGGAGGCCGCGGTCATGTCGCCCATTTTACCCTTGCGGATGGCGTCGCCCGTTATACTGGCGGGGCCCCGCGCCGCGGCTTTCCAGCCGTTGGGGCAGGCCCTGGGTTTTAGTGATATGTCGGCGGTTTCCGCGGAGGCCGGCGTGGCCGCGGCAACCAAGATGTGCCGCAGCGTGATGATCAAGGGCATGGAGGCGCTGGTGAGCGAGTCGCTGTTGGCCGCGCGGCACTACGGCGTGGACGATGCCGTGCTGGGCTCGCTCAACAACCTCTTTCCGCGACCCGACTGGCCCGCCTACGCGCGCTATCTCATGTCGCGCACCCTGCAGCATGGAGCGCGGCGGGCTGCCGAGATGCGGGAAGTGGCGCGCACCGTGGGCGAGGCCGGCGTCGAGCCATGGATGAGCGAGGCCTGCGCCCTGCGGCAGGACTGGGCTCCCCAATTCAGCGATACACTGGGGGAAGCCTCCCTCGACGACCTGCTGGATGCGATGCTGGCACAAATGGCGCGCCAAAGCGGGGACTAGCACCAGGCGGATGAAGACATGATTATTGATTGCCACGGCCATTACACCACAGCGCCGGAGCCGCACCAGTTGTTCCGGCAGGCGCAGCTTGAGGCCTTTGAACAGGGCCGGGCACTGCCCGGCGCGCCGCAGATCAGCGACGAGCAGATTCGCGAAAGCATCGAACAGAACCAGTTGCGGCTGCTGCGCGAGCGCGGCGCGGATATGACGATCTTCTCACCCCGGGCCTCGGCCATGGCGCACCATGTGGGTGACGAGGCGGTATCGAAGCAATGGACCCGGGCCTGCAACGACCTGATCAAGCGCGTGGTGGACCTCTTCCCGCGGCAGTTCATTGGTGTCTGCCAGCTGCCTCAGTCACCGGGTGTGCCGATTGAAAACTCGGTGGCCGAACTGGAGCGTTGCGTGACCGAGCTGGGTTTCGTGGGCTGTAACCTCAACCCGGACCCGTCCGGTGGTCACTGGACCTCAAAACCATTGACCGATCGCAGCTGGTACCCCCTGTTTGAGAAAATGGTCGAGCTGGACGTGCCGGCGATGATCCACGTGTCCGGTTCCTGCAATCCCAATTTCCACGCCACCGGCGCCCACTACATCAACGCCGACACCACCGCCTTCATGCAGTTCATCCAGGGTGACCTGTTCCGCGACTTCCCGGATCTGCGTTTTATCATTCCCCACGGCGGCGGCGCCGTGCCGTATCACTGGGGGCGCTATCGCGGCCTGGCGGATATGCTGAAACAGCCCCCCCTGGCGGAACACGTGATGAACAATGTGTACTTCGATACCTGTGTCTACCATCAGCCGGGAATCGACCTGCTGTTCAGGGTAATCGACATCGATAACATCCTGTTCGGCTCGGAAATGGTGGGCGCGGTGCGGGGCATCGATCCCGAAACCGGTTACTACTTCGACGACACCAAGCGCTACATCGACGCGCTCAACCTGTCCGTTGAGGACCGCCGCAAGGTGTATGAGGGCAACGCGCGGCGCGTGTACCCGCGCCTGAACGCCGTGCTGGAGGCCAGGGGGCTATGAGTGACTTTAGCGCCGATGCCGACTGGTTGCACTGGCACCAATCACCGACAAAACCGGGCTTCACTCCCCCCGCGGGAGCGGTAGACGCCCATTGCCACGTGTTCGGGCCCGGGCATCGCTTTCCCTTTGCCCCGGAGCGCAAGTATACGCCCTGCGATGCGTCCAAAGAGCAGCTTTGGGCCCTGCGGGATCACCTCGGCTTCTCCCGCAATGTGATTGTGCAGGCGACCTGCCACGGCGCCGATAACCGGGCCCTGACCGACGCGCTGGCGCATTCCGGCGGGCGTGCGCGGGGGGTCGCCACGGTGAAGCCGGATGTGTCTGAAGCGGAGCTGCGGGCGTTGCATGACGCCGGAGTGCGCGGCGTTCGCTTTAACTTTGTGAAGCGGCTGGTGGATGCGCTGCCCTTCGATTCGCTGCAAAGCGTGGCGGAGCGCATCAAGCCCCTGGGCTGGCATATTGTGATTTACTTCGAGGCCCGGGAACTGCCGGAGCTTTACGATTTCTTCACCTCGCTGCCCACCACCGTGGTGGTCGACCACATGGGCCGCCCGGATGTGAGCAAACCGGTGGCGGGGGAGGAGTTCCAGCTGTTTGTGCGCCTGTTGCGCGAACACGGCAATTTCTGGTCCAAGGTGAGCTGCCCGGAGCGGCTGTCGCTGACCGGACCGGCTACCTACGACGACGTGGTGCCCTTTGCCCGCCATGTCGTGGAGAACTTTCCCGAGCGGGTATTGTGGGGCACCGATTGGCCCCACCCCAACATGAAAAGCCACATGCCCGACGATGGCGCGCTGGTCGAGATGATCCCGCGCATCGCGCCGACACCGGAGCTGCAATACAAACTGCTGGTGGAGAACCCGATGGCTCTCTACTGGCCCGAGGAAGGGGAGGCACGGCGTGTCGCTTGACAAGCCCTACCGGGACATTCCCGGCACCACGATATTCGACGCCGATATGGCGCGCCGGGGTTTTGCCCTGAACCAGTTCAGCATGTCGCTGATGAAGGCCGCCAACCGCGAGCGTTTCAAGGCCGATGAGCGCGCCTACCTCGACGAGTGGCCAATGAGCGAAGAGCAGAAGCGGGCGGTACTGGACCGGGATTACAACCGGATGATGGCACTGGGCGGAAACGTGTACTTCCTGGCGAAAATTTTCTCCACCGACGGGCTCAGCTTCCAGCATGCGGCCGCGACAATGACCGGGATGACCCAGGAGGCCTATCGCGACATGATGCTTGCCGGCGGGCGCTCACCCCGGGGAAACCTGTACAGCGAGGACAGCGGCAATGGCTAGAATCAATGCCAGTGTTTACACTTCCCATGTGCCGGCGATCGGGGCGGCGATCGACAACGGCAGGACCGGTGAGGACTACTGGAAGCCGCTGTTTGCCGGCTACGATTATTCAAGGCAGTGGATAGCCGCGCGGAAGCCCGATGTCATCCTGCTGGTCTACAATGACCATGCCTCGGCCTTTGACGCCAATTTCGTGCCGACCTTCGCGATTGCCACGGGGGAGGAATTCCAGCCAGCGGACGAGGGCTGGGGGCCGCGCCCGGTGCCTCCGGTGAAGGGGCACCCGCGATTGGCCTCGCACATCGCCCAGTCCGTTATCCAGGACGATTTCGATCTCACCGTGATCAACAACCTCGATGTCGACCACGGTCTTACGGTGCCCCTGTCGCTGATGTTCGGGCAGCCGGAGGCCTGGCCCTGCCCGGTGATCCCCATTGCGGTCAACGTCGTGCTCTACCCGCCACCCTCGGGCTCGCGCTGCTACGCGCTCGGCAAGGCCCTGCGCCGTGCGGTCGAGTCCTTCGACGAGGACCTCAATGTGCAGATTTGGGGAACCGGGGGCATGAGCCACCAGCTGCAGGGCCCCCGGGCCGGCCTGATCAATGCGGAGTTCGATAACGATTTCCTGGATCAGCTGGTTACCGATCCCGAGGCCTTGTCGCAGAAACCGCATATTGATTATGTGCGCCTGGCCGGTTCCGAGGGCATAGAACTGGTCATGTGGCTGATCGCGCGCGGCGCCATGAATGACCAGGTTGAACAGAAACACCGTTTTTACCACGTGCCCGCCTCGAACACCGCGGTAGGGCACCTGATCCTGGAAAACCACTAGGAGGAATATCAGATGAAAGTACTACTGTCTGGCCCCGGAGCCTTTGGCATCAAGCATCTCGATGGCATCGGCAATATTGACGGGGTGGAGGTGGTTTCGCTGGTGGGGCGCGAGCTGGAAAAAACGCGTGAAGTCGCTGACCGGTACGGCATCGGTCACGTCGCCACCGACCTGGGGCAGGCGCTGGAGCAGACCGCGGCGGAAGCCGTTATCCTGTGTACCCCTACCCAGCAGCACGCCGCGGAAGCCATCCAGTGCCTGCAAGCGGGCAAGCACGTGGAAGTGGAAATTCCCCTGGCCGACAGTTGGGCGGAGGCCGAGGCCGTGCTCGCGACGCAACGGGAAACCGGGCTGGTCTGCATGGTGGGCCACACGCGGCGCTTCAACCCCTCGCATCAGTGGCTTCACAAACGCGTTGTCGCCGGTGAGCTGAATGTCCAGCAGATGGACGTGCAGACCTACTTTTTCCGTCGCAAAAACATCAATGCCAGGGGCGAGCCCAGAAGCTGGACCGACCACCTGCTTTGGCACCACGCCGCCCATACCGTGGACCTGTTCGCCTACCAGGCGGGTTCGCCAATTGTCGAGGCCAATGCCCTGCAGGGGCCGATTCATCCCGAACTTGGCATTGCCATGGATATGTCCATCCAGATGAAGGCCGCTAATGGCGCTATTTGCACCCTGTCGCTGTCATTCAACAACGAGGGGCCCCTGGGTACCTTTTTCCGTTACATCTGTGACAACGGAACCTATATCGCGAGGTATGATGATCTGGTCGATGGCAGCGAGGAGCCGATCGATGTGTCCGGGGTCGATGTGTCCATGAACGGTATCGAGCTGCAGGACCGCGAATTCTTCGCCGCCATCAAAGAGGGACGGGAACCGAACTCCAGCGTGGCCAACGTATTGCCGTGCTACAAGGTACTGAATGACCTCGAGCAGCAGCTTGCGGGTCGGGAGTAGGGTCGGGTAGGAAGGAAAGCTCTGTATGCAACAGCGAAAAATCGGCGAGTCCAACGTTCCGGCCATCGGGCTTGGCTGCATGAACCTGAGCCATGCCTATGGCGAGGCTGCCGACGAGGCCACGGGGACCGCGCTGCTGAATAAAGCCTTTGAACTGGGCGTGCGTCACTTTGACACGGCGGCGCTGTATGGCTTTGGGGCCAACGAAAAACTGGTGGGCAAGGCGATCCGTGACCTGCGGCCGGAGATCTTCCTCGCCAGCAAGTGCGGCATGGCTGGCGTTGACGGCAAACGGGTCATCGATGGCCGGCCGGCGACGCTGGCGCGGACCGTGGAACAGTCTCTTGCCAACCTGCAAACCGATTATATCGACCTCTACTATCTGCATCGCTGGGACAAGGCGGTACCGATCGAAGACAGTGTAGGCGCGCTGTCGCGAATGGTGGAGCAGGGCAAAATCGGAGCCATCGGCCTGTCCGAAGTCTCGGCCGCGACCCTGCGCACGGCCCATGCCGTACACCCGATAGCGGCTGTACAGACCGAGTACTCCCTGTGGACGCGTAATGCCGAGATCGCGGTACTTGAGGCTAGCCGGGAACTGGGGGCCGCCTTTGTGGCCTTCAGTCCCCTGGCCCGGGGTTTCCTGAGCGGAGCCGTAGGCAATGTCGCGCTGCTGGCGGAGAATGACATCCGGCGCAACATGCCGCGCTTCCAGGAACCGAATTTCTCCGCCAACATGCGCCTGTACCAGAAATTCTCCACCCTCGCCGGGCAGGCGGGCTGTACCCCGGGGCAATTGGCGCTGTACTGGCTGTTGCAGCGGGGTGAACATGTCATCCCGATACCGGGAACGCGATCCATCGCGCATCTGCGGGAAAATCTGGCGGCCGCGACCCTGCAAGTGGAGCCCGCGCTGCTGGAAGCCGCCTCCACATTGGTCAATCAGGCAACGGTGCAGGGACCGCGCTACGCAGCCGCCACACAGGCGGAAATTGATACGGAAGAGTTCGCCTAGATCGAGCCGTCCGGTGGCGTTGTCGCCTCGGAGCGCTTGCGGTAGATGCCGGCGGTGATGCCCTCGTGATGCTTGAAGAACCGGGAGAAGTAGGCGTAGTCCTTGAAGCCCAGGGTGTAGGAAATCTCCGCCAGGGGCTGGCGGGTGTACATCAACCTGCGTCTCGCCTCGTTGACCAGGCGTTCGTCAATCAGGCGTTTGGGCGAGCGATTGAGTATCCGGCGGCACAGGCGTCCCAGCGTCGAAGTCGACATATGCAATCGCTCCGCATACTGTGACACCGGCCAGTGGTCGCTGTAGTGTTGTTCCAGAAGCGCGCGAAACCTGCCCAGGACCTCCATGTCATGACGGCCCGAAATACTGCCGAAATGGTGCTGCTGCAACTGTCGGTCCAGGTCCAGCAGGGCCAGGCGCGAAAGCATCGCCAGGGCGAGGTGGCGCTCGGTGTATTGATGCCTGAACTCCGCGCGAATTCGTTCGATAGAATTCAGGAACGAGCGCGAGGTGGGCGCTTCGCTGTCGAACTCGATTAATTGCGGAAACCGGAACAGGTTCCGCCCGGAGCGGGCCGGGCCCTGTCCCAGCTCATCGGACAGCACGGTATCCATAATCGACAACACGAAACCTCTGCTACCGGGCTGGAAGCTGAAGCCGTGAATCGCGCCCATTGGCAGGGTGACGATCCAGCTGCCCCGCAAAGCGTGAGTTGAATCCTGCAATACGATGTCCAGCTCACTGTCGAAAATGCACAGTACCTGGAACAGTCGCGCGTGGCGGTGGGGTTTTATCTTCCAGTCGAGGCCACTACTGCGTGTGGCGATATCCTCGATGTGGACGAACCCAGGATCATTGTCGACGAAGGCATCGCCGTAGAGTCCGTAGAACGGCACGATGGCGCTGTTCTGATTCATAACACCCCTTTGCACATGCCATCCGGCCTCATTGCCGGACGTGGCAAGTATGCACAAAAAGTACAATAGATTGGCGAATTGTTGAATAGTCCGCGGATGTTTTGATGCCCACAATCGACGAATAATTCGAAGCAGAGGGTGTCATCGTGGAAACATTGAATACGCAGGTAGCGATCATCGGCGCGGGCCCATCCGGATTGCTGTTGGGACAGTTGCTGGCGATACAGGGCATAGACTCGGTGATCCTTGAGCGTGTGAGCGGTGACTATGTCCTCGGGCGTATTCGCGCGGGCATCCTCGAACGGGGCCTCGTCGATCTGGTGCGTGAAGCCGGCGTGGCGGAGCGCATGGACCGGGAAGGCGAGGTACACGAGGGCTTCGAAATATCGATTGACGGACAGTGCGCGCACATTGATCTCAGGGCGTTGACCGGCGGCAAAACCGTGCTGTGCTACGGCCAGACCGAGATTACCAGGGATCTGATGCAGGCGCGCAGTAAAGCCGGGCTATCTACCTATTACGAGGCTGCCGATGTGGCGTTGCATGATGTCCAGTCAGAGCGGCCCTGGGTGACCTTCGCGCGCGGCGACAGGCGATACCGTCTTAATTGTGACTACATCGCTGGCTGTGACGGCTTTCACGGTGTGTCGCGCAAGACGATTCCGGAAGACAAGAGAACGGAGTACGAGAAGGTATATCCCTTCGGCTGGCTGGGCTTGCTCAGCGACACGCCGCCAGTTGCGGATGAGTTGATCTACTGTAAGAGTGAGCGTGGCTTTGCACTGGCTAGCAGGCGTTCTGCCACACGCTCGCGCTACTACCTGCAGGTACCGCTGACTGATCGTGTCGAGAACTGGAGCGACGAGGCGTTCTGGCAAGAACTCAAGCGCAGGCTGCCAGCTACCGCGGCGGATAAGCTGGTAACCGGCGCGAGCCTGGAAAAAAGCATTGCGCCCTTGCGTTCGTTTGTCTGCGAACCGATGCAGTACGGCCGCTTGTTCCTGGTAGGTGACGCGGCTCATATCGTACCGCCCACCGGAGCCAAGGGCTTGAATCTCGCGGCCTCCGATGTGGCTGTGCTGTATCAGATACTGACCCGGGTGTATCGCGAGAACGACTCCACCTGCACTTCGAGGTACTCGGAAATTGCATTGCGCAGAGTTTGGCATGGCGAACGCTTTTCCTGGTGGATGTCGAACATGCTGCACGATTTCAATGGCTACGAGATTAGCGGGATGGGTGACAGTTCTTTCGAGCGCTTTATGAATTCGGAGCTCGACTACTACCTGAATTCCGAGGAGGGCCGGAAAGTTATAGCGAACCAGTATGTAGGCCTTCCTTTCCAGTCCCTGGAATAATCCGTTGTGATTCCGTGAAGATGCGGCATGAAAATTGTACTTGATGACGGGATCTCCGTTTATCGCCGATAAACGAAGATCCCTTGTCCGTGGTTTGAGCCGGCGGCGTGGGCTCAATCCATGCAAGCCGTAGAGCCGCCCGATACAAGAAATTGTGGGGCCCGCATCGGGCTCTCACTGCGTTTTGCGTTGTCTCCCGCTTTCGTGAACCCACAGGTAAAGCACCGGCAGCACCACCAGGGTCAGCAGTGTCGATGAAAGGATGCCGCCGATAACCACTGTTGCCAGCGGGCGTTGGACTTCAGCGCCGGTGCCTGTATTCAACGCCATGGGGACAAAACCCAGGCTGGCGACCAGGGCGGTCATCATGACCGGACGCAAGCGGGTAAGGGCGCCCTCGATCACCGCTCGCCGCAGGTCGCCGTGGCCGTGCCAGAGTTCGCGGATGAAGCTGACCATGACCAGGCCATTCAGTACGGCGACGCCGGACAGCGCGATAAATCCGACCCCGGCGGTGACGGACAGTGGCATGTCGCGCAGCCATAAGGCCAGTACGCCGCCGGTCAGGGCGAGGGGCACGCCGGTGAAGATGATCAAGGCATCGCGCAGTGAACCCAGCGCCATGACCAGCAGGCCGATGATGATCGCCAGGGTAACGGGCACCACGATCAGCAGGCGCCGGCTCGCGGATGCCATCTGTTCAAAGGTACCGCCAAAGTCGAGCCAGTAGCCGGGCGGAAGCGTGACAGTGTCGGCGATGCGGCCTTGCGCCTCGGTCACGAAACTGCCCAGGTCCCGTTCGCGGACATTGGCGGTGACCACGACCCGGCGCTTGCCGTTTTCGCGGCTGACCTGTGCGGGAGCGGGTTCGAGTTTCAGCTCGGCGATCTCGCTCAGGGGCACATACTCGCCGCCGGCCAGCGGCACGGGCAGGAAGGCCAGGTTATCGATGTCGCGCCGCACCGCCTCCGGCAGGCGCACCATCAGCCGGAACCGGCGGTCCCCCTCGTAGATCAGCCCGGCTTCCTCGCCGCCGATGCCGGCCGCGACCATGTCCTGGAGGTCGTCGAGGCTCAGGCCGTAGCGGGCCAGGGCCATGCGCTTGGGAATGACCGACAGCATGGGCAGCCCGGCGACCTGTTCGACGCGGGTGTCGGCCGCGCCGGGTACCTCCGCGACCACTGCGAGGATGTCCCCGGCGATGCGGGTGAGGGTGTCGAGATCGTCGCCGAAGACCTTGATGCCGAGATCCGCGCGCACGCCGGAGATGAGTTCGTTGAAACGCATCTGGATCGGTTGGGTGAACTCGTAGTTGTTGCCGGGCAATGCTTGCAGGCGCGCTTCCATGGCCGCGATGAGGTCGGATTTGGGGCGGTCCGGATCGGGCCACTGCGCCCGCGGTTTCAGCATCACAAAGTTGTCCGCCACATTCGGCGGCATGGGGTCCGTCGCTACCTCGGAAGTGCCGATCTTGGCGAACACGTGCTCGACTTCCGGGAAGGCGGCCAACCGCTGCTCGACCAGCTGTTGCATCCGCACCGACTGTTCCAGGCCGGTGCCGGGGATTCGCAGGGCGTGCAGCGCGATATCGCCCTCATCCAATTGCGGAATGAATTCCGACCCCAGTGTGCCGAGTAGCCAGGTACAGAGCAGGACCAGGGCCGACGCGCTACCCAGCACCAGCCAGCGGAAACGCAGCGCCAGGCGAAGCAGGGGGGCGTACAGTGTTTTCGCGGCCGTGACGGCGACGCTCTCGCGTGCTTTCACCTGGCCGCCCATGAATACCGCGACCGCGGCGGGCACCAGCGTCAGCGACAGCAGCATCGCGGCCAGCAGCGCCATGATCACGGTGGCGGCCATCGGGTGGAACATCCTGCCCTCGACCCCGGTCAGGGAGAATATCGGGATGTACACCACGGTGATAATGGCCACGCCAAACAAACTGGGGCGGATCACCTCGGAGGTGCCGGCGAACACGACCTCAAGTCGCTCGCGCAGCTGAAGGCGGTTACCATCCGCTGGTTGCGCCAGCGCCAGGCGGCGGATGCAGTTCTCCACAATGATTACCGCGCCGTCGACGATCAGGCCGAAGTCGAGGGCGCCGAGGCTCATCAGGTTCGCCGATACCCCGGTGCGTACCATGCCGGTAATCGTCGCCAGCATGGACAGGGGAATGACCGCGGCGGTTATCAGTGCGGCGCGGATATTGCCCAGTAGCAGAAATAGCACCACGACGACGAGCAGGGCGCCTTCCAGCAGGTTTTTCTGGACGGTGGCGATGGTCTTGTCGACCAGTGTGGTGCGATCGTAAACCGCTTCCACCAGCACGCCGGTCGGCAGTGAGGCCTTGACCGCCTCCAACTCATGCGCCAGGTTGCGGGCCACGCTGCGGGAGTTCTCGCCCATCAGCATCATCGCCGTGCCGAGTACGGTCTCCTGGCCATTGCGGGTGGCGGCGCCGGTGCGCAGCTCCTTGCCAATGGCGACCTCCGCCACGTCGGCCACGGTGACCGGCACGGTACCGTAACGGCCCACGACGACACTTTCGATGTCGGTTATCGAGCCCAGCTTGCCGGGGGAACGCACCAGCAGTTGCTGGCCGTTGCGTTCGATGTAGCCCGCGCCCTTGTCGTTGTTGTTGGCGCGCAGGGCCGCCAGCACTTCCCGCAGACCGACGCCCAGCTCCAGCATCCGCTTGGGCAGGGGGCGCACGTGATACTGCTTGTCGAAGCCGCCTATGGTGTTGATCTCGACCACGCCAGGTACCTGGGCCAGCCGGGGCTTGATGATCCAGTCCTGTATCTCGCGCAGGTCCATCGCGTTGTAGGGCTCTCCGTCACTGCGCGTGGCGCCCGGCGCCGCGGATACCGTGTAGGAAAAAATCTCGCCCAGCCCGGTGGCGATGGGACCCATTCCCGGTTCCAGGCCGGCCGGCAACCGGCCCTTGATGGTGGCCAGGCGCTCGTCCAGCAGGTTTCTCGCGTGGTAGATGTCGGTGCCGTCCTCGAATACCACGGTCACCTGCGACAGGCCGTAGCGGGACAGCGATCGCGTATGGTCCAGTCCCGGCAAGCCGTACAGGGCGGTTTCCACCGGGAAAGTAACGCGCTGCTCCGCCTCCAGCGGGGAGTAGCCCGGCGCCTGGGTGTTGATCTGTACCTGGACGTTGGTAATGTCCGGCACGGCGTCGATGGGCAGTCGTTGATAGTGCCAGATGCCGGCGCCGATCACGGCGAGCATCAGGCACAGGACCAGGTAGCGCCTCTCGATGGAGGCGCGCAGGATAGTGTTGATCATGTTTGCCTCCTAGTGGTCGTGGGATGCGCCGGACTTGAGCAATTCTGCTTTCAACAGGTAGCTGTTGTCGGCCACGTAGCGCTCCCCCGCGCGCAGGCCGCCGTGCACTTCGGTGAAGCGCCCGTCGGTGCGGCCCGGCTTTACGGCGCGCGCGGTGTAGCGATCACCCTCCTTGACGAAGATCACGATTTGCCCGTCCAGTGTCTGCAGGGCGCGATTTTCAACCACCAGCGACACGTTCACTTTCTCGGCGTCTACCTGGGCGCTGACCATGTCTCCCGGCGCCATGTCGCCGCGGCTGTTTTGCAGCGCAACCCTGGCCAGCACATAGGGCTGCCCCTGCGTGCCCGGGGTCACGCTCGCAATATGGCTGTCGTGAATATGGCCGTTGTGATTGATGTGTACGTTCTGGCCCGGTTGTACTTCGAAGCGAAGACTGGGGAAAATTTTCAACTGGGCCCACAGCGTGTCATTGTTGACCAGGGTGAACAGTGGGATGTCACCGGTGATCTCGCCGATATTCGCCATCCTGTCCTGTACCACGCCGGCGATCGGTGAACGAAGCTCGTAGCTGCGCAGGCTCTCGTTGGATTCGATGGTCGCGAGGACTTGGTCCCTGGCGACCGGGTCGCCCACATTGACCCGGATGTCGCGAATGACGCCGGGGAAGCGGGCGCGAATTTGTACGATCTGGTTCGGCGGGATCGCCAGGCGTCCATACACACTGATATGGCGTTCGATGCTGCCGGGGCCCGCAATGCGGGTTTCCAGGCCGGTTTCCCGCGCGAGTTCAGTGTCCAGGATAATCACCGCGGGTGCGTCCCCGTGGCTTTCCTTATTGCGTGCGTATGCTTCGTTGTGCTTGTCCGGTTCACGGTGCTCGCGATTGGTTTCTAGCGAACCAGGGTGCGTGTGCCCGCCGTTGTCACGGGCGGCCTGGGCCGGGGTGCAAAGCAAGGCCGCCACGAGTGTGACCCACAGGGCGGTGTAGGGGCGGTTGTATGATTTCGTTGTCATGGTCCTGTCTTCCTGCATGGTCTATTCGTCGGCGGAGGGGGGCGGGTTTGCCACGGCAGTGCCGGTGAGCTGTTCCATGAGCGCCAGGTTCAGCAGCGCGTTGCTGGCGGCATCGATAGTGGTGAGACGGGCATCCAGCAGGTCGCGTTGGGCGTCGATCCAGTCCCGGTAGCTGTAGCGGCCGCGTTGATAGGCTTCCCGCGTTTGCTCCAGTGCGCGTTCCAGTGCCGGGAGCACGTCATCGCGCAGCTTCACCGCCGCGGCGCTGCCCTGCCGATAGCCCTGCCAGGCATCGTAGAGCCGGGCGCGCAACTCGAGCAGGTCCGCCTGCTCGCGGTAGTCCACCATCGATCGCGCCGCCATGGCCGCCTGGACTTCCCCCTCGCTGCGGCGCCGTGAGAACAGCGGCGTGCTGATACCGAAAGTCATTGCGGTATCGCCGCTGTCCTCGAAACGGCGCACACCGGCGCTCCAGCCGATATCCTGTCGGGAGCGCGCGCGGGCCAGGTCCAACTCCGCCTGGCGCAGGCGTCGCCGCTCGCCGAAGACGCGGATTGTCGGGCTGCGGCTGACGCGCTCGTAGAGGGGCTCGAAGGGCCCCGGGTCCGTAAATTCGAACAGGTTGCCCCGCAGGCGATCGAAGTCGGCGGCATCCGCGCCCCACAGGGTCGCGAGGGCGAGCTTTTCCGACGCCAGTTCGGCCTCGATCGCGTCCCGCCTGAGTCCGGCCCGGGCCTGTTCGGCACGCGCCCGGAGGACCTCGGCTTCCGGTGCGCCGCCCCGCTCGACCCGCAGGCGCACGAGTTCGTGCGAGGTCGCTGCCAGCGCTTGCGCCTCGGCGGCCACCTCCAGTTTGGCCTGTAGTGCCTGGGTGGTGATAAAGCGCCGCGTCACCTCCCCCAGGAGGTCGAGGGCCTGCGCCTGGCGCCGGGCTTCGGCGAGCGCAAGTCGCGCGTCCGCGACGGCCACGCGGGCTGTCGCCTTGCCGCCCAGTTCGATGACGGAGGACAGTGCGAGGGTCAGTTCGGCGCTCTCGAAGCCGCTTTGCGCGCCGCTGCCGGCGACATTTTCGGCTTCGAGCGACAGCGCGGTTTGCGGGCGCAGCGCGGCGGTTTCCCGCCGCGCCTGCAGTTCGCCGAAGCGCCACTTGAAGACCGCGAGCCGGGGGTTTTGGTCAATGGTTCGCTGGCCCGCCTCGGCCAGGGTGAGCGGGCGGTCCGCGGCCAACGACAGGCCGGGCAGCGCGGCGACACACAGTAGAATGGCGCGCAGGCGCACAGGCGCGCGCCAGCGTGTGCTGGTAACAAATAACATGGTTTGTATCCTGTTCCGGTTAACCCGCGAGGGGCTGAAATACCTGGTTTGCGAACAGGATCAGGCGATAGGCGGCCGGTAGAGGGCCGGAGGGAAGATCCCGGTGTGGTCCGGACGTGGGGAGGGCAGGTAGCTGCCCAGTGGACCCAGGCCTGGACCGAAGGGGCGCCCCGAGGCGATGAGGTGGCTGCAGTGCCCATGGCACTGGCAGCAGTGATCGCAGCCGTCGTCGGTCTCGCCACTTGCCGGTTGCTTTTCACCGGTGCCCGCGTCCAGGCTGGCGTCGGACAGGTCGGCATCGCCAACGGCATGGTGACCCGCGGTGTCGATCGGGGAGGAGCCCTGCAAGCCGGCCTCGACAACCCCCATCAGGTTCTGTGCCAGGAGAATGGCCAGCATGAGCAGCACAGCGCGGACATGATGTGGACGGTTGCAGGTCATGGCTGGCGAGGTATTGAAGGCACCGCTTCACGGACAAAGTCGCGGCCAGGGTAGCACGGGGGGCGGCGCCAGTTCACCCCCCTGTCTCCGCCCTGGACTGTCGGGGTGGGCGTGGGATAGCGGTCCCCAGCGCCGCCAACGTGTTTGTCTGCTACAATTGGCGCGCATAATACAGTCTACGCGTATGCGGGTTGGGGGCGCAGCGAATGGTAGACCCGGACAAGGGCAGCACAGCCGTCTCGCGCTGGCGGCAGGAGTTGCGTAACCACCCGGTGATCCGGGTGGCGGGTGCCTACTGTGTCGTGGCCTGGATCCTGATGCAGGCCGGCGAGATCATCCTGCCCAGTTTCGAGGCGCCGGCGTGGATCATGCAGACCCTGATCGCGGTGCTGGTGGCCGGATTGCCGGTGGTGGTGATCCTCGCCCGCATCACCCGTCTGCCCGCGATAATCGGCCTGGCGGACTCCGTGCCCACGCCTGTCGCCTTCAGTCGCAGCCCGGACCCGGCACAGGAGGCCGGCGATATCCTGCGGCTCAAGTCGGCCAGCCTGGAAATGCCCATGGACCTGTCGGAGTCGCGCCAGGTGACCACCCTGGTCTGCTCGCTGGTGGGCATGCGCGATGGCCTGGAGGACCCGGAAATTCTGCTGGGCTTTTTGGCGGGGATGGAGGCGGACGTGGCCCAGGCCGTATCCCGCTACGAGGGCACCCGCCTGCCCAGCGGGCGCAGTGAAATCGTGGTCGCCTTCGGCTTTCCCATGGCGCACGAGGATGATGCCCGCCGGGCGGCCAAGCTCGCCGTTGAAGTCCTGGAGATGGTTCGCGCCCACGATGTCGCGGACGGACCCGACACCCAAATTACCAGCCGCGTGGGCATGCATACCGCCACCATCATAATCGATGAGGGCGCCACCGACGACGATGTTACCAACCTGCTCGGCGACACCGTCGGCGTCGCCGCCTATCTACAGGCCTTCGCGCCGGACGGTGGAGTGGCCCTCAGCGCCGACAGCCGTTTCCTGCTGCGCTCCTCTTTCATACTGGAGGAAGCCGGGCGCCAGACGCATCCGCGACTGGGCCGCGATGTGCCCGTCTACCAGCTGGGGCGTGAACTGTCGGGCGAGTTGGCCAGCGTGATGGTGGAGCGGTCGGAGGTGATCGGTCGCGAACACGAGCGGTCGCTGTTGCTGCAGCAGTGGCACACAGTGCTGGAAGGCGAGTCCGAGTACGTGCTGATCAAGGGCGAGCCGGGCATGGGCAAGTCCAGCCTGTTGTACGATACCGTGACCAGGCTGGTGACCGAGGGCAGTGCGCAGTTGATCCTGCTGACCTGTGAGCCCTATCACCGCGATACGCCGTTTCGTCCGCTGATTCACTTCTTCGAGCGCACGGTGTTCGAGGGCAAGCGGTTGACGCCAGCCGAGCGGCTTGAAAAGTTGCGGGCTTTTGTCGGGCCTGTCGTGGGAGAGGGGGACAGCGAAGCCGTGCCGCTGCTTGCCGCGTTGTTGTCTTGTCATCCCGACGAGTTGACGCAGTCGCAGGCCGGGGCCAGCAGCAGGCAGGTGCGGGAAAAAACCCTGGCGTTGCTGGTGTCGCTGATGGAGCGCTTTTCCGCGCGCAAGCCCCTGGTGCTGGCGGTGGAGGACCTGCACTGGGCGGATCCATCCACACGGGACCTGATCGAAAGCCTGCTCGCCACCGACCCTTCCACGCCAATTTTTGGCCTTTTTACCGCCCGACCGGAATACGAACCGGCATGGGTCAACCTGCCCGACGTCATCGAAATCAACCTGAACAAACTGTCCAACCGGGTTGCCGGGGAGCTGGTTCGTCGACAGGCCGGCGAGGACGAGCTGTCCCCGCGGCTGGTACAGCAAATCGTCGATAACGCTGGGGGTATTCCGCTCTATATAGAGCAGCTGACGCGGTCGTTGTTGGAGAGCCGGGAGCGTCGGGCCGGGCAGGGCACTGAGGACGAACTGGCAATACCGCCCAGCCTCAAGGCCTCGCTGGTGGCGCGCATAGACCACCTGGGCGCCTCCAAGCCGCTGTTGCAGTTGTGCTCGGTTATCGGCTTTGAGTTTTCCTATGAGCTGTTGCATGCCGTGTGTGATGCCAGCGACGAGAAACTACTGCGCAAGGTGCTCGGCACTATTGTCAACGCGGGCCTGATCTACCAGAAAGGGGCTTACCCGGACGCGACCTTCAAGTTCAAGCACCGCCTGATCATGGAGGTCGCCAGCCAGTCACTGTTGCGCCGAACACGGCAACAATTGCACCGGGTGATCGCCGAGAAGCTGGAATCGGACTTCCCGGACAAGTGCCGCACCCGCCCCAACCAGGTGGCACACCATTTCAGTCGCGCCGGGGATGCCGGCAAGGCGATATCCTACTGGGTACAGGCGGCGCAATTGTCGCAGTCCAAGTTCGCCAACGAGGAGGCGCTGGCGCAGGTGCAGCGCGGTCTGGCCGCGCTCAAGGACGTCGCCGACCAGGAGCGGCGCGACCAGTTTGAACTTACCCTGCAAAACCTGCTGGGCATGATTCAGCTCTCCAGCCAGGGGTACACCAACACGGAAGTTCGGGTGGCTTTTGAGCGGGCGCTTGAGCTCAGCGACAAGGTGGAGCAGACCCCCGAGCTGTATCGGATGGAAGTGGGCTTGTGGATGTATTACTTGATCCGCGGCGAATACGACCGGGCGATGGAGCTGTCGGACCAGCTGCTGCAACTCGCCGAACGGATCGACGAGGCGCCGGAGCGGCTGCAAGCGAACTACTGCGCCGGTTACTCCCATTATTTCAAGGGCGAGATCCCGGTTACGCTGGGGTACTTCGAGACCGCCCTGTCCTATCAATCGGAGGATGGCGACTTCACGCGCCAGACACCGAGCCGCGACGACAGTCGTATTCATCTCAACTGCCTGCATGCGCTCGCCTTGTGGCACAGTGGCAATCCCGTCGCCGCGGACACGGCCATGGCCGGGGCCCTCGACCTGGCCCGTCGCCTTGGCCACCCCTATGGGCTCGCCTGGTCGCTGTTTTTCGCCACATTGCTGGCGCATATGCGCGGCCGGCTGGAAGACGCCGCCGGGCATGCCGGCGAGATGGTGGAGATTTGCCGGTCGAAGGGGTTTGGCTTTTTTATTCCACTGGGCAAGTTCTTCCTGGCCAGCGCTATCGAGGATGACGGCGAACGCCTGGCGGCGCTGCTGGCCACGCATGAAGTGACCATGGCGACCGGTGCCCGTGCGCACAGCGCCTACCTTCGCGCGGTCATCATCCGCGAGTTGATCGCCTGTGGAGAGCTGCGCCGCGCCAGGGAGCTCGCCAGTGAAAACGAGGCCTATATCCGCGCCCGGCAGGAGTGGATTTACAGCAGCGAGAACCAGCGCCTGCTCGCCCTTCTCTGTCGCGAACTGGACGATAACGCGGAGGCCTGTACGCGCCTGCTCGAGGAGGCCATCGCCCAGGCGCGTGAAGTGAACAACCTGCCCTTTGCCTTGCGCTGTGCGCTCACCCTGCACGAACAGGCGGGCTGCGAGGCGCGCGCCGCGGCGCTGGTTGCCGAGTTGGTGGCCAGCTATGCCAGTGCCGATGACTGCGGGGACTACCGCCGGGCCCAGGGTATTGTGGTCCATATGGGAGAGGGGGGGCTGTCCGCCGAGGGCGTTTCGGGATAAGCTCTGGTGGAGGTTCAGGCCGGTCGTAATGGATGATGGCGACCTGCACCACTGACAGTGGCTGATATTTGGCGGGGCCGCCAATGGTGGGGCCCCCAATGGCGGGTCGTTTACCCGCTCTGCAATGTAAGGGATTACCAGCACATGCCGCAGCGAAAAAAAATACTGATCGTCAATTGTTTCTTTCCCGACGAACGCATGGCCATCAAGCGTTCCAACCAGGTGCCCAACGCGGTGGCGCCGGCCCTGTTGGCGGGCTACTTCAATGCCGACACCTGCGATATCCGCCTGTACAACGAGGTGAACAGCGGCTTTCTCGAGGTGTTCGCTCCCGAACTGCTCAAGTGGCCGGACCTGCTGGTACTGACCGGCCTCACCGCGGCCTTCGATCGCCTGCTCCATCTCACCGCCTACGCCCGCAGTTGCAACCCGCGGGTGGTGGTGGCCGCCGGTGGCCACGGCGTGCGCGCGCTGCCGACCTATTCGCGGCAGTTTTTCGATTACACCTGCCTGGGCGACGTCGATGAGATCGCCGACGTGGCGCGGGAAACCCTGGGCCCCGCCTATGTGGCGGAGGCCTTCAACCCGCGCTATGACCTGGCCTACTGGATCAATCGCCTGGGTTACGCCGAGTCGTCACGCAACTGCAACTTCCAGTGCGGTTTTTGCAGCCTGACGGGGGTGGGGCGGCGCTACGAAGTGCCGCCCATGGACTACCTCGACGCGCAGATGGAGAACATGGGCAAGCGCCCGATCTTCTTCTTCCAGGACAACCAGATCATGGGCTCGGGGCCGGAAAGTTTCCGCGAGCGCATCATGCGCTTCCAGGCCCGCCGGGAGACCGGCCAGTTCAAGTACTGGAGCGGCTTCGTCACCGACACCTTCTTCTGGGATCAGGAGAATATCGATTTCGCCCGGGAAACGGGCTGCATTTCGGTGTTTGTCGGCGTGGAGTCCTTCGACGACTCCCAGTGGCTGGGCGAGCAGAACAAGAAGCAGAACAGCCGCTACAGCCAGACAGAGCTGCTGCGCCGGGCCTGCGATGGCGGCGTGCTGGTTCAGTACGGCCTGGTCTACGACCCCACGCGTCACAGCCTGGCGCAGATGAATCGCGAACTGGAAATCATCTGCGACAATCCCGAAATACCGCCCCCCAATTTCATATTCACCGCGATCCCCTTCCCCGGCACGCCCTTTTTCCGCGACTGCCTGGAGCAGGGCCTGTTGCTTCCCAATACCCATATGCGGCACATGGAGGGCTCCACCCTGAGCCTGGCGCCGATGGACGAGCGCGACGCGGTGGTCGACTTTATCCGTGGAGGGAGGCGATTCGCGGGCTATCGCGGCCGCTTCCTGCGGCATCAGGCGCGCTTTCTGCGCCGTTACCGGCATTCCCTCAACCGCGACCAGATGCTGCTGTCGAGCCTGGCCACCGCGGCCATCATGGCGCCCACCGCGGTGTTGGGGCCGGGGGCGGCGTTGCGGCGGAAGGTGAAGCGCACCCACGTTTCCAGCACCGAGGTGCTGGACGGCGTTTACAGTCCGCGGTTGCCGGTGGCGGAGCGCTATCGCCACTATTTCAACCCCACCAACCTGGTGGACTGGGGCGGCGAAGTGAATCCCGCGGTGGCCGACGACGTGCTGCCGCCGGTGCGGCGACAGCAGACCGCGGAAGTGGTGCAGCTGCGGTGAGCCGCGGCCGCAAGGCATATCGCGCCGGGGGCATCGCCGCGTTGCATCTGCTGGTGTTCATTGCCCTGTGGCGCGGCACCACGGCGGCGGACTGGCGGGCCTTTGCGATGGTTTACCCCCTCGCCGCCATCGGCGTGGGGGTGGCCATGCACCGCTACTTTGCCCATCGTGCGTTTGGCACCAGCCGCGTGTTCCAGTTCGCGCTGGCGTTGATGGCGGCCCTGTCCTTTGGCAATGCGGTGCATTTTGCCGGCAAGCACCGGCTGCACCATCGGCATTCGGATGGCGAGGGGGACGTGCACGCGCCCCGCCAGGGTTGGTGGCAATGCTGGTTCGGCAGCCTGATTGACTGCGGTTACAGCGACACCCGCATTCGCCACGAGGCGCGGCGCTGGCTGGCCTACCCCGAGCTGGACTGGCTCTACCGCCACGGCGCGCTGCCGGCGCTACTGGTCTGCGCGATACTCTTCGCCATCGGCGGCTTTGGCATGATGGTCATCGGCGGTTGCCTGCCCGGCGTGTTGCTGTTGCACCAGAGCTCCGCGGTCAATTATTTCTGCCACTGCCGGGGCCGTCGCGCCTTCGCCACGCGGGATGATTCCCGCAATAACGCGGTGGTGGCGCTGCTTACCTATGGCGAGGGCTGGCACAACAACCACCATCGCTTTCCCCGCTCGGCGCGGGCTGGCCTGCGCTGGTGGGAGATCGACATGTTCTACTGGGTCATTTGCCTGTTCGAAGCGCTGGGATTGGTATGGGAGGTGCAGCGCATCGATGACCGCCGCCTGCTGGCGGCCGGTTCGGCCTGGAAACCACAACAGGGAGCTCAACCATGACGGCGCACACCCATCAGCACACACACTCCGATTCTGGCGGCGCGTGTTGCGAAGACCCCAACGACGAGAGCCTGCTGTCGCACATCGCCCTGTCGCTATCGGGTGGCGGCCTGCGCGCCACGGGATTCCACCTCGGTGTGCTGGATATGCTGGATCGCGCCGGGTTGCTGCAAAACGTCCACATCCTCTCCTCGGTGTCCGGCGGCAGCCTGACAGGCACCAGCTACGCGCTGTGCCAACAGGAGGGCAAGGGTTTCCAGGACTGCTTTGACAACCTCTACGAGTTCCTGCCGGGCTTGAATACCATGGAGGAAATCCTGAGTCGGGTGAATGCCGGTGCCGCGCTGTTTCCCTCGGGCCGTCGCGACCTGATTACGGCCATGGCGAACGTCCTGCACGAGGCCTATTTCAGCCGCTTTTACAGTTCCCATAGCTTCGGCCAGTTTTGGGACCAGGTTGACTCCCACCTGTCGGAGATCATGTTCAACGCCACCGAGTTCAAGACCGGCACTGCCTTTCGTTTCCAGAAAAGCCAGTTCCGCTGCCTGATCGGCAACGGCCATGTGCACGTGACCGAGGAGCATGCGAGGGCGATGCGCATGGCGGATGTCATGGCCGCTTCGGCCTGTATTCCGGCGGGTATGGAGCCGCTTTTCTTCCCGGAGGATTTTCACTGGCCCGACGACGACAAGCCCGGGCGGCCCTTTTGCACCCAGGTGGCGGATTACATTGAGCAGCAGACCGGCGAGCGCAGTGTCGCGCTGATGGACGGCGGCGTCTACGACAACCAGGGTGTTACCAGCATCCTGTTGGCCATGTTGCGCCGCGATCGGGCCCGCCACCGCGCGCAGGCCTGCGTGGAGCGCGACGAGGGCGCGGACCTGGAGCCGGCAACCGTGGAGGAATGGCAGGGTTGGCTGCGCCGCTTTGCCCGCGCCAGCAGCAGTCAATCCACCGAGGTGGACGAGGACAACGGCGTCGACCTGAGCCACCTGCGCCTGTTCGTCATTTCCGATACGCCGGTGCGCAGCGATACTTTCTATCCGTCGAAGCCACTGCCCTCACCGGACAGCAAGCCGGGTTTCTTCGCCAACCGCACCCTCGGCTGGTACGACGCCTTTGCCTGGGTGCTTACGATACTGATGGTGTTGAGCGCCGGCGATAACCTGGTGGAGCTGTGGCAGAACTGGGAGCGGGGCGGCTGGGGAACCATCCACGACGCCCTGTCCTTTGCGGTGCCCGCCTTTGTGTGCCTGAGCCTGGCCTCGCTGATGATCTGGGTGCGCTTGCAGATCGTGCGCCTGAACCGGGAAATGGCGTCGGTGATGCCGGCCTTCAAGCGCCGGCCCTGGCACTACCTGAAAAAAGTTCGCCTGGGAGAGGCCGCGCGGATGGTGAATTTGCGGGTGGGTTCGACCATGGCGCTCACCGCGAAGATTTTCATGAATCGTATCCGCCAGCTCGGTTATAGCACGGTGTATTCCTCCACCCTGGATGAGCACTCCCTGCCCAGCCGCATCATGACCAACGAGATTTTCACCCTGCTCGATACCCACAAGCTGGACCCGGGCATTCCGGCGCCTACCGACGAGATGCGGCAGATCGTCGATCTTGCGGGCAACACCCGCACCGCCCTGTGGCTAAACCCCTCGGTGAACTACCGCGGGCACGGCGAGATGGACGTTCTGGTCAGCGCCGGGCAGATGACCACCTGCTACAACCTGCTGCGCCATCTGCGCCGCCGCTATGGCGACGACGCCGGCAATATCCCCGCGGGCAGCCGCGCGGATCAGTTGTACCGCACTATCCTGGCCCTGTGGGACCGGCTGCGGGAAGACCCGATGTGCCTGGTGGAGGCGCGCAAGGCCAGCGGTCGCCTGGGCGCCGACGGCGCGGCGGCGGCCTAGGCGCGCTAGCGCCCCAGGTGCCGCAGCAGGAAGTAGCCCCCGAGTCCGGCCAGCAGCGAGGCCAGCAGGATGCCGGTCTTGGCCATCAACAAGTCCTCGGGGCGGCCCGCGAAGCCCAGGTCGGCGATAAAGATCGACATGGTAAAGCCGATGCCCGCCAGCAGGCCCACGCCGATGATGTGTCCCATGCGCAGGTCGCGGGGTAGCTCCGCCCAGCCCAGCTTGACCGCCAGCCAGGTGAAGCCGGCGATCCCCAGGGGCTTGCCCAGCAGCAGCCCGCAGATCACGCCGAGGGTAATGCTGTTGTCCAGGTAGCGGCCGAAACCGGCGAAGTCGATGGGAATGCCGGCATTGGCCAGGGCGAAGACCGGGATGATCAGGTAGGCCACCGGCAGGTGCAGGGTGTGCTCCGCCCGCTGGGCCGGAGCCTGTACCAGGTGCACGCCGTCCTCCAGGGAGGTCACCAGGGCGCGAAAGCGGTTGTTGTGGATGATATCCGGGTTGTCCCACACCGCCTTGCGCATTTTGCGCGAGGCGTCTTCCACCCGGTCGATGAAGGTCTCCGGGTGGAATTTGGGACGGATCGGCACGCAGAAGGCGATGATCACACCGGCGATGGTGGCGTGAATGCCGCTGGCCAGCATCGCCGTCCACAGCAGCGTGCCCACCGCGGCGTAGGGCAACATGCGGCGCACGCCCACCGCGTTCAGGCACACCAGGGCGGCGGTGCAGATCGCCACGTACAGCAGCGTCACCAGGTCGAGATTGCTGGAATAAAACAGGGCGATAACCGCCACCGCGCCCAGGTCGTCGACAATGGCCAGGGCGATGAGGAAGGTCACCAGCGATTTGGGTACGCGCGCCCCGAGCAGGCTCAGGGCGCCGACCGCGAAGGCGATGTCCGTGGCCATGGGGATGCCCCATCCGGCGGCCGCGGGCCCGGAGGGATTGAGAGCGTAGTAGCCCAGCGCGGGAAACACCATGCCGCCCACCGCGGCGGCGATCGGCAGCAGCGCCTGGCGCGGCGATGACAGTTCGCCCACCAGCAGCTCGCGCTTGAGTTCCAGGCCCATCACCAGGAAGAAAAAAGCCATCAGCAGCTCGTTGATCCAGTGATGGATGGACAGCGAGAAGGCGCCGCCACCAAAGCCGAGGCTGACCGGTGTGTGCAGGAAGTGCTCGTAGCTCTCGCGCAGCGGGCTGTTGGCGATGACCAGGGCGATCACCGCGCAAGCCATCAGCAGTATGCCGCTGGTGGTCTGGCGGTGGATGAACTCTTCCAGCGGCGTCAGCAGCCGGTCGAAAGCGCGTTCCCAGGGGGCGTGGTGGATACCGTTGGCCATGGTCGGAGATCTATTTCGGAAGGGTCGCCTAGGATAACAGCGCTACCCCTGTGGGGCGCAATGTATTGCGCCCTGGTCGAATGAATTCGACCCTACAGGGGGGGAGGGGATTCTGTGGGGCGCAATGTATTGCGCCCTGGTCGAATGAATTCGACCCTACAGGAGGGGTATCCCTGTAGGGCGGAATTCATTCCGCCCGTGCGGTGGTCGAATGAATGACCCGAAAAGAGGGGCCGGCTCTCGATCCTACAGGGCCGCGCCGAGGAAGGGGCCGTCCACGCACAGGCGGCGCCCGTCGGGGGCCGCGCAGGCGCCGCAGATGCCCACGCCGCACTTGGTGAGGTAGTCGATGGAGTTGAAGATCTGCTCCTCGCCGCAGAATTCCCGCTGTACCGCGTCCGCCGCGCGCACCATCGGCGCCGGGCCGCAGTTGTAGAACACCAGCTTGTCCAGCTCCTCGCGGGACAGGCCTTGCAGGTGCTCGCGCAGCAGCTCGGTGACCACGCCGTGGTAGCCGGCGCTGCCGTCGTCGGTGGCCACGTGCACCTCGGCGATCCGGCGGCACTCGTCCACAAAGTACAGGCGCTCGGCGCTGCGGGCGCCGGCGAACACGTGGGCGTTGCCGAAATCCCGGGCGATCTGGTAGACCGCCGCCAGGCCGGTGCCGCCGGCCACGGCCATGATGGTGGCGTCCTCCGCCGGCGCCACCGGAATGCCGTGGGGGCCGCGCACGTAGGCCTCGGTGCCCGGGGCCAGGTCCATCAGCGCGTGGGTGAACTGGCCCACGTCGATCACCACCAGGGAGAAGGGGTCGTCGGTCAGGGCGGAGAAGGGCTTCTCGCCGAGGCCGGGAATCCACAGGAAGATGAATTCGCCGGCCTGTACGTTGACCTTGCGGTCGAAGGTGAGGATGCAGATGTCCTCGCACACGCGCTCGTTGCCAACCAGGGTCAGCGGGCGGAAGCGCATGTCGACATCGTACTGGACCAGGCCCTCGGCGCGGTCGCGACCGCTGTCGAGGTCGGCGGCGAGGGTGCGGAAGTAGTCGGCGATCTCGTCGGTGGTCAAGCCGATCAGCGCCGAACCCACACCCACCACGGCCGCGCCGGCGTCGAAGAAGGCGCGCACATCGTCGGCGCTGCTCGCGCCGCCGCAGCCGATGATCGGCAGCCCGGTGGCCGCGGCCACCTCGCGCACGCACTTCAGGGCGATGGGCAGCACGCCCTTGCCCGACATGCCGCCGGCGCCGTTGCTGAGCACCGGGTGACCGTGGGCCGAGGTGTAGCCGGGGCCGACGGTGTTGATGGCGCAGAAGCCGTCGGCGCCGCCCGCGGCCGCCGCACTGGCGATCTCGCCGATGTTGGGGGCGTTGGGAGTCAGCTTGGGGATCACCGGGATATCCACCACCGCCTTCACCGCGGCGGTGATTTCACGCACCATCTCCGGGTCCTGTCCCATGGCCATGCCGTAGCCCTTGGCGTGGGGGCAGGACAGGTTGAGTTCCAGGCCGTCCGAGACCGGGGCGAGGATTTTGGCCACTTCGACGAACTCCTCCACGCTGCCGCCGAAGATGGAGGTCAGCAGGAAGCGGTCCTTTGGCACCCGCAGCTGCGCCATCAGCTCGGCGGATTTGTGCGCCCCGGGGTTGGTCAGGCCCACGGCGTTGACGAAGCAGCCCGGGGCGTACTGGCTCAACACCGGTTCGCGGTAACCCAGGCGGGGCTCCAGGCCGATGCTCTTGGTGGTGACCACGCCCACTTCGGGCATGTGGTCGAACACATACTGGATGATGGGGACCGCGGTGGTCACGATGCCCGAGGGCACGGTGAAGGGTCCGGACAGGGTCTTGCCGAAGAATTCGATAGTCAAAGTGCTGCTCGGGCTCAGGTTGCGTTCGGGTGGCGGTGGTGCCGGCCCGGCGGGGGGCCGAATCGCCCGCAATTATACTGCCTCGCCGCCGGGGAGTCTAAGCGGGTCGCCCCAGGCGGGTCGCCCGGCCCCTGTCAGCCCAGGGGCGGGTACTGCCCCGCCTGCCACAACTCCCGCAACCTGAACTTCTGGATCTTGCCCGAGCCGGTCAGCGGAAAGGCCTCCACCGCGAACCACAGCCGCGGGGTCTTCTGCGCCGACAGCTCACGGCGCAGGTAGGCGAACAGGGCCTCGCGGTCCAGCTCGGCGCCGGGCGCCGGGCGTAAAAAGGCGCCGATCTCCTCGCCCCAGCGCGCGTCCGGCAGGCCCACCACGGCCACCTCGCCCACGCTGGGGTGGCGGAACAGGGCCTCCTCGATTTCCCGCGGGTAGATGTTCTCGCCGCCGCGAATGATCATGTCCTTGAGCCGGCCCTCGACGCTGCAGTAGCCGCGTTCGTCCATGGTGCACAGGTCGCCGGTGTGCAGCCAGCCATCGGCGTCAATGGTTTGCTCCGTCGCCTCGGGCATGTCGAAGTACTCCAGCATCACGTGGTAGCCGCGGGTGCAGAACTCCCCCAGGGTACCCACCGGCACCGTGGCGCCGGTCTCCGGATCGACGATCTTGGCCTCGGTGTGGGGCATGGGCGGGCCGACGGTGTTGGCTTTGTCCTCGATGCTGTCCCCGGGCAGGGTGTTGGTGGCGGTGGGTGAGCACTCGGTCTGGCCAAAGGCGATCACAAAGGGCGCGTCCAGTTCACGCTCCAGGCGCTGTACCAGGGCGGTGGGCACGGTGGCGGCGCCGGAGCCGATCACCGCGATGGAGGACAGGTCGCGGCGCTTGAAGTCCGGGTGCTCGAGCATGGCCACCAACATGGTGGGGACGCCCATCAGGTTTTTGGCGCGGTAGGTCTCAATCAGTTCCAGCATCAACCCGGGCTCGAACTGCTCAGGCAGGATGAGGGTGGCCCGGGCGCCCACCGCGCCCAGGACCAGCAGTCCGCAACCGCTGGTGTGGAACAGGGGCATGGGGTTGACCAGCGCGCCGCCTTCGCCGAGGCCCTGGCGGTCGGCGCTGTGCAGGGCGACATTGATCAGGCCGCGGTGGTGCAGCAGGGCGCCTTTGGGAAAACCGGTGGTGCCGGAGGTGTACTGGATCATCACCGGGTCGCCGGGGCGCACCGAGGGCAGTGCCGCCCTGCTGGCGCGGCCGCGCGCGAGCAGCGCGTCCCAGTCGTCTAGGCAGGTCACCGAGCGCAGTTCAGGGCACTCGCCGCGCACCCGCCCTGCGTGTTCCAGCAGCGGATTGCCGCGGCAATCGCGCTGTACCAACAGGCCGCTGGCGCGGGACTGGGTGAGTACATACCTCAGCTCCCGGGCCTGGAAGGAGGGGTTGACGGTGACCAGCACGAGCCCGGCCAGGGCCGCGGCAAACTCGAGTATCACCCACTCGGGGACATTGCCGGCCCACACGGCGACGCGCTCGCCCTGCTCGAATTCCTCCGCCAGCGCGCGGGCCACGGCCAGCGCGTCCGCGTACAGCTCGGCGTAGGTCCACTGGCGGCGCCCGCCGGGGTCGGGGGCGCCGGCGATCAGGGCCGGCCGGTCGGGGCGCTGGCTGGCGGCCTCGGCCAGCAGCTCGCCCAGGGTGATATCGCGAAGCGGTGGATCCGTGGGGCCGAGGGCATGGGATTCTTTCATCGGGCGCGCACCTTGTTGTTTGAATGCGGTGTATGCCACGAGATTACGAGCGGTCGCGGGCCCCCGCAAGCTCGCAGTTGCGACAGGGTGTGCCCGCGGACGCCGGGTTCCGCTAGGTCCCGCAGAACGTCTGGTGAACCATCTGTTCGGGCGTGGGAGGCAGCGCCAGGCGGCGGTCCGCCGGGTCGTAGTCGAAGGGCGCGGCCAGGCGCTCCACCAGGGCGTGGAAGGGGGTGAAATCGCCGTTGTCCACCGCCGCGGCGATGGCCTCCTCCACCAGGTGGTTGCGCGGGATAAAGGCGGGGTTGGCCCGGTACATCGCCGCCTGCCGCTCGCCGGCCCCGGTGCTTTCCTGCCCGCAGCGAGCCTGCCAGCGCTGCATCCACGGCAAAAAGCGCGCGGGCATGGGGAACAGGTCCTCGACGGTGGCGGCGGCGCTGTCCGGAGCGGCGAAGTCCGCCAGGCGGCGGAAGAACAGGGTGAAGTCCACGCGCTCGCCGGCCATCAGCTCGAACAGTTCCTCGGCCAGTTCGCGGTCGCCCTCGCGGGCTTCGGTCAAACCCAGTTTGCGGTTCAGTCCCCGTTGGTGGGCGGCGAGGAAGTGATCGGGGAAGGTGTCCACCGCCCCCTGGGCCAGTTTCACCGCTTCCTCGGGGTCATCGTGCAGCAGCGGCAGCAGGCTCTGGGCCAGCACCGCCAGGTTCCAGTGGGCGATGGCGGGCTGGTTGCGGTAGGCGTAGCGGCCGCCGTGGTCGATGGAGCTGAACACGGTGTCCGGGTGAAAGGCGTCCATGAAGGCGCAGGGGCCGTAGTCGATGGTCTCCCCCGACAGCAGCATGTTGTCGGTGTTCATCACCCCGTGGATGAAGCCCAGCAGTTGCCATTGCGAGACCAGCGCCGCCTGGCGCTCGACAGCACCCTGCAGCAGCGCCAGGGGCGGGTTGGCCGCGTCCCGCAGCGCCGGGTAGTGGCGCGCGATCACATGGTCCGCCAGCGCCCGCAGGGCGTCGGTGTCGCGGCGCGCGGCGAAGAATTCGAAGGTGCCGATGCGGATATGGCTGCGCGCCACCCGGGTCAGCACGGCGCCGGGCAGGGGGCGGTCGCGGTAGACGGTCTCGCCGGTGGTGACCGCCGCGAGGGCGCGGCTGGTGGGCACGCCGAGAGTCGCCATGGCCTCGCTGACCACGTACTCCCGCAGTACCGGGCCCAGCGGCGCGCGGCCGTCGCCGCCGCGGGAATAGGGGGTGCGCCCGGCCCCCTTGAGCTGGATGTCGAAGCGCTCGCCGGCGCGGTCGATGACCTCCCCGAGGAGGATGGCGCGGCCGTCCCCCAGCTGGGGGTTGTAGCTGCCGAACTGGTGGCCGGCGTAGACCGCCGCCAGGGGGGCGGCGCCCGGGGGGACTTCGTTGCCGGCCAGCACCCGGGTGCCGGCCGGGGAGGCCAGCCAGTCGGGGTCCAGGCCCAGCGTCGTGGCCAGGGCGCGATTGACCCGCACCGGGCCGGGGGCCGCCACCGGGGTCGGTGCCTGGCGGGTATAGAAGTGTTCCGGCAGGGCGGCGTAGCTGTTGTCGAAGGGCCAGGCGGCGGTATTCATGGGGGACTGGCGCGCGGCGGCGCGGGTTGCGAGTGGACTGGCCACTGTACCACCCCTGTCCCGGCGATGGCATCCGGCGCTTTATCCCTGCTCCGGGCGGGGCTATACTGCGTTTCATGTCGATTCGCCTGCGCGCCTTGATCACCGGTCTCCTGTTCGCCCTCAGCCTGCTCGCCCAGGTGGGCGCGGCCGCGGCGTGTACGGGGGCCGAGGTTATGGATGCCGCCGGCGGCCACGCGGATCACGCCGCCCACGCCGGAATGGCGGCGGAGAAGACCGCGGCGATGCCGATGGATGGCGACTGCTGCAATGACAGCGAACACTGTCCCATGCAGGCCTGTTTCACCGGGGCCGCGCTGCCCTGCGCGGTGACCTCCCTGCGACTCCCGCCCACCGCGGCACAGCTGCCGCCGATCCCCGCGCGGGCCATCGAACCCGTCTGCTCGCGCCTCGAACGCCCCCCCATTTTCGCCTGATTGTTGCCTGAACGAGGGCGGCCGAACCCGTCACGGGCGTTGACCCGTGCCCGGCGATCGCGCCGCGTCAGTGCTGGCCTGCGCCAGCTCGCGATAATTGGGAATACAACATGTACGCAGTATCTATGGTCCGCGCCACCCTGGCGGCTGGCGTTTTGCTGCTGGCGGGGGCCCCGGCGTCCCTGGCGGCGGAGGGACTCAACTTGCGGGAGGCCGTGGCCCTGGCGCGTCAGCAGGACCCCTGGCTAGAGGGCAGCCGGTTGCGCCAGGAGGCGCTGGCCGCCAGCGGGGTGGCCGCCGGCAGCCTGCCGGACCCGGTGATCTCCCTGGGGGCGGCCAACCTGCCCACCAATACCTTCGATTTCAACCAGGAACCCATGACCCAGCTCAAGGTGGGGCTCATGCAGACCCTGCCCCGGGGCGACTCCCTGGCCCTGGACCAGCGGCGCTACGAGGTGCTCGGCGAGCAGCAGGCACACCTGCGGGCCGACCGCCGCGAGCAGGTGGCGCTGACGGTGGCCGAACTGTGGCTTGAGGCCTATCGGGCACAGCGCAGCGTGCAGCTTATCCAGGCCGACCGCGGACTGTTCGAATACCTGGTGGACGTGGCCCGCAGTTCCTATAGCAGCGCGGCGGGCTCGGCGCGGCAGCAGGACGTCATCCGCGCGCAGCTGGAACTGACCCGGCTGGACGAGCGCATCGCCCGCCTGCGCGAGGGGCGCGATACCGCCCTGGCCCGTCTCGGCGAGTGGCTGGGCGCCAGCCCGGTGATCGACGATGCGTCGCCGGCGATTCCCCTGCGCGGCGCCGACCAGGTGCGGGCGGGCACCGACAGCGAGTGGCTGGGCCGAATCCTGGGCGAGCACCCCGCCGTCACCGGTATCGAGCAGACCATCGCCGCCGGTGAGGTGGACGTGGAGCTGGCGCGGCAAAAGTACAAACCCCAATGGGGCCTGAATGCCAGCTACGGCTATCGCGAGGACGACCCGATGGGCATGGAGCGGGCGGACTTCTTCTCCGTGGGCGTCAGCTTCGACCTGCCCCTGTTCACCGGTCGGCGCCAGGACCGCGAGCTGCAGTCCGCCACCGCCAGGGCCGAGGCCAGCCGCACCGACCGGGCCCTGGCCCTGCGCGGCCTGCGCGGCGGTTTCGAAACCGAGCGCGCCAGGCTGTTCCAGCTGGAATCCCGCCTGGACCTGTACAGCGAGCGCCTGCTGAGGCAAATGCACGAGCAGGCGGAGGCGGCCCTGGCTGCCTACACCGCCGACGATGGGGATTTCGCCGAGGTGGTGCGGGCCCGTATCGATGAACTCAACGCCCGGGTCGAGGCCCTGGATATCCATGTCGAGCGCCAGCGCACGATCGCCCGGCTCAACTACTACCTGGCCGGCCTGGACACCGCGCCCGCCGGGGAGGAACAGCCATGAGCGGAAACACGACCATGAAAACACTGATGATCGCCCTGGCGGGCGCCCTGGTCGGGGCGCTCGCCACCGGTCTGCTGCTGCGGTCGGGGCCAAGCCAGCCCACCGCGGCCGCGGACAGCGAAAGCAAGCCCCTGTACTGGGTGGCGCCGATGGACCCCAACTACCGCCGCGACGGCCCGGGCAAGTCGCCCATGGGCATGGACCTGGTCCCGGTCTACGCCGGCGATGCCTCGGACGCCGGCGCGGGGACGGTGGCCATTGCCCCCGAAGTGGTCAACAACCTCGGCGTGCGCACCGCGGCCGTGCAGCGGCGGACCTGGCGCAGCGAGATCCAGACCGTCGGTTACGTGCGCTACGACGAGGACCGCCTGGTACACATCCACCCCCGTGTGTCCGGCTGGGTGGAGCGCCTGTACGTGAAGGCCGCCGGCGATCCGGTGGCCCAGGGCCAGCCCCTGTACGAGCTGTACTCGCCGGAGCTGGTCAACGCCCAGGAAGAGCTGCTGATCGCCCACAAGCGCAACAACAGCACCCTGATCGACGCCGCCACCGCGCGCCTGCGGGCGCTGCAGATGAGCGCGGAGTTTATCGAGGCGCTGCTGCGCCGGGGCAGGGCGGTGCAAACCGTCACCTTCCATGCCGTGCAGGGTGGGGTGGTGGACCAGCTCGCCATCCGCGAGGGTTTCTACGTGGAGCCGGGAACCACGATGATGTCCATCGGCCAGCTGGACGAGGTCTGGGTGGAGGCGGAGGTCTTCGAGCGCCAGGCGGCGGCGCTGCGCGCCGGCCTGCCGGTGACGATGCGCCTGGACTACTTGCCGGGGCGCACCTGGCAGGGTGAAGTGGATTACGTCTATCCCAATCTGGACCCGGAGCTGCGCACCGTGCGCGCCCGCCTGCGCTTCGCCAACCCCGACGGCCTGCTGCGGCCCAACATGTTCGCCCAGGTGAGTATTCACGGTGAAGCCGACGGCGAGGTGTTGGTGGTGCCGCGGGAAGCCCTGATTCGCACCGGCCGCCAGGACCGCGTGGTGCTGGCCCAGGGCGACGGGCGCTTCAAGTCGGTGGCGGTGCGCCCGGGGCGTGTCGGCGAGAGCTCGGTGGAAATCCTGGAGGGCCTGGCCGAGGGTGACGAGGTGGTGACCTCCGCCCAGTTCCTGATCGACTCCGAATCCAGCAAAACTTCCGATTTCAAGCGCCTGCAGGCCCCGGATGGCATGGACCACTCGGCTATGGACCACTCAACCATGGACCACGGCGACATGGATCACTCCGCGATGGACCACGGCAACATGGACCACGGCACTATGAACCATTCGGGCATGGACCATCCGGACCCGGCCCCGGGCAGCACGGATCACGCGGCCATGGGCCACGGCAGCCAGGGCGGGGAGGTCGCGCGTGATTGAAGCCATTATCCGCTGGTCGGTCGGCAACCGCTTTTTCGTCCTGCTGGCCACCGCGATCCTGGTGGGCGCCGGCCTGTTTGCCCTGCGCAACACCCCGGTGGACGCCATTCCCGATCTGTCCGACGTGCAGGTGATCGTCAAGACCAGCTATCCCGGTCAGGCGCCCCAGGTGGTGCAGGACCAGGTGACCTACCCGCTGACCACCGCCATGTTGTCGGTGCCGGGGGCGGTTACGGTGCGCGGTTACTCGTTCTTCGGCGATTCCTACGTGTACGTGATCTTCGACGAGGACACCGACCTCTACTGGGCCCGCAGCCGGGTGCAGGAATACCTCGGCCAGGTGGCGCCGGTGCTGCCCGACAACGCCCAGCCGCAGTTGGGCCCGGACGCCACCGGGGTGGGCTGGGTCTACCTCTATGCCCTGGTGGATCGCAGCGGCCAGCACGACATCAGCGAACTGCGCAGCCTGCAGGACTGGTTCCTGCGCTACGAGTTGCAGACCGTGCCCGGGGTATCGGAGGTCGCCTCGGTGGGCGGCATGGTCCGGCAGTACCAGGTACAGGTGAATCCGGACAAGCTGCGCGCCTTCGGCATTCCCCTGTCGCTGATCCAGACGGCCATCCGCGAGGCCAACCAGGAGGTGGGCGCCTCGGTGGTGGAAATGGCCGAGGCCGAGTACATGGTGCGCGCCTCGGGCTATCTGCAGAGCGCCGAGGACATCGGCAACGTGCCCCTGGGCACCAACGCCAACGGCACGCCCCTGTTGCTCAAGGACGTGGCCGAGGTGGTGGTGGGGCCGCAGATGCGCCGCGGCGTGGCGGAGCTGAACGGCGAGGGCGAGGTGGCCGGCGGCATCGTGGTGATGCGTTACGGTGAGAACGCCCGCACCACCATCGAAGGCGTGCGCGCCAAGCTCGACAGCCTGCGCGATAGCCTGCCCGAGGGCGTGGAGGTGGTTACCGTCTACGATCGTTCCGGCCTGATCGATCGCGCTGTGCGCAACCTCTGGCAGAAGCTGGGGGAGGAACTGCTGATGGTCGCCCTGGTCTGCGCCCTGTTCCTGTTCCACCTGCGCTCTTCCCTGGTGGCGATGATCAGCCTGCCGGTGGGCATTCTCGCGGCTTTCGTGGTGATGTACTTGCAGGGCCTGAACGCCAATATCATGTCCCTGGGCGGCATCGCCATCGCCATCGGCGCGATGATCGACGGCGCAATCGTGATGATCGAGAACCTGCACCGGCACATGGAGCGCCAGGCGCTGACCGCGCGCAACCGCTGGCAGGTGGTGGCCGAGGCCGCGGTGGAAGTGGGGCCGGCGCTGTTCTTCAGCCTGCTGATCATCACCGTGAGCTTCCTGCCGGTGTTCGCGCTGGAGGCCCAGGAGGGGCGTATGTTCTCGCCCCTGGCCTTCACCAAGACCTATGCCATGGGCGCCGCCGCGGCGCTGGCCATCACCCTGGTGCCGGTACTGATGGGTTATTTCATCCGCGGCAAGGTGCGCGCGGCGGCCGACAATCCGGTCAACCGGGCCCTGGAGCGCGCCTACCTGCCGGCGCTCGGAGCGGCGCTGGCGCGCCCCAGGGTCGCCCTGGGCCTGGCCCTGCTGTTGGTGCTCAGCAGCCTGTGGCCAATGGCGCGTATCGGCAGCGAGTTCATTCCGCCGCTGGACGAAGGCGACCTGATGTACATGCCCACCACCTACCCGGGCATATCCATCGGCGAGGCCCGGCGCCTGTTGCAGCATACCGACAAGCTCATTCGCACGGTGCCGGAGGTGGAGAACGTGTTCGGCAAGATCGGCCGCGCCGAGACCGCCACCGATCCGGCGCCGCTGACCATGATCGAGACCTTCATCCAGCTCAAGCCCAGGTCCCAGTGGCGCGACGGCATGACCACCGACAGCCTCAAGCGCGAGCTTGACGCGCTGGTGCAGTTGCCCGGGGTCACCAACGCTTGGGTGATGCCGATCAAGACGCGCATCGACATGCTGGCTACCGGCATCAAAACGCCAGTGGGCATCAAGGTGGCGGGGCCGGAGCTTTCCACCATCGAGGACATCGGCCGGCGGTTGGAGCAGGTGTTGGCGGATGTGCCCGGTACCGCCTCGGTATATTCCGAACGGGTGGAAGGCGGACGCTACATCAATGTGGACATCGACCGCGAGCAGGCCGCGCGCTACGGCCTGGGCATCGCCCAGGTGCAGCAGGTGATCGCCACCGCGATCGGCGGCACCAATGTCACCCAGACGGTGGAGGGCCTGGAGCGCTATCCGGTCAACCTGCGCTACCCCCAGGCCTGGCGGGACTCGCCGGAACAGCTGGCGCTGTTGCCCATCGTCACCCCCGCCGGCCAGCGCATCGCCCTGGCGGATGTGGCCAGCATCAAGGTGGAGGACGGGCCGCCGGGGATCAAGAGCGAAAACGCGCGGCTCAACGGCTGGACCTTCGTCGACATCGATGGCGTGGATATCGGCAGCTATGTGGACCGGGCCCGCGAGGTGCTGTCGCGGGAAGTGGACCTGCCTCCGGGCTACTCACTGTCCTGGGCCGGCCAGTACGAGTACATGGAGCGCGCCCGCGCCCGCATGGCCTGGGTGGTGCCGCTGACCTTGGCCATCATCGTGGTGCTGCTGTACATGAACTTCCGCAACCTGGCCCAGGTGGCCATCCTCATGGGTACCCTGCCCCTGGCGATGGTGGGCAGCCTGTGGTTGATGTACGTCCTGGGCTATAACTTCTCCATCGCTGTGGGCGTGGGGGTGATCGCGCTGGCGGGCATTGCCGTGGAGACCGGGGTGATCATGCTGGTCTACCTGGACCAGGCCTGGGGCGAGCTGCGCCGGGCCGGCGGCGAGGTCGATCGCGATACGCTGCGCCGGGCGGTGCTGGCCGGCGCGGTGCGCCGGGTGCGTCCGGTGGTGATGACCGCGGCGGCCACTATCGTCGGCCTGTTACCGATCCTGTTCGGCAGCGGTACCGGTTCCGAGGTGATGAGCCGGCTGGCGGCGCCGATGGTGGGGGGCATGCTTACCTCGGTGCTGTTGACCCTGCTGATCCTGCCGGTGATCTACCTGCTGTGGCGGGGCCGGGAGCTGGAGCGGGGAGTGGTCGCCAGTACTGAACCGGAGCACTCCGGCTAACCGGGGAGCGGCCCGCGCCACTGGCGGCGGGCCGCTGGCCTCCAGTACACTCGGTGCACAGCAATAACAATACCGAGACGAGGAGAGCCTATGACCACGGCCTGGGATACGCTGATTACCGGCGCCACGGTGTTCGACGGCAGCGGCGAGCCGCCGCGCCGGGAAGACGTGGCTATCGCGAAGGGCAAGGTGGCCGCCCGCGGCATCGACCTGCCCCGGGATCAGGCCCGCCAGGTGATCGACGCCGGGGGCCAGTGGCTGATGCCGGGGCTGCTGGATATTCACACCCACCTCGATCTGGAGGTGGACCTGGAGCCCGGCCTGCCGGAGGTGGTGCGCCACGGCACCACCACGGTGCTGTTCGGCAACTGCAGCCTGGGCAATTGCTTCGGCAAGCAGCTCGAGGGTGAGCAGAACCCCATCGTCGACTGTTTCACCCGGGTGGAGAACATTCCCAAGAAGGTGCTGGCCAAGTGCGTGGACGCCGTCACCTGGGACAACAGCGGCGACTACCTGGATCATTTCGCCAGCGTCCCGCTGGGGCCCAACGTGGCCACCTTCGTGCCCCACTCGATGCTGCGGGTGGAGGTCATGGGACTCGAGGCCAGCATCAGTCGCGCGCCCACCGAGGCGGAGCTGCGGGAAATGGAAACGCTGCTGGAGCGGGCCCTGCAGCAGGGCTACCTGGGGTTGTCCACCGACGGCCTGCCCTTTCACTACCTGGCCAACGCGCCCAACACCGACAAGCGCATCCCCACCCAGTTCGCCTCGTTCGGCGAAATGAAGCGCCTGCTGGCGGTGGTGCGCAAGTACGACCGGGTGTGGCAGACCACGCCAATTATCGAGAACCGCCTTAAGGCCTTCGGTTATTTCGCCCTCACCAGCGGCCGCCTGTTCGGCAAGCCGCTGAAAACCTCCGCCCTGTCGGTGATGGAGTTCGTGCTGGCGCCGAAGGCCTCTAACGCATTCCTGGGCTTCGCCAGGCTGATGAACAGCAAACTGTTTCGGGGCAATATCCACTTCCAGGCCCTGGGCACCAATTTCCGGGTGTGGTCCGACGGCATCGTCAGCCCACTGTATGAAGAGCTGGATTCCACCAGCCAGTTGATCGCCAGGGAATACGACGACGAGGAGGGCCGCCGCGCCCTGCTGAATGACCCGCTGTGGGTGGAGCAGTTCCGCCGCGACTGGCACCACGGCCGCCGCGGGCGCAACCTGGCCCACCTCAAGGCCAGGCTGGGCATGCCCGACAACCTGGTGGTGCGCGACCTGGCGCGCATGACCTTCGATGGCGCCCCGGTGCCGGAGTGGGAGGGCGAGACTCTGCAGGCGGTGTTCGAGCGCCTGCTCCGCTTCCAGCGCGGTGCCGGCGACGAGGCCCGCTCCGAGGCCGAGCGCGAGGCCTTCGAGGGTTTCCCGGTACCGGTGGACGACGACGCCGACTTCATGCTGGGCCTGCTGCGCCAGTACGACCGCAACTTCCGCTACTGGATCGATGTCAGCAACGAGGGCAACCGGGCGACCCTGGACTTCCTGCTCCACCCCCAGGCGATGCCCGGTTTCAACGACTCCGGCGCCCACATCACCAACATGGCCTTCTACGACTCCAACCTGATGTCGCTGAAACTCGCCCAACAAAAGGGGACGGATACCGTTGCCGCCATGGTCCGGCGCCTGACCCGCGAGCCGGCGGCCTTTTTCGGCCTGGACGTGGGCCGCATTGAGCCCGGCGCGCAGGCCGATATCACCCTCATCGACCCGGAGCAACTGGCGCGCTGGGACACCAACGACACCCGCGAGCTGGTCTACCGCGAGCTGTTTGAACACCCGCAAATGGTCAACCGCCCCGAGGGCGTGGTGCCCTGTGTGCTCATTCGCGGCGAGGTGGTATGGCGCGATGGCGCCTTCACCGGGGCGCTGGGTGATAGAACCCTGGGGCGGGCGTTGCGTGCGGCCTGAGGGCGCTAGCGGTCGTTCAGGCCCTTGCCCGCAAGAATGTGGGGGATGCATTTCTCGACCCGCGAGGCGCGGGTCCTGGCCTGCTTGGCGGCGGAAAAATGCAGGATGTAAGCCCGCTGCCGTCCGGGTGTCAGCGCCGCGAAGGCTGCCTTCAGGGTGGGTTCGTCGTCCAGCTTCCGTTGTAGTTCCTCGGGGGCGACCAGTTCCCGCTTCGCCTTGAAGTCCACCTGCAGGCCGGCTTTCTCCACGTCAATGGCGCGCCGGATATAGTCCCGGATCACGCCTTCCTGCGCATCGATATCCGCCAGCGCGGTAAAGCGAATCTGGCGCATGGCCTGGGAATTCTCCCCGGGGCTGACGAGCAGGGCCTGCGCGTCGTCGATCAGGCTGCCCTTGAAGAAGCCAATAGCGCAGTAGTGCTTCATGCCGAAGATCACTGCGACATTGGCGCCATTGAGGCTGTAGCACAGCTTGCCCCACTTGACGGACTCTTCGAGTTGGCTGTCCAGGAGCAGGGCGCGGAGCTTTTTGCGTTCCTCTCGCCACTGGGCTTTGTCGATCAACGCCTGGACTTTTGTATCTGTCGCGCTCATCCCCGGGCCTCCACGTGCTGTTTGAAGTTGTTCAAAATAGCGAGCCAGCCCTGCCGCTGCTGCTCGGCCGAGTGCTCGTCCTCGGCATCGAAGGTTTCGATAACCCTGACTCCGTCCGCGGTGTCGATGAATTCAACACTGACCTCCCGGTCGTCACCGAGCTTGAAGCGGATCAGTGCTTGCGGTTGAATCTCGGTGAATTCACCCTCGAAGTCAAAGCCCATCGAACCGTCCCGGGCTTCCATGCGGTAGTTGAAGCGCCCGCCGGTTCTGAGGTCAATGTCCGCCCGAGGGCAGCGCCACTGCGCCGTGGCGAAGTTCCAGGCGGTGATGTCCGCGGGCGCGGTCCACGCCGCCCAGACGGTGTTGAGCGGTGCGACGACCTGCGTTTCAATGGCAATTTTCATGTCTACCCCGTGCTCGTGATCAGTGGGAAAACCTGGCCGCGACTGCGGCCTTGGGTTCTGGTCGAAGGGCGTGTCCGCCATTCGACAAGGCCTCGGGGATTTTTTCCCGCTATCCGCTCGTGGTGGGCTAGGCCAGGCGTGCGCCATTGGGCAATGCCATGTCGGGGGTGGCCAGCACGACAGCCCCGTCTTCCCGATGAAAGCCGGTGACGAGGCATTCCGACATGATGGGTCCGATTTGCTTCGGTGGGAAATTGACCACGGCCATGACCTGCCTGCCGAGCAGATTCTCCTTCGTGTACAGGTCGGTAATTTGCGCGCTGGACTTTTTAATGCCGATTTCCGGCCCGAAGTCCACTTGCAGCTTGTAGGCCGGCCGCCTGGCCTCGGGGAAATCCTGGACGTCGATAATGGTGCCGATTCTCAGCTCGACTTTTTGAAAATCATTCCAATCAATTTGGCTCATACTGATTTCGCTGGCTAGGGTTAAACAACTTGCATGCATTGCAAGCCGGCGCCCGATACCACATCGGGCGCCGGCTTGCGCGTGCAACAAGTATAATGAATCAGCCAGCGGGTGCCGACCCGCAAGTATCACGCTATACCGATGATACCTGCGGGCCGGACATCCACCTGCCCTAGCTGTCGCTGGTGTTGAACTCGAAGTCGGTGCGCAAGGTGGAGTCCTGGCGCAGCGGGTCGTTCACCACCCGAAACTCGCTTTTCCAGTTTTTCTCGGTAACCGTAAAGCGCGCATAGCCCCGCTGGTGGCCGTTCACGTATTTCACGTGAGGGTTATTCTCCTTGGAGCCGTGTACACGGTCCGCCCAGGAGCACAGCGAAGATATGGACGTGGAGGCAAACTCGTGCCCTACACGTTGCGAGCGCGGGTTTTCCGGCTCGAGATGCAGGCTGGATGCCTGGGCGCAGTGCCAGTCTCCGCTAAGCACGATTGGATTGCTGAGCGTTTTAAAGCGCTCTAGCAAGCGCTGCCGCTGGGCCGTGTAGCCGTCCCACTGGTCCATGTTATACAGCTGGCCATCGTTGTAGCGATAGGGCGCGAACCATGTCTGTTGCGCCAGCACATTGAAGGGCGCGTCACTGCGCGCCAGCTGTTCCATCAGCCAGCGCTCCTGTGCCTCGCCGGTCATGCTGCGAGTGGGGTCGTCGCGATGCCCACAGGCTTGCTCGCCGGGGAATCCATCCCCGCACACCTGGTCCGAGCGGTACTGCCGGGTGTCCAGCATGCATACCTGGGCGGGGCCAAAGCGCCAGCTTCCGTACATCTGCAGCTTTGAGTCCAGGCCGATCAGGGTTGGTGGATAGGCCACCGGCATATGTTCATACCAGGCCTTGAAAGCCGCCATGCGCCGCACGCGGAACTCCAGTTCCGTCTGCTTGTGCGGGTCCTGGGGAACAAGCCCGGCCCAGTTATTGTCGACCTCGTGATCGTCCATCGACACCAGCCAGGGGCTCGCGGCGTGGGCCGCCTGCAGCTGCGGGTCGGTGCGATAGAGGGCGTAGCGGTTGCGGTAGTCCCACAAACTGGTGATCTCGGCGCTATTGTGCGAGCGGACCACTTGGTACTCCCTGCCGTTGCTGAAAGTGCGTACACCCGGGGCGGACGCGCCGCCTTCATAGATGTAGTCGCCCACATGGAACACGCAGTCCGGGGCCCACTCGGCCATGTCGGCGTAGGCCGGGTAATAACCTGTCTCCCAGGCCTGGCATGACGCCAGCGCAAAACGCGCGGAGGGTGCCGATGGATCCGTGGTGCGGGTGCGGCCCACCGGGCTTTCATCGTCGCCGAGGTAGAACTGGTACCAGTAGTCGCGACCCGGGCGCAAACCCTTGAGACTCACGTGAACACTGTGGGCTTTTTCATCGCTGGTCGAGACCACGTCATCTATCACGGTGTTGCGCATGGCTTCATCGCTGCATACGCGATAGCGGACTTCAACGGTCCCGGCTGGCATTCCGCCGCCGTTCAGCGGCTCCGGAGCCAGACGGGTCCACAGTACCGCCCCATCCGGGGCCGGGGCCCCGGAGGCGACACCGAGTGTAAAGGGGTAGTGACGACCCGCGCCGTGGCCCAGAACGGGGGTGAGTAGCGCCAGGGCGCTGGTGGTTTTCAAAAAACGTCGACGCGAAAGCATAGCTTTGTTCCTAATTACTTTGACGGATGCCCCAAATAAAAATGGCGGTAGCGAGATGTCGCGCTACCGCCAGGGTTCCGTCAATGGTCCAAGTTAGAATTTGTACTCGTACTGCAGCCAGACTGAACGCGGTTTGGTGTTCCAGCCGTACTGGTAGTAGTACTCGGAGTCATAGCGGCCGATTTCGCCGCGAATCCCGGCTACTGAAGAAGCCTGGTTCGCCGCGGCGCTGGCGCGCTCGAAGGCGTCTTCATCGAGGATGTTCACCATGCGCAGCAGGAACCTGTGCTGCATGCTGTCACCCATGAAGTACTGCACCGAGCCATTCAGCAGGAAGTAGTCGCCGAAGTTGAGGTCGGGGTTGGTGCGGCGGCCGTTCTCGTCGACCAGGCGTGAGCTGGTACCGCTGCCGTAGGCCCATTCCGCGCCCTGCCATTTCGGGTTCAGGGCAAACACCCAACGCGGGGTGGGCGTGTAGGTGAGCAGCGCCGATGCCGACCAGTCAGGACGTTCCGCAGACTGGCGTGTGGCGCTGTGACCAGCGGCGCCGGGCACGACAAAATCCAGTTCCTCGCCCGTACCTTCCTGCAGTGCATTCAGGCCGTAGATCGGGTTGGACTCGAGTGACTCCATGTCGGTAAAGGTCAGGTCAAGCTGCCATTTCTCGAAGTCGATGGAGATATCCAGGGTATAGCCCTCGATATCCTGTGACTGCTTGCGGTTGAAGTAGGCAACTTCGTCACCGGTATAGCGGCCGGCTTCCAGCTCGCGCAGCGCAAAATCACAGAAATCACTGGGAATCTGGATGTTCGGGTCCAGGTTCTCGGTTTCCCCGGTAACAGCGGCCACTCCGGGACAGACTCGCTCGACGCTGGAGCTGCCGAACAGGTCCTCGATGGTGGTATCGAAATACCCCAGTTCGATGTTGTAGCTGCCATCCATCAGGTCGCCGTTGATGCCGACGCCAATGCTGTAGGTATCCACGGACTGTGTCGTCAGATCGGGGTTGTTGACCGCATTGGCTCGCGCGCCCACTTCTGACAGCGTCGGGTTGCTATAGGAGGTGCCACCGTTGGTGCGGAAGTACATGCCGTTGTGGAAGTCCTGGCGGAAACCGTACTTCCAGATGAACTCGTCCTCGAACATGTTGTTGAAATCCTGGCGACCGGCGACGGACAGGTGGGTGCCGGCCAGGAAGTCGAACTCGACCCGGTTGTCCGTGTAGATACCGGTGGAGCGGACGGTATCGTCGCTCATGCCGTATTCGTCAGCCGAGTTGTCGCGGTAGCTGATGTTCTGTACGCCGACGACGCTGGTAAGGTACTCGTTCCAGTCCTTCTTCACCCGCATGTTCAGGCCGTAGTCGACATATCCGGCCTTGTACTGGGTGCCGTTGCCAAAGCCCTTGGTGGTGTCGCCGCTGAAGCTGGAGCTGCTTTGGATCACGGTGCCGATCGGGCTGCCAATCGGGAACGGGTTGTCAACCGTGCCGTAGGGGACGCCGTTTTCATCGGCGTAGAAGCTGCCGTTTCCGCTGATGGCGGCGCCGGGGCGATCGCCATAGGGGTTGGTTACACAGCCCCTGGCCAAGCCGTCGATACCGTCGGCGAACTGCTCGAATTCAGCCGCCGTCGAGAAGCCGTCGATGCCCTGTGACGCGGCAATGGCCTGGATGTCATCGGGAAGATCCGCCAGCCGCGGGATATTACAGGTGCGGACGTCCAATTCCGTATTCTTCAGGCTCGGCGCGATGTAGTACGCCTCGGCCTCGAGGCTTGTAGTTTCGTTGAATCGCGTCTTGAACTGGGCGTCAAAGATGGGGAATTCAGTGTAGTTTGGCTGGTAGACCGTGTAGTTGGGGAAGGAGTCGTCGAAGTCCACGGTGGCGAACTGATAGCCGGCCCGGAACTCAGAGTCGTCGTTGATGTTCCATACGTACTTGGCGCCAATCAGGTTGTAGCGGTAGGGGAAATCGCGGTAGCCACCCAGTGTCCGTACGTTGTCGACGTGCGCTTCGCGGTCGAATATGCGATGGGAATCCGTTTCGTAGGAGCGACCAAAAACCATCAGCGCGTGGTTGTCGGTGCCGAACAGGGGCATGGAAACGTTGCCGTAGATTTCGCGTGTCTTGAAGGAGCCGCCGTAGACGCCTATCTCGCCTTTTACCGGCTCGCCCGCATGCGGTTTTTTGTAGAATACATTGACCACGCCCACGCCGCCGTTGCCGCCGTAGTACAGGCTCTGGCCGCCGCGATACACTTCCACCGATTCAATCATGCGCGGATCGAGCGAGGTGGCGCCCCAAATGGTTTCCAGCGGCGTGCCGCGGTCGAAGGTGGGAACGCCGTTGAGCAGGAGCAGGGTGTCGCGATCGGTGCCGCCGTCAAGGCGGATGGTGAACTCGCCTTCATCGGGCGAGTAGCCGACGTTGGCGCCCCGAATCAAGCCGGCCGCGAGTTCGCCGAAGTTGGTGAAGCCGCCAGTGGCAATCTCCTCGGCGCTGATCAGCTGCACCTGGGTGCCATAGTTCACCATGTCAATGGCGAATTCGGTGATGTCGCTGTCGATGCGCTTGCCTTCGACAATGACTTCTTCATAGATTCTTGGTTCCACCGGCGTTCCGGTGGTGTTTTGGGCGTAGGCCTGCGGTAGCGATGCCGTTGCCGCCACGCACAGTGCCAGAATTCGGCGCTTCCCCGGAAAGTCAGTATATTGGCGTAAAGGCAGGCCTGCCTTACTGAAGTGCAAGGTAGTCAAGGTGATTCTCCATTCGATTGTATACATCAGGACTGGCAGATGCTTTGGCTAATGGGAGCTGGCGACCTTGTGGCCGCTCTTGTCTTCCCCCGGCGTTACCCCCCTAAGGGCGCCGGTAGCCGCTGCTCAGACGGGACGGCATTGTGGTGGTGCAATGTGAATACGGAGTGACTGCCGTATGTAGCTGCCGCTAAAGTTTTGTTACAGGCCGTTTGTCCGCGGGTGAAGCGGTGCCGGCGAGGGGCGTATCGGCGCGGCTCTAGAGCGGCGCGGGATCAAAGCTCGCAAAATTTGTGAGATTGCCCGCTGTTTTCTCTCGGGCCAAACGGGGTTGGTAGTGCGGCAAGGGCTGGCGGCGGTTGGGGGCGCCGCCGAAGGCGAAGCGTGAGCGCGATATGACGCCGCGGCGGTTAATGGCCTTCGTTTGTGGGCCGCTCTGTAGGGGGTTCCTCGATGATTTCCTGGCGCACTCTCACCGCCACGCTCTTGGGCTGTATCACACGGCCGCGAGCGCGCAGGTGGGCGCGAATAAAGGCGGCGCCGTAGAGCAGGATGAGCGACGAGTAATTGACCCAAAGCAGGAGCAGCACCAGCGAGCCCGCCGCGCCATAGGTGGAGGCGGTTGCTGTATATGACAGGTACAGGGCAATCAGCGATCGCCCGATGCTAAACAGGACCGCGGTTAGAATCGATCCCAGCGCCACGTCGCGCCAGCTCAGCTCCACATCCGGCAAGACTTTGAAAATCGTGCCGAACAGCAGTGATACGACCAGCAGCGATAGCAGCAGGTCCAGCGCGCTGAATGCGACGTCATACCAGGGCAGCCAGCCCTGGAAATGCTGTATCAGCAAGCGCAAGCCGACACTCAGCGACAGCGATACCAGCATGACGAAGCCCACGGCGAGCACAATGGTCAGCGAGGTAAGGCGTTTGCGCAGCAACAGGAAAAGACTGTTGCGGGAGGGCTTGGGTACCACCGCCCAGATTTCATTGAGCGAATGTTGCATCTGCCCGAAGACCGTGGTGGCGCCGATCAGCATCGCCGCAATCCCGCCAATCGTCGCCATCAGGCCACCGCCTTTCAGGCTGGAACTCGCCACGGCCGTTTGCACCGCCTCGGCCGCCTCCGGGCCGATGGTCTCCTGGAGCTGCAGCACCAGTTGCCCTTCCGCCGCCTCCTGGCCGTAGAAAACGCCTATCACACTGACGATGACAATCATCACCGGCGCAATCGAAAACAGGGTGAAAAAGGCCAGTGAGCCGGCGTTGGCGAAGGCGTGGCTTTTCAGCCAGAAATCGGCCGCCTGGCGGAAAATACCGGACCAGTACTTCAGGTGGTGAATGAGTTTGTCGTACATTGTGTGAATCGCCTAGTGCCGGAAGACCCGGTCCGGGGGGCGACGTAAGCCGCCAGCGCCCGTCGGGTAATTGGCTGTATTTCCTGTGTAAAGATTTCTTTCAATTCATGAATAGATGACTATTGGTCTTCGGCGCGGCTGTCTCCCTGCTTTCTCGACTGCAAATAGGCCGACGATCCGAAATAGAACACAATGACCACGCCAACCACCGAGGTGAAATTGGACAACATGGTTTGAGTGATGATGGGCATGTCATCTGGGCCTTCCCTGAAGAATGCGACCACGCCGACCAGTACAATGTACTCAATGACGAGGGAGCCGGCGATGGAAAACCTCAGTGAGCTTTCCTTGTCCTGTGCGGTCGGAGACTCCGGTAAACTGATATCGTAAAGACCAAAAAAGGCGATGATACCTGTCCCCGCGACCACGATCGAGAAGGGCATGTCGGTATCGAGTATCCAGGCTGCGGGAAGCCCGATGGCCATCAGTGCGATCAGGCAGGCGATCAATACAATGTGTTTCTTCATGTTCTGGTCCCAAGTCCCGGTATTTCGACGCATATCTTATCTATTCAGTAAGGTATCTCTCTGTTGCATTGTCAATCAAGCGCGGTACATCCGGCTTGGGCAGCGGTAACCACAGGGCTGTGCTGGTTTTTCGCCTGGAGCGTTTGCATTGCCGCGACCCCGAGCCAGCCTGAAGATGGGCGAATACAGCGTCGGGCGTCAGCCGGGAACCTCGTCTTCGGAGTGCAGGGTTTCACCAGGGGTGAAATAAAAGAACTTCGCGCCGCCCGGAGCCCCCGGCTTGTGCCATGTGCCCTTGGGTACAACGAACGACGAGCCCGCCGGCGCAATGTAATGCCGGGATTCGCCTTGTTCAAGCAGCGTAATCTCGACCTCGCCCTCGATGACATAGAAGAATTCGTCGGTGTCGGGATGCATTTCCCACACAGGTGAAGTCCCCGTGAAACTGCAGGCACCGAAGGACTCGCCGTTGAACGGGGCGAACTCCAGGAACGAGCCGTCCGGGTTGGCCCCGAGCAGGGTGAGAATATTGGTTAGTTCCACAAATGTGCTCCCTTTCAGTCGACAGGCTACCGCAATGCGAACGAATTCCGGGCGAAAGGCTTAATCCAATCGGGGCCCGTCGTGCCCAAGATAGCGCAGCAGCAAGGCCAGCAGTTCGCCCCGGTATTCAGCATCCGCCAGCAGCGATGGTTGCTCCAGTAGCGCGCCGCGCAGGTTGCCCTGGAGGGTCTGGCGCAGTAACGGGCCGCGCAGGCGGGGGTGGCCGTCGCAGTGTTGCTCGTCCAGCCACTGCCCCAGCCAGTCGTCCCAGGAGGGGTTGTCGAGGGACTGGGTGAGTTCGTCCACCCGCTGGTGGATGTCGAAGCTGTGCTGGTATTCGCGGAAGAAGTCGGGGTCGAGCTGTTGCAGCGCCAGCAGTTGCTCGCATTCCATGTCGATGATGGCGGCGAGGGTATCGGCCACGGAGCGGTCGGCGAGGGTCTGGATATCGCGGAAGCGACATGCGGCCTGCTGCGCCAGTTCCGCCACGCGGGCCTCGTACACGTCGGAGAGGATGGCCTCCTTGTTGGGGAAGTACTGGTACAGGGAGGCGATGTTCACGCCGGCCACATCGGCAATGCGCTGGGTGGTGAGTTTGTCGGCGCCTTCGTTGGCGAGAATTTTCAGGCAGGCCTCCTGGATGGCGCGCATGGTCATCTGCGAGCGGCTCTGGCGGGGGCGCTTGCGGGCGCGGGGCGGTTGCTTGTCGGTCATGGCGTGTGGGCCGTGGCGGTCGAATTCGGTCAGCGGCGTCAGTGTGCCGCGATCGACGCTGGAAAACCACTGCCCATGGTATCCGCGCCTTCGGTGGCCAGTGGCCGGCCCGCGGTAGGTGATTGCGAAGGCGCTACCCGGCCGGGGCGGCGTCCCGGCGGAAGCACAGCGACACCACGGTGCCGCCATCGTCCCGGGCGGCCAGTTCGATACGGCCGTTGTGGGCCTCCATGATCTCCCGGGCCAGGGCCAGGCCCAGGCCGGAACCGCTGCGCTTGGTGGAGTAGAAGGGCAGCAGGGCCCGCTCCATGGAATCCCCGGCCATGCCCTGGCCGCGATCGCACACCTGCAGGCGGTCCTCCTCCGGCCCGGCCACCCAGCGCACCGCGATATCGCGCAGCTCCGAGCCCGCCTCGAGCGCGTTCTTCACCAGGTTGATCAGTACCTGCTCGATCTGGGCCGGGTCGAAGTGGCCCATCGCGTCGGGCTCTGGCACCTGGTAGTCGCAGTCCAGGGCCCCGCACAGGGGGTCGAGAAAGGCGCGCACCGCCACCGCTTGTGGAACCGGCGGTGGCAGCTTGGCGAAACGGGCGTAGCCGCCGATGAAGTCGTTCAGGTGGCGCGCGCGGCTTTCGATGGTGTCGAACACGCGGTCGAGGGCGGGTACGCCGTGTTGGCGGGCCAGGGTGCGCCCGGAGTGGGCGAGGGAGCTGATCGGTGCCAGCGAATTATTGATCTCGTGGCTCATCAGGCGGATCACCTTTTTCCATACCGCCGCCTCGCGCCGGTTCAGTTCCCGGGTCATGGGGCGCATCAGCACCAGGTAGTGCGCCTGGGCGTTCAGGTCGAAGCGGGTGCGGGAGACGTGGTAGGTTTCCAGCTCCGGCTCCTGGCCGAGGGAACAGATGGTTTCGCCGTCCGTGTCCAGGGCCTGCCGCAGCTCGTCCGGCAGGGTCTCACTGATCCGCGACAGGGTCAGGCCCTCCAGTTGCCCCTGCTTGGCAAACCACTGGCGGGCCTTCAGGTTGGCCAGCACCACATGGCCGCCGCGGTCGCACAGCAGCACCGCCATGGGGCTGGACTGGATCACCGTCTGCAACAGCAGTTCGCGCTGCACCAGACCGTGGCGCTCGCGCCGCAGCAGGGTGGCCACGGCGTTGAGTTCGGCGGTCAGGCTCTTCAGTTCCGCGGAGTTCGGCTCGCTGATGGACAGGGCGAAATCGCTGTCGCGCCAGCCGGCGATCATACTCGACAGGGCGCGCAGCTGGCGGCGATAGGGTGTGCTCTCCAGGGCCCTTGCCAGCAGGGCCAGTGGCAGCAAGCCGCCGAGGGTCGCCAGCCACAGGGTCGGCCCCGCCAACCACAAGCCGAGCAGGGCGTGCAGGCCCACCGCCAGGGCGAACAGGCACAGCCACAGCAGGGCGCGCGTCACCGCTTGCGGTCTCTAGTGGAGGCCATGGCGTTCCATGCGCCGGTACAGCGCCTGGCGCGACAGGCCGAGTTGCTGCGCCGCCCGCGCCACCACGCCATCGGCGCGTTGCAGGGCGCCCTCGATGTCCTCCCGCGAGGGTTCGCGGCGCCGAATGCCCCGCGCGGGGTTGGCGTCGTCGCCGGCGCCGGGCAGGCCGAGGTCGGCGGTATCGACCACCGCGCCCTGGCACAGCAGTTTGGCGCGGGTGACGGCATTGCGCAATTCGCGCACATTGCCGGGCCAGTCGTGGCGGCACAGGGCGGCTTCGGCCGCCGGGCTGAAACGCTTGTCGTCCCCCAGGAAGGCGCTGGCCAGGGGCAGGATGTCATCCGGCCGCCGGGCCAGTGGCGGCAGCGCCAGCTCGATGACGTTGAGGCGGTAGTAGATGTCCTCGCGGAAATCCCCGGCGGCTATCATCGCCGGCAGGTCGGCGTTGGTGGCCGACACGATGCGCACCGTCACCTGCCGGGTGCGGTTGGAACCCAGGCGCTCGAACTGCCCGGTTTCCAGCACCCGCAGCAGCTTCATCTGCCCCTCCAGGGACAGGTTGCCGATCTCGTCGAGGAACAGGGTGCCGCCGTCGGCGGCTTCGAAGCGGCCCACCCGGGCCCGGTTGGCGCCGGTGTAGGCGCCGGCCTCGGCGCCGAACAGCTCCGCCTCGATCAGGTCCCTGGGCAGGGCGCCGCAGTTCACCGACACGAAGGGCCCCCCGGCCACCCGGGAATTATCGTGCACCAGCCGCGCCACGCGTTCCTTGCCGGCGCCGTTGGGGCCGGTGATCAGCACCGGCACGTCGGAGCGCGCCACCTGGCAGGCCAGCCGGATCAGGTTCTCGGTGGCGCTGTCGGCGAACACGATGTCCCCCAGCTTGAACTCCCGCGCCAGGCTGTCCCGGGCCTGGGCCTGCCTGTCATTGAGCGAGCGCAGCTGGCTCCTGGCGTCGCCCAGCTCCAGCAGGTTGCGCACGGTGGTCACCAGCTTGCGGTCGTCCCAGGGCTTGCCCAGGTAGTCGGCGGCGCCACCGCGCACCAGCTCCACCGCGGTTTCCAGGTGGGTCCAGGCGGTGAGCAGGATCACCGGCACGCCGGGATGCTGCGCGCGCAGGGCGGTAAACAGCGCTACGCCCTCGTCGCCGGAGGTCTGGTCGCCGCTGAAGTTCATGTCCTGGACCACCAGGTCGATGGCTTCCCGCGCCATCACCTCGAGACCCCGTTGCGGCGCGGGGGCGCTGAGGGCCCGCCAGCCCTCCAGCTCGAACAGCAGCTCCAGGGCCTGGCAGACCGCGGCGTTGTCATCGATCACCAGAATGGTTTTCGTCATGGGGCACCTACACGCTGCGGGTGGCGATGGCGGGGGGGATGGCGGCCGCCCGCAGGGCGGGTACGCAGGTCGCCGCCAGCCCGGTCAGCAGCAGGGCCAGCGAGCCCCCAGCCAGGTAGTGCCAGGGCAGGCGCTGGACCTGGAACTCGCTGGCCAGCCAGTTGTTCAGCGCCATTGCCAGTACCGCGCCCAGCAACACGCCTGCGCTGCTGATCAGGGCATTTTCTACCAGGAAGTATTGCAGGATATTGCCTCGCGTGGCGCCCAGGGCGCGTCGTGTGCCGATTTGTTTGGTGCGCTGGGTGACCCAGAAACTCACCAGGCCGACAATACCCAGTACATTCACCAGCAGCAATAGGCCCACCACCACACTGAGCATCACGGCCATGGATTTGTCGCCGCGGAAGAAGCGCTCGCGAAACTCCGAAAACGTCCGCGGATCGCGCACCACCCGCTGGGGGTTCAGCTCGGTCAATTCCTGCTGCAGGGAGCCGAGCAGGCGGTCGAGCTGGCCGGGCTCGGCGCGCACGGCATAGCTGCCGGTCTTGCCGTACAGGGGAATGAAGGGTACGAACACGACGTTATTGAAAATGTCCACGGAGAAGCCCTTCCAGGGCGCCTTGATGCCGTCCACGATGCCCACGATCTCGGTGGCGAAACGGTCGTTCTCGTCACCGTTCCAGCTGTGGCGTCCCAGGGCCTGTGCCGGGTTGTCGATATCGGGAAACAGGGCCAGTGCCAGGGCGGCGCTGATAATCGACACGTCGGGTTTGAGGGTCTGGTCCATGGTGTAGGGTTTGATTTCCGCCTCCCGGAAGGGGCGCCCCGCGATGAGCTCCAGACCGAGGCTGTTTACCAGGCTGTGGTCGGCAAAGTAAATGGCCGTCGGCACGGCGTGGCTGTCGGGGTCCTCCGATGCCTCGATCTCGGTGGACCAGCCCGACTGGGCCATTGGCAGGGTATTCACCGCCATGGCATCGACCACCCCGGGCAGTCCGCGCAGGTAGTCCAGGTCCTGCCGCGTGTTGGCCAGGGTGTCGCTCTCGTCGCCTGAGAAGGCGGTGCTGCTGATGGTCAGCAGGTTGTCCTCGTCGATGCCCGCGCTGGCGCGCATGTTGTCCAGGCGGGTGGTGATGATGTACAGCGCATTGACCACAATGGCCAGGGTGAGGGCCACCTGCAGGCCGATCAGGATCAGGCCGACCGGGTTGCGCAGAATCGTGGCGAGAATCGGGCGAATTTCCATGGCTCGGCTCCTACTGGGTTTTCAATTGGCTGGCGGGGGCGATCGCGCAGGCCCGCCAGGTGGGGTAGAGCCCGGCGAGCAGGGCCGCGGTCACCGATACCGCCAGGGCAAACAGGGCCAGGCCCGGGTCGAGCCGGGTGAGCATATCCATGTCCGGCGACAGGCGGCGGGCGACCGCCAGTCCCAGCGAGGCCAGGCCCAGGCCCAGCAGGGCGCCGGCCGCGCCGAGCAGGGCGGATTCGGTGAGGTACTGGCGGAATATCTGGCCGCGGCTGGCGCCCAGCGCGCGGCGCACGCTGACTTCCCCCGCCCGGCGCAGGAATTTCGCCAGCATCAGGCCCACGGTGTTGAGCAGGCAGACCAGCAGAAAGGCGAAGGACAGGCCCAGCTGGATGTGGGTGTCGTCGTCCACCACGCGCTGCACCCGCAGCCAGCTCATCACATCGTCCAGGCGATTGTTGAGCGGGCGCGGGAAGCGGCCCAGGCGCTTTTGCTCGCCCACGTAGTTGTCGATGAAGGCCTGGTAGTCGCGACGTTGCGCTGGCGAGTCCAGCTGCACCCACAGCGCCACCCATACGCACTCCGAGTCCAGGTAGCCCTGGTAGCTGTCCTCGGCGGGGTCGCTCCAGCAACTGTTGTTGCCGTTGGGGCGCAGCTCCAGGCGGTCGTTGAGGGTGAAGGGCAGGTAGAAATCGTCACCCTCGGCAAAGGGGCCGTTGTTGACCACGTCGTAGTAGCGGGGCAGGGGATCGAAGGTGTCCAGTACGCCCACCACGGTGTAGTCCGCGCCGTCCAGGCGCAGCTTGCGCCCCACGCTGTTGTCGCCGCCGAACACCCGGTCGTTCAGGTCGCGTGAAATGACGGTGACCGCGCCGCGGCCGCGGTCATCCTGGCGTGTCCAGGGGCCGCCATGGAGAAAGGGCGGCTCGAACATCGCGAAGAAGTCGCTGTAGGTCATGCGCCCGAAGGTGCGCAGCGGCTTGATGTCGGGGTTGTGCGGCTGCACCGCCATGCCCACGCGGAACATGGCGGTCTGGTGGCGCGCCGCGCCCGCCTCCGCCAGGTAGCGCGCGTCGCGGTAGGTCATCTGCGAGGGCGGTTCGTTCGGTTCGGCGAAGGCTTCCTCCGGGCTCCAGTTATCGAGCCGCACGTTGAACAGCTGGTGGCTCTTGTGCGGGATCGGGTTGCCGGACATGGCGTGGAAGATGGCATAGGAGGTCATGAAGGTGCCGATGCCCAGGGCGATGGCGAGCACCATCAGGCCGCTCAGCCAGGGGCTTCCCTTCAGGCTCCTGGCCGCCAGCCAAAAGTAGTATCGGTTCATCGCGCGCTCTCCTCAGGCGGTGGCGGGTATGCCGATGTCGCTGCCGGCGAAGGTGCCGCGCAGGTCGGTCACCTGGCCGTCGATAATGTGCACGTTGCGGCTGGCGCGGGCCGCCAGTTCCGGGTCGTGGGTGACCATGATGATGGTGGTACCGCTGGCGTTGATGCCCTCCAGTATCTCCATCACCGCCCGCGCCATGGTGCTGTCCAGGTTGCCGGTGGGCTCGTCCGCCAGCAGGATGCGCGGCTCGCCGGCCAGGGCCCGGGCGATGGCCACCCGCTGTTGTTGGCCGCCGGACAGCTCCGCCGGGAAGTGCCGGGCCCGGGAGGACAGGCCCACCTGCTCCAGCGCGCGCTCGATGCGCCGCCGGCGCTCGCCGCCGCCAAAGCCCCGGTAGCGCAGGGGTACGTCCACGTTGTCGAACAGGTTCAGGTCGGGGATCAGGTTGAAACCCTGGAAAATGAAGCCGAGCTTCTCGTTGCGCATCGCCGAGCGGCGGCGGTCCGACAGGCCCGAGACCTCCACCCCGTCGAGCTGGTAGAGGCCGCCGCTGTGTTCCTCCAGCAGGCCGGCGATGTTCATGAAGGTGGTTTTGCCGGAACCGGAGGGCCCGGTCACCGCCACGAATTCGCCTTCGTCCACGTGGATGCTGAACTCGCGCAGCGCGTGGGTTTCCACCAGGTGGGTGCGGTATACCTTGTTCAGGTTCTGCATGCTCAGCATGGGAGCGTCCTTGTGTGGGTAGTTACGATGAGTTGATGGGGAGCGGCCGCTCATTCCAGGCGCACCCGCTCGGCATTGCGGAAGGGTTCCAGGCTGGAAATCACCACCCGGTCGCCGGGTTCGAGCCCGGACAGGACCTCGATGTCGCTGACGCTGGTCAACCCGGTCTCGATCGGGCGGCGTTCGGCGTAGCCGTCGCGCAGCACGTAGGCGACGCGGCCGCCGCCGTCCTCCAGGAAGGGGCCCCGGGTCAATACCAGGGTGTCGCTGTGCTCCTCCAGCAGCAGCCGGGTCTGCAGGCGCTGGTTCTGGCGCAGGCCCGCGGGCAGCTCGCCGTCGAAGCGGATGCGGGCGGCCACCTGGCCCTGCACGATCTCCGGGGAGATACTGGTGACGGTGCCGGGGTGTTCGCTGTTGCCAACCCGCACCCGGGCGGACAGGCCGGGGCCGAGGGCGTCGGCGTAGATCTCCGGCACCTGGGCCTCCACCTCGAGCTGGCTGAGGTCCACCACGCTCAGCAGGGCGGCGTTGTCGGCGACCGAGGTCTTGTCCGCCACCAGCAGGCTGCCCACCCTGCCGGCGATGGGGGCGCGCACCGACAGTCCCTCGACCAGGCGCTCGAGCTCCTCCACCAGCAGCGCCTGCTGTTGCAGTTCCAGCTCCCGCGTCTTCTGCTCGAAGTCCCAGGCCGCGCGGTTCAGTTTGATGTCCTCCACCGCGTGGTCGTGGGCGATCCGGGCGCTGGCGCGTTCGTCCTCGGCGCGCCGCAGGTCGACCTGGCTGATCGCGCCCCGGTCCCAGGCCAGCTGGTTGCGCTCGAACTCCCGCTGCGACGCGTCGAGGGCCACCGCGGCCTGTTGCAGGTCCTTGCGCGCGGCCAGGTCGTTCATGCGCACTTCGATGGCCTGGCGCTTCACATCGATGTCCAGGCGCTGCAGGCGGGCGCGCTCCTGGGCCAGCTGGCTGGTGAGTTGGGGGCTGTCGATCTCGGCGAGCAGGGCGCCCTGTGCCACGTGGTCTCCGGGTCGCACGCGAAAGGTGACGGTGCCGGCATTGGGGGCGTAGAGGGTGGGGCTGACACCGGCCACCACCCGGCCGGCGGCGGAGACGTCGCGCACCAGGTTGCCCACGGTGACTTCGGCGATGCGCAGGCGCTCGCTGTTGATGGCAATCTCGTCACTGAACCAGCGCGCCACCACCGAGCCGGTGGCGCCCAGCCCCGCCAGCAGGACCAGGCCGATGCCCAGTAGGCGGCGCCAGGGGATTCCCGGCGGGGTCAGTGTCCTGTCCTGGGCGGAGGTGTCTTTGATCATGGTGCGCTCTACGCTGTTTGTCCGGGCCCCGCGGTGGTGTTTGCGGGGCGCTGTTGTGGCGGTCTATCCATAGCAGGACGCGTGCCAAGCTGTGCCGGCCCCCAGGGAATGCCGGAGCTTGATGTAGTTAATGCTTTAAAAACAATCGCTTGGGGTGCTCGCGAGGATGAGGCGCGGAGGTGGCCGGCCGCGGTGCCGGCCGGCTTCGCGGGCGCGGCGGACACAATTCCCCGGGTAAGCGGACAGTGGCCGGACACATCGGACACTTTTGCGCGGGGCGGCGGATCGATGGCGGCGCTCGTCGCGAAGAAATGTAAGGGCGCCGCTCGCGGCCCAGCCGGAGCGAAGAAAACTCTAGCTATATCAATACCTTGTATTTTAGTTTTCGCCGGCGTAATGCCAGTTGTGCGCGGCAGGGCGCGAACCTAGGCTGATTGTTGTTGCGAGATGAGGAGAGCCCGGGTGTACTTTGATCTGCAGTACTACTGGCGCGTGTTGCGCCACGTCTGGTCCCTGAAGGACTGGCCGGGACGGCCGCGCATGTTAGTGCGCCTGCTGGTGGGCGTGCCGCTGGCCACACTGTTTCACAGTCTCTGTTTCATGCTCGACTACCTGCTGTTCCCGCGGCTGTGGCGCCAGCGGGTGGAACAGCCGGTATTCGTCATCGGCCACGCGCGCAGCGGCACCACCCTGGCCCATCGCCTGCTGGCGGCGGACGGCGATACCTTCAGTTACTTCCTGTACTGGGAGCTGTTCTTCCCCTCGCTGTTGCAGAAGAAGGTCATCCGCGCGCTGGGCCGGCTGGACGCGCGCCTTGGCGGACCCTGCCTGCGCCGCCTCAAAGCCTGGGACGAGCGCACCTTCGGCCGCTACCGCCATATCCACGACATGAGCCTGTGGAACGCGGAGGAGGACCAGTTCGTGATGCGCGCCGCCTTCGTCACCCAGCAGTGGGCCCTGGACGTGCCGTTGATGCACAAGGTCGACCAGTTCCACGTCGACCACATGCCCGCGCGCAAGCGCCGCCGCTGGCTGCACCACTACCGCGAGTGCGTGAAGCGCCAGCTGTTGTTGAACGGCGGCGACCGCATCCACCTGAGCAAGAACCCGCTGATGTGCGGCTGGGTGGAGGCGCTGATCGAAACCTTTCCCGACGCGCGCTTCGTGGTCATGGTGCGCAACCCCCACCAGTGCATTCCCAGTACGCTGAAGTTGCTGGAGGTCACCTGGAAGGGCAAGGGCTGGACGCCGGCGCAGTACGACGCGTCCCTGCGGGTGATGACCGACATTGCCTTCGAGTCCTTCCTGCATCCCCGCGCGGCCCTGGCCCGCCACCCGGATACGCCCCAGCTCTTTGTCGACTACCGCGACATGACCGCCCGGCCGCGGGAGACGGTGCATGCGATCTACCGGGCCCTGGGCCTGCCCGTATCGGCGAGTTTCGACCGCTGGCTGCGGGCGCAGGAGGAGAGGGAACGCGGCCACCAGGCGCGTTTCGAGTACAGTATCGATGACTACGCGTTATCGGTGGAACGCATCGAGCGGGAGCTGGACACCCTGTTCGAGCAGTATCAATGGCCGCGCCTGTCGGCGGCGCCGGCACACAATAAGACGGGGGAAAGCGCATGAGCGCATTGCAGGGCAAGACCGCATTGATCACCGGGGCCAGCCGGGGCATTGGCCTGGCCATCGCCCGGCGTTTCAGCGCCGAGGGCGCCAGGGTCGCGCTCTGCGCCTCGCGCCTGGGGGCGCACGGCAAGCTGCCGGGCACCCTGGAGGACGCGGTGGCGGCCATTGACGCCGCGGGCGGCACCGCCGTGGCGCTGGTCTGTGACCTGGGCGACGCCGCGGCCCGCGCCGATCTGGTAACCCGGGCCGAGGAGGCCCTGGGGCCGCTGGATATCCTGGTCAACAACGCCGCCGGGGCCAAGATGGCGCTGCCCAGCGCGGTGACCGCCGCCGAGCGCAGCTGGATGTACGAGCTCAATCTCAACGCGCCCATCGACCTGGCCCAGCAGGCGCTGCCCGGCATGCGCCAGCGGGGCCGTGGCTGGATCCTGAACATCAGCTCCTCCACCTGCGACCAGCCGGTTGTGCCCTACCGGGATTCGCCCGTGGCCGCCCATGTGATTGCCGCCTACGGCGCCACCAAGGCGGCGCTGAACCGTTACAGCGAGGGACTGGCCCACGAGGTGGCCGCCGAGGGCGTGTGCGTCAATACCCTCGCGCCTGAAAGCATCGTGCTGACTCCCGGTGCGGAGCAGGTGCGCGATATCGCCCGCCGCCACCCGGACATGGCGGAGCCGGTGGAGATGATGGCCGAGGCGGCGCTGGTACTGTGTTCCCAGCGGCATGTGGGGCGTACCGCCTACAGCCGGCGCCTGCTGCATGCCCTGGGGAGGCCGGTACACAGCCTGGACGGTCGAACCGTACTGGGCGATGCCTTTTTACCCGCGGATCTCGGAGACGACAATGACTGACATGGACGTAAATACGAGCACCGACGATGACGGCGGCCAACGGCAGCTGCGCGCCGCCTGGGATGAACTGATTGCCGATTTACAGGCCGCGCGGGACGCCATCGATGGCCCCGAGTACTTTCCGCCAGCGCCCAGCGACCGCAACCTGGCGGAGGGCTACCGCTACCTGTCCGGTTTTATCCACCACGCGGTGGAGCGGGCCTTCCACGAGGATCCGGCGTTCCCCGCCTTTCGCAATGCGCTGTCGGTGTACAACAAGTCCACCATCGACAACAGCGATGCGATCTATTTCTACGCTCCCCTCGACGGGCGCAGGCACTACCGTGTCACCGCGCAACTGCCCGACTGCCGCCACTGGCGCGGCGAACCCCGCGCGGCCAGCGGGCCGCTGGCGCCGCAGTACCTGATTTTCGAGGTCACCGGCGGCCCCATGGCCGGGGACACGGGCGATCTGCGCGAACTGATGCCGGGCGCGCGCACCGGCTTCGGCACCCTCGATATCTCGCAGCTGGCGGTGGATGACGACGGCACGCTGGAGCTGCACCTGGGGCCGGAGCGGCCCGCCGGCTATACCGGCAACTTCATCTGCACCCGCAAACCGCCGTCGCGCAAGGACCCGGAGGGAGGCGAGCTTTACGCCACCTACATCAGCGGCCGGCAGCTGTTCTACGACTGGGCGCGGGAGGAGCCGCTGCACCTGGCCATCACCTGCCTGGATACCGAGGGCGGCCGGCCGCCGGCGCTGAGTGGCGAGGACACCGCGGCGCGGCTGCGACGCCTGGGGGGCATCGTGCGCGGGCAGATGCATTTCTGGCTCGCCTTCTACGACCGCATCCTCAACTGCAACGGTACGCACGAGGGGGAGGGCCGCTACTTCATGCCGGTCAACGGCTACAACCGGCCCAACGCGGCCTCCGGCGATACCGGCGGCGGCATGAGCACCAATATCTACGCCGGGGGCATTTTCGAATTGGCCGGGGACGAGGCCCTCTACATCGAGGCCCGCTATCACGGCAAGCCGGTGTACACCAGCCTGCACCTGGGCAACCTGTGGGGGGAGTCGCCGGATTACGCCAACCACCAAAGTAGCCTCAACGGCTTCCAGATGCACATGGGCGCCGACGGCGTGCAGCGCTGGGTGGTGGCCCACCGCGACCCGGGGGTGCCCAACTGGATCGATACCACCGGCCTGCCCCGGGGCTACCTCTCCAACCGCTGGGCCTATAGCGAGCTGCCGCCGCAGGCGCAGTGGCCCACGATAGAAGCGCGCAAAGTGCCCTTCGAGGCGGTTCGCGATTGTTTCCCCGGGGATACCCCGGGGGTGACGCCGGAAGCGCGGCGGCGGGCGATCGCGGTGCGCCAGCGCCACGTGCAGCGGCGCTTCCGGGTGTTCTGAGCGCGCGGCAGCGACGCGTCAGAAACGGTAGTCGACCTGCAGCGAAACCGTCCGCGGCGCGCCGTAGTAGCCGATGACCTCGCCCTCGCCGGTGGTGGGGAAGTTGTAGCCCGCCACGCGGTACTCCCGGTCGCCGAGGTTCTTGCCGTGCAGGCCGACGGTCCAGTGGTCGCCGGGGGAATACCACAGCAGGCTGGCGTTCCACAGGGTGTAGCTGTCTTCGTCGATCGCCGAGGGCGTCTCGAACATCTGCACCGCCGAGCGATAGGCCACCGACAGACTGCCGGTCAGCGCGCCGCGGGAACCGAGGTCCATGTCGCTGGCCAGTGCGACCTGGCCGGTCCAGCGCGGGGTGTTCTGTATGTCGCGCTGCGACGAGACGTCGATAAACCCACCGGGGTTCGCGGGGTCGGCGGTCAGCCATTCATCGATGGTGGTATCGATATAGCCGATATTGGCCGCCAACCGTAGATTCATGGGCAGCTGGGCCTCGGCTTCGAGTTCCGCGCCCTGCAGCGTGGCCTCGCCGACGTTTTCCACGTTCTGCACCGGTACCGGGAAGCCGAGCGCGTTGCTGGCGAAGCCCACCGCGGTCACCACCTGCATATCCTTGTAGTTGGCATGGAATGCCGACAGGTTGAGGCGCAGGCGATGGTCGAAGAACTCGCCCTTGGCGCCGATCTCCAGGCTGTCGACGGTTTCCGGGTCGAAACCCTCCACGGTTTGCGGGTTGGCGGCCTGGTTGCCGCGCATGTCGAATCCGCCGCTCTTGAAGCCCTCGCTGTAGCCGGCGTAGAACATGAGCTGTTCGGTCGGCGCGAAGCGCGCGGTGATCCGCGGCGAGAACTCGGAAAAGGTTTTGCTGTTGCTGTAGTCGGACAGTACGGCGACGGGGATGCGGAAGGGGTCTTGTGGGTCGCCGCTGAGGTTGCCGAATTGCTCGGAGAACACGGTCGCATCCTTGGTGTCTTCGGTATAGCGTCCGCCGATATTGAGGGACCACTGTTCATTGAAGCTGTAGTCCACGTCGACGAAGGCGGAATAGCTTTCGGTGTCGGCCTCGCCGTAGGTGGTCTGGATCAGTGGAATCCAGGGGATCGGCAGGCCGATGAGGGCGCCGGGTACCGTCTGGCCGAGAATGGCGTCGAAGCGGCCGCCGGAGCTGCCACTGAAATAGTACAGGCCGGAGACCATGTGCCAGTTGTCGCTGTCGTAGAGCCACTGTATTTCCTGGCTGAACTGGTGGTCGCTGACACTGGCTGGCACGTCGAAATCGTTCACCTCCAGGTTGTCGAAGTCGATGGGGCCGACGCTGTCGCCGTCGCGATAGGCGGTGATGGACTTCAGCGTCCAGCGGTCCGCGGGGCTGTACTCCACAGTCAGCGCGGCGCCCTCGGTGTTGACCTCGGTGTCGGGGTCGAGCCCGGCCCGGGAATCGAAGACATCGTCCAGTACCGGCGCGCCGCCGATGGCGCCGACGGTCAGGCGATGGCCGCCCTTGGCATTGGACTTGTCGTTGCTGCGATCGTACTGCAGGCGCAGGTACAGGGCATCGGTGGCGTGCCACTCCAGGCTCAGGCGTCCGCTGAGGATCTCCTTGTCGTAGTTCGGCGCGTCGAAGCTCAGCAGCTCGCCGTAGCCGTCGCGTTTGAACGATGCCAGCGCGCCGCCGAGATACAGCCCGTCGGCAAGCGCCGTGCTGCCCGAGACCGTGAGGTCGCGCTGGTTGTAGGAGCCGACCCGGGCGCTCACGTCCAGCGCCGTCGCCTCGTCGAGGCGGCGCGTCACGTATTTTACCGCGCCACCGATGGTGTTCTTGCCGTACAGCGTGCCCTGGGGGCCGCGCAGGATCTCCACCCGCTCGACATCGTAGACATCCAGTACCGCGCCCTGGGGCCGTGCAATGTACACGTCGTCGAGGTAGAGGCCCACGCCGGGTTCAAAGCCCCACAGCGGGTCCTGCTGGCCGACGCCGCGGATGAAGGCGGTGAGTGTCGAATTGGTGCCCCGGCTGGGCGCCAGGGTGACGTTGGGCGCGGCTTGCTGCAGGTCGACGATGGTGGTGGTGCCCGCCTGCTGCAGCTGGTCGGCGCTGAAGGCGCTCACCGAGAGCGGGACATCCTGTAGAGACTGGTCGCGGCGCTGGGCGGTGACAACCACCTCTTCCAGCATCACGGTACCGGCCGGGGACTGGGCCTGGCCGGCGGCGGGCACGGCGAGCGCAAGCGCGGCGAGAGCGAGTGAACTAGCGGGTTGTTGCATGGGCTTCTCCTCCCATTGGGGGTGTTATTGTGGGTTCTGTTGTGGGTACAGGGGTTTGCCGGTGGGCGGTATCCGCCTCCCGGCGGTTGAGAAAATCAAGTAGCAGCTGATTGATTGCGGCGGGCTGGTCCATCGGCGCCGCGTGCCTCGAATCCTTCACGATGGCCAGTGTCGCACCGGGGATTTGCGCGGCGACCGCGCGTTTGGCTGCTACCGGGGTGTAGTCCTCGTCCGATGCGATGATCAGGCAGGGGGTGTGAATCTCCCGCAGCCGGGAACTGATATCCCAGCGGCGCAGCGCGTCGAGGCAGTTGAGGTAGTTGCGCGCCGGCATCGCGGCCATATGGCGGCGAAAGCGCGCCGTCAAATGAGCCTGCTCAGGGAGCGGAAACAGGCGCCGCGACAGGTAGGCCGCCAGGCGCTCCATGCCCAGTGCGCGGATCACGAACTTGCGCAGCGTCAGCTGGCCGTAGCGTTGCAGTCGTCCGGAAAGGGCATGCGGGCCGGTATTGATCAGGCACAGGCTGCGCAGGCGGCCGGGCGCATCGAGAGCCAGTTGCTGGGCCACCATGCCGCCGAGGGAAAATCCCACCACATGGGCGCTGGCGAGCCCCAGGTGGTCCAGCAGCGCCACGACGTCCCCGGCCATGGCCGGGATGGTGAGCCGTTCCGCGCCGGGGTCGCTGTCGCCGTGCCCCCGAAGATCGATCGTAACAACCCGGTAGTGTTCGCCGAGCGCGGGAAGCTGGAACTCCCAGTCCGAGCCGCGAGAGCCCAGGCCGTGCAGGAGCAGGACGGTATCGCCCGCCCCGTCCACCTGGTAGTGCAAGTCAACTTGGCGGTGGGTGAAATATGGCATGTACGGGAACCGCGATTCGATAGCTGAATTCAATCAGATAATATGGAATCCGAATTCCGATTACAATAATTATTTATTGTATGGCCGGGCCGGCGCGTTGGGTGATAGTCCCGCGGTGGTCAGGCGATGGCGGGCCGGCGCTCGCGGATGACTATTTCATTGCCAGGTAGGAGAGGAAGACACGGCTGAGCTCATCGCACAGTTCCCGCTGGCTGACATTGCCGAGGGCACCGGTAATGGTGTGCTGGTTGAGGGCGCCCAGGATCACATGGGAAATGAAGCGCGCGGCCTTGTCTGGCTTGGCGTGCCGGATTTCCTCGCGGTGCAGGCGCAGTACCGCCGAGGTCTTGCGCGACACAAAATCGTTGGTGACGTGGATGCGATCGCGTACCTTGGTGTCGCGGGAGGCCTGCAGAATCAGCGCGCGCAGCACGCCCCGCCGCCCCTTGTAGAGTTGGACCAGAAATCCCACCAGCCCATGGGCCACGTCGTCGAGGCTTTTTCCGGCCCAGGCCTCCGGGTCGAATTCTTCGTCCACAATCTGCTCGACGTTCATCAGGAAGCGCTGCAACAACAGCAGCAGTAAACGCTCCTTGTCCTCGAGTAGCCTGTAAAAAGTACCCACGGAAGAATTCGCCTCGCGGGCGATTTCCGCGACGCCCGCTTCTTCAAAGCGGTTGGCCGCAAGCAGGGCCTCCCCCGCGGCGAGGAAGCGATCCAGCGCCTGCTGGCTGCGGGCCTGGGCGGGCATGGGCACGCTAATCAGTGGTTTAAAGACTTCCATGAACGAATCGGCCTGGCCAGTGGAAGCCCGGATCATAGCACGGTCGGTCGGCGACTGGAGTGGAATGCCGTCCAGTCGCGACAGGCAGGTTCTGTGTCAGGGGTGGCTGTTGAACCAGTTCAGCACCAGCCCGGCGGACTGTGGCAGCCATTCGTGGCCGCCGCCGAGGTCGGTATGGCGACCGGTTTCGATGCCGTGCCACAGCAACCTGTCGTAGTAGTTGTCCATGCTCCACCAGGGAACGATGGTGTCGATAAAGCCGTGAATGAAAAAGGTGGGCGGGTGGTCGGCGGGCAGGCTCAGCGGTACCACGCAAGCGGGGCCGAGGCAGGTCGCATAGCTGCCCGAATGGACCACCAGCGCCTTGAACTCACCGGGGAACGATACCGCCATTCGGCTGGTATTGTAGCCGCCGCTCGAAATCCCGGTCGCGTATTTGCGCGATGCGTCCAGCGGCCCGAACCCACCGAGGGCGATATGTTCCATGACGTTTCCCAGGAACTCGTAGTCAGTGGTGAGCTCGTAGACGGTGGCGGGGCCGGCGGAATTGGTTAGCCAGGCCAGCTCCAGCGGCGCGCGTGGCGCCAGCACCGCATAGCCGTTGTCGAGCAGGGTCTTGATGGTTTTGGCCTCGTAGTAACCGCCGAAGGGGGCGTTGGTATCGCGGGTGAATTCCACCGGAAAAATCGAGCCCTGGTACAGCAGGACTACGGGCCAGCCCGCGGGGGGTGGCGTGCCGGTGGGCAGCTCGTACTTGATTTCACGGCTGGTCAGGGGCCCCGACGGCAGGGTCAGGCTGCGGTACGAGCAGCTGATTTCTCCGGGGCTAAACCAGGTTTTCGGCCGCTCGCTGCAGCGTGAGCTGGCCTCGGCCTGGACTGCCATGGACAAGCCCAGCGTGGCGATGAGGAAAAGGTATACGGTTCGCATATGAATGACTCCGGTATTGTTATTGGCTTGTGTCGGTGCACTCTATAACGGTATATGTATTCCGATTCCGATAAAATGTCAAGTTGGACCGCCGTTTTCCGGCCGCCGGGCGGGGGAGTTCCGGGCTGGGCTTTAGTAGCCCTTCTGCATGTCCACCGGGCTCAACAGGGCTTCGCCGGCGACATAGCGGCGCAGGTTTTCCACCGCGATCAGCGCCGCGCGCCGGCTGGCGTCGCCGCCGCTGGCGGCGACGTGGGGGGTAATGAGTACTCGCTTCATCCGCCACAGGGGGTGGTCTGCGGGCAGTGGCTCGGGGTCGGTGACGTCCAGGCCGGCGCCGTAGACCTGGCCCGAGCGCAGGGCGGCCACCAGGTCGTCGGTAACCGTGCTGCCGCCGCGACCGACACTGAGGAAGATGTGTCCGGGACGGGCGCCGGCGAAAAAGTCCGCGTCGAACAGGCCGCGAGTGGCGTCGGTAAGCGGCAGGGCGTTGACGATCACATGGGCTTCCCCGGACAGTTTGCCCAGCTCATCCGCCAGGCCCACGTAGTCCACGAAGTCGGGGCCCTCGCGGGAGGAGTTGCGGGTGGCGATCACCCGCATGCCCAGGCCGTGGGCGCGGCGCGCCACCTCCGTGCCAATGCCGCCGAGCCCGACCACCAGCAGGGTTTTGCCGCCGAGTTCGCCGAAGTGTTCATCGCCGGCGATATCGCGGTTCCAGGTCCCGTCCATTTGCGCCCGGTGGTAGGCCGGCAGTCCCCTCGCGAGCGACAGCAGCATGGCGATGCTGTGTTCGGCGATGGTCGGGCCCGACAGGCGCTGGCTGTTGCTGAACACCCGCTCCCGCCACAGCGCCTCGTCCAGGCTCGAGCAGCGGTCGATACCCACGGTGTAGCTGTGCAGCCAGAACAGGTCCTTTGCCTGGCTCAGTACCGCCTCGCCGCAGAAGCCGATCAGCCCGTCGGCGCCTTCCAGCAGGGCCGGGTCCGGATACCAGTCGCCGCCGCGGTCGAACACCAGTTCCACATCGCCGGCGACCTCCCGCAGGCGCTTTTCGTAGTCCGGCAGTGCACTCCCAAAACCTCGCGGCAGGGCCACCACGACCTTGCTTGGCGACCATTGTGGATACTGGCGCAGGAGCCTTGGCGCCGTGTCCAGTCCGCGATCCTTGATAATGCGTTGTACCTCGAGGGGCGCGCCCGAGGGCACTTGTGCCGCGATGGTGCCGGGCAGGGCGAGGGCGATACCGGTGAGCAGTACGTTGAGAACCCGCATGGTTTTCCTCCACGGTGGCTTGGGGGCGCGTTGCAATACAGCACAGCATAGTGCCTTGTTGCCCGTGGCGTCCAAGTCGCCGTCATCCCGCCAGGCCGGTGTGAGGTGGTTTGCGGTCGTTGAAGCAGAGCGGCCGCCCCGGCGACGGTGCCCGTAGCGGCCCGGCGCCGGATGCGGATGGCATCAGGTCGCGGAAACGGTGCTGATGTACTTGCCGGGCAATTCGCCCGTCGCCTTGCCCGCGGCGAAGGTCGGCTCGCCGTTGACCAGGGTCAGGCGTACGGGCGCGGCGGGGCGGGTCCAGCGCCAGATATAGGCGCCATCGCCGGTGGGCACGTCGTAGACTTTCTCCTTGCGGTGGTGCTGGATTTCATCCAGGTTGAACACCACGACATCCGCGCGCTTGCCAACGGCGATCACGCCGCGATCCAGCAGTTCGAAGTGTTTGGCCAGGCGCCCGGTCTGGATGTGCACCGCCTCCTCGACCGTGAGGTCGCCGCTTTCCTTCACGAACTGGGTGAACAGTTTGATGTTCTCGCCGCCGCCGCACATCATCTGGCCGTGGGCGCCGGCGTCGGAGATGTTGCCGACGGTCATCGGGTCTTTCATCAGCTTGACCAACACCTCCTGGTCGCGTTCGAAGGGGGCGATGGTCGCGGTGGATTCCAGGCCGTTGGCGATAAACCACTCCGCCAGGGCGTCGGAGGGGTGGGGCGCGCCAATCCGGTCCTGGTAGTCGCCCAGGGAGATGTGCACCGGGCCGGCGCCGTTGGCCGAGTTGTCCAGCGTGGCCCCGCGGGGATTGGAGCGCATCGGCGAGAAGGCGTGCACCTTGTTGTCCCAGGAGTCGCGGGCGCGCTCGCGCCAGTCGGGGTCCTTCAATAGCGCCAGCTTCTCCTCTTCGCTCTCTTTCAGCACGACTTCGTGCCAGACGTAGTCGTTGGACTGGGCGAAGATCAGCGAGCGGTTCAGGCTCATGGTGGAGGTGATTGCCACGTGGGCGTAGCCGGTCCAGTAGTCCCTGCCCTCGGCCTTGAAGGTCTCGTGCAGTTCGGCCAGTGGCGCGGTGAGGCCGAAATCCTTCTGGAATTGTAGCGTTGGCAGGCCCGCCCACTGCATTCGCAGGGGCAGGTCTTTCGCCAGTTCCGCCAGGTGGGCCACCTGCTGCGGCGCCTGCAGCGCCCGGAAAGTATCGACAATCACCTGCAGGGACTTGCCCGGGTGGCGTGCCAGCACGCCCATCAGGGTTTTCCACTCGGCGTCGTCGGCCTTGAGGCTGGGCACCGCGCGGTCCTCGCCATCGTGGTCCATCAGGTTGGAGGACATGCCGATGGCGCCGGCCTTCAGGGCCTCGTCCAGTAGCACTGCCATCCTCTCGATTTCCTCCGTGGTGGCGGCGCGCTCCCAGGCCTCCATCCCCATGACCGCCAGGCGAATGGCAATGTGCCCGACAAAGGCGGTGTAGTTGGTGGTGGCCTTGAGGTTCCTTTCCATCGATTCCCGGTATTCGGGCCAGGAACGCCAATCCCAGGGCAGCTCGCTGAAAAACGGCGCCTGGGGGATGTCCTCGAAAAAGGAAAAGATGCCGACCACTTCCCGGCGCACGGCCTCGTCGTCGTGGACCGGGGCGACGGAAAACCCGCAGTTGCCCATGACCGAGGTGGTCACGCCGTAGCCGGGCAGCGGATCGAGATTGGGGTCCCACCACATGGCGCCATCGAAATGGGTGTGGGATTCGATAAATCCGGGGCTGACAATGCAGCCGCTGGCATCCACCACCTGTTCGCCGTCGCCAGCCGCCAGGTCGGGCGCGACCTCGGCAATCAGGTCCCCCTCGATGCGCACGTCCGCGACAAAACCCGCCGCCCCGGTGCCGTCTACAACCGTTCCGCCTTTGATCAGCATAAGCCATCTCGCTCTATGACAGTGGACTGGATTGGATTATCCTCGCGCTTAATGAGGATAAATAGCAGTATTCTGTTAACAAATTGAATGATTCTGCAAAAACGCCCGATCTAAAAAGAGTTGCCGGCATTCTGTTGAAGATCATTGCCAGGGCGCCGGTTTCCGACCGCGAATACGCCCTGGCGTCGGACCATTTTCACGCCGGCCACGGCCCCGGGGGGGCTGACTCGTTCCGGCAACTGGCGGCGGTCGTGGTGCAACAGCTGCCGCGGAACCCGGCCCTGCGTGCGTTGGCGCGAGCCAACCGGCAGTACCTGGCACGCCCAGGGCGCCGCTCCGAGAGTTGGGCGCGCGGCTTTATCGACCAATACGTCAACGGCGTGGGCGTGGAAACCCTGTTTTCGCAACCGGTGGTGGCGGGCTACGCGCCGCGCGTCAGCGGCAGCCCCTACGACCGGCAGCTGGGCCGCAGTGCCGGGGCGACTGGCTGGATGATGCTGTATTGCGTGGAAGGTGGCGGTGTGATCGACACCGGCCTGCGCAGGGTGTGGATGAAGCCCGGCGACGCCGCCCTGTTCGAGCCCGGCGCGGTGATGTCCTTCGCGCGCGCACCGGAGCATGAAGTCTGGGGGCACTACTGGGTTGCCTTCCAGGCGGCCCGGCATTGGCAGGAGTGGCTGGACTGGCCCAAGGTGGGTCCGTTGGTCGGTTACCTGCGCGCGGAGGGTGGCCGGCAGGCGGAACTCGAGCGGGCGTTTGCCCTGTTGCTCGACAACTACAGTCATGCCGGCGCGATGAAAACCGAGCTTGACCACAATTTGCTGGAGCAGATCATTCTGCGCTGCCGGCTATTGATGCCCGCCGGCAGCCAGGCGCAAACCGACGAGAGGGTGAAAAAAGCCCAGCGTTTCATCGAGGCCAACTTCAACCGGCCGTTTTCGGTGGAGCAGGTGGCCGCGGCCGCGGCCATGTCCCGTTCCAGCCTGGCGCACCTGTTCAAGCAGCAGACCGGGGCCACGGTGCTGGCCTGGCGCGACGAGCAGCGCATGATGCACGCCGCCCGCCTGTTGCGCTCCACCGCGCTGCCTGTGTCCCGGATCGCCGCCGAGTGCGGCTATGGAGACGCGGCGTTTTTCTGCCGTACCTTTAAACGCCTGTTGGGCTATACGCCGCGGGAGTACCGCAAGCGCTGACCGGCGAAGTCTGTCGCCGCGCTCCCGGCGTCGCTTGTGCCGGCGACTGGCCACGGTGATATATTAGATCGGATAACGACACAAGGAGCACGCCGTGAAAACCATAGCATCCGCCCTGGCGCTGGCCGCCATCTGTTCCGCAACCGGCGCCGTGGCCGCCGAGGTGGAGCCCGGTGAGGAGGGGGTCAGTCCGGCCCTGGCCGCCGGCATCGCGCCGCCGCGCATGGCGCCGCCGCGAGGCGACGAAAGCGAGGGGCCCTTCGCGCGCCTGGTGATCGAGAACGCGACCCTGGTGGACGGCACCGGCGCGCCGCCGCGGGGGCCGGTCAGCATCGTGATCGAGGGCGACCGCATCGTGGATATTCGCGGTGGCGGCACCGCCGGCATTCACGGCGGGGAAGAAGGCTGGGGCGGGGACACCCGGGTGATCGACGCCGGCGGACACTATGTGCTACCGGGTTTCGTCGATGCCCACGCCCACCTGGGCACGCCCTCCCATGCCGCGGCGGGCTCGCTGACCGACCCCGAGTATGTGTTTAAGCTGTGGCTGGCCCACGGTATCACCACGGTGCGCGATGTCGGCGCGATGATGGGCCTGGGCTGGACCCTGGAGCACAAGGCGCGCAGCGCCAGGGGCGAGATCACCGCGCCGCGCATGGTGGTGCACTCGATGTTCCCCGAGGCCATGGATTCACCGGCGGAGGCCCGCGCCTGGGTGCGAAGCGTGCGCAAGCGCGGCGCCGACGGGGTTAAATTCCTCGGCGCCGCCCCCGAGCTGATCGAGGCGGCGATGGTGGAGGCCCAGGACTTGGGCATGAAAACCGCCTACCACCACGCCCAGCTCTCGGTTACCCGCATCAATGTGCTCGACAGCGCGCGCATGGGCCTGGACAGCATGGAGCACTGGTACGGGTTGCCGGAGGCGATGTTCGACGACCGGCGCATCCAGGATTACCCCCTCGACTACAACTACAGTAACGAACAGCATCGTTTCGGCGAGGCCGGGCGTTTGTGGCGGCAGGCCGCCGCGCCCGGTTCCGAGCGCTGGCGGGCGACCATCGAGGAGTTGGTGGAGCTGGACTTCACCATCGACCCCACCTTCACCATTTACGAGGCCAGCCGGGATGTGATGCGCGCCCGCACCGCCGAGTGGCACGCCGACTACAGCATGCCCTACATCATGCGCGCCTTCGAACCCAACCCCAAGGTGCACGGCTCCTTCTTTTTCGACTGGAGTACCGCCGACGAGGTGGCCTGGAAGCGCAACTACCGCCTCTGGATGCAGTTCGTGAACGACTACAAGAACGCCGGCGGCCGGGTCACCGTGGGCTCCGACGCGGGCTTTATCTACAAGCTCTACGGCTTCGCCTACGTGCGTGAACTGGAGCTGCTGCAGGAGGCGGGATTCCATCCCCTGGAGGTACTCACCTCCGCCACGCTCAACGGGGCGGAACTGCTGGGCATGGACGGGGACATCGGCTCGGTGGAAATCGGCAAGAAAGCCGACCTGGTGATTGTGCGTGAAAACCCGGTGGCCAACTTCAAGGTGCTCTACGGCACCGGCCACCTGCGCCTGGACCCGGAAACTGGTGAATTGGGTCGCACGGAAGGCATCCGCTACGTGGTCCGCGACGGTATCGTGTTCGACAAGGACAAGTTGCTCGCGGATGTTCGCGAGCTGGTGGCGAAGGAAAAAGCGGCGGAAACAAAGCCGTAAGTAATAGGGGACGGATACGAATGGTACTTACTTAAGTCAAAAACAGGGTATGTTGCCCTCTGTAGGGTCGAATTTATTCGACCAAAAACGGTGCCCAAGGCATCAATGGCCGAATAAATTCGGCCCTACAACTATTATTCGTCCCCCATTGCGTTTGTCAGAAGCGATCGAAAAAAAGGGGTCGGATACCTATTTCAAGGAATAGGTATCCGACCCCTTTTGGCTCCTTTTGGCTTTGTTAGAAGCGGTAGTCGAGGTCGAAGCCGTACATGCGCGGCGGGTTGTACACCACGCCGGCGAAGCCCACTGACTCGAAGGCGCCGATGCCGCTTTGGCGGTAGAACTCGTCGGTCAGGTTCTTGCCCCACAGGGTTGCGGTCAGGTTGCCGGCGTCCCCCAAATCGATGTCCGACAGGATCATGCGCGCGTTCACCAGGGTGAAGGCGTCGTTGCGTACGAATTCGTCGAAGCGGTTCTCGATGGTGCCGTAGGTGTAGCCGTCGCTGTAGGCCACGTCCACCCGTGCGCTCAACTGGCCGAAGCTGAAGGCGTGGAAGTCGTACTGGATGCCCGCCGAGGCGGTATTCTCCGGCGCGTTGGCGAACACGCCGCGGTCGCTCACGTCGCAGGTGGTGCCGGGGGCGCCGCAGAACTGGCCGGTGGGATCGAAGAAGCTGTATTCGTCGTATTCCGGATCCAGGTAGCCGTAGTTGAAGTTCAGGGTCAGGCCCTCCAAGGGGATGGCGATCAGTTCCAGCTCCAGGCCCTGGTAGCTCGCCGCCGCGGCGTTTTGGACCGTGCTCTCCGCGCCGGTGGTGGTGGGCACGAACTGGGTTACCTGCTTGTCGTCGTATTCGCTGTAGAAGATGGCACCGTTCAGGCGCAGGCGGTTCTCCAGCCACTGGGACTTGAGGCCAATCTCGTAGGAGGTCAGGGTCTCGGCGTCAAAGGGCTGCTGGTTGGCGATGGAGGTCCGCGACAGGAAGCCGCCGGCCTTGTAGCCGGTGGCCACGCGGAAGTAACCGGTGACATCCATGTCAAAGGCGTAGTCGAAGGTCAGGCTGCCGCTGGTGTTGTCGAAGGTGGTATCGAAGGTGCCGGAAGCGGGCAGGCCGTTGACCACCTCGTCGATGGTGATTTCGCGCTCGTCCTCGGTGTAGCGCAGGCCCAGGGTGATATCCAGCCTGTCGTCGAACGCCGCGGGGGTGTAGGTCAGCTGGCCGAAGGCCGCCCAGGCCGAGTTGTCAGTCTGGTAGCTGCGCTGGGTGCCGAAGTCGCCGAACAGGAACGCGGTCTGCTCGCGGGTGACTTCCTCGGCTTCTTCGTTGAAGTAGTACAGGCCGGCCAGGTACTGGAACTGGCCCACATCGCCCAGGAACTGGAATTCCTGGGAGAACTGCTCGTGGGATTTGCGGTTGGGGGCGCCCGCCGCGAACAAGGTGACCACGCCGCCGCCGACAGCGGTCAGGTCGAGGAAGCCGCCGCCGGACAGGCCGGTGCGGTGGTTGAGGTCCATTTCGCGGTAGCCGGTGAGGGACTTCACGGTCAGGGTGTCGGTGATGTCCCAGGTGGCGGTGACGCTGTGGCCCTCGATGTCCATCTGCTCCCGGCCGGCATAGGGCAGGTTCAGCGCGTCTTTGCGGTCCTCGTCCGCCGCCGCGGCGGCGTTGCCGTACACCCCGAGGAAGGTGCCCAGCTGGGCCTGGGCCGGGGTGGCGCCGCCGAAGGCCGGGTTCGCGGTGTTGGCGAAGGCGGTGCAGCTCGGGTCGGTCGAACACTGGCTGGATACCGGCGCATTGCCAAAGGCGGCGTAGGTGCCCAGCAGCACGGAATCGGCGATACCGCCGTCATTGGCGCCCGGCCCGAAGCTCAGGTTGGGGTCGAAATTGGCGCCGAACACCGAGGCCGGTACTGCTTCGGCGCGGGTCAGCTGGAAGGCCGCCGGGGTGCCGGTGCCATCGGTCTTGTCGAAGCTGTAGTCCACCGTAAAGGTGTCGCTGGCCGCCCAGTTCAGGGCGATGTGGTAGGCGTCGTTATCCTGTTCGCCGAAATCGTCGGCCCTGCCCTGCTGGAAGTTGGTCGTCTCATTGTCCACCCAGCCGCCCTGGGTGTTGTAGAGGTAGGACAGCTTGGCGGAAACGCCGGCAACCGTCGGCAGGTCGACGATGGTGTGGGCCTTGAGCCGGTCGTAGTTACCCACGCTCACCGACTGCTGGAACTCGAATTCGCCACTGGGCTTGGCGGTGACGATGTTGATCGCGCCGCCGGTGCTGTTGCGGCCGTACAGGGTGCCCTGGGGACCGCGCAGCACTTCAATGCGCTCCAGGTCGACCACGTCGAAGGCCAGGCCGTTGTTGCGGGCCATATAGATGCCGTCCATGTAGACGCCCACGGCCGGGTCGACGCTCATCGAGGGCTCCGGCTCGGTGATGCCGCGGATCGAGAAGTTCACCGTGGCATTGGAGGCGGACTGCCGGTGCAGGGACATGTTCGGGGTGAAATGGGTGACGTCGGTGACCTGTTCGACACCCATGTTCTCGATGTCCGCGGATGAAAACGCGGAGATCGCGATGGGCGCGTCCTGCAGGGACTCCTCGCGCTTCTGCGCGGTGACGATCACCTCCTCCAGGGCGGATGCGCGACGAGGGCTGTCAATCGGGTCCTGGGCCGCTGCCGGCGCGATCGCGGCGGCGAGCGCCAGGGGAAGCGTGGACAGGACGAAGGGGTGGCGCGGATTGCGGTGGAACATACTTGGTACCTCGATGGACCTTGTTATAGTCGGGCTCACGAGGCTAGGGAGGGCGGCTTGCCGCGGCTTCCCTCAAATGGATTAAATCGTCCCGGCGCCCGGCGTGGTATGACTATTCAACCGAGTCCCGCCACCGAGCGCAGCACCAGGCTGGCCAGGGCCGACTGCTGGTTGACACCGGCTTTCTGGAAGGCGCCCCGCAAATGGGTGCGCAGGGTGTTGCGGGTCACGTTCCACTGCGCGGCGATATCGTCCAGGCTCAAACCGTTGGCGAGGGCGATGGCGAGGCGGGCCTCGCTGGGGGTGAAGTCGAACAGCTGCTGCAGTATGCCCTGCTGCTCCGGTGTCAGCAGGCCGGGGGTGCTGATATAGATGGCGGTGCGGGGGGCGCGCTCCTGGTCCTGAACCAACAGTTTTGCATCGGATGTGTCTCCCGGCGGGACCTTGGGCAGGGGTTTAACCAGCAGGTGAAGGGCCGGCCCCGGCTGTTCCGGCGTCAGTGTCATGGCCTGGGCCAGCGCCGGGCGATCATCCTGGCTGTCGCCGCCGATCAACTCCCGCAGGCGACGGTTGTCTCCCGTCCGTAGGGCGACCAGCTTGCCGTTGCGCAGGCGGAGGGTGTCGCCGCGCGCCAGCAGGTGGTTGGCCACCGGGTTCGAGTGCACCACCGCGCCCTGGTGATTGAGCATGAGCATCCCGACTTCCAGCCGGCTGGCGATTCTGTTGTAGAGATCGCGCTCCACGGATTGTTCCCGGCTCTGGTCCAGCAGGTGCAGCAGCTCGCGCAGGTGCGGACCCAGCAGGTTGAACAGGGTCCTGTCCTGTTCGTCAAAGCGCGAATCCCGCTCGCCGCGGGAGGCGCGCAACAGCAGGCCCGCGGTGTTGTCGCGCAGGATGTCGAGACCCAGCATCTGGACATTGCCGGAGGGTAGCAGCCATTCGCGGTAGAACGGGGTCTGCCGCAGCTCCTCCATCGGAATCATTTCTTCCAGCGTGACCGCCTTGCCGTCGGGCAGGTTGAGAAAGGGGTCCAGGGCCGCGTAGTTGTCGGCGTACTGCAACTCGCTGGTGTCGTTGACCTCCATGCCGCTGACAAAACAGGCCCCCGGGTCGCCGGGCCGCGGACGGGTCAGGGCGAGAACGGTGATGCGCGCATCCATCAGCTCGCGCAGCCCTTGCAGGAACGTGCCCCAGGGCGGGTCTTCCCGGGGGCCGCGGTACAGGGCCACCAGCAGCTCGTTGAACTGTTCCAGGGTGGGTGGTTGCACTTGGGGGCTCCTCCGGCAGCCCGCTATGGGAGCGGCTATTGTCGCCGAAGGCACGGCTTGAAGACAGGGGGCGGTGGTGGGCCGGCGGGAGGGCGTAGCGTTCGGTATCCGCCGCGCGGGCAAGGGCTGAAACCAATTCGCCAACCCCTGTTGCAGCGTCAGGATTTTTTACATTTTTTAGTCGGGGGAGGTATAGGCGGTTTAATAAGCCGATGAACGGTAACTGTTTTTTGATAAATGGCCTGGTTGATGCACAAAGTTCTGAGCTGGCCCAAGCGGTCGAATGCAATGCGTTTCCTTGTTCGACGCCCCGTGGCCACTCTGGAAGCTGAGCCCGCCGAGGCAAGGGGAATGCATCATGAATAAGCCGTTTACTACCGCACTACTGAACGCGATCCAACACCCGAAACCACAACTGCTCGCCCTGCTGGCAGCGTCGGCGCTGGCGCCCTATTCGCTAACCGGCGGTGCGCAGGAAGCCTGTCTCAACGACGAGGCGCAATTCAATAACGCAGTCTGTACCGCCAACGATGTCCGTATCAGCCGGATCGATGTTCTCGATGGCCCGGTCGAGTGTATCGAGGGCGCCGACGTCTCGATCAACTCGATGGTGGCCGTACTGGAGGGCGGCGCCAAGGAACGCTACGACATCGGCATTTATTTTGCGACCGATGGCGGCGACGCAAAAGCGTCCATGAGCGGCCAGAACGATGGCTGTATTCGCGATTTCCTGACCCCACTGGGTGATGGCGATGGTGCCTTCGATGACCTGGATGGTGACAGCTGTGGCGACATTACCCAGGGAACCACGGAAATGAAGCAGCTCGACGCGGTCAATCTCACGTGCACTGACAGCGACGATAACGGGTTTCTCGACGTGGGTAGCTGCCTGAGCTGGGACAATAACACCAAGGGGGCTTGCGGCGGTGTCGACGATGTGGCACCGGGCACCCCGTCGAAGTGCAGGTGCGAACCGATACAGGTGGGTGAAATTGTCGTTATCCCCAGAAGCAGTATTGTGATTCGCAAGGAAGTCACCGGAGGCCAGGTGGATACACAGTGGGGCTTTACCTATATGGACCAGAGCTTCCAGTTGGGCGACGGCGAGCAGCACAGTCTGGAAGGCCTGACCGCCGGCAGTTACATCGTATCGGAGGATCCTGATGGTACTTCCATACTGGAGAGCATTAGCTGTGACGACGAGGACAGCACCACCGATACCGACGCCCGGCAGGCCATGGTGGAACTGGACGACGACGAAACCGTGACCTGCACCTTCACCAACGCCCTGGTCAAGTAGTCAACCGCGCACCGCGCGGCAAGGCCGGCCTTTTTCGGGCCGTACCCTCCCGCCGCCCGCCGCATCCGCGCCGGGCGGTATAATCCGCGCCAGCACTTTGCCCTTCGCTAGCCGCGCGTGGCTCCGCCGGGTTGTTCGCGGCCGGGCTGTTAGCGGCCGGGTTGTTAGCGGCCGGGTTGTTAGCGGAAGGTGTAGTCCTCCGGGTCCGGCTGCTTGGTCATCTGCCAGTACTCGATCACCCGGAAGGGCAGGTTGGCGGTCACCCGGCCCTGGTCGTTCTTGTACCAGTTGTCGACCTGGGGGCAGCCCCAGGCGGTGGCGGCGTTCACCGCGTCGACCCGTTCGTTGTAGGCGTCGTGCACGGCCTGGCGGCACTCCAGGGTCTGCTTGCCGCGCTCCAGCAGCAGGCGGATGCAGCGCAGTATGTAGTTGACCTGGGACTCGGCGTTGTGGGCGATGCTGCCGGCCACCACCAGGTTGGTGTTGGGGCCGTAGATGCAGAACAGGTTGGGGAAATTGGGCACCGTGATCCCCAGGTAGGCGCGGCCGTTGGTCCCGGACCACTGCTCGTTAAGCGAAATCCCATCGCGGCCGGTGACTGCCATCGGGAACAGGAAGCGGTCGGCGTGGAAACCGGTGGCGCAGGCGATGGCGTCGACGGCGTGCAGGCGGCCGTCGGCGGTGCGCACGCCGGTTTCGGTGATCGCCTCGATACCGCTGGTGACCACCTCGACGTTGGGTTTTTGCAGGGCGGCGAGGTAGCTGCCGTTGTCCTGCAGGATGCGCTTGCCGAAGGGCGGGTAGGTGGGCAGCACCTTGGCCAACAGCTGCGGGTCGCGCACCTGGGATTCAATCCAGGCGGTCAGCTGCTCGCGCATGACGTCGTTGGCGGCGCTGACCGAGCGCGACTCTTTCCAGTTGGGGTCCGCCTGGGTCTGTTCGTAGACCCCCTCGGTGGAGGTGTAGAACAGCCAGAAGCGATACCACTTGCTGTAGTAGGGCAGTTTGCGCAGGGCCCATTTTTGGCCCTCACCCACCGGGGTATGGTAGCCGGGGTTGGGAAACATCCACGCCGGCGAGCGCTGGAATACGGTGAGGTGCGCCGCGCACCCGGCCAGCTCGGGAATGATCTGGAAGGCGCTGGCGCCGGAGCCGATCACCGCCACCCGCTTGCCCGTCAGGTCCAGGCCCTCGGGCCATGCGGCGGAGTGGAACAGGTCGCCCTTGAAGCTGTCCCTGCCGGGAATCTCCGGCAGCTTGGGCCGGTTGAGCTGGCCCACCGCGCTGATTACCGCGCGGGCGACAAGGGTGTCGCGCTTGCCCTCGCCGTCCACCACGGTCACCTCCCAGGTGCCGCTGGCATCGTCGAAGCGCGCCGCCTCCACCTCGGTGTTGAAGCGGATGCGGCGCTTGACGTCGTAGTCCTGCGCGCAGCGGTCGAAGTAGGCGCGAATCTCGTCCGCCAGCGGGTAGTGGCAGCTCCAGTCGTGGTTGGGTTCGAAGGAATAGCTGTAGCTGTGGCCCGGCACATCCACCCGGCAACCGGGGTAGTGGTTTTCGAACCAGGTGCCACCGATGCCGGGGTTTTTCTCGATCACGGTGCAGGGAACGCCCGCCTCGTCGAGGCGGATGGCCGCCAGCACGCCGCCCATGCCGGCGCCGATGATCACCACCGGGAAGTCCGCGGCGGCGGCCTTCAGGGCCTCGGTCTCCAGTTGCAGGCCGCGGCGGTCGACGCCGTCCAGGGCGATTTCCTCGCGGATGAAATCCAGGTACTGCTGGTCGAGCTCGTGGCCGCACATGTATTCGTAGAGATGGGCGCTCACCGAGTCGTCCAGCTCGGGCAGGGTGCAACCGCGGGCGCGGTAGGCGGCGATGGCCTTCAACAGCTCCTCGTGTACCTGCTCCGCCTCGGCCCGGGTGTAGCCGCCCTCCAGCACTTCCTCGCCCCCGGCGCTGGCCTCGACCACGTTGATCATGCGCGGCGCGCGGACCCGCGACAGGACGCCGGTGTCGCCGGTCATGTGCACGATGGACATCAGCAGGGCGGGGACATTCAGCTCCCGCAGTTTGTCGCGAATCGCGTCTTCGTGCTCGGTGATAGGCTCTGCTTGGGCCTGCAGATGATGGACCATGGGCTGGGCTCCCTGTGTTTGGCGATAGTACCGGCCGGTGCTTTTTCCGCCCGGCCCTGGCCCGGCACGGACCTCCCGCCGGGTCAGTGATTCTGACCGCGAGCGCGGCGCCACACATCCTCCATATAGATGACCTGCGGTGTTGGCCGGGCTCAGTCGCTATCGCCGGCCCGTCGTTGCAGCAACGGCGCCAGAGTATCCACAAAGGCGCTCACCCGGCGGTTGTTCCGCACCTCGCCGTGGTGGCACAGCCACAGGCCGATATCCAGCGCCCTGGTGACGGGGGTGATGGCGCGCAGGTCGCCGATGTCCCCGGCGAGAAAACACCACAGGTGGCTGACCCCGAGCCCCTGGCGAACCGCCTCGCGCAGCGCGTGCCAGGAGTTGACCCGCAGGCCGACCGCGGTTTGGGCCGGCAGGTGGTGCTGCATCCAGCGGGCCACTTCGGTGTGGGCCATCTCCCTTCCCCAGCCGATCCAGCGGTGCTCGCCCAGGGGGAGGGTGGCGGGATGGTCCGCGAGGTAGCGCTCGCTGGCGTAGACCGCCCGCTGCAGTACCGCGACCCGGCGGCCGCTGAGGTAGTCGGGCAGGTCGTGGGTGACGGCAATGCCGACATCCGCCTGCCGTTGGTTGAGGCTGCTGACCGGGTCCTGGGTGTTGATCAGTTCCACGCGCACCGCCGGGTAGGCGTTGCCGAAGGCCGCCAGCTCGGCCATGAATTCCGGCCCCAGCCCCAGGGGGGCGGCGACCCGCAGGGAGCCGCGCAGTTCCCCGCCGCCCCGTGTCAGCCGGCTCTCCAGCTGGTGAGCTTCCTGCTCGAAGCGGCGGGCGCTGTCGAGGGCGAGCCGGCCCTCCTCCGTCAGCCGGTAGCCGCCATTGCCGCTCTCCAGCAGCGGCGCGTCCAGCTGCTGCTCAAGCGCGGCGATGCGCCGGGCAATGGTGGTGCGGTTGACCCCGAGTTCCTCCGCGGCGCGGTTGTAACTGCCGGCCTGGACTGTGGCGAGGAGGTATTTCAAGTCGTTCCAATTCAACATGTGCTGCATATTTGCACTCGATATGTGCAAAGTAAATCGTTTATTTGCACGGGTGGCGGGGCTAGTATGGGGCCCCTTTGCGCTACCGGGGAGCCCGATCATGACTCAACGACTGGCGGGTAAAGTCGCCATTGTGACCGGTGCCGGCCAGGGCATCGGCCGCGCCATCGCCGTGACCCTGTCCCGGGAGGGGGCCGCGGTGGTGGCGGTCGATATGAACCGGCAGGCGGTGGAGGATACCGCCGCCGCCTGCCCCGGCGAGGCCCTGGCGCTGACCTGCAACGTGACCGACAGTGCCGAGGTGGCCGCGGTCTTCGCCCGCTGCGAGGAGCGCTTCGGCCGCCTGGACATCCTGGTCAACAACGCCGGCATCGGCCAGGCCCCGGGAGACGGCTCCGACCTCTACCAGCAGCGCATGGCCGAGCGCGGCGCCCAGCTGGCCCGCGGCGAGACGCCCACGGTCTACGCCGATCACACCATCGACATGGGCGACGAAGGCTGGCTGGCGGTGATGAACGTCAATATTAACGGCACCTTCTACTGTTGCCGGGAGGCGTTGCGACTGATGAGCCGCCTGGACATCGCCGGCGCCATCGTCAACATCTCCAGCACCTCGGCCCTGTGCGGTGAGGGCGGCGCCCACTACTGCGCCAGCAAGGCGGCGATTCTCGGCCTGACCAAGTCGCTGGCCCAGGAGGTGGGCGCTCGCGGCATCCGCGTCAACGCGGTGGCGCCGGGCCCCACGCGGACTCCGGCCATGGCCGGCATCTCGCGTGAGTGGCAGGACCAGATCGCCCGAGGCGTGTTGCTGGAGCGGCTGGCCGAGCCGGAGGAAATCGCCAATGCCGTGCTGTTCCTGGCCAGTGGTGAGGGCTCCTATTGCACCGGCCAGACCCTGTGCGCCAACGGCGGCATGCACCTGCTGTAAGCGCCTGAATTTCGACCCAGAATGTAGAGACGCGAGATATGAGCGACACGATCGAAGCGCGGCTGGACCGGCTCGAATCCACCGAGGAGATTCGCCAGCTGGTGGCCAAGTACGCGCTGTCCCTGGACATGCGCGACCTCGATGCCCACGTCAACCTGTTCGCCGCGGATATCCGTGTCAGTCGCGAGAAGGTTGGCCGCGGCCACCTCAAGCGCTGGCTCGACGATACCCTGCGACTGCAGTTCACCGGCACCTCCCACCACACCGGCAACCACATCATCGAGTTCGACGACGCCGACCACGCCCATGGCGTGGTGTACTCCAAGAACGAGCACGAGACCCCCTCCCCGGGCGGGGACGAGTGGGTCATCATGCAGATGATGTACTGGGACAACTACGAGCGCATCGACGGGCGCTGGTACTTCCGCCGCCGGCTGCCCTGCTACTGGTACGCCACCGACCTCAACCGGCCCCCGGTGGGCGCGGAGAAAATGCGCTGGCCGGACCGCGAGCGCTACGACGGCGCCTGGCACGAGCTGTTCCCCAGCTGGCGCGAGTTCTGGCGGCACCCCCCCGACAGTGACGAGCCGCAGGTCGCCGCGCCGGCGCCGCTGGGGGAGTTTTTGAACACCATGCGCCGCGGCGCGGATTTCCCGCGCATCCGCGTGCGTTGATAACGATGAAGTTGAGGTGGCAAACATCATGAAGAAACTGTTCGAACCGGTCGCGCTGGGGCGCCTGCAACTGGCCAACCGGGTGGTGATGGCGCCGATGACCCGCTCGCGGGCGGGGGACGACGACTGTGTCACCGGCCTGCACGTCGAGTACTACCGCCAGCGCGCCGGCGCGGGGCTGGTCATCAGCGAGGGCACCCACCCCAGCAGGGACGGCAAGGGCTACTGTCGCACGCCGGGTATTTACAACGATGCCCAGGTCGCCGCCTGGCGCCAGGTGGTCGACGCCGTGCACGCCGCGGGCGGCGCCATGGTGCTGCAGGTGATGCACTGTGGCCGCGTGGCCCACCCCGACAACAAGGCCGCCGACGCCGAGACGGTGGCGCCCTCGGCCATCGCCGCCGGGGCGGAAATGTTCACCGAGGGCGGTATGAAAGCGATGGTCACGCCGCGGGCCCTGGCGACCGAGGAGATTCCCGGGGTGGTCGAGGAGTACCGCCGGGCTACGGAGAACGCCTACGCGGCGGGCTTCGACGGCGTGGAACTGCACTGCACCAGCGGCTACCTGCCGGCGCAGTTCCTGTCCACCGGCACCAACCGGCGCGAGGACCGCTACGGCGGCAGCCTGGACAACCGCCTGCGCTTCGTGGTGGAAGTCCTGGAGGCCATGTGCAGTGTCGACGGCGCCGACCGTGTGGGCTTGCGCATCTGCCCCGGCAACCCCTTCAACGACCTGCACGACGACAATCCGGAGGAGACCTTCGCCGCGTTGCTCGACCGTATCGACGGCATGGGCCTGGCCTACCTGCACGTCATCCGCATGCCGCGCGGCCCGGTGGACAACCTGGCCCTGGCGCGCGCGCACTTCAGCGGCCCGCTGATCGTCAACGACAGCTACAGCGCCGAGGAAGCCGACGCGGTGATCGCGGCGGGGGAGGCCGCTGCGGTGTCCTTTGGTCGGCACTTTATCGCCAACCCCGACCTGGTGGGACGCCTGAAACAGGGCCTGCCGCTGGCGGAAATGGACACATCGACGCTCTATACCCCCGGCGAGAAAGGCTTCACCGACTACCCCCTGGCCTGAAGGAAAAGGGGGGCGGATACGAATGGCACTTACACAAGTCAAAAACAGGGTATGTTGCCCTCTGTAGGGTCGAATTTATTCGGCCATTGATGCTGCGAGCACCTCTTTTGGCCGAATAAATTCGGCCCTACAACGGTAAGTTAGGGTCTTTCCAGCTATCATCCCTGATGCCATTTGCGAAAAGGGGAGAGCGGCATGACCAAGGCCTCGGATTTGCTGGTCAGGGCACTGGAGCAGGAGGGGATCGAGTACGTGTTCGGGATACCGGGGGAGGAAAACCTGGATTTCCTCGACTCCCTGTCCCGCTCGCAACAGATCAAGTTGATTCTCACCCGCCACGAGCAGGCGGCCGGTTTCATGGCGGCCACCTGCGGGCGCTTTACCGGCAAGGCCGGCGTGTGCCTGTCGACCCTGGGCCCCGGCGCCACCAACCTCACCACCGCCGCGGCCTACGCCCAGCTCGGCGGCATGCCCATGCTGATGATCACCGGCCAGAAGCCGGTGAAGAAGTCCAAGCAGGGCCGCTTCCAGATCCTGGACGTGGTGGAGATGATGGACCCGATCACCAAGTACAGCCACCAGCTGGTGTCGGCGGACAACATTCCCAGCCGGGTGCGCGAGGCCATTCGCCTGGCCGAGGAGGAGAAGCCCGGGGCGGTGCATCTGGAGCTACCCGAGGACATCGCCGACGAGGATACCGAGCAATACCCGATCCCCGCGTCCACCGTGCGCCGCCCGGTGGCGGAGGAGAAGGCCATCCGCTTCGCGGTGGAGCGCATCGCCGCGGCGCGCTCGCCGATCCTGGTGATCGGCGCCGGCGCCAATCGCAAGCTCACCAGCAAGATGCTCACCCAGCTGGTGGACCAGTTCGGCATTCCCTTCGTCACCACCCAGCTGGGCAAGGGGGTGATCGACGAGCGCCACCCCCTGTACATGGGCTGCGCCGCGCTGTCCGCCGGCGACTTTGTGCACCGGGCCATCGAGGCGGCGGACCTGATCGTCAACATCGGCCACGATGTGATCGAGAAACCGCCGTTCTTCATGCAGCACGGGCGCATGGCCCAGGGCTCGGACCACCACGAGACCAACCCGGTGGAAGTGTCCGAGGGCACCCAGGTGATCCACGTCTCTTTCCGCTCGGCGGAGGTGGACCCGGTGTACTTTCCGCAGCTGGAAGTGGTCGGGGATATCGCCAACGCCATCTGGCAGATCAAGAACGGCCTGGCGGAACGCGACGACCTCGACTGGGACTTCGCCCGCATGATGGCGGTCAAGCGCCACCACGACGCCCACATCGCCGACGGTCGTGACGACGATCGCTTCCCGGTCTACCCCCAGCGCCTGGTGGCGGAGGTGCGCGCGGCCATGCCCGACGACGGCATCATCTGCCTGGACAACGGCATCTACAAGATCTGGTTCGCGCGCAACTACACCGCCCACGGCTCCAACACCGTGCTGCTGGACAACGCCCTGGCCACCATGGGTGCCGGCCTGCCCTCGGCGATGGCGGCGCACCTGGTCAATCCCGGGCGCAAGGTGATGGCGATCTGCGGCGACGGCGGTTTCATGATGAACAGCCAGGAGCTGGAAACCGCGGTGCGCCTGGGCATGAACCTCACCTGCCTGATCCTCAACGACGACTCCTACGGCATGATTCGCTGGAAGCAGGCCAACATGGGCTTCGCCGACTGGGGGCTGCAGTACGGCAACCCGGATTTCGTGAAATACGCCGAAAGTTACGGTGCCCACGGCCACCGGGTTCAGAGCACCGCGGCACTGGCGCCGCTGTTGCGGGAGTGCCTCGATACACCAGGGGTGCACCTCATCGACTGCCCGGTGGATTACACCGAGAACGACCAGATCCTCAATGTGACCATCAAGGAGCTCAGTCGGTCGATCTAGCTGGCGGCCGGGCCCCCGGGCTGGGGTTGGTCGAATGAATTCGACCCTACGCGCTATGCGGTGCCGCCTCTCGGGCGCAATTTACTGCGCCATGGTCGAATGCATTCGACCCTACGCGCTATGCGGTGCTACCTCTCGGGCGCAATTTACTGCGCCATGGTCGAATGCATTCGACCCTACGCGCTATGCGGTGCCACCTGCCGGGCGCAAATCATTGCGCCATGGTCGAATGCATTCGACCCTGCGCGGTATGCGGCGCCACCTGTAGGGCGCAATTCATTGCGCCACTCCCCGCTCGAGGGAATTCGATGGATGGCTAGGCATCCAGCCACATACGCACAAGATTGGCGCGGATATTGGAAAGCTCGGCGATGGCCGCCGGGTCGCCGGGCTGTTCCGCCAGGCGCGCCAGGGCGCTGTCCAGGGCGAACAGCAGGCCGCGTTGCTCCGCGGAACGCACCTCGCTGCGCACCCAGCCCACCGCCACCAGCCGGGTGCCGGCGGTCACCGGTGCCACCCGATGAAGGAAGCTGGAGGGGTAGCACACCAGGGCTCCCGCGGGCAGTTTGATGGCGTCCTCCCCGGCGCCGGACTCGATGACCAGCTCGCCGCCTTCGTAGCTGTCGGGCTCGGACAGGAACAGGGTGAAGGACACGTCGGTGCGCACGCCGTCGATCTGCGGCGCGTCGATATGGGTGCCGTAGGCCATGCCCGCCTCGTAGCGGCTCAGCAGCAGGCGCGCCAGCTGGCGGGGCCGCGCCGCCGCGCGAAATACGGGGTGTTCCCACAGCGTTCGCTCCAGCAGGCGGGTGACGCCACGCACCTGGGGGTCGGTATCCACGCCCTGCAGGTTGTGTTTGACCTGTCGCGCGCGGCCCGCGGCGGTGGCCGCCCCGGATTGAAAGCGTGCCGGGTCCGCCAGTTGCTCGCGCACCGCCGCCAGGGTGGGCGCGTCGATCACCCCGTCGATGCAGGTCAACACGGGAATGACTCCCCGTTTTTCGCGCTGTTAATAAGAATCATTTTCAAATATCCTGTGCCTGGATAAACCATCCAATTTCCGCCGGCGGCCCGTTGCTCGCCCGGCATCATATCGAGACAGAGAAGGAAGCAAAATGCACAAGCGGACAAAACTGTGGTCGAGCCTGAGCCTCGCGGCCCTGGTGGGTGCCGGCGCCATCGGGGCCCACGCCCAGCACGGGGCGGACGCGGCGGCGCCGGCCCAGGCGGCGATGCCGGCCGGCGGCGAGGGCGGCGAGGGTGAAGGTGAAGGCCTGCCACGCGACGTCAATCCGGCCACCAACGATGTCGCCTACCTGACCCAGCTGGGCCTGATGCGCGGGCACCTGCTGGTGGGGCTGGAGCTGTACCGGGCCGGCCACATCGAGCACGCGCGCACCCACATGAAGCATCCCAGGAGCGAGCTGTACGCGGACCTGGTGCCGGCTTTCGAGGCCCGGGGCTCCAGCGGTTTCGGCGGGCAGCTCGGCGCGCTGACCCGGGCGGTGGAGAGCGACGACAGTACGCCGGAAGCCGTGGAGGCGGCTTACACTGACGTGCTGGCCGGAATCAGTGCCGCCGAGGCGGCGGTGGGCGGCGCCAGTGCCGCGCTGCAGATCCAGGTGGCGGTCAACCTGTTGCGTACCGCGGCCGAGGAGTACGGCATTGGCGTGGTGGACGGCAAGGTCGTCAACGGCCACGAGTATCAGGACGCCTACGGCTTTACCCGCACCGCCCGGGCGCGGATCGAGGGCATCGACCCCGGCGAGGACGCCGAGCTGGCCGCCGGCCTGAACACCATCGAGGGGTATATTCAGGAGCTGTTCGATGCCGGCGCCTGGCCTTCGGTGATGCCGCCGGAAACCCTGGAAGCGAACGCCTCGCTGTTGTTTGGCGCCGCCGCGCGGGTGGAGATCGTGGGGCTCGGTTTGCGCTGAGTGTCCGCGTTCCCGGTCGAATGAATTCGACCCTACAGGGGGTTATTCCCCAGGGTCGAATTTTATCGACCAAGCGCCGGCGGAATGAATAACCCCAAAAGAGGGGCCGGTTCTCCGCCCGACAGGGGTGCCCATTCGACCCGGGGCGCAGGCGGAATGAATTCCGCCCTACAGGGGTGCTGATGCAGGGTCGAATTCATCCGACCGGGGAGCGGATACCAATGTAGGGTCGAATTCATTCGACCGAGAGCCACCCCAGCAAGAGCCACCCCAGCGCGGGCTACCCCAGCGCGGGCCACCCCAGCAAGGGCCACCCCAGCAAGGGCCGCCCCAGCAAGAGCCACCCCAGCAAGAGCCACCCCAGCAAGGGCTGCCCCAGCGAGGGCTGCCCCGTCACTCCTTGCCTTTGTCCTTGTTCAGTAGCTTGTCGAACAGGCGCCCGGCTTCTTTTTGCACCTTGCGCTGAACTTCGTTTTTGGTCAGTTCCTCGACGATCTCCCCGCTGTCCACCTTGCACCACTGCCCCGGGTCGCCGCCCAGGCTGCCCGCGCAGTTCACCGGCCAGTCGATGGCGGTAAAGCGTTCGTTGACGCGGCAGGCGGGGTCCATTTCCGACAGCCCCTGGTCGAGGCGGGCCTTGAACACCGCCTCGAAGCCCTGCGTCTCCAGGTCAATATCGCCGGTGCCGGTCAGCGCCACGTGTGGCAACTCCGCCCGCAGCGGGGCCAGTCGCGCCACGCCCTGTTCCACCTGGATGTCCACGGTTAGGGCCTCGAAGGCGCTGTCCTCTGGCAGGTCGGCGGACAGTTGTTCCCGGTTGACCAGGGCCACGGTCTTGCACAGCATGCGCTCGATGCCCATGCCGTGCAGTACCAGTTCACTGGTGTGCAGGGCGATCGGGCCGTGCAGCTCGCGCCGCAGGGCGTTGGCGGTGGCGCCACTGCTGGCCAGTTCCCAGTTCAGGTTGGCCTTGCCGCCGACCGTCGGCTCGGCCTCGAGGGCGCGAAGCAGTTGCGGGATGTCCAGGCCGCTGACGCTGCCCTTGGTGTCCAGGCGGGCACTGTTGTGCTTGCCGTCGATGGTGGCGCTCATTGACAGCTCGCCGCCGTGGACCTGGCCGCTCAGGCGGTTGACGCGCAGTACCCCGTCCACGGCCCGCAACTTCAGCTGCAGGTCGTGGATGTCGTGGGCGTCGACGGTGGCGGTGTCGACGCGCAGGTCGACACGGCTGTCGATGGCGCGCAGCGCATCCAGGGGCAGTGGTTCGTCGCCGGAGGCCTGTGCATCGTCGTCGTCCTCCTCGCTGGCGGCGTCCGGGCCGGCGAGCGCGAGCAGCGCCGGGCTCAGCTGGTTGAAGTGCAGGTCGGCGTCGATCTGGGGGCTCTCGAAGGTGGCGTAGCGCACCTTGCCCTGGCCGCTGGCGGCGCCGATGGTTAGTTGCAGGTCGAGGTCCGCCGCCAGGCGTTGCAGGTCGGCGGTGCCGGTCGCGCTCAGTTCAAGCGGTTGCGTGGTGGCCCCGGATACGGTGGCGCTGAGTGCCGGCAGGGTCAGGGCCTGCGCCTGGGCATCCAGGGTAAAGGTGGTTTCCAGTGCCACCTTCACGGGCTCGACACCGTCGCCACGGGGCAGGATCAGCGCCAGCCTGAACGGCACCGGCCGGCCCTCCAGGTTGAGGTCGCTGGCCTCCAGCCGGTCGATGTCGATCACCGTGTGCTCGCCGTTGCCCTCGGCCAGCAGCACCACCCGCGAGTTGGCCAGCGAGAGGTGGCCCACTTCCAGCGCCATCGGCAGCGCGAGGGCGTCACCCGCGCCGCCGCGCCGTCCGGCCTGCGTGAGCGCCTCGCGGCGGGCGGTGTAGTAGGCGTCCAGTTCGGCGTCGCTCATTTCGCTGGTATCGACGGCGGGTTGTTTGGGGGCCGGCGGCACGTTGACCAGCAGCCCCTTCAGTAACAGCGCTTCGATTTCCACTTTGCCGGAGAACAGGGGCATGAGCTGCACGCCGATATCCAGCGAGCGCGCGCTGAGGTCGGGCTGGGCCTCTCCCGGGAGGGCGAGTTCGACTTCATCCAGTTCCAGCGCAATGCGCGGCAGCAGGCTGAAGCTGGCCCCGCCGTTGACGGTCAGCGTGGCGCCGGTCCGCTGTTCAAGGGTGTCCGCGGCCAGCGCCATCAGCCTGTCCTCGTCGACCAGCAACGGTATCAACAGCGCCGCGGCGACCACCAGCAGGACGGGTACGGCGATCAGGTACAGCAGGACGCGCGGCATGGAGACTCCTTGTCGTGATTTGGGGCTATAGATTAGCAGACAACATTATGCGCGCTGCGTTGCAGTGAGTGTGAACCGGCCCTGGTTCGCACTCAGCCGCCGTAGGCCCGCGCCACTTCGTCGGCGATGATGGCCACGCCGCGTTTCACGGTGTCGGCGTCCTGGGCGTAGGACACCCGCAGGCACTCGTGCTTGTGCGGCCAGGACTCCTCCAGGCCGACGAAGAAATTGTGCCCGGGCACCACCAGCACCCCGCGCTGCTTGAGGCGCTCGTACAGTTCCTGGCTGGAGATCGGCAGGCCCTCGAACCACAGCCACAGGAAAATGGCGCCCTCGGGCTTGTGGATGTGGTAGGGCAGGTCGCCGAGTGCCTCGCGGAACCACTGCAGTGTTTGCTGCGAGCGCTCGCGGTAGAACGGCGTGATGTAGTCGCGCGACAGGCTGAGGATTTCGCCGCTGGCGAACAGCGCCCGGGCGAGGGCGGGGCCCAGGGTGCCGCTGGACAGGCTGACGATGGTGTTGGCGTTGGTGAAGGCGCGGACAATATCCTCCCGGGCGACGACGATGCCGGTGCGCGCGCCCGGCAGGCCCAGCTTGGACAGGCTGAGGGCCAGGATGGTGTTGTCGTTCCAGTGACACTGCGCGGATTCGAACAGGATGTTGGGGAAGGGCAGGCCGTAGGCGCCGTCCACGATCAGCGGTATGTCGCGCTGGCGGGCGATCTCGTCCAGGTGGACGATTTCCTCGTCAGTGAGCACATTGCCAGTGGGGTTGGTGGGACGGGACACGCACAGTGCGGCGGCATCCTCCGACAGCGCCAGGCGTGAAAAGTCCACGTGGTATTTGAACAGGTGGTCGTCGAGCAGTTCGATACTCGGTCGGCTGGCCCGGAACAGATCGGGGCCCAGGCCGGTATCGCCGTAGCCAATGTACTCCGGTGCCAGGGGCAGGTGGATATGGCGATGGCTGCCGTCGCCCATGTCTCCGGCCAGCATGTTGAACAGCACGAAGAAAGCCGACTGGCTGCCGTTGCTCACCGCGATATTGTCAGCCGTGACCTGCCAGCCCATCTGGCGGCGCAGGAAGGCGGCCAGTTCCTCGCGGAACTCGCGGTCGCCCTGGGGTGACTGGTAGATACCGAACAGGCTGTGGCGCTGTTGCGGGTCGGCCATGATGGCCTCCAGCCGCTGCTGGAACACGGCTTCCACTTCCGGCAGGCGCCCGGGATTGCCGCCGCCCATGAAGATCATGTCCGGGTTGTCGCTGAGCGCGGCCCCGAGGTCGTCCATCAATTGTACGATGCCGGACTGGCCGGCGAATTTCTGGCCAAAGGCAGAGAGTTTCACTGTATTACCCGTTCATTGTTACTGCTGGTTGGAAACCGCTATCGGCGGGATGGGGATGATATTTATAGAGTAGCGCGCTCGCAATAGCAGTGCTAGCCAAAGGCCGCGCTGGCGCAAAAGGCCAGCAGGAAGCCGAAGGCGGCGATGGGGCCGGTCACGCCGTGCATTTCCTCGAAAGCCTCCGGCACCATGGTCTGGATAATCATCACCAGGATGGCCCCCGCCGCGGTGGCCATGGCGAAGGCGATGTAGGCGGGACCCAGCTGGCCCAGCACGCTGTAGCCGAACCAGGCCGCGCCGGCGGAGGCCAGGGCGATGGCGGTCCACAGGCTGAACACCGCCGCCGCGGACTTGCCGGCCTGGCGCATGCCGGCGGCGCTGGACAGCCCCTCGGGGACGTTGGAGATAAAAATCGCGAATACGGTCACCAGCGCCACGCCCTTGCCGTCCAGCAGGCTGACGCCGATGGCCGCGGATTCGGGGACACCGTCGAGCAGGGCGCCGAGGGCGATGGCCGCGCTGGCCGCCGGCGCGCTGACCTCGCGCCGCGCCCTGGCGGGCGGACGCCGGGAGTGCTTGCGGTGGCGGGCGCCGTAGAGCGCCAGCACGGCGTTGGCCCCGGAGTAGATGCAGACGCCGAAGGCAAAGCCCGCCGCCGCGGCGGGCAGGCCGCCACCGGCCACCGCGCTCTCCATCAACTCCAGGGTCAGGGCGGATATCAGCACCCCGGTGCCAAAGGCCATGACACTGGCGACCGCGTGCTGCGGCAGCCGCGCGAAGTAGCCGATGGCCGCGCCCAGCACCAGGGCCAGGCCGGACAGGCCGCCCCACAGCGCGGCCTGGGCGGCCAGCGGCAGGTCCACGCTGGCGTCCCTCAGTCCGTATGGGGCAGTAACAGGGCGCGGGCGCTTTTGTGCAGCAGGCCGCGAAAGGCTTCCAGCTGTTCCGGCGCGGCCGGATCGTAGCTGCGCTCCTCGCCCAGCAACTGGCCGGTGGCGGCGTAGTAGATGGGGCTGGCGCCGAGCAGGTGGAGCAGGTGCATGGGGTTGGCCGGCGCCAGCTCGCCGCTGGCCTGGCCCGCGCGCACCACCTCCTCCCAGGCCTGCAGGGCGATGGCCGAGATACGCACCGGCGCCGAGGCGTTGGGGTAGGTATTGGCGCTGTCGCGCAGCAGTAGCCGGGGCACGGTGGGGCGCTCCACCATGAAATCCAGCCAGCTGTCGATCAGCGACAGCACGCGATCGATGGCCGGCGCGTCGGGGTCCAGGGCCTGCCGGGTGCGCGCCATCATGGCGTCGAACACGCGCTGTTCCACGGCGTCGTAGAGCTCCTGCTTGCCCGAGAAGTAATACACGATGGAGGCGCGGCGAATCCCCACCGCCTGGGCCACGTCCTCCAGTCGCGCGGCGGAATAGTCCTGCTCGGCGAAGATGGTTTCGGCGGCGTCTAGTATGCGCTCCCGGGTCTGCTCGCCCCGGCTGACTGGTACTGCTCCCATGGTGCTCCCGTTAACCCTGCTGGCTCGCCGCCTATCATAGGCGGCCGCGTCGACAACGGAAACTGTATGTTCCCCCGTCTTGAAAATCTACCTGCGTGTAGGTAGTCTCGCAAAATCTACCTGCACGAAGGTAGGTAAAACTGTTTATAACAATGAGGTTTTCAGCCATGAATACCCCCCGCAAGCGACCCCTGGCCCGTCTGGCCGGGGCCCCGATGTTGTCCGCGTCTGTGCTGGCCGCGCCTTTGCTGGCCACCGCCCAGCCCATGCTCGAAGAGGTGGTGGTCACCGCCCAGAAGCGCGAGGAGTCCCTGCAGGACACCCCGATTTCTCTCGCCGCCCTGGGCAGCGACGAACTGGAGACCCGCGGCATCGAGGATTTGACCGACCTGCGCAGCGTGGTGCCCAACCTGCAGCTCACGCCGCACCCCAACAGCGCCGCCACCGCGCGGATCTATGTGCGCGGCATCGGCAACAGCGACGACCAGATCACCCAGGACCCCAGCGTGGCGGTGTACATGGACGGCGTGTACCTGGCGCGCACCCAGGGTCTGGCCATGGAGGCGGCGGATATCGCCCGCATCGAGGTGCTGCGCGGGCCCCAGGGCACGCTCTACGGGCGCAACGCCACCGGCGGCGCGATCAATTACATCACCGAGCAGCCCTCTATCGGTGAGTGGGGCTTCAAGCAGCAGTTCACCGCCGGCAGCCGCGACTTGTTCCGCTCCAAGACCACCGTCAACGTGCCCCTGGGCGATACCCTGGCGGCGCGCGTCGGCTACGTGACGGCGAGCCAGGACGGCTTTATCGACAACGCCGGCGGCGGCGAGTCGCGCTTCGGCGATCGCGAGCGGGACGCCTGGCGGGCGGATGTGCTGTGGCGGCCGGCGGACACCTTCAGCCTGCGCTACGCCTACGACCGCTCGGATATCGGCGACAGCCCGGTGTACGCCGCGGCGGTCCCCCTGTACCCGCGGACCGCGCCGATACCCGACGCCGGCGACCCCGCGGTGCAAAATGTCGAGGCCAACGACGTGACCGCAGATGGCCACAGCCTGGTGGCCGCCTGGGACGTCTCGCCACTGGTGACCCTGAAATCGATCACCGCCTACCGCTCCCTGGATAACTACCAGAACATGGATTACCACACCGGGGTGTACGGCCCCTTCCCGATCTTCCGCACCAGCTCGGACATCGAGCAGGAGCAGTGGAGCCAGGAGCTACAGCTGCTGGGTGAATCCCGGGACGGCGGCCTGCAGTACATCGCCGGCCTGTACTATTTCGACGAGGACGGCAGCTATTTCAGCGACACCCTGGTGCCGGCCAACAGCATCCACAGCCTCAACCTGGGCGATATCGCCAACGAGGCGATCGCCGCCTTCGGCCAGGCCACCTGGACCCCCGACATCCTGCGGCAACGCCTGCACCTGACCCTGGGCCTGCGCTGGTCCGAGGACCGGCGCGAGGCGTCGAAGGCCGAGGCCATCCAGCCCGTCGGCACCGACATCGTGATCCCGCGCGGCGCCGGCGCGGGCGACAACACCTTCACCAACACCAGCCCCTCGCTGGTGGTGGCCTACGACCTCGGCGACGACATCAACCTCTACGCCAAGCTGGTGGAGGGCTACAAGACCGGCGGCTTCAATACCCGCGCCAGCAGCATCGAGGCCTTCGAGCGCGGCTTTGGCGAGGAGACCCTGACCTCCTACGAAATCGGCGCCAAGATGGAGTTGTGGGACCGCCGCCTGCGCGTCAACGCCGCGGTATTCCAGGCGGACTACGAGGACATCCAGATCAACGTCCAGTCCGACCCCGGGGACATTAGCCTGACCGACGTGCTCAACGCCGGCGAGGCGACCATCACCGGCTTCGAGCTCGACGCCACCGCGCTGTTGTTCGAGGGCTTTAGCGCCAACCTGCGCTACGGCTACCTGGACGCACAGTACGACGAGATTACCGACGCCACCGGCGCCGACCTCAGCGACCTGTTCCGCTTTACCCAGAGCCCGCGCAACACGGTGACCGCCGATCTCGACTACACCCTGCCGCCGCTGCCCTTCGGCGAGCTGCGGGCCAACCTCAACTACAGCTGGCAGGACGACAAGTTCACCAGCAGCACCGCCGAGTCCGGCGAGTACATCGTCGGCGACTACGGCCTGTTGAACGCGCGCCTGACCCTGTCGCGGCTGCCGGTGCCGAGCGGCGACCTGCGCGTGGCGCTGTGGGGCAAGAACCTGGAGGACAAGACCTATTACATCGCCCACTTCAACGCCGGGGTGCCCACCGCGATGTTCGGCGAGCCGCGCACCTACGGCATCGACCTGATCTATGAGTATTGAGGCCATTCGGGCCCCGGCCCCGGGGCGACCTCCCGGGCGGTATGCCTGACAGCGCACGGATTGTAAGCGAGAATTAAACTCATTATCATTACTGCTTTGTCCGGTTCCCGATCTTGTGGTCGGGGCCGGTATTTCAGGCAGTGGGGTAATCTGTGTACGCGTGGTTGGGTGTCGTTCTCGGGGCCTCCGGGGTGCTCGGGCTTTACAGTTCCTGGCGGCGGCTGGCGCTGTCCGGCGGCCGGGTGGTGGCCTTGAGCTGGTTGCTGATCGCGGCCTCCCCGTGGGCCTGGAGCCGGGCCTGGGGCGCTGAGTTCGGTATCAGTTTCGCGCTGATTGCCCTGAGTCTGCTGGGCGGTTTGCTGGTGCTGTTCAATTTCGAGGTGCGCGAGCGCAAACAGAGCCGCCCCGCGTCCACCCAGGCGGTCGCGGTCGACCCCCGCTCCTGGGGCCGCCACCTGTTCCTGTTTTTCGTTGTGGTGCCCCTGGCCGGCGCCGCGTCCATTTTCTCCACCGTGCTGCTGTGCGGCCTGTTGCCCTGGCATCCCACCGACAAGATGGTGTTGGCGGTGTTACTGGTGCCGGTGGTCTGGGGCCTGGCGGCCTACTGGGCCTGTGCCGATACGCGCCCGGCGCGGCCGGCCGCCGCGCTGCTGTGTGCCGCCACGCTGCCGGCGCTGATGCTCTTGCTGTGAGGACCCCATGAAACTCGCCCTGTCCCCCGCGCTGGTCAAGCAGTCCCTCGCCAGCCACTCCTGGCTCGGCCTGCTGGCCGGGGCGCTGATGTACCTGGTGTGCCTGTCGGGCACCCTGGCGGTGTTCTACCTGGAGTTCGAGCGCTGGGAGCAGCCTGCGGCGGAGGAATACCTCGACTACGATCCGGCGGTCTTCGACGGCGCCTACGCCGAGGCCCTGGCCCGGGACGGCGAGCCCACCGAGCACGTCTACATCGGCCTGCCCCGGGCGGACATGCCCCGGGCCACCGTGGCCACCGATAACGTCGGCTGGTTCGTCAACCGCGACGGCAGCCTGGGCGAGCCGGTGGCCCACGACTGGACCCATATCCTGCTGCACCTGCACCTCTACCTGCACCTGCCGGAAGCCTGGGGCATGATCGTGGTCAGCCTGCTCGGGGTGCTGCTGTGCGGCTTGATCGTGTCCGGCCTGCTGGCCCACCCGCGCCTGTTCAAGGACGCTTTCAGCCTGCGCCTGCGCGGCTCCAAGCGCATGGAGCAGGTGGACATCCACAACCGCCTCAGCGTCTGGGGCACCCCCTTTCACTTGATGATCGCGGTCACCGGGGCCTATTTCGGCCTGGCGGCGCTGATCACCCTGGTGATCGCCAAGAGCTTCTACGGCGGCGATACCGACGCGGTGGTGGCGGAGATCTTCGGCGGCGAGCCGCGGCTGGAACAGCAGCTGCAAGGGCCGGCGGCGGTGGGCAGCGCGGTGAACCAGGTGCGCGCGATGGCGCCGCAGGTCACGCCCTTCTACGTCACCCTGGAAGCGGTGGATACGCCACAGCAGTTCATGCTGGTGGGTGCCGAGTACCCGCGGCGGCTGATCTACGCCGACCAGTTCCGCTTCGACAGCGCCGGCCATTACCTGGATCGGGTGGGTTTCGCCGATGGCGAGGCCGGCAAGCAGGCGATCTTCTCGGTCTACCGCCTGCACTTCGGCCACTTCGGCGGTTTGCCGGTGAAAATCGCCTACGTGGTGCTGGGGCTGGCGCTGACCGTGGTGTCGGTGTCCGGCATCAATATCTGGTTCGCGCGGCGCAAGGGCCGCGATGCCCTCAACAGCCTGTGGACCGGTTTTGTCTGGGGCAGCCCGCTGGCGCTGGCGGCCAGCGCCTTTGTGCAGGTGATCCTGAACGTGCCCGCCACCGCGGTGTTCTGGGGGGTGTTGCTGGCGGCCTGCGGCTTCAGTCGCGTGCTCGATGAGGACCGCCGCGCGCGTCGCCACCTGTTGTGGGCGGGGGCCGCGGTAATGCTGGCCCTGGTGGTGGGGCACGCGCTCAAATTCGGCGCCGCGGCGCTGTCCGGCGCGGCGCTGTGGGTCAACCTGTCAGTATTGGCCACCGCCGTGATTTTCGCCCTCGCCGCCCTGCGGCCCCTCGGACCGGGGCGGGTGGCGGCATCCGCGGTGCCCGACCCCATCTGACAGTTACCCGGGGGCCGCGCCTGGCCCCCGCCCGACTTACCCGTCGAAACCCCGCAACTGCAGCGAGGTCTGGTGCCGCGCCCAGGGATTGCCTTGCAGCGTGCGCAGGCCGGACTCGTCGCCGCCCAGGGTGAAGTCGAAGAAGGCCAGGGCCATCTCCCGCTGGATGCGGTGGGCGGTGTCGGCCTCCAGCAGGGTGTAGTTCTCCCCGGGCTGGAAAAACCGCGCGAAGGTATCCGGCTTCAGTTGCGGCCACCAGTAGGGGCCGGACACGCCGAAGCTGCCGTGGTTGGTGTTCTTCACCACCGCCAGTGCGGCGGGCACCTCGGCGGCCGCCACGGCCTGCTCCAGCACGGGGTAGGGGTGCTCCGCGGTCGGCGGCGCGGCGCCGGCGGAGGCCGCCACCCGCGCGCCGAGGCCGAGGATCAGGCTGTCCTCGCCGCCGGCGAGGATGAAGGTGGGCTTGTGCAGGCTGGCCAGGGCGAAGGGGCCCTCCGCCGCGAGGATGGCCGACTCGCCGGGCGACGCCACCCGCATTTCCGGCGGCAACCCTTGGCGGATGTCCGGCATCGACGGCGGCACCACGGCGAAGCCCGATGTGAAACGCTCCTCCAGCATCAACCCCGCGAGGGTGGTGGCGCCGCCGAAGGAGCGCCCCATCAGGCCGATGCGCGACAGGTCCAGGCGACCGGCGAAGCGGCCCTCGCGGTTCATGGTTTCCAGCTCGTCGAGTACCGCCCGCAAATCGTTCACCCGCTGCAGCAGGGACTGGTCCAGCTGGCCAAAGCCCTCCGGCGAGAAGCCCTGGCCCAGCGGTGTATAGCTCTGGCCGTAGGTGTCCTCGCTACCGTAGACGCCGTGACTGTCCAGCAGCGGCAGCACCTCCGCCATCGCCGCGCGGAAGGCGGGGTCGCCGCTCTCAGGGTCGAGGGCCGGGTCGCTGCCGATCATGGCGTAGGGGGAGTTGCCGGTGTGGTCGGCGGCGATCACCACATAGCCGTGGCGCGCCAGGTACTGGCTGGCGGTGGCCATGTTGTAGCGGCTGCCGGCGTCGCCGTGGGAGACCACCACCACCGGGAAGGGGGCGCCGGCGCTCGCCAGCGGCGCATCGAGGTAGCTGTCGCGCTCGCGCTGGAACAGCTCCTCGATGGCGTCGTCGATCTGTGCCTGGTCGACCCCCTCGCGCACGCTGTCGGGGGTCAGGTGGAAGAAGGTGGTGGCGGTCATCATCCGCCGGTGGACGTCCCGGTCGCCGAACACGTAGTCGCCCCAGGTGGGGCGGCGGCTGTCGGCGTCGAGGCTCTCCGGGTCCACGGGGTACCAGATCTCGGTGATCAGGGTACGAATACCGCTGTGCACGCCGGCCACCGCGTCGAAGGGCCGGCTTTCGTCGTGGATGAAGAAGGTGCTGGAACCCACCGCGTAATCGCGCGTCGCGGGTGTTGCCGCGCCCGGCGTCGCCTTGTCACCAGCGGTTTGCGGGGGGGCGCCTTCGCAGGCCGCCAGTACGCCGAGCGCGGCGGCGGTGAGCAGGGCGCCGAGGGCGCGCAGGCAGCGGTGGGTCATGGCTGTCTCCTTGGTCTTGGTTGTCGTTGTGTTTGCTGTCGTTGTCGCTGGTCGCTGGTCGCTGGCGCTTTAGCGGTCGATGCCCTGTTCCCGGCGGTACTCGCCGAGCACGCGCTGGATGCGGATCAGGCAGTCGTCCAGCTCTTGGGCGAGCTCCGCCATGCTGCGCCCGCCGGTGGCCGCGTCGAAGCCCTCGACCATGTCGTTGTAGAGTTTATCGGTCAGCTCCGGCGCCACCAGGCGGGTCCAGGGTTCCTTCAGCGAGGGGCCGAAGTGGTCCAGCATGCGGCGCATGCCGCCCTCGCCGCCGCACAGGGCCATGTTCGCACAGGGCCCCATGATGGCCCAGCGCAGGCCGGGGCCGTAGGCGATGGCCTTGTCGATGTCGGCCACGCTGCACTCGCCCTTGTCCACCATGTGCAAGGCCTCGCGCCAGATGGCATCCTGCAGGCGGTTACCGATAAAGCCCGGCAGTTCGCGCTGCATGCGCGCCACCTGCTTGCCGTTGAGCTGGAAAAAGGTCGCCGCCCAGTCCACCGCCGCGTCGTCGGAGCGCTCGCCGCCGACCACCTCGCAGAAGGGGATCATGTAGGGCGGGTTGAAGGGGTGGCAGACCACGGTACGCCCGGGATTTTTACAGTCGCGCTGGATGTCGGTCATCAGCAGGCCTGAGGTGCTGGAGGAGATCACCACGTGCTCCGGTGTGAGCGCGTCCAGCTCGGCGAACAGCGCCTGCTTTTGCGCCAGGTCTTCCGGGGTGCTCTCCTGGATGATGTCCACGCTCTGGCAGAAACCTTCGAGGGAATCGGCAAAGCGCAGGCGCTCGGGGCTCGCGCCCTCGCGCAGGCCCAGTTGTTCCAGCACCGGCCACTTGTCCGCGACCTTGTCGCGCAGGCGCGGCTCGGCGCCGGGGGCGCTGTCCCATACCAGCACGTCCTTGCCCATGCGCAAAAAGTGCAGGGCCCAGGCGCCGCCGATGACGCCGGTGCCGAGGATGCCGACGGTGGTGACGTCTTCGGGGGTGGGTCGTTGTGTCGTCATTGCCGAGTCCTCCATGACCATTACTGGCTGCCCCGCAGGCCGAGAATTTCCCGCGCTCGCGCGGGGCTGGCGGTGCTGCCGCCCATGGCGCGGATGATGCCGGCGGCCCTGTCCACCAGCTCGCCGTTGCTGGCGAATACGCCGCGCTCCAGGTAGAGGTTGTCCTCCAGGCCTACCCGCACGTTGCCGCCGAGCAGGACGGCCTGGGCCACCATCGGCATCTGCAGGCGGCCGATGCCGAAGCCGGCCCAGTTGCAACCCGCCGGCAGCATGTCGACCATGGCTTTCATCGCGGTGGTATTGGCCGGCGCGCCCCAGGGTATGCCCAGGCACAGCTGGTACAGGGCGGGGGCCTCAAGCAGGCCGTCGGCGTGCATCTGGTTGGCGAAGGCCAGGTGGCCCAGCTCGAAGACCTCCAGTTCCGGCTTCACGCCGATGGCTTTCACCCGCGCGGCCATCTCCCGCAGGATCGGCGGGGTGGAGATGTACACGTAGTCGTCGCCGAAGTTGATGCTGCCGCAGTCCAGGGTGCAGATCTCCGGCCGCAGCGCCTCGATATGGGCGATGCGCTCGGCGGCGCCGATCATGTCGGTGCCTTCGCCGCCGACGCCGGGATTGTCGTCCCCCGGCACGAAGTCGCCGCCCATGCCGGCGGTGATGTTGATGATGATGTCGGAGTCGCTGTCGCGGATGCGCTCCACCACCTCGCGGTAGAGCGCCAGGTCGCGCGAGGGCGCGGCGCTGTCGGGATCGCGCACGTGCAGGTGTGCCACCGCGGCGCCGGCGCGCCCGGCCTCGATGGCGGCATCGGCGATCTGCGCGGGGGTGACGGGGAAGTTGGGGTGCTTGCCCGGGTTGCCGGCGCCGGTGACGGCGCAGGTGATGATGGTGTCGGGGTTCATGCTGCCTCCTCGGATGTTGCCGCACACCCTAGCGCAGCGCGCCAAAAGGTTTTGCGGGAATACGAAGAGTCTTTGCCGGAATGCGACAGAAGGCGGCCGTGCCGGCGTGCGCATGGTGGGTATGTTGGGCCGCGCTGGGTCGGCCGAATGAATTCGGCCCTACAGGGGGCGCGCCACACGTCCGTGTAGGGTCGAATTCATTCGACCAAAAGCGGCGGAATGAATTCCGCCCTACAGGGGGATGCGCCACACGTCCGTGTAGGGTCGAATTCATTCGACCAAAAGCGGCGGAATGAATTCCGCCCTACAGGGGGGCGCCACACGTCCGTGTAGGGTCGAATTCATTCGACCAAAAGCGGCGGAATGAATTCCGCCCTACAGGGGGATGCGCCACCGTCCGTGTAGGGTCGAATTCATTCGACCAAAAGCGGCGGAATGAATTCCGCCCTACAGGGGGGGCGCCACACGTCCGTGTAGGGTCGAATTCATTCGACCAAACCCACCAAAACGACGATACCGGCCCAACACCCCCCGCCTACCGCCGCCGCTCCCCCCGCGGCGAATAGCCAAAATGCCGGTGGTAGCTGCGCGAAAAATGCGAAGTGGAACCAAAACCGCAGCGCAGGGCGATATTGGTGATGCTGAAGCTGGTCTGCTGGAGGAGCAGCTGGGCTTTTTCCAGCCGCAGGCGGCGGTAGAAGGCTAGCGGTGTGGTGTCCATGTGGCCGCGGAACAGGCGCTCCAGCTCGCGCTCGGAAATGTGCACCATGCGCGCCAGTTCGGGAATCGGCAGGGGGTGTTCGAAGTGCCGCTGCATGTTCTCGATGGTCTCCAGCAGCTTGGCATTGGCCACGCCGTAGCGGGATTGCAGCGACAGGCGCTGCGGATCGCTGCCCTCGCGCATCGTGTGGTAGATCAGCTGGTCGGAAATCGCCGCCGCCAGCTCGGCGCCGTGCTGTTGCCGCACCAGGTAGAGCATCATGTCCAGGCCCGACAGTCCGCCGGAACAGGAAAAGCGGTTGCGGTCGATTTCGAACAGTTCCGGCACCACGTTGACGTTGCGAAAGGCCTCCCGGTAGCTGTCGTGGTTCTCCCAGTGGATGGTGGCGCTGTAGCCGTCGAGCAGCCCCGCCGCCGCCAGGATGTAGCTGCCGGTATCCTGGCCGCCCAGGTCGACGCCGAGGGCGGCCAGGCGGCGCAGGGCGCCGGTGAGTTTGCCGCTGAGCTGTTCCTGGGGGTGGAAACCGGCGCAGACCACGAGGGTGTCGATGCCCTCGACCCGCTCCACCGCCTGGTCCGCCATCAGGCTGATGTCGTTGCTGGAGCGCACCGGGCGGCCGCGCAGCGACAACATCTGCCAGTGGTACAATGCCTCCCGCGCCAGCGTGTTGGCCCAGCGCAAGGGGTCCACCATGGCCGACAGGCCGATCATGGAAAAGCCGGGCAGCAGCAGAAAGCCGATGCGCTGCGGCGCGGTGGGCGAGGGGTCTCCAAACATTTGGCGGTTTTGAGCAGGTTTCAGTCGGAAAATTTACACAAGTTTACACCTTTCACGCCTAGTATGTGGCCCGCACAGCCAAGCACACGGAGTTAGCCATGGATTTCAACGACTACTTTCCCGCCTGCCGGACCCCGGTGTCCGCCGACTGGATCGACTACAACGGCCATATGAGCGAAGCCTTCTACGTGCTGGTGTTCGGTTTCGCCACCGATGCCTTGCTCGACGCCATCGGGGTCGACGAGACCTATCGCGCCCGTCACCACAGCTCGGTCTACACCCTCGAGGCGCACGTGCGCTACCTGCGGGAAGTGGGCGAGGGGGCGCCCCTGCAGGTGTTCAGCACCGTGGTGAACTCCGATCACAAGCGCCTGCACGTGCACCATGGCATGCAACGCGAGGACAGCGGCGAGGTCCTGGCGACCAGCGAGCTGATGCTGATGTACGTGGACACCGAGAGCGGCCACTCGGCGGACTTCCCCGCGGCGATCGGGGCCAGTATCGCGCGCTTCCGGTCCCGCTATCCGGGACGGCCCGCGGAGGGCGAGCTCGGGCGCGTGATTGCGCTGCCGCGATGAGCGCCGTGGCAATCGACCATTCCCCCGGCAAGTCGGCCAGTGGCCGCGGGGTGGCGGTGATTGTCTACGGTTTGTTGCTCGGCAGTATTTTGACCCTGGTCACCGCGCCACTGGGAGCCGCGCTGGCTTGTCTCTGGCGTCGTCGCAGCGCGGCCTGGGTTGCAACACACCTGCGTTTCCAGATTGCGACTGTGTGCTGGGCGGTAGCTGGCTTGTTGCTGGGGGGTGTACTCTGGTGGTGGCTCGGACGGCAGGGGCTGGCCGCCGAGTGGGCCTGGACACTGGGCTACGCCGTGTTCACGGCACAGCTGGCCTGGCTCGTCGGCCGCTGCGCGTTTGGGCTGCACCGGCTGACCTCAAACCGCCCCGTGGGTAATCTGGCGGTAGAGGCGCGGTAGGGCCGCGACCAGGTTTTCCGGCCGGCGAACCATGGCGTAGGCGCCGCGCCCGAACAGGCGCGGTATGTACTGGCCGGCCTCGCGGTCGATGGTGATCGCGAATACACGAATCTGCTGTTGCCGGGCATCCAGCACCGCGCGGCGGGTATCCTCGATGGCGTAGCGCCCCTCGTAGTAATCGGTATCGTTGGGTTTGCCGTCGCTGATCAGCAGCAGCAGGCGATGGCGATTGGGGCGCTGGGCCAGTTCAAAGGTGGCGTGGCGGATGGCGGGCCCCATGCGGGTGTAGGAGCCCGGTTCCAGGGCGGCGATGCGCCGGTCGACCCGCGCGCCGGTTTGCTCCTGGAACGTTTTGATGTGATTGATCCGCACCCGGTGACGCCGGTGCGAGGTAAAGGTGGCGATGGCGTAGTCGTCGCCGCAGCGCGCCAGTCCGTGCGCCAGTACCCACAGGGCCTCGCGGCTGACATCGATGATCCGGCGGTCCTCCAGCCAGGCCTCGGTGGACAGGGAGTTGTCCACCAGCACATTGACGGCCAGGTCGCGGGCCTGGGGGCGCGCGGCCAGGTACAGGTGTTCCGCGGGCACTCCGGTCGCCACCTGATCGCAATACGCGCGTACCACGGCATCGGTATCGAGGTCCGGCCCGTCCCGCTGTCCGCGCAGCACCACGCGCCGTGGCCGCAGGGCCTCGAATTGCCGTTGCACGCGCAGGACCCTGCGGTGCGTCGCGGCGTCGGGGTGCCAGGGTTTGCTACTCTCACTGTGAAGGCCGGTAAGCACGCGGCTCTGCTTCGGCAAGTAGCGCTGTTTGCGGTAATCCCACTCGGGATAGGTAAACTCGCCCTCCAGTTGCCCCGCGAGCACCGTGTCCGGTGCCAGCTCCAGTTCCACGTTCAAGCGCGACGCGGCGCGTTTGATGTGCGGGCTGAGTGTCAGTTGATCCAGTTGTTCCGCGGTCCTGCCGGCCTTGTCATCAGGCTCGTCGTCGACCATGCGGTTCAGGTTGACCATTTCCGCGAACGACAGCATTTTTTCAAAGCGATTGAATACCAGTGGATCGTCCCGTTCGCTCTGGTCCTGGCGCTTGCGCGAGGCCTTGCGGGCGCCGCCCGCAACGCTTTGGCCATCCCCCTCGATCCTGGGGTCGTCATCCCCCGCCGGCGCGTCCCGCGTGCATGTGGCTCCCGGCTCCACCACTCCCCATAAAGGCACCGGCAGGAAGCTCCTGTAGCCGCGAGGGGCGTGAATGTCGTCGAGTGAGCGTGACCGATCGAACACGGCCTCAAGTACGGGGTCGGACGCGAGCGTGGTTCCCGTGAGCAGCGCCCGCACGGCCGCTTCAATGGCGGCTTCCGCGGGCGGCAGTTGCCCGCGCGGCGGGCGCGCATTGAGTGCCGCCGCACTCAGTCGCTGGTGAAGTGCGAACAGGCCGGGAAATTCCCCTAGCACATTACAGCTGGCCTGCCTGGCCAGGCGCAGCGCCCGGATGTCGGCACGCAGGGCGTCAGTGTCGCGTGCGGGAGCTTTGGCGCTGGCAAGGAAAGCGGCCAGCCAGTAATAAAGTTCGCGATTGAGTTGCCGCCGGGGAAACACATCGATGCGTACGGGTAGCTGCACGGCCTCCTGGCTCCGGCTCGGCCGCTCCAGCATTTCGCTGTCGAAGCCCAGCCGCTGGCGCAATGTCAGGCGGTGGCGGGATTCCCGTGACGAAATAGCGTGGATGGGCAGGCCGGGGTCGCCGCCGGCAATGCGGAAAAACACTGACAGTGCCGGCGCTATTGTCGCCAGTGTGACCGCCGCGTCGGGATATGTCGGATAGCTCCGCGCCCGGGAGGCCCAGTGGTGCCAGCGTGCCCCAACCCACTCCTCCAGTTCCAGTGACAGCGCCACCGCGACTCAGTCCTCGCCGAAGGTGGCCCGCAGCGCTTCCAGCAGGCCGGCCTGCACATCGGCGTCGTCGGTGAGGGGTTCCACCAACGTGGCGCGAGCGGCTTCGAGCACGGGCACGCCGGCCTGAATCAGGGAGCCGCAGTAGATCAACAACCTTGTCGAAACGCCTTCTTCCAGGTCCTGTCCCTTGAGGGCCCGCAGGCGGGCGGCGAGGTTGACCAGGGCCGTGGCCCGGGGCGTGTCCAGGCCGCTCTCGCGGGCCACGATGTCGCGTTCCTGTTCCGGGGGCGGGAAATCGAAGGCCAGCGCCACGAAACGCTGCCGGGTGCTGGGTTTGAGTGCTTTGAGTATGTGCTGGTAACCGGGGTTGTAGGACACCACCAGCATGAAATCGTCGGGCGCCTGCAGCTGCTCGCCAGTCCGTTCCAGCGGCAGCAGCCGGCGGTCGTCGGTCAGCGGGTGCAGTACCACGGTGACATCCTTGCGCGCCTCCACGACCTCGTCGAGATAGCAGATGCCGCCTTCGCGCACGGCGCGGGTGAGCGGTCCGTCGACCCACTGGGTTTCTCCGTCGCGCAGCAGGAAGCGGCCGGTGAGGTCGGCGGCGGTCAGGTCATCGTGACAGGCGACCGTGTACAGGGGCCTGTCGAGACGCGCGGCCATGTGCTGGACAAAGCGGGTTTTGCCGCAACCTGTCGGGCCCTTGAGGAGCAGCGGCAGGCGCTGCTCGAAGGCGTGCTGGAACAGCGCGCACTCGCCGCCAATGCTCTGGTAGTAGGGAATTTGCGTTGCGCCGCCGGACCGGCCGGCGGCCATTTCCAGATGATTCATTGCGGGGCCCGTCGCCTCAGGTTGTGCCCAGTGCGGTCTGGGATGTCGCCGGAAGTTGTTCCCGGGCCGGGCCGAAGACCGCGTACAGGTAGAGCAGCGCCGCCACCGCCACCACCGCGCCCGCCCCGAGCCGCATGGCGTAGAACAGGCCGAGCTGGGCCTGGACCTCCATGTAGTTGATGCCCATGACCCGTTGCATGTGGGTCTGCACCACGCCGGCGAAGGTCAGGGTAAAGGTCATGAAGCACATGGCGGAGGTCATCATCCAGAAACTCCACATATTGAGTATCTGGTTGTAGGGCTGCATGCGCCGCAGCTGTGGCATGGCATAGGTGATAATGGCGAGTACCATCATCACGTAGGCGCCGTAAAAAGCCAGGTGGCCGTGGGCCGCGGTCACCTGGGTGCCGTGGCTGTAGTAGTTGACGAAGGACAGGGTGTGCATGAAGCCCCAGACACCGGCGCCGAAAAAGGCCACGGTGGCGCTGCCGAGCGTCCACAGCATGGCGCTCTTGTTCGGGTGGTTGCGGCGCCCCTTCCAGAACATGTAGAAGGCGAACATCACCATGGCGAAGAAAGGCGCGACTTCCAGGGTGGAAAAGATGCTGCCCAGGGGCTGCCAGTAGCCCGGCGTGCCAATCCAGTAGTAATGGTGCCCCGTGCCCAGCAGGCCCGAGAACAGGGCCAGGCCGATGATCACATAGAGCCATTTCTCAATCACCTCGCGGTCCACGCCGGTCATCTTGATCAGCAGATAGGCCAGCAGCGAGGCCATGATCAGCTCCCATACGCCCTCCACCCAGACATGCACGATCCACCACCAGTACAGCTTGTCCAGGGACAGGTTGCTGGGGTTGTAGAAAGCGAACAGCCAGAACACCGCGGCTAGCCACAGCCCCAGCATGAGCACCAGGTTGATCGCGGTTTTGCGGCCCGCCAGCAGTGTGCGCGTGGTGTTGTACAGGAACATCAGGAAGGACACCGTGATCAGTACCTTGCACCACAGCGGCTGTTCGAGAAATTCGCGCCCCTCGTGGATGCCGAACTGATAGCTGAGCAGGGCGCCGGCGCCCGCCACGGCGAATATCGCCAGGCCCAGATAGGCCAGCAGCGGGCTGTGAATATCCTGTTCCGCCTCTTCCGGCAGCAGGTAGTAGGTGCTGCCCATGAAGCCGATCAGCAACCATACAATCAACAGGTTGGTGTGGCTCATGCGCATGATATGGAAGGGCATGGCCTCGGCGAGAAATTCCGGCAGGACGTAAACCGTGGCGGCGAGAATGCCAAAGACCACCTGCAGAACAAACAGGGCCATGGCCACGGCAAAGAAAGGCAGTGCGACTCGCTGGCTCTCGTATTTCATGCGCTTCTCCTTTTTCGCGTGCGCCTAGCCCACCGGGTGCGGCGGCCAGTCCTGCGTGTCGATGGAGTCGGTCCAGTGGAAGAAGTCCACCAGGGCGTCGAGTTCTTCTTCGCTGAGGTCGAAGGCGGGCATCCGCCGCCTGCCGGGGGCGTTCAATGGCTGTGCCTTGATCCAGGCCTTGATGCCCTGCCGGGCGGCTTCCGGGTTGTCGCGCCCTCCGTAGCGGGTCCAGACGTTGCCGAGCTCCGGTGCGAAGTACGCGCCCTCGCCAAGAATGCTGTGGCAATTGATACAGCTGTGCTTTTCCCAGACGTGTTTGCCCCGGGCCACGGACTCGGTCAGTCCCTCCCTGTCGGTGGAGACATTCACCACGTACCAATGGCTGTGGGCGGTCAAGGCGGCAAAGATCAGGAAGAAAAACGTGGAGCCACCGAAGAAGATATTCCTCGCGGCATTGCGCGTAAGCAGTTCGTTCATCTCTCCCCCCAAAGAAAGGATGCCCGCGGGCAGCTCTTTTATAACATGTATTTCGTATGCATTATATAAGACCTGTCTCCGCCAACAGTCAACCGTTATCTAGTGGTGATTGATGCAGGTCAAAGCGCGCGGGTAAGGTGGTGGGGGGCTTGGCTCCGCGGTATCGCAATTACCCGGGTAAATAAAGCCCGGGCACGCCTGTGCTCAGGGGGCAATCGCCAGCAGTTCGCGCAGCCGTCGCGCCTCCCTGGCGGGCAGCAGGTCGGCCAGGCTCTGCTGGTCGAGTACCTCCAGGAATGCCGCCGTGGCCCGGGCGAAGGTCTTCTTGAGTTCGCAACCGCCATCCAGAATGCAGCTTCCCGCTCCTCCCATGCACTCCACAACGCCCAGCTCGCTTTCCATGTCGCGAAACACGGCCCCGAGGCTGATCATTTCGGGGGAGCGCGTGAGTCGCAGCCCGCCACTCTTGCCCCGCGTGGTCAGCAGGTATCCACAGCGAGCCAGCCTGTGGACGACTTTGGTCAGGTGGTTGCGTGAAATCGCGTAGCGTTCGGCTATCTCGCCAATGGTCGCCGCCTCGCCATTCTTGAGAGCGACATAGATAAGTACGCGCAGGGCGTAGTCGGTGTGGCGGGTAACGCGCATGCTGAGTCTCTCCCCTAAGCGGGGCGTCCATCGGGGCGGGTCTGGTGAGTGTCGGGCTGTAGATTATCACGAATAACAAGGGTCCTGCCGACGACGGGCTTGTTGCGAGAGTCCTCCCGGCGAGGCTGGCGGGTGCGCTTGGGTCACGGGAAGACGGGGTAAGGCGGGACGAAATGCGGGCTGGCGTCTGGTTTGGAGGAAAGGTAACCTCTGGCCGGGGAGGGTGCCTCGGGCACCTGTTGAGCGAACTGGATAAAGCTGTACCGTGGTGATCAGGGAAGATATTTTGGCGTTGTGGGATGCGCTGGCGGACTATCCGGCCTGGGAGATGGATGCCGCGCTGGATCACTTGCTCGAGACGCTGTGCGGGCTGGTGGGTGCCCACGACGGCTACTGGGTCGGCGCGGTGCGTGTCGACGAGCCGGAGGCGGAGGACCCCTACCTCGGGTGGCGACCCCTGCGGGTCAGCTACCTGAGCCGCGAGCCCAACAGCGAGCGGATCAGCCGACGCCTGTCGCGGGCGGTACAGCGCGGCGACAACATTGACCCCATCGCGGTGCAGATTCGCTATGCGGGCCGTTTCCGGGTGCACACCCTGCGCGACATCATGCCGCCCGCTTTTTTCGATTCGGAGCATTTCGACCAGGTGTACCGCGTGCGGAATATCAACGACACCCTGTTTGCGGTGTTTCCCCTGAACGAGGACACTGAGGCCTACTACGGATTTCACCGCACCAACGGCGAGACCTACAGCCAGGAGGATTATCAACTGGTCGGCACCGCTTTGCGCGCGATTCGTTGGTTCCATCGCCAGCTGTTCCTCAGCCACGGCCTGCTGATTGCCCAGACGCCGCTGTCGCCGGCCCATCGACGGGTTCTGCACCGCCTGCTGACCCGTGACAGCGAGGCGACCATCGCCGAAAAACTTGAATTGACTCCCGCCACCGTGCACACCTACGTGCGCGATATTTACCGCGGCCTCGGCGTGCGCAGCCGGGCGGCGCTCACCGCCCTGTGGCTGGGGTGCGCGTGAGCGGCCGGCGCGGGCTCAGTCGTCCCTGGCGGGGGCGTCGGCCGGCAGCACCAGCACCGGTTTTTTCACCGCCCCGCCGAAGTCCTGCCTGAGCCAGCGCAGCAGGGCCACGGCCAGCAGCAGCAACACCGGGATCAGCGGCAGCGCGGTGATGATGGTCAACGACTGCACCGTTTTCAGGCCGCCGACGACCAGCAGGCCCACGGCGATAAAGGCCAGGGCAAAGGCCCAGGTCAGGCGGTTGCGCCGCGACGGTTCCTGGTCGCCGCGCAGGTCGTGGGTGCTGATGCTGGCCAGCACGTAGGCGGCGGAATCCAGGGTGGTGGCCAGGAAGATAAAGCTGAGGAAGGTGTAGACCGCGATCATCAGCCCGCCCAGGGGCATCTGCCGCACGATGTCGACCACCGTGGCTGAAATGCCCTGACCGGCCAGTCGCTCGACCACCGGCAGGGCGCCGGACAGTTCCAGGTCCAGGGCGTAGCCGCCGCAGATGGCGAGGAAGGAACAGCAGCCGAGGCTGCCCCAGCCGATCACTCCCAGCACCAGGTGGCGGATGGTGCGGCCGCGGGAGATGCGGCCGAAGAACAGCCCCATCATCGGCGCGTAGGACACCCACCAGGCCCAGTAGAACAGGGTCCAGGCCTCGGGGAAGCCGCCGCGCTCCACCGGGTCCAGCCAGAAGCTCATGCGGGTGAAGTTGTCCAGCATCAGGCCCAGGCTGTTGGCGCTCAGCGACAGGATGAACACCGTGGGCCCGGCGAACAGGATGAACAGCAGGATCGCCATCGCCAGGCCGATGTTGATGTCGCTGAGCACGCTGATGCCCTTGTGCAGGCCGCGGTACACGCTGGCGCCGAACAGCAGCGTCCAGAAGGCCAGCACGCCGAAGCGGGTCAGCAGGTTGTCGGGGATGCCCAGCAACTCGCCGACAAAGGCCGACACCAGGGGCACCCCCAGGCCCAGGGAGGTGCCGGCGCCGCCGATCAGGCCGATGATCACCAGGGTGTCGATCACCGGTTTCCAGCGGCGCCGGGCGGGGCTGTTCAGTACTGGCGCGCAGGCCTCGGAGATGCGCAGGGCGTGGCGGTCCTTTACATACAGCATGTAGGCCACCGGCACCGCCGGGATGGCGTACAGGGCCCAGGGGATGAAGCCCCAGTGGAACTGCCCGTACATGTGCGCCCATTCCACCGCCGCGCTGGAGTGGGCCTCAACCCCCAGTGGCGGCGTCGACAGGTAGTAGATGGGCTCGACGAAAGCCCAACTCACCAGGCCGATGCCGATACCGGCGCTGAACATCATCGCCGCCCAGGGGATCTCCGCGAACTCCACGCCGTCCCCGGCCTTGCCCAGTTTCACCTGGCCGTAGCGGCCGAAGGCCAGCCACAGGGCGAACACGAAGGCGCCGCCGCCGGTGAGTACGAACAGCCAGCCGAACTGGCTGGTGACGAAGTTCATCGCGGCGCGGGCGGTGGCCTCGGCCTGCTCCGGGAAGCCGGTCAGGTAGATGCCCGCCGCCAGCACCAGCAGCAGCGAGGGCGCGAACACCGCCCAGTCGATGCGGGCACCGCTGGGCAGGTCGCTGGAGTGGGGCGTGTTCAGTGTTTCCGGCATGGTGTCCGCTACACTACCTCAACCGGCTTCAAAATGCGTAGGAGGCGGTCACGCCCCACATGGTGGGGTCGCCGTACACCGGGTGGCCGTCGCCGAGGCCGGCCGTGAAACTGTGCACCACGTACTCCTCGTCGGCGATGTTCTTGCCCCACAGGGCGAATTCCCAGCCGTTATACATGCGCAGGGCGGCGCGGGCGTTGACCAGGCTGTAGCTACCGGCGCCGCTCTCGATCACGTTGGCGGTGCTGAAATACATCTCGTCGGTGTAGGTCACGTCGGTGCGCAGCAGCAACTCGCCCAGGTTGCCCAGGGGCTGGGTGTACTGCAGGCCCAGCGAGCCGCTGGTGTCCGGCGCGCGCATCAGCTGATTGCCCTCCACCGCGGGGTTGGCGGGAAACGCGGTGTACTCGGTGTCCATCACGTTACCGGCCAGGAAGATATCCAGGCGCTCCAGCGGGGTCCACCAGATTTCCAGTTCGAGCCCTTGCATCTCGGCGTCGGCGGTGGCGGTGATCACCTCGGAGGTCTCCACGTCGACGAAAAAGTTCTGCAGGTCCTGGTAGTCGCTGTAGAACAGGTTGGCGTTGATGCGCAGGGTGCTCTCCAGCAGCTCCGACTTGAAGCCCACCTCGTAGCTTGACACCACCTCCTGGTCGAAGGGCTTCTCCGCTTCCACGCGGGTCGCCGCCAGGCCGTTGTAGCCGCCGGCCTTGTAGCCCTCGGCCCAGGTGGCGTAGAGCATGATGTCGTCGCTGAGGTTGTATTCCAGGCCCAGTTTGGGGGTGAACTTGCTCCAGGTCTCCTCTTCGTCCACCGCGTAGGCCTCCAGCAGGTAGCCCAGGATGTCGGGGTTGCTGGTGACATTGGTGAACTGCTTTTCATCCCAGGTGTAACGGCCGCCGGCGATCAGGCTCAGGCGTTCGCTGAGGTACCAGGTGGCCTCGCCGAACACCGAGGCGCTGGTGCTGTCCATCTCGGCATCCCACAGGGGCCGGGAGGCGCCGGGGATGCCGATGGTGCCGGAGGAGTCGAAGGACTCCAGGCGGTCCACTGACTCGTCGAAATAGTAGGCGCCCACCGTGTAGCCGAAGCCCTCCATCTCGGCGGCGTAGCGCAACTCCTGGGAGAACTGGGTGGACTCCTCCTCGGCGTCGTTGGTCAGCGACAGCACCGACCAGGTGCCGCTGAGGTCGTCGAGGAAGCTGTAATCGTTGGCGCGGTAGGCGGTGATCGAGGTCAGGGTGCCGGGACCGACTTCCCAGTTCAGGGTGGCGGAGGCGCCGTACAGCTCGCGCTCGGTGAAGCCGTCAAAGTCCAGCGACACCCTGTCCACCGGCTCGCCGGGCAGTGGCGGCGCCACGTTGATGGTACTGCGGGCCGCCGGACCCCGGAGGTCGTCGTCCCTGCCGTAGTCGGCCGACAGCAGCAGGTCGGCGTTGGCGCCGAGATCGAAGGCCAGCTTGGCCCGGGCGCTGATGTTGTCCTCGTTTTTCAGGTCGTGGCCGGTGACCACGTTGTCCACGTGGCCGTCGCGCTGGCGGCTGGACACCGCGATGCGGCCGCGCACGCTGCCGTCCGCGGCCAGCGGGCCGCTGAGCATGCCGTTGATGGCCAGCAGATTGTAATTGCCCGCGGTCACTTCCGCGCGCGCCTCCAGCTCATTGCCGGGTTTGTTGGTGATGATGTTCATGGCGCCGCCGGCCACGTTGCGCCCGTACAGGGTGCCCTGGGGGCCGCGCAGCACCTCGATGCGCTGCACGTCGAACATGTCGGCGCCGTAGCCGCCGGCGCGACCGGCGTAGACCTCGTCGATGAACACGCCAATGGAGGTGTCGTCGCCGACGCTGCTGGAATTGGTGCCCACGCCGCGGATATAGGGGGCCGGGGTGGTCGGGTTGTAGTTGGAGATGGAGAAGCTGGGGGTGTGGGCGGTGACGTCGCCAATATCCAGGATACCACTGTTGCGGATGGTGTCCTCGCCGAAGGCAGATACGGCCACCGCCACCTGCTGCAGGTTCTCGGATTTTTTCTGCGCGGTGACGATCACCTCTTCCAGCGCGGCGGCGACCGGCAGGGCGGCGCCGCCCAGCAGGCCGGCGGTCAGCAGGCGCGCGAGGGGCAATCGCGGTGATCGGGGTTGTCTGTTCGGCAATTGGCTCATGGTGTCATCTCTCCGTATCCGTCGCGGTGCAAATAGAAAGAACTCAAAAGGAATGGCGCGTATCATACGGCGTGGATAGCTTATTATTTGACGAAATACGACGCTTTGTTGTCGTAAGCCGCAGAACAAAGGCTTTGAATACGAATAATCTTGGCCCTCGAGCGCCTCGCGGGACCCGCATTCCCTTGGCGCGGCTCCGGGCCATACGCTAGTCTGGTGTGTCCGTGGTTGAGTGAAGTGGAGTGCCGACGATGCCTGCACAAAGTGAATCGGGAGCAAAGGATCGGGAAGCGGAGCTGGCCGCCAGCAAGGCGGCCGCGATGGAGGCCTACGAGAAGTTGCTGGACGCCCGCCTGCATTTTCGCCAGGCGGCGGCAGCGGCCGGCATGGACCTCAAGGAAGAGGCCCTGGAGCAGATCCAGCACGGCCGCGAGAAGGCCGAGGAACTCGGCGCCGAGGCCACCCGCTACGTGCGGGACAAGCCCCTGGCCAGCCTGGGGCTGGCCTTCCTGGCGGGCTATATCCTGGCCCAGGTGTTCGGCCGCCGATGAGCGGAGCCGGAGACGCCGGGCCCCCGGAAAGCCCGGCCCCGGCCGGGGCGCGGGAGCAGGCCGAGTGGTTACAGTTGTTACAGCTGACCGCGGATACCGGCAGCGACCTGGGCCAGCTGTTGGTATTGGAGCTGCGCCTGGCCCTGGCCAGTCTCGGGCGCATGCTGTTGCTGGCGCTGGCCTTCCTGCCGCTGTTGCTGCTCGCCTGGTTGGGCCTGACCCTGCTGCCCGCGGTGCTGTTGTACCAGCACAGTGGCTCCCCCGCGCTGGGCGTGTTGCTGTTCCTGGCCATCCAGCTGATGGCGCTGGGCGGCATTGCTATGGCCTGGCTGCGCTATCGCAAGGGTTTGGGCCTGCCGCGCACACGGCGCCAGTGGCGGGCTTTTACTGGAGAGGGTACCGGGGAGGGTGGCGGTGAGCCTGAAGTCGCTGAACCTTGAAATCCGCGAACTGGATGCGCGTCTCGATGCCCGCCAACGGCGCCTGGGCGAGTTGCGAGCAGGCGCCGTGACCCGCCTGCGGGCCGTGCCTCCACTGTGGTGGCTTGGCGGCGGCCTGGCGGCGGGCTTCCTGATGGGCCGCCGCGGCGGCGCGGCCAGCCTGCGCCGGGTCCGCACCGGCCTGCGCCTGGTGTCGCTGCTGCCCCTGGGGCTGGGCATGGGAGTGGGCGAGCTTTGAGCGGTCCCGAGACGCCGCCCGCGACGGCGGCGGGATCGGCCGCGAAAAAGCGGGCGCCGGGCATCGCTGCCCAATACTGGCTGTTGGGGCTGGCGGTACTCTACACCCTGTACTTTGCCAGGACCCTGCTGATTCCCATTGTGGTGGCACTGCTGTTCGCGCTGCTGTTGAGTCCGCTGGTCAATGCCCTCAAGCGCTTCTATGTGCCGCGCAGCCTTTCCGCCTTTGTCCTGCTGGCCTGCATCGGCGGGCCCGTGGCCCTGTTGGGGGTCGAGCTGGCGGAGCCGGCGCAGAAGTGGCTCAAGCGGTTGCCGGAACTGGGCATGCAGCTGAGCGAGGAGCTGGACTCGATCACCGAGTCTCTTGCGCCCCGGCAGGAGCCCGCGCCGGTGCCGGAGCCCGCGCCCCCGAAGGAAGAGGGGGGCTTCACTTTTTTCGGCCTGTTCGGCGATGACGAAGAGCCCGCGCCGCAGCCGCTCCCCGAGCCGCCCCCGGAACCCGCCCAGGGCGCAGTCACCGAGAAGTTGCTGCAGGGAAGCCTCGAACTGGTGATCTCCGTGGTCGGGGCCGCGCCACTGCTGCTGGTGCAGCTGCTGACCTTCGTGATCCTGGTGCTGTTCCAGCTGATTTTCGGCCAGCGCCTGTGGCAGGGCGCGATCGAGATTTTCCCCCGGGTGCGCGACAAGCGGCAGGCCGGCCTGGTGGTCGCGCGGGTGCAGCGGGAGCTGTCGCGCTACATTCTCACCGTCAGCCTGATCAACACCGCCCTGGGGGTGACCACCGCGGCGGCGTTGTGGCTACTGGGGGTGGATGACGCGCTGCTGTGGGGCGCGCTGGTCGGGCTGCTGAATTTTGCACCCTATGTCGGCCCGCTGGTGGCGCTCTGCGTCCTGGGCCTGGCCGGCCTGGTGCAGTACGGTCTCGAAGCGACGGCACTGCTGCCGGCGCTGGTTTACTTCCTGATCAACATGGCCGAGGCCCAGTTCGTCACGCCCCTGGTGCTGGGACGCAACATGCGCCTCAACCCGCTGGTGTTGGTGCTGTGGCTGATCGTGTGGGGCTGGCTGTGGGGCGCCGCCGGCGTGCTGCTGGCGGTGCCGTTGCTGGTGTGCCTGAAACTGGCCGCGCAGCAGCTCGATATCCTGCAGTACTGGGTGCGCCTGATCGAGACCCGGGCCTGATCAGGCGGCGGCCGCCCGGCCCGCCTCGCGGCGCGCCCGGTGGTCGGGGTTGGACAGCAACAGCACCAGCGGCATCGCCGCGATATTGATCAGCATCAGCAGGTGGAAGTCGTTGACGTAGGCGATTTCCGCCGCCTGCCGATTCAGCTCCTGCATCACGCCGGCGGGCAGCGCCAGCAGCTCGCCGGTGCCGGGCAGGCCCGCCAGGGTTTCGGCGCCGCCCTGTAAGCGGGCGCCCAGTTCCTGCTGGTTGATCCACAGGCTGCGCGACAGCACCGCCATCACGATCGACACCCCGATACTGCTGCCGAGGTTGCGCGACAGGCTGAACAGGGCTGTCGCCTCGTCGCGCAGGGTGGGCGACAGGGTGGCGTAGGCCAGGGTGGAAACCGGCACGAACACCAGGCCCAGTCCCAGGCCCTGCACGATGCCGGTCAACACCAGCTCGCGCTGGCCCACTTCCATGGTGAAGCCGGCCATGTGGTGCAGCGACAGCGTGACCAGGGCCATGCCCACCAGGATCACCCAGCGGGCGTCGAAGCGCCACAGCAGGCGACCCACCGCCAGCATCGCGATCATGGTGCCCACGCCGCGGGGCATCAGCACCAGCCCGGTGGTTACCGCCGAGTAGCCCTTCCACTGCTGCAGGAAGGGCGGCAGCAGGGCCATGGTCGCCAGCAGTACGATGCCGACGACAAAGATGAAGATCACCCCGGAGACGAAATTGCGGTCGCGGAACAGGGCCGGTGACAGGAATTTGTTGTCGGTGGTGGCGCTGTGCACCACGAACAGGTAGAGCCCCAGCACCGCCAGCAGGGCGTAGAACTGCACCTCCAGGGACTCGAACCAGTCGACATGCTCGCCGCGGTCGAGCAGCAGCTGCAGGGTGGCCACCGCCAGCGCGATAAAGGCAAAGCCCCAGCGGTCGAAGCGCTGCTGGCGCCGCTCGGTATCGGGCAGGAAGAGGTAGATGCCCACCAGCGACAGGATGCCCAGCGGCACGTTGATGTAGAACACCCAGCGCCAGCTGTAGGTGTCGGTCAGCCAGCCCCCCAGCGAGGGGCCCAGGATGGGGCCGAGCATCACGCCCATGCCCCAGATGCTCATCGCCGAGGCCAGTTTCTCGCGGGGGAAGGTGTCCAGCAGCGTGGCCTGGGACAGGGGTACCAGCGAGGCGCCGAAGAGCCCCTGCAGGGTCCGCCAGAACACCATTTCCGTCAGCGAGGCGGCCTGCCCGCACAGCATGGAGGTGATGGTGAAGCCGGTCACCGACCACAGGAAGATATTGCGACGGCCGAAGCGCTGCGCCAGGTAGCCCACCGGCAGGGTCATGATCGCGGTGGCGACGATGTAGGAGGTCAGCACCCAGGTGATCTGGTCGCCGCCGGCGCCCAGCGAGCCCTGCATGTGGGGCAGGGCGACGTTGGCGATGGTGGTGTCCAGCACCTGGATGATGGTGGCCAGCATGATGCTGCCGGTCACCAACAGGACATTGCCGCGGCGCTCGGTCATTTAGTTGGCGTGCACAGATCCCAGGACGATCTGTTTTTCATCGCCGGCGGCGGCCACCGGCAGCGGAGCGCCGGGTTGGCTGGTATCGATGCGCACCTCGGCGCTCATTCCAGCGCGCAGCGGCAGTTGCTTGCCGTCGGCGCCCGTCAGCCGCAGGCGCACCGGCACGCGCTGTACCACCTTGACCCAGTTGCCGCTGGCATTCTGCGCCGGGATCAGGGCGAACTCGGAGCCGCTGGCCGGGCTCAGGCTTTCCACCACCGCCCGCCACTGGGTGTCGGGGTAGGCGTCGATCACCACGGTGGCCCGCTGCCCGGGTTCCACACCCGCCAGCTGGGTTTCCTTCAGGTTGGCCTCGACCCAGGTGTCCTCGGTACTGAGCATGCTGATCAGGGTCAGGCCAGAGGGCACCATTTCGCCCACCTGGGGCACCTCGTTGGCGATGATGCCATCGGCCGGCGCGAACACCTCGGTGCGCGACAGCTGGTAGCGCGCGCGGTCCAGTTGTGCCTGCGCCACCTGCAGGTCGGCCTGTTGCTCCAGCGGGGTGCCGCTGTCGCCGCCCAGTTCGGCCGCCAGGCTCGACAGCTTCTGCCGGTTAATGGCGATCTGCGAGTGGGCCCGGGCCAGGGCCTGGCGCGCTTCGTCCAGCTGCGCCTCGGAGACTGCCGCCGGCCCCATTTTCTCGTTGCGCTGCAGCTGGCGCTGGTAGAAGTCGGCGTCGCGCTGTGCCTGTTCCAGTGCCGCCGCGACCTCGGCGTAGTCCGCGCGCCGCGCCAGCAACTGGTTTTTCACCTGTCCCAGGTGAGCCTCGGCCTCGGCCACCGCCAGGCGAAAGGGGGTGGCGTCCAGGCGCACCAGCAGTTGGCCGCGCTCGACCCGCTGGTTGGCGCGCACCGTCACGTCGGTGACGATACCGCCGACATCGGTGGCCAGGGCGATCTTGTCGGCCTTGATGTAGGCGTTCTCGGTGTGCACGCTGCCGGCGCCGCCGAGCAGCAGCCAGGCGGCCACGCCGGCGGCGACCAGCGCGCCGCCGCCCAGGCCGAGCCGGCGCAATATGCGGGTGGATCTGCTCACGTTGTTTCCTCGACTTCGCGGCTCAGGTTCTGCCGAACCCGGCCCAGTAAATGCTGTAGTTGTCCAATCTCGTCCTCCGACAGCCCCGCGAGTGCCTCGCGACGGGTTTCCAGCGCCAGCCGCTGCAGCGTTTCCAGGGCCGGCTGCGCCGCTCCGGTCAGGTGGATGCGGAAGCAGCGACGGTCACTGTCGTCGCGGCAGCGCTCCACCAGGCCCTCCTGCTCCAGGTTGTCGATCTGCCGGGCGAGGCTGATCGGCGCCACATCCAGGCGCTCGGCGAGCTCGGCCTGTTTCAGTCCCTCCTGCTGCGACAGGTGCCACAGCACCTGCCAGCGCGAACGCGTCAGCCCGTGGGCCTTGGCGCGGCGGTCGAAATTGCGCCGCAGCAGCCGGGCGGAGCTGTGCAGCTCGAAGCTCATCTGCGCGGCCTGGTCCCGTTTGGACATGTAAGCTTCCTGATGTTAGGTGATGCTTATTATAAGTATGCTTATAATAATTGCAAGCTGTCCGGTTGGGCCATTGATGTAACAACCCAGTGTTGATGAGAATCATTGAATGAGAGAACGGAGGGTTTGGTTCTCAACAGAGTTGAGAACGCGAACGGGGGGGGGTACGGTCAGGGGGGGCAGTCGGATTGGGTGCGGATAACCCTAGTCCATAACTGGGAAAATGTTTTCCCTGTCTGGTAGGCGTGCCGCTTGTTACGAAGGCCCTACTGTATTTGGTGAAGAAATCGAGTAGATCGATGCGCGATTGAGTGGGGCATGTCGTCCATGTTTTCGCCTCTGCACATTGTCTGCGTGTGTACGGTAGTCGAAGGGGTGGAGGAACTGGCAAGCCGTTTTTCAGGGGGCCCCGCTGGAAACTAACGCCCCAAGGCAATGACATAACCTTGTAGGCGGTAAACTCGGGTGGTGACTTCCTCGATCTGGAACAAGTCATTCACCGATTTGGCTGAGCACCATTGAACACAATAATTGTGCCAATTGCTCGACCATGGCGTCGCTGAGTGGGTGTAACTGGTCTGGTGGATCCCCAATGCCACCCTCTTCCTCTGCACTCACGGCGAGCTGAGGCCCTGCCACAACGATATATAAGATACCTCCGGCGACTACATAACGAAGCAAGTTAACGGTACCAAACACTCTCTGTAGACGCGGGTCTTCAAATGTGGCTTCGCGGTATACTGAAGGAACGAAGTGGTGATCTAACCACTGTGTACGTTGAGATATTCTAGAACCTTCCTTTAACAAAAATTTGCCGTAAGCAGGAAGCTCGCGCAGGGTGAGAATAAAGGATCTGAGCAAGCCTGTTAGCCGCTGTCGATCATCCAGCAGAACCTCATCCTGATAGAGGGAAAGTTGCCTCGTATTGAAGCATTCCATCAATTGGGTCGCCGCCATCTCCCAGAGGCCCTCTTTGTTACCGAAATGATAAACAAGTAGAGGCTGTTTTATTCCCGCCAAGCTGGCTATTTCGCCCAGCGTAGCACCCTCAAAACCTTTTTCAGCGAAGACCTCAATGGCGCTATTTAGCGCAGCGTTTCTCACTTGTTGGCTGCGCGTCTCTCTGCTTTTTCCTTGCATGTTCCCCGTTCCCTAATCCACATCAACACCGACTAAGCTGGAGCAGTATATCACTCTCTTGACTAAACGATCAGTCAGTTCTATATTGACTGAATACTTAGTCAGTAATAGCCATGCTTTTATATAGGAGAATTTTTATGACCACTAATTCTATACCGCGACTTAGGGCTGATTGTGACCCAACCCAACTCACTCAGACGCTATTAACTCACGGCGCTGTGATCGTCGAAGGTTTCCTTGACTCCGCTACCTTAGGGGCATTTAACCGAGAAATGGATGGGCCTTTGGGTCAACAGAGCCCTGAGCGGAGATTCTTGAGTCCAATTTACGATCAGTTTTTTGGTACGAAGACGCGCCATCTGACAGGTTTAAGCGGACGGTCCGAAATATTTCGCGAGCAAATCATGAGTCACCCGCTTTATCTCGAGCTCTGTGAGCAAATTCTCCGACCGAACTGCGCCGACTATCAACTCAACTATGGTCATATCTTTGAAATAGCTCCCGGAGCTACCGCACAAGCCCTACACCGAGATGGGTCGTGTTGGTCGTACCTGCCTTCCGATTTTGAAGTGGAAGTGGCGTCTATTGTGGCGCTCAGCGACTTTAGTGAAACGAACGGTGCGACGTTGGTTATTCCTGGCAGCCACCGCTGGTCACCGGAACGCCCATTGGATTATGCCGATGCCGTCCCCGCAATAATGCCAGCCGGCTCGGCATTACTATATCTAGGCGCCACTGCCCACGCTGCAGGAAGCAATACCACGTCGGATGAGCTTCGCAGGGGAATGCATGTTAGCTACTGCCTCGGCTGGTTGAGAACCGAGGAGAACAACTACTTGGCCGCACCTCTTGACGAAGTGCGCACTTATTCTAGGCAAGCTCAAAAGCTATTGGGCTATTCCGCTCATGATGCGGCGCCTGAGGGCGGGTGCTTGGGTGTATTCAGCATGCTTGATCCAGTGGACTTAATCGCCGACGGCAGACTTTGATAACAAGCGACCCAATACGGAGATAATAAAATGGTCAAGGTGAATAATCTCGCGCTTAGAATTCTAACCCCATTACTTGTAATGGGTGCATGGACGCCTCAAGTTTTAGCACAAAGAGCTGTAGCCATCGAAGAAATCGTTGTCACTGCACAAAAGCGTACAGAAAACCTTCAGGACACGCCGATTTCTATTTCAGCTTTTAACACAGGCCAACTCGCAAATATGGGCGTAACCGATCTCGGTGACATTCAATTCAGCGTGCCCAGCTTGGCGATGCGGCAGTTTCCAAGCTCAAAGAGTACGTTAAGAGTTTTTATTCGAGGTGTCGGCAATAACGATTCCCAGCTGAGTCAGGATCCTGGTGTCGGAGTCTATGTCGACGGAGTATACATGGCTCGCTCGACAGGCTTGGCAATGGAGCTCGCCGAACTTGAACGTATCGAAGTCCTACGTGGTCCTCAAGGTAGCCTCTATGGTCGCAATACGACGGGAGGAGCAGTCAACGTAATTACGCGCAAACCCTCAGGTGATTTTAGCTTTAATCAAAAGTTCACCGTGGGTGATCGAAATTTGTGGCGCAGTGCCACAGATGTAGACTTACCTCAACTTGGCGACTTCGCATTACAGCTCAATTATCATGCCGGTGAAGTTGACGGACCAGTGACTAACCGGGGACAAGGCCCTGATTTTGGTGACGAAACCCGTACCGCTCAGCGAGTTGCTGTTCGCTGGACGCCCGGTGATCGGTTTGTGGCTGACTATGTATACGATCGCACCGAGATAGACTCGGGGGCACCGTACTATCAATCACTTGCACCCGGTGCACCTGGTTTTGAAGTCGTTCCTTGGTCCCCTGAGCGTTCACGCGCGACCTCTATCAACTATCCTTTCGAGGAAAGCGAGCTACAGGTGTCTGGGCAGAGTATCACGCTGAATTGGTCTCTCAACGAAAGTGCTGACCTGAGGTGGATAAGCGCGTATCGGGAACTAGAGGAATCAGTCTACCAAGATTACAGCCCCAGTGATCAAACCCCGCGACTATTCGTCAACACGCCCTTTGACACTGATCAAGAGCAGTGGTCACACGAGCTGCAACTAATCGGAAACACTGAGCAACTCACGTATGTAACGGGGTTATATTATTTTAAAGAAGAAGGGTCAGAGTACTCAGATGACCGCATTACGTTGCCTGTAGGCCCAGATTTTTCTTTGCTCGAACTCCCCCTGCAAGTACGTTCTAGTGATGTGGTTTCTAAAGCTCAAGCAGTATTCGGTCAGATTACATGGACGCCTTCGTGGGAGACACGTCTGCATATAACAGGTGGATTGCGTTATACGGAAGATCGGCGCTATTTAGCCGCCAATCGAATGCAAGCCCTTGATGGCAACGTTTTTACCTCCCGCGCGGACAAAACGTTCTACCGTGTGTCACCTGCCCTGACAATGGCCTGGGACCTATCGGATCTATCGAACATTTACTTGCGCTGGGCGGAAGGCTATCGAGCAGGTGCTTTCAATTCCAGGGCTGATTCGGTGACCGCTGCTACGCAACCGGTCAATGAAGAAATTGTGCGCACGGTTGAAGTTGGCATTAAGTCGAAATGGTTGGATCGCCGTTTACGGCTGAATACCGCGCTATACAGCAGTGATTTTGATGATATGCAGCTCGGTTTCAATCTGCCCGAAAACCCCGCCGCACCGGTGTTCTTTAATGCCGGGGCAGCCGTTATCAATGGCGCAGAAATTGATCTGACCGCACTTATTTCGGAGGGTTTGCTCGTCAATTTCGGTTATGGATTCATCGATTCTGATGTCAAAAAAGTCATTGATCCAGCTACTGGTGTTGATGTCAGTTCGGAGTACGAACTGGCATCCGCGCCACGCCACAGTCTTACTATGGACCTGGATTATACATTCCAGGGCCTGGGATTTGGCGAGTTACGAGCAAACGTCAACTATTCATGGAGAGATGAACAACGCGTCATCTTCAATCTCGGTGGGCCGCTCTCAGGATTACCGTTGAATGAACCTTACAATCAGATTGACAGCTATGGACTATGGAATGCGCGGCTCACGCTCGATGAGATAGATGTTGGAGCGGGGGAAATGGCGTTCGCGTTATGGGGCAGAAATCTCACCGACGAAGAATATCTAGTCGACGGCGTCGTAAACTTTCATTGGTCGCCTAGGGTGGGTACATTCGGTGATCCACGCTCCTACGGTCTCGACGTCAACTATCGTTGGAACTAAGGGTGTGACGAGAAAAGCATTGCGCCTTACTAAAGTCGTTTAATCTTCTGATCCTGCCGTGAGATGATAATCAAAGTTTGACAAATCGCGAGCAGAAATGGCGCCGAGCGCTGTTTCTGCCGGGTTTTGTGTGCCAATTTTAGAGTTTGTCTAAGCACCAACGGAATGTTCTCATGTGTAATGCATTTTGCAGGAACGTTCTCAAGTGCATTGACCGGCAATGGCGTCCGTCCGTTCTTACTTATGCCTTGCAGCCCAGATACCGCCTGCACCCCGGCTCTCCCATTCATTGATTCTCATCAAGTGTGTTGTTGAGCGTCATCAAGTGCATTGGGAGCGAGAGCGAGATGGTAAGAGTGTGGAAATATATCGAATGTTGAGCCCGTTCGGGTGGGGGGCGGACCATTCCAGCACAGTTCAGGGTTTTCATTCCTGCGAGGTAGCGGGTCATGCGTAAAGTCTGGTCGGGATGGGGCCAAACCGCGTAAGTGTCGCGTTTTGCATAATGAACCGGCGCGTTTTGCATAGAGATACTTCATCTCCTGCCGTAACGTGGGCGTCGCGAGCAAAAGCCGACAACTCCCATAAAGGATATAGAATGTATACGCAGGGTATGCCGAGCCGGTCCAACCGGCCTAACCTGTCTGTTCAAGCGCGCCGGCGGGGCTCATTGCCGCGTGCGTGGCTTTTGCGATTGGCCGGGCTTGTAAAAGACTGCGCTGCATTTCCTGGTCGATTGAGGGGCGCGATGACTTCGCTCGGTCCGCGACGAGCACCCATGTTTTCGCGCACCTGGCTGTGTGCAAAGTCCTGGCTGGTGGGCGTGGCGGTGCTGTGCACGGTTGCTGCCGCCGAAGCGGCGATTTCGGAACGGGAAGTGTCACCCTTCATCAATGCGGAGCTTGAAGCCCATAGTGCACTGTTCGACAAGAAGATCTATCGCATAGGAGACAATGTCTATTCCGCTGTGGGCTGGGGCCTTGCCAATACCATCATGATCGAAGGCGATGACGGCGTGATCATCGTGGACACCGGCGAAGACATCAATTCCGCGCGCACGATTGCCGAGGAGCTGCGGAATATCTCCGACAAGCCCGTCAGGGCGGTGATCTACACCCACTTTCACCCGGATCACATCAATGGTGTCAAAGCCTATGTTTCGCAGGAACAGGCGAATTCCGGCGAGATTGCCGTCATTGCGCACAGTTCGCTGCTCGGGAACGTGATTAACCAGGGCGGCAATATCGGTCCAATCCTCGGCATGAGGACGGGCTACACATCCGGCGCCCTGCTGCCACCGGAGCAGCGTGAGGGGGGCAACCTGGGCATTGGTCCCAACCCTAACGTCGGACCGGCGACATTCATCGCTCCAACGGTCACCTACGAAGATCGCCGGACCATGAACATTGCCGGAGTCGAGCTGGAGTTACGACATGTGCCCTCTGAGGCGCCGGACGAGACCGCCGTGTATCTGCCGGGGCAGAATATTCTGCTGTCGGGAGAAGCTATCCAGGGGCCGACCTTACCCAACATTCACACCCTGCGTGGCACGAAATTTCGTGACCCCGTGCTGTGGTACAAGAGTATTGATGTACTGCGCACCTATAAGGCCGAACACCTCGTGCCCTCTCACGGGCCGCCCGTTTCCGGCGTCGCGGAAGTCGAGCGGGTACTGCGGGTCACCCGCGATGGTATCCAGTACATTCACGACCAGACGATTCGCGGCATGAACAATGGCCTGACGCCCGACGAACTCGCGCAGTCAGTGAAGTTGCCGGCGTACCTGGCGAGCCAGAAGCCCTGGCTGGGCGAGTACTACGGCACCGTAAAGCACTCGGTAAGGCAAATCTACCAGGGCTACCTCGGCTGGTTCAGCGGTGACCCGGTTGACCTGGACCCCACGCCCCGGGTCGCCAGTGCACAGCGATACATTGCACTGATGGGCGGCCGCGATGTAGTGCTGGAAGAGGCGGGTCGCGCGTACTCCGGGGAGGATTACCAGTGGGCGTCGGAGTTGGCCACGTTGTTGATTCGGGTCGACCATGAGGATCGGGACGCGCGACTGTTAAAAGCAGCCGCCTTCCGCCAGCTCGGTTATGCCAGCGTCAATCCCAACTGGCGCAACTGGTACCTGACCTCGGCGAGCGAACTGGACGGCACCCTCGACATTGCAGCGGTTCAGCGTCGCATGGCCGCCGGTGTCTCTTCGCCCGATCTGCTCAAGGCGCTGCCGGCTGCTTCACTGGTCGAAGGCATGTCTACCCGGCTGCGGGCGGAGCTTACGGCCGATGTGCACTCGACGCTGGCCTTCAACGTGGTGGATGAGGGTGAGCGATTCAGCCTGGAGATCCGTCGTGGCATCGCCCAGTTTCACAGCGCGCCCTTGGCTCATATGGACGCTGAAGTCCGGCTGGAAAAAGCGGTTCTGCAGCGGTTGCTGGCGGGGAAAGTCACCGTAAGTGACGGCGTAAAGACCGGTGACATCAGGCTTTCTGGCGACGCCGCGGCGGCCGGCAGGTTTTTCGACTATTTTGCCCCGCCCGGGCTCATTAACCTGACCGTACGATAAGGGCGGTCTGCGGGGCGCTTTATCCCATCGGGCATAGAACTATGTACCGTCAAAACATAGGAACTACAGGCGGGTTGGTGCAAAGGCTGGCGTTCGTGGGCTTTTGCGTGTCCGTCGCGGTGTCTGCCATGGAAACAAACACAGCAGTGAGATTATGAAGTACAGCAAAGTGCAATGGGTCGCGGCCGGCGAAGGAGCCGTTTGCCCCGGGGCGGCCGGCGATCGTCCAGTGACCCAGCCAGAGGGCCTTCGGGCCTGCAATCCCGATAAAGTGTGTTTGGAGGCAGGCTCAGTCGCCAACCGTGTTCCCAATGTAAACAAGTCAGGGCAGGACATCATTCTGAAACCATTCATAACGCATTATCGTGCGTCCCGCAGTAGAACCTATGCCACAGAATAAATCTGCAACAGGCTTCGATTTCGACTGGCTGATTATCGGCTCTGGATTCGGCGGCAGCGTATCCGCGCTGCGGCTTGTGGAGAAGGGCTACAAAGTCGCTGTCATCGAAGCCGGGCGGCGCTTCGAGGACAAAGACTTCGCCAAATCCAGCTGGCAACTGAACCGCTACCTGTGGGCGCCCTGGCTCGGCCTGCGCGGAATCATGCGCCTGACACCCTTCAAGGACGTATTCATCGGCAGCGGTGCTGGCGTCGGCGGTGGCAGTATCGTGTACGCCAACACTCTGTACCGCGCCAAGGAGGATTTTTATCGTAACCCCCAGTGGGCGGACATGGGCGACTGGCAAGCCGAACTGGCGCCACACTACGCCACCGCCGAGCGGATGCTGGGGGTCGAAACCGTCCCGTTCGACAGTCCCGGTGACTTCATTCTGAAGGATTACGCCCGTCACATCGGCACCGAGGGTACCTTTCGGCGAACGCCGGTTGGCGCGTATTTCGGGGAGCCCGGCAAAACGGTCCCCGACCCGTATTTCGGCGGTGAGGGCCCGGAGCGCACCGGCTGTACTCGCTGCGGCGCCTGTATGGTGGGCTGCCGGGTCGGCGCGAAAAACACCCTTCCCAAAAACTATCTCTGGTTCGCGGAGAAAGGCGGTGCGACAATACTGCCAAACCGCAAGGTGGTCGACATCGCCCCGTTGGGCGATGGCGATGGCAGCAATGGCTACGAGGTCCACACACGCAATCCGGGGCTTGGAAAGCGGCGTCCGCGGAAGTTCACCGCGCGTGGCGTCATCGTTGCCGCTGGCGCACTGGGCACCAATCAGCTGCTTGCGAACTGCAAACACCGGGGGTCATTGAGCCGGATAAGCGATCGCCTGGGGCACCTGGTGCGCACCAACAGTGAGTCGATGGTTGCCGTCACCCTTCCCGATGACACGCTGCAAACCTGGCGCAGCGTGGCTATCAGTTCCAGCATTCATACAGACCGGGATACGCACATCGAAGTATGTACCTTTGGCGAGAAGGGCGACTTTATGGGCCGGTTGTTCACACTGCTTACCGGCGACGGTACCCGCTGGACCCGTATTTTTTCCCTTCTCGGGAATGCTGTCCGCCATCCGGTCAAGTTCTGCAGGATCCTCTGGCCTTTCGGCTGGTCCAAAAAGTCGGTTGTATTGCTGGTAATGCAGAGTCTCGATAATGCGCTCACCTTCCGGGCGAAGAAACGCCGGTTCGGACGCGGCGTGAGCCTGCGCACCGAGCAGGACTGTGACAAACCCAACCCGACGTATATCGAAGCAGGTAACAAGGCCGCCGAGTGGATCGCGGAAAAAACCGGAGGCGTGGCGCAGAGCATGTTCATGGAGGCAGCCGCCAACATACCCACTACCGCCCACATCCTCGGCGGTGCGACGATCGGACGCGATGCGTCACACGGGGTCGTGGATTCTGACCACCGTGTGTTCGGCTATCGCAACTTGATCATCTGTGACGGTTCTGTCGTGCCCGCAAACCCCGGGGTCAATCCTTCCCTGACGATCTGTGCCATGACCGAGCAGGCAATGTCGCGAATTCCGGCAAAAAAACACGTGGCGCCAACAGGGCGGATTGCGGGAGAAAATGGAATCAGTATGGCCCGGTAAGTCGCGTTGCGGCACTGACTAGCGGTTAGCTGCAGGAAGCGATAGAGCACAAAGAGTGATTTTCAATGTGCCGGGGCCAATTTTGATGCATAATCTTGCGCCTGTGGCGGCCGAAACTTATCATTGGCTTAACATTGCGTGCGCGACGCAAGCAGGTCTTTGCTCCCGTTTGGTAAGGGGCCGTTGAGAGCGTAATTCGATAATATTGGCTTCCAGGGTTTATTCAGTCTTTGTGCTATGGCGTATCACTTGGGCGGGCCGAGCGGCGCGGGTAAAGCAGTATCAGGCACGGGAAGTTTTACCTCGCTATCTTCCTATCTTGTGATAGCGCTTGAAGTTCTCAAGGCCTCTGGCTATGAGTTGGGCAACTTACAGCGCGATACCGGCGTCGACCTCCACGCGCTTTCCGAAAGTCAACAGCGCATCCCCATCGAAGATATCGGTGCCGCCTGGCGCCTGGCAGCGGCGGTGACCGGCGATTCGGCGATCGGTGTTCGAGCCGCGCAGCAGTATTTCAAACCCGCGCACTGGCAATCACTTGGTCTCGCCATTCTATGCAGCAGTACGTTGCGACAGGCGCTGGAGAGGGTGGGCAAGTATTTCAGAGTTGTCAGCGACGCGGGATCGATCAGCGTCGAAGAGTGGGACGGGAATGTCGTAATTGTCGCCAGGATGCGGGCCCATCCAGGCGAGCTCGGCTACGAGGCACTGGAGTTCGGCCTGGCTGCCCTGCTGCGGCTCTTTAGCGACATGTTCGCGGGACAACTGGTGCCCCGCGAGGTCCATTTGGTGCGGCCTGACCCTGCAGTAGAAACGGATTTCGAGCAGCTCTTTGGTTGCCCCGTTGTGTTTGGCGCGCCTTTCGAGTCGATGGCATTTGCGATGGCGGATGCGGACAAAGCCTTGCCTGGAGGCTGCCCTCAACTGGCCGCATACCAGGACACATTTTCAGAGGATTATATTCGTCGCTTCGGGCAAGACAGTGTGTCCATGATGGTCAAAGACGAAATCCTGCGCTTGTTGCCCGGTGGAGAGCCTTCACAGACTGCAATTGCAAAGGCGTTGCACATCAGTTCGCGCAACCTGCAGAGAAGGCTGAAAGCGGAGAATACCTGCTTTCGCGAACTGCTCGGGGAAATCCGCATGAAACTGGCTCGTTTCTATGTTGCCCAGAGCGACAACAGCTACATGGAGATCGCGTATTTGCTGGGATTCTCCGACCAGAGCAATTTTGCAAGGGCGTTCAAGCAGTGGTTCGGGCTATCCCCTTCACGATATCGAAACCAGTTGCTGGACAAGGCCGGTTAGCGTAGTGCTCGCGGGAGCCAGCTACGAGCAATAACAACTGGTCCTTGGGGGCTGGTCGTCACCAGCCTCGAAGATCTTTCGCTGTACCTGTCCAGTGCCACGGTCAGTTGATCCGGTCGGGTTGTCAGCTGTCCGAATGGCGGGGAGTCACCCGGAGGCGAGCGGCCATGGCTTCGCGACCAGTGTCTGGTACATCATCTTCGAAAACGACACTACCTCTTCGTCGATTCTGTCGCAGTACTGGCGGACATTTTCAGGTTCCGGAGAAAACCCTATCCGGTCTACTGTAGCATTGATCGCGCGAGCGACAGACAGAATGCAAAACACCGCCCAGTCAGGGTCCACTTCGCGAAATTCTTTAAACTGCTTGTACTGGTAGATCAGAATACCAAGCAGGTTATCGGTGCGCGCAGCCCACAGCTCGCGAGCCTCCATCGAGGGGCGGCGAATCTCCATTAGTGTCGTATACAAAGCGCCCGACCCCAGATGAAAGTGCACATACCACCGGCAGACCTTATAAATTGCTTCGGCCAGGTTTTTGCAATCCGTCAGTGACGGCGCCAGTTGAGCCTCCGCTTTGAACAGGGCGCGCGACAGGTCGAGAACAATTTCTTCCTTGTTCTTGTAGTGCAGGTACAGCGCGCGACGGGTCAGGCCGACTTGTTCACAGATAGCGCTCATGCTCAGGCTGTCGTAGCCGGAGGCTTCTAGAAGGCGCGCTGTCTCTGTTTGTATTCGCAGTTTGGTGTGCGGCGAATTGCGCTTGCCGCCCAATGCGTTGGCCTGAGCGGCAAGCAAATCGCTAAACCTAATAATTTCCATGTGCTTCAATTCCAGCGCTTTGCACTAAAAATATACACTACATAAAGTTTCTTAAAAAGTTTAATGCGTTGTTTATTAGGCATTAAATATAAAAAATATCTAACAATATTCTCCGGTGAAAAATAAACTACACACTGTGTGTAGTTGTGTGGTAGCCTTTTTTCCGTGTCGGGATGAGCCCCTTGCCTGTCGCGCACCTGAAAATAACCACCTAAATCTGGAGAAGTACAATGACTTGTCGTCAACCCCGCCAGCTCATGGCGCTACTTTGCTGTTTCTCGGTTTCTTCGATTCCCGTTGCCGCGGATGTGAAGGGCGTGGAGGTGGGGCCAGTTCTTGAGGAGGTGGTCGTTACCGCGCAAAAGCGGGTGCAAAACCTGTTTGACGTCCCAGTGTCCGTTACCGCTTTGAGTGCGGATGACATCGACAGGCTTTTTGCCACCACGGTGGAGGACTACGCGGCCTATGTTCCCGGTTTGAATTTCACCAGTCTGGGTGGGCCCGGCCAGGGCAGGCTTACTTTAAGGGGGCTGTCCGCGATGGGCGTTTCAGCGAGTGTGGCTACCTACATTGATGAAATGAACGTTACGCCAAGCTCCATGTATGGTGGTGGTAACGCGCTGATGGTAGATCTCTTTCCCTATGATATTGAAAGAATAGAGGTGGTGCGTGGTCCGCAAGGGACGCTTTACGGCGGCAATGCGCTGGGCGGACTACTGAAATACGTTACCCGTCGTCCTAGCCTGGACGCGTTTAGTGCGCACTTCGGCGGCGATGCTCGCTTCGTCGCCCACGGTGATGATCCTGGCTATGGTGTGCGTGGTCATGTGAATGCGGTCGCTATCCCCGGTGAGCTTGGAGTTACAGCCAGTGGGTTCTATCAGAAATCACCTGGCTACATCGATAATGCCAATACCGGCAAGGACGATGTGAACAAGGCGAGCCAACAGGGTGGAAGGCTGGCGGTGTTGTGGCAGCCGGATGACCGTTCCTCTGTATATTTATCTGCTTTGACGCAGGATGTTGAGATAGAGGACCTTAATGTTGCCTGGTACGGGTTCTATGATTCCAGTAAGCCCGTGGTGGGTGAGTTGGATTCTTTGTTTTCGTTGCCGCAAACGCGCGACAGGACCCTTGATTACGTTTCTGCCATTGTGGAGGTTGACCTGGGTTGGGGTGACCTGACGTCCGTCACCTCCTATTCATCCGTCGACAGTGAGTCCATTTGGGATTACACCCCCAGTACTGGCGCATTCATTCCGTTGTTTACTGGCGGCGCCGTGACCGAAGGCCTGGCGCCCCTGTATCTTGACAATACCAATGAACGTTTTACGCAGGAACTGCGCCTGGCCAGCTATGGTGAAAGCCGTTTCGATTGGATCGTTGGGGCGTACTATGTTGACGAGCGCACCGAGCAATATACCGATCTGAAGTTACATACTCTGGACGGGGCGGAAATACCCGGAATCAAACCCGTATATTTGCTGGCGTTGGAGTCAGATTACGAAGAATTCGCGGTGTTCGGCACTGGTACGCTCCATGTCAATGAGCGGTTGGATGTCGTCGCCGGTATACGGTGGACCGACAACGAAGAGGTGTTTGAGCAGACTTCGGATGGAGTTACCCTCCCGAATGAAATTTACAATGTAGGTAGGTCATCCGAAAGCGTCGCCACTTACATGCTGTCAACGCCATACCATGTCAACGATGATTTGATGGTCTACGCGCGTTACGCGACTGGCTACCGCCCCGGCGGCCCCAATGCGGCTTTACCTGGCGTGCCCGCACAGGCGGATGCAGACAACCTGGACAGCTACGAACTGGGCGTGAAGACGAATTTCTTCAATCGGCGGGCGACAGTTGAAGTGGCCGCCTTCCACAGTGATTGGTCCGATATCCAAACCAATGTTCGCAGGCAGGATGGTATCGGCTATGTGATAAACAGCGACAGTGCCGAGGTCGATGGTCTGGAGTTTACGTTATCCGCCCTGGCATCAGCGGCGCTCCGGGTCGATATCAACTTCGCGTACACCGACGCAAAATTTTCCGCAAACAGTCCCGCTCTCGGTGCCGTTGAGGGTGACTCACTGCCGGAGGTGCCGAAGTGGCAGGGGGCGGTTACGGTCGCGTATGAGTACAAACTGTGGGGCAAGTATGTGGGGACCCTCGGCGGAGGGTGGCGTTATCTGGGTAGCCAGCCGGTATACAACCCCAACGTGCTAGTCGGTCAAAGTGAAGTTGAGTCCTATGAGCTACTGGACCTTTATGCGGGAATAGCGGGCGATAGATGGAAGCTCAATCTGTTTGCCAAGAATGTGTTGGATGATGCCGCGCAACTATCCAACCAGAGGGAGATCGATACGGTCCGGGCCATGCCGCTGTTCACAGCCGCCGGAATTGCACGGCCGCTGTCCATAGGTTTGTCTGTTGACTTTCAAATCTAGACGCTCCAGCGAATGCTGTTGTGCGCTCAGTGGCGCATAGCCCAGCTAATTTAATAGAGTTTTGCGAGGACTTTTCGTATGGCCAACCCCTCCTCCTTTGCCAGTCACTTTCGCCATATATCCGCTGTCTATGATAAGGCACTTGAAAGATCGAATTTCGACCAGCTTAATGTTTACAGCGGCGCCCGTAAGTATCGGCACAATGATGACTTGCCTTATCCGTTTCATGTAAACACCCAGTTCAAGGCCTTGATTCCGCTTGCCGATGCGCCGTACAGCTGGGTGATCTGGAGGCCTTCGCAAAAACCGACACTGGTTTTCCTTCAGTCGCTTAACTTCTGGTATGCGCCTCCTTCACTGCCCGAAGATGGCTGGCTTGATCTGTTCGATGTTGTCGTGATCAGGTCGCCAGAGGAGGCGCGGCCCTATGTAACTACCGGTGGTAATTGCGCTTTTCTCGGCGAGCCTGATCCTGGTATAGCCAGCTGGAATGTGGGCGAGCGCAATCCTGAGTCGATGATCCATTTTCTGGCTTGGTTTCGCAGCTATAAAACGCCCTATGAAGTGTCGTGCATCGAGGAGGCAAATCGGATTTCCGCAAAGGGACACTGTGCGGCCAGGGAGGTTTTTTACCAGGGGGGGAGTGAGTTCGAGGTCAGTGAGGCCTTCCAGCTGGCCTGTTCCCAGGGAGAGGATGAGCTGGCCTACCCGTCGGTTATTGGCATCAATGAACACGCAGCGATTCTTCATTATATTGTAAGAGACCGAAAGTCGCCGCCGAAAGAAAACCTGCACAGCATGTTGATAGACGCCGGAGCATCTTTTGCCGGCTATGCATCGGATGTCACGAGAACCTATGCGTTTGCCGAGGGTATGTTCAAGGACATGATTGTTGCCCTGGATCGGGAGCAGCGGGGATTTGTTGACCGGCTCAATACGGCGGAAACGTATCAGGAAGCGAATATTGATGCGTTAACGAGCGTGGCCGCTCTCTTAAAGGATTTTGGCGTCATAAAGTGTTGTGTAGACACTGCCCTGGAGCTCGGGGTCGTGCAGGTGTTCATGCCGCACGGAATCAGCCACTTTCTCGGCTTGCAGGTGCACGACGTTGGCGGGCAGCAGGCGGGCCTCGATGGCGAGCTGCCGAACCCGGATTCGAGAATCCAGACGGCCAACCGCTTGCATCGCAAAGTAGAGCCGGGGCATGTGGTGACGGTTGAGCCCGGAATCTACTTTATCGAAACCCTGCTAAAACAGATAGCCGAGAGTCGAAATCGAGGCATCGTGGATTGGGATGTTGTGGAGCAGCTGCGACCCTATGGCGGAATTCGCATAGAAGACAATATCGCGGTCAGTGCGGATGGTGTTGTCAACTTGACCCGCGACGCTTTTGGCGCGGTGTGAATAGTCGTGGCCAGAGCGGTCGTTCGAGCAATCATTGACGTGGAGCAGGATATGCAGGGTAAAGCCATCATGCCCGATGGGGGGCATATTGAATATGAAGTTCTGGGTGACAGTGGGCCCTATATCTTTATGGGTCCATATTTTCTTATGACTCCGCCGGCGCCGGAGCTGGCGCGGTTACAGCAGGTCTACCTGGAGAGTCTGACGGCCCGTTACCGGATAATTCTCGCCAATTGGCCTAGAGGGGTTGGGGGGTCTTCGCCGGCAAAGCGCTCGAGCATGGCCTGGCAGCAGGCAGTGGAGGATATTCACGCGATCGCCGACGCCGCAGGCGCGGATACCTTTGCCTGGTGGGGCTATTCGTTCGGCGCCGCAATCGGTATCCAGTTGGCGGCTCACAGCTCTCGGCTTTCCGCGCTCGTTTGTGGCGGCTTCCCTCCGCTGTGGCAGCCACTATCGGACATGCTTTCTGTGTCAAGGAAAGCAGCCGCCAACCCCGAGTCGGTGGCCGATACGTTGCCGGGTGTCAGTGCTGAGTGGTTGCAGCAGGGCGTTGCATTCTATGAGAGTGTCGCGGGACTAGATGAGTCGGCGTGTCTGCGCAAAATTCAATGTCCCTGTTTAGTATTCCATGACGTCGAGGATATCTTCGAAGGTGGCGGCATGAAACACGACCTTTCGATGCGAACCCGGTCCGCTGCCGCGGACCTCAAGGAGCTGGGCTGGGATATTGCTTGGGTTGAAACTGGCTTGGGACATATGGCGCCCGCTGATCCAGAGCAGTGTCTTCAGGCGTTTTCCCCTTTTCTGGACAGGGTGTTACGGGTTAATGACTAGCAGTTCACGGCAGCTTTCGAGGTCCATCGCCATGGAGGAAGGCGAGGACGTGTCCGTCATTATAAAAACCACCCTGGGTAACGTCGAAGTGATGCTCTATCCTTGGCGCGCGCCCAAAAGCGTTTCGTGCTTTCTCGCCCACGTAGATGGAAAGTACTATCAAAACGCCAGTTTTTACCGTTCGACCGGTGGAGGAGAAGACGTCTACTCCATTGTCCAGGGCGGGATTTTTCCACGATTGCTGGCTGGCGTTCCTGTCGAGCAGTGGGCGGATATAGCGCCTCCCTTGTCGCCTGTAGAGCATGAGACTACTTTTGAAACAGGCCTGGATAACGAGTGCGGAGTGGTTGCCTTGGCCCGGCTTCAACCCGGTACCGCTGGTAGCGAGTTCTTTATCAATATGGCCGACAATAAAGTGTTGAACACAGGTGCGGACTGCTCCGGTCGTGATGGATATGGGTATGCCACTTTTGGGCGTGTAGTTCGGGGGTTGGATGTACTGCGGGCTATACAGCGGTTGGAGAGGCAAGGCATGCCGGCTATTGGTGCCCTGGATGGACAGGTGCTATCAGCGCCGGTGCAAATTTTGAGCATTGACCGTATGTAGGGTAAGGCTGTTACTCATCGAGGTAGTCTGCGGCATTGTCCATCGGAAGATTAAGTGGAAGAAGCTATCGGGTCATGCAGTGTTCGATGATCTGAGGCTAGCAGGCCTAGTTTGGCGTGGTGAAATCAGCTCGGATGAACTATCCTCGCTGGCTGGCGAGGCGATCAATCAGCTGAATTCCCTGTGCAATTTCATGGCCGGCAATACGCATGAAGATGCGTGGACCATGTCCTGGTAGAGCAATGCGCGAGGTGTTCTCCATGGTATGCCCTTCCTGATCAAGGCGGGCGTGACAGTGAAGGAGCTGCCGCCGAGGTTTGGCGGCCGGATTACCGAAGACACGGCATCACCTATCGAGGAGGAGTTTACGCGACGTTGTCGCCGGGCCGGCCCGATGATCCTGGCGCAAATACGGCCGCAGCTGAGTTTGGTATCAGCTCGACGACGGAGTCGGTGTTATATTGCTCGAACTTGAGCCAGTGGAACACGCAAAGAATTACCGGGGGTTCCAGTGGATGTGCTTGCGCTCCCTATGGCGCCCGGCGCAACTCCTATTGCAATGGCCAGCGACGGCGGCGGTTCCACTCGCGCTCCCACGCGTTGTTGCGGGGTATTTGGAATAAAGCCCACTCGCGGCGTAATCCGCTTGCTTCGCTTAAATGGGGCGTGCAAGGACGTGGGCCACTACGATCGCCATTTAAACATGGAGGATGTGGGGAGGGCTGTTCTTTACCCCGAATGAGCTTTGCCTGTCGGCGTGCATTTTGCCGAAGGGAGCGGTGATGAGAGCACATTGTTTCGGCTGGCGGGGCAGCCTGAGGCCGGCACCCACTTTGACTTCAGGCTCCGCATGAGGCGCCCCATCGGTGCATTGCTCCAGTAGTTACCCCGGCGGCTTATGCTCTGCCATTCGGTAGCGCCACAATCGCTGCCGGAAGATACGGCTGACGTACTGGAAGCCCTTGACAGAAAGGAGCAGCACACCTTCCGGCGGTCCTCGCTGCTCTTAAGCTGTGTCTAGGGCCGCTGCCAGCATGGGGCTTCCTCGACATCGACCATTCAATAATCCGACGCCGGTGGAGATCCAGCGCAACCGCCAGGTAATGCCAGCGTCCTCACGCTTGAATTCTGCAGGAAATGATTGTCTCGATCTTGCCATTGAACACCTCTTTGGCGGCAAGTTTACCAGCCGTGCTGGTATCCGGTTTTATTGGACCGCCACATATGTTTCAGATTAGGTGAAAGCGGCCGCTTTCAATTGCAAATTCTTGGTCTAGAATAATTTTCACTGTAGTTTCGAGCCAGCGGAGAAGTCACAAGAAAAATTCCATCCAGGTTGCTCAATGGATTGGTTTCCATCCACCTGGATGTTAACTGGCGAAATCCGAGTAATGGAGAATAAACGATGAACATTCCCGCCCCCCGGCCCTTTGTTGCGTCGGTTCTTTCAGCTATTTTCGCTGCGTCATCCGCGTTCGCTCAGTCGGCCGTTGAGCCGCTCAACCGAACGGTGCTTCCCATTGCGGAGCCGGAGCCGCCCACCTATACCGAGCTGGATGTGCGCAACACGCAGCCTCCCCCCCGTTTTGAGGTCAAGGCGCCGGAGAGCGCGCCGAACGTAATCATCATCCTGATAGACGATCTCGGTTTCGGTGCCACCTCTGCCTTCGGCGGGCCGATCCCCACGCCGACATTGGACGGCCTCGCCAAATCGGGTCTGCGCTACAACAATTTCCACACCACGGCGCTGTGTTCCCCCACGCGCGTGGCGCTCAAAAGTGGGCGCAACCACCACACCGCCAACGCCGGATCGATCATGGAGACGTCCACGGCCTACCCGGGCAACACCGGCGCCATTCCCAACCGCGTCGCGCCCCTGGCGGAGATGTTGCGTCTCAACGGCTACAGCACTGGCGCGTTCGGGAAGTGGCATGAAACCGCTGCCTGGGAAACCAGTGTGTCCGGCCCGTTCGACCGCTGGCCCATCCGCCAGGGCTTTGACAAGTTTTACGGCTTCATCGGCGGCGAAACGGATCAGTGGTCGCCGCTCATCTTTGATGGCGTCAAGCGAATCAATCCGCCGCACAGCGAGGACTATCACTTCACGGCTGACATGACCGATCAGGCCATCAACTGGATGAAGGCGCAGCAATCGCTCACGCCGGACAAGCCGTTTTTTATGTACTTCGCGACCGGCGCCGTCCATGCCCCGCACCACGTACCGCGGGAATGGATCGCCAGGTTCCACGGCAAGTTCGACGAGGGATGGGACGCGGTTCGCGAGGCAACCTATGAACGGCAGAAGCAACAGGGTCTCATTCCCGCCAATACGAAACTCCCGCCGCGTCCCGCTGATATCAAGGCATGGGACGATTTGTCTGGCGACGAGAAGAAACTTTTTGCCCGCCAGGCCGAGGTGTTTGCCGGATTCGTGGCGCACACCGACCACCATATCGGCCGCCTCGTCGGTGCGGTCGAGGAGATCGGCGAGACAAAAAATACACTCATCTTCTACATTGCCGGCGATAACGGCACCAGCGCCGAGGGCGGCATGGTTGGCATGTTCAACGAGATGACCTATTTCAACGGGGTTCAGGAGACGGTGGAGGATCTGTTGCCGCTAATCGATAAATGGGGCAGCGCCGAGACTTTTCCGCACATGTCCGCGGGCTGGGCGGTGGCCTTCGACTCGCCGTTTAAATGGACCAAGCAGGTCGCCTCCGATTTTGGGGGTACACGCAACGGCATGGTCGTCCACTGGCCCGGAGGCATTAAGCAGGGCGGTGGCTTGCGTACGCAGTTCGGCCACGTCATCGATGTCGCGCCTACCGTACTCGAAGCGGCGACGTTGCCGGAGCCGACGGTGGTCAATGGTACGCCGCAGGCGCCGATCGAGGGCACCAGCCTGCTCTATACGTTTGACGACGCCAGTGCAGCCGAGCGCCACACCACGCAGTATTTCGAGATCTTCGGCAACCGGGCGATCTATCGCGATGGCTGGTTTGCCCGCACGGTTCACTACGCGCCCTGGGATACCGGTGAGCGGAAGCCGCTCGACTCGGATGTCTGGGAACTCTACCACGTCAAGGAAGACTTCAGTCTCGCAAATGATCTCGCCGCCCGGTATCCCGACAAACTTGAGGACTTGAAGGCGTTCTTTGTGAGCGAGGCCGCAAAGTACCACGTGTTCCCCATTGACGACCGTCTCATCGAGCGGACCAACCCGGCGCTTGCGGGGCGCCCGGATCTTATCGGCGATCGCAGGTCGCTCACGCTCTACGAGGGCATGGACGGCATGTTGGAAAACACCTTTATCAACGTAAAAAACCGCTCCAAGTCGATTACCGCCGAGATCGAGATTCCCGAGGGCGGGGCATCCGGCGCGCTCATCGTCCAGGGGAGCCGCTATGGCGGGTGGTCTTTGCACATGCGCGAAGGAAGGCCGGCCTACGAATACAACTTCCTTGGCCTGGAGCGTTTCGTCGTTGAGAGCCCCACCGCGCTGCCAGCCGGCAAGGCAACCGTAACACTGGTTTTCGATTACGACGGAGGCGGCATGGGTAAAGGCGGGATGGCTACGCTGTATGTCGATGGCGACAAGGTGGCCGAGGGCCGGGTGGGTCGCACGCAGCCGAACGTCTTCTCGGCGGACGAAACGGCGGACGTCGGCCTCGATAACCAGACTCCGGTGGCATTGGGTATCGGCTACGGGCCCGAGGAAACAAAATTCGGCGGTAAAATCCACAAAGTGACGATTGAGGTGGAGTAGTCGGTTTTGGTGCCGGGTGCCGGTGTCCGTTTGGGTCTCGCCGCAGCCCGTTTGGCCGCGAAGTCCGCGTGCGCCGAGCTCGAGTCACCCGCACCTGGAGTGAAGCCCGTCCGGGGGCTATAAGCCACAATTCGCTAGTGTCAGATTTTTTTACAATTGTTGGTTATATATAGGCCCCGCGCTGCCACCGGCTGCTTGAGACCTTGTATTTACTGGGGTGGTATGATTTTTGCTGTCGAATACGGCGTGTCTATTTGAAAACAGCGTCTAAGGGGTGCATATGAATAAAACAGCCGGAATGCTCGCGATATTGATTTTTGGCGCACTCGCCAATTCCGCGTCCGCGGGGCTAGTGAGTTATAGCGACACAAACGTTGGCGCACCCCTATGGAACGGTTACAACATGGACCTGCAGCCCTTCTATGTAGATACCGATGGCTTCTATTCCATGCAGACCACGGCGGCAAACTTCGACACTTACATGTTTTTATTCCCGGGTACACCCTCATTTCCGGCGGATGCGGGGTCCTACCTGGCCTTAAATGACGACGGTGGCGTTGGCTTGCTTTCTCTGATCAATTTTGCGCTGGAGTCGAATACCCAGTACACATTGGGTGTCAGAGGTTTTGCTGGAGCTACCGGCAATTTTACGGCGCGGATCCAGGGTGTCGGGGGCATCACTTTGGGGGAGGTTGAAGCAGCACCGGTTCCCGTTCCGGCCACGCTTGCCCTGTTCGGCTTGGGTCTGGTCGGCCTTGGTTGGTCAGCGCGCAAGAAAGCGTGAAGAAAAGCGTGAAGAACTGCTGATGAAAGCCCGCTTCGGCGGGCTTTTTGTTGGCGGTGATTTCAGCGACCCAAGTCGCGACGCGCCCGCTTACCGCATCTAAATCGCGTCTATTTTGGGCGGGGGCCGCCACCGGGGCGGCTCCGTGGCGCGACGGGTGCGATGCCTGTTGTGCTTGCAAACGACCAGGCGCGACTCGCTTGCCGATGACCATGTGGGGGGCGCATCGCCACCGGCGGTGCTATTGTGGGGGTCCAGATAGCTTCGGGAAGGCCCCTGCATGCACAAAATCCCCCACACCGTGATCAACCCCATTTCCTCCCTCAACCTGCTCTCCCAGGTGGAAATCGAGGGGCTGACGGCCAGTCGCGGCGAGTTGTACACCCTGTTTCGCAACTGCGCGCTGGCAATTCTCAACACCGACAGCAGCAAGGACGACGCCGCCGAAATCTACGCGGATTACTCCGACTTCGATATCCGCGTGGTGCCCCAGCCCCGGGGCCTGCGCCTGGAGCTGTTCAATGCCCCGGGCCAGTCCTTTGTCGACGGGCGGATGATTCGCGGTATCCGCGAGCACCTGTTTTCCGCCCTGCGCGACATTGTGTACACGGACTTCAAGATCACCGGCGTCCAGCGCCAGCCGCTGTCGCCGGAGCAGATCACCAATACCGTGTTCCGGATTCTGCGCAATGCCAACCTGGTGCAGCCCGGCGTGCCGCCCAAGCTGGTGGTGTGCTGGGGTGGCCACGCCATTCCCCGGGAGGAGTACGACTTCGCCAAGCAGGTGGGCTACGAGCTGGGCCTGCGCGGCCTGGATATCGGCACCGGCTGCGGCATCGGCGCGATGAAGGGGCCGATGAAGGGGGCCGCGGTGGGGCACGCCAAGCAGCAGATCAAGGACGGGCGCTATATCGGCATCAGCGAGCCGGGGATCATCGCCTCCGAGTCCCCCAACGCGATCGTCAACGAACTGGTGATCATGCCGGATATCGAGAAGCGGCTGGAGGCTTTCGTGCGCCTGGCCCATGCAATCATTGTCTTCCCCGGGGGCGTGGGCACGGTGGAGGAGGTGCTGTACCTGCTCAGTATCCTGATGCACCCCGACAACGCGAACACCCTGCCGCTGATTTTTGCCGGGCCGGAGAGCTGCCGGGGCTATTTCGACGAGCTCAACGGCTTTCTGGAAACCTGTTTGGGGCCGGAGGTTCGCGACTACTACAAGGTGATCATCGGCCAGCCGGAAGAGGTTGGGCGCGCCGCGCGCAAGGCGGTGGAGCGGGTCCACAACGGCCGTCGCAAATCCGGGCAGGCCTACTATTTCAACTGGGCGTTGCAGATCGACCCCTCGCTGCAGGAGCCCTTCCTGCCCACGCACCAGAATATGGCGGGGCTCAACCTGTCGCCGGACCTGCCCCGGGACGCCCTGGCGAGCCAGCTGCGGCGGGCCTTTTCCGGTTTGGTGGCGGGCAATGTGAAAGCCTTCGGCATCGAGCAGGTGCGCCAGCACGGCCCCTACCGCCTGCAGGGCGATCGCCGCCTGATGCAGTCCATGGACGGCCTACTGCGGATGATGGTGCGCGAGAACCGCATGAAACTGGGCGAGTGCGCGGGGAGTTACCAGCCCTGCTACGAGCTGGTCTAGGGCGCCCACTTGTGGGCGGGCGGCGCCTGTTCAGCGGGGTTGGCTCGCCGCGGGGGTCTCCCGTACCCAGTGCCCCTGTGAGCGCCGCACCCGGGCGCGCACCCGCTGGCGAAAATCGACCAGGGGCAGCGACTGGCACTGGCCGCAATCCGGCCCGTGCACGATGCGGTAGGTAACCCGGACGCGGTCGTCGTTGGCGGCCTCGTCCTTAGCCGCGGCGATTGCCTCGACCTCATAGATCTGCCAGCGAAAACCGGTTTCGCCATTGCTGTAAAAGGCCCGGGGCTCGATTGCCACCGCGGAGTCGGCGCTCTCCCGGGCGTGGTTCTCCGCCAGCTCGAACAGCTCGCACAGATCCTCCGGGGAAACGTCGACGTAGAGGTCCATTTGCTGCAGCGCGTGGGCCACGTCCTCGTGGGTGATATGCGGCGCGGCGCGGGTGTCCGCCTGCACGGCGGTATCGCCGTCGCTGTGCGGCCTGCGCGCCAGGTGGGCCGGGTAGCGGCGGTGCGGCAGCCACAGGTTGTAGGCCACCGCCAGCGCCACCATCAGCGCCGCGTTGCACAGGATCGGGGCTAGCAGGTAGTCATAGCCAAGGGCGGTCAGGTGTTCGCCGCCGAGTACCGCGGCCAGGGCCGCCGCGCCCCCCGGCGGGTGCAGGCAGCGCAGGTAGTGCATGGCCAGTACCGCGCCGCCCACCGCGCTGGCGGCGGCCAGTTCGGTGATGGGTATCCACTGCTGGCAGGCCACGCCGATGACGGCGGATACGCTGTAGCCCAGCAGCACCGGCCAGGGCTGGGACAGGGGGCCGTGGGGTATCGCGAACAACAGGACCGTGGAGGCGCCGATCGAGGTGGCGAACAGTACGTCCGCCTCGCCCCACAGGTGGGGCGCCGCCAGGCACAGCACGGCCACGGCGATAAAGGCCCCGAGGGCCGAGAGCAGTTTCTCGCGGTGGGAAACGCCGCCGGAAGCGATGCCGAGCAACTGCCTTGTGTGCTGCCAGAGGGACGATTGTGCGCTATCGGGTTTGCGGAACATGGGCCTGATCAAAAGCGCGCACTGTAGCTGGAATTTATCGATCGGAAAAGCCGATTATTCCGATATTAATTATCTGTCACGGTGATAAGTGGTGGGGAGATTCACCGCTGCGGCGCAGCTGCTCCCGACTCTCGTGGGGCCTCTTGGGGGTTGGAGCTTTCCTCTGTGGACGGGGCCTGCCTGGCCTTGATCACCTAGGGGGAGCTGCGCGGGGTTCGTAGCGGCGGCCGTAGCCGGTAAGCACCGCGGCCAGCATCACCAGCCAGATCAGTAGCGGGTAGTAGGTGCTCAGGAAAAAATCAGTGCTGGCGGGTATCGGCAGGTGGGGATAGAGCTGTTGTAGCGGCGCGATGGTCATCAGCATCAGCAGCGGCCACACGTGCCAGGGCACCACGAAGCTGAAGCTGTTGGCGACGCCGTCGAGAATATTGGCGCGTCGCGTGGGGTGCAGGTTCTGGGCGCGGCCCAGTTCGTCGACGATGGGGCCGGCGATGACGGTGATGCGCGCCACCAGGCCCACCAGCAGGAAGTTGAACAGCCAGGTCACGCCAAACAGGGTCAGCTCCGTGGCTCGGGCGGACGCCCCGGCGCCGCCCTTGAGCCCCGCCACGATGGCGTCGAGCAAGCCGTAGGCGCGCATGACCCCGTAGGCGCCCATCATCAGCACGATCATGATGATCGTGCCCAGGTTTTGTGTGGCGCCCTCCGCCAGAATGCCCTTCACCTGGCGGTCCTCCAGGTAGGCGACCTGGTGCCAGTCGATCAGGCCGCAGCCCAGGGCCAGCAGCAGGCCGATAAAGGTGCCGTAGGTCAGTGCCTCGAACACGCTGCGCCCTGCGATGGCGGCGATAACTACCAGCAGCATCGGCAACAGCATGATCAGGCCGGCGGGATGGGCTCCGCCGATGAGGGGCGCCGAGGCCTGCAGCGGTTGCTGGGCGCTGGCGCCGCCGATCGCCAGGTACAGAAGGCAGCTGAGCAGGAATGCTGGCGCGGCGTACTTCAGGCGGGCCCGCACCACCTCGCCGATCTCCGCGCAGCCATCCCGGTAGCGGTAGCGCTGCGTCGAGGCCGAGATGATGGTGGTATCGGACACCGGCGCGAAGTGGTCCCCGGTGGCGGCGCCGCTGAGGATGGCGCCGGCGGCGATGGCGGGGTGAACCCCCATGGCCACCGCCGCCGGGTACAGTACCGGCGTCAGGATGACCACAATCCCCATAGAGGTGCCCATCGCGGTCCCCAGGATCGAACAGGCGACGTAGGTGAACAGCGCGAACAGGGCGGGCCCTGCGTGCAACTGTTGCGACAGCCAGATCAGCCCCTCCGCCAGCTGCGATTCCGCCAGCAGCTTGCCGTAGATGCCAACGATCAGGAACAGGGCGAACACCAGCATGCCAGTGGGGTCGCCCAGGGTTTTGGTGACCGCGTGCCAGTAGTGGCGCTTGTCCCTGGCCAGTAGCGAGCCCACCATCAGGCCGACCACACCGCCGGTGATCACCACGTCGGTCGATAGTACGCCGCGCAGGCTGAGGGCGATCGCCGGCGCTACCATCAGCAGCAGAGGCACGCAGGCGGCCCAGCGGGTGAGGTAGAAACCGTTGCCATCGGACGGTTGCGGGTGGCTGGTCATGGCGGTACTCGCTAGGGATGGAGGAGCGCAGGGGGACTAGTGCGGGCGACCGCTGGCCGCACGCACTATCGGAGTGTAAAACCTAGCTGCCCCAGTGATAGGTAAAGGAAGCGCCCCAGATGCGCGGGTCACCGTAGAGGGTGTGCATGCCGCGCAGGCCATTGTCGCGCAGAAGCGTACGATAGCGTTCATCGGTGAGGTTTTCCACAAACAGCATCACTTCCCAGTCGTTCTGGTGCGACCCCAGCCCCAGGCGCAGGTTGGTCAGCGTGTAGGCCGGCTCGGTGAGCAGTGCGCCTTCACGCCAATTGGTGACCAGGTTGAGGTCGCGCTCCGAGCGGTAGCTGACCTCCAGCTGCAGCCTGCCGTACAGGTCGTCGCCCAGGTCGCGCTGGTAGCGGCCCAGGAAGTTGGCGTTCACCTTGGAGTAGTTGGGGGTGTTGGTGCCTTCGATGGGGCTCTCCGGCATGCCGGGTATGGTGGCGCTCACCAGATCGCTGTCGATCAGCTCCGAGTCGGTATAACCGAGTCCCAGTTGCAGGGTCAGCGCCTGCACCGGTTGGTAGGTGAGGTCGAGCTCGGCGCCGCTGACCTCCACGTCACCGACGTTGGTCAGTCGGGTGACCGCGACGGGGCCGCTGGTGTCGGTGGCGCTTTGCTGCACGTCCTGGCGGTCGTAGTAGAACACCGAGCCGTTGAGGCGAAGGCGGTCGTCCAGCCAGTCGCTCTTGAGGCCGGCTTCGTAGGCGAGGATGGTTTCCTCGTCGTAGGGCGCCAATTGTTCGGGGGCGGTGATGAAGCCGCCGTAGAAGCCGCCGGTCTTGAAGCCTTCTGACAAGCTACCGTAAAACAGCAGGTTGTCCGCCGGGGTCCACTCCAGGGCGAGTTTGCCACTGAGGTTGTCAAAGTCGGTGTCGTCGTCGTAGCTGATGAACGGTGCCGCGAAGCTGCCGAAGTCGAGTACTTGGAGGCCCTCGAACTGCTTGTCGGCATTGGTGTGGCGTAGCTCGGCTACCAGGTTCCATTGTGGGCTGAAGCGCCACTCGCCGTGGGCGTAGAGCGCCAGGGCGCGGGTGGTCTGCTCGTAGTTCTGGTCCACCCGCTGTGCGCCGCCGAAGGCTACCGGCAACAGGCCCTCGCTGCCGCGCAGGTCACTGGCCTCGACCAGCTCGTCCTCGCCGTAGGTGAGGCCGGCGACCCAGGAGACGGTATCGCTGTCGTCGAAGGCGACGCGGAACTCCTGCGACCAGGAGTCGATCTGGGTCCGGTAATCGCTGTGGGTGTGTTCGATGGGCAGTCCGTCGAGATCGGTGTCGCGGCGGTAGTCGATGTTGTCGTAGGCGCTGATGGACGTCAGCGTGTAGTCACCCAGCGCCAGGTTGGCGTTGATGCTGGCACCGTACCAGGTATTGTCCAAGTAGCCGCCAAAATCGGCGGCGGACTGGTAGCGCCCGCCGTCCAGGCCGTAGTCCGAGGGGCGGCCGCCGGTGTTATAGACGCAGTCGCCATTGACGCCGCGTCCCGCGAGTAGCGAGGGACAGAGCGCGGGGATCAGGGAGCCGAGCGCGATGTTGTCCGCGTTGGCGATATCCAGGCCCGCGTCCGCCGCGGTACCGAGGTCGGCAAAGGTGCCGACGGGTTGCAGCAACGGCAATTCTGACTGGTCGGCGCCACCGTGGACCTTGAACAGGATGTCCACATTGTCGCCAGGCTCCAGGCGCAACAGGCTGCGCGCCGCCCAGCGGTCGGCTTCACCGTGGTGGAAGCCCCCGGGTTGGCTCTTGAACTGGGTGTCGTCGCTCTGCTCCCAGCGGCCGCTGACGCGCATCGCCGCGGTGTCGTTAAGCGGGAAACTGGCGGCGCCCTCCAGCTGGCGCCGGTTGTACCTGCCATATTCCGCGTTCAGGTAGCCACCGGCGGGTTCGCCGACGTAGGGCTTGTTGGAGATGACCTGCATGGCGCCGGAAATGCTGTTGCGCCCGTACAGGCCGCCCTGGGGGCCCTTCAACAGTTCGACCCGCTCCAGGTCGAACATGGTGAAGTCGGCGGAGATGACCGAGGTCTGGTAGACCTCGTCGATGTACAGCGCGGTGGTGGGGCTGTCGTTGACGCGAAAGTTCTGCAGGCCCACGCCGCGCACGATGACGATCGGAACGCCGCCGCCTGAGATGTTCAGGGAGCTGACGTTGGGCACGAACCGCGCGAGATCCTCGACCTGCGCGATACCCTGTTCGCGCAGGGCGTCTCCGTTCAAGGCCGATACCGACAGCCCCAAATCCTGGCTGCTCTGGGCGCGTTTCTGGGCGGTGACGACCACTTCCTCCAGGGCCCAGTTGCCGCTGCTGGCATCCTGTGCGCCCGCCGGCGCGGCGCAGGCGGCCAGCGCGAGCGCGGCGCACAGTGGTCCCGGACGGTAGTGAAAACGCGGATGGGTCATGGCCATTCTCCTGTTGTTCTATGGTGCCCCGCGGCCAGCGCCGCTGGTGAGGGATGTTGCGCATTGTGGGTAGCCGGTGCCCGCGTTACCATGACCTCGCAGGTCCGGTTGGGCGCAAGGTCAATCGGTTGGTATGTGGTGGGGCGAGGTAACGCTCAGGCAGGGCGCGTACGTAGCATGGCAAATTCAGGTGACCCCGGGCCGGCGGCATTCGGTCGCATGCTCAAGTTCTGGCGCGGCGCCCTCGATATCAGCCAGGAAGAGCTAGCCCACCGCATCGAGTCCGCCAGCCGCTATATCAGCCGCCTGGAAAAAGGCGATGCGCGGCCCAGCAAGGAGATGGTCGAGCGCATCGCCGGCGCCCTGTCCCTGGGCCTGCGAGATACCACCAACCTGTTGCTGGCCGCGGGCTATACCGACTACTCGCGTTCCCTGCACCTGGATCAGCCGGAATTCCAGCACCGCCGGGAAGAGCTGCTGCTCAAGCTGAAGGCGCTCGACCCCCATCCCTCGCTACTGGTGGACATGACCGGGCAGATTCTGATGGTCAACCGCGCCTGGGCCGCGCTGCAGGCGCAGCTTGACCCGGAGCGCCGGGTGGCCGACACCGGCAATATCTTCGGTTTCCTGTTCGACTACGCGGCATTGAATGCCTTGCCCCAGCAGTGGAGCGGCACGCTGTCGGTGTTGATGCTGTCGCTGCAGCAGTTGCTGTTTTTGCAGGGGGACGAGGATGAGAGCGTGCTGAACCTGCTGCGGCGGCTGGAGTCCTCACCCTACGCCCCGGCGAACTGGGCGACCCAGGCGGCCGCGCGCGATGCCGGCCAGCAGTTCCAGGCCAACCTGCTGGTGGCGGGCAAGGTTCACAGCTTCGTCATTCACAGCCACATCGAGAACCTGCTTGGGCCACTGGTGTTTTCGTCGGTACCCAATATGGCGATGATGACCTTTACCCCGCGGGACGAGGAGCTGGACCTGGTGGCGTTGCTGGCACAGGGCGGGGAGCATCCGCTGCTGCTTTACTGATACCGTCACCCGGGCTACCCGGACCTGCCGGGTCATGGCGGGGGTGTGGACACATCGACATAATCCGTCTCCGACAGGATGACTTTCCCGAGTGATGCAGGAGATACGGATATGCCGGTGGTGACTTATGAACTGCAGGACCACGTTGCGCTGATTACCCTCAATCGCCCCGAGGCGATGAACACTTTCAATCCCGATATGTATCGCGCGTTCAATGCCGCCACGGCCCGCTTCCGCGACGATGACGCCGCCTGGGTGGCGGTGATCGCGGCGGCTGGCGACCGCGCGTTTTCCGCCGGAGTCGATATCAAGGCGCTGGATGCACTGGCGGCGTCGGCGGACGATCCCGGCGCGCTGGCGCAAACCTTCGATATCGAGCTGGAGGGTGAGTACTTTTGCGACAAGCCGATCCTCGCGGCGATACAGGGCTATTGCATTGGCGAGGGCCTGAGCATGGCGCTGGGCTGTGACCTGCGCATCGCCGGGGAAGGGGCGCGGTTTGCCCTTCCGGAAAGCCGCGTGGGCCTGCCCACTATCAACGCCGCCATGCATGGCGCGCGCATCATGGGCACCGCCAATGCCCTGGAACTGCTGTTGCTCGGCGAGCAGCGCGACGCCGAATGGGCCCGCCGCACCGGCCTGGTCAATCGCGTGGTGCCCGACGACCAGGTGCTGGACGAAACCTTGGCGTGGGCGCGAAAGATCGCTGCCCTGAGCCCGCTGGCCAACCGCATCACCAAGGACATGGCCGCGCGCGGCCACAGCCGGGGGTTCGCCGAATCGGCCGCGCTGGGGGCCCGCCGTCGCGACGCGCTGTTGGCCAGCCACGACGCCGCCGAGGGCCGTCGGGCTTTTCTGGAGAAGCGCGCGCCGAAATTTATCGGCGCCTGATCCGGCGCGCCCGGCAACACTGAATCACGAGAACATGGAGTCCCATGAGTAACACTTCCTGGAAAGATCCCTCGCGCCTGGACATCACCAGCGAGTCGGTGCGGCAGATGCAATTCACTTTGCTCAAAAAGCAGTTGCTGCGCGTCTACGAACACTCGCCGTACTACCGGGAGAAGTTCGACCGTGCGGGGGTGGATCCCCGGCGGCTTACATCGCTGGCGCAATACCGGGACTACCCCCTGTTCGACAAGTACGAGGAGCGCGAGAGCCAGGCGCGCTCGCGGGCGGAGCTGGGGCATCCCCTGGGCATGCACCTGACCTGCGATCACCGGGCGGTCAACCGCATGAGCGCCTCTTCGGGCACCACCGGAACGCCGAGCTTCCAGGGACATACGGCCAACGACCGCGCGATCATGAACCGCAATTTCGCGCGCATGGCGGAATTGACCGGCCTGCGGCCGGGGGACCGGGTGATGATGGCCGGGGTGATGAGCATGTGGGTGGCGGGCATTCCCACCGTCGATGCGCTACTCGCCTACGGCGCCAATGTCATCCCCATTGGCGGCTTGGTCGGCTCGGCCAAGGTGATCGAGATGATCGAGCTCACCCGCCCCGAGGTGATTGTTTGTACGCCTTCGTTTGCGCGCCAGCTGTTGAAAAAGGCGCGCCAGGAGATGGCGGTCGATCTCAGCGTCATGGGGGTGCGCACGCTGTCGGTCTACGGCGAGCCCGGCGGCAGTGTGCCGGAGATCGTGCGCGAGCTTTCCGAAGGCTTTGGCGGCGCGGAAATCTTTGACATGAGCGGCGGCACAGGCTGTCTCAACCCGATTTTTAGCCAGTGCCGGGAGCACGATGGCATGCACTTTATCGCTCCGGACAGCGCCTATATCGAGCTGTACAACCGTGAGAAAGGTGAGGTATTACCCTGGGAAGACGGCGCCGAGGGCGAATTTGTCTACACCGGGCTCGACCGCGAATGCGGGCCGCTGATCCGCTTTATGGACGGCGACAAGATGCGGGTAAAAATGCAGCCCTGTGGCTGCGGGCTGCCCGGCATGCGTTTCAATATCCTGGGGCGGGTGGACGACATGCTGCTGGTCAAGGGGGTCAACGTCTTCCCCAGCGCGGTGCGCGACCTTGTTTTGGGTTTCGAGGGCGAGGTGACCGGCAATGTCCGCGTCGTCAAAACCGATGCCTCGCCGGTGATCCAGCCGCCGATGGCGGTCAGGGTTGAGTGCAGGGGGCGGCCAGATGACGCTGCCCGGGCGGACCTGCAGCGGCGGCTGGAGGAGCGAATCCAGCGCCAGCTGCGTTTTCGCGCCGATGTCCGCTTGTATCCCGAGGGCGAGCTGGTCATGGAGTACGGCGCCACGGGCAAGGTCAAACTGCTGGAAGAACCGGCGGGCTGAGAGCCCTCGTCGGCGGTTCAGTTGACGACCGCCTGGCCGCCGCGCTCGGGCGTCGGTTCCGCGATGCCCAGTCGGCGCAGGGTCCGCGCCAGGTTGCTGCGGTCCACCCGCAGGGCGCGGGCGGTGGCGGCGAGGTTGCCGTCGCAGGCCCGCAGCTGCCGGGTGATCAGTTGCCGCTGGAAGGCGTCAACCTGTTCGCGCAGGCCGGCCTCCTTCCCGGCGAAAGCCGTTTCGACAATGGGCTCGTCGGGTATTTCCGGGCTTTCGGCGCGCGGGGCTTGCGGAATGTCCAGGTGCCGGGGCGCCACGCTGATGATCCCGGCGTCGCGTCCCTGCTCGCTGGCGGCCTTGAGCGCCGACCGTGCGAGCATGTGTTCCAGCTCCCGCACGTTGCCGGGCCAGTCGTAATCGCGCAGCAGCGTGGTGGCTTCCCGGTCCAGGCGCAGGCGGTGGTAGCCGAGCTTGTGCTGGAGGCGTTCCAGAAAATGTCCGGCGAGGGTCTCGATGTCTCGTCCCCGTTCGCGCAGCGGTGGTACGGACAGGGGGTATACGCTCAGGCGGTGGTACAGATCGTCGCGAAAACGGCCGGCGGCTACTTCCCGCTGCAGGTCGCGGTTGGTCGCGGCGATGATGCGCACGTCCACCGATTTGACCCGGTCGCTCCCCACCGCCTGGATTTCGCCGTTCTGCAGGGCGCGCAACAGCTTGGCCTGGATCGACAGGGGCAGTTCGCCGACCTCGTCCAGGTAGAGGGTACCCCGGTCGGCCAGCTCGAAGTGTCCAATGCGGTCCCGCAGGGCGCCGGTGAACGCGCCGCGCACATGGCCGAACAGCTCGCTTTCCACCACCGATTCCGGCAGCGCGGCGCAGTTGACCTGCACCAGGGCCTCGTCCGCCCGCTTTGAATGGCGGTGTATGCCGCGCGCCACCAGATCCTTGCCGACACCGGTCTCGCCGGTGATCAGTACCGACAGGTCGCTGGGGGCGACGGTGTGGATTTCCCGCTGTAGCGCCCGCATGGCGATGCTGTCACCGATCATTTCCGGCGGCGCCGCGGCGGCGATCAGGTGGCGCGCGACCTCGCTGGTGTGCGCCGCGCGCTCGCGCAGGGCGTCGATGGTCTGGCTGGTGAGGATGGCCGCGGAGGTGGCCGCGACATAGGCGCGCAACTCGGTCAGCTTGAGTCCGTCGAAACGGTCGGGCGTGAGGGCGTCGAGGGTCAGTGCGCCCCACAGCTCGCCGCCGACATACACCGCGCAGCCGAGGCAGTCGTGAACGTGCAGCGCCTCTTCCCCACCCTCCACCAGGCCGTCGTAGGGGTCGGGCAGGTCGCAATCGGCGGGGAAGCGGACCGGGCCGTCGCCGGTGAGGATGTTGGAGAGGCGGGGGTGCTGTTCGATGTCGAAGCGGCGGCCGAGGGCCTCGTGATGCAGGCCGATCACCGCCATCGGGCGCAGGCTGCCGCGCTCCAGCTGCAGCAGGGCCACCGCGTCGCAGGGAATGGCCGCGTGGATCGCCTCGACGACCCGCTGGTGGCGCTGGGCCGGGGTGAGCTCGCGGTTGAGGTCTTCGATCAGGTCGATAAAGGGCAGGATGTTCATGCGTGTCATTATAACCCTTTCTGGGTCAAATTGACCGCCTTCTTGCTTGGGTCATTATGACTCTTTTTGTCTGGCGGGCCGGGTGCGGCGCGGTTTTACAGGGTGGCACGATTTTTGACTACCTGGATGTGCCGGGGCGGCAAGGCGCCGCTCGGTAACCGACCAGAGCCACCTACAGGAGAGAGCCGTTCATGCTGGACGCAGCCACCGTCGCCACCATCAAGGCCACCGTACCCGCCGTCAAGGCCCACGCCGAGCAGATCACCCAGTGCTTCTACCCGCTCATGTTCGAGCGCTATCCCGAAGTCATTCCTTACTTCAACCAGAGCCACCAGGGCACCGGCAGCCAGGCCCGGGCGCTGGCCAACGCCGTGGTCGCCTACGGCGCCAACATTGACGCCCTGGGCAACCTCGACGAGGCGGTGAGCCGCATTGTGCACAAGCACTGCGCCCTGGGCATCCAGCCCCACCAGTACGATATCGTCGGCGAGTGCCTGCTGGCGGCGATCGCCGAGGTACTGGGCGAGGCGGCCACCGAAGAGGTCCTGGCGGCCTGGGGCGCGGCCTACGGCCAGCTCGCCGGCCTGCTGATCGAGGCCGAGGAGGCGGTGTACGCCGCCAATGCCGCCCAGCCGGGGGGCTGGCGCGGCGAGCGCCGCTTCGAGTTGGTGGAGAAAGTACCCGAAAGCGCGGTGATCACCTCCTTCTACTTCCGTCCCGCCGACGGCGGCGAGCTGCCCCGATTCCGCCCCGGGCAGTTCCTCACCCTGGTGCTGGACATCGACGGTCAGAGTGTGCGGCGCAACTACAGTCTGTCGGACGCGCCCGGCCGGGATTACTTCCGTATCAGCGTCAAGCGCGAACCGGAGGGCCTGGTATCGGGCTACCTCCACGATACGCTGCAGCCGGGGGACAGCGTGAACATCCTGCCGCCCTGCGGCGATTTCGTGCTGCGCGACAACGGCAAACCGCTGGTACTGCTGACCGGGGGCGTGGGCATCACCCCGGCCATCAGCATGCTCAACAGCGCCCTGCCCAGCGGGCGCGGCATCCACTTTATCCACGCCGCCCTGAACAGCCAGGTGCACGCCTTCCGCGCGCATGTGGATGAGCTCGCCGCGGCCAACAGCCATGTTCATGCCTGCTATGTCTACAACGAGCCCTCCGCCGACTGCGAACCCCACGCCCGCGGGTTTGTCTCGGCGGAACTGGTGGCGGAGCAGCTCGGGGACGAGCGCGATGTGGAGTTCTACTTCCTGGGCCCCAAGCCCTTCATGCAGCAGGCGCGCCGCATCGCCTCCTCACTGGGTGTGCCCGAGGACCAGGTGCATTTTGAGTTCTTCGGCCCGGCCGAAGAGCTGGCATCCTAGCGGCGCTTGTGTGTGGGCGGGGCGTTATCGGTCCCGCCACACAGGGCGCTTATCGCCCGGAAGGAGTAGGGGGTGCGACCAGTCAGGCCGCCTCGGCCTGGGTCGCAATCTCACGGATGCGCGCCACCATGGCGCGCAGGCCGTTGCCGCGGGTCGGCGAGAGGTGGTTGAGCAGGTCGAGCTGGTTGAAGTAGCCGTCGATGTCGAAGGCCAGCACGTCCTGCGGCGCCTTGTTGTTGTAGGCTGCCAGTACCACACCCAGCAGGCCCTTGACGATAAAGGCGTCGGAGTCGACCGCCATCTGCAACTTGCCGTCCTCGACCCGGGTGTCGATCCACACCTGGCTCTGGCAGCCGCGGATCTTGCGGTCCTCGGTGTGGAAGGCCTCGGGCAGGGGCGGGAGTTCCTTGCCCAGGTCGATGATGTACTTGTAGCGTTCCTCCCAGTCGTCGAAGAACGACAGGGTGTCGACGATATCGTCCGCGGTGATGCTGTCGCCAAAGGGGTTGTTGTCCGACATCAAAACATCCCCGTTTCCAGCTGCGCTTCCTCGGACATCATCTCCCGGCTCCAGGGCGGGTCGAACACCAGTTCCACCTGCACGCTATTGACGTGGGGCACCAGCGCCACCCGGTGCTTGACGTCGCCCACCAGCACCGGGCCCATGCCGCAGCCGGGGGCGGTGAGGGTCATGTGGATGCCGACACGGCCGGCGTCCTGGTCGATGTCCAGCTTGTAGATCAGGCCCAGGTTCACCAGGTCCACCGGCACTTCCGGGTCGTAGACCGTGTGCAGCGCTTCCCATACCTGGTCTTCACTGATGCGGCCGTCCGCCGGTGGCTCGAAGGCCAGCTCCAGGGGTTCCAGGCCCAGGGCGTCGGCGTCGGTGCCGTCCACCCGCACCATGTTGCCGTTGTGGATTACGGTGTAGTTACCGCCCAGCGACTGGGTCAGGGTCACGAAGGTATGGGCGGGTATGGTCACGGCGTCGCCCACCGGGACCAGCCGGCCGGGGCAGTCCCGCCGGGTGGTCAGCATTGTGCGTTCCTGGGCACTCATGGTCTTGGTCGGCCCTCGCTTAATTGACGCTGAAGCTTTCACCGCAGCCACAGGCGGCGGTGACGTTCGGGTTGAGAAACTTGATGGTGCGGTTGATGCCTTCCTTTTCGTAGGCGATCTCGGTGCCCTGCAGTACCGGCAACGAGGCGCGGTCGATGTACAGCTCCACGCCGTTGTCCAGGGCCATGACCAGGTCGCCTTCCTCGCCGTGCTCCACCTCGTCCATCACGTACATGTAGCCGGTGCAGCCGCTTTCCTTGACGCTGATGCGCACGCCGCGGCCGCCCTTCTGCGCGAGCTGCTTCTTCAGGTGGCTGGCGGCGGCCTCCGACACGCGGATGGCGTCGCGGCTGGCATCAAAGGTCTCTACTGACATGTAATAACTCCTCCGAATCCAGGGGGCACACGGATGTGTCCCCGCCGGCTATGCCGGCGCGAGCCCGGGAAATCCAAGCAGATGCACACATCTGCGCCGGGATTTCCCGGGCGATGATTTCACCGATCGGGAGATCGGTGAAATCACTCTATGTAAAAAGCCGCTTCGCTTTGTGGATACCCTCGAACAGCCGCTCCACTTCCTCCGCCGTGTTGTACAGGGCGTAGGAGGCGCGCACCGTGCCGGGCACACTGTAGAAGTCCATCAACGGCTGGGCGCAGTGGTGGCCGGTGCGCACCGCGACACCTTGCTGGTCCAGCAGCATGCCCAGGTCCGAGGGGTGCACCCCGTCGAGCACGAAGCTGAAGATGCCGATGGAGCGCGCCGGGCTGCCGATGCGGCGCAGGCCGTCCACCTCGCTGGCCAGTTCGATCGAGCGCTCCAGCAGGGCCAGCTCGTGGGTCGCGGCGGCGGCCATGTCGACCCCGCGCAAATAGTCGATGGCGGCGGCCAGGCCGATGGCTCCACAGATATTGGGGGTGCCGGCCTCGAATTTAAAGGGCAGGCTATTGAAGGTGGTGCCGGCGAAGCTGACGGTCTCGATCATCTCGCCGCCGCCCAAAAAGGGCGGCATGGCCTCCAGCAGCTCCTCCTTGCCCCAGAGGCCGCCGATACCGGTGGGCCCGAACAGCTTGTGGCCGGAAAAGGCGTAGAAGTCACAGTCCAGGGCCGCCACGTCCACCGGGAAGTGGGCGATGGCCTGGGCGCCGTCCAGCAGCACCCGGGCGCCCACGGCGTGGGCCTTGTCGATGATTTCCGCAACCGGGTTCACGGTGCCGAGAGCGTTGGATACGTGGTTCACCGCGACCATCTTGACGCGCTCGTCCAGCAGCGTCTCGAAGGCGGCCAAGTCGATATCGCCGGCCTCGGTGATCGGCACCGGCACCACCTCCGCGCCGGTGGCGCCGCACACCAGTTGCCAGGGCACGATGTTCGCATGGTGCTCCAGGTAGGGCACCAGCACGCGATCGCCCGGCCCCAGGTTCTCCCGGCCCCAGCTGTGGGCCACCAGGTTCACCGCCTCGGTGGTGCCGCGCACCCAGATCAACTGGTGCGCGGCGGGGCTGTTGATAAAGCGCGCCACGGTCTCCCGGGCCTGTTCGAAGGCCGCGGTGGCGCGGTCCGACAGGGCGTGGGCGCCGCGGTGTACATTGGCGTTGTCGCGGCGGTAGTAGTTGGCGATCGCCTCGATCACCTGCTCCGGCTTTTGCGTGGTGGCGGCGTTGTCCAGGTAGACCAGCGGGTGCCCATTCACCTCCTGATGCAGGATGGGGAAGTCGGCGCGGATCGCCTGGGCATCAAAGGCCGGGCGTGTTGCGGGAGCCATGCTACTCATCGCCGTCTTCCAGGATGTGCCGGGTGAGTTTGGGGTTGCGGGCGAAGCGCCGCGCCAGCATCGGCTTGAGGAAATCGTGCACCGCCGCGCAGTGCACGCTCTCCACCAGCTCGTTGATGAAGCCGTAGCTGAGCATGACCTCGGCCTCGTCCCGGGGCACGCCGCGGGTGCGCAGGTAGTGCAGGGTGGCCGGGTCCATCTGCGCCACCGTGGCGCCGTGGGCGCACTGCACGTCGTCGGCGTAGATCTCCAGCTCCGGCTTGGTGTTGACCTCCGCCTGGTGGCTGGTCAGCAGGTTCTTGTTGGACAGTTCCGCCCGGGTCTTTTGCGCCTGCGGGTGGATGTGGATACGGCCGTTGAAAATCGCGCTGGCGGAGTCGCCGATGATGCCGCGGAAGGTCTCGTTGCTGGTGCAGTGCGGCACCGCGTGCTCGATACAGGTGTGGTAGTCCACCTGCTCCTCGCCGCGGGGCAGGTAGATACCGTTCAGCTCGCAGTGGGCGCCCTGGCCGCGGTGTTCCACCACCAGGTCGATGCGCTTGAGGCGGCTGCCCAGGGCCAGGTGGAAACCGTTCAGGGTGGCGTTGGCCGCCAGCGTCGCGTGCACGCCGCCGATGTGTACCGCCTCGCCCTGTTCCAGGTGCAGGCGGCAGTGGTCCAGGCGCGCGCCGTCGGCCAGCAGCAGTTCGCTGATGCCGTTGGTGAAGGCGGTGCCGCCGGTGGCGGTGTTGGCGAAGCTCTCGACCACGGTGGCCTGGCTGTTGGCGCCCATCCGTACCAGCAGGCGCTGGGTTACGCTCAGGGCGTCCACCTGGCCGCTGGTGAGCCACACCAGGTGGATGGGCTGCTCGATCACCGCGCCGGGGTCCACCTGCAGGAACACCCCGTCGGCCAGGGTGGCCTCGTTGAGGGAGGCGAACAGGTGGCGGCCGGTGTTGACCGCGCGGCCCAGGTGCTCGCGAATGGCCTCGGCCTGGTCGCTATCCGCCTCGGCGAAGCGCAGCAGGCGGGCGCCTTCGGGCAGTTCCAGACGGGACAAATCCTCGCGGTAGCCGCCGTCGGTGAACACCAGCAGGCTGCCCGGCAGGTCCGGGTAGCTGACATTGGACAGTTGCGGCGCGCTGCCGCTCAGCGGGGCGATGAATTTCTGCTGCAGCGGCTGCAGGTTGGTGTACTTCCAGTCCTCGGTCTTGCGCGTGGGCATGGGGCTGCCCTGCCACACGGCCTGGCCGCGGGCGTGGATGTCCGCCAGCCACGGCGGCGCGGTTTTCGCCGCGGCCTCCTGGGGCTGTTGCATGAAGTCGCTCATCAGGCCGCGTCCTCCAGCCAGGCGTAGCCTTTCTCTTCCAGTTCCAGGGCCAGGGACTTGTCGCCGGACTTGACGATGCGCCCGCCGGCCAGCACGTGCACGTGGTCGGGCTCGATGTAGTTGAGCAGGCGCTGGTAGTGGGTCACCAGCACGAAGGAGCGCCCGGCGTCGCGCATGGCGTTGACGCCCTTGGCCACCACTTGCAGGGCGTCGATGTCCAGGCCCGAGTCGGTCTCGTCGAGGATGCACAGCTTGGGTTCCAGCAGCATCATCTGCATCAGCTCGTTGCGTTTCTTCTCGCCGCCGGAGAAGCCCTCGTTGACGCCGCGCTTGAGGAAGCTCTGGTCCAGGTCCACCTGTTTGCAGATCTCGCGGGCCTTCTTCATGAAGCCCACGCTGTCGATGGCTTCAAGGCCGCGGGCCTCGCGCACCGCGTCCACCGCCGCCTTGAGGAATTCCATGTTGCTCACCCCGGGAATTTCCACCGGGTACTGGAAGGCCAGGAACAGGCCCAGGTGGGCGCGCTCCTCGGTTTCCAGGGCCAGCAGGTCCTGCCCCAGCAGGGTGGCGGTGCCGGCGGTCACCTGGTAGCCGGGGCGCCCGGCCAGCACGTGGCCCAGGGTGCTCTTGCCGGAGCCGTTGGGGCCCATGATGGCGTGCACCTCGCCGGGTTGCACGGCGAGGTTGAGGCCCTTGAGGATGTCCTTGTCTTCCACGCGGGCGTGGAGGTTGTCGATCTTCAGCATGTCTGTCTCTCTTCAAATAGTGTGAGCAGGCCTAACCTACCGAGCCCTCGAGGCTCACTTCGAGTAACTTGCCCGCTTCCATGGCGAATTCCATCGGCAGCTCGCGGAACACTTCCTTGCAGAAGCCGTTCACGATCATCGACACCGCCTTTTCCGGGTCCAGGCCGCGCTGCTGGCACAGGTAGAGCTGGTCGTCGCTCACCTTGGAGGTGGTGGCCTCGTGTTCCACCACCGCGCCGGGGTTGCGGCTCTCGATGTAGGGGAAGGTGTGGGCCGCGCACTGGTCGCCGATCAGCAGCGAGTCGCACTGGGTGTAGTTGCGGGCGCCGTCGGCCCGCGGGCTCATGCGCACCAGGCCGCGGTAGGCGTTGGAGCTCTTGCCCGCGGAGATGCCCTTGGAAATGATGGTGGAGCGGGTGTTCTTGCCCAGGTGAATCATCTTGGTGCCGGTGTCCGCCTGCTGGGCGTTGTTGGTCAGCGCCACCGAGTAGAACTCGCCCACGGCGTTGTCGCCGCGCAGGATGCAGCTGGGGTACTTCCAGGTGATGGCCGAGCCGGTCTCCACCTGGGTCCAGGAAATCTTGGCGTCGCGGTGGGCCACCCCGCGCTTGGTGACGAAGTTGTAGATGCCGCCCTTGCCCTCGGCGTCGCCGGGGTACCAGTTCTGTACCGTGGAGTACTTGATCTCGGCGCCGTCCAGGGCCACCAGTTCCACCACCGCGGCGTGCAGCTGGTTCTCGTCGCGCATCGGCGCGGTGCAGCCCTCGAGGTAGCTGACGTGGCTGCCCTCGTCGGCGATGATCAGGGTGCGCTCGAACTGGCCGGTGTTCTGTTCGTTAATGCGGAAGTAGGTGGACAGCTCCATGGGACAGCGCACGCCCTTGGGAATATAGACGAAGGAGCCGTCGGTGTAGACCGCGCTGTTCAGCGCGGCGTAGAAGTTGTCCTTGCGCGGCACCACGCTGCCGAGGTATTTGCGCACCAGCTCCGGGTACTCCTGCACCGCCTCGGAGATGGGGCAGAAGATGACCCCGGCCTCGGCCAGTTTCTCGCGGAAAGTGGTGGTGACGGAGACCGAGTCGAACACCGCGTCCACCGCCACGCCGGCCAGGGCCTCCTGCTCGTGCAGGGGAATGCCCAGCTTGTTGTAGGTTTCCAGCAGCTCCGGGTCCACCTCGTCCAGGCTCTTGGGCCGGTCCTTGAGGCCCTTGGGCGCGGAAAAGTAGGAAATTTCGTCGAACTTCACCGGCGGGTAATTGACGTGGGCCCAGCTGGGCTCCTGCATCTCCAGCCAGCCGCGGTAGGCTTCCAGGCGCCATTCCAGCAGCCATTCCGGCTCGTTCTTGCGCTGCGAAATCCCGCGGATGACGTCTTCGTCCAGCCCCGGCGGGAGCGTATCCGACTCGATGTCGGTGGTGAAGCCCGCGGCGTATTCCTTGGAAATGGCGCGATCGATCTGTTGCTGCGACATAGTGTGTGACCTGTAAGTTGACTGGGCGGCCCCGGGCGGCGGGGGCTAGGCCTGTTCCAAATCGGTGATGAGGTCCGCCTTGATCGTGTCGGCGGGCGCGGTGCGCTCCTCCTGCTGCCGGGCGATGTCCCGGATTTCCCGGCGCTCCACCAGGTCGGACAGGGAGATGCCCAACAGGAAGTCGTGGATCTGGTCGCTGAGGTTCATCCACAGGTGGTGGGTGAGGCAGGTGCTGCCCTTCTGGCAGTCGCCCTTGCCGTGACAGCGGGTGGCGTCGGTGCTCTCGTTCACCGCCTCGATCACCTCGGCGACGCTGATCTCCCCGGCGGACTTGCCCAGGTGGTAGCCGCCGCCGGGGCCGCGCACGCTGCGCACCAGCCCGCCCCGGCGCAGCTGCGAGAACAGCTGCTCGAGGTAGGACAGGGAGATATCCTGGCGCGCGGAAATGCCGGCCAGGGGAATGGGGCCCTGCCCTTCGTGCAGCGCCAGGTCGAGCATGGAGGTGACGGCGTAGCGGCCGCGGGTGGTTAATCGCATGGCTGGTCGGCGCCCGAAGGCGAGGGATCCCGATTGAGTCTGTTCATACCTGACTATTTTAGTCGAGTATAAAACCCCGCGCAATACTCGGGTATTCCGCCGCCCGCAAAGGGCGGGCTCTCGATGCGGCAGGGGGAAGGGTATCTCCCGCCTTGGGGGGCCATGCATTGCGCCTTGGTCGAATGAATTCGACCCTACAGGGTTCGGGTTTATTCCCTGTGGGGCGCGATGCATTGCGTCGCTTTTTGGTCGAATGAATTCGACCCTGCAGGGTTCGGGTTTATTCCCTGTGGGGCGCTATGCATGCGTCGCTTTTTGGTCGAATGAATTCGACCCTACAGGGTTCGGGTTTATCCCCTGTGGGGCGCCATGCATTGCGTCGCTTTTTGGTCGAATGAATTCGACCCTACAGGGTTCGGGTTTATCCCCTGTGGGGCGCTATGCATGCGTCGTTTTTTTGGTCGAATGAATTCGACCCTACAGGGCTCGGGTTTATTCCCTGTGGGGCGCCATGTATTGCGTCGCTTTTTGGTCGAATGAATTCGACCCTACAGGGTGTGGGGCGTGAATGGCCGCGGGGTGTGGGTTGTTCATTACAACGAAAAAGGGCCGGGCTGTAGTTCAGCCCGGCCCTTGTTCCGTGCGCGCCGCGCCTCAGAAATGGAAGCGGGCGCTCAGGCCGAAGGTCCGGGGCGTGCTGACAATGGCGTTGGCCCGGGGACCCCAGAGCTCCGCGGAGTCGGCGGCGGTGAGTCCGCGCTCGTCGGCGACATTGTTGACGAAGGCGCGCAGGCTCCACTGGTCGGCGTTCAGGTTGAGGCCGGCGTTGACCAGCCAGAAGCCGTCCAGGGTGACCTTGGAGGTTTCCAGGCTGGATTCGGCATCGCTGCGGTAGGAGGCGTTGACACCGTAGACCAGCTCCCAGCCGTTGGCCAGGTCCTGGAAGTAGTTGGCGCCCAGGTACAGGGTGTGCTCGCTGGCGCCGGGCAGGGCGACGCCGGGCTCCACCGCGACAAAGGACGTGCCGTCGGCGATGAACTCCAGCAGGGTGGGGGACAGGGACTTCAGCTCGGTGTCGTTGTAAGTGTAGCTAGTGCGAATTTCCAGGTTGTCGCTGAGGTGGCCGCTGAACTCCGCCTCCACGCCGCGGGACTGGGCCTCGCCGACGTTCACCACGCACAGCAGCCCGAGCCCGGTGCAGGACAGGTTGGACTGCATGTTGTCCCAGTCGATGTCGTACAGCGCCAGGGAGTAGCGGTAGCGCCCCGCCAGGCTGCCCTTGACGCCGACTTCCAGGTTCTCGGTGGTGTCGGGCTCGTAGAGGAAGGCCTTGTTGTTGATCGCCGCGCCGAAGGCCTCGTTGGGCAGGCCGTTGGCGCCGCCGCGGCGGAAGCCTTCCGACCACACCACGTAGAGGTTGGTGTCGTCGTTGAGGTAGTAGGAACTGTTGAACTTGAACAGCGAGTCCGAGTCCTCGGTGTCGAGGCTGCGCGCGGCGATGCCGCCGGGCACGAACTCCAGGCCGCCCACCTGGGTGGTCTCGAAGGTCTGGTCGTAGTAGCGCACGCCGCCGGTCACCTGCCACTGCTCGGTGATGTGCCAGGTCAGCTCGCCGAACAGGGCGCGGTCCTCGAAGGTGTTGTTCTGGTCCACCAGGTAGGCCTCGTCCTTGACGATGGGCACCGGGCCGTTGGAATCCTGCAAGCCGAACAGGGTGCCCAGGCCGCAGGGGTTGCCGCCGAAGGTGCCGGTCTCGATAAAACAGGCATTGGCGTAGTCGTCGTAGCCGTAGTAGTACTGGCGGGCCGACATCGCCGTGTCCTGCTCCATGTAAAACGCGCCCACCACCCAGTTGAAGGGGCCGTCCCCCTGGGATACCAGGCGCGCCTCGAACACGTCGCCTTCATCGTCGAAGGCGGATTTGTCCTCGATCAGCGGACGCGGGCTGTTGCCGTAATAGGCTTCCCAGAAGCTGAACAGCTCGTAGAACCCGGTGAGATCGCGGGAGCCCTGGCCCTCGGACTGGTAGCGCGAGGCCGAGGCGGTAAAAGTGGCGAAGCCCATGTCGACGTCGACATCCAGGGCGAACACATCCACCTCCCGTTCGAAGGGCTCGGCGATCAGCGCGGCGTTTTTCAGCGAGTCCTCGCCAAACATCGCGTAGGAGTTCATCTGCGTGCCGCCCACGTCGTCGCTCTGGTGGTGGTAGCTCAGGTGGGCGGCCATCCTGTCGCTGGGCTGCCAGGCAGCTGCCAGGCGATAGCTTTCGGTCTCGGCGTCGTTGACCCCCTCGGCGTGTTCGAACACCGGCTGGCCGGCGTAGACATTGGCGGAGTCGTTGATCGGGTCGGTGGCGCCGTTGTCCAGCACCGGCGAGCCGTCGGGGTGGCGTCTGTAGCGCGCCACCTGGTCGATAAACCCGGCCTGCTCGGCGTAGCCGACGCTGGCGCGCAGGCCGAAGGTGTCGGTGACCGGCAGGTTCAGCATCAGGTCGCTCTCGTAATTGATGCCGTCGCCGTTCTTGGTTTGGCTCACGCCGCCGCTGAGCTCGCCGTAGAAGGCGCTGAGGTCGGGCTTGTTGTAGATGTAGCGTACCGAGCCGCCGAGGGAACCGGAGCCGTACAGGGTGCCCTGGGGCCCGCGCAACACTTCCACCCGCTCGATATCGCGCAGGCGCAGGTTGGCGAACAGGGGCGTTTCGTTGATGTAGGTGGAGACCACCGGGGCGGTTTGCATCGGGCCCTGGTTGCGCGACAGCACTTCCGAGTTGATGCCGCGGATGATGAGGTTGGCGTTGTTCACGCCGCTGCGCGGGCCCTGCTCGATGAAGTTGACCCCGGTGGTCACGCGGAACAGGTCCGCCGCGGAACTGATGCCCGCCTTGTTGAGGTCGTTGCCGGTCAGGGCGCTGATGTTGTAGGGCACGTCCTGTACCGAGGCGTCCCTGCGGGTGGCAGTGACCACGACTTCCTCCAGCGCGGGGCCCTGGGCCACGGCGGTGGCGGGCAGGGTGGCCAGGGTTGCGCTGAACACGGCGCCGGACAGCAGGGTTTTGGAATAGGGTAGGTTCATGGCTTGTCCCTCTTGGATTAACTTGTATGGGGCTGCGTGCTCAGGCGGCTGGCGTGCGCGTGGCCACCAGCTCTTCTATGGGGCGGTAGTCGAAATCGAAACCGAAACAGCCCGGCGCGACGAACTCCAGCGCGCGGGCGCTGCGGTAGAAGGCCGGGCAGCCAATGCCGAACACCGTGACCCGCTGGCCGAAGCGCAGGCGCTCGGCATTGATCGGGGTGGAGGTCTCGTAGTCGACGATGGTGATCAGGTCCGGCACCGAGGCCAGCAACTGGCCGTTCAGCTCGGCGGTGAGGTATTCGTTCTTGATACTGATATTGAGCACCCGGGATTCGTCGTCAAAGGCCTGTATGTGGGCCTGGCCAATGTCGTAGCCGCCGATGATCCGGGTGCTGCTGTCGACGACCTTGCCGGTAAACAGATGGTGCAAACCGCCGTAGATGGAATCGCGGAACAGCGCCGCCAGGGGCTCGAAGATCTGCCGGGCATTGCCGCGGTTGGCGCGCAACACCCGCCCCAGGGCGATGGAGAAGCTCACCGTGTTGGGCACGATGGCGGCCTTGAGCTGGCGCCCGCTCATGGGGTGTTCGGCGGAGGTGATCATGCCGCCGGAACTGAGGGCGCACTGGCGGATGTCCCGCTCGAAGGCGAGGATGTCGGTGGTGTCGAAGGTGGTGACCTTGCCCTCGTAGTCGGTGGCCACGGCGGGGGTGGGCAGCACGCCGGAGATCGGGTAGGTCATCATCTGCGCTTCGGGCAGGGCCCGGCCCATGCCGTCGCCGTCGATCACCGGGATGCCGCGGGCGGCGGCCGCCACGATGGGGATTAGGGAGTTGCCGCCGCCGATCTCGAAGGACACCAGGGCGTCAATGCGCCGGCCAACCCGCTGCTCGAAGGCGTCGAGGGTGGCGATGGCCTCGTCGATGGAGGGCAGCAACTCCAGGCTGACGGTGGGCGCGCCCACGCCGCCGATGGCCACCACGTAGGCCTCGTCGTCGAGTTCCTCTGGCGCCATCAGGTCCACGGGGCCGTAGGTGTCCAGGGCCTGCTCGGCTACCAGCTGGGCCACGTAGGGGTCGCCACCGCCGCCGGTGGCCAAAAATACCGCCCCGGCTGAGAGGTCGGCCAGGGATTCACTGCCCAGCTTGATCATGCGGCCACTCCTTTGTTGATGCGTGCAATGTCGCCCACCGCCTTCAGGCGCAGGCGGGTGGAACCCTCGGCCATGTAGGAAATGGTGGTCTCCTCAATGTCCGCGATCCGCACCGTGGCGGGGTCGGCGCCCGCCGCCACGGCATTGGCGTGGGCTTCCCGCGACAGGCGGCGGATGGCGTCCTCCCGGGGCTCCTCGCTGTAGGACACCAGGCGCTCCACCTCGCCGCCGATCTGGGCAATGGCGGCGCCGATGGCATTGGCCACGCCGGCGTGCTCGGGGCGCAGGATGCGCGCCGCGGCCTCCAGTTCGCCGCTCACCAGCACCGCGCCGCCGCCGACCAGCACCACCGGCAGGCGGTCCTTGCTGGGCAGCATGCGCTCGATGCCCTGGTTGAGCATGCGCCCGATGGTGGCGAGGCCGTTGGCCACCACTGCCGGCGCCAGGGAGACCGGGCGCGCGTCGCCGCCCAGGTCCAGTTTGCCGGCGGCTACCAGCAGGTCGGTGGCGGTCAGGGTCGAGCCGCCGAAGGCCAGGCCTTCGGTGACCAGCTTGTGGCCCACCGAGCGCGGGCCGATGCTGTGGCCGTCGTCGCGCACCAGGCTGCCGCCGCCGAGGCCGATGGCCAGGATGTCGGGCATGCGGAAATTGGTGCGCACGCCGCCCACCTCGATCACCACGTTGGATTCCCGCGGGAAGCCGCCCTGCAGCACGCCGATGTCGGAGGTGGTGCCGCCGATGTCGACCACGATGGCATCCTCGAGACCGGTCAGCTTGCTGGCCCCGCGCAGGGAGTTGGTGGGGCCGGAGGCAAAGGTCAGGGCGGGGAACTGGCGCACGAATTCGGCATCCATCAGGGTGCCGTCGTTCTGGCTGATGTAGAAGGGGCAGCGCAGGCCGCGCCGGACCAGGGCCTCGCTGAAGGAGCGCACCACGCGGTCGGAAAAGGCCAGCAGGGAGGCGTTCAGCAGGGCGGCGTTTTCGCGCTCCAGCAGGCCGAGGCGGCCGATCTGGTGCGAGCATGTGATATTCACCCCGGGCAGGGCTGCGCGCAGCTGCTCCGCCACTGCCAGCTCCGGGGCCGCCGCCATCGGCGAGAACGCGGCGCTGATCGCCACGGTATCCAGGCCCTTGCGGCGGATGTCCGCGACCACGGTGGCGATCTCGCCCGCGTCCAGTTCCGCCAGCGGGCGGCCATCGTACAGGGTGCCGCCGTGCACCATGTAGGCGTGGCCGCCGAGTTCGCCGGCGATATCCCCGGGCCAGCCGGTCATCGGCGGCAGGCCGCGGCCGGAGGGCAGGCCGATGCGAATGGCGGCGACCTCCGACAGCTGCCGGCGTTCGACCACCGCATTGGTGAACTGGGTGGTACCCAGCATCACCGCCTCGATACGGTCGGTTTCCACGGCGCTGTCGTCCAGCAGGTGTTCCAGGGCGTTGAACACGCCGCCGCTGACATCCGCCGTGGTCAGGGTTTTGATCGCGGAAACCACCTGGTCCCCGTCCAGTAGTACCGCGTCGGTATGCGTGCCGCCGACGTCTATGCCAATTCTCACCGCATCACTCCTCGATTGTCTTGCCACTTACCGGGGCGCCCCGCTGCGCCCGCTGCAACAGGTAGTACACAGCGCTGGCCACCAGCACCGCGTCGATGGCGGCGATGCTGGACAGGGCGAACCAGCCCCAGGAGCCCATCAGGGCCACCGCCGCGCCCACCAGCCACGCGCTGATGGCGCTCACGCGGGCCGCTTGTAATTGCCGGATACGCGCGCCGTGGTAGGCCTCGCGCCGGCACAGGCAGTAGTCCACCGCGATCACCCCGGAAACCGGCACGAAGGCGATGGACAGGTAAAACAGGAAGTCCAGGAAGTACTCCAGGATGTTGAAGAAGGCCGCCACGGTGCCCAGCGCGCCGCTGGCCAGGATCAGTACCCGGTTGTTCAGCGCGGGGAGGGTGGACTCCACGCTGAGCATGGTGCTGTAGAGGTTCAGGGAATTGAGCACCCAGCTGCCGAAGATCACCACCGCGAAGGCGGCCCAGCCGATGCCCAGGGCGACCAGGATATTCAGCAGGTCGTCGTCCACCAGCGCCGTGGAGGCGATAGCGCCGGCGCCCATGACCACGATGGTGACGAAGAAGTAGGACAGCACCACCCCGTAGATCGCGTGGCGCCAGTGGCGCAGGAAGCGGGTGATGTCGGGCAGGATGACGGCGCCGACGATAACGCCGCCCACCACCGCTGAAACCCCGTTGCCGTAGGCGGCGAGCGCCGTGGCCGGTCGCGCCATCAGTTCGTCGAGGGAAGCCACGGCGAGGGAACCCGCGATCAGCTGCACGGTGACCACCATCAGCACCGGCACCAGCAGGATGGACAGCAGGTTGATGGCGCGGAAGCCGAAGAAGGTAGTCAGCGTCATCAGCGCCCCGGCGAACAGCTCCACTGGCCAGGCCGGGATGTCCCGGGCGAACAGGTCCCGGGACAGGCGCAACACTGCGTCCGAGAACAGATCGATATTGACCCCGAACCAGCCCAGCAGGGACACCGCGAAGGCGAGATTGACCAGCGCCGCGCCGCGCTCGCCGAAGGCGATGCGATTGAGCATGTAGGAGCTCAGGCGCGTGGCGGCGCCGATGCCGCCGGTAATGCAGCCCAGCAGGGTGAGGATGGCGGCGCCGGCGACCAGCACGCTGGCGGTATCGGCGGCGGAGTAGACCGCGGCCACTTCCAGGCCGGTGAGGAAGGTGGGCAGGGAAAAAGCCACCATTGCCGATACCATGGCGACCCGGAACCAGCCGACGGTGTTGGCGTCCGGGACCGGCTCGGTGGCGAATTCGTTGGCCTCTGTCTCCATCGCGGGTACCAGGCGGTGAGCGTGAGGGGAGAAATTATGCCGAGGCGGCGGGAAAATGGGTTATTGAACTGCCCTGCCGGTGCTTTAGAATCTTCGGGTCACGCGCTATGAATTGAAAGAAGTTTTTGTTATGGCCAAGAAGAAGTCGGTCAAACTGGATGCGATCAACCGCAAGATCCTGGCCACTATCCACCTGCAGTCCGATATCACCAACGCCAAGCTGGCGGAACTGGTGAACCTGTCCCCGGCCGCCTGCTCCCAGCGCACCAAGGCCCTGCGCGACGCCGGGTATTACTTCAATTGCCACACCGAGGTCGACCTCGACCGCATCTGCGAGCACGTGATCGCCTATGTGGAGTTCACCCTGCGCGACAACAGCCTGCCCGCGCGCCGGCGCTTCGAGGCCGCCATCGAGACCATGCCCGAATTCATGGATTGCCTGCGCCTGAGCGGCGACACCGATTATATCTCCTTCACCTGCTGCAGCGACGTCAACGAGCTCAACCGCCTGTGCGATGAGCTCAGCGGCAACGAGGCGCTGGGCATCAGCCGGGTGGTGACCCGCATCGTGCTGGAGCGGCCCAAGTTCTACCTGGGCTACCCGATCGAGAAGCTGAAGTGGTTGTAGCGGCCGGCCGCTAGGCCGGCAAGTCGCACCGCCGCCGCGCCGCCCGCTATTCCTCGGCGGCGGCCATGTCGTCCTCGATGGCGTCCGCCGGCGCGGGGTCGGCCTCGAAGTCCTCGTCCTCGGCGCTGGCCGGCGGTGGTTCCGGGCCCGCATCGGGCGTATCGATCGCGGGGGCGCCCGCCTCCGGTTCGCCGGTGGGCGCGACCGGCACGTCCTCGGGCGCGCTGATCTGTTCCTGGGGCGCCTGGATGCCAATGTGGTGGGTGGCGAAGCCCGGCTGCACCACCTGGTTCAGGGCCATGCCCAGGATGCGGCCGTTGTAGCTGGAGCGGATCTCGGTGCGCACGTTGGTGATCGGGTTGGTCACGGTGCCCAGCAGGTCGCCCTTGCGCACCACCTGGCCCAGGCTCACGCTGCTGAACACGATGCCGCCCTCGGGCGCGCGCTGCCAGGTGGAGTTGTAGTACACCGGTTCCGGGTCGCCCCAGAGGCTGAATTTGCTCACCATATCCAGGTGGTTGAGCAGGGTGCGGATACCCTTCACGCTGTGACTGACACTGTCCTCGCTGAGCACCATCGGCGCGCCGGCCTCCAGGGTGACCGCGGGGATGCCGGCCTCGACCGCCGCCCGCCGCAGCGTGCCCGCGCTGCCCTCGCTGTGCAGCACCACGGTGGAGCCGAAACTCTCGGTGAGTTTCACCACCTGGGGGTTGCGCAGGTCGCCGCGCAGCTGCGGCAGGTTGGTGCGGTAGAAGGAGCCGGTGTGCAGGTCGACCACCGCGCTGCAGTGCTTGATGACCTCGTGAAAGAAGGAGTGGGCGATGCGCGAGGCGGAGCTGCCGCCGGGGTCGCCGGGAAAGTAGCGGTTGAGGTCGCGGCGGTCGCTCAGGTAGCGCGAGCTGCGGTGGAAGCCCTGCAGGTTGACGATCGGCACGCCGACCACCGTGCCCTTGAGTTTGTCCGCGTCCAGGTTGTAGAGCACCCGGCGCACCGTTTCCACGCCGTTGAGTTCGTCGCCGTGCACCGCGGCGGTCAGGCACAGGGTGGGGCCGGGCTCGGCGCCGTTGACCACCAGCACGGGAGTGGCGCTGTAGATGCCCTCGAAGGACTGGCTGGGCGCCCAGGCCAGGCGGGTTGATGTCGCCGGCGGTACCTCGGTGCCCAGCAGGACGAAGGGCGCCGGTGAGTCGGGACCGTCGTCGTCGGCCTCCGTCGCGGGGGTGGGGGACGCGGCTTCGGCGGGCGCGGGCGGCTGTTCCGCCGCGCCGGCATCGGCGGCGGGTTCCGCCACATCCTCCTGCGCCTCGGTGGTAGGGGCCTCGCGGTCGGCCTCCGCCGCCGCGGCGCTGGCGGGCGCGGCGCTATTGGGGTCCGCCGGTTCGCTGGCGGGCCTGGAGGCTTCCTCGCTGGAGATCGGTTGATCCAGGGCGACATTGCGCGCCTTGCGCACTTCGGCGGGGCTTGCTTCCCCCGCGTCTTCGCCGGTTCCGCGCGCCCGGGACGCGAGATCGTCGGCCCCGCCAGACGGGTTTTCGGGTCCGGATTCGCGTTGGCTGGCGGTGGTGGTGTTGGCGGGAGGTTCCGGGCTTGATGTCCCGGTGGGGTCGGAGGCGTGGGCGAACGCCGCCATGGCGCAAAGTGCCAGGCCGGTCGCCGCTGCCCCCAGGCGGTGATATTTCATTGACTAACCAGGCATCCCCTTACCGCCATGACCGCTGGCGGCAGATACATTGTTGTTTCACGTAATGGTCCGCCACTAGTTTAACAAGCTTGGCGCTGATCAAAAATAGTACAGCGGCGGTATCTTGCCGCAAAGGTGCTTGTTGCGAGGGGCGGGATGCCCGCCGCTGGCGCGGCGGGTGGGTGGGGGAGGGCTCAGAAGCCCTCGCAGTCGGTGGCGGCGCCGTGATCGCAGCCGTCGCTGCCGATGTAGGACTGGGTGGAATATTCCTCCGCGGGCAGTTTGCCCAGCGGCATGCCCAGCGCCGTTTGCGCCTCCACGTAGTCGATAAAGCCCTGGGCGTATTCGGTGAAGGTGTCCACGAAGTTGCCGGCGTCGAAGATGGGGCCGAAGGTGTCGTAGCCGTCCTGGCCCGAGGCGATGAAGTCATTGGTGACCACGGTGTAGACCATGCCGGTGTCGATGGGAGCCCAGCTGCCTGCGACCCGGGGGTTGACCTCGACGTTGCTAACCCGGGCGCCGAAGGACTGGGAGGCGTCAACGTCGTAGCGCAGGCCCGAGGCGTAGGGGTAGGAACCGCTCGAGCCGCCCTCGTCCAGGGCGTTGGCCAGGGCGTCCTCGAGCACGTCGATGATCTCCTGCCCGGTCATCTCCAGGGTCACCAGGGTGTTGGAGAAGGGCAGCAGGGTGAAGGCGTCGGCGATGGTGAAGTCGCCGGCGGCCACGTCCACCCGCACGCCGCCGCCGTTCTGGATGCCGATGTCCGCGGTGGGGGTTACGGTCATAAAGGCCTTGGCGACGATGTTGGAGATGTCACTGCCTCTATTATAGGTGGCGGAGACATCGCAAAGGGTGGACCGGCCCTGGTTGGGGAAGCGCTCCAGGCACAGGTCCCCGGCCACCGTGCCAATCACGGTTTGCTCGAGCACCGAGACCTCTTCGTCGAAGCCCGCGATCAGCGCGGTGGTGGCGGCGTCGGCCGCGGTGACCACAATCTCGTCTTCCGCGCTCAGGCGATCGGCGACGGCCATGGCGTCGCCGGCGTCGAGGATGCGCGTTTCGGCGTCGCTGTATTCGTAGCTGAACTGGTCGGCGACGGGCATCAGCGGGCTGCCCGCGCAGGCGGTCACCATACCCTCGGCGTCGAAGCTGACGTCGAGTTTGCCCATCAGGTGAGCGTACTCCCAGGCCTGCACCACGCACACCGGCGCGCCGGCTGAGTCGGTGACCTGGGTGGGATACTCGCCAACCGGGTTGAAGCCCAGGGTGGAAAAGGTGTCGTCACCCAGCAGCGAGTGGGAGTCGCCACCCACGATCACGTCCACGCCATCGAGCGCGCCGGCCATGGCTACATCGTTCTGGTAGCCGTAGTGGGTCAGCAGCACGACCTTGTTGACGTCCATGTCGCGCAGTTCGTCGATGTACCGCTGGGCGGTTTCGGTCTCGTCCAGGAATTCGGTGTCGTCGTCCGGCTGGGAGGAGTTCTTGGTCTTGCCGGCGATGTCGATGCCGATAATGCCAATTTGCTCGCCGCCGCGCTCGACGATGGTGTAGGGCGCGATGTAGCCCTCGCGGATGGCCGAGGAGTCGCCCGGCACCACGTTCGCCGCCAGTACCGGGGTCGGCGTGTCGCAGGCGCCGCCGGCGAGCTCGTCCAGGAAGGCGGCCAGGCCGCTGTCGCCGTCGTCGAACTCGTGGTTGCCCAGGGCGAAGGCGTCGAAGCAGATCTGGTTCATCACGTCGGCGTCGGCGCTGCCGTTGAACAGGCTGTAGTAGAGGGTGCCGGTGATGGCGTCGCCGGCGTGCAGCTTGAGCACGTGCTCGCTGTCGGCGGCCAGTTGGTCGAACAGGGTGACCATCATCGGGAAGCCGCCGTAGGTGACTTCCACCTCGGCGACGGGTTCGCCGGCCTCGGTGGCGGCGGACAGGCCGAGGCCCGACACGTCGAAGTCGAAGCGTTCCGCCGGAATGTGCGAGTGGTGGTCGTTGATGTGCAGGATGGTGAGATCCAGTGGCTGTCCCGCGGGCTCGGGCTCGGGTTCGGTGGGGGGCTCCGTGGTGTCCGGCAGGTCGGGGGTGTTCGGGTTGTCGCTGCTGTCCGAGCAGCCCGCGAGCAGCAACAGGCTGCCCAGGGAGGCCGCGGCTATGGCCCTCGGTAGGCGTTTCATGGTCTCTTCCCTCTTTGACGTATGCGGTTTGGCTGTTGTCGGCCGCGCCGTCCCCCCCGCGTAACAGGAGGCAGTAGGGCGATCTGTTAACGGCGGAATTCGAGGGCAGCGCTCCCGCGAGGGTAGCGAGCTTGCGTGTTGCTTTTGTGACCGGGAGGTGACCGGGGGATTAAGGTTGTGTTTGGGGTCTGTCCGCGACGGCTTCCGGGGTTGGCGTCGCGGCGGTGGACAGGCCGGTGATCGGGTCCATGGCCTCCTCGCCCCGGGCGTGGCGAATGATGCGGTAAAACATGCCCGAGGCCGAGCCGTAGAGCAGGGCGTGGGTCACCATGTCCCCGGTATCCACCTGCCGGGCCGCGTCCAGCAGGCGCGCGAAGGTCTGGGAGAAATTGTCGGAGTGGCGCCGCCGCACCTCGGTGCCGAAAAAAATGTCCTGCAGCATGGCGTCGTCGTGCCGGTGTTCCATGGCCAGGGCGATCATCTTGCGGATGAACCAGGCGTGGTCGCCGGTGGTGGCGTGGGAGCGCTGCTCGGCGAATTCCTCCTGGGTGATTTCTCCGGTACCGGTGGGGCCGCAGACCGACATGTAGTGAAAGCCGGCGATGGAACCCAGCTGGTCCTGCACCAGGCTCAACAGCTTGAAGTAGCTGTCGCGCTGGGAGTGTAGCTCCAGCCGGCGGGCGCTCTGCTCCTGCAGGCTGATGGCCTTGGTGTTGGCGGTGATTTCCTTCTGCTGCATGAAGTGGCCGATCACCAGCCACAGGAAGGCCAGCGGCGCGAAGGCCCCCTCGAGGAAGCTGCCAATATCCGCGGTGGGCAGGTGCAGGAAGTTGTCCCAGCCGACGATGCCCAGCAGGTACATCAGGCCAGCGCTGATCCAGGTCAGGGTGACCCCCAGGCCGAAGGCGACGCGCCAGTCCATAGTGCCTCTGTTATTATCGCTGTGGGAATGGCCAGTCTAGCAGATGGCCGACACGTGCATAACAACCACGGGAGCCGGGCCCGGTGACATCCTCGAACCTGCTCAGTCTGGCGCTGCTCTACGTGTGCGTGCTGTTCGTCGTGGCCTGGCGCGTCGATCGCAATACCGACCGGGGGGCCGCCCGCGGGCCCGCCTGGCGCGGCGTGGTGTTCGCCCTGTCGCTGGCGGTGTACTGCAGCTCCTGGACCTTTTACGGCGCGGTTGGCAGCGCCACCGCGGAACCCTGGAGCCATGTGCCCATCTACCTCGGCCCCATTCTTGTGTTCCTGCTGGGCTGGCCGCTGATCCGCCGGTTGATGGCGGTGGGGGAGCAGCACCGCGTGACCTCCATCGCCGACTATATCGGCGCGCGCTTCGGCAAGCGCCAGGGCCTGGCGGTGCTGGCGACGGTGGTCGCCGCGGCGGCGGTGCTGCCCTACATCGCGCTGCAGTTCCGCGCACTGGCCCAGGCCTGGGCCATTGTCGGCGGCTCGGACCAGCCGCTGCGCGAGATCGGCATGGACAGCGCGCTGTTCACCGCCATCCTGCTGGCGGTGTTCACCATCCTGTTCGGCGCCCGTCGCCTGGACAGCCACGAACGGCACCAGGGCATGGTGACGGCGGTGGCGGTGGAGTCCCTGGTCAAGCTGCTGGCTTTTTTGGTGGTGGCGCTACTGGCGGTGGGCTACCTGGCCAAATTGCCTGCCAGCGAGGAGTTCGATGTCGCTACCGCCGCGCTGGGCGAGTTCTCCCTGACGGGGGAATTTCTGGTGCGCACCCTGATCAGCGGCCTCGCCATTCTCTGCCTGCCACGGCAGTTCCACGTCATGGTCGTCGAGGCCCAGCCGGGCACCGATACCCGCCTGGCGCGCTGGCTGCTGCCGGTCTACCTGTTGCTGTTCCTGCTGATGGTGGTGCCGGTCGGCCTCGCCGGCAGCCAGGTGTTCGCGGTGGCCGGGGACGTCAATCCCGACACCTTCGTGCAACTGCTGCCCATCGCGCTGGAGGCGCCGGTGGCGACGATGGCGGCATTCCTCGGCGGCATTTCCGCCGCCACCGGCATGGTGATCGTGGCCACGGTGAGCCTGTCGATCATGCTCACCAACGAGGTGCTGGCGCCCCTGCTGTTGCGCTTCAACCGCGAGTCCCCGACGGCGGTGCTGCGCCTGGGCGACAGCCTGCGCCGCGCGCGGCAGCTGATCATCGTCGCCATCCTGCTGGCCGCCTGGCTGGTGACGCGGCAGCTGATGGCCCTGCCCTGGCTGACCCAGATCGGCTTTATCTCCTTCCTGGCCGCGGCGCAGCTGGCTCCGGCCCTGGTGGCGGGGCTCTACTGGCGACGGGCCCACGGCAGCGCGGTGGCGGTGGGAATCCTGGTGGGCATCAGCCTGTGGTTCTACAGCGGGGTGCTGCCGGCGGTGCTGTCGCCGGAGGCGCCGCTACTGGTCGCCGGACCGCTGGGCATCGAGTGGTTGCGCCCGCTGGGCCTGTTCGGCATTGGGGGTGACGACCGGCTGGTATACGCCGCGCTCTGGAGCCTGTCCCTCAACAGCCTGTGCCTGGTGGCGGTCTCCTACCTGCTGCGGCCCTCGCGGGCCGATATTCGCCAGGCCGGCCTGTTTCTCGGCGAGCCCGGCCAGGGCCACGACCCGGATTCCGAATTCGAATTGAGCCTGATTCGCGGCAGTCAGTTGCAGGCGCTGCTGGGGCCTTTCGTCGAGCCGGCGGAGCTGCGGGACATGTGGCAGTCCTTCGAGGACCGCTACCAGCAGCGCCTGCTCCCCGGCGACCGCGTGCCCCGCTTCGTGATCAGCCAGGTGGAATCGGTGCTGGCCACCATGATCGGGGCGTCCTCGGCGCACAAGGCGATGGCCCAGCTGGAGAGCTTCCAGCAGCTGGCCTACGACGACCTGGCGGCGATGGTCAGCGACGCCAGCCGCCTGCACACGTTCAACCGCGAACTCCTGCAGACCACGGTGGAAAGCCTGATGCAGGGGGTGTCGGTGGTGGACGAGCAGTTGCGGCTGGTGGCGTGGAACGGCGTGTACCGGGACCTGTTCAACTATCCCGAGCGCTTCCTGTACATCGGCTGCCCCATCGAGCGCGTGTACCGCTATAACGCCGAGCGCGGTTACCTGCAGGCGGGACCGGACAGCTCCACCGACGAGCAGATCGCGCGCCGCCTGCAATGGTTGCGGGACGGCAGCCCCTACCGCCTGGAGCGCACCCTGCCCGACGGCCGGGTCATCGACATCCAGGGCAAGCCGATGCCCACCGGCGGTTTTGTCACCACCTATATCGATATTACCCAGTACCGCGACATGCTGGCGGAACTGCAGGACACCAAGGAAGAACTGGAGCAGAAAGTGGTCTCCGGCACCGAGTCCCTCAGCGCCAGCAACGCCCTGTTGCGACGGGAAAACCGCCTGCGCGCCGAGGCGGAGGCCCGCCTGCGGGAGGCGCACCTGGGCAAGTCGCGTTTCATGTCGGCCGCCAGTCACGACCTGCTGCAGCCGATCAACGCCGCGCGCCTGTTCACCGCCAGCCTGAAGCAGCAATTGACTGACGACGGTGGCGGGGACGGCGGCCGGGTGGTGAGCCAGATCGACCGCTCGCTGCGTCGCGCGGAACAGATGATCGAGGAGTTGCGCGAGATCGCGCGCCTGGATTCGGGCCGGCAGCAACCGAAGCTCGCGGACTTTCCGGTCGATCGCATCCTCGACGCCCTGCGCGACGAATTTGCCGGCGCCGCCGACGCGGCGGCGCGCTTGCGGGTGGTTTCCAGCCATTGCTGGCTGCACTCCGATGAGGCGCTGGTGCACCGTATCCTGCAGAATCTGCTGTCCAACGCCCTGCGCTACAACCCCCGCGGCAGGGTGTGCGTCGGTGTGCGCCGGCGGCGCGATGGCGCCGAATTGCAGGTGCTGGACAATGGCCCGGGTATCGCCGAGGAGGACCGGGTGCGGATTTTCGAGGAATTCCAGCGCCTGGCCAGGCCGGCGGGCGCGGAAGCGGAAGGCCTCGGCCTGGGCCTGGCCATCGTCCAGCGTTGCGCCGCGCTGCTTGAGCATCCATTGCGCCTGGACTCCACGCCGGGCCGCGGCACGCTGTTTTCCATCCTGGTGCCCTACGGCGAGCCCCGGGCGCTGGCCGGCCGCGCCCCCGAGGCGCCGGTCGCGGATCTCGCCGGTGTCGATATCGTCTGTCTCGACAACGATCCGCTGGTGCTCGAGGGACTGTGTCAGTTGCTGCTGGGCTTTGGTGCCGCGGTGCGCCCGGTGAGTGATCGCGCGGCCCTGCACGAGGTGCTGGCGGAGCGCGCCCCGGACCTGTTGCTGGTCGATTACCACCTCGACGCCGGCGATACCGGTGTCGACGCGCTCGCGGCCTGGGCGCGGGATTTGCCGCCGGTGGTGGTGTTGTCGGCGGACGATGGCGCCGAAGTCCGCGAGCGGGTGCGCGCGGCGGGCTACCGCTTCCTGCCCAAGCCGGTGAACACCGCGCGCCTGCGCGCCCTGTTGCTGGCGCTGCTGCGCGATTAGTTGACCGGGCCCGCCAGGTCCTCCGGTGGTTCCACGCTCAGGCTGGCAAGCGCCAGTACCGCCTGGGTGCGCGAGTGCACGCCGAGCTTGCGGAAAATCTCGGTGAGGTGCGCCTTGACGGTGGCTTCCTTTACCGCCAGTTCGTAGGCGATCTGCTTGTTGAGCAGGCCCTCCACCAGCATCGAGGCCACGCGGAACTGTTGCGGAGTGAGGCTGGCGAGGGACTCGGCGGCGTCGAGGGATTGCAGGCTGGCGCCCTGGTCGCCCACTGTCAGACCGGGGTGCAGGCCACGCTCCCCCCGCATGACGGCCGCGATGCAGTCCTGTATCGCCTCGAGGTCCGCCGATTTCGACAGGAAGGCGGCGGCGCCGTGATCGAGAGCGCGCCGGACGGTGTCGGGGTGGGTGTTGGCGGAAATCATGATGACCGGCGTCCGCGGCGCGTGGGCGCCGAACCAGGACAGGGCGGAAAACCCCACGGCTCCCGGCATATGCAGGTCCAGCAGCAACAGGTCGATGGGTTCGCCGCCCAGGGTCAGCTGTTGCAATTCGCCCACGTCCGGCGCCAGTCGCACCCGGTGTTCGGGGAAGTGTTGTGTGACCGCCTGTTCCAGCGCGGCGCGGAACAGCGGGTGGTCGTCGGCGATCAGTATGCAGTGCTCGTTCACATTCCCGCTCCAGGGAATTCCGGATGTACCCGGCAATGTAGCCCGTGCCACCGTCAAACGGAAGGTTCGCGCTCCCGCAAGGCGATGGGGGCACTAGACTTTGGTCGAATTTTGACCAAGGTCTAATACCGTTGCCGGCCCTTCGCGTCCAATACTGTCAGTGTTCAACGGATAAGCACAATAGGAGCGTTGATTATGCACAAGCCTATCAGGCAGTTACTGCTGGCCGCGGGCGCGGCCATGGTCGCCGGTCCGGTGTTGGCCCAGGGTATCGACGACCGCATCGCCGAGCTGGAGCGGCAACTGGCCGCACTCAAGGCCCAGGTAGCCGCGCATGACGAATCCATTACCGACAACAGTCGCGACATCGAGGAGGCCAGGCCCGTGGCCGCCGGCACGAGCATGCGTTACGGTGGCTTTATCCAGCTCGACGGCATCGCCAGCAATTATTCCGAGGGCAAGCCCGCCAGCGCCCTCATCGACGATTTTGTCGTTGGCTCGTTGATTCCGGTGGAGCCGTCCTCCGGCGACGCCGATGCCTACAGCGATTTCAACCTGCACGCCAAGTCGTCGCGATTCTTCTTTACCACCAAGACACGCACCGACGCCGGCGCCATTTCCACCCGCCTGGAGCTCGATTTCATGTTGAGCCCCGGCGGCGACGAGCGCATTTCCAACTCCTGGAACTCGCGGCTGCGCCACGCCTTTGTCAACTGGGAATACGGCGAGGGCCGCTCGCTCATGGCGGGACAGAGCTGGAGTACCTTCTTCAACGTCGGCGCGCTGCCCGACGTGCTGGATTTCGTGGGGCCGGTAGGCACCATCTTCGTGCGCCAGCCCCAGATTCGCTGGACCAGCGGGCCGCTGCAGTTGTCGCTGGAGAACCCCGCGACGCGGCTCAACGAGTCCAGTGATGGCGGCGTCACCACGCGCCTGGACGATGTCGAGACCCTGCCGGACATCATCGCCCGCTACAACGGCGAGGCGGGCGAGCTGAGTTGGTCGGTGGCGGCGCTGGGCCGGCAGCTCAGCTATGAGGCCCGCTCCGGTAGCGCGGTGGAGGTGGCCGACGACAGCCGCTTTGGCTATGGCCTCAGCCTCGCCGGCAAGTGGACCCTGGGGCGCGACGACCTGCGCTTTATGTTCAGCTACGGCGATGCACTGGGGCGTTACCTCGGGCTCAATGCCTACAACGACGGTTATATCGATGCCGGTGGCAACATCGAGACCATTGACCAGTGGGGCGGGTTTATCGCTTACCAGCACTACTGGAGCGATGCCTGGCGCAGTACCTTCTCGCTGTCCGCCAGCGCCGCGGACAACCCGGGCCGTGACGATTTTAGCGCCGCCGGCAGCCTGGCCAGCGAATACCAGTCGGTGCACGCCAACCTCAACTGGCTGCCCGCGCCGAAACTGCAGATTGGCGGCGAGTACAGCTACGGCAGGAAGGAGCTGGAGGACGGCCGCAAGGGCGATTTGAACCGCCTGCAGTTCGCGGTCAAGTACGCCTTTTGATGTTTGTCCCCGCGTCGGTGTCTGCGACCAAAGTCGAACACAAAGGCGGGGGAGCCCGGTGCTATAGTGGGCGCCACTCACCATAACAACGCTAAACGGAGATCTGTCATGTCCAAGATGACCGAACAACAGGCCGAGGCCTACTGGAAACGCAACCTCGCGCTAATGGTAAAGCTGCTGGTGATCTGGTTTGTCGTCAGCTACGGCTGCGGCATCCTGCTGGTGGATGTGCTCAACCAGGTGCAGATCGGGGGCTACAAGCTGGGTTTCTGGTTTGCCCAGCAAGGCTCGATCTACGTGTTTGTCGCACTTATTTTCTACTACACACGGCGCATGGCGGCATTGGACCGAGAGTTCAATGTAGACGAGGAGTAGTCCCATGGATCTTCGCACACTGACATACATTGTGGTTGGGGCGACCTTCGTCCTGTACATCGGCATCGCGATCTGGTCGCGGGCCGGCTCCACCAAGGACTTCTACGTGGCGGGCGGTGGCGTGCACCCCGTCGCCAACGGCATGGCCACCGCCGCGGACTGGATGTCGGCGGCGTCCTTCATCTCCATGGCCGGGCTTATCGCCTTCATGGGTTACGGCGGCTCGGTCTTTCTCATGGGCTGGACCGGCGGCTTCGTGATTCTCGCGATGCTGCTGGCGCCCTACCTGCGCAAGTACGGCAAGTTCACCGTGCCGGAGTTTATCGGCGACCGCTACTACTCCCGCGCCGCGCGGGTGGTGGCGGTGATCTGCCTGATCATTTGCTCGGTGACCTATGTCATCGGGCAGATGAAGGGCGTGGGGGTGGCGTTCTCCCGCTTCCTCGAAGTGGATTACGACACCGGGCTCTACGTGGGCATGATTATCGTGTTCTTCTACGCCGTGCTCGGCGGCATGAAGGGCATCACCTACACCCAGATCGCCCAGTACTGCGTGTTGATCCTGGCCTACACCATCCCGGCGATCTTTATCAGCCTGCAGCTGACCGGCAACCCCCTGCCGCAATTGGGGCTGGGCAGCACCATGGCCGGTACCGATACCTACCTGCTGGATAGGCTCGACCAGGTGGTGACGGACCTTGGTTTCGCCGAGTACACCACCAATGCGCGGCTGTCGACGCTGAACATGTTCGCCTACACCCTGTCGCTGATGATCGGCACCGCGGGCCTGCCCCACGTGATCATCCGCTTCTTTACCGTGCCCAAGGTGCGGGACGCCCGCTCCTCCGCCGGCTGGGCACTGGTGTTCATCGCCATCCTCTACACCACCGCGCCCGCGGTCGCCGGCATGGCGCGCCTCAACCTGATGCAGACCATCGAGCCCGAACCGGGCCAATACCTGGCTTACGACGAGCGGCCCCAGTGGTTCAAGAACTGGGAGACCACCGGCCTGCTGGCCTTCGAGGACAAGAACGGCGACGGCTTGATCCAGTACACGTCCCAGGCCGAGAGCAACGAGATGGTCAAGATCGACAACGACATCATGGTGCTCGCCAATCCGGAAATCGCCCGCCTGCCCAACTGGGTGATCGCCCTGGTGGCCGCGGGCGGGCTGGCAGCGGCGTTGTCCACCGCGGCGGGGCTGTTGCTGGCGATCTCCTCGGCGATCTCCCACGACCTGCTCAAGGGCATGATCGCGCCCAATATCAGCGAGAAAACGGAATTGACGGCGAGCCGCGTCGCCATGGCCCTGGCCATCGTCGGCGCCGGCTATCTCGGCCTCAATCCACCGGGCTTCGCCGCGGGCACCGTGGCGCTGGCCTTCGGTCTCGCCGCCTCGTCGATCTTCCCGGCCTTGATGATGGGGATTTTCTCCACCCGGGTGAACAAGGAGGGCGCCATCGCGGGCATGGTGGCCGGTATCGGCGTAACCCTGTTCTATGTCTTCCAGCACAAGGGGATCATGTTCATACCCGGCACCGCCTTCCTCGGCGACATGCCGGAGAACTGGTTCCTGGGTATTGAGCCCAACGCCTTCGGCGCGGTGGGTGCGGTGGTGAACTTCGCGGTGGCCGTGATAGTGGCGCGGGTGACCGCGGAACCGCCGGAGTCGGTGCAGGAGTTGGTGGACCACATCCGCGTACCGGTGGGGGCCACCACGGCCCACGATCACTGAGCGCCGCGGGAGCATCGCCATGTTGACCAACAAGCATGTGATTCTCGCCCTGCTGGTCGCGCCGGTGCTCTCGCTCCTGGCCTGGTTCGCGGTGGGCAACCTGGTGGGGGAACAGCCCCATGCCGCGGTGGCCGGCGGCGTTTACCCCCTGCTGGAAAAGAGCAACTGCCGCTACCCCAGTGGCCGCTGCCAAATGGTCAATGGCGATGTGTCCCTGACCCTGCGGCTGCTGTCGCCGGATAGCTCCCCGCGGCTGGCCTTGAACTCCAGCGTCGAGCTTCAGGGCGTACTGGTCGCGGTGGTACCCCCCGGCGCGGCCGCCGGCGACGCTCCCCCTCCCCGCGCCATGGCGTCCTCGGATGCCAGTGGAACGCACTGGCAATTGTCGCTGCCGGCGGTGCCGCCGGAGGGTGCGCGGCTGCGCCTGGTGGCCGCCACCAGCGACAACCGCTTTACCGCCGAGGTCGCCACCCGCTTTGCCCGGGTGGACGAGTAGTCCGGGCCGTCTACACTTTCTAGACGACAAGGCGGCTACGCTATCAGTTAGCAGGCGCCGGAGGTGGTGGAAGTTCGCCAACTGGGAGGCGCGATGAAAGCGCTCGGGATGCCAGCCGTATTGCTGTGCTGCCTGCTGGTGGGTTGTGGTGGTTGTGGCAGTCAACCCGGCGACAGGAATGACGGGGGTGTGGAGAGTCGCGCCTCGGCGGTACTGGAAGCCAGCGGCGGCGAGCTGTTGCTGGACAACGATGCCGCCTTTGCCAGCAAGCTGGCGTTGGTGGACGCCGCCAGCCACACCATCGATATCGCCTATTACATCTTTGACCGCGACTACAGTTCCTCGGTGCTGGCGGACGCCCTGCTGCGCGCCGCGCGCCGCGGCGTGCGCGTGCGCCTGCTCACGGATTACAGCGCGGCCTATAGCCGGCTCGACTGGTTCGACATGCTGGAGGCGGAAAGCGGGGGGCGGCTGGAAGTGCGCTTCTACAACCGGCCCACGCGCAACATGGTGATGGACGCGGCCTACGTGACCCTGGGCTGCACCGCGGCGGCCGGTGATCGCGGCGACTGCTCGCCGCGGAAGTTCGCCGATCTCGAGCGGCGCTTTGCCGAGGAGCGTATCGATGGCGCCAGCGCCGCGGCGCTGAATATTTCCAACCTGAATGTGGCCGGATCGGGCGATTTCCTGGCGGGGCTGTACGGCCGCGACCCGGAGTTGATGGCGCTGGCGGTTCAGGAAGGCCAGGGCGTGGACCCCGAGGCGCTCAAGGGGCGCGCCGGGGGCGCCGACAGCGCCGGGCGGGAGTCGCTCAAGCGCCTGGGCAAGCTGTGGTTCCAGGCGCGTTATGGCGGTGGCCTGGACACGGTGAGCGCGCGCATTCAGCTGGCTTTTGCCCGCGGCCTCTATGGCGAGCAGATCAACCCGGTGTACGACGCGCTGTCGGCCTATATGCCGCTGGAGCGCCCGGACAACCGCGCCGCCCGCCGCGACTGGGATTACCAGAGTGAATTTTTGCACCACAAATTGTTGTGGGTGGATGGGCGGCGGCTGCAGCTCGGCGGGCGCAATGTACAGGACAGCTACCACATGCACCCGGGCGAGCTGACCGCGAAATACGTGTTCGAGGACAGTGACCTGGTGGCGGAAATCGCCGGTGGCGGAGACGACATCACCGCCTCCTTCGAGCGCCTGTGGGATTTTCGCGCGATGGTGGCCACGCTCGGGGAAGTCCGCGCCCACGCGCCGAATGAATCCCTGTCCGCCCTGGCCGCGCACGGCGCGGCAATGGCCCGCTGCGAGGGCCGGCCGCGGAGCGAGCGGGAAGTCTGCGTCGCCTCGGAGTTCGCCGCGCGCCTGCGGGATCCGGGTGAACGGCTCGCCGACCAACGCCAGTTGATGCAGCGGCACCTGGCGCGCTATCGCGGGGAATACCGCCCCGCGCCGTCCGCGCCCGCCTTGCCACTGGACCCGGGGGCCCGGCTGTACTACCTGGAAAACCTGCCCTTCCGTGACGGGCAGCGTGGCTACGGCGCCGAGGACGACGCCCCCGACGCCTGGAGCAAGCACATCCACGGCCAGTGGCTGGCGGCGCTGGAGGGCAGTTGCGGTGGCGAGGCCACGCGGGTGGTTATGCACAACGCCTATTTCCTGCTGCCGGCCAATCTGCTGCGTGCCCTGGGCGGCATGCTCGACGGTAGTCGGGATTGCGGTAACGTTAGCATCGAAGTAGTCACCAATTCTTTCGCCACCACCGATTTAAACGCGGTGAATCTGGCGGCGGCCTGGCAACTCAAGGCGCTGGACGATTATCGCCGGGCGCACGACGGCGCGCCGGGCGCCGCCGATTTCAGTTACGGCGAATACCAGGCGCGGCCCGGCGCGCCCCTGCTCAGCCTGCACAGCAAGGTCATGCTGTTCGGCGATGCACTGTTTGTCGGCTCGGCCAACGCGGACGTGCGCAGCTTCGTAATGGACACCAACAACGGCCTGTACATCGAAAACGCCCCGCGCCTGGTGGTGGCCTGGGAAGCGTGGCTGCAGACGCAGCGGGAGCGGGGGCGCATTCGCGAGTTGAGTGAAACCCTGGGCCCCGAGTTGGAGACCCTGATGCGCGACAATCTGGCCGCGGTGGAGCAGCTGGTGGAGAAGTACGATCGGCGGGACCGGGTCGAGCCGCAGCAGATGGCCGCGCTCAAGGCCCATGCCGCTGAATTCTTCACGCGCATTTACCAGCTCAGCGGGGAGGTGCTGGAGGGTGATGCCGGCGCCGCCGAGCGTTTCAATAGTCTGCTGAAGGTGATCTAGCGCCGCGGCTCACTAGAAGCGGTAGAGATTGCGGTCCATATGGTAGGTCAACCCGGCCTCGGCATTGCCGCCCTCGAACATGCGCCGGAACATCTGCCTCAGCGACGGGTTGCCGGTCACGGGCTTCCCCTGGAAATAGCTGTGATCGGAGCCGACGCCCTTGCTGCCGGTGACGTCGATATAGTTCGCGTTGCCCGAGACCAGGTTGCGGGTATGTTGGCCCAGGCGTTCCCGCTGTTCGCCGCCGGGCTTGCGCCGGGACCATTTGAGGGCGTAGTCGTTCTCGTTGATCACCACGTACAGGCGATTGCGGGTGAGGAAATTGCCCAGCCATTCCTCGTGGCCGGGGTTGTTGGCGTCGGCGGCAACCATGGCGATATTGTCGAACACCAGTTGCCGCAGGCTGCTGGTGCCCGGCTTCGAGGCATACTTGGCCAGGTAGTTGCCCATTGAGTGGCACAGCAGGTTGAGGGTCAGCTTGCACTCGCGCTCCAGCAGGCGGGTAAACAGGGCGTGGGCCTCTTCCCGGTTGTCGGGGTGTTTCCGGCGGGCGAGCTCCATCAGGTCCGACTGCAGGCCGCGGGTCAACAGGCTGTGGTATTTGTGCATCAGGCCGATGGTGCGGTGCAGGGCGGTGGCGGAGGCGCGCGCATCGTCCTTGTCGCTCTTGTAGGCGATGGTGCCCTCAATCTGGCCGCCGCCGTCGGCGGGCCAGGAAAAGGGAATGACAATCACGTTATACAGCGCTTCCAGTTCCTTGGCGGTGGTGATCACATCCCGCATGTCGTTGTTGTAGCCGTGGACGAACAGCAGCAGGTGCCGGCTTTCCCGCCGCGCCCGTTCGAACAGTTCGCAGGCCACCTTCAGGCTTACGAACCAGGTTTCTTGCGGGTCGATGGGCAGGCGGTAGCGTTTTTTCAGGTCTTCCACCTCCGCCTGTTGCAGGCGATCCTCCAGCACGGTGGTGGTGAAGCGCGTCTTGCCGGTAACCTCCACCAGGCGCAGCTCATTGGGCCCGCTGGGATTGGGCTCCTTGCCAAAGACCTCCAGCCCCCCCCGGCCTTCGTGTAGTACCCGATTGGTGACCACGTACATGGCCCGCCCTCCCCGTGCCTGTTATTGATACAAGGTAGGCCAGCCCGGCGGGGGGCGCCACTTTGCGCATTGAACACCCTTGCAGGTGCGCCGGCCTCGATACGGGCGGCACGCTATCGACCTTGGTCGCCTTGGCTTCGCCACCGCAAGGGCCGCATACTGTGAGTGATTGGATCACGGGAGGGAGCCGGGTGAGCGCGCAAGAGCCTCGAGCGAAGCAGCCTGGAGACACGCGGGTAATCGCGCCGGAGCTGCAGGCGGTGGTCGATTTTCTCAGCCAGACGCCGCCCTTCGGCGAGCTGTCACCCGAGGCGCTGGTGGCCGCCGCGGCGGCGATGCGGGTCAGTTACCACCGCCAGGGCGAGCAGTTTCACGCCGACAGCGACAGCGACAGCGCCCTGCGCATTGTGCGCAGTGGCGCGATCGACCTCCGCGACGCCAATAACAAACTGCTGGACCGGCTCGGCGAGGGCGAGAGCTTCCACATTGGTCGTCTCAATACCGCGGGTGAGGACAAGGTGACGGCCACGGTGATCGAGGATTGCCTGTTGTACCTGTTGCCCGACGCCGATTACCGCGCGCTGCGCGATGCCGACCGGCGTTTCGATCGCCACTTCCACGGCCAGCGCGATCGGCGCCTGCGCCGGGCCGCGCGCTACGAACCCGAACCCCACCTGATGACCCAGCCGGTATCCGCGGTGATGTGCCGCGACCTGCTGACCGTCGCCGCCGACGCCACGGTGCGCGACGCCGCCGTCGTCATGAGCGAGCGCCGGGTGTCCTCCGCTTTCGTGATGGCGGGCGGTGAGCTGTGCGGCATCGTGACCGACCGCGACCTGCGCGCGCGGGTGCTGGCGCCGGCGCTGTCGCCCGATACCCCGGTGCGCACGGTGATGACCGCCGACCCCCTGTGGATCGATGCCGACGCCAGCCTGTTCGAAGCGACGTTGGCGATGACCCGTCACGGCTGCCACCACTTGCCGGTGAAACACGACGGCGGCCTGGTCGGAGTGGTCACCACCTCCGACCTGATGCTGGCCCGCCAGGACGACCCGGTCTACCTGGTGCAGCACATCTCGCGCCAGGAGACGGTGGCGGGCATGGTCGAGGTGCTGCGGGGGGTGCCCAACCTGATGGTGCAGTGGGTGGGCGCCGGTATTCGCGCGCGCCAGGTCAGCCGGGTGCTGACCGCGATCAGCGACGCGGTGGTGGTGCGCCTGCTGCAATTGGCGGAGGAGGAGCTGGGGCCGCCGCCGGTGCCCTACTGCTGGCTCGGCTTCGGCTCCCAGGGTCGCCAGGAGCAACTGCTCGGCGCCGACCAGGACAACGGCCTGGTCATCGACGACGCCATGGCGCCGGAGCATGCGCCCTGGTTTGAACAGCTGGCGACCTTCGTTTGCGACGGCCTCGACGCCTGCGGCTATCCCTATTGCAAGGGCGAGGTCATGGCCAGCAATCCGCAGTGGCGGCAGCCGCTGGAGCGCTGGCGGGAAACCGTGCGCAGCTGGACCCGCACGCCGACACCGGACGCGGTCATGCGGGTGTCGATCTTCTTCGACTTGCGGGCGATCCACGGCGAGGCGGCGCTGTGCCGGCAATTGCAGCAGACCATGCTGGAGCAGTCCTCGCGCAATACCATTTTCCTGGCGGCGCTGGCGGCCAACGCCCTGGACCGGCCGCCGCCACTGGGTATCTTCCGCCGGTTCGTGGTCGATCGCGACGGCCAGCACCGCGACAGCCTCGACCTGAAAAAGCGCGGGGTGCTGCCGATCACCGATATTGTTCGCCTGCACGCCCTGGCGCGCGGGGTCGGCGCGGTCAACACCGACGAGCGTCTGCAGGCCCTGGCGGACAGCGGCGAACTGGCCCTGGTGGACGCCCGCAACCTCACCGACGCCCTGCACTGCCTGCAACGCCTGCGCCTGCAGAACCACGTCGACCAGCAGTTGCGCGGCGAGCCCCTGAGCAACTTCCTCAATCCCCGGCAGCTGCCGAAAATGGCCCGGGAACAGCTGCGTGACGCCTTCGCCATCATCCACGACGCCCAGGGGGCGGTGCGCCTGCGCTTTCGCCAGGGGCTGGGTTGATGCGGCGCCACCGCTGGCGCCGGTGGTACTACCGCGCCCGGGTGCGCGGTACCCCGCTGGCGGACTGCTGGGCGCGCCCCTGGCCGTCGACGCGGCAGGCGTGGCTGGACTATGAGTACCTGGTGTGCGATGCCGAGATGTCGGCGCTGGAGGTCGCGCGCGGCGAGCTGCTCAGCCTGGGCTGGGTGGTGGTCGAGGGGGGGCAGGTGCGGCTCGACAGCGCCGCCCACCACCTGGTGGCCGCCAGCCGCAGCGTGGGCCAAAGCGCCGGCATCCACCAGTTGCGCGACTGCGACCTGCACGGCGCGGAGCCGGAAGCACTGGTGCTGCGGCGCCTTTGCGAGGCGGCACGCGGGCGCATCCTGGTGTTCCACCACGCGCCGCTGGATTTGGCCTACCTCGATCGCGCCAGCCGGCGCCTGTTCTCGGCGCCGCTGTTGCTACCCTATCTCGATACCCTGGCCATCGAGCAGCGGCGCCGCGAACGGCTGGACACTGCGCCACAGCCGGGCGCGCTCACCCTCACCGCCTGCCGGCGCCGCTACGGCCTGCCGGACTACCCGGCCCACAACGCCCTGGTGGACGCCGTGGCCACGGCGGAACTGCTACTGGCGATCGCCAGCCACCGCGGCGGGGTGGACCGCCAGGGCCGGCCGCGGCCGGCGCGGCTGGGGGATTTGAGCCGGCACTGACCGCCGTCAGGAGGCCCGGTTCTCGACCAGGTGATCCACCACCGTCGGGTCCGCCAGGGTGCTGGTGTCGCCCAGGTTTTCCAGCTCGTTCTCGGCGATCTTGCGCAGGATGCGACGCATGATCTTGCCGGAGCGGGTCTTGGGCAGGCCGGGAGCCCACTGGATCACGTCGGGCTTGGCGATGGGGCCGATCTCTTTCACGCACAGGTCGATGAGTTCCTTGCGCAGTTCGTCGGAGGGTTCCACGCCGGCCATCGGGGTCACGTAGCAGTAGATGCCCTGGCCCTTGATGTCGTGGGGGAAGCCCACCACCGCGGCCTCGGCGATCTTGTCGTGCAACACCAGCGCGCTCTCCACTTCGGCGGTGCCCATGCGGTGGCCGGAGACGTTGAGTACGTCGTCGACGCGGCCGGTGATCCAGTAATAGCCGTCTTCGTCCCGGGAGGCGCCGTCGCCGGTGAAGTAGTAGCCCGGGTAGGCGCTGAAGTAGGTGTCGATCAGGCGCTGGTGGTCGCCGTACACGCTGCGGATCTGCGATGGCCAGGGCGATTTCACCACCAGGTAGCCGGCCCCGGGGCCCTCGATTTCGGAGCCGTCCTCGTTGAGCAGCGCCAGGTTCACGCCGAACACGGGGAAGGAGGCGGAGCCGGGCTTGAGGTCGGTGGCGCCGGGCAGCGGGGTGATCATGTGGGCGCCGGTTTCGGTTTGCCACCAGGTGTCGACAATGGGGCAGCGGCTGTCCCCGACCACGGTGTAGTACCACTCCCAGGCCTCGGGATTGATCGGCTCGCCCACCGTGCCCAGCAGGCGCAGGCTGGCGCGGGAAGCGCGCTTGACCGGCTCGTCGCCCACCGCATGCAGGGCGCGGATGGCGGTGGGGGCGGTGTAGAAGGTCGCCACTTGGTGCTTGTCCACCACTTCCCAGCAGCGGCCGGCGTCGGGGTAGGTGGGCACGCCCTCGAACATCAGCGAGATGGCGCCGTTGGCCAGCGGGCCGTACACGATATAGGTGTGGCCGGTGACCCAGCCCACGTCGGCGGTGCACCAGTAGACCTCGCCCTCGCGGTAGTCGAAGGTGTATTTGAAGGTCAGCGCGCTCTGCAGCAGGTAGCCGGCGGTGGTGTGCAGCACACCCTTGGGTTTGCCGGTGGAGCCGGAGGTGTAGAGGATGAACAGCGGGTCCTCGGCGTCCATCGACTCGGGCTCGCAGTCGGTGCTGGCGCCTTCGGTGGCCTCGTGGTACCAGGTGTCGCGGCCTTCCTGCCACGCGATGTCGCCGCCGGTGCGCCGCACCACCAGGCAGGTGTGGACGTTGGGGCAGTGGGCGAGCGCCGCGTCGGTATTGGCCTTGAGCGGGACTCTCTTGCCGCCGCGCAGACCCTCGTCGGCGGTGATCACGGTCCGGCAGTCGGAGTCGAGGATGCGGTCCTTGAGGGCCTCCGGCGAGAAGCCGCCGAACACCACCGAATGGATGGCGCCGATGCGCGCGCAGGCCAGCATGGCGTAGGCCGCCTCGGGGATCATTGGCATGTAGATGCACACCCGGTCGCCTTTTTTCACCCCGCGCTCGCGCAGCGCGTTGGCCAGCCTGCATACCGCGTCCTTCAATTCGGCGTAGGCGATGTGCTTGCTGTCGGCGGGGTCGTCGCCCTCCCAGATGAAGGCGGTCTGGTCGGCCCGCGCGGGCAGGTGGCGGTCGATGCAGTTGACGCTGACGTTGAGCTTGCCGCCGCCGAACCACTCGGCCTTGCCCTGGGTGAAATCGGCCTCGACCACGCGGTCCCAGCGCTTGTCCCAGGTCAGGAACTGCTCGGCCTGTTCCGCCCAGAAAGCCGCCGGGTCGTCGATGGAGCGCCGGTACATCTCCCGGTACTGCTCGGCGTTGATATGGGCGTCCTGGAAGTTGTCGGGTACTTTATGAAGCGGGAATTCAGACATGTCTCGCGGTCCGTTTGTTATGAATACCGGCCCCCGATGATACTCCTCGGGTGGGGCGGGGCAACTCGACCAAGGTCGAACGGCGCTCCCGCGGGCCGGGATGGCCCCGGCTCCGCGCCGGGGCCGGTCCCCGCGGGGTTCAGGCTTCGCCGTTGGCCGCCGCGGCGAGACCGGCGCGGCGGCCGAAGAAGGTCGCGTCGCCCACCGACATGCCGCTGGCGTAGCCCTGGGCCGTGCGCGGCAGGCCCGCGGTGGCCCGGCCGGCGGCGTAGAGCCCGGGAATGGCGCGGTCGTCCTGGTCCAGGACTTCACCGCTGGTGCGGGTTTTCAGGCCGCCGAGGGTGAAGATCAGCGGCCCGGCGGTGCCCGGCATGATCACCGCCTTCATTTCGCTGGCGGAGTACTCCAGCAGCGCGTAGGGCGGCTTGTCCAGTGGCTTCAGCCACTCCCCGGTCTTGTGGAACAGCGGGTCGCGCCCTTCCGCGGCGTGGCGGTTGTAGTAGTCCACTGTCTGCGCCAGCATGCCGGCCGGGAAGGGCGCCTCGGCGGCCACTTCCTCGATGGTGTCGCCGGTGGCGATAATCGGGGCGCGCTCCAGGTAGTCCGACGGCGCATAGTCCTCTTCCTGGACCAGCAGGTAGAACTTGCGTTCGGCCTGCTGGCAGGAAAACCAGGCCAGGCGCGCCAGGTAGGCGTCTTCATTGATGTAGCGCTGCCCGAGCTGGTTCAGCAGGATGCCGTGGGTCAGGCTGGCCGGCGGGTACAGGGGAAAGGACATAAAGGCCTGGTCCATATTGACGACCTGGCCGCCGGCGGCCATGCCCAGCGCGATGCCGTCGCCGACGTCGTAGGTATTGCCGTAGGGTACGGCGTAGGAGTGGATCTCGGGGAGGTAGTGCCGCGTCATCTGCTCGTTCATCACGAAGCCCCCGGTGGTCAGCACCACCCCGCGGCGGGCGCGAATGGCGATCTCGCGGTTGTCCCGCTTGGCGATAACGCCGCGCACGGCGCCGGCCCTGTCGACCAGCAAGGCCATTAAACGGCAGTCGTTCACGACCTCCACGCCGGCCTCGGCCACGCGTTGCATGATCGCGTCCATGAACAGCTTGCCGCCCTCGTCGCCCTCCTTCGAGGGCACGTGGCCCCGGGGAACGGCTTGCGCGACGCGGTTGAAGGGGTGGGATTTTTCGTTGCCGGTATACAGCAGGGACTCGTCGGTGAGGGGAACCACGGTGCGCTCGAGGAAGGCGGCGCGCCGGTAGCTGACACCCAGGGACTCCACCCAGTCGAAGTGCGCGGCCGCGCCGTCGACATAGCAGCGGATCTTGTCGTCGTCGCCCCGGGGGCCGAGGGCCTCGCGCAGATAGGCCAGCATGTTGTCGCTGCTGTCCTCGATGCCCAGGTCCTTCTGCAGCGCGGTGCCGCCGCTGCCGCCCAGGTACATTTCGCAGCTCGACATGGCGGTGGCGCCGCCGCCCGCGCTCGCCCGCTCCAGCACGGTCACCCGCGCGCCGGCCCGGGCCGCCTCCAGCGCCGCCGCGGCGCCGGCGCCGCCGTAGCCGCAGACCAGGACCTCGGTGTCGCAGGCAAAGTCGGATATCCCCTCGAAGGGACGGATCTTGTCGCCGGGCAGGGTGGGGGTCATGCTGTCTCCTCGAAAAATGGCGCCGTATTTGTATTCGCTGGTTTCAGCGCGTAACTTATCACATGATAAGTATCGGCCGTCAAGCCAGTTCATCGCATCGGGGAAACCATTAATGCCCAAGCCGTCATCCAGAGACATCATCATCGACACCGCCACCCGCCTGCTGGCGCGCCGCGGGCTGTCGGTATCCATACGGGAGATCAACGAGGCCGCGGGGCTGAGCGCCGCGGCGGTGCACTACCACTTCAAGAACCGCGAGCAGTTGATCAACGCGGTGTTGCGCAGCCGGATGCCGCCGTTCGCGGAGCGCGAGGGGCCTATCGATGCGCTGCTGGCGGGCGCTGAGCCGGCGGTCGAGGATGTGGTGGAGCTTCTGCTGGCGCCGCTGAGCCGGATTTTGCTGGCCGATCCCGAGGGTGGGCGGGACTACGTGCGGATTATCGCGCGCCTCTACTCGGAGCAGGGCGAGGAACCGCATTTTCCACTGATCGAGGAATTTCGTTCACCCGTGGACAAGCTGATGGAGGCCTTGGCGCGCGCGCTGCCGGGGCTGCCCGGGGAGCAGCTGCGCCTGCGCTACGGCTTCGCGCTCGAGGCGATGCTGAACAGTCTCGCCTGTGTCAATTTTCCCGTTCACGTGTCATCCGGGGAAGGTGTCGGCGCCGCCGACCTGGAAAGCCTCATCGCCGAGTTGAAGCGCTTTATCAGCGCCGGGTTCCAGGCCCCGTGGCCGAGCTGAGTCGCGCATGGTTGATCGCGTCTGGATGCCGGTCCGGGAGGAGCCATCGTTTAGAAGACTTGCAAATGATAATGTTTATCATTAAGGTTCAGGCCTCTTTGAACCTTCATCGCAGGAGTCTTCACCATGCGTTCCGTTCCGCCGCTGACCCGCCGCCCGCTGGTCCTCGCCCTTGCCCTGCTGGGGAGCCACGCCGCCGCCGCGCAGGTCGCGAACAACAGCACCGCCAGCGGGCAGCTGGAAGAGGTGGTGGTCACCGGCCAGTACACCATTTCCGAGCGCATCGACACCGCCACCGGCCTCGGCCTGACACTGGCCGAAACGCCGCAGTCAGTCAGCGTGGTGACCGCCCAGCGCATTATTGACCAGGACCTGCGCTCGCTCACCGACGTGGTCAACAACGCCGCCGGTATATCCGCCCGCGCCCAGGACAGCAGCCGTTACAGCTACGCCGCGCGCGGTTTCGCGATCGACAACTACCAGATCGACGGCATCCCGATCAGCTGGGAGCCGGGCGGTAACGCCGGCGAGACACAGACCGACACGACCCTGTTCGAGCGCGTGGAAGTGGTGCGTGGCGCCACTGGCCTGCTCACCGGCGCCGGCAACCCCTCGGCCTCCATCAACCTGGTGCGCAAGCACGCCGACAGCCGCGAGTTTACTGGCCAAACCATCGTCAGCGCCGGGCGCTGGAACAGCTACCGGGCGATGGCCGATGTCAGCAGTCCGCTGAACGGCAGCGGCAGCGTGCGCGGCCGGGTGGTGGTTAATCTTGAAGAGAGCGACTCCTTCCGCGACTACGCCGGTGATGAAAAATCGGTGTTCTACGGGGTGGTCGAAGCCGATCTCGGCCAGGCCACGCTGCTGCGCGTGGGCGGCAGCTACCAGGATAACTCGCCCACCGCCTCCACCTGGGGCGGGCTGCCGATTTGGCTGGGGGACGGCAGCCTGGCCGACTGGGACCGCTCCGACACCACCGCGCCGCGCTGGGCGAGCTGGTCCTCCACCGTGGAGAACTACTACCTCGACCTGGTGCACGACTTTGGCGGCGACTGGCAGGCCAAGCTGAGTGTGAACCACAATACCAATGCCTCGGAGCAGCTGCTGCTGTATCTGTCCGGCGCCCCGGACCCGGTCACCGGCCTGGGCATGCGCGCCTCCCCGCGCAAGGCGGACACCGAGCGCGAACAGCTCAATATCAGCGCCCAGGTTAACGGTACCTATCGCCTGTTCGGCCAGCGGCACGAACTGACCCTCGGGGCCATCGACAGCGAGCAGGACGAGGATAATTGGTCCCATGCCCGGAGCAACATTGCCGACCCCGGCGACTTTTTCGCCTGGAACGGCAATTACCCGCAGCCCGACTGGGGCGCGAAGGGCCGGGATGTGGAGATGACCACGGAGCAGCGCGGCGTCTACGCGGCCACCCGCCTGTCGTTGGCCGACCCGCTGAAAGTGATTCTCGGCGCGCGGGTGGCGGACTGGGAGCAGTCGGGCAGTACCTACGGGGTTGCGGTCGACTACGGCGACACCGGAGTGGTGGTGCCCTATGCCGGCGTCCTCTACGACCTGACCGACAGCCACCGCGTCTACGCCAGCTACACGGAAATTTTCCAGCCGCAGTCGCGGCGGGACCGCAATGGCGACTTCCTCGACCCGATCATCGGCACGAGCTACGAGATCGGACTCAAGAGCCAGTTCCTGGACGGCGCGCTGCAGACCACGGTAGCCTTTTTCGACGTCGAGCAGGACAACCTCGCCCAGGCCGATGGCGTCGTCATCGTCCCCGGCACCGACAATGAGCAGGCCTATTACGAGGCCGAGGGTGCCAACAGCACCGGCTACGAAGTGGAGGTGACCGGCCTGCTGGCCGAGGGCTGGGATATCAGCGCCAGCTACACCGACTTCGACGCCGAGGACGCCGACGGCAACGCCGTCAACACCGAAAATCCCCACAAGCTGTTCAAGGTGTTCACCACCTACCGCTTCCCCGGCGCGTGGAGCCGGCTGACGGTGTCCGGCGGCGTCAATTGGCAGGACGGCAATTACACCGACACCTTCAACGCGGTGACCGGCGCCCCCGAGCGGGTGGAGCAGGACGATTATGCCCTGGTGAGCATGATGCTGCGCTACGACTTCACCGACCGGCTGTCGGCCCAGCTCAATGTGCAGAATGCCCTCGACGAAACCTACTACAGCCAGATCGGTTTCTACCGGCAGCTGGAGTTCGGCGCGCCGCGGGACTACCGTCTGTCCTTCAACTACCGCTTCTGAGTGGCGGATGCTTGATGCCGCCCCGGCCGGCGGCGGTGTCGTGCCGGTGCCGCCACCGGCCGGGGCCTAGAAGTCAAAGCGCCCCTGGGCGGGTGCGGGCTCGGCCACCGCGGCGGCGGGTTCGTCCGCGCTTGCGCTGTCCAGCAGGTTGGAGAGGGTCAGGCCCAGCAGGCGCACGCCGAGGGGAACCGGCAATAGCGCCGCCAGCAGTTCGCGGCCCAGCTCGCCGAGGTGCGCGCGGTCGCGCACCGGGTCGACGAGGGAGTGGGCCCGGGTGATCTGGCGAAAATCGCTGTACTTCACCTTGAGGGTGACGGTGCGGCCGCGGGCCCCGTTCTTGTCGATGCGCTCCCACACCGTGTCGGCGATCACCTCGAGGGCCTGGTACAGGGCCGCGTCCTCCAGCAGGTCCTCGCCGTAGGTGCGTTCGGCGCCGATCGACTTGCGGATGCGGTCGGGCTTGACCGGGCGGTGATCCACGCCGCGGCTGGCGCGGTAGAGGTATTCGGCGGACTTGCCGAAGTGCTGGCGCAGGAAATCGAGGTCGCGTTCGCGCAGCTCCAGGCCGGTGTGGATACCCAGGCGCGCCATCTTCGCCGCGGTTTTGGGTCCCACGCCGTAGAAGCGGCGGGCGGGCAGGGCGGCCACGAAGTCGGCGCCCTGGTCGGGGCGCACCACGCAAATGCCGTCGGGCTTGTTCTGGTCCGAGGCGATCTTGGCCAGGAACTTGTTGTAGCTCACCCCGGCGCTGGCGGTGAGTCCCGTCTCCCGGCGAATCTCGTGGCGGATTCGCTGGGCGATGCCAGTGGCGCTGCCCACGCCCCGCTTGTCCGCGGTCACGTCGAGGTAGGCCTCGTCCAGCGACAGGGGTTCGATCAGGTCGGTATAGCGCGCGAAGATGCCGTGAATCTGCCGCGAGACCTCGCGGTATACCTCAAAACGGTGCTTGACGAAAATCAACTCCGGGCAGCGCCGCCTGGCGGTCACCGAGGGCATCGCCGAGCGCACCCCGAACTCCCGCGCCTCGTAGCTGGCCGCCGCCACCACGCCGCGGGCGGAGGAGCCCCCCACCGCAATGGGCTTGCCGCGCAGCGCGGGGTTGTCGCGCTGCTCGACGCTGGCGAAGAAGGCATCCATGTCGATATGGATGATCTTGCGGAGATTGTCGCTGGGCTCGGTGGGCATGGCGCAGATAGTAGGCTTCGGTCGCGGGCGCGGCAAATGTCGCTTGTTTGCCAGTCTTGCGCCCCGCGGGGGAGTATAGTGCCCCCGGACATCCATGTGCGTCGCGGCCGGCCGTGGCCGGCGCTGTGCTACGCTGCATTAACCGGGAATTGCCTATTGCGATAGGCGGGAGGAAGCGCTGTGAACAACCCTGCGACCGTCAGCCCCATGACTGACACCGGAGCCGCCGAGGCCGTGCGCGCCGAACTGATGGCCTGTTTCGAGAGCCAGCGGGCGGCCTACCTGGAGGCACCCTACCCCAGCTTCGATGAGCGCAAACAGGACCTGCTCAATCTCAAGCGCATGGTGAGCGAGAACCTCGACGCGATGATCGACGCCATCAGCGAGGACTACGGCAACCGCTCGCGCCACGAGAGCAAGTTCGCCGAGATCGTCACCGTCACCGACGGCATCAACGACACCATCAAGCAGCTGAAAAAGTGGATGAAGCCGCAGAAGCGGCATGTGGACAAGTCCATGTACCTCGGCGCCAAAAACCGGCTCATTCCCCAGCCCCTGGGCGTGGCGGGGCTGATTATTCCCTGGAACTTCCCGGTCAACCTGACGTTCTCCCAGCTCACCGCAGTGTTCGCCGCGGGCAACCGCGCGATGGTCAAGATGTCGGAGAACTCCATTGCCCTGTCGCGGTTGTTGAAGGAACTGGCGCCGCGCTACTTCCCGGAGGACAAACTGGCCTTCTTCGAGGAGACCGGCGGGGTGGGTATCCAGTTCTCCCAGGTGCCCTTCGACCTGCTGATCTTCACCGGCTCCGGCCAGACCGGCCGCGCGGTGATGGCCTCCGCGGCGCGGAACCTGACCCCGGTGATCCTCGAGCTCGGCGGCAAGGCGCCGGCGGTGATCGACCCGGCCTATCCGCTGAAGAAGGCCGTCGAGCGGATCATGTTCGTCAAGCAGTTCAACGCCGGGCAGATCTGCACCAATGTGGACTATGTGTTTGTGCACCGGAGCCAGCGCGAGGCCTTTATCGAGCTGGCCAGGGCCTACGCGGCGAAGCACTGCCCCGACATCAACCACATCGACTACACCTCGATCATCGACGATCGCTCCTTCCAGCGCCTGCGGGACACGCTGGGGGATGCCCGCGACAAGGGCGCCACGGTGATCAATCTCTGCGAGGGCCAGGAGCCGAACGCGGAACTGCGCAAAATGCCCCTGCACCTTGTACTGGACACCACGCCGGAGATGACCATCCGCCAGCGCGAGACCTTCGGGCCGCTGCTGATGGTGCTCGAGTACAGCGAGCCGTCCGAGGTGGTGGACTACGTCAACAGCCACGACCGGCCGCTGGCGCTCTACCCCTTCACCAACGACAGCAAGTTGTCCGACATGTATATCGAGCGCATCATGTCCGGTGGGGTGACGGTGAACGACGCCCTGTTCCACGTCGGCCAGCACGACCTGCCCTTCGGCGGCGTCGGCCCCTCCGGCATGGGGCATTACCACGGCTACGAAGGTTTCGTGGCCTGCTCCAAGATGCGCCCGGTGTTCTACCAGGCCAAGCGGACCGCGATGAAACTGCTGGCGCCCCCCTACGGCAAGCTGGCCACCCGCATTCTCGACACCATGGTGAAAATGAAGGGCTGACGTAAAACCCCGCCACCTCACCCGTACCCGCGGCGCGCCCCCGTAGGGTCGAATTCATTCGACCAAAAAGCGGCGGAATGAATTCCGCCCTACAGGGGGATGCGCCACCGTCCGTGTAGTCCGTGTAGGGTCGAATTCATTCGACCAAAAGCGGCGGAATGAATTCCGCCCTACAGGGGGATGCGCCACCGTCCGTGTAGGGTCGAATTCATTCGACCAAAAAGCCCCGGCCTCTCTATTGCGCCCCGAGACCGCGCAACCTCGACAACACCGCATCCAGCCGCCGCGACTCGTCGTCCAGCCCCTCCCGCGCCAGTTGGCGCTCCAGCGGGTCCCCGTCGACGCGCTCGATGGCCTCCGCCATGCCCGCTTCCGCGGTGTCGCTGGCGGCGACGCCGCCGCTGATGTGCTCGCGGGTCTCGCGCAGCGTGGCCAGGTGCCCAGCGACGGTATCGCGGTAGCGCTCCACCACCTGGCAGCCGCCGCGGGCCACCTCCGAGGCCAATAACTGCACCTCGCGGCGGTGTTCGCGGATTTCGCTGCGCAACTTGCGCAGGGTCAGTTCCTCGTTGTCGATGCGCCCGCCCAGCGCGGCGAGGCGCCGGCGCAGGTCGACCAGGTGCGACTCGGTGGCGCGTATGTCCCGGGCCGCCAGTTGCAGCACTTCCTCCGAGCGCCGTTCGTGGGGAATGCCGCCGACCTCGGCCTCGCGCCGCGCGATGCGCTGCTCGCAGCCATCGATCTCGCGCTCCAGGTCCCGGCGGCTGGCGATCATGCCCGCCAGGCAGAGCCGGCGCCGCTCCAGCAGGTGCTCGGCGTCGGCGATCTCCTGGCGGTAGATGCGAATGGCGTTGGCGTTGGTGACGCGCTCGGCGCTCTCGCGGGCGCCGGCCCGCAGCAGGGTGTTCAATTTGCGAAACACATTCATGGTCTGGCCTCCTATTCGCTATCCATTTCGCGCAGGATCTTGTGCGTGCGCGCCTCGTTGATACGGTTATAGAGGCGGTCGGCCTCGTGCTTGTCGCGCGTGGTCTTGGACAGGGTGATGGTGGAGAACACCAGAAACAGCGAGCTGATCAGGAAGTAGCCCTTGACCACCAGTTCCCCGGGAATCATGTACACCCCGACGGCCGTGGCGGTCACCGCGATGCCAAAGGACAGCCGGACGAAAAAATCCCAGGCCGAGGTAGTGCTGCTCAGTTCGTATTGATCCATGTCGAATCCTCCCGTGGTTGTCTCGACGCGGATCAGTATTGGCGGCGGGGAGGGCGGCGGACAACGCCGGCGCGCGAAGCGCTACCGCGCGCCACCGGCGGTAGCGCGGGGTGATACCGTGTTAGGAATCCCCGTCGGAACGCAATGGCGCGAAACCCGCGTAGCGCCAGTCGCGCAGCGCCAACACCGCGGTGTAGCCGTGGCGGTCGGGGAAGGGCAGGCCGCCGTCCTCGCGGTTGAGCTGGTCGAACTCCCGGGCCAGGCGTTCCAGCCGGCGGCGGAACTCGGCGTTGGAGGCGTCCGACAGCATGCCGTTGAGCACGATCAGGCTGTGTTCCTCGCGCTCGAAGTTGGCGGCGAAAAAGTCCTTCTGGATGGTCTTGAGGAAACGCTGCTGGATCGGCCCGCCCGGCAGCCAGCCGAAGTTGGGCGCCACCAGCAGCTTGATGCGGTTGTCCGCCTGCAGCTCGATCAGGCGCAGGCGGTCCAGGCGCGCGAGCATCCGCACCAATTGGTGTTGGTCGAACACGTAGAAGGACAGGATGTCCTCGAAGCGCCAGCGATTGAGGACGCAGACGGTGACCACCAGCAGCGCCAGGTCGTCGGCGATTTCCCGCTCCTGTGCCACCGTCAGCCGTTGCAGGCGGTCGTGACGCTGTTCCATCAACTGCACCAGATCGCCGAAATCCAGCGCGCAAAGCGCGCAGATACGGTCGATTTCCGCTATGGTGAATTCCTCGCGGGAGAACTTGCGTTTCACCGAGGACTCCGACAGCGACAGTGCCCGCGCCACCTGGGCGTAGTTGATGCGGGCGGCCTTCAGGGCGGCCTTGAGGGCCTCGACCAGGGCGCTGACCTGGGCCATGGGGTGACTCCTTGCGAATGCACCGCGATGCGGTGTGGTGAATAATCCCGTGCGACGAACGTCGGGTATCGCCAAATAGTACCAAAGGTGGCGGTAATCGCTACAGCTGGCGTACAGGTAGTAAATAGCGGGCCCGGGACATAGCCTGCGCGACAATTTCCGGCAAAGAGAACAAAGACATGAACAGCAACAAGAAGGGCTACTACGCCTACCTGGCGGTGGTGTTCCTCAACGCCTTTGTCGATCTGGGGCACAAGATCGTGATCCAGAACGCCATCTTCAAGAGCTACGACGGCCAGCAGCAGGTGGTGCTGACCGCCATCGTCAACGGCCTGATCCTGCTGCCCTTTATCCTGCTGTTTTCACCGGCGGGCTTTCTCGCCGACCGCTTCGCCAAGCACCGCGTGATCCGCCATTCCGCGCTGGTGGCGGTGATCGCCACCGGCCTGATCACCTTCAGCTACTACCAGGGTTGGTTCTGGGCGGCCTTCGCCCTGACCCTGGCCCTGGCGGTGCAAAGCGCCATCTACAGCCCGGCCAAGTACGGCTATATCAAGGAGCTGGTGGGCGCCAGGAACCTGGCCTCGGCCAACGGCGCGGTGCAGGCGATCACCATCGCCGGCATCCTGCTCGGCACCCTGGTGTTCTCCATGGCCTTCGAGGCCCTGCTGAGCGGCGCCACGGCCGCCGGCCCGGGGGAGATCATGCACCACATCGCGCCTATTGGCTGGGTGTTGGTCGCCCTCGCGCTGGTGGAATGGCTGGCGACGGCGCTGCTGCCGGCCCGCCGCCAGGGCGCGCCGGACAACCGCTTCGAACTGAAGCGTTACGCCCGGCTCGACTACCTGCGGCGCAACCTGAAGGTGCTGTCCGAGCGCAATGCCATCTGGCTTTCCATCATCGGCCTCGCCACCTTCTGGGCTATTTCCCAGGTGATGCTGGCGGCCTTCCCGGCCTTTGCCAAGGAGTCCCTGGGGGTCACCAACACGGTGGTGATCCAGGGGGTCCTGGCCTGCTCCGGTATCGGTATCGTGCTGGGCTCGATGATCGCCGGCCGCGCCTCGCGCAACTACATCGAGACCGGTTTCATTCCGGTGGGGGCGCTGGGGATTGCCATCGGTATCGCGATCTTGCCGGGGCTGGGCGGCGCCGTCGCCATGGGCCTGGCCTTCCTGTTCGTGGGCCTGATGGGCGGCCTGTTCATCGTGCCGTTGAATTCGCTGATCCAGTTCCAGGCGCGCCGGGAGCAGCTGGGCACGGTGCTGGCGGGCAACAACTGGGTGCAGAACGTGGCGATGATGACCGCCCTGGCCCTGACCGTGGTTTTCGCCACCGTGGGTATCGACAGCGTGGGCCTGTTCTACATACTCACCGGGGTCGCCGTGATCGGCACCGGCTACACGGTGCGCAAGCTGCCGCACTCCCTGGCGCGCCTGCTGGTGATGGCCATCCTCAAGCGCCGCTACAAGGTGGAGGTGATCGGTTTCGACAACCTGCCGCAGTCCGGCGCCACCCTGTTGCTGGGCAACCACATCTCCTGGATCGACTGGGCGCTGGTGCAGATCGCCTGCCCGCGGCCCATCCGTTTCGTGATGCTGCGGCGCATCTACGACACCTGGTACCTCAAGCCGCTGCTGAAGGCCTTCGGCGTGGTACCCATCGCCGCCGGCCAGAGCGAGGAGGCCCTGCGCACCATCAACGGCCTGCTCAAGGCCGGGGAGTGCGTGTGCCTGTTCCCCGAGGGGGCGATCAGCCGCAACGGCCACCTGGGCAAATTCCACACCGGTTACGAGCGCACCCTGGAGGGCGTGGAGGACGGGGTCATCGTGCCCTTTTACCTCCACGGCCTGTGGGGCAGCAGCCTGTCCCGGGCCGACGAGGGCCTGCGGGTGGCCCGCGCCCCGGATTTCCGCCGCGATTTGATCGTCGCCTTCGGCGAGTCGCTGCCGCTGCAAACCGGGGCCAAGGCCCTGAAGCAGAAGGTCATCGAACTGTCGCTGCGGGCCTGGCAGGCCTACAGCGAGGAGCTGGAAACGGTGCCGCTGGCCTTCCTGCGCACCGCCAAACGCCGCGGGGCGGAGCTGGCCTGTGCCGACGCCAGCGGCGAATCCCTGGGCGCCGCGGCGCTGGCCGTCGCGGCGGCGCGGGTGGCCGGCGGCCTGCCGGGGCGCAAGCCCGGCCGGTTGGGTGTGTTGTTGCCGCCCGGGCCGGACGCCGCCGTCGCGGTGCTCGCCGCCCTGTGGCGCGGATATACCGTGGTGCCCCTGGACCCGGCGCGCCCGGACACCTGGGAGCCCCGGGCACGGGCGGCGGGCATCGACCGGGTGCTGAGTACCCGCGCGATAGCGGAAGCCGCCGAATCCGCCGGCGAGGCGCTGTCCGGCAGCCAGTGGCTGTGGCTCGACGAGCTGCGGGCGACGGGCTCCGGTTGGTGGCGGCAGTGGCAGTTCCGCCTGCTACCCGGCAGCCTGTTCCACCGGCTGCTGGGCGGCAAGGCCAGTGGCGGGGCGCCGGCGGTGGTGCTGTTCGACGAGCGCGAGCGGCCGGTGGTCCTGTCCCACCGCAACCTCATGGCCAACTGCAAGCAGCTGTCGGACGTCCTCAACACCCGGGTCGACGATGTGCTGCTGGGCAGCCGGGCCATCGATCACCCGGACGGTTTTGTGCTGGGGACCGTGATGCCCCTGGTGGAGGGCATCCCGGTGGTCGCGCAGGCCGATCGCGACGACGTGCTGTCGCTGGCCCGGGCCGCGGCGCGTTTCGAGGCCACATTGCTGCCGGTGATGCCAGGGCAATTACAGGCCCTGGCCGCGGAGCCGGCGGCGCATCCCCTGATGCTGGCGTCATTGCGCATGGTGGTGTGTACCGGGGGGCCGGTGGCGCCGGCGCTGCGCGAGGCCTTCGAGCTGCGTTTCGGGCGGCGCGTGTACGAGGGCCTCGGCGGTCCCGCCACCACCGCCCTGGCCACGCTGAATATCCCCGACGCCCTGGACCTCAAGGACTGGAAGGTGCAGCAGGGCGACCTGCCCGGCAGCGCCGGCATGCCCCTGCCGGGCACCAGCCTGCGCATCGTCGATGCGCGGACCGGGACGGAGCGGCCCCTGGGCGAGGAGGGCGAGTTGTGGATCGGTGGCTCCCAGGTGATGGCGGGACCGGCGGACGAGGACGCCGGCGCGGTGAGCACCGACGACAGCGGCCTGCGCTGGCTGAACACGGGCTTGCGCGCGCGCCTGAACGAAGAGGGCTTCTTGCTGCTCGCCGACGGACAGGCCGGCGCCTTGGCTAGTCCGGAGGCGGCAGCTCAGCCGGAACCGGCATGAACACCCCGGTGTGGCGGCTGAGTACCTCCTCGGTCTCGGCCTCCACGTCGAGGATTTTGTGGGGCCACCAGGTCAGGTTGGCGCCCACATAGCCGTTCAGTACCACCGGAATGGCAAAATAGCGCGTCTCGGTGGTGTTGCTGCGCAGGTAGTCGTCGTCCGCGCCCATCTCGTCTTCGTAGACATAGGTGCGGGTTTCGCGCCGGTCCTTGCCGTAGTCGTTGGGGTTGGATTTCACCGGTACCCGCTCTCCCTCGCGGTTTTTCGCGGTCAGGGTCACCACCCGGCGCAGGTCCTTGTCGATTTCCACCTTGGCGAAGTGCATGCCCTGGGTCCGGTTTTCCATCAGCGACAGGGTCAACTCCGGGGCCTTGTTCTCGGTGATGTTGCGCGGGCAGCGGCCGGCGTCGAAGGCAAAGGTCGCGGTGGTGACCCGGTAGGCATCGCCGCTGTCCTTGCCCTTGCCTTCCGCGGATTCCAGCGATTCCAGCGCGCCGATGTCGCTGTGGCAGTATTTGCCCAGCAGGTCGAAAGGCGGCGCGTCGGGGGTTCGGTGGAAGCTGATTCGCAGCCGGTCGCCGTCGATGCCGAGCTTGAGGTAGATGTCCTTCAGCGGGTCGCCGTGGGTGTCGCAGTCGCGGCAGGGGTTGACGTTCATGTCGTCCAGCGGCGTGGCGGTGACGGCGGTGTCGAAGGCGCCCTGGTAGAAGCCCAGGAAGGGTGCCAGGCGCTGTTGTTCCCGGCTGTTTAAGGTATCCCCCGCCAGGGCGGCGGCGCCGGAGGACGCGGCGGCGAGGGCCGCCAGTAGTGGGATGATGTGTTTCATGCCTTGTTCCCGTCGCTTGCGTCGCTGTCATTGTAGCGGCTGCTCAATATGGGCTCAGACCCCGGCGGCCGCGCAATGTTCAAAGCGTCGCCAGTCGGCCCCTGCGCGCCCTTGTCGAAAACTACGGTTTTATTGCCTAAAACCGGCGCTGTGCCGGGTTTGGTGCGGATCGGGCAAGTCAGCCGCCGGCCAGTTGCCTATACTGTGGGGCCAGTGCCGCGGCGTCCGAGATTTGCCCCGGTCGCAGTCAGGAGATCACCCATGCCCGAACTGAAAATCAATGGCGAAGTCCACGCGGTGGACGTCGACGCCGATACGCCGCTGTTATGGATACTGCGGGACGAGTTAGGCCTCACCGGCACCAAGTACGGTTGCGGTATCGCCCAGTGCGGCGCCTGCACCGTGCACTTGGACGGGCAGGCCATCCGCTCCTGCTCGATGCCCGCCCAGGCGCTGGAGAACAGGGACATCCTCACCATCGAAGGCCTCGATTCGCGGGTTGCCCGCGCGGTGCAGGAGGCCTGGATTCGCCTCGACGTGGTGCAGTGCGGCTACTGCCAGTCCGGCCAGATCATGTCCGCCGTGGCCTTGCTGGAGAGCAACCCCGCACCCAGCGACGATGAGATCGACAGCGCCATGAGCGGCAATATCTGCCGCTGTGCCACTTATCAGCGTATTCGCGCGGCCATCCACGCGGCCGCCGATACGCTCGCCGCATAAGGAGGTCGACCATGAAAGCTTCGCCATCCACAGCCACCACCGGTGGTCTTTCCCGTCGCACCTTCCTGCAGTCCACCGCCCTGGGCGGGCTGATGCTGGGCCTGCAATTGCCCCTGGCCGGGCGAGTCCGGGCGGCGGCGGAATTCGCCCCCAACGCCTTCGTGCGCATCGCCCCGGACGACACGGTCACCCTGATTATCAAACACTTCGAGATGGGCCAGGGTAGCACCACCGGCCTGGTGACCTTACTCGCCGAGGAACTCGACGCCGACATCGAGCGCGTGGCCATCGAGTACGCCCCGGCCAATGCCCAGCTCTACGGCAACGCGCTGCTGGGTGGCGCCCAGGGCACCGGCGGCTCCAGCGCCATGGCCGATTCCTGGACCAAGATGCGCCGCGCCGGCGCCACCGCCCGGGCGATGCTGGTGCAGGCGGCGGCGCAACGCTGGCGGGTGCCCGCGGCTGAGATCGCGGTGTCCCGCGGCGTGGTGTCCGCCGGAAACCGGCGCGCCACTTTCGGCGAGCTGGCCGCGGCGGCGGCCGAGGTGCCCGTGCCCGAGACCGTGTCGCTCAAAGCCCCCGGGGATTTCATCTACATTGGCCGGGAATCCACCCGCCGGGTGGATTCCCGCGCCAAATCCACCGGCACCGCCACCTTCACTATCGATGTGCGACTGCCGGAGTTGCTGACCGCGGTGATCGCCTGGCCGCCGGCCTTCGGCGCCACCCTGAAGTCCTACAAGGCCGACAAGGCGCTGCAGGTCAAGGGCGTGGTCGATGTGGTGGAAATCCCCGAGGGGGTGGCGGTGGTGGCCGAGGGCATGTGGCCGGCGATCAAGGGCCGGCGGGCGCTGGAACTGGATTGGGACACCGCGCGGGCGGGCCCGGCCTCCAGCGAGGCGCTGTATGCCGAGTACGAGGCCCTGGCCGACCAGCCGGGCCAGGCGGTGGTGGCCAGCGACGACACCGCGCCGCGGCTGGCAAAGGCCGCGCGCAAGGTTACCGCGACCTACCACTTCCCCTACCTGGCCCACGCCGCCATGGAGCCGATGAACTGCGTGGCCTGGCTGCACGACGGTCGTTTGGAAACCTGGTCGGGGCACCAGTTTCCCTCCATCGATCACCCCTCCGCCGCCCGCGCGGCGGGCCTGGAGACCTCGCAGGTCACCCTGCACACCCTGGTGTCCGGCGGCAGTTTCGGGCGCCGGGCCAACCCCTGGGCGGACTTCACCGTGGCCGCGGTGCAGGTGGCGAAGGCGCTCAAGGACAAACACGGTTGGGAGCGCCCGGTGCGCATGCAGATGACCCGGGAGGACGACACCCGCGCCGGGCAGTACCGCCCGCTGTACGTGCACAAGGCCGAGATCGGCCTGGACGCCAACGGCGCGCTCAGTGCCTGGCGGCACGCCATCGTCGGGCAGTCGATCATGGCCGGCGCGGGCATGTTGCGGGACGGGCAGGTCGACGAGTCCAGTGTGGAGGGTGTGGAGCCCACGCCCTACAGCATTCCCGCCCACAGCGTGGCACTGCACTCCCCGGCGCAGCCGGTGCGGCCCCTGTGGTGGCGCTCGGTGGGTCATACCCACACCGCCTTCGCCGTGGAGACGCTGATGGATGAACTGGCGGAGGCCGCCGGCAAGGACCCGGTGGCCTTTCGCCTGGCGCTGCTGGACGGGGATCCGCGCATGGCGGGTGTCCTGAAACGGGTTGCCGAGGAAGGTAACTGGGGCCGGGAGCTGCCGGAGGGCCGCGCCCAGGGCATCGCCGTGCACTACTCCTTCCGCTCCTATGTCGCCCAGCTGGTGGAGGTCAGCCTGCGGGCGGATGGCCTGCCGCGGGTGCACAAGGTGCACTGCGCGGTGGACTGCGGCGTGGCCATCAACCCGGACCAGGTGGCGGCGCAGATGGAGGGCGGCATCGGCTTCGCCCTCGCCGGCGCGCTCTACGGCGAGATCGATATCGAGCAGGGCGAGGCCAAACAGAGCAACTTCCACGACTACCGGGTGCTGCGCATCGACGAGATGCCCGAGGTGGCGGTGCACATCGTCGACTCCCGCCTCGACCCCACCGGGGTGGGCGAGCCGGGGGTGCCGCCGCTGGCGCCGGCGGTGGCCAACGCCATGTACCGCCTGAGCGGCAAGCGGGTGCGGCGCTTGCCTTTCGCGGCCGCCTGAGCGGCGGCCGTCCCGATGCGCGGAGCCGGCGCTAGTTGATGACGCCCGGCTGGCTGTAGTCGCACACGCCCTCGGGGAAGATCGCCTCCAGCGTGGCGCGCTCCTCCGAGCTGGGCTCCCAGCCGCCGTACAGGCCGCTGTCGATCGCCTCGCCAAGCGGCTGCAGCGCGCACTTGAACACGTCGCCGGTGATCGGCGCGCCGGCGACGATGCGCGAGGTGCTGTAAATCGGGAAGCGCTCGGTGCAGCTCCCCGGCGCCGCGTCGTCGAGGATGCCGTTCCACACGTCCTCGCCGCTGGCGATCAGGGCGCCGCCGCTGTCGAAGCAGCTGTCCACTGCCTCCGCCGGCCGGTTATCGCCCACCGAGGCCCCGGGGTTGTCGCGAATGTTGGCCATCCACTCGTCGATGACCGCGAACGCGTCCATGGTGTTGTCGTGGTCGCCACCGTCCGGGTTGCGGTCGATAAACCAGATCACCTGGTTCGAGGCGTCGCCATCGTGGTTCAGCAGGCGTTGCCGGGCGGCGAAGGACTGGTGGGAGTTGTGCATGTCCAGCTCCTCCTCCAGGTAGTGGCGCACGTCGATCAGCGGGATTTCCACGGCCCCGTGATTGACCATGCCCGAATCGAAGGCGGCGCCGATGGCGCCGGGGTCGGCGGCCTTGCGCGGCGCCGGTTGTCCGGCGCTGCCCGGGGCGTTGGCGTTGCGCCAGCTCCAGGGGTCGATCTGGTCGGGGAACAGGGGCAGGTTGTCATTCAGTGCGAAGCACAGTTCGATGATATAGGGGCAGCCCTCCTGCACCATCTCCGGTTCGTTTTTCCAGCTGCCGATGTTCCAGTTCAGGTCCAGGAATTCCGCCGGGGTGATATTGCCCTCGCGCAGGGCCTGCAGGCCGTACTGCACGCCCACGTTGTCCCAGGTGGCGCTGGCAAAGCCGTCTTCGGCGGTGCCGTAGATGTTGATCAGGTCGGCGAAGTGGGACCATTCAACGGACGCCTGTTGCTCGCCGGTGATGCCCGGCGCCTGGCCAAAATTCGGGTTCAGCGCCAGCGCCGACAGGCCGCGCCAGGCGGCGGTGCATTCGGTCGAGCCCGGTGCGAGCCAGGGGGTGAGGCCGAAGTCCACCACGTCATTGGGCACGGTATTGCTGGCGTTGAGGCCGATCAGCCAGGTCCGGTTTTCCCAGTTGGCCCATTTCGACATCGGGTCGTCCAGCACTTTCATGTCCATCCACCGTTCCAGCAGTTCGCAGTCGCCGATGTGGATGGTCTGGGTGACCATGTCGGGGTAGGCGTACTGCGGCACGCCGGCGTCGATCAGTCCCGGGTGGTTCTGGCCGTAGACATATTGCTGGATGCCGCCGCCGGAACCGCCGACGCCCACCGTGTAATCCGGCGCGCCGTAGGCGGAGACGAAGCGGTCCTTGACCATGAGCGCGGTCTCGCCGCCCAGCTCCAGGTTGTAGTGGGTACCGGTTTTGGTGCCGGTGGAGTAGGCGACGGCGTAGCCCGCCGCCAGGCCGTCGGCGTAGAGGGCGCGGCGGCGGCTCGGGTCGCCCTGGTAGTGGCCGATGGCGACGCCGCCCTGGAAGTAGTAGATCAGGCGCTTGTTCCAGGCGCTGAGGTCCGGTTCATCGTCCTCGCCGGGGGCGGGCGAGAGCATGGCGATCGAATAGAGGAAGCGGTTCAGGCTGCCCCTTTCCCAGCGCACGATAAAGTCGACCTCGTCGCCGTCTATCGTGGTGGTGGTGGCCATGTCGCCGGGGGCAGCCTGCCCGGGCTCGTAGTCCGCCCAGTCGCCGTCCACGGTGCGGTACTTGTAGCTGATGACCCGTTCCACCGTGCACTGTTCATCCAGTACTGGTCCCAGTTCCAGGTTGGCAAGGTCGTCGTCCACCGAGCAGAAAAACGGCGTTTGCTGCGGGCCGGAAAAGATCGGTCCGGTGGCGGGGTAATTGGTCAGCGTGAGTTCCGCTTCCGGCACATTGCCCTCGGCACTGCTGACAGTCAGCGCATTACCGCCCTCGACGAGGCCGTCCACGCGTCCCTCGAGGCCGTGTCCGCTGGCCATTCCAGTGAAGGCCCCTGATACATCGCGACCGTCCAGGGCTACGTTCACATCATCCAGCGACAAGCCCTCCGGCACCTCAATGGCAATCCGGGCCTCGCCGCCGCTGACCTGGTCCGGGGCACTGGACAGCACCGCCAGTACGAATTCGCCCAGTGGCGTCGGCGCTTCTCCGCCACCGGCGTCGCCGCCGCTGTGGTCGCTGCTGTCACTGCAGCCGGCGCCGAGCCCCATGGCCAGCAGTAGCGGTAGCATGCGCAGCGCCGGGTGGCGCAAAGGGAACGATGACTTGCGTTGCATTTTTTTCTCCTTATATGCGGACGGCATCCAGCAAGCATAGACTTCGGTGGGTTGCGAGCCAATCGGGTGGTATAAAAAAATAAACCCGGCGCACAATAGTGGTGCGCCTGTAACAGCTTGGGAATGCTTGTGTGGTTGGGCTTGCCTAGCTGGCCATCCAGGCAGGGAAGGGCAGTTTGTGGCGCATCAGGAATTCGGGATTGAACAGCTTGCTGTGGTAGCGGCTGCCGGAATCGCACAGGACAGTGACAATGGTGTGGCCGGGGCCCATGTCGCGGGCCATCGCCATCGCGCCGGCGATGTTGATGCCGGAAGAACCGCCCACCGAGATGCCCTCGTGCTTGAGCAGGTCGAAGACCAGGGGCAGGGCGGTGTCGTCGTCGATGCGGTAGCTGAAGTCCACCTCCACCCCTTCCAGGTTGCCGGGCACGAAGGACACGCCGATGCCCTCGGCGATGGAGTGGTCTCCGGTTTCCGGTTCGCCGCCGTGGAAGTGGCTGTACAGGGCGGAGCCCACGGGGTCCGCGAGGCCGATTTTCACCGCCGGGTTGCGCTCGCGCAGCGCGGCCGACACCCCGGCCAGGGTGCCGCCGGTGCCCACGGCGCAGATAAAGCCGTCCACGGTGCCCTCGGTCTGGTCCCAGATCTCGGGTCCGGTGGTGTCGAAATGGGCGCGCCAGTTGGCGGGGTTGTCGAACTGCCGCGCCCAGGTGGCGCCGTTGGGTTCCTCGTGGGCGCGCCCGCGGGCGACGTTTTCCGCGGTGTGGATGTAGTGGCCGGGACTGCTGTAGGGCACCGATGGCACCAGGATCAGGTCCGCCCCCAGCATCTCCAGGTGATCGATCTTCTCCTGGCTGGCGGTTTGGGGCATCACGATGACCGACTGGTACCCCAGGGCGTTGGCGACCAGGGTGAGCCCGATGCCGGTATTGCCCACCGTGCCCTCGACGATCACCCCGCCGGGCCGCAGTTCACCGGAGGCTTCAGCCGCGCGAATGATGCCCAGGGCGGTGCGGTCCTTGACCGACCCCCCGGGGTTCATGAACTCCGCCTTGCCGTAGATGTGGCAGCCCGTCTGTTCCGAGGCCTCCCGCAGGTAGAGCAGCGGGGTGTGGCCGATCAGGTCGAGAATTCTTGGCTGGGTCGGCATGGAAGCCTCCTCGGCGAGCTTGGGAACCTACCTGCATTATCGGTGGCAATCCCGGTCTCCGCCAGTGAGTCCCGGCTGCCGCCTCAGCCGGTGGCGATGATGGTGCCGTCCGGTTCTCGCGCGCCGTGCTCGCTGTTCTGCACCGCCGCGGCGATGCGTTGCAGGGGGATTTCCAGCATCCGCTTGAGTTCCTCGCTGGCGCCGGATTCCTCCAGGGCGCGGTCCATGCACCACAGCCACTGGTCGCGCTCCACCGGGCCGATGCGATAGGGCGCGTGGGGCTCGGTCATGCACACCGAGCCGTACTTGTCGGCGTAGAGGGGTGGGCCGCCCATCCAGCCGATCAGGTAGTCGGCGAGTTTTTCCTTCATCGGGCCCAGGTCCGCCGCGTGCATGCGGCGGATAGTGGCGGCCTCGGGGGCCTTGTCCATGATGTCGTAGAAGCGCGCGCACAGCTCGCGGATGCCGGCCTCGCCGAGGATCTGGTAGGGGGTGTTCATGGCTTGCTCTCCCTGGTGTTCGGGTGACGTCTGCGGTGTCCGCCGGGTCGATTCTACGCTCCGCGATGCACGCCGGGCCATCCTCGCCGGCCATGGCGTGGCTGTCGCGGGCCCCGGGCGTGGCCTGTTGCGTCGGCCACCGCACTACCGTAGCGGGAATCCCGGGGGCGCGCTATATCGGGGTCAACGCGAGCGGGTGCTTTCCGGGGCCGTCGGGGGCACAAACGGGGCGCGGTCTGATTTGCTGAACGGGCGCGCCGATGGCTGTCGGTGGCGCGTGTGCCTTTGTCCGATGGTCGGCTTCTGCTAGGCTCGCCACTGGCGCCGGCAAACCCGTGGCCGGTCGGCCGACAATGCAGAACAAAACCACCCAGGAAATACCCTTTATGAAACCCGAAACGCTCGCGCTCCACGCCGGTTATCACGGCGACCCGACCAGTCACGCCGCCACCGCGCCGATCTACCAGACCACCTCCTATACCTTTGACAATACCCAGCACGGGGCCGACCTGTTCGACCTGAAAGTGCCGGGTAATATCTACAGCCGCATTATGAATCCGACCAATGCGGTACTGGAAGAGCGCCTGGCGGCACTGGAAGGCGGCATCGGCGCGCTGGCCCTGGCCTCGGGCATGGCGGCCATTCGCTACGCCATCGAGGCCATCGCCGAGGTGGGGACCAACATCGTCAGCACCTCCCAGTTGTACGGCGGCACCTACAACCTGTTCGCCCACACCTTTCCGCGCCAGGGCATCGAGACGCGTTTCGCCGACGCCGACGATTTCGACGCGGTGGCGGCGCTGATCGACGACAACACCCGCGCCCTGTTCTGCGAGTCCATCGGCAACCCGGCGGGCAATATCGTCGATATCGCGCGCTGGGCGGAGATCGCCCACGCCGCCGGTGTGCCGCTGATTGTCGACAACACCGTGGCCACGCCGCTGCTGTGCCGCGCCTTCGATCACGGCGCGGACATCGTGGTGCACTCGTTGACCAAGTACATCGGCGGCCACGGCACCACGGTGGGCGGCGCCATTGTCGATTCCGGCAAGTTCGACTGGGCGGCCCAGCCCGAGCGTTTCGCGATCATGAACACCCCGGATCCCTCCTACCACGGGGTGGTGTACACCGAGGCCATGGGCCCGGCGGCCTACATCACCCGCTGCCGGGTGGTGCCCCTGCGCAACACCGGCGCGGCGCTGTCGGCCCACAGCGCCTTCCTGCTGATGCAGGGGCTGGAAACCCTGGCTTTGCGCATGGAGCGCCACTGTGACAACGCCCAGCGCGTGGCCGAACACCTGGCCGCGCACCCGCGGGTGAGCTGGGTGAACTACGCCGGCCTGGAGGGCAGCCCGCACCGGGCGACCTGCGACAAGATCTGCGGCGGCAAGGCCTCGGGCATCCTCAGCTTTGGCATCGAGGGCGGGCAGGCGGCGGGAGCGAAGTTCATCGACGCCCTGCAATTGATCCTGCGCCTGGTGAACATCGGCGACGCCAAGTCCCTGGCTTGCCATCCCGCGAGCACCACCCACCGCCAGCTCAACCCCGAGGAACTGGCCTCGGCCGGTGTCAGCGAGGACATGGTGCGCATTTCGGTGGGCATCGAGCACATCGACGACATCCTGGCGGATATCGACCAGGCGCTGGCGGCGAGCGCCGCCTGAGTCGTGCTCGCGGGGACGGGGGGACAGTCCGCCAATGATTGAGGGGCGCAACGCGGCCACCTGGGTGTTCGGCTACGGTTCACTGATCTACAAAGTGGACTTTCCCTGGCTGCGGCGGGAGGTGGCGAGCATCACCGGCTGGCAGCGCCGCTTTTGGCAGGGCTCCCACGACCACCGGGGCACTCCCGAGCAGCCGGGCCGTGTGGTGACGCTCACCCGCGTGCCCGGCTGGCGGTGCAAGGGCGTGGCCTACCTGGTGGAGCACAGTGTGTTCGATCACCTGGATCACCGGGAAAAAAACGGCTACGAACGCATCGCCACCGAGATCCGCTTCGAGCGTGACGGCGAAACCGCGGACGGCGTGTTTTACATCGCGACGCCGGACAATCACGCCTTCCTCGGCGACGCCCCCATCGAGGAAATAGCCGCGCACATCGCGCGTTCCCGCGGCCCCAGCGGCAGCAATCGCGATTACCTGCTGCGGCTTGCCGAGGCCCTGCGGGAGCTCGACGATCGCGACGAGCACGTGCAGGCGCTGGCGTCCCTGTTGCGGCAGTAGCGCCGACACCCTCCCTGATCAGGGACTATTATCCCCTGTTGGCCTCACACTAGAATGCCCCGCTGTGGCGGCGCGGCTATGGATAGCGTAAGCCGTCGCCGCAACTTCAGCCGGGCATGGGTGCCTTTTGCCGTGTAATCGTTGAGGTCGTGAGTGTTGTTGTCTTCTGGGTCTGGCAGTCGAGAACGGCAAGTTTTCGGGTTGCTGCAATTACATTCCGCGCGGGTTATTATTCTTCGCTGTTAAAACTTGTACGCGAGTACCAGGGAGGGCGCGTCTGTTATGCTAAGTCATGCCTGCCGTGGGGCCTGCGCCGCTGGAAATCTCTTGGGGGCCTGCGCAACGCCGATTCATCCCGCGTTCTGCCTGGGCTTCGCTAACTCGCTGTTCCGCGTTTATCCGGCCCGCGTATGAGCGCGCCATTTTCCGCAAGTGGCGGTAGGTCTCCCCGTTACTGTTTGCGTCCGATCACCGAGAGCGACACCGAGGCGCTACTCGCGATGTATAGGGAGGCGCGTTGGCAGGAGTTGCAGCAAGTCGACTGGAGCAATGAGCAGCGCGACAGATTCCTGGAGATGCAGTTCGAGGCCCAGCATCAATACTACCGGGAGCGCTTCCCCCTCGCGGCTTTCCAGGTCATTGAAGCGGAGGGCGTCGTGGCGGGGCGGCTGTACCTCGACCGGTGCCGCGACGAGTTGCGTATCGTTGACATTCTTGTGGCGGAATCCCACCGCAATGCCGGCCTGGGCGGGCATGTTTTGGACAGTGTGCTCGCCGAGGCGCGCAGTGCCGGACTGCCCGTGCGCATTTATGTGGAAAAGTCCAGCCCAGCGCTTCGTCTTTACCTGCGCAAGGGCTTTTTCCGCACAGTCGATGCCGGGGTGTACTGGCTGATGGAGTGTGCGCCCGCTGCGGCGGAAACACGAAGGGGCAGCAATTCATAGCAAGGCGTGCCTGGCACGCCGGTTTGGGGCCGACGTTACCGGAATCAGGGTTCAATCCTTCTGGCGAGGGTGCCCGCCCCGTGCTTGCTACTGTCCTCAGGCCAGTCGCACCGCTGATACATCAGCCGGTATTCGAGCCGTTTGCGACGAGTGCCCACTAGTTCCCGGGTCGATCGGGAAAGTTGGGCGACATGTCGAGCGTCAGCCGGGTGAGCGTGCGATAGCAGATCAGCCACGTGCCGTCGACCTTGCGGTATTGTTCATGGTAGTGGCCGTAACCGTGGAGGTACTCCCGGGTCTCGCCGTTCTGCCACCACAGGTGATCCTCCATGGGCCAGATGGCGGTGGCGCTAGTGTCGGAGGTGAATTCAATCTCGGGCTGGTGCAAGTGGTGGCAGGAGGTGATGGGCGCCGGGCCGTCCATCAGGTCGCGAATCGCCGCGGTCAGTGCCGTCGGCCCGACGACTTTGTTGCCTTCGCCGCGCGCCCCGCCTTGTCGCCCGGGCGACGCGTTGCCGTAGGCTTCGGAGACCGCGTCCTCGGTATGGACACTGCCGTACCGGTCCCATTGCTTGAGGTCCATGTAGCGCACGCGCCGTGCCGAGAGCTGCTTGATTTCCTCGATTGCCACCAGCCTTTCCAGGTCGTCCATCCCATTCCCCTTGTCCATTGCCGTGCATCCGCGCTCGGCCGGTTGGTGCTGGCCGCGGCAGTGCATATGGCGAAGTGTAAAATGAGTTCGTCCCTTAATTGGGCTGTTGTTGGAAACAGTCCATGTTTGGCGGGGCTGTTTACGCCTCGATCAAGTACACCTTTGATCCTTTTGGCTTCGCTGTCCTATTGCCGCGCGCCGGCTGCGCCAGGGAAGACGATGACTTCGCTGTCAGGCGGGCACCCCCTGCTGCTCCCCGCGCAGGCGGCTCACGTCCGCCCGCGGTGGCGCGCCGAACAGGCGGCTGTATTCGCGGCTGAAGTGGGAGGGGCTTTCATAGCCCACCCGGTAGCTGGCGGAGGCCGCCTCCAGCCCCTCGCTGACCATCAATCGCCGCGCTTCGTGCAGGCGCAGTTTCTTCTGGAACTGCAGCGGGGTCATGCGGGTGATCTGCTTGAAGCTGTGGAACAGCGAGGACTCGCTCATATTGGCCTCGTCCGCCAGGTCGCTGATGCGCAGGGGCTCCGCGTAGCGGTCCTGGAGCGTCGCGATGACCCGGGATACGCGGCTGGCCTGACCGTCGCTGACCGCAAAGCGGCGCATGCGCGGCCCCAGCTCGCCGAGCAGGGCGCGGTAGAGAATCTCCCGCCGCGCCAGGGGCGCCAGCACCGGGATATGCTCGGGCGTATCCAGTAGCCCCACCAGCCGCGACACCGCCTGCAGCATGTCCCCGTCCATTTGTGTCTGGCACATGCCGCAGGCGCTGTTGGGGCACTCGGGTACCTTGCCCGATTCCGGCGCCTGGTCGCCCATGCCCAGCAGCAGCTCGGTCACCTCCCGCGGATCGATCTTCAGTTTGATGCCCAGATAGGGCTGCTCGGGCGAGGCCTCGATGATCTGGCCGAGGACCGGCAGGTGGACCGAGGTCACCAGGTAGGACAGCGGTCCGTAGCGGATTTCCCTGTCGCCCAGTTGCACGCTCTTGCTGCCCTGCACCATGAAGGCCAGTGACGGCTCGTAGACCGAGGACATGCACTGGCTGCGACTGTCGCTGCGGATCAGGGTGACGCCTTCCAGGCTGGAGTCCAGCGGTCCGGCGTCGGGGACCCAGCGCAGCATGCGCTGCGCCAGCTGCATGCGCAGGATTTCCAGGTTGGCCTGTTCCTGGTTCAGGGGCGTGGGGGTGCTGGGCATCGGTGCGGGCCTCCGGGGCTGCGCGAGTGGTTGCAGGCAGTATACGCCCCGCTCGGTCTCCTCGCCGGTGGGGCGGGCAAGTTTTGCAGGATTGGGCAAGCACTGTGCAGGAATGGACAATTCGGCAAGCCGTTGGCAATCAGGTTGGAATAAGGTTATGCCAAAAAACCATTAAATATTAGTGTAATAAAGCTGTTCTCTGGTGTTTTTGGAATATTCCAGAAATCGTGCTTCCGGCCTCTTTCGGAGAATTGTGCAATCAAGGGCCAGAAACGCGCTACCGCCATCGCGTGCCCGATCCCTATCATTTGCTGCATTGTCGCGGTGGGCCATGCGGGTCCGCCGACAACTTACAGGTGGCGGGCGCCAGGCCTGCACAGGGAGGAGTAAGGTGAGGATTGGAGACTATTTTCGGCGCTACCAGGCGCGGCGCCGCTGGCGCGCGCTGGTCGCGGCGACCGCGACTGCCGCGGTGCTGGGGGGCTGCAATGTGCGCGGCGACAGCGCGCAGGTCGCGTCGCCGCCGGCGGTGGACGTGGCGGAAGTGCTGGTGGAGCCGGCGGTGCTCTGGGACAGCTTTACCGGCCGCGTGGCCGCGCCGGAAACCGTGGACCTGCGCGCCCGGGTCAGCGGCTATATCGACCGCGTGGCTTTCGCCGAGGGTGAACTGGTGCAACAGGGCGAGGTGCTGTTCGAGATTGACCCGCGGCCCTACGCGGCGCGGGAACAGGCCGCCCGCGCGGAACTGGCCCGGGCGCGCAGCCAGTTGAAGCTGGCCACCAGCGAGGCGCGGCGGGCGCGGCAGTTGCTCGACGGCAAGGCCATTTCCCGGGAGCAACACGAACAGCGCGACGCCGCCCGCGCCGCCGCGGCCGCCGCGGTGCGCGCCGCGGAAGCGGCCCTGGCCAGCGCCCGGCTGGACCTGCAATACACCCAGGTCAAGGCCCCCATTACCGGCCGCGTGGGCCGGGCCCTGGTTACCCGCGGCAACCTGGCGGGCGCGGATCAGACGCTGCTCACCACCCTGGTGTCGGTGGACCCGATGTACGTGTATTTCGAGAGCGACCAGCAGACCCTGCTGCACAGCGGCGACCTGCTCGACCTCGCGCAGCGGCCCGAGGTGCGCATTGGCCTCGCCGGGGAGGACGGACTGCCGCACCGGGGACGCCTGGATTTCGTGGACAACCGCCTCAACAGCCAGTCGGGCACCATCCAGTTCCGCGCGGTGGTGGACAACGGCCGCGGCCTGTTCCGCGCCGGCCAGTTCGCGCGGGTGGAAATGCCCACCGAGCGGGTGCGCGAGGCCCTGCTGGTGGACCGCAAGGCGGTGCTGACCGACCAGGACCGCCGCTATGTCTACGTGGTGGATGGCGAGGGCCGGGTGCAGCGTCGCGACGTGGAGCCGGGGCGCGAACTCGAGGGCCTGGTGGTGATTCGCGAGGGCCTGTCGCGCGGCGAGCGGGTGATCGTCAACGGTTTGCAGCGCGTGCCCGGCTCCGGTGTCGAGGTGCTGCCGCAACTGGTGGGCATGGTGCCCGAGGTGCCGGGCAGCCAACTGGCCTCGGCGCAAAACTTCAGTTTCTAGGGGATCCACCGTGAATGTCTCCCGCTTCTTCGTCGACCGGCCGATCTTCGCCTCGGTGCTGTCGATTATTATTTTCGTGGTCGGCCTGATCAGCATCCCGGTGCTGCCGGTCAGCGAGTACCCGGAGGTGGTGCCGCCCAGCGTGGAGGTGACCGCGCGCTACCCCGGGGCCAACCCCAAGACCATTGCCGAGACCGTGGCCACGCCCCTTGAAGAGGCGATCAACGGGGTGGAGGACATGATCTACATGAAGTCGGTGGCCGGCAGCGACGGCACCCTGTCGCTGATCGTGACCTTCGATCTGGGCACCGATCCCGACCGCGCCCAGGTGCAGGTGCAGAACCGCGTGTCGCAGGCCCTGCCGCGCCTGCCGGAGGACGTGCGGCGCCAGGGCGTGACCACGCAAAAGCGCTCCCCCAACCTGATGATGGTGGTGCACCTGCTGTCACCCGACAACAGCCTCGACGCCACCTATATCCGCAACTATGGCGTGCTGCACATTCGCGACCAGCTGGCACGCCTGCCGGGGGTGGGGGAGGCCGGACTGTTCGGCTCCGGCGACTACGCCATGCGCCTGTGGGTGGACCCGCAAAGGGCCGCGGCCCTGGGTATCACCGCCGGCGATATCGCCACCGCGGTGCGCGAGCAGAACGTGCAGGTGTCCGCCGGGCAGATCGGCGCGTCGCCCATGCCCGAGGGATCCGACTTCCTGATCTCCATCAATGCCCGCGGGCGCCTGGAAAGCGCCGAGGAGTTCGGCAATATCGTGCTCAAAACCGGCAGCGGCGGCGAGATCACCCGCCTGCGCGACGTGGCGCGGGTGGAACTCGAGTCCTCCCAGGACGCCCTGCGCGCGCTGCTGAACGGGCGCCAGGCGGTGGCGGTGCCCATCTTCCAGTCGCCGGGCTCCAACGCCCTGGACGTGTCGCGCGCAGTGCGCGAGCGCATGGCGGAACTGGACGACACCTTTCCCGAGGGCCTGGCGTGGGAGGTGGCCTACGACCCCACGGTGTTCGTCAGCACTTCTATCAAGGCGGTGATCCAGACCCTGCTGGAGGCGGTACTGCTGGTGGTGCTGGTGGTCATCCTGTTCCTGCAGACCTGGCGCGCCTCGCTGATTCCACTGCTGGCGGTGCCGGTGTCCATTGTCGGCACCTTTGCGGTATTGCAGTTGCTGGGCTACTCCATCAACACACTGACCCTGTTTGGCATGGTGCTCGCCATCGGCATCGTGGTCGACGACGCCATCGTGGTGGTGGAGAACGTGGAGCGCAATATCGAGGAGGGGCTCGCCCCCCTGGCGGCGGCCCACCAGGCCATGCGCGAGGTGAGCGGGCCGATTGTCGCCATCAGCCTGGTGCTGTGCGCGGTGTTCGTGCCCATGGTCTTCCTCGACGGCGTGACCGGGCAGTTCTACCGGCAGTTCGCCACCGCCATTGCCATCGCCACGGTCATCTCCGCGATCAATTCGCTGACCCTGTCGCCGGCCCTGGCCGCCGCGCTGCTCAAGCCCCACGGCGCCGCGCCGGACCTGCCGGCGCGGGTCATCGAGCGGTTGTTCGGTTGGCTGTTCCGGCCCTTCAATCGCTTCTTTATGCGCAATGCCGGGCGCTACCAGCGCTTCGTAAACTGGAGCCTGGGGCGCCGCGGTGCCGTGTTCGCGGTCTACCTCCTGCTGTTGGGCCTTACCGCGGTGTTGTTCAAGCAGGTGCCCGGCGGTTTCATCCCGGTGCAGGACAAGACCTACCTGATCGGCAGCATCCGCCTGCCGGAGGGTGCCTCCCTGGATCGCACCGAGGCGGTGGCGAGGGAGGTGACCGAACTGGCGCTGGCCACCGAAGGAGTGGCCAACGCCGCGGCCTTCGTCGGCTTCAATGCCCTGCAGCGCACCAATACCCCCAATGTGGGCACGGTGTTCATACTGTTCGATGATTTTGGCGAGCGCGACCGGAGCGCCCGGGAGATCTCCGCCGAACTCAACGACAAATTGATGGCTATCAAGGAGGGTTTTGCCATCACCCTGATGCCGCCGCCGATCTTCGGTCTGGGCGCCGGCTCCGGGTATTCACTGTACGTGCAGGACCGCAACGGCCTCGGCTACGGCCAGTTGCAGAACGCCGCCAACGGACTGGCGGACGCGCTGGCGCGGGAATCGGGTCTCGACCGGCCGATCAGCTCCTACCAGGCCAACGTGCCGCAACTGGACGCGGTGGTGGATCGCCTGCAGGCCAAGTCCCAGGGCGTGCGTCTCGACGACCTGTTCGGCACCCTGCAACTGTACTTCGGCTCGTTGTACATCAACGATTTCAACCTCTTCGGCCGCACCTACCGGGTGATGGCCCAGGCGGATGCGAGTTTCCGCGACGAAACCCGCGACATCGACCATCTGTTTACCCGCAACGCCCGCGGCGAGATGGTGCCCATCAGCACTATGGTGGAGCTCCAGCGCAGCTATGGCCCGGACCCGGTGATCCGCTACAACGGCTACCCCGCGGCGGATTTGATCGGCCAGTCCGATCCGGCGCTGCTGTCCTCCAGCGAGGCTCTGGCCCGTGTGGCGAAGGTGGCCGGTGCCAGCCTGCCGCCGGGCATGGACATTGCCTGGACCGACCTCAGTTTCCAGCAGATCAGCCAGGGCGGCGCGGCCTTGATCGTGTTTCCGCTGGCCCTGCTGCTGGTGTTCCTGGTGCTGGCCGCCCTCTACGAGAGTTGGGTGTTGCCGCTGGCGGTGATCCTCATCGTGCCCATGTGCCTGCTGGCGGCCCTGTTCGGCGTGTGGCTCACCGGCGGTGACAACAACGTCTTTGTGCAGGTGGGGCTGGTGGTGTTGATGGGCCTGGCCTGCAAGAACGCGATCCTGATCGTGGAGTTCGCCCTCGAGCTGGAACAGGCCGGGCACAGTCCGGTATCGGCCGCCCTGGAAGCCAGCCGCCTGCGGCTGCGGCCCATCGTCATGACCTCGGTGGCCTTTATCGCCGGCGTGGTGCCGCTGCTCACCGCCAGTGGCGCCGGCAGCGAAGTGCGCAACGCCATGGGTGTGACCGTGTTCACCGGCATGATCGGGGTGACCGTGTTCGGGCTGTTGCTGACCCCGGTGTTCTATGTGGCCCTGCGCAAGCTGGCGGGGCACGGCGAGCGCGACGCGGAGCAGGGCGCCAGGGCCCTGCCCGCGCCGCAAGTGGCTTGATAGGGGCCGCTGCCTGGCTATGGGCGGGGGCGGCGACGATTAATCCTCGTTGTCTTCGTCTTCGTCTTCGTCTTCGTCTTCGTCTTCGTCTTCGTCCTCGTCTTCTTCCTCGCAGTAAGAGTCGGCGTCGTCATCGGGGTTGGCGCAGAAGTCGGCGGCCTCGGTAAAGGTGGCGTTATCGTCCCCCGCGATGGCGCCCACCTCGACCTTCACGGGTGTGTTCGGCGGCAGGGCAGCGATGTACTCGTCCGGGATTTCCACCGCCAGCTCTTCGCTATTACCGGCGATCCGCGTGGAGAAAACATGGCTGTTGTAGATCATCGCCAGGCCGATCTCCTCCGCCGAGGCCTCTTCGGGATCGTCGTTGAAGTCGGGTTCCAGTACGATTTCCCAGCTGTCGGGCTGCTCGACCATCGTGAAAATGTCACCGTTCATGGCCTGGAAGGCATTGTAGAGGCCGTTGTCGAAAATTTCGCCCCCGTCGTCGATACCGCTGCAGCGGCCCAGGTGGCCCTCCCCGGGTTCGGCCATGGCCCAGTGGACCGTGTAGTCCAGCTCGGGTTCCTCGCCCATGTCCTCGTCGTCGACCTCGATGTCGAGTTCCACATCGAGGGGGGCGGCCGGCAACAGCGGGCTTAGCACCGTTGCGCCTTGCACACGGTGATAGCGGTGGGTAAATCCGAGAAAACGGTACTCGCCGAACTCCCAGCGTTCGAGAAAGTCCGCCAGGGTGACCACCTCGTCCGGCTCCTCCTCGGGATCAAACCAACACAGGGGTTCGGAGCTTTCGGCAAAAACTTCGGTCAGGCGCTGATCCCGCAACGGGCCATAGACCTGGTAGCTGAACAGCCAGCGGCCATTGTTGGGGGCACGCATTACCAGGCTGCGCAGGTCGTCGCCGTCGACCAGAAAGTGAAAACCCACGTCACCATCGGTGGAGTTGGTTTCAATCAGCACCTTGCATTCGCCAAAATCGCCGCAGGGCTCCACCGCGCTGGCATTGAGCGCTGACAGGCCGGCGGCGACGCCAATTACCATGGGTAGCACCGTCATTCGTGTTGTGGGCGTCATGGTCTTTGCTCCTCTTTATCCCGGTTAATGGAGATGCGCGTGCTGCGTCGATCGCACACATCCTCTGTCCTGAATTAGAGGGGGACTGCTGGAAATATCTGTCGCCAGGCGGGGCCTTATCGAACGCGGTGTTTTGACGTACCACGCCGGGGCGCCTAGATTTGCAGGTATGACGATCCGCGGCTTGCTGGCGGCCGGTTGCTTGCTGGCCGCGATACCCGGGTTCGCGCAGGAGCGCGAGGTCACGCTTGCGCAGCTCATCGTCGAGCTGCAAAGCCAGGGCTACCGTATTATCTACAGCGACCGCCTGGTGCACGGCAATCAGCGGGTGAGTGTGCCGGAGGTGGTGGACCTGGCAGCCTTGCGTGTCGCCCTTGCCGGGCTCGGTCTCGGCTACCGGCAAATCGGCGATATTCTGACCGTGGTCGCGGTGCCCGCTGGGGCTGTTTCTCCGGCGGGGGCCGCCCCCCTATCGACCGCGGAGCTGCCACTCGAAACGGTGATTGTCACCGGCAGTGTGCACCGGCTTTCGCGTCCGGGGCGAGCCAGTAGCGTGTATTCCCTGGGGCCCGAGGAATTAACCGTCGGGCCCAATATCGCCTCGGACGCGATTCGCGCGGCGTCGCGTCTTCCGGGCATGTCGACGATCGGTGTGTCCGCCAAACCGCGTATACGCGGCGGCCTGCACGACGAACTGCTGATCATGCAGGACGGGGTCGAGCTGCTGGAGCCCTTTCACCTGGCCGATTACCACAGCGCCTACAGCAGCTTCGATGATCACACCATTGAGTCGCTGGATGTCTATACCGGCGGTTTTCCCTCGCGCTACGGCAATCGCATGAGCGGTGTCATGGACATCCGTAACGAGTGGGTGAGCGACGGCTACGATACCGATATCGGGGTGTCGTCATTCGCCAATTTCCTTCATACGCGGGGCCGGTTTGGCGAGCAGCGCCCCGGCAACTGGTTGCTGTCGCTCCGCCAGGGGGACTTGAGCGATCTCACCGACTATATTCAGTCGCGTTCCGGGGAGCCGGAGTACGCGGATGTCGCCACCCGTGTGACCGTGGCCATGAGCAATGCCATCAGCGCATCGGCAGGCCTGGCCTACGCCGAGGACGACGTGCTGTTCCGCGACGAGGAGGAGCGATCCTCCGCGCAGGTCACTACCCATTACGGTTGGGGAGCGCTCGACTGGGCCCTGCAGCCCACCCTGTACACCCGACTCACCGTGTCGTGGCTGGATTTCGAGCGCGAAAAGCAGCTGAGCAGTTTTGAAATGGACGAGGAGGATCCCGGCAAGGGCGGCGCCCTGGATCATCGGCAGTCGGTTCAGCGCTTTGCGCTGCGCAACGACTGGTCGGCTGTGATGGACAGCGCCCTGCTGGAGTACGGCTGGCAGGCGGAATACAGCAGCAGTGAATACCGGCATCGCAGTTTCATTGACCGGGGTGAACTGGCGCTCATCCTGGGCAATCCGCAAGAGGTCGTCCGGCGCATTGAGGAGAATCCCTCGGGCTGGTCAGGTGGTGCCTATGTCCAGGCGGAATGGGCACCCAACCCGCGCCTGAGCCTGCAACCGAGCCTGCGCTGGGACTACCAGGATTATTACATCGATACCGGAGCGAAGCACCAGGTGTCGCCCCGGATCGGGCTGACTTGGTCCTTTAGCGACAGCCTGTTGGGGCGCGTTAGCGCGGGCCGCTTTTACCAGCCCGAGGGCGTGCAGGAATTGCAGGTGCTCGATGGGGTGACGCGGTTCTTTCCGCCGCAGTATGCCGACCAGCTGGTGACCGCCCTGGAGTGGGAGGGGGATCGCATCCACCTGGGCGTGGAGCTGTACTACAAGCGCTATCGCGAGCAGAAAGAGCGCTTTGAGAACATCTTCAATCCCTTTGTACTGCTGCCGGAGATGGAGCCGGACCGGGTGGCGCTGCGGCCGGACAAGGCCCTGGTCCGCGGTGTGGACGTCGACGCGCGCTGGCGCATTGCGGGCGCCGTCAGCGCCGCGCTGCGCTACAGCTACATGGACGCGCGGGATCGCCTGGAGGGCGAGTGGGTGGATCGGCGCTGGTCCCAGCGGCACACGGTCAATGCGGGCATCGCGTGGCGGGGTGATACCTTCAGCGCGGCGCTGGCCCTGACCTGGCACTCCGGCTGGCACAGCACCACGTTGCCGGGTTTCGTTCCCGAGGGCACTGTGATTGCGGTGCCGGCGGTGCTGAACAACACGGAGCTGCCGCGGTATTTTTCCCTGGATGCCAGTGTGCGCAAGCACTGGGTCTGGGGTCGCTATCGGCTCGAGGTATACGCCGATATCGCCAATATCTCGGACCGTGGGAATGCGGCGGGTATTGATTTTGATATCGAGGAGGTGGAGGGCGGCTATGCATTGCTGCCCGACAGGGAGTACGTGCTCGGTACCGTGCCCTCTGTGGGTGTCACGTTGTCGTTTTAGCGGGATGCCTTGAGCGAGACCCGGAGCTCGCCCCCGCTAGAAACCTGTGCTGATAATTCGGTGGATAGCAGTACCGGGGTGAGCGCCGCCAATGGCTCGATTTCCCCCAGATCGCCGTGGAGGGTGGTGGTACGGGCGTTGATTTCCGCGGCGGAAGAGGCAAAGCGCAGGGCCAGGCCGCTTTCCCTGGCGACCCAGGCGAGAAAGTCGAAGGCGCTGGCGCCTTCCAGGACAAAGGGGGCCGCGGCGCGGTGAATCCAGTCCCATCCCTCGCCCCGGGCGGGGGCGCTGTTCACTTCCACGTTGCCGGCCTTGTCGAACGCGGCGTAGCGGGCTCTGCCACCTTCCGAGGCCACCTCGATATGGTCACCGTCGCGGTCGATGCGCAGCGCTCCCCGGCGGACGGTGGCCCGTGTTTCGCTGGCGTTTGTTGCCACGATGAACTGGGTGCCGATGTCGCTGACCCGGCCGTGTGGGGTACGAACCTCGAGACCGGGCAGGCGGCCAGGGGCGCGGTCACTTCCCGCAAAGAGAACACCACTGTCAAGGCCGATGCCGCGCGACAACAACCGGGCGCGGCTGTTCTCGCGCAGGCGCACATCGTAGCCCCCCAAATCAATGGCCAGCGCGGCGGCGCGGCCGACGTGTATTTGCACGCCGGGCCGCAGATCGGAGGTGCCGTCAGCGACCCGTCCGTCGATGGTCACGGTGCCGGCCAGGTAGGTGAGTCTGGCGACCATGGAGGGTTGCGGGGAGGGGGGCGTGAGCAGCAGGGCCACTGCGAACACCCCGGCCGCCAGCGATGCCGCCGCGCCGATCAGCAGGCGACGCCGGCGCAGCCTGCGCCGCGCGATCGCGTCGGCCAGCTCGCGGCGGAAGTGGCTTTCCAGGCGGGCTTTCATGGCTCCGGGCATCTCCGGTCGACGCCCAGCCGCCCGCAACAGCCGCGCCACGTCCCTTTCGTCCTTCTCGTCGTCGCGATGCATGACGTCCCTCACAGTGCGGTGCGCAGCGCTTCGCCACACACCTCGCGAAATGCGCGCCTGGCGCGGGCCAGGAGCGACTGGGTGGCCTCGTCGCTGATCGACAGGCGATCGGCGATCTCTTGTGAATTGAAGCCCTCCACGTATTTGAGTTCCAGGGCCAGCGCGTAGCGTTCGGGCAGCTGATCCAGCGCGAACTGGATCAGGTGAATGAGTTCGACACGGGAGCTGTCCTGCTCGGGCGAGAGCTGGCCGTCCGATTCCATCGACTCCACGATGGAGCGCAGCAGGTCATCGTTCAGGAAGGGCAGCGTGACATCCTCGCCGCGCGCCCGGTGCTTCAGCTGCCGCGCGATTTCGTGGCGGCAGATATGGATCATCCAGGTCAGCAGGGTTGATTCGCCGCGATAGGTCTCCAGCCGGCGCGCGGCCTGTGCCAGGGTCAGCTGGACGATGTCCTCGACATCGGCCGGATTGGCCAGTCGCAGGTTGGCGTAGCGGTAGAGCCGGGGGAAGTAGTTGTCGATAAACTCCCGCAGGGCCCTGTCGTCGCCGGCCAGGATGCACCTGGCCAGGCGGCGGTCGCGCTGGATCTGAAGCTCACTGGTGATAGCGGTTTTATCGGCCATATCACCAGTATAGAGGCGTGGTTGGCGGTTTTTCCGTCGTGGGCCGGGATCGTCGACCGCGCGGGTCGGGGAGGGGGCCGGGCTGCGATTGCCCGGCCCGGGGGCTCAGGGTCTGGCGAGAGACGGTTCGCGCTCACCCTGCAGCCGCGCGGCCACCTGCTCCGCGGTGCGCAGGGCGCGCAGCACATTGCCGTTGGCCAGGCCCGCGAGCTCCGATTCGCTCCAGCCGCGGCGCAGGAGTTCGGCAAACAGCTTGGGGTAGTCCTCCGCCGAGTCGAGCTCGGGCACCATCCAGATGGGATCGCCGAACAGGTCGGCGCCGATGCCCACGTGGCTCTTGCCGGCCACGGTGGCGATATGCTCGACGTGGTCGGCAACGTCGGCCACCGTCGCCTTGGGCACCGGATGCTCCGTGCGGTAGGCCTCCAGTGACTCGTCGTAACCCGGCTCGCCCCACTCCAGGTCGCCGCGGTAGGCCTTGAAGCCCGCCTCCCACTCGGCGAAGTCCGGGGTGTTGAAGTCGTTCACAAAGGACAGCATCACCACGCCGCCGTTCTCACGCAGCCGCTTTAACACCGTGTCGGGGACGTTGCGCACGTGGGGGGTGATCGCATGGGCGTTGGAGTGGGAGAAGATCACCGGCGCCTCGGCGATGTCGAGGGTGTCGTTCATCACCGCCGGTGACACGTGGGACAGGTCCACCAGCATGCCCAGGCGGTTCATCTCCCGCACCACCTCACGGCCGAAATCGGTGAGCCCGCCGTGTTCGTCCTGGCCCGCGGCGTCGGCCCAGTCGACGCTCTGTGAGTGGGTCAGGGTCATGTAGCGCACGCCCATGTCGTAGTAGCTGCGCAGGGCGCCGAGGGAGTTCTCGATGGCGTGCCCGCCCTCGATGCCGTAGAGCGAGGCGATCTTGCCCGCGGCCATGGCCGCCTCCACCTCGTCGGCGGTGCCGGTGTAGACAAAGGTGTCGGGGTAGCTGGCGACCATGCGGTTGGCGATATCCAGTTGTTCCAGCTGGGTTTTGGCAAAGCCCTCGGCGCCCATCTCGGCGGTGCCGGGGATGAACACGGACCAGAACTGGCCGCCGATGCCGCCGGCGCGCAGGCGCGCGATATCGGTGTCGCCCGGGACCTCGCCCCGCAGGTCCCAGCCCGCCACGTCGCGGCCGCCCTGCTCGCGAATCACCCAGGGCAGATCGTTGTGGCCGTCGATGACCGGGTGTTTCTTCAATATTGCCTGGGCCCGATCAAGGGCGTCGTCGGCATGGGCGGACAGGGCCAGCACGGCAGAGAGCGATAACACAAGGGGGCGGATCATGGCGCGGATTCCTCGGTTGCGAAAAAGCAGCAAGGGTACAATAAGTTGCTCCGTGCGCCCAGCGAGGCGGTCCGTGCAAGGACGCAATATGACCCGGCTCACAAAACCGGAACAAGCCGGCAAAAGTCATGAGTATCAGCAAGTGTCTGTTTGGTGTCGCCATTGTGCTGTGGCACAATCGTCGTCCCTGTTTTCCACAAGCTGCTGTAATAAAGTATAAGATCGGCGACATGTTGACTATGAAAAGCCATTTGGTATATATCTGAAATGGCGCCAAAACGTAAAATTGTGGTGGGCTGTGCCTCGCAAGTGGAGATCGACGAAATCAGGCGAGCGCTGGAAGAAACCAGCGTCGACTATGAATTGCTTTGCGAGCCGTCGGATTGCAAGTACGCGCCGCTCTGTCGCTGGGTTAGCGATACGCGTTTGAACCGGGACGGGCGATACGCTGGCGCGTTGATGGATGCTGTTAGGGTGCTTGAGAGAACACGTCACTCTTTTAAGTCGAAACAGTTGGGGAGTTTGCGAAAACGCCTTACTGATGTACTGAACAATACCTCGGAATTCTAGCCCAGCGGGAAGGGTTTGAGGGCTTTGCCGGTCAGAACATAAGGGTCTGAAAGTCGAAGCGCCACGGAACTGTCATAAAAATGGCAGCTCCGTGGCGTTTTTTTTTATTCGGAGCGAGGCACATGGATAAAGCCGACTTTCTCGACTCAATTATTGAGCAAATGGGTCTTGAGCAAAGGGAAGTGGATGAAAGGCTGCGATTCCTGCAGTGGGGGCCCGAGGACCAGCAACGCCTGACCGCCCTTGGCGGCACAATGGGAGATGTCCACCACGATTTTGTCAACAGCCTGTATGAAGTCCTGCACCAGTTTCCCGATACCAACGCGATCCTGGACAAGGGTGGCGTGGAGGCGCGTTTACGAAAACTACAGACTGACTACTACGCGCGCCTGATCAACGACACGATCGATACCACCTATGTGCGTGACCGCGCGCGCATTGGGCAGATTCACGAAAAAGTCGATGTCCGGCTCAAGTGGTACCTGGGCGCCTATCGACTGTATCTCTGCCACATGTTGAATCGGTTGAGCGGTCATTCGCGGGGTTCGCTCGGCTCGGAAGATATTGAAACCTACAATAGTCTGCTGAAAAAAGTATTTTTCGACATGACCATAGCCGCCGAGTCATACGTCCTGGCCAAGCACCGTGCGCTGCGCCAGAGCGAATCGCGCTACGCCCATGCCATGCGCGGAGCCAACGACGGCCTGTGGGATTGGGACCTGGCCTCGGACACGATGTATGTTTCCGAGCGCTGGGAAGCGATGCTGGGCATGTCCTGCGGACAGCTGGGCACCAGCGCCAGGGACTGGTTGAGGCGCGTGCACCCGGAAGACCGGCTGGCGCTGAAAAAGTCGGTGGTGGATCACATCCGCGGCCGGACCGAGCTGATTCGCTGCCAGTACCGTATCTTGCACCAGAGTGGCGACTATCTTTGGGTGCTGGCCCGGGGAGTTATGGAGCTCGACACCGAGGGCAATAAGCGGGTCGCCGGTTCTCAGTCCGACATCAGTGACTACATCAAGATTCAGCAGCAACTGGAGCGCGACGCGGGGCACGACCCCCTGACCGGGCTGATCAATCGCTCCCGACTCAATGACATCCTGCTGGATATCTCCCACCGCCTGCAACGTCCCGGCGCGCGACGCGCGGCACTGCTGTTCATTGACCTCGATCGTTTCAAGCTGATCAACGACAGCATGGGGCATGCGCTGGGCGACGAAGTCCTGGTCCAGGTGGCGAGCCGGCTCGGCCGCTGCTTGCGTCCAGGCGACCATGTGGCGCGATTCGGCGGCGATGAATTCGTCATGGTCCTGGATGACCTTGCACAGCCATCGGATGCGGAGGAGGTCGCGGGCCGGGTGCTGCGGTGCATGCGCGAGCCCCTGTTTCTGAACGATCGCAGCCTGGTGGTCAACGCCAGTATCGGCGTGGCGGCAATGGAGCCGGGGCAGACGCCGGAAAATATGTTGCAGGCGGCCGATCTCGCATTGTTCAGCGCCAAGGATGCCGGCAAGGCGCGGTTCAAACGATATAACCGCGTCATGCAAGAGCATTCGCGCTGGCGGCTTGATATTGAAAGTGCTGCGCTTCAGGCATTGAAAAGGGACGAATTCAGCATCGTCTATCAACCGGTATTTGATCTTCGGCAGGGGCCGGACGCACCGCCGGTGGCGGTGGAGGCCCTGTTGCGCTGGCGTCACAACGGAGATTCCATTCCGCCGCGCGCGTTTATTCCGGTTCTCGAGGAGTCGGGTGAGATCATTCCGGTCAGTTACTGGGTCATCGAACAGGTTTGCCACCAGGTACGCAGCTGGCAGCTGGACGGCTGGCATCACCTGATTGGCAGTGTAAATCTGTCCGTGCCCCAGTTGCGCGAACCGGACTTTGCCCGTCGCCTGCAGCAAATCATTGTCGAGGCCGGCCTGGCGCCAGATAAACTGGTGCTGGAATTGACCGAGAGCATGTTGATTAATCAGAGCGACAATGCGCTCCCTGTTGTACGCGAGCTTGTCGCCATGGGGGTGCAGGTGGCGCTCGACGATTTTGGAACCGGTTACAGTTCGCTGGGTTACCTGAACCGCTTCCCGCTGCAGATCATCAAGTTGGACCGCACCTTCCTGAAGCATGCGCACCAGGATGAACAGCAGGGTGCGATTTGTCGCGCCATCATCCGCCTTTGCGACAGTCTTGGCCTGGCGGTTGTCGCCGAGGGTATCGAACACGACGAACAACTGGGCTTCCTGGTCGGTGAGCAATGCTACCTGGGGCAGGGTTATCTCCTGAGCAAGCCCCAGCCCGCCGCGGCGATTACCCAATGGCTGCACAACGGCGTGCGCGGGCCCGCGGCGCGCTCGAAAGAAGCGAGAATCGAAACCATCCCGATACAAAAATAATCAATTGAGAGGAAGTGTCCCGCCATGCGTAGGAACATGCCGGTTACCCAGAAAGAATACGAGTTCGAAGACGGTCTCACCCTGTTGTCCACCACGGACCTGCAAAGCCATATTCTCTACGCCAATCCCGCCTTTATCGACGTCAGCGGTTTCTCGCGGGAGGAGCTCGATGCCCAGCCGCACAATGTCGTGCGCCATCCCGATATGCCGCCACAAGCCTTCGCCGACATGTGGCGCACCTTGAAGGCCGGCAAGTCCTGGACGGCGCTGGTTAAAAATCGCCGCAAGAACGGCGATCACTACTGGGTCCGCGCCAACGCCACGCCAATGATTCGGGAGGGAGCGGTCCGGGGCTTTCTGTCCGTGCGCACGCGCCCGACCAGGGAGGACATCCGGCGCGCGGAGGGTTTGTACGCCCGATTCCGCGAGGGAACCATGGGCAACCGGGTTTTCCGCGACGGGCTGTTGGTGCGTACCGGCATACTGGGTCGGCTGTGGTCGTCGCCGCAACTGCTGAGCGTGGCCTGGCGCATTCGCCTGGCGGTCGCGTTGGTGCCGCTGGCAAGCTTTGTGGTCGCGGCCGCTTTCAACCTGGGGCCTTCGGTCACCGGTATCGTGACCGGTACGTCGGCCGCGGCCGCATTGTTGGTGGCCTGGCTGCTGGAATGGCAGATTGCGCGCCCCCTGGCGATGATTGCCCGGCAGGCCCAGCGCGTGGCTTCCGGTTGCGCCACGGACAACCTGCAGCTGAACCGCATTGACGAGATCGGCAGGATTCTTCGCAGTATCAACCAGGCGGGCCTGAACCTGCGTGCACTGGTGGATGATGTCGGTGCCCAGGTGGAGGGGCTGGGTAGCGCGTCCGGCGAGATTGCCCGGGGCAACAGCGAGCTGTCCCGGCGCACCGAGGCGTCCGCCGCCAGCGTCGCCGAAACCGCGGCGGCGGTGGAGCAGTTGACGGCAACGGTCTCGCAAAACACGCAGGCCTCGAGCAAGTCGGCCGCGCTGGCCAAAACAGCCAGCGCGGCGATGGAGGACGGCGGCGAGGCGGTCGCGCGGGTCGTGGCCACGATGCAGGTGATCGCCGACAGTTCCGGCAGGATCTCCGACATTGTTGCGGTGATCGACAGCATTGCCGCCCAGACCAACCTCCTCGCCCTGAATGCCTCGGTGGAGGCCGCGCGGGCTGGCGAGCAGGGTCGCGGTTTCGCGGTGGTTGCCGGCGAGGTGCGGAGCCTGGCGGCACGTAGCGCCGATGCCGCGCGCCAGATTCGGGAGCTGGTCGACGCCAATGTCGAGAGGGTGCGGGTGGGGTCCAGTCTGGCCGACGAGGCCGGCGATACCATGGCTGGCCTTGTCCAGCGGATTCGCGAGGTCAGTAGCCTGCTGGATGAGATTACCCGCGCGAGCGAGGAGCAGGCCCGGGGAGTAGGCCAGGTGGGGGTCGCCATGGAGCAGCTGGACAGCGCCACCCAGCAGAATGCCGAACTGGTGGAGCGCAGTCGCGAGTCATCGGAGGATTTGCGCCGTATGCTCCGGCGCGTGGCCGACGCCCTCGCCGTATACCGTGACGAGACCGCGGGTGTGGCGCCGGCGGCCTCCGCCGGGGTCGAACCCTTCCCCGCGGCAGGCGAGGAAAAATTGAAGGCCGCGGGCGGGTAGTGGTCACCCGCTCGGGCGATCTCCCGCGCCTGGTCTATACTTCGATCGCGGGAGGACCTGCCTATGAGTTCGGTACAAGAGATATTCCTGGCCTACGCCACGGCTTTTGAAGCGACCTACGAGGATGACGACTGGGAGCGGCTGCGCCCCTATTTCGCCACCGACGCCATCTACGAGGTGGTGGGCGGGCCCATGGCCTGTCGCATCGAGGGCGTGGATAACATTCTCCGCGCCTTGAAAAAGTCCATCGACGGCTTCGATCGCCGCCTCGACAGCCGCCGCCTCGACCTGCCCGCGGCGCCGGAGGTGGAGGGCGATACGCTCAAGCTGCGGTGGGTGGTTACCTACACCAGGAACGACTCGCCCCCGGGTGAACTCCGCGGCCGCTCCGAGGCCACGGTGCGCGACGGTGTGATCGTCGAGTTGCGGGACTTCTACGACGACGCGGAGCTGGCGCCCTTTGGCGAGTGGCTTGCGCGCCATGCGCCGGATCTGGACGGATCCTACGTGTAGGCGTTTCGCCGCGATACGTTCGTGGCGAATTGACGGTTTGCGCCCGCGTCGCCGGCGATGCCGCAGTCTCCCCACTTTTGCTGCCCCGGCGGCCCCCCCCGGCCCGAACTGCGCCACCACGTCCGGAATCTCGCCCGGTTCCAGGGCCCGCGGTTCCGACGTGGGCTGAAAGCCCTCGGGCGTGAAGGTGCGAATGTCCCTCCTGACCATCGAGGAGGAGATCGGGGCTTGCCCGCCCTCCTGGGAGCAGGTGTGGGACACCCGCCCGGAGTGCATGCCCGGCAAATTGAGTAGTTCTCGCTATCCCGGTTTGCGCCCGAATCCCTAGACTGGTTGGCACATTGTCCGTTAGCGTCGCAGCGCGTCACAGTGTTGCGAACCAATAACAATCACCGTGAGGTCAGTCATCGTGAAACGCCCGCTTCGCGCCCTCGGCGCTGTTGTCTCCGCAAGTCTTATGGTCAGTGACGCGCTCGCCGTGGCGCTGGAGGAAGTGGTGGTCACCGCCACCCGCCGGGAGGCGAATATCCAGGATACCGGCATCTCCGTCACCGCGATCACCGGGGACGCCCTTAAGCAAATGAATATCACCGACACCGAGTTGCTCACCATGGTGACGCCGGGCTTGATGTTCCAGAACGGCGGCGGCTCCCCCCTGGTGGGCCTGGTGTCCATTCGTGGGGTGGCGCAGAACGATTTCGCGGGACATATCGAGTCGCCCAATGCCCTCTACCTGGACGAGGTCTACCAGTCCTCGATATCGACCAATTCCATCAAACTGTTCGATATCGAACGGGTGGAAGTACTGCGCGGGCCCCAGGGCACGCTGTTCGGGCGCAATGCCACCGGCGGGTTGCTGCACCTGATTACCCGCAAGCCGGCGGACCAGCTCGAGGGTTACGTGAACCTCTCCGTGGGCAGCTACAACTCGCGGATTGCCGAGGCCGCGGTCAGTGGCCCCCTGAGCGATACCGCGTCGGCGCGACTGGCGCTGTATCGCAGCAAGGCGGACGGCTTCATCGAGAACGAAATTGGGCCCGATCAACCCGAGGACGACACCTTCGCCGGGCGCCTGCACCTGCGCCTGACGCCGGGGGAAAACCTCGACGTCCTGCTCTCGGCCGACTTCTACGATATGGATGTCGACAACGTCGGCGCCGCCCATTCCCAGGGCGCGGTCATCGATCCGGTGACCGGGCTTGGCGAGAATGTCTCCGGCATCGCCAATACCGTCACCGGCTATGTTGACGCCGACGGCGATATCTACAGCGGCGCTTACGACCAACCGGGTTACCTGCAGCGCGAATCCAGCAACTTCACCGCGAATATCTCCTATCAATTGGGCGAGTTGACACTGGTTTCGATCACCAACTTCAACCATGTGGAGTCGCGCTACCTGGAAGACAACGACCTGAGCCCCCTTCCCTTCATCGACTTTGCCCAGACCGGAGACAGCGACACGGTCAGCCAGGAATTGCGCGTGGTCGGGGACAGCGGCGACTGGCGCTGGACCACGGGTCTCTACTACCTCGACATCGACGGCGAGTACTCCCAGTCGCTGATGGTCAATCCGCCGCCGGATTACGATCCCTCGGTGGTGCACCTCGGCCAAACTGGTTTGTGGCGCGTGGACACCCGCTCCTACTCGCTGTTTGGCCAGGCCGAGTACGATATCGACAGCCAGTGGATGCTCACCGCGGGCCTGCGCTGGACCTACGACGAGAAAGACTACGGTTACGACGCCCAGCCCTTTCTGGTGGCGGGCGGTGTTGAGGTGCCCGGAGCCGCGCCGCTGGGCGTGCCCCCGGGCAGCCTGATCGAGGAGGTGCTGGCGAACGGACCGGTGAGCGACTCCCACGACGAGGGCGGCTATTCCTTCCGCCTGCAGGCGGACTACGCGGCCAGCGAGGACTGGCTGTTGTACGCCAGCTTCAACAAGGGCTACAAGGCCTTCAACTACAACGCCGGGTTTGCCGGGCACGCGCCCTTCGACGGCCTGCGTTTTGACGGCGAGGACATCTACGCCTACGAAGTGGGCAGTAAACTGGACTTCTGGGACCGTCGCGCGCGCTGGAATATCAGCGCCTACTACTACGACTACCGCGACTACCAGGCCTTCGACCAGCGCGGTATCAACTTCACCCTATACAATACCGATGCCCGGATCAGCGGCCTGGACACGGAGTTTACCTTCAGTCCCACCGTCAACAGCACCTTGACCCTGGGTGCCGCCTTCCTGGAGACCCAGGTGGAGGACGTGCTCATCGGCGCCGATCCCGCCAACCCCATATCGGTCGATCGCGAGGCCCCGCAGTCGCCGGACTTTACCTTGAGCGCTGGCGCGGCCCAGGATTTCCCGATCCAGAGCGGGCGTATCTCGTTGCAGCTCAACGCCTACTACAACAGCGGCTACTACTCCCAGCTGACCAACGCCCCCAACACCGATATTCCCGGCTTTACCATCGTCAACGGGCGTATCAGCTATATCAATGAGCGCCACGGCTTCGACCTGTCGGTCTTCGCCAGGAACCTGTTCGACAAGGAGTACTACACCTACGCCTTCGATATCGCCAGCAATGGCTTTACCGAACAGAGTCTCGGTGTCGCCCGCTGGGTTGGCGTCGAGGCCCGCTATGAATTCTGAGTGCCGGTGTCATCGATCCAGGCGAAAGGAGGTAGTACAGTGAAATTGACAGAGCGAGTGGCCCTGGTGACAGGCGGGGCTTCGGGTATCGGCCGCGCGAGTTGCATCGCGCTGGCCGCGGAAGGCGCCCGGGTCATGGTGGCCGATCTCAATGGGGACGGCGCCGCGGCGACCGCCAGGGGCCTGGGTGACCACGGCGCCAGCGTGGTGATGGACGTCGGTTGCGAAGCCGACTGGGAGCGCGCTATGGCGCGGATACAGGAGCGCTTTGGCCGCCTGGACATCCTGGTCAATTGCGCCGGCATCGGGGTTAGCGGCAACGCCGAGGATATCGAGATGGCGGAGTGGGAGCGCGTGGTGGCGGTCAACCTGACTGGCACCATGCTGGCCTGCAAGCACGGCATCCGCGCCATGCGCGCCGCCAAGTCCACCACCGGCTCGATCATTGCGATTTCATCCATTGCCGGGGTGTTCGCGGCGCCGGACCTTACCGCCTACTGCGCGACCAAGGGCGGTGTCACCATGCTGAGCAAGGCGGTGGCGCTCAACTGTGCGGCCCTCGGCTACGACATCCGCTGCAACGCCATTCACCCCACCTATGTCGATACCGAGATGCTCGACCCGGTAGCCGAACAGGTTGGCGACCGAGAGACCATGCTCGGCGCCATGCGTGAGAACGTGCCCATGGGGCGTCTGGCGACTGCGGAAGATATCGCCAAGTCGGTGGTGTTCCTGGCCAGTGACGATTCCGCCATGATCACAGGTAGCACCTTCCTCGTGGATGGCGGCACTACCGCCGGGATGCCGGGCCGGCATTCCTGAAGGGCATCTCCTGGCGGGTGGTTGGTAAACCGCCCGCCAGGAAAACGCTAGTTACTGAGCAGCATACCGCCGTCCACCAGCATGCGATCACCGGTGACGTGGCGGCTTTCGTCGCTGGCCAGGTAGAGCGCGGCGTTGGCCACGTCCTCTTCACTGCCGAATTCCCCGGTGGGGATCTGGGTGAGAAAGCCCGCTTCTGCCTGTTCTTGGGTGATGCCATGCTGGGCCGCGGTTGCGGCCACCAGGCGGTCGTGCATCGGCGTGCGGATTTGTCCCGGGTGAATGCAATTGCAGCGTATGGGATAGCCCTGCTGCGCGCAGTACAGGGCGACCGACTGCGTGAGGTGGCGAACCGCGGCCTTGGCCGCGCCGTAGCCGGCGATAAACGGAACAGGCAACAGTCCGCCTATCGAGGACATGTTGATGATGCTGCCGCCGCCCTGGCGCATGTGCCGGATGGCGTATTTGCAACCCAGCAGTGTGCCGTCAAAGTTGACGTTAAAGATTTTGCGCGTGTGTTCGAGATCAACATCTTCGAGCAGGGTCCCGAGGCCTGCATCGGCAAAGCCTGCGTTGTTCACCAGGATGTTCACCGGACCACTGTCCGCTTCGATGGTCGCGAACAGGTCCGCCCACTGTGCCTCGTCGGTGACGTCCTGGGCGATGAACCGCGCTCCGATATCATCCGCCGTGGTCCGTCCCGCGCTGTCGTTGATATCTGTAATAATCACCTCGGCGCCCTCGCGGACGAAGGATCGGGCGATGGCCCGGCCCAGTCCCGAAGCTGCGCCAGTGACCAGCGCGCGCTTGCCCGCCAGTCGTCCACTGTTGCTCATGCTGTGCTCTCCTGTTGTGTGATGAACTGCCCCTTGAAAAGGTGTTGAAAAAGCCCCGCAAGGCTTTTTCAAGGGGGTAGGCGCCGGCTTTACTGGTCCCACTCGTCCGGCAGGTCGATATGCCCGGCTGCGTTGTGCTCAACCGCCATGTCGTACATCTTGCGCGCATCCAGCACCAAGGCGACGCTGCCGTCTTCGTTGTAGCCCATCAGCGGGCCGTGGGCGATCGCGAACATCATCATACCCTCGTCCCCGGTGACCGGCTTGTGATTGATCCCGGCGGGCTCGAACACGTAGTGGTCCTTGAACCCCCAGTCATCCTCGTAGGCAAAGCCGCCCTCGAGGATGTAGCCCTCGACGGCGCCGACGTGGCCGTGAATCGGGGCGATATTGTTGGGGCCCACCTTCAGCATCATGGTGAAGCCGCCGGAGTGGGTATTGATAGCCAGCAGTTTGAAGTAGGTGTCGGGCATGACCCAGGGCGCCCAGGGGAGTTCCTCTTGATTGAAAAAGGCGCTCTTGATGTGTTTGTACACCGGCACGTCCGCCAGGTTGTGGTCTTGTAGCTGGTTGGGTTGCGAGGTATCCGCGGTATTCATGCTGTCGCTCCAATCTGATGGTGATGGGCCGCCCACTGGCGGCATGCTCGGGCAGAGTAGCGATGGTCGCGCGGGCCCGACAGAGTGAAAATACCTAGGCGGCAGCCCAGGCCCTGAGTAGTTTTCGCTATTCACCTGGCTACCCCTGTCGCCGCACCCTAGGCGGCCCATATAAATCCGCCCGGCCATCACGCGCCGCGAACAAGGAACCAGGAAATGCCCGTACTGAACTTTGGCCAGCCGGATGAAGGCGTGATTCAAATGGCCTTCATCACCGACGACCTGCAACGAGCCATGCGCGACATGAGTGCCTGCCTGGGGGTGGGGCCATGGTTCCATTTCGAGGAATTCGAGTTGTGCGAACTGCGCTACATGGACGAGCCCGCGGATTTCCGCATCGGCCTGGCGCTGGCGAACTCGGGCCACATGCAGTTCGAGCTGATCCAGCCGCTGGACGACAAGCCCTCGCCCTATCGCCGGACGCGCGAGCGGCGCGGCTGGGGATTCCACCATTACGCAGTGGCGGCCAGGGATTTTGACGGCACCTGCGCGCGCCTGGGCGGACAGGGCTACCGGCGGCTGGTGGAGTGCTCGGTGCCGGTCGGCGCGCGCGCGGCCTACTACGACACCGACGATGCCCTCGCGGGCATGATCGAGGTGGTGGAAATGACGCCGGAGGTCGAGACTCTGTGGACCACCATCCATCACGCCAGCGTCGGCTGGGACGGAGAGGACCCGGTTCGCTCCATGACTTGAAGCCTCCGTGGGCGCGGGGTTTGTACTCTCGCCCGTCGTGGCTTAATCTTGGCTGACCGCTGCATACCGATAAGATGACCCCATACGCAGCAGGAGGTGCCCCCGCAATGTCTGTGCATAATGCCGCCACGGCCGCTACGATCCGTTCCATTGTCGATTGCGAGAGCCTGCCCGCTGTCGCCGACAGCATCCTGCGACCCGTCGCCCGCTTGTTGAACGCCGATAGCGCGGTTTACCTGCAATTTCACTGCGACGACTACGGGCGCCCGGCAATCTGCCAGAGCAGCTATACCGGGCGGCGGCCGGAAACACTGGACGAGTACATGTCGGGCTTCTTCGCCGAGGACCCGGTGCTGAAGCCGATGATGGAGCGTCCCCAGCGCTGGAAACAGTTCAACGCGCCGATGAAGCTGCACCTCAGCCGGCAGGTAAAGCGCTCCCAGCTGCGCGGCACCGACTACTTCCGCAACTTCCTGCACCCCAACAATCTCGGCGACGTGCTGGGGCTGGTGGTGCCCATCGATTGCGACGGCCCGAAGATGCTCTGCGTGGGGCTGCACCGTTCCGAACAGAGTCCGCGCTTCACCCAGCCGCAGAACGCCGCGCTGGAGGCGATTTCCGGGCCGCTGCGCGTGGTGCTGCAAAACCTCTGCCTGAAAACCGCGATCAACGAGCAGGCGGCGCTGGTGCAGGCCCTGGATCGCAGCGATTCCGGTGTGGAGTTCGCGGTACTCGACCAGCGGCTGCGGGTACAGCGCGCCAGCCGGCGCCTGCGCGACTTGTTTCGCCACCTGCCTGCGGGTTCGCGTCAGCTCGCGCAACTGCGCGCCGCCGCCCGCGACCTCGAGCGCCGCGTGGCCCGCGGCGGGGAGGTGCACACCCCGATCGAGCTGGCTGGCAAACTGAGCGCGGAGTTGCGCATCGTGCGCGGCCGCGAGGAATCGCACTTCGTGTTGGTGGTCCCCGACGCGCGGCGCGATGGCGCCCAGCCGCCGGCACTCCCGCCCCGTCCACGGCAAGAGGTGGGCATCACCCGGCGCGAGCAGGACGTGGTGGAGCAGGTGGCCAGCGGCCTGAGCAACGCCCAGGTGGCGTCGGCGCTGGGCATCAGTATTCGCACCGTGGAGAACCACCTGCGGGCGATCTACGACAAGCTGGGGGTCAATAGCCGCACGCAGCTTATTCATCGGGTGTACGACTACTAGTTTTTGGCTGGCTGGCGCATCGTTGCGTTGGCCGGTGTAAGCAGGCACATTCAGTCCTGGTCGCGCGGTTCTGCCCGGTTATTTCCAGTTATTTGCTTTTACCCTTGGGAGTGGCTATGGTGCCCTTGTTCTCCCTGTAACGTAGTTAAGCGGGTGTATTGCGTGATGCGTCGTTTAGTGCGTGGACTCCTCGAGTCTCCCTTCATCTTCCCCTGTTAGGCCAGGCGCCGTTGGGCGCCTGGCTTGCTAACCCGTCAATTTTTTAATCTGCCTGTAGTCCCGGTGATGCCTGTCGCCGGGCTTATCCGTGTGGTGTGTGTCAATGAAAATGGGAGTGGAATTTCAGCGTTCCGCCATGAGCTGCGTCTGGCAGCTATACGGCCGGCCAATGGCGCTGGCGCGCTTATTCGATCTACTTGAAAAATTGCAGCTCGGGACGGCCCGGGCCGGGTCCGCCGGCCCCGGCTGCGCGGTGGAAGTGGAGGATCTTGCCCACCGCGAAAAGGGCCGTTTTTGTCTTGTTGGTGATGATCAAGCGAGGGCCGGGACCGGGGACATTTCGGTGTTTTCACCCCTGGGCGCGGCCCTGGTTGGCTTGAGGGTTGGGGATATCGCAGAGGTTAGGTTGGGCTGTCGCACGCACCACTTCCTGATCCTGCAAATCAATTCGATTCAGCAACCGTTAACTGCAGACGAGGAGGGGAAAGGATCATGAAGCCCATAGCCTGCCGCTACGTTGTCAATCCATCGACGGGGGACAGCGGCAGCCCCGGATTCTTCAGTGAGGCTGGAATATGAGCAAGGAAAAACCGAAAAAAGAGGCGAAGAAAAGCCTGAAGGAAAAGCGTCGGGAAAAGCGTGACAAGCGCAAGTCCGACAGCTAGCACCGTTTGTGGCCGGGCATTTTGCCCGGCCAATTTTCCAGGGAGCCCGGCACCACCGCCGGGCCTCGAGCCAGTCCCCGCGGGGCGCCGCGGACGACGCGCGTCCCGAGCCGCGGTCGCTGAAATCCCCCGGTTTAACCGCCACCTCCAATCCTGATCGTCCGCGTGAGACAAGTGAATGCCCCCTTCGAGCCGGGGCGCCGAGGCACAAATTTAAAAAAATTATATTACTTAAAAATTTAAGTAATATAAAAAGTATAAGTACTGACTGCTTGTTGGTGAAAAGCACAGCCCGAAACACAACTTTATAAAGTGGGGGAATGGCATGAATCACAGTACAAAACTGGCTGCTGCCGTGCAGGTTGCATTAATGGGTATTGCCGGTGCGCCGGCCGCGAGCCAGGCGCAGGGCATGCTGGAGGAGGTTGTCGTCACGGCCCGGCAGCGTGCCGAGAGCCTGCAGAGCGTGCCTCTGAGTGAAACCGCGTTTACCGCGACCCAAATCGAGGACGCGAAAATCGACCAGGTCGGTGATTTCGTCGCCCTGACGCCCAACGTCACACTGGCGGACTCCCAGAGCAAGGGCGTGGCGTTCATGACCATCCGCGGCGTGTCGCAAGTGCGCAATGGCGAACCGCCGGTGGCCACTGTCGTGGATGGGGTGCTGCAGATTAACTCCCGTCAGTTTACCCAGGAGTTGTTCGATGTCGAGCAGATCGAAGTGCTGCGCGGGCCCCAGGGCGCGCTCTACGGCCGCAATGCGACGGGTGGGGCGATACTGATCCGTACCAAGCAACCCAGCAACGAGTTCGAGGGATACGCGCGCCTCGGCGCGGGCAAAGGGAACGAGGTGCGCCTGCAGGGCTCGGTAAGCGGCCCGATCATCGAAGACAAGTTGTTGTACCGGCTGGCCGGTAGCTATGTCGACGGCGACGGTGTCCTCGACAACGAGTTTCTCAACGAGACGGTTGATTTCTACGAGGACAAGACGGTTCGGGGGATGCTCAAGTGGTACGCCACCGACGATCTGTCCGTGGATTTTCGTGCGAACATCAGCCGTTCGGAAACCGGCGCGGTTACGTTTCAGTACCAACCCGCGCAGTTCGAGGATGAGCGGCCCTGTTATACCAACGAGTCGCTTATTTTCGCGGGTGGTAGCGATGCCGACCGGGCGACCCGGTCTTTCTGCGCCAACAACCTGGGCGAGGGCGACAGGGACATTGACGAACTGTCGCTCAAACTCGACTACCAGTTGGGGTTTGCCGATCTAACCGCGATTACCTCGTGGAACAGCGTGTCGGAGTACACGGCTGGAGACCAGTTCCCCTATACCGCCGCCACCAACATCTTCGGATCCACCGATGGCACGCAGACCCAGTATGCGGACATCGAAGCCTGGAGCCAGGAGGTGCGACTGACATCACTGCAGGACCAGCGGCTGCGCTGGATGGTTGGGGCATACTATCTGGAGACCGATCGTTTCGTATCCACGACCACGGGAATGGATTTGCGGGAGGGGATTGTCAGGATCGAAAGCACCCCCCGGTTCGACAGCGCCATCAACCCGACCCTGTCCTTCCTTGCCGATGACAACGACAACACGGCCTGGGCTGTCTTTGGAAGCCTGAATTACGACATTACCGACAACCTGGAGGCGTCGTTTGCCGCGCGCTATGACGAGGATGAGCGCGAACAGCTTGTCTCGCCGCTCAATACCAGCGGTGCGCCGGGCGCGGTGAACAAGGCGACCTTTGACAAGCTGCAGCCCAAGTTGTCCCTGCGATACGCATTCAACGACGACGTTCAGGTCTACGGTTCCTGGGGCGAGGGTTTTCGTTCGGGCCAGTTCAACCAGAACGGGGTCGCGGAGGCCGCCGCGGCGGCCGGCGTGGTCGGTGTTGTGGATGTGGTGGATCAGGAAGAAACGGAAACCTTTGAAATCGGCTTCAAAAGCGAGTGGTGGGACAACCGGGTGCGCTTGAACGGCGCGATTTACGATACCACCATAGACGGATTCCAGTATTTTGTTTTCGTCGGTGAAGTCGGCGCCCAGGTTCTGGTAAACATCGATGAAGTCGAGGTCATGGGCGGTGAGCTTGAGTTGCAAGTGAGCCCTGTCGAGGGTCTGAACCTCTACTCCGGATTCGGCGTGTCCGACAGCGAAATCAAGGCGTATACCCTGAACCCCGATGCGAAGGGAAACAAAGCGCCCTACGTGCCTGAAATGACCTTTAACCTGGGTGGGCAATACCGGTTCCCGATTGGAGATTCCCTGGCAATTCTGACTCGCCTGGATTACGAGCACCGCGGAGAGCAGTATTGGGATCCGGAAAACAGTACCGCCCGCTCGGCCATCGACCTAGTGCGGGCGAGGCTGGGGATCGAATCGATCGATCAGACCTGGTCTATCATCGCATCGGTCGCCAACCTGACCGACGAGAAGTACAACGAGGAATGGGTGCTGGGTGGCTTTGCCAATCCGGCGGACCCGAGAACCTGGTCGGTGGATTTCAGGTATAACTTCTAATCCGCAAGAACCTACCTGCCGAGGGATTACAGTGCTTAAGGAACTACTTGAAAAGAAGGAGAAGTACGGCCACTCCGTTGGCCCCGCGATTCGCGCCAGGCGCAAGGAGCTGGGTATGACGGTGGTGCAGCTGGCCGGTAAGTCGGGTCTTTCCGGCGCTTTCATCTCCCTGATCGAGCGCGGCAAGAGCAGCTATTCGCTGGTTTCGCTGCAATCGATCGCCGAGGCGCTGGACGTCGATATCGGCTACTTCATCGATGTCCCGGAAGGTGAAAGCCTGGTCAAGCGAGCCGGCGCCAACGATTACCTGGACATCGACAGCCCGGTCAAGTACCGCTTGCTGAGCAGCAGTCTGCCCCACCAGCGTATGGAGCAGATTTCGATGGAGATACCCCCCGGCTATCAGTTTCCCTTTGTGAAGCGCGACGGCGAGGGCTTTATCTACGTCCTTGAAGGCGAGTTGGTTATCACTGTCGCCGGTGACGAGTCCGTGCTCGGGCCGGGGGACAGTATCCACTACGACTACCAGGCGGGTATCGGCACCGCCAACCACAGTGAAAAACCGACGGTACTACTGTGGTGCGGCGCCCCGGCATGGCTGCACAAGAACCTGACAGACAACGAGGACAGCGAGTCATGACTGGCAGTGAAAGCAACAAAAAGCCGCGAATACTCTGGGTGAACCCCCTGGGTTACAAGGAATACGACCAGCCCATTGCGGAATTCATCGAGTCCATCATGACGCCGGGCTTTGTCGTCGACGTGGTCTCGTTCGATATGTCACCTTCGCCCGCGCACCTGGAATACCGCACCTACGAGGCACTGGCTATCGGCGACATCGTGCGCGTGGCCCGACATGCGGGAGAGTCTGCCTACGATGCCATGGTCATTGGCTGTTTCTATGATCCGGGCCTGGAAGACGCGATGGAAATATCCGGCGGCTGTACCGTGCTGGCGCCCTGCCAGGCCAGCCTGGATGTGGCGGCCCGGCTCAGCAACCGCTTTTCCATTATTGTCGGCCAGCAAAAGTGGGTTGAACAAATGACCGAGCGCGTCGCCGCATACGGCTATGCGAGTAAATTGGCATCCATGCCCTCGATCGACATTCCCGTGCCCGAACTCCAGGCCGACTGCCAGTATACCGAGGACAGGATCATCGAGGCGGGACGCCTGGCCGTGGAGCGTGATCACGCCGAGGCGCTGATCCTGGGGTGCACCTGCACCTTCGGGCTGTACGAGCGCGTTCAGCGGGAACTGGGGGTGCCGGTTATCGACCCCATTGTCGCCAGTTACCGCGCCGCCGAGCACATGGCGGCGCTCAATGTGCAGTTCAACTGGGCCACAAGCCGGGTTGGAAGCCTGCGTCCGCCGCCTGAGGCGGAACTGGAAGCCTTTGGCCTTTTCGCGTCGCCGGCGCCCATAGGAAACACCATTCACTTGATCCGCTAGGTCCGCCAGGCTGTATATGGCGCCAGTGACACCAGAGATCTACCGATGAATATCTACCATTTGAAAGAACGCGAAGTCCGCGAGTTGCAGGTCGAAACCCTGGAGGAGGTTGCGCCAACAGGCACGCGCCCCATCGCCTCGGGCTTTGCCGCATTTCCACGCGGTGCGCGAGTACCCGAAAGCGGGTTGTCGAGCCATGACCAGCATGAGATTTCCTACGTTATCGAGGGCCGGCTGGAAGTCACGCTGGAACAGCAAACCCGGACCCTCGTGGCTGGAGATGCCGCCTGCATAGCAGCCAATGAACTGCATGCTTCGCGGGCGCTGGAAGACAGCAAGGTTTTTTGGGTCCTTTGTGGCTAGACCAATTACCCCTCCCGGAGGATACATAATATGAGAGCGGCCAGTGATGTCGGTGGCACCTTTACCGACCTTGTTTACTACAATACGGATTCCGAGGCCGGCGGCGCCGGCCTGGTGGCGGCAGTCAAGGCCGATACCACGCCCCCCAACTTCGAGCGCGGGGTGATGAACGCCATTGACAAGGCAGCGTTGTCGCCGTCGGAGTTTGATTTTTTTGCCCATGGCTCCACGGTGGTGATCAACGCCTTGACCGAACGCAAGGGCGTGCGGACGGCGCTTGTCACCACGCGTGGCTTCCGCGATGTTCTGGAAATCGCCCGGGGCAACCGTCCCGACCTGTTCAATTTCAACTTCCGCAAGCCCAGTCCCTTCGTCGATCGATACCTGCGGGCGGAAGTGGACGAGCGCGTGAATTTCAAGGGCGTGGTGGAGCGCGAGGTCGATCTCGCGCCGCTGGATGAATTGGTCGCCTACTTCAAGTCGGAAGGTGTCGAGGCGATTGCTGTCTGCCTGCTGCATGCGTATCTGGAGCCGGCCAATGAAATCAAGGTCGCCGAGCGTATCAAGGCGCTCTGGCCGGACGTGTCGGTACTCGCGTCCCACGAAATCAGCCGCGAGTGGCGGGAGTACGAGCGCACCAGTTCCACGGTGCTGTCGGCCTATGTTCACCCCATTGCCAAGACCTATATCGAGTCACTGGAAGCGCGCCTGTCCGAAAGCGGCTTTGCCAATGCCCCGTATATGATGCAGTCAAATGGCGGTATTTCGACAGTGGAAGCGGCGAAGTCGAATCCGATTACCATGGTGGAGTCGGGGCCGGCGAGCGGGATTTTCGCCGCCGCCTATATGGGCAAGGTGATTGACGAGCCGAATCTCATCGTGCTGGACATTGGCGGCACCACCGCGAAATGCACCTTGATCGAGAAATCGGAGGTCAAGATAACCACCGAGTACTACATCGAGAGAGACGGCCGCAACCCGGGCTATCCCATTCAGACGCCGGTGTCTGAGATCGTTGAGATAGGCAATGGCGGGGGAAGCATCGCCTGGGTCGACGAGGGGCGCAAGCTCCACGTTGGCCCGCAATCGGCGGGGGCCATGCCGGGGCCCGCGGCTTACGGCAAGGGCGGCGACAAACCGACCACGACCGATGCGAACCTGGTGCTGGGCAGGATTGATCCGCAATCCTTTGTCGGCGGCGAGGTCGAGCCCGACTGGGATGCCGTTGACAGGGCCTTCGCGCCGCTTTGCGACGAATTGCAGCTGGGCAAGGAAGAGGTGGCCCGCGGCATCGTCAGGATCGCCAACGCCAATATGACCAATGCCCTGCGCCTGGTATCGACCAATAAAGGTCATGACCCACGCGATTTCGCGCTGATGGCGTTTGGCGGCGGTGGCGCCATGCACGCGGTGTCGTTGGCGGAGGAGCTCAAGGTGCCGCGGGTCATTATTCCGGTGAATTCGGCGGTATTCTCCGCATGGGGCATGCTGCTGACGGATTTGCGTCGCGACTACATCCGCACCGCTCCCATGTCACTGAGTGACGATGCCGGGGATGACATTGACCGCATGTTCCAGCGGCTCAAGGACGATGCGCAGACGGGTTTTGCGGCCGACGGTGTCGAGGCATCGGCCGACAAGTACTCCTTCGAGTACCTGGCCGACATGCGCTACGAGGGGCAGGAGCACACCGTGAAGGTGCCGGTGTCCTGGCGGGATGATTCCGTGGACGTGGAGGGGACCTCGCTGGCTTTCCATGAGGCACACGAGAAGCGCTTCACCTATCGCCTGGATGTCGGAGTCCAGATCGTCAACTTCCACCTGGTTGGCAAGGTGCTGGTGGAGAAGCCCGATCTGCAGAAAAAGGCGCGGCACGGCCTGGCGCTGGATGCGTGCCTCATTGGCCGTCGCAAGGTGGATTTTGACCAGCACGGCGAGCACGAATCGGCTATCTATGACGGAGACAGGCTGGAGCCGGGAATGTCCTTCACCGGGCCCGCGGTAATCCAGGAAAAATCGGTAACCCTGGTCATCCCGCCCGGCAAGCGCGCCGGCATAGACGACTACGGCAATTACCACATTGAAATTTTTCCCGAACAGGGCGCCGCGGAGGGTTGATTCCATGACTGCCGATATTTTTACCGCTGAAATCATCAAGGACGCCATCGTGTCGCTGGGCGAAGAGATGTTTATCGCCATGGTGCGGACAAGCATGAGCCCCATTATCTATGAAACCACCGACTTCGCCGTCGGTGCGACGGATGCCGAAGGCAACCTCCTGGCCCAGGGCAACGGCGTTACCGCCTTTCTGGCGACACTGGATACCGCGGTGCAGAGCCTGCTTACGCACTATGGGAAGGAAGACATCCGTCCCGGGGATGTGTTTATCAGCAATACGCCCTATGAAGGTGGTGGTACGCACCTGTCGGATGTCGTGTTGATGATCCCGGTATTCAGTGAAGGCGACCTGATTGCCTGGACGGTCAATAAGGCGCACTGGACCGAAGTCGGCGGTGCGCAACCGGGCAGCGTGTCCACCGTCGCGACCGAGATTTACCAGGAAGGGCTCCATTTCCGTTTCCTGAAACTGTACGACGAGGGTCGGGAGAACACCGCGCTAACCAGCCTGATACGCACCAATGTGCGGCTGCCGGATTCCACGATTGGGGATATGCACGCCGGTGTCGCCGCGGCCAAGGTCGGTGCCCGGCGCATTGAGGAGCTGGTAGGAAAATACGGTCGCGGCGCGGTGCTCGATGCCATGCGGGGTTTGCTCGACTACGGTGAAAGGATGACCCAGGTGGAGCTGGGCAAGCTTCCCCAGGGGACCTTCGAGGCCGAGGATATCGTGGAAGAAGACGGCCTCGGCAACGGACCCTTTACGGTGAAGGTCAAAATCACCATCGACGGGCACAGAATGGTCGCCGACTTTACCGGCACGGATCCCCAGGTGGCGGGGCCGATCAACTGCTCCTACACCGGCCTGGTGACAGGGGCGCGATGCCTGTTCAAGTCGGTGACCAATACCGAAATACCGGCCAACGGCGGCTGTTTCCGCGCGCTGGAAGTCATCTGTCCCGAGGGCACCATCCTCAGCGCGCAGAATCCCGCGCCGGTATCGTTGTACTACGAGCCACTCATCGCGGCGATCGATGTGATGTGGAAAGCGCTGGCTCCGTCGCTTCCGGATCGCCTGCCGGCGGGGCACCAGCGCAGTGTTGGCGCGACCTTTATCTCCGGCGTGCACCCGGATTCGGGTGATCTGTTTGTCATGGGAGAACCCCTGGTGGGCGGCTGGGGCGCCTCGGACCGGCAGGACGGCGACAACGGGCAATTCTGCTGCGCGAACGGCGAAACCTTCAATATACCGGTGGAGCTGTTCGAGAGCCGCTACGGGCTCCAGGTCCAGCAGTACGCGTTTCACGACGAGGATGGCGGCGCCGGCGAATTCCGCGGCGGCAAGGGGGTGATTCTGGACTACCAGGTTACGGCACGGGAGGCCTTTCTTACCTACGCGGCCAGCCGCACGCAGTCGCGTCCCTGGGGCATGCGCGGCGGGCAAGCCGGGTCCAACAACTACGCCCAGATACTGAAAACCGACGGCAGCGTCGAGCGCCATCACATGTGTACGATGGCCCGGGCCGGGCAGGGGGATGTCATCCGTCTGGTTTCGGCAACGGGGGGGGGTTATGGCCGTCCCGAGGAGCGGCCCCGGGAGGCGCTGGAGAGTGATATCAAGAATGGATACGTGACCCCGGCACAGGCGAAGGAATACTATGGATACCAGGCCTGATATCAATCGCGGACTCTAAAGCATGCAATCCTACGCCGATCATCTTCGTTACAAAATGGCGACAGCCCGGCGGGCTGGCGCCGCCGCCGGCTACGAGGCCCTGCTGATCGCCTCTGGCGGCGAGTCGATGCTGTTTCGCGACGATATCAGTCACCCGTTTCGCGTCAATCCGTATTTCGCCGAATGGGTGCCGGTGATCGACCAGCCCGATCGCTACCTGTGGATTGACCTGGGGGATGAGAGCATAACCCTGCTGGCGCCCGGGGGTGTGGATGTGTGGCACACCGCGCCCCCGCCGCTGCCCGAATGGGTATTGGGCCTGGTTGAGGTCCGGGAATACGCTACGCCCGCCGAGCTGGACGCGCTGGTCGCATCCAGCGGGAAAGTCGGCTTTATCGGTCGCGCCGAGTCAGCCCCGGAAGGGGTGTCAACGGAGAATATCAATCCCGCCATTGTGCTGTCCCACATCGACTTTGCCCGCGCCGTCAAGAGTGAATACGAACTGGAATGCCTGCGCGCGGCCAACGCGCTGGCGTCGCTCGGGCACCGCGCGGTCAGGGATGGTTTCGAGCGCGGACTGTCGGAATACGAACTGCTGCTGGAGTATCTTTCCGCGACGAAATGCCGTGACCAGCAGCTGCCCTACCCCAGCATAATCGCGCTGAATGAAAACGCGGCGGTGCTGCACCATATGGCGCTCCAGGTCCACGCGCCAGCCGAAAATCGCTCCTTGCTGATTGACGCGGGGGCATCCCACCTTGGCTACGCCGCGGACATCTCCCGCACTTACGCCATGGCCAAGGGCGATTCCTTGTTTGCCGAGCTGGTGAGCGCCGTCGACGCGCTCCAGCGCCGGCTTGTCACTCAGCTAGGCAGCGTCTCCAGTTATGCGGCGCTGCATGAGGCGGCGTATCGCTCGATTGCCGGGGTCATGCGGGACATGGGGCTGCTGAAGGTCGCCGTGGACGAGGCACTGGAAACGGGCTTGGTCAACCATTTCATGCCGCACGGCGTGGGGCACCTGATTGGCGCGCATGTCCACGACAAGGGCGGATACCTCGTGAATAGCTGGGGTGAGGAGAAGCTTCCGCCTCGGCAGTTTCCCGCGTTGCGCTGTACCCGCGACATTGAACCCGGCATGGTGTTTACCGTGGAGCCGGGTATCTATTTTATTCCGAGCCTGTTGGAACAAATTGACGATGCCGAACGGAAAGTCGACCTCGGCCTGGTGAGCAGGCTGCTGCCCTATGGCGGCGTCAGGATTGAAGACAACGTCGTGGTGCATGCCGATGGCGTGGAGAACATTACCCGGGCGCTGCTGCCTTAACAGTTAGAAGGCCGGCGGCGCGACAGCTCCGGTATGATAAGCAAGACCGTGGCGTTATTAATTGGCTGCGGTCGTGTTGGCATGGGTGTGCTCGCCGATGCCCGGGTTGTGTATAGCCCGTGGCGAATCCCACATGGCGCGCATATCACCGCATCGCCAGGTTGACCACCCGTCCCCCGACTGCTCTAATCCATCGCAGGAAGAATAATTAGTTGGCAAGGATGGCTTGTGGTTAGGCTGTTGACGGTATTTCTGTTATCACTGGTTTCCGCGTGCTCTTTTCGGGCAAACAGCATCAAACAGGATGGTGACTACTCCCTTGCGCCCGGCGAAGGGCTCGTCCTGATTGGCGTGGAAACCAACATCGATTTGCTCAAGCTAACGGTCGTTGGCGAAGAGAATATTTTTCTGCCGTGGGAGGAGTTGCAGAAGGGGGACCGCTACCTTCTCGTGGAACTGAAAGCCGGCGAGTACCGGTTTTCGCGTGTTTCGCTCACCAGTACCTACTACTACAGCGTTCACGGTTCGGAGTTCACCTTTGAGGTCAGGCCGGGAACGGTAAACTACGTTGGCGATTTCAGGATCAGGAACGCGAACTGGTTTGGCGGCACCGCATATTTCTCGCTCATAAACCAATCCTCGCTGGCGCTGGAGTTCATGGAGGAGAACTTTCCCCAATTGATGTCTGCCACCTCGCTCACCTATGCCGGGCCCGGAACCGACGGATTTCTTGAGTTCGCACAGTCCCTCCGCGCCGGGGCTTCGGGAGCTGCGGAGTGAAACGATTGTTGTACGGACTCCTGCTTGTCGCAAGCTTCGGCCTTTTTCCCGCCGGTGCGATGGCGCAGCCGATTAGCGGTGAAGACCTCTTCAGGCCCAGCAGGATCTCGCTACCCGTAATCAGCCCCGGCGGCAAATACCTTGCCACCTTCCTCAACGAAGGCGACGAGCGCGGCATATTCATCGTCGATGTGGCTACAGGAATTTACTACCCGCTGCTGAATTTTGACCGGAACACCGACCTGCGGAGCTTTACCTGGGTCGATGGCGACACGCTCTACGCGAGCTATATGGTCTTTGGGCGCCTGTTTCGGCAGGAAATTATCGATCTCACGCCGTCAAACCTCGCCAGGAAATCGCACGGCCGTCGAATCCACGAGCCGGGATACCTGCTTGATCCCCTCAGGCATCAAAGTGATCAAATACTCTACGTGCGCACCGATGAAGACGGCGGGAGCGAAATCGTTACCGCATCGGTCAGCGATATGCGTATTGGAAAGTTCACCTCGGAAACGGCTTTCGAGCATCCGCGCGAGGGGGCTTTGCGCTACGGATACGACCCGGATTCGTCGACCTATTTCTCCTACCACTGGGACGAGGAGAGTGAGACCTCAAGCGTTTGGTACCTGGAGCGCAAACGGGATACCTGGAAGCAACTGTTCAGTAGCGGTGACCGGGAGCTGTATTTCAAGTGGCTCGCCAATCTGGGTAACGAACAGTTCGCGGTGCTGACCAATATCGCCTCGGATCGTACCGCTGTGTATCGCTACGACGCGCGCGCCGGTAAATTCGGGGAACCGCTCTACCAGCACGAGCGCTACGATCTGGTCGACGCGGAAATTGATCGTTCGACCGGCAATGTGCTCTCGGTATCGTTTTTTGACCACGGACGCTACAGCACGAAGTACCTGTACAGTGACGCGTCCCGCGAATCCCGCTTGTTGAAAAACGCCTTCCCGGGCAAGCAGATCATCACCCTGTCGGAAGACAAGTCGAGCAGCCAGCGGGTTCTTGGCGTGTTTGCGGACGATGACCCGGGAACTATCTATCTGTTCAACCCGGAGACTTGTCGCGCCGAACTCATTGAATACATTAATCCGGCACTCGTCGATGCAAAGCTGGCGAAGACCGAAGTGATCTCGGTGGTTGCGGAAGGTGACGTTCCCCTGGAGGGCTTTCTTACCAGGCCGCGATCGGGGGATAACGGCGTCCTTCTGGTCATGCCCCACGGCGGGCCTATCGGTAGGCGTGACTACAACGACTACAATGCGGAATTGCAATATTTCGCCAGCCGCGGCTATTCCGTATTGCGCGTCAATTTCAGGGGGTCGGCGGGATACGGTCGAACCTTCACGGATGCGGGTAGAGCGCAGTTCGGCGAATTGATCGAGCGCGATATTGGCGCCGTTGTTTCCGAGGTGCGGGATCGTTTCGGCTACAGCCGGGCCTGTGCCGTCGGATCCAGCTATGGTGGTTACTCGTCGACGATGCTTACATTGGCCGACCCGGACTTCTACCGATGCGCGGTGGCGATGTACGGCGTTTACGACCTGCCATTGATCTACAGCGCGAGCAAGTTCAAGGCCGGGGAGTCTTTTCGCAAGACAATGTCTGAAATCCTGGGTGATGACCTCGACGAGCTGAGGGCCCGTTCTCCGTTGTACCTGGCCCATCGCCTGGAGCGTCCGATTCTTTTGATCGCCGGCACCGATGATGAAATAGCGGATTTTGAACACAGCAACCGCATGAAGTATACGCTGCGGGCACTGGGAAAAGACTTTGAGTACCACTTTTACCCGGGCGAAGGGCACGGCCAATCCACCTATGATGGCGATCAACATCAATACGCGCTGATCGATGACTTTATCCGCCGCAAACTCGGCTTGAATGATTTCACCCGTGGGGAATTCTCGTCAATGGTGGCGGCTGAAAGTCTGTTGCTGGCGGAGTCATTCGATGAGGATGGCGACTATCCCGACGAGCAGCGGGCGCAGTATTTCTATGGCAAGGCCGCACGGGCCGGCAGCTTTGAGGCCAGGAAAAAGTTGGGGCTCACCTATTCGGACGACGCGGTGAAAGATGAGCCTTGACACTTCCAGTACGCGCCGGGTTCGCGTGGGTTTGGCTGCCTTGCTGGCGAGCCGCTGCCCCCAGCCGGCTCCCGGGGTGGCTCGGCCCTGTGTTGTGCGTGGCTTGCGGGAAAACAGCAGTTGCGGCTAAAGAAAGTTAGTTGCATGCCGTTGTTGTGTATATTGACTTCCTGAGTAGTGGCGGGTGCGTCGGATTCAAGGGTTGCGAGAGACAATGTTAACAAAAGCCATACGCGTGGTTTTCCTCGCCGGTGGGCTCATCCTTTCTGGATGCCGTGTGGAGATGGTCGCCGATACCCAAAGGGGCTGCGTGGCCCTGGATGGGGTGGAAGACTGCCGCGACGCTGTCGCCCTGGAATTTGGTCGGGATGACCGCCATGTGGTGTCTTCCAGCCCGCGCGAGGGCTATCGTTTCACCCATTGGGGGCGCGGGGACAACTACCTGTTCGGGGGGAGTACCGAGCTCTCGCTGGTGATGGACGCCGCCGTGATGGGCGAAGACTTGCCCGACAGGACCTTTTTCCTGGAGCCCAGGTTCGCACCGATTTGCCGCACGGACTATATGGGTGACATTGAAGTCGACTACCCGTACCTTGATTGCAATGGCGAGGAGAGAACCAGGCCGTACTCCTTCACCGACGTTTCGGACGTCGAGGAAACCTACACCATCGATATCCTCTGGTACATCGATAGCAATATCAGCCATATTCGCAATGGCAGCTTCAAGTCGGGCGAGTTTGCGCAGTCGCGTATCAAGCTGCTCAATCGGGTTTTCAGGCAGTCCGGGGTGAAGATCAAGTTTCGCACGGCGGGGATTGTCCCGGTTGAGTTGTCGATTGCCGAATCCCCGTCCTCATTGGATCTCCTGGAGCGGATGAGAGACGGGCGCGCGCCATTTGAATCTCTCCTGGAGCACAAGCAGCTCCATGAGGCGGACTTGGTGCACGCCTTGACCAACTGGAGGGACGGCGATGAATTTTGTGGTCACGCCTACCTGAGTGTTATCGATACCGATGAAAACTATCAGGTGGGCGTGACCCGGTGTCACGAGGATATACGCACGCTCGCACACGAGTTGGGACACAACCTGGGTCTGTCGCATGAGATTGGCACAGGCAATGTGAGTTTGATGCGGTACGGTAAGGCGTTTAAAGGGGAATTGGCCCGAACCATCATGAGTACCGATCCTCATTACGACTATTCAGTGAGTTACTTCTCGTCGCCCAGGCTGACAGTGTTCAGTCCGCTCAATGGGCAACGGACCACCATCGGTACTTCGGACATCGATGCGGTAACAGCACTCAATAAAGTGCGGATGGATTACGCTCGCATTCGGCCGAAGCCCGCCGGCAACGGAGTGAGCGTTGGCGCGATGACGGCCGAGGGCTTTACACCGCACAGAATACCGAAAGCCGTGCACTAGCCGACAGGAGATTTTCCGGGCACCCGTTATGTTGGGGTAGAGCGGGCCAGGGAGGGTACGATAGCCTACACTACGGGCAGGCGATCCCCGGGTAGTGAGATTGATGGTGACGAGCGAACAGGCAGACGAAGATCCCGTGGACCCGTCCAGTGGCCCGGTGTTCCTGGTCGTGGATGACGACCCCATGGTACGCAAGATTGTCACCCGGGGCCTGAGGCAGCTGAATCCGGCCGAGGTGCTGGAGGAGGAAGACGGCCTGGCCGCCCGGGACGTGCTGCGGGAAAGGTCCGTTGACGTTGTCGTCACCGACGTGGTGATGCCCAAGCTGGATGGCCTGGCGCTGATGAAATGGGCCCAGGAACACCGCCCGGGCCCGCTGTGGATCGTGCTGTCCGGCCTCGACACCTTCGACGCCGCGGTGGAGGCGCTGCAACTGGGCGCTTTCGACTACCTGGCCAAGCCGCCGCAAGTGCCCAGGGTGCGTGTGGCCGTGCGCAACGCCCTGGACCAGATTGAACTGGTGCGCGAGCGCAAGCGGCTCTACGCCGAGCTGGAGGAGCGCAATGTGCAGCTGGCGCAAAATGTGGAGCAGCTGCAACAGGTCTGCCGCGTGCTGGAGAGCCAGGCCGCGGTGATTCAGGCGGATTTGGAGCGGGCGGAGACCATTCAGCGCGCGCTGTTGCCGCAGGACCCGCCCGCCATCCCCGGCTGGTGCATCGAAACCCTGTACCGGCCGGGCAGCCGTGTCGGCGGGGACTTCTATGACGCCGTGGTCCTCGACGAGGGGCACCTCGGCCTGGTTATCGCCGATGCGGCGGGGCACGGGGTAGCCGCGGCGATGCTCTCGGTGCTGTTCAAGTTGCGCCTGAAACAATTTGGTAGCACCGGGCGCACCCTGGAGCCCCGGGAGGTGCTGCAGCGCCTCAACCACCGGCTCTACGACATGCTGTCCGCGTCGGGCGCCTTTATCACCGCGGCCTATATCCTGCTGGACCTGCGCACCGGGGAGGGGCGGATCGCCCTGGCGGGCCACCCTCCCTGCCTGCTGGGCTCGGACAACGGCGCGCCGCGAAAACTTGAGCGGACCGGTCCCGCGCTGGGCCTGGAAGCCGACCCGCTCTATGCGCAGCACACGTTCCGCCTGGAGGCCGGTGATCGCCTGATGCTGTACACCGATGGCATTCTCGAGGGCGGGCCGGACTCCCCGGGTACCGATGACCTGGCCGCCGGCATGGCGACGGTGACCGACAGGGCAAAACTGCTGGGCGGGCTGTTTGAGCGGGCGACACGCGGGGTGAGCGGGGATCGCGACGACATCACCCTGCTGTTGATTCAGCGGTGCGACGGGGTCAGCCACTTCGACGACAAGGCGCCCCCGCGACAGCGGCAGGCCGACGAGCCGGTCAGTTACGCACCTGGCGGAGCCACCCCCTGCCTGGAGCGGGGCGCGGTGGAGCGCCACGGTTTTATCGCCGTGGTGGGGGCCGTGACCTGGCTCTACAGCCAGGCGCTGCTGGACACCGCGAACACGCTGCTGGCCGCGAATGACCGCCTCACGCTGGACCTCGCGCGCTGTGAGCGCCTTGACAGTACTTGTCTCGGCACGCTGCATGAGATTGTCACCGCCAACCCGGATGCGCTGGAACTGCAGGGCGTGTCCGGCGCGGTACGCGGACTGTTCGAGGAATTGAGCATGCGCGCGGTACTGGCGCACATTCGCCAGGACGCCAGACCGTTGCCCGAAAACATGGCGCTTATCGATGGCGCGAGCTTGAGCCCGCAACAACAGGGCGCGCGAATCCTCAGCGCGCACGAGGCCCTGGCCGGGCTGAGCGAGGAGAACCGCACGCAGTTTCAGGGGGTGGTGGACTCCCTGCGTTCCGACCTTGCGGGCAAGGACTGAGCGCGTCAGCTTTCCCGCGCCGGGAGCGCGTCGTGCAGGGCCGCTTTCAGCCGCTCCAGGTTGTCCCGCAGCTCGTGCAGCGCGGGCGGGGCCGCCGCCGGATCGCCGGATCGCCCGATTTTTTCCAGCGTCAGCGCCGAGGCCGCGGCGGCTGTGCCGCCGATCAGCTGGGCCGAGCCCTTCAGCGCGTGGGCTGCCCGCTGTAGCTCGGCGGCGGCTTCGTTCGCGACAGCCTCCTCGAGCGTTTTGAGCATTCCCGGGTACTGTTCGAGGAACATGTCCGCCAGCTCATGCAGGAGCTCCTCGTCTCCCTCGAGGTTTCGTAGCGCCCCCCGCCAGTCGAGGCAGGGCGGCTGATCGTCGGCGCCCGGGGGCGCAAGGGCAACATCGGGCCGCCCGGAGCTTGCCAGCACCTCGGCGGCCACCCCCTCGACGGCGCCGAACAGCGCCGCCGCGCGAAAGGGCTTGCTGACAAAGCCATCCGCGCCCGCGGCGAGACTGTTCTCCCGGTCCTCAACCGTGGCCGCGGCGGTCAACGCGACGATGTGCACATGGCGGCCACTGTTCCGCTCCTGTTCGCGGATGGTGCGCGTGGCGGTCAGGCCGTCCATCACCGGCATGTGCTGGTCCATCAGCACCACGTCGAAAGCCTGGCTGGCCACGGCTTCAACGGCTTCCGCGCCGTTGTGGGCCACCTCGACCTGGTGACCGCGCTTGCCCAGGAGTTCCAGCGCGACCTTGCGGTTGATGGGGTTGTCCTCCACCAGCAGGACTTTGCGCGGGATCACCGCGGCGCCCCCGGTTGGGGATGCGCTGTCACCGGCGCGAGTCACGCCCAGGGCGTCGGTCAGTGCGGCCAGCAGGTCGGAATGCTTGACCGGTTTCATCAGCACCCGCGATATATCCAGTTCCCTGCGCCTGGCCTCGCCAATCGCGGTGCCCGCGGAGGTCAGCATCAGGATGCGCAGGGCTTGCCAGTCCGGCCGCTGGCGGATTCGCGCGGCGAGTTCGAAGCCATCGACATCGGGCATCATCACGTCCAGCAAGGCCGCCGCGAATGGGGGGGCGTCCTGTTCGGCGCGCTCGAGAGCGGCCAGCGCGGCCTCCGCGCCCTCGACGACACAGGGGGACATGCCCCAGTTGGTCAGCAATTCCTCGAGAATCCGCCGGTTGGTACGGTTGTCGTCCACCACCAATACGTGCAATCCCCGCAATTCCTCGGGCTGTACCGCTGCCGGCCCGGCCTCGTCCGAAACCCCGAAATCAGCGTCGAAGTAGAACGTGCTGCCCCGGTCCACCTCGCTGCGCACCGACAGCTGGCCTCCCATCAGCTGAACCAGCTGGGCGGAAATGGCCAGGCCCAGCCCGGTGCCCCCAAACCGCCGCGTGGTGCTGGCATCCGCCTGGTCGAAGGCCTGGAAAATCTTCTCTTGCTGCGCTTCGGTAATGCCGATGCCGGTATCGTGTACCTCGAAGCGAATCCGTATCCCCTGTTCGGCGGCGGACACCAGCTGGAGGTCCACGTCAATTTCCCCGGCCTCGGTGAATTTGATGGCGTTGCCCACCAGGTTCACCATCACCTGCCGCAATCGCAGGGGGTCGCCGAGCACCCAGTCCGGGATGTCCGGGGGAACGTGAAAGGTCAGCTCCAGGTCCTTTTCGGTGGCGCGCAGTGCCAGGGTCTGCAGGGTATCGGCGATCACTTCGCCCGGCGAAAAGGGAATGGACTCCAGCTCCAGTCGCCCAACCTCGATTTTCGACAGGTCGAGAATATCGTTGATCAGCCCCAGCAGCGTGTCGGCGGACTTGAGGATTATCGACACGTATTCCCGCTGCTGTCCGGTCAAATCCGTGCCATCCAGCAACTCCGCCATGCCCACCACGCCGTTCATGGGGGTGCGGATCTCGTGGCTCATGGTCGACAGGAAGCGGCTCTTTGCCTCCGTCAACTGCACCAGCTTCTCGTTGGCAACGCCCAGCTCCAGGGTCTTGCCCTCCAGCTGTAGCGCCAGGCGGTGCTTGCCGCGGTAGGCTCGCAGGATAAGCGCGATCAGTATGAGCACCAGCAGCAGGATGGCGCCGATCGCGATCAGGATGAAACGCTGGTTTTTGATAATGCCGAGCTGACTGGTCAGCACCGTATTCTGCTCGGCTATCTCGCGTTCCTTGTCGCCAATCTCTTGCTGCAGGTCTTCAAGCCGCTTCAGGTTCTGCTCGATGCGCTGGGAGTAGCTGTCGATGTAGGCCTCTTTCTCGGCGAGAATGACCTCCTTTTTCTCCAATTCAGCGGCGTTGTCGTCCAGTCGCTCCTGGCTGTCGGTCAGGCGTTGTTGAACGCCGCCCAACTGGCCCTCCAGGCTTGCCAGCTTGCGCTGATTGGCGGCGACTTCGGCGCGCTGGCGCAGAATGGTCTCCTCCTGTTCCGCCAGCAGGCGGCGCTGCTTTTCCAACTCCAGGCGCTGCTCGGCGGCCATGGCCCGGGCCTCCGCCAGCTGGGCCTCGCTCTGCTCGTAAATCTGCGCGATGTCGAGCTTACTGCCGCCGAACAGCAGCAGCTCCCGTGACGGTGTCATGCCGGCCCGGGTGATATTGCCGGCATTGATCTCGAACCCCAGGCGATTCTTGGAGGAGAGTGTGAAATTCACCATGATGTGCGCCCTGTCGCTGGCGCCATCGCTGACGATGAGCGTGTGGCTGTCGCGCAGGGCCTGACCGATGTCGGCGAGATCGCGAACCCGCGACGGCGGCAGCACCAGAATATGCGCCGCGCGCGCACGCTCCAGCGAGTCGTAGACCTCCACCATCACCGGCTTGCCGCGGACCACAAGGTTGCCGCGTTGTTTCTTCAGTGCATCGAGCAGCAGCTGGTCGTAGCCGAAAACACCAAGAATAAACTGGTCGATGGATGCTTCATCCGGCCAGGTAATGTTGTCGAAGACCGCGCCCAGTTGCGTGACCTTGGCGTCCTCAAGGGTAACAACGTCGCGCTGGGCCTGGGCCGGCAGGGTCAATGCCAACAGTATCACGGGCAGAATTCGGGTCAGGCGGGCCAGTGTGCGCAATAGGGAACTCCAGGTGGTGCGGGCACAGTATGAATATAGCAAGATGCTATATATGAGTCTAAACCCGGGGGCCGTCCACGGAGTGGGTCATCTACACCCAATCGAATTGGTGACCCGGTACTGTCGCCTCTGCATTGAGCGGCGCCAGATTAATCTGAGTACCGTATTTGCCAAGCAAACTCGGCACCAAGGCTCCAGCGTATCGGGAGGTTGCCGACAGATCATGTGGCGACTATGGCAAGTTACGCGGGTTGGAACGGGTTCTGACCCCTTTAACCGGGGGAAAGTAACAGGGCTCTGCTTCCTTTTGACTCTTGTGGTCAATTCCCTATTTTAATTGGCTCCCGCATGCTTTTTAGCATCGCCTGCTGTTGCATGAACTCGGTTTTCGCCTTTCGCCGGTGATCGACACACTCAACCCACCGGCTTTCGGTTGGGGGATTCAGGCAATCATCTGGCGGCTTGTATTGCTCCCTGAATGCGTGCAGCAGTTGGTTCTGTTCACGCTGGTGGGCAAGCCTGGCTTCCCGCGCCTGCCGTTCGCGAACAGCCGCGGCATGCTTTCTCTCTGCCTCCGCGCGTTTAGCTAGAGCTTCTGCTCGCTGGCGCTCAGCCTGCTTGGCCGATTCCTGCTCTCTTTGTTCCACAATTTGCCTATTAAGCTGCTCGGCCGTCCACCATGCGACACCGGCGGTTAGGCCCAGCGCGATTCCCCAAAGCACTAGCGTGGCAAGAATGATTCCGAGGGCAATTTGCAAGGCAAGTTTCATGGGGCTGTCTGTGTCAAGAAGCTCGAACGAGTTTAGCAATTGGAAAGCCATGGATAGCCTTCCAGTTTGAAAACTGCGAGCGACTTCAAATATCTCTACCGTCAGACGAGGGGCGGAGCCCTTTGTCCAGAAAAGGGCTGCCCCCTTTTCTTGCAGGCCTTGGCGCAAAAGAGGCCATAGGGAGGCGCAGGCGCGCCCCGCCACTATGGCCAAGCGGGAGTAGGGCGGTGTATCAGAAGAAGCGCTTTCTCAATGTCACGGAGACGGTCCGCGGCTGCTGCGGGATAAAGCCGTCCGGTGTCAGTCCGGGAATGATACGGAATACATCCACTACCGAGTCGTCGTCCAGCAGGTTGTTGACCGACAGCATCGCAGACCAGTCGTTGGCCTCCACTCCCAGCCGCAGGTTGACCAGAGTGTAGGACTCCAGCTCGACGAATAGCGGGTTGTTGGGCCGCAGTTCCGTATTGCGCTCGCTGACGTGATTGACGTCCAGCCCCAGTGTGCCATTGAGGTCGGTGCCGGGGATGGGGCGGCTGTAAAAACCGGATAGGGCCACGGTGGTGCGGGGGATATAGGTGATATCGTCGCCGTCCATTCCGGTGCCGGGAATCGGGTTGTCTTCTGACAGGGCGGCGTCGGTATAGCTGGCGGTGGCGCTCAACTCCAGGCCGGGCAGGGGGCTGTGCGTCAGGTCCAGCTCCAGGCCGTAAATGTCGGCGGCCCCGCCGTTGGCGCGGAAGGGAAACAGCACCGAGGGGTTGTCCGGGTCCTGGGCCTGGTTCTGGATCTGGATGTCGGACCAGTCGATGTAGTAGAGCGAGGCGTTGGCCCGCATCCGGCCGTCGAGCAGGGTGCTCTTCAGTCCCAGCTCGTAGCTGTCCACTGAGTCGGAGCCGAAGCCCGCCGGAATGTTGACGTCGGCCAGGGCGGCGGCGGTCTGGTCGTTGGTGCCGCCGGCGCGGAAGCCCTGGGCCCACTGGCCGAACAGCATGATGTCGTCATTGAAATGGTAGGACAGGTTCAGTTTGCCGATCACGTCGTTTTCACTGAACCCGAGTTGCGGGCCCCGGCCGGCACCGGGCTGGCCGGCAAAATCCTGCAGCGCCGTGGCTACTTCGCCAATCTCGATCTCGAACCAGCGCAGTCCGCCGGTCACGGTAAAGTGCTCACTGAGGTCGTAGCTCAGGTCCATGAAGACCGCGTCTTCGTCGACCTCGGTACTGACGTTGCGATCCAGGGAGAATCCGGCGACTTGTGAAAACTCGCCGGTTACCGGGTCCGAGGGGAAAATCTGGCTTTTGAAATAGCGCTCCTCGCGCTGCGCGAACACCCCGACCAGGGCCTGTAGCGGGCCGTTCCACTCGCTGGCGAAACGCAGTTCATAGCTGTTCACTTCCCGCTCTTTCGGCTGGGTAATGACGGAGTAGGGACCCACCGCCGCGGAGGCATCGCGATTGAACACGGTGTCGCGTTCCAGGCGGGAGACGGTGGCGGTGATCGTACCCTGGTCTGACAAGTATTCGGCGGTGGCGTTGTAGATCCGGGCCTCGTCGGTGAACGGGTTGTTGTTGAGGTCGGCCTGGCGGTTTTTCGGCAGGGCTTGGCCCTCGTAGCCGACGCGGTTGAAGTAGTAGGGGCCATCCGTTTCCATGTCCTGGTTCATGGCCATCAGGTTGAGACGGATGCGGTCGGTGGGCGTGTAGAGCACGCGCACGCGGGCGGAGTGTGTCTGCTCGGCGTTGATCCCGTCGTCGAAGCGGTTGTCGATGAAGCCCTTGTCGTCCAAATACATGCCGGCAACCCGCACCGCCAGCTGGTCTTTGATCAACGGCAGGTTGGCGGCGAACTCGGCCTGGCCGCCCGGGCCGGTGGCGCCCTCGATATTGCGGGCGGTGGCCTGGATGTTGAGTTCGGGCTGGCTCAGGTCGGGGGCCTTGGTCAGGTAGCGGATGGTGCCCGACAGGGAGCTTGAACCAAAAGTGGTGCCCTGGGGGCCCTTGAGCACCTCGACCCGGTCCAGGTCGTAGAGTTTGATGTCGGGCTGCCGGCCGCCGCCGTCCTGGGCGTTCTCGCCGGTGATGATGACCTCGTCCAGGTACAGGCCGACCGTGCCGGCCCCCGTGGCGTTGACGCCGCGGATAATATAGCGTTTGTCGCCCGGCCCCTGGTCGAACACCGCCAGGCCGGGAATCTGGTGGAAGAAGTCGTTGAAGTCGGTGGCGCCCATATCGGCGAGGCGGTCACCGGTCAGCGCCTGCACCGATATCGGGGTGCTCTGCATGCTGGCGGCGCCGCGCTTGGTCGCCGTCACGATGACTTCCTCCAGGCCCTGACTGTGCGCGGCGGCGCTGTGCAGGGTGGCGATTGCGATGGCGGCCGATAACCCTTTCCCGGCACGGGAAGTGGATGAAAAGTTCATGCTGGCGGTCTCCCAGTTGGTTTTATTCGCTCTGCGCGCCGCGGTCGCCACGGCGGGAGGTTTTTCAGCATATACCCGGGAATGATTGTTTCAATGACACAGATCTATAAGTTTTGTTGCTTTAACTGCAAACTAAAGAGTCCTGCTCGGGATCGGTACGGCAAAACCTTGCCGGTGAGCTACGGCTGGAGGGCACAGTGTTGTTGGCAGCGCAGTGACCGCCGCAGAGCAGAGAAGGGCTCTGCCCCGAATGGCACCTACTTAACCGTTGTAGGGCCGAATTTATTCGGCCATGGGTGCCGTGCCATTCGACTCTACCCCCTTTAACAGTAGCTGCAGGAAAAGTTCGATATGCTGGGGCTGTCACCTATTGATGACCCGAGCGAGGAACGACATGAGTGTCCAGCGACAACTCTTCGCACGCTACGCCCGTGATTTGCCGTCCGGCACCCTGACCTGGATTGGCCTGCGCCCGGCACGGCGCGCAGACATGGTGGCCGTTGACGCGGTGCGGGCGCTGGCCTCACTGGGTCTGGAAGGCGATCACCGCTGCGCCAAGACCCCCGGCTCGGGGCGCCAGGTCACGCTCATTTCCGAGGAATTCATCGCGCAGATCGCGCACTTCAGCGGCCGCCCCAGCGTCTTGCCGGCGATGTTGCGCCGCAACCTGGTGGTGCGCGGCATCAACCTCAACGCCTTGCGCCACCAGCGCTTCCGTATTGGCGAGGCCGAGTTTGCGGCCACCGCACTGTGTCACCCCTGCCGGCGAATGGAAGTCGCATTGGGCGAAGGGGGCGTGGCGGCCATGCTGGGCCACGGCGGCCTGTGCGCCAGGGTCGAGCAAAGCGGTGCTATCCGGGTTGGGGATGCGATAGAAGTGATTATCGACGAGTCGTGAGTGTAGTCAGTGCACCTGGGCGTTCGGTTCTGGTTCGCTGCCCTACAAGATGGGTTTTCCCTGGCTGCGCCGGGAGGTGGTTCGTATCGCCGGCTGGCAGCCCTTACTGGCAGGGTTCCCAAGACCTCCGCGGTAACCGGGCTCACTCCCTAACCCATTGATTTACCGTTAGTAATCCAGCGGCAGAGTGCGCAACACTGGATGTCGCCCTAGTGCGCAAGATTGGGCGTCGTTCTGACAAGTGTTAAGTCCGGAAAGCTACTATAATATATATTATGAATCTATTTATTGATAGATATATCTAAAAAGACTCAATTAAGGTCTTTAAATATATTAAACAATATAAAAAATCACAAAAAATAGAAAAATAATTGCTATGGGATATATTTCTGCGTAACGTATATCGTATAGTGACTATATTGAGGCTTTATTCGTAAGAATATATTTAATTGAATGAAGAGCTTAGATGAATTCAGCAAGATGCTGTCGCAGATTAGAGATGAGTACGAGAAAGCGGCTAAGCAAGTAAGCCTGGCGGAGACAGCCGCGAGACTTAGACCAGTTGAAAGCATTGGAGTAATCGTACGAGAGGAAAGGTTGAAGCAGGACCTCACACTCAACGAGTTAAGTGATTTGTCGGGTGTAGCCTATGCCACCCTGAGTAAGCTGGAAAGGGATGAGGTGTCCGTAAGGATAGATACGCTATCCAGGGTGTTATCTGCATTAGGGCTGAAACTGTGGGTAGGGTAGCCCGGGTGCTCTATCAGGGGAGACTTGCCGGCATCCTTGAAGAGGATGAAGAAGGGTTCTCGTTTACCTACGACAGTGAGTATTTGGCCGGTGGCGTACCGATCAGTTATCAGTTAAAGCTCAGAGAAGCCGCATACGAGAGCAAGGACTTAATGCCGTTCTTTGAAAACCTGGTATCAGAAGGTTGGCTAAGAAAGCTGCAATCCCGGCAGCAGAAAATTGATGAGAATGATCGATTTGGATTGCTGTTGGCAAATGGAAGGGACCTTGTTGGCGCTGTGACGGTAGAGCCGCCGCCTGAAAGTGAAGTTTAAAAATGGCCTATTGCAAAATTAGCTTGAAAGAAGTGCCTCGCGGTAGCAAATACGAGGACTATCATGACGCGGCATTCAAGAAGCTATTTGGCAGCTTGAAGGTTTCCCCCGTGCTGCCCTTTTCTCGCAGCGAGTTCAAACAAGATAGCGTTAAATATACGAAAGGGATGTCTATCTCCGGCGTGCACCAGAAGCTCTCTCTAATCATTGATGCCAATGGATATCTTTCGCCAGTCAATCAAGGCGGTGAATTTATTCTTAAACCGAGCCCAGAGGAATTTCCGTTTGCGGCTGAGAATGAGCACGCGGCAATGCTGATTAGTGATTTGCTCGGAATCGATACAGCCCATTGTGGGCTCGTGGCATTCTCGGATGGTGAACTCGCGTACGTCACCAAGCGTTTCGATCGGCTAGCGAACGGTCAAAAGAGGCACCAGGAGGATTTGCTTCAAGGCTTCAATATGCAAAGTGATCGCAAGTACGATAAAAGTTATGAAGAGGCAGGTCGCTTGGTTTTTGAGATGACTGACGGAAAAAAGTCAGTGGTTTCAGACTATTTACGCAGAGTTGTTTATGCCTATTTGATAGGTAATAGCGATTTACATTTGAAAAACTTGAGCCTCCAAAAGAATGAGGATAACAAGACGCACTTCTATGACAAGCTAAGCCCTAACTACGATTGTCTATTCACTGATACTTATGAGAGTCTTGAAGACGCAGGGTTTTTCGCGCTGGACCTGTTCAAAGATGGAGAAACTACAGGGGAATACGACCACTATGGCTATCCTACAGGGTATGATTTTTTAGAACTCTGCCGGCGCTTAGATATCCCGACAACGATCTTCGCAAAGTTTGTCGATTTGATTGTGAAACGAAAGTCTGAAGTCATTGAGATGATCAACAGAAGTTTTATGCCGGAGAAAATGAAGGAAAAAGCGTTGGAGACTGTAGAAGATAGGCTTCGTGTCATGCAAGTGGGGGCATTCGAATAGATTACAAAGGGGTTCTACCCCGTTGCTTCATGGCCGGAGTATTTTCGCTCGTATATTCGAGCTGCAAATCGGCTATTCGGGAAATTACGTCTAACATGTTGTCGGTTCCGGGGCGCTCGTCGAACTAATATTATGAACGTCAGGCTACATTGAGGCCGAGCGGTTGTAAGAAAATTTGCAAGAACAAGGCGGCCAAAATGGCACATATTGACGCGTAGCAGAAGCTGAATATTTGAGCGAGGTCACAAACTCGGTTTATCGAGCGATTTTAGTGGCAGCCAGCTCCATGATTCGCTTAACTTCGTCTCCCCAATCCGGTAGCCTATGAGGGCCTGGTGGCTAGGACGCCAGGGAAAATCACAGGATGTCAAGCCATGCCAGGCCGCCAATACGGCAGCCCGACACGATTGACACCCACGTTGCGATGGTCGTCCTCATGGATACCTCCAATGTGATGCTGACATTATACGTCATTGCTAATAGAAGCGGCGGGGCCCGGGTTTCCTGGGTGAGATGGTGAGATAAGGTCCACTTGGTTAAGCCGGGGGAGGATTACGGACAGCCGCAGTCCTATGCCTTCCCCGGTTTTGCTAGGCTAAATTTATGTCAACGGATGACTGCCAGTGGTACCGCAATCGTAGGTATTTGCATTTTGATCACCCCATTGGAGTGAAAGCCGCGCGTGAACTCGTAACTAATCCGTTGCGCGTCCAGTCTCATTCGTTTTACCCCCTTATTACTTACGAGCTTGATTCGGTTAAGATTTTTAAAGATCGGGCCAGTGGCTTAATCGATAAAAAGATTAAAAAGCGTCCAATCATGTATGCGGCTCACGCGGATAGCCATATATACAGCTACTATGCAGACCTGCTATCAAAAGAGTATGAGGCTGCATTACTGGCCAGCGGCTTGTCTGGGAATATTCTTGCCTTTCGGCCATTGGGAAAGAGCAATATTGACTTTGCTGCGCAGGCATTTAACGACATAAGGCTAATGGGGAACTGCGCAGCAGTTGCGCTTGATGTCACTGCATTTTTTGACAATTTGGATCACGAGATTCTGAAAGATGCGTGGTGCGGCCTGATAGGTGAACCCCGTTTACCTCCAGATCACTATGCTGTTTACAAAGCTATTACCAAGTTTTCAAAAGTCTCCAAGCTGGAAGTATACGATAAGCTCGGAATTTCAACGCATAACCCTAAAAATAATCGCACGCGTATTTGTGAGCCTGCCGAATTTCGCAATGTTGTTCGCGCAGGTGGCTTAATCAGTGCAAACACTGACTCATTTGCAATTCCCCAGGGGTCCCCTATAAGTGCTCTTCTTTCGAATATTTACATGTTCGCGTTTGACGAGTGGTCTGCTGATTTGGCGGCAAGTTTAGGGGGGGAGTACTACCGATACTGTGACGATATTCTGTTTATAGTGCCCGTTAGTGAGAAAGATAGGGTTGCGAACAAGGCGCGTAAAAAGATTCGTCGTCTGGAGCTCGAAATAAACAAGGAAAAAGTTGAGATTCGGACCTTCAAAGTTATTAAGGGGAGGCAGGCATCTGACAAGCCGCTTCAATATCTAGGTTTTACTTATGATGGCGAAAGAATCTTGATACGTTCTGCCGCATTGGCTCGATACTCGGAGAAGATGAAAAGGGGAGTCAAATTTGCCAAAGCGACAATGCGGAAGCGAAATAGACTGCGTGATGCTCGTGGCGAACCAACGAAGCCTTTGTACCGAAAAAACCTCTATCGCTTATATTCGCATACGGGGCGGCGAAACTTTCTCCGCTATGGCTACCGGGCTGCAGAAAAAATGAATTCTCCCGCTATTCGTAAACAGCTAAAGCCTCTTTGGGAGCGCCTACAAGAAGAGATAGAAAGGTAGTCTGGACTGTATTTACCCCTGCAGCGAGACCTGACAATTACGACATTACCAGGGACTGCTCTGAGGGGTTGTAGGCAGGGATGGCAGCCGTTTTGGACGGCTTTCTATTCAGCCGGAAGCTGCTAATAGTTGGGTAGTCCGTATTAGGAGGGACAATGACTGGCGGAACTAAGCGGAAAGGTGGCGGCAGTAGCGATAAGAAGAGGAATACTAAGTACATCGATCATGGCAATAGTCGTGCCGGTGCAAGCGACCCAAGCCATCCAAAGGATGGCCCTAAGAGACCGGGGCCAAAGCTGACGTCTAGTGGTGGTCCCGGCAAGCAGGGAAGCTAGGCCGGGTATGGACCTTCAGACTTACCGGGGATACTACGAGGCGCGATCTGCAACTGCGAGCAATGTGGCTCGCCAGTCGGCCTTCGCGGGTATCGCGCTCGTTTGGATATTTAAGGACCAGGTGGGTCAAGAGTTTGCTCTGCCGATGGGGCTGTTATACCCGACCATCTGCATGATGGTGGGCTTAGCAGCGGACCTTATGCAATACGTCGTCGCGAGTGCTATATGGGGCTTCTATTGTCGCATTAAAGAGAAGGAATTCGATCCAGACCCAAATCCGGAGTTTCGCAATCCGAACTGGATCAATTGGCCTGCGCTGGGCTTGTTTTGGTTGAAGCTTGCGGCAGTACTCGTTGGCTATGTCTTGTTAGTTAAATATGCGATTGGCGCAATTCACTTCAATTGAAACCTTTATGGCGGTGCTGGCTCGCCGTCCCCCGTCTGTAACCACGCGGAGTGGGAGCGGGATATCTGTGGCGCTCTATAGGCTGGTGCAATAGAGTGGTTAGTCCTATAGCTTGGACTTAAATCTCGATTGGGTATCGTTGTTTGCTTTTGATTATGCTGTAATTTTTTGATTTTATTGGCCCGCCCGAGAGGATTCGAACCTCTGACCTTTGCCTCCGGAGGGCAACGCTCTATCCAGCTGAGCTACGGGCGGTTGTCTTGACGTTTGCCCAGCCAAAGCCGGCTGGTGCAAGGGGACGCGCATAATACCTGCCTCGCCGCCCAGCGTCCAGCGCCGCGGCCCTGGGGTCGGGCTTCCCCTTCGCCCAGTCTAACCATGTTCTCCCCCACGCGCGCAACGGTAATTGTTGCGGGAATGCTTCGCCCTGGCCAGACGTCCTAGTAACAGCCGGGGGGCATCTGTGCCGCCATTTAAAAAGCCACATAAAAACAGTGGCTTAGGATTGGCGGCTGGCTATGGAAGAACGGAGTACGACATGAACAAGTCGATGATGACAGGTGCGGTTCTCGGGGTGGCGCTGGCCACCGCTGGCGGTGTGTTTGCGGGTTACAGCTACCTGGACGGCGAGCAGGGGGCCCGGGAGGCCGAGGTGCTGTCAGTGAGCGAGGTGCGCGAGACGGTCGAGGAGCCGCGGCAGGTGTGCCGGGATGTGCAGGTGACCCGGCGCAAGCCGGCGCAGGATGAGCACCAGGTGCTGGGCACCGTGGCCGGGGCGGTCATCGGCGGGGTGCTGGGCAACCAGGTTGGCGGCGGCAACGGCAAGAAGCTGGCCACCGTGGCGGGGGCCGCGGCGGGCGGCTACGCGGGCAACAAGACCCAGGAGAAGATGCAGGCCGGGGATACCTACCAGTCCACGGAGCAGCGCTGCGAGACGGTGGTGGACAGCCGCGAGGTGATCAGCGGTTTCGAGGTCACCTATCGCCTGCAGGGCGAGGAAGGCACGGTGTTGATGGACCGTCACCCGGGTAAAACCATCCCCGTGGTGGACGGGCAACTGGTGCTTGGCGAAGGCTGAGTACAACGCGGCCCGCGGTGATGCCACCGCGGGCCGTTGGCTTTTACTCGGCCGGCGCGGCGCCGGGCGGGAAGGCCTCGAAGATGCGCACCGCGGCGGCGTTCACCACTTCCTGGTTCTTCAGCTGGTCCTTGTCCTTGATGCGGGACTGGATGGTGCCGCGCCACATGGACTTGCGCAGCTCGGGGTCGATCATATCGACGATGAAGTAGCCGTCGGTGTAGTTGCGGGTAACGACTTCGGTGCCGCCGCAACTCCAGCAGCTGTACATGGCGTAGCGGTTGTAGCCGAAGTAGGGGCCGTACATCCCGGGGTCGTTGTAGGTGCGCACGTCGGTTTTGAACTGGGTGACCAGGTGCCAGCTCAGCAGCATGTCGGCCTCGCTGGCGTCATCGACGAATTCAAAGCCCTTGGCCTTGAGGGCGTAGCTCAGGGCGTCGTTCACCCGGTCTTTCTGGAAGTCGCTGAGTACCATCGGGTTGTCGCCGCTGACTTTGCCCAGGCCGGAGTAGAAGGCGATTTTCTTGACGCCGCCAAAGTTGTAGCCTTGCTTGTAATCCACATCGGGCTTGGGCGGGCCGCTGGCACAGGCCGTGAGCAGCAGGCCGGCGGCCAGGGCGATCAGGGCGCGGCCTCGTTGTCGTAACAGCGTCATCATACGGTACTCCTCAACAGGGACGATTGGACGTCGAAAACCCGACATACTGCGCCAGTATAGCCGGAATCGAAAGCGCTGTTGCCCCCCCCTTGGGGTATTCATGCGGGCGCGGCGCCGCCGCAGGGCGCCAGCAGGGTCTGCACCGCCTGTACATGGCGGCGCGGGGCGGCGCTCCAGCCCGCCACCAGGGTGTCGCGCCGATCGCGCCAGCGCTGGTAGCTGTCGGGCAGCGCGCCGGCCAGGGCGGTTTCCAGCGCCCGTATGGGCGGCAGCAGCTGGTACTGGCGGCGGTCCACGGCGGCGGACCAGGGCTGGATGTCGCCCACGAAGAATTTCCTGACCACATTGGGCACGATATCCGCCGCCGCGGGCCGTATGCGCGGCGCGCAGAGCGGGCCCTCGGCGGCCCGGGCGGCAAACAGGCCGTCGGCGGTGGCCAGCCAGCTGGCCTGCATTGCCAGGGCCCGCAGCAGCTCGCCGCCGTCGCCCTTGCCAATCTCGCTCAGCTGCAATTCGAACTGTGCGTTGTCGGCGCTGTAGTCGCCGGCCAGCCAGCGGCGGCTGTCCGCGGCGATGGCTTCCAGAGCGGTGATCACCGCGCTGCTGGTATTGCCGGGGTAGTCGCCCAGCGCGCTGGGGGGGCGCCAGAAGTCGCGGAATTCGGGTCCCGCCAGGGTGGCGAGAAAGATGCGCGCGGGCAGTTGCTGGCGCTTGAGCCGGTGGGCCTGCCGCAGCAGGCCGGCCAGCTCGGCGTTGCCCTTGCCGTCCATGTACTCGATGCAGGCCGGGGCCAGGCGCAGGTATTCCAAATCCAGCAGCAGGCGCTGGGAGGCGCTGGCCATGCGCCCCAGGCTGCTGTTGCGCTTGCCGATGGTGATCTGCACCTCGCAGCCGGTCAGCGCCAGGAAATCGAGGGTATCGAGGCTGGTGCTGGGCAGCTCGATGTGCAGCTCGGCGCGGCGCGGCAGGCGCGGGATGGCGGCGCGTTCGAAACGCGGCCGCTCCACCTCCAGCGGCCGCGCCAGCCGGTCCAGGTAGGTGTCGAAGGCGGCCTCGGGCCCGGGGCGTGTGCAGCCCGCCGCCAGCAGGGCCAGTAGCGGGATCGATAGGAGGTATATCAAGGCGCGATGGTTCATGGGGCATTTATAGCGCAGTTGGGCCGCTCCGGGGCAATCAAATCCGCGTCGCCAGCGATACCGGCCCCGATGGTTTACAGACGCCCGGACTGTGTTACCTTGCCTGCACCACGGTATTTCACCCGGGAGGGCGCATGGCGCTGCGGTTGTTCGTACTGATTCCCCTATTGCTGGCCTGCGCGGCGGCCCGGGCGGCGCCGGCCGCGGAGGACATCATCCGCCGCGCCATCGACCACTACCGCGGCCAGACCTCCTACACCGAGATGACCATGACCATCCACCGCGAGGACTGGGAGCGCAGCATGTCCATGCGCGCCTGGACCGAGGGCGACGAGCGCACCCTGGTGCGGGTCACCGCGCCGCGCAAGGACGCCGGCAACGGCACCCTGTCGGTGGACGGCAATATGTGGACCTACAGCCCGCGTATCAACCGGGTGATCAAGATCCCCTCGTCGATGATGAACCAGAACTGGATGGGCAGCGACTTCTCCAACAAGGACATCAGCAAGGACGCCGACATCGTCGACCAGTACGACCACACCCTGCTGGACACCCGCGAGGAGGGCGGCCACACGGTCTACGTCATCCAGTCCGTGCCCCACGAAGAGGCCGCGGTGGTGTGGGGCCGCGAGGTGCTCACGGTGCGCGACGACTGGGTGCTGCTGGAGCAGCAGTTCCGCGACCAGGACGACGTTCTGGTCAAGACGCTGCGGGCCTTGGAGATCGCCGAGATGTCGGGGCGCACTGTGGCCACGGTGATGCGCATGGCCAGCGAGGAAACGCCGGGTGAGTGGACCGAGTTGCGCACCGGCAGTATCGAATTCGGTGTCGAGATTCAGTCCGGCCTGTTCACCTTGTCCAACCTGCGCAACCCCCGGCAGTGAGGTGAAAAGCCAGTGAATATCAGCGCGCGGCTGGCCTGGCGCAACCTGTGGCGGCACAGCCGCCGCACCTGGCTGACGGTCGGCGCCATGGTGTTTTGCAACGCCCTGCTGGTGTTCCTGATAGCCGTCCAGCTGGATTCCTACCGGATGATGATCGACAACACCCTGGGCGCCTTCACCGGGCACCTGCAGGTGCAGCGTGCCGGCTACCACGAGGACCAGCGCATGCAGCAGACCGTGCCGGCGGTGGCGGCGCTGGCCGATAAGGTGCGGCGGCAACCGGGTGTGAGCGCCGCCGCGGGCCGCGCCATGGCCTACGCCCTGGCCTCCAGCGAGCAGCGCTCCTTCGGCATCCTGGTTACCGGGGTGCAGCCGGACGCCGAGCCCAGCGTGTCCACCTACCCGGGGCTGGTGTCCGCGGGGCGCTACCTCGACGGCAGCGAGGCCGCCGAGATCGTGATCGGCGCGGTGCTGGCGCGCAACCTCAAGCTGGGCCTGGGGGATGAACTGACTTTCCTCGGCAGCGGCCGCGACGGCGGCATCGCGGCGGGGGTGGCGACGGTGGTGGGTATCGTCGACTCCGGTATCGCCGAGGTGGATCGCGGCGTGGCGCAAATCCCCCTGGGCTACTTCCAGCAGACGTTTTTCATGGGCGACAGCGGCCACAGCGTGGTGGCCCGGGTGGACGAACTCGACCACACCGACGCCGTGGTGGCGAGCCTGCGCCGCCAGCTCGCCGCCGATAGCGAGCTGGTGGTGCTGGACTGGGACACCCTGCAGCCGGGCCTGCGGGAGGCGATCCAGACCGACATGATCAGCGCCTGGTTCATGTACGCGGTGCTGATCGTGCTGGTGGCGCTGAGCGTACTCAATACCCAGTTGATGTCGGTGCTGGAGCGCACCCGGGAGTTCGGGGTGATGCTGGCGCTGGGCATGCGGCCCGGGCGCCTGGGGCGGCTGGTGATGCTGGAGACCCTGCTGATGGCGACGCTGGGCCTGGCACTGGGGGCGCTGGTGGGCGCCGCCGTGGTGTACTACTTCAGCGTGTTCGGTTTCAGTTACCCCGGCATGGCGGAGGCGGCGGCCAAATTCAACCTGCCGCCGCGGCTCTATCCCCAGGTCAGTGCGCTGGCGGTGTTCTGGGGGCCGGTGACGGTGTTCGCCGGCGCGCTGCTGGCTTCGCTGTACCCGGCGTTGAAGCTGCTGCGCATGGAGCCGGTGGCGGCGATGAGGGCGGTGTAATGATGTTGCTGCGCGCGGGTATCGGCCGCCTGGCCTGGCGCAATCTGTGGCGCAACCGGCGGCGCACGCTGATCATGCTGCTGGCGGTGGTGGTGGGCGTTTGGGCCATGGTGTTCATGAGCGCGATGATGCGCGGCATGGTCGACGAGATGGTGCGCAACGGCCTCGACCAGCTGCCGGGGGAGGTGCAGATTCACCACCGGGACTACCGCGATGACCCCAGCGTGGTGAACAGTATCGCGCCCCCGGCGGGCGATCTGCTGGCGGCGCTGCAACAGCCGCCGGTCAGCGCCTGGTCGGCCCGGGTGCGGGTGCCGGCGATGGTGTCCAGCGCCCACGGCAGCCGCGGCGTCACCCTGCTGGGGGTGGACCCGGCGGCGGAGCGGGCCCTGGGCTCGGCGCCGCGAACGATGGTCGCGGGGCGTTTTCTCGACGGTGTGGACGACCGCGGCGTGGTGCTGGGCCAGCGCCTGGTGGAGCGGTTGGAAACCGGCCTCGGCAAGCGCGTGGTGATCATGAGCCAGGACCCGGACAACAACGTGGCCGACCGCGGTGTGCGGGTGGTGGGTATCTACAGCGCCCGCCTGCCCGGCGACGAGGAGCGCTTTGTGTACGGCGGCCGGGCCGCGATCCAGGAACTGCTGGGCATCGGCCACCAGGTGTCGGAGGTTGCGGTGATCGGGGATGGCTACCGCGCGGTGGCGCCCTGGGCGGCGCGGGTCGCCGCGGCGGCGCCGGAGCTGGAGGTGCTCAGCTGGCGCCAGCTCGACCCCTTCCTCGACGCCATGCTGACGCTGCAGGACGGCTTTGCCCTGGTGTTCATGGTGGTGGTGTTCCAGGCGCTGTCCTTCGGCCTGGTCAACACCCTGGCGATGGCGGTATTCGAGCGGGTGCGGGAGATCGGCCTGATGCAGGCGCTGGGCATGCGCCCCGGCCTGGTGCTCCAGCAGGTGCTGCTGGAGAGTGTGTTCCTGCTGGGCCTGGGGCTGGCGCTGGGCAATGCGCTGGCCTGGCTGAGCATCAAGCCTCTGGAGTCGGGTATCGATTTGTCGTCGGTGGCCCGGGGCATGGAGATGTTCGCCATGGGCAGCATCCTGTACCCGGCGCTGGACTGGCGCGACATGCTGCTGTCCACCGTGGTGGTGCTGGGCCTGGGCCTGCTGGCCAGCCTGATCCCCGCCTGGCGGGCGGCGCGCCTGGACCCGGTGCGGGCCCTCAACTCCCACTGATCGAGGAAACGAGCAAGTGACTGCCATCAGCTGCCGCGAACTGTGCAAGACCTTCCGCCAGGGGGAGGAACTGATTACCGGCCTGGACCGGGTGAGCCTGGACATCGACTCGGGCAGTTTCGTGTCGCTGTCGGGCCCTTCGGGCTCCGGCAAGACCACCCTGCTCAATGCCATGGGTGGCCTGGATACCCCCGACAGCGGCCAGGTTACGGTGGGCGGCACGCGCATCGACGGTCTCGATCGCGGCGAGCGCGCCGACATGCGCCTGCACAATATCGGTTTTGTGTTCCAGGCCTACAACCTGGTGCCGGTGCTGTCGGCCCAGGAAAACGTCGAGTTCGTGATGCAGGTACAGGGCGTGGCGGCGGCGGAGCGCCAGCGGCGGGCCCGTGAAGTGCTCGACGATGTCGGCCTGGCGGGGATGGAGGGGCGGCTCCCGGGCGAGCTGTCGGGCGGCCAGCAGCAGCGGGTGGCGGTGGCCCGGGCGATCGCCGCGCGGCCCAAACTGGTGCTGGCGGACGAGCCCACAGCCAACCTCGACAGCCACAGTGCGGCGCAGCTGATGGGGCTGTTTGTTGAACTCAACGAACAGCGCGGGGTGACATTCGTCATGTCCACCCACGATACCCGGGTGATGGCTTATGCCCGCCGCCTGATCAGCATGCGCGACGGCCGTATCGTCGAGGACCGGGCCCAGGAACCCCGCCCGATGAACCTGTAGATGCGGCGCTGGCTCTCCTACTGCTTTGGCCTGCTGCCGGTGCTGGCCCGCGCCGCGCTGCCGGGCTACGAGGGCGGCCATCTCAAGGGCCAGGGCCTGCTCGGTCACTACCCCGACGACAGCCTGCTGCGCGACGCCCTGGGGGCCGACACCGCGGACGCCGGCGCCGACTTTCGCCTGCGCCTGGCGGGCGCGGCGGATGGCTGGGATGTGCGCGCCGACTACCAGCTGCTCGGGCGCTGGGGGGATTCGGTGGCCCTGCCCGCCGGCGTGGGCCTGTCCGCCGCGCCGGGAACCCTGCCCGATGACGATACCCGCTGGTGGGACCTCACCGACACTGTCACCGACGGCCCGCGCCACCGGGTCGCGCAGCGCCTGGACCGCCTCAGCGTCGGCTACACCGGCGAGCGCTGGGTGTGGCGGTTGGGCCGCCAGGCGGTGAGCTGGGGCAATGGCCTGATCTTCAACCCGGTGGATGTGTTCAATCCCTTCGACCCGGCGGCGGTGGATACCGAGTACAAGGTGGGGGACGACATGCTCTACGGCCAGTACCTGCTGGACTCGGGCAGCGACTGGCAGGCGGTGCGGGTGCAGCGGCGCGACGCGACGGGGGAGGTGGCGGGCGAGGTCAGCTCCACGGCGCTCAAGTTTCACGGTTTTGGCCTTGAGCGGGAGGTGGACCTGCTGCTGGCGGAGCACTACGGCGAGACCTTGCTCGCGGTGGGCGGCAGCGTGAATGTCGGCGAGGCCGTGGTGCGCGGCGACCTGGTCAGTACCGACAGCGCGGGCGAGTGGGTGACCAGCGCGGTGCTCAACTGGTCCTGGTCGTGGCTGTGGGGCGGCTATAACGTGAGCGCCGTGGCGGAGTACTACTTCAACGGCTTTGGCCTGCGCGAGGACGACTACAGCCTCGCCGCGCTGGCCCCGGACACGGCCCTGGGCGCGCGCCTGGCGCGGGGCGAGCTGTTCACCCTCGGCCGGCACTACGCCGCCGGCTCGCTGCAGGTGGAGCTGACCCCGCTGTTCAACCTGACCCCGGCGCTGTTCGCCAACCTGGGGGACGGCTCCGCCCTGCTGCAAATCGCCGGTCGCTGGGACCCGGCCCAGAACTGGCAGCTGCTGGCCGCGCTCAACCTGCCCCTGGGGCCGGCGGGCACCGAGTACGGGGGCCTGGACGTGCCGCCGCTGGGCAACCTGGCGAGCGGGCCCAGCGCCTTCCTGCAGCTGGGGTTTTACTTCTAGCTGATGCCCAGGGCTTCCTTCGCTCGCGGCAGCCAGGCCTGGATATTGTCGCAGCCCTCGGGCACCGATTCCTTCACCCAGCCGGCGAATTCGATGCTGACCAGCAGGTCGATGTCGGCCAGGCTCACGCTGTCGCCGGCCAGGAAGGGGGAGTCCGCCAGCGCCGCGTCGGCCGCCTTGAAGGCCGGCGCCAGGCGCAGCCTGCCGCGCTCCACCAGCTCGGGAATCTGCGGGATTTCCAGCGGGCCGGGCAGGGCGCGGCCGGCGAAGGCCGGGTTGCCGTTGCGCAGGATCTCGGCGACCGCGCCCAGGCAGGTGTTGAACAGACGGTGATCCCAGCTGAACACCTGGGCCCGCTCCAGGGCGGTGGTGCCCAGCAGCGGTTTTTCCGGGTACTGCTCCTCGAGGTACACGCAGGCGCCGATCACCTCGGTCAGTACCGTGCCGTCATCCAGCACCAGGGCGGGCACCGTGCCCGCGGGATTGACCGCGCGGAACTCCGGCTCCAGTTGTTCTTTGGCCATCAGGTCCACCTGGGTGGTGTCGAGGTGGATACCCTTGTAGTCGATAAACAGCTGCAGGCGCTTGGGATTGGGGGCGGGGTCGAAGGTGAAGAGTTTCATGCGGGGCCTCGGGTGAGTGGTTGCGTGAGCCGGTCATACTAGGCCGAATCCGCACGCCCCGCCAGGGGCCAGTTTTACCCCACTGGATATGTGGCTATAATGCGCGCCTGACTCAAAAAGGAATGATTTGCCATGATGCGTATTGCAGTTCCCCTGGTGGCCCTGCTGGCTGCCGCGGCCGTTTCCGCGGTCGAACTCACCGATAGCCAGCGCGCCGCGATCGAGGAGCGCATCGCGCCGTCCGGCGAGGTCTGTTTGGAAGGCGACAGCAGCTGCGGCGGCCCCGCGGTGGCGGCCTCCTCGGGCCCGCGCTCCGGCCAGGAAGTTTACGACACCGCCTGTATGGCCTGCCACGCCACGGGCGCCGGCGGCGCGCCGGTACTGGGCGACGCGGCGGCCTGGGCGGACCGTATCGCCAAGGGCGCCGACGCGCTGCACAACAGCGGCCTCAACGGCGTACCCGGCACCGGCATGATGGCCAAGGGCGGTTGCATGAACTGCTCCGACGAAGAGGTGCTCGCCGCTGTCGATTACATGGTGGAAAACAGCCAGTAAGCCGGCCGCGCCCCCTGCTATCGAAAGCCGCGGCGGCCCGTGCCCCCGCGGCTTTTTTTATCCCCAAAAACGGGGACCGATACCTATTTCCCGCCCCAATGGAAATAGGTATCCGGCCACTGCTGTCCCACAGTTTGAAATAAAAAAGGCTTAAACCCTGGCTGGTTGATACAATGATTGTGCGACCAAACACTATAAAAACCAGAGGATTTAAGCCTTGGCACATACTAACACA
>NZ_JAFKCZ010000006.1 GCF_017255185.1 Parahaliea mediterranea
AAGCATTATCAAACCCGCGCCGATGCACAGCAGGACATACTGGACTACATTGCGATGTTCTATAACAGCCAACGGCTGCATTCGTACCTGGGTTACACCAGTCCCAGCCAGTACGAAGCGGCTATGCTAGAAATGAAGAAAGCCGCTTAACTGGGTTGTCACAAATCAGTTGACCACTCCAAAATGGGTCACGGATACCTACTCAATCAATTTCTTAGCCCAGACCACAATAGACGACGCGATCAGTATGGCGGCAATGAGGATAATCGCATGAGACTACCATTATCCGTAGTCACTGAAGTCAAGAAAGCCGTCGGTAATAACGCTGCAGTTATCGCAAAGATCAACCTTGATGATGCTGCCAAACATGGGCTAAGAATTGATGACTACCTTGTAATCGGTCGCCGGCTTGAAGAAGCAGGCATTGATGCCATTGTCACCAGTGGTGGCAGGAGTTCTGGTGATACTTCATTTATGTTTAGAGGTGATAATCCAATACCTGCAATGGCTAGACTCCAGAAAAATCCGATTAGCAAGATCGCATTGAAATTGTTTGGTCACATGCAGTACCGGGCAACTCCTTACCATGAACTTTACTTTATGGACATGGCAAAAAAACTACGCTCGGTAGTGGACTGCCCACTGGTGTATCTAGGTGGTGTAAGTAGCCCAGCCTCAGCAATCGAGGCAATGACAGAAGGATTCGAGTTCGTCGCAATGGGAAGGGCATTGATAAAAGACCCCAGCTTCATGAACAATTTGCTACAGAATAGCGAATACAGAAACGGCTGTACGCATTGCAATCAGTGTGTGGCCTTAGTGTACAGCCCTACGGGAGTACACTGCGTACTTAATCAGTAAACGAAATGGACCGCTTAACTCAGCAACACGACACTCTGATAGATCAGTCGAACCAGGTTGGCTTGTCGTTTTATCCCGGTTTTCTCATAAATATTCTTTGAGTGATTCCGGGCAGTTCTCTCAGAAATAGAAAGTTCTTCAGAAATTTCCACCAACGACTTACCATCCGCCAGCAATAACGCGAGACGAGATTCCGCTTGAGTTAAACCAAACAGATCAGAAACCAGTCGAAGTGATGTGGTACGACCACAATAATTACTAGCGCTTAGATACAAGTTTGACAAATAGATAACTATAGCCGGCGCCACATCTCCATAGAAGTAGGCGTGTTGCGGGATGGTGCGCAGTAACACGGAGACAAGATTCTCGCTATCACGATCAAAGCGGCATAATTTCACTGCGTCTTGACCATTATTGCGCAACGATATTAACTCATCAATTGATTTCTGTAGAACTTGGTTGTCAGACGCTGAACTGGCCTTAAGGCGTTCAGAGCGCAACGAAACAACGCCACTGTCTTCAAGGAGTTGCTTGGCGATATCGTTACAATCAATTACTACCCCTCTATCATTAAGTAAGACTAAGCCAATATTCAACTGTGACGTCATATGCTGGTAAAGCTGGGCCTTGTTTTCGCTCAGTTTTAGCTTGGAGAATATTGCCATGGCCTGTTCCAGGTGAGGCTTTATTCGGCCCAACAAATCACGTACATCCTGATCAAACGGTTTGTTTTTTTCGGTTCTTGCCGCGGATATCCAGCAGCGCATTCCCCCTGGTTCAGCAAAGCTCATACGAAACGCGTGGTAAATTCCCAGTGGCTGAAGAAACTCCGTGTAATATAGAGAATCTCGATAATTGGAAACATCACGGTACTCACCCGGTTGAATATCTGTCGAATTGGTCGGGTCAATATCTATGTAGTGTTCGTTGTACTGGCGATTGAGAACAACCCAATCAAAGCCACAATCTTCTGCATCGGCTCTTACACTGATCTCTATGCGGTCACTACTACTGGGCATGAGCACAAGTGCTACAGCTGTAGCGTCTAAATGTATCCTGAGCAGTTCAGTAAAACTTAGCCAAGGCTTTGGTTCGAGTGGCCCTTGATAAATAGCCGAAACCAACCTCTCAAAGAGATCAGGCATACGCCGCTCCAACTTTTCTATTGTTACTGACAATAGTAACCCGGAGTGGGCCAAATGGCTCATGCGCCGTGAGCCATACGCCAATAGAGTACCCAACCAAGTAAGCCACTACGGTAACACCAGCTCACTGCCAAGAGCGGAGAACGGGTCAAGCCCGAGAAAAGCTGGCGTCACATAAAAACTACGCGTGGAGATTGGATATGCCGCAATGCCATAAATTTTTACCTTCAATATTTCCTCAGGTCATTGCTCTTGGACTCAGCTTGCCAGTTGTAGCAGAAAACAACTTACGACTGGAAGAGGTTGTCGTAACGGCGCAGAAACGCAGTGAATCGACCCAAGACATTCCTATTGCAATATCAGCCTATAACAATCACACGTTAGAACTCAAAGGAGCAAACGATTTCGCGAAACTTGCCACTACACTTCCCGCGTTGAATTTTTCTGTGTACCCGAGCAGCAGTGATGCACTGATAATGTATATGCGTGGACAGGGCGTCAATGATGTTGGGCAGATAACGCGTGAAGGAGCCGTCGGCGTCTACATTGATGGCGTGTACATGGTGCGCCCCCAATCAGTAACTATGGATCTAGCCGATATTGAGCGGGTAGAGGTTCTGCGCGGCCCACAGGGCACGCTCTATGGTCGAAACACCACCGGAGGCGCGGTCAATATCATCACAGAGAAGCCAGCCGGGGAACTGGGATTTAAGCAATCATTGAGTATTGGAAATCGCGATTACTGGCGTAGTCTCAGCGTTGTAGAACTTCCTGAAATGGCGGGAATCGCTACCAAATTTTCGTATGTAAGCAGCGATAAAGACGGCTACGTCGATAATATTGGTGGCTCGCCAGATTACGGTGAGAATCGGCAACAGGGATTTCGATTTTCAGCTCGTGCAGATTTAACCGATCAGTTCAGCATAGATTATGCATTTGAAAACACCGAACTAGAATCGTCCCCCATCTACTATCAGAATGACCTGCTTGCATCGCCGACCTATTCGACTTTCCCCCATACAAAAACACCACGCGCTGCAGACATGGAACTCGGCGACACCGAGACTACGGGACATACGTTAACACTTGATTGGTCGATATCCGAGAAACTTACATTGAAATCCATCTCCCACTACAGTGAACTGGAGTCGGTGTACTCTCAGGACTACATGGATGCTGCCTTCGTATATTCTTACTACACGTCAATGGATGATATTAAAAGTAGGCAGTTTTCCCAGGAAATTCAGTTGGTAGGTAATGCGCTCGATCAGCGCTTGGAATATGTGGCTGGACTGTACTATTTTTCCGACAGCGCGAGCCACGCCCAAACTCTCGGATTACTCGACCTACAAGACAACTTTGACCCCGGCAACAATATCCCATCACCGCTCAATTTACGTTATCACCGTTATGTTACCACTGACAATGAATCCAGTGCTGTCTATGGTCAAGGGGCCTATACGCCACCTGTTCTCGATGATCGGTTAACCTTTATTTTGGGGGTACGTTATACCGAGGATACACGAGCCGGTGTCCGTGATCTGTCAGCTGAAGTGTTGGAATATGGCAGTACTTTTCCGGTCGATGTCGATGTTGAGAAATCAGTCAGTTACGAAAGCTTTGACCCCGCATTGTCCATTCAACATCAGTGGACCGATGACATCACCGGCTACGCTAAAATATCTACAGCTTACAAGTCGGGTGGTCTTGCAGAGTCCTCCGCCGACTTCACCATTGCCTACGACCCAGAAGAAATAACCAGTTATGAGTTGGGGATTAAATCTTACTGGCTAGATCGCCGCCTTCGTCTCAACGCTGCTGTGTTTCTCTCCGATTACCAGAACATGCAACTTGATTTGTCTCCCGACCCAACGCAGATACAAGTGGTTAATACCTATAACGCAGGCTCTGCTGAGATTCGCGGATTTGAGCTGGACGTGCTGATGCAGTTAACCCAGAACTTACAGATCGGCGTCGACTATGCTTTTTTGGACTGGACTATTGAGGAAGTTTTAAATCCCGCCAATGGTTCAGACATCACAAACCAGTTCTCACTACCCTATACCCCACGGCACGCTTACAACATTGCTCTTAATTACACTATTGATACTCCGGCTAATAGTCAGACTGACTTTTATATTGCCTACAGCTGGCAAGATGAAACCTACATGAGTGCCAGCACGACCGCAGACAAAACTGTTAAAGGATTCTGGACCCGTGACGACTATGGAGTGGTCAATGCGAGACTAAGTATTGGGTTCAACGAAGTTTACAACGGTAGTCTTCGCTTAGCTCTGTGGGCTAACAATCTTATCGATACCGAGTATGAAGCCCATCGATTTACTGCTGGTATCGGAAGCGCTGTGGCCTGGAACGAACCTAGAACCTATGGATTGGATATTATTTTTGAGTACTGAGCAATGAGTCAATCTACTTGCCAGCGAGAGGTGGTTGGCATCAAAACATATCAATAGTCCCACGGTCAGGAGCAGGCTATGACAATAGTTCTCATTGTTCACCTATTAGCAGTTGGTGTCTGGATAGGGGTGGTTGGCGCTGAGTGGGTGATCGAACGCGATGGGACTGCCAGTCCAGAAGCGAATCTACGAGCCGCGAGTATGCATGCAGTCACCGACCGGTGGATAGAATTACCAGCCCTGCTTGTCATACTTGCCACAGGCTTACTTATGCTACACGAGCGTCACTTCGAAGGGCTGTTTTTATACAAGCTGATCTTCGCAATGCTGGCGATTCTCTTCAACCTGATCTGCGTGTATGCAGTTTTTAAACGAAAAGAATGTCTTCAAATTGACGATGCCAAGGGCTTGGCGAGAGCCGGTCGCTACATGCTGATCAGTGCTGGAGTTATTCCGTCCTTTATATTGGCAATTGGACTGGGAATTTACATCGCCGGCACGGGGTGAAGAAACCTGTCGGTTGCAGTTCACAAATGGTCAGTAGCTGCTGAAAAGAATCCCTCGATATTCATGAGACCTGCCGGGGTCTTATATGCACTCCGGCCACTGATAAAATATCACATAGAATCAGTGGGCTATCCATAAGTCCGTCGTGAAAAAGCTGCTTTCATCATTGTTCTCATAGAGCCGGCGACGGCAATTACAGGCCTGATCGATTTAGAACTGTACAATTCATCAGCCAAAATCGTGAAGCCTGGCTTGTCGACTTTGTGGCGAAAGCCGTCGATTGGGTAGTGCACGTCTACAACAAGCGCCACCAGCGGTGAAGCAGAGAGGACTCTGCCCACTCATATTTATATCTGTATAGCGTTGGCTTTCCAGGTATCCCGGTCCTGCCCCCAGGCTCTTACCTGATACTTTGCCAGTGAACCGGGCATCCGCATCTCCTCACCGGGCTGCGAGCCGAGTCGCTTGGCCAGTGCCTGGGAGCGGCTATTGGTATCGGCAATCAGATGGTCCACACGCTCCCACCCCAGCACGTCAAAGGCGTAATTGATACTCGCAACCGCAGCTTCCAGGGCGTAGCCCTTGCCCTCCGCCGAGCGCAGCAATCCCCAGCCGACTTCCCGCACTGGCCAGTGCAGGGGCGTCCAGGGCCCGATACGGCCTATCCACTGCCCGGAAGACTTCTCGATGACAGAGAACATGGCGGCGGGCTGCAGCTGCCACGCCCCAATGAGCCCGGCAAAAGCGCGCCATGCGTCGGATTCAGCCTGCACTCCCCCCAGGTGCTCCATGGTCACCGGATCGGCGGAGAATTCGGCGAAGCGCGGGAAATCATCGGCTTGCGGAGGCCGCAACAGGAGCCGCGGTGTTTCGAGTTGTACGTTGGTCATGGGGTACCGGACCCGTGTTGCCACTGGGTCGGGTAGCATAAGGGATAGGAATAAAGGCGCAAGTGACCTGAGTGCCTGGAGCCGCTCCTGACGGCTCGAGGGTTTTAAATTGGTGGAGCTATGCGGCCGGCCTCCCGGCGCTAACCGGGTCTGCGGTTCGCCTGGCGGACTAAAAAAAACCCCCGAGCCTAACGACTCGAGGGTTTTAAATTGGTGGAGCTATGCGGGATCGAACCGCAGACCTCAACACTGCCAGTGTTGCGCTCTCCCAGCTGAGCTATAGCCCCAGTAAACTGGTAACTCGTTGAAAAGGCTTGAAATTAATCGTGCTCTGCTCAACGAAGTGGTGCGCATTTTAGTGAGGGGCGCGGGGCCTGTCAACACCTTTGGGCACCTTTTAACAGGCCCTCGTTCAGCACTCGATAATGCTGACCGGCACCTCCAGCACGTTCACCGCCAGGCCGCCGCGGGCGGTCTCCTTGTACTTGTCCTGCATGTCGCGGCCGGTGTCGCGCATGGTCTTGATCACCTGGTCCAGGGACACATAGTGCTCGCCGCTGCCGCGCAGGGCCATGCGCGCGGCGCTGATGGCCTTGATCGCGGCCATGGCGTTGCGCTCGATGCAGGGCACCTGCACCAGGCCGCCGATGGGGTCGCAGGTCAGGCCGAGGTTGTGCTCCATGGCGATCTCGGCGGCGTTCTCCACCTGGGCCGGAGTGCCGCCCAGGGCGTCGGCCAGGGCGCCGGCGGCCATCGAGCAGGCGGAGCCCACCTCCCCCTGGCAGCCGACCTCGGCGCCGGAGATGGAGGCATTGATCTTGTACAGGATACCGATGGCCGCCGCGGTCAGCAGGAAGCGGCCCACATCCTCCTCGCTGGCGCCCTTGCAGTGGCCCAGGTAGTACTTGAGTACCGCGGGGATGATGCCGGCGGCGCCGTTGGTGGGCGCGGTGACGATGCGCCCGCCGGCAGCGTTCTCCTCGTTGACCGCCAGGGCGTAGAGGGTGACCCAGTCCATGGTGGTGAGGGAATCGTCGCCGAAGGAGCCGGAGCCGCTCTTCAACTGGCGGTGCAGCTGGGCCGCGCGGCGCTTGACCTTCAGCCCCCCGGGCATGATGCCCTCGGTGCTGGCGCCGCGACGGATGCAGTCATCCATCACGTGCCAGATCTTCAGCAGACTCTCGCGAATCTCCGTTTCGCTGCGCCAGGCCTTCTCATTGGCCATCATCAGGGCGCTGATCGACAGGCCGTGCTCCCGGCACTGCTCCAGCAGCTCGGCGGCGGAGGTAAAGGGGTACGGCACCGCGGTGGGGTCCTCCACCAGCACATCGCCCTCGGCGGCGGCCTCGTCCACCACGAAGCCGCCACCCACGGAGTAGAACACCCGCTGGCTCAACACCTCGCCACCACCGTCGTAGGCGCTAAAGCGCATGCCGTTGCTGTGGTAGGGCAGCGACTCGGTGCGGTGCATGATCAGGTCGTTGCGGTAACTGAAATCGATCTCGCGGCTGCCCATTAATTTAAGCCGGCTCTGTTCGCGCACCGCGGCCACGCGCCCGGCGATGGATTCCACCGCCACGGTCTCGGGCGACTCGCCCTCCAGGCCCAGGATCACCGCCTTGGGGGAGCCGTGGCCGGCGCCGGTGGCCCCCAGGGAACCGTAGAGTTCCGCGGTGACCCGCTCACAGCGCGCCAGCAGCCCCTCTTCTTCCAGCGCCTCGGCAAACTGGCGGGCGGCGTTCATCGGGCCCACGGTGTGCGAGCTGGAGGGGCCGATGCCGATTTTGAACAGGTCGAAGGTACTGATTGCCACGTTGCCACCACACAAGACACATCTGCGCCCATTGTAGGTGCTGCCCCACCCCTTGCGCCACCAGGTTGACCGGGGCGCGCACAGGCTGGCGCCAGCCGCCAGCGCGGTCAGGGCTCGCCGTAGTGTTCGCGCAGGTAGGCGATGATATCGGCGGACTCGTACATCCCCTCCCCCCTGTTCGGGTCGCGCAGGTAGGGCACCGCCATGCGCCCGGTGTGTTCCAGCAGGTAGCGACGGTTGGGCAGTTCGCCGCCGCTGAGGTCCAGGCGCTCGCGCACCGCCGGCGGCAGCCACTGGGTCGCACGGGTGCGGCCGCACTGGCGCACGATATAGGGAATTTCCAGGGCGCAGAGCTCCTCGCGCACCAGGCGCGCGAAGGGGCTGCTCTCGAAACTGTACAGTTCCAGCATCTGCGGCGGCACCCGCCCGGGCCGCGCCCGCGCCGGCGCGGCCAGGCGCGGCAGGCTGGCGAGGGAGGAGCTGAAGGTCTGCGCCGGCCCCGGCCACCACTTCAACGGCAGGCGGCGCTTGGCGTAGCGGTCGTAGAGGTAGGCGATGATATCCAGCGACTCGTAGCGGCCGCTGTCGTCATTGGGGTCGAACAGGAAGGGAAACTGCGCCTTGCCCCCCATTGCCACCACCTCGGGCCGGAAACGCTCCCCGCCCTTGGGGCAGGGGTAGATTTCCACGTCGAGGTTGAGTTCGGTCAGGGCCTCGCGCACCAGGCGGCAGTAGGGGCAGTTCTCGATATCGTACAAGCGCAGGCGCTGTGCCGGCGGATGGCTCGCGGGGCGGGTATTGATCCCGCTGCTGCCGCGCAGGCCGGTGCTGAGTACTGAGCCGAACAGGTCCGCTGACATCACTTACCCCAGTTGTTGGTAGGTTTTCTCCAGGCGTTTCATCGCTTTCTTCGACACTCCGCCCAGCACTTCGATGGCGTGGCGCAGGCGCGCCCGGCTCATGTCCGGCCCCAGCAGTTCCATGGAGTCCACCACCGAGAAGGACGCGCTGGAACCGGCGATGGCGACGAACAGCGGCGCCAGGAAATCCTTCACTTTCACGCCCTCGGCGTCCGCCAGGCCCTTGAGCGTGTCCCAGATCGTGTCGCGGTTCCAGTGCCGCAGGGCCTCCAGGCGCCACAGGGCGAATTGCAGGTGGCGCAGGATGTCCTCGCGCTCGCCCTTCACCGCGCTGAAACTGTCTTCCGTAATGGGCAGCGTACCCGATACCAAAAAGGCCGCGAGCGGCGCAAAATCGCTCAACACTTCCATGCGCTTTTGCGCGTGGGGCAGCACCCGTTGCAGATTGTCGGCATTGTAGGCCCAGTCCACCAGGCGCTGGGCCAGCTGCGCGGTATCCAGGTCCTCGCGGATCCACAGGCCGTTCAGCCAGCGCAACTTCTCCACGTCAAAGATCGGGCCGCCCAGGGACACGCGCTGGATATCGAAGTGCTCCAGCATGTCGGCAAGGGAGAACTTCTCGCGCTCGTCGGGCATTGACCAGCCCATGCGACCGAGGTAGTTGAGCAGCGCCTCGGGCAGAAAGCCCATGCGCTGGTAGTACAGGATACTGGTGGGATTCTTGCGCTTGCTCAGCTTGGACTTGTCCGGGTTGCGCAGCAGCGGCAGGTGACACAACTGCGGCATGTCCCAACCGAAGTACTCGTACAGCAGCTTGTGCTTGGGCGCCGAGTTGATCCATTCCTCGCCGCGAATCACGTGGGTAATACCCATCAGGTGATCGTCCACCACGTTGGCCAGGTGGTAGGTGGGCATGCCGTCGGACTTGAGCAGGATCTGCGCGTCGACCATGCCCCAGTCGAGCTCGATGCTGCCGCGCAGCATGTCGTCGATTTCGCAGCGGCCGTCGTCTTCCGGCACCATCATGCGGATCACGTAGGGCTCGCCGGCCGCCTCGCGCCGGGCCACTTCCTCCTCGGGCAACTTGAGGTCGGAGGGTTTCAGCGCGGTGCCGTTGCCCGCGGCGCGGCGCGCCTCGCGCAGCGCGTCCAGCTCCTCGGCGCTGCGATAGCAGATGAAGGCCTTGCCGGCCGCTACCAGTTGCCGCGCGTACTGGCCGTACAACTCCATGCGCTCGCTCTGGCGGTAGGGGCCGTGGTCGCCGCCCACGTCCGGGCCCTCGTCCCAATCGAGACCCAGCCAGCGCAGGGAATCCAGGATGGCCTGCTCCGACTCCGGGGTGCTGCGCGCCTGGTCGGTGTCCTCGATACGCAGCAGAAACTGGCCGCCGTGGGCCCGGGCGAAGCACTGGTTGAACAGGGCGATATAGGCGGTGCCGACGTGGGGGTCACCGGTGGGCGATGGCGCGACGCGGGTGCGAACAGTCATGGTTATCCTGGGCTTGTGTCTTCGGGGTGGCGATTATACGGGCTCACCCGGGCAAATCCCACACGCGGCGCGGGTCCCGGACTCAGAAACGAAACAGCAATCCGGCATTCACCTGGAGCTGGGAATAGGTACTGGATTCAAAAGCCACCGCGCAGCCGCCGGAGCAGATTGCGGCGCCGCGGCCGTCGAAGAAAGTCGCCAGCCAGCGCGCCTCGAAGCGCAGCAGTAATGATTCACCGAGACGGTAATTGGCGCCGCCGGCAATGTGGCCGGAGAAACGGGTGGCGCTGTCGAGGGAGCTGTCCCGCGGATTGAAAAAGCCGGCGCCAACCCCGGCCATGGCGAAGGGTTCCCAGTGCCCGCGGGGGTAGTAGCGGGTGCCGGTGAAATGCACGTGGGTCACCTCCATGCCCGCCTCGCGCAGCCCCGCCACATCGTCGAAACGGGTCTGGCTGTGGGTTACCAGCGCCCCCAGTCGCGCATCGGGGTCCCCGGGCAGGGGGAAGTCGAGCCCCAGGGTATAGGCGGCGTCGCTGTCCAGCTCGATGTTGTCGCCGGGCTGCCCCGGGGTGTCCGGCGCCGGGTCCTCGCCGATTTCCATATCGCGATTGTACTGCCAGCCCAGCAGCAGGCTGAGATCGCTCGCCAATGCCGGTGCCGCCAGCGCCGTGCAGCATACCAGGGCGGCTATGCGCAGCTTCATGTGAACGGTCCCCGAGGCTAAAGGGTCACAGTATAGCGCCCACACGGAACGTGCGCCGACTTCGCACAATTGCCGAGCGCACGATTGCCGAGTGACAAGGGGCCCCGTCTGTGTTCTACTAAATGAGAATAGTTTTCGTTTAGCTGTCATCAACCGACACCCTGCGAGGTACCCATGCACTTCCCTTCAACGGCCCTGCGTCGTCTGGCCGCGGTCCTGGCCTTTGCACTGTTCACCCCCCTTGCCCTGGCCGAGCACGTCAATGTCTATTCCGCCCGCCAGGAAGCGCTGATCAAGCCCATCCTCGAGCGCTTCACCGAGGAAACCGGCATCGAGGTCAACCTGGTCACCGGCGGCGGTGACGCCCTGCTCACCCGCCTGCGCAACGAGGGCCGCAACACACCGGCGGACATGCTGCTGACCGTGGATGCCGGCCGCCTGTACCGCGCCCGCGAGGCCGGCGTGCTGCAGCCGCTGCATTCCGACTTCCTCAAGGAAGTGGTCCCCGCCCACCTGCGCGACAGCGCCGACTACTGGTACGGCCTGTCGGTGCGCGCGCGGGTGATTGCCTACGCCAAGGACCGGGTCACCCCGGACCAGCTCAGCACCTACGAAGCCCTGGCCGATGAAAACTGGCGCGGCCGCCTGTGCGTGCGCTCCTCCAGCAACATCTACAACCAGTCCATGGTCGCCGGCATGCTGGCCACCGAGGGCGAGGCGCAGACCGAACAGTGGCTGAAGGGCCTGGTGGCCAACTTCGCCCGCCCGCCCCAGGGCGGGGACCGCGACCAGATCAAGGCAGTGGCCGCCGGCCAGTGCGACCTGGCCCTGGTCAACAGCTATTACTTCGGCGCCATGCAGGACAGCGGCACCGCCGAGGAGAAGGCCGCCGCGGATAAAGTCGCGCTGTTCTTCCCCAACCAGGCCGGTCGCGGCACCCACGTCAACGTCAGCGGCGCCGGCATTACCACGGCGGCGCGCAACGTGGAGCAGGCCAAGGCCCTGATCGAATTCCTGGCCGGCCCGGAAGCCCAGCACTGGTACGCCGAGCGCAACAACGAGTACCCGGTGCGCGAGGACATCGAGCCCAGCGCGCTGATCCAGTCCTGGGGCGATTTCAAGGCCGATTCAGTTGACGTGACCGAGCTTGGGCGCTTGAATGCGCAGGCAGTCATGGCCATGGATCGGGCGAATTGGAAATAAGCGCCAAACTCACTTCCACAAGCAGTTCCGAACGGCGCGTCAGCCACAGCTGGCGCGCCCTGCTATTGCTGACCGCGGCGATCATCGCGGTACCGGTACTGGTCATTGTCGCCAGCCTGCTGCAGGGCTACAGCCCGGTCTGGGAGCACCTGCTGGATACGGTGCTGCGCGACTACGTGGTCAACTCCCTGCTGCTGATGCTGGGAGTCGGCGTGGGCACCCTGCTGCTGGGGGTCACCGGCGCCTGGCTCACCGCCATGTGCGACTTCCCCGGTCGGCGCGTGTTCAGCTGGGCGCTGCTGCTGCCCATGGCCATTCCCGCCTATATCATCGCCTACACCTACACCGGCATGCTGGACTACTCCGGGCCGGTGCAATCCGCCCTGCGGGCGCAGTTCGGCTGGGGCTACGGCGACTACTATTTCCCCGCCATCCGCTCCCTGGGCGGCGCGGTGTGCATGCTGTCGCTGGTGCTCTATCCCTATGTCTACCTGCTGGTGCGGGTGGCCTTCAGCGAGCAGTCCACCGCGGTGCTGGAGGCCAGCCGCAGCCTCGGCAAGGGGCCCTGGGCCACCCTGTTCCAGGTCGCCCTGCCGATGGCGCGGCCGGCGCTGGTGGCCGGCACCAGCCTGGCGCTGATGGAGGCCCTGGCGGATTACGGCACCGTCGACTACTTCGGCGTCAGCGCCTTTACCACCGGCATCTTCCGCACCTGGTACGGCCTCGGCGAGCTGCAGACCGCGGCCCAGCTGGCGGCCTTCCTGCTGTTGTTCGTATTCGCCCTGTTCCTGCTGGAACAGGCTTCGCGGCGGCGCATGCGCTTCCACCATGTCAGCGCCCGCCGCCAGGCACACCGCTTGCCGCTGACCGGCTGGCGCGGCTGGCTCGCCTTTGCGGTGGCGCTATCGATCCTTAGCGCCGGCTTCCTGCTGCCGGCCCTGCAGCTGGGCAGCTGGGCGGCGGCGCGCCTGGCAGACACCGACATGGCGGCCTTTTTTACCCTGGTGGGCAGCAGCTTTTCGCTGGCGGCCATGGCCTCCGTGGCCTGCCTGTTGATCGCCCTGCTGCTGGGCTACGGCAAGCGCCTGCACCCGGGCCCCCTGGAGCAGCAGGCCGCGCGGGTCTCGTCCATGGGCTACGCGGTGCCCGGCACCGTGATCGCCGTGGGCGTGCTGATTCCCTTCGCCTGGCTGGACAACCGGGTGGACGGTTTCATGCGCGAGTACTTCGATATTTCCACCGGCCTGCTGCTGAGCGGCACCCTGGCGGCGCTGGTGTTCGCCTATGTGGTGCGCTTCCTGTCGGTGTCGCTGCAAACCGTGGACGCCGGCCTGGCGCGAATCCGCCCCAGTCTCGACGAGTCGGCGCGCTCACTCGGCCATGGACCGCTCGGCGTTCTGCGCCGCATCCACCTGCCCATGCTGCGCGGCTCCCTGGCCACCGCCCTGCTGCTGGTGTTCGTGGATGTGCTCAAGGAGCTGCCGACGACCTTGATCCTGCGACCTTTCAATTTCAGCACCCTGGCGGTGCGGGCCCACGAGCTGGCCTCCGACGAACGCCTGGCGGATGCCGCGCTGCCCGCCCTGGCCATTGTGCTGATCGGGCTGCTGCCTGTTATCCTCATGACCCGCACCGCCCGCGCACCCGCCTTTCACGACAACAGGGACGGCAATGACTAGCCAGTTGCTCCTTCAGGACGTGTCCGTCGCCTACGGCGATTTCACCGCCGTCGCCGGTATTTCCCTGAGCCTGGAACAGGGCCAGATCGGCTGCCTGCTGGGCCCCTCGGGCTGCGGCAAGACCACCCTGCTGCGGGCCATCGCCGGCTTCGAGCCGGTGTCCGCCGGCGATATCGTTCTCGGCGGGCAGGTCATCAGCGCCCCCGGCATACTGCTGCCGCCGGAACGGCGCCGGGTGGGCATGGTGTTCCAGGACTTCGCCCTGTTCCCGCACCTGGATGTGCGCCGCAATATCGGCTTCGGCCTGGCGGCCCTGGAGCGCACCGAGCGGCGCGCGCGGGTGGATGACATGCTGGCCCTGGTGGGCCTGGGCGATTACGCCGGGGCCTACCCCCACGAACTGTCCGGCGGCCAGCAGCAGCGGGTGGCCCTGGCGCGGGCGCTGGCCCCGGGGCCGGACATCCTGTTGCTGGACGAGCCCTTCTCCAGCCTCGACACCGAACTGCGCGAACAGCTCGCCGGCGAGGTGCGCGAACTGCTCAAGCGCAACGGCGTCACCGCCATCCTGGTCACCCACGACCAGCACGAGGCCTTCGCCATGGCCGACCAGATCGCCCTGCTCCGGGGCGGGCGCCTGGCCCAGGTGGACACGCCGTACAACCTCTACCACAACCCGGCCACTGAATTTGTCGCCGAGTTTATCGGCCAGGGCAGCATTATCGAGGTATCGGTGAACGAGGCCGGCGAACTGAACGACGGCCTGGGAGCGCTGGACATGGTGCACCGCGACTGGCGGGCGGGGGAGCGGCTACGCCTGCTGGTACGCCCCGACGACATCGAGTACGACGAGTTGAGCCAGCTCCACCTGCCGGTAACCAACCGGGCTTTTCGCGGCGCCAACTACCTTTACGAACTGCGCCTGCCAGACGGCCAGCGCGTGCCCTGCCTCACTCCCAGCCACGTGGACACCGCCCCGGGGCTGAGCCTGCCGGTGCGCTTCAACCTGCAGCACGTGGTGGTATTCAAGTCCGGCGTGGAGACGTCCGGCGTGGAGACGTCCGGCGTGGAGACGTCCGGCGCGGGGACATCCAGCGGCGAGCCGCCCGTCCCGGAAAACCCTACTGCCTGAGCGGCAGGTCCATCCAGGTCCAGGCCATGCCGTCCGGTTCGCGGCCGGCGGTGAAGACCTTGAGCTGCTCCAGCGAGTTGGCGTCGCGGACACTGACCCGGTGAGCGTTGGTGTGGGCGATGAACAATAGTTCGCCGTCCCGGGACAGCAGCAGGCCCACGGGAATGGAGCCGGACACGTCGCCCGCCGACAACAGGGTCTCTCCCACGGACGCAGTGTCGATTGCCAGGGGAACGCGCGGCAGCAGCTTGCGCTCGCGGCTGTCCAGCACCGCCATGGCGTCGGCTTTCGCCAGGGTGACGTAAACCCGGCCGCGCTCGTCGTCCGCCTCGACACGGATGGGGAAACCGCCGACCTCGATGTCGGCCAGCTTTTCCAGGGTGGCGGCGGCAAACACCGACACCGTGCCCGCTTCCCGGTTGCTGACCCACACCTCATTGCCGCCATCGACCAGGGCGATGCCCTCGGTGCCGGCCCCCGCCGCGGCGCTGGCCCGCACCGCGCCCGACTCCAGGTCGACCGCGGTGACCACGCCAGAGCCGATACTCGCAACCCAGGCGCTCTTGCCGTCCCGCGACGCGGCCACCATGTGGGCAACGTCCTGATCGAGATCGATGCGGCCGACAACCTCGCCACCGGGCACGTCCACCAGCAGCAGCGCGCGCAACCCCTCGGCGGTGACCACGGCGGTATCCGGCCGGGGCCAGGCGATACCGTGGGGCCGCGCCCCCTCGGGCAGCTCGATGGTGGCCACCGGGCGCAGGCGCGCCAGATCGAGCAGCGTGAGGGTATTGCCCGGCTTCTCGCGAGTGCCGTAGTTGGTCACCAGGGCACGCAGCCCCTCCGGCGACAACGCGATCTCGTGCGGGCCCTGCCCCACGGGCAGGGTAGCCAACGGCTCGAAACCGGGGCTGCTCAACAAGGTCACCGTGCCCTCGGCCTTGTTCGCGACCAGGAGGGTTCCCGCCCAGCTGGCAGGTATCAATAACATCAACAGCAGCGCCGCAACGACACGGCGGGTTATGCACGACATGGTCTTCGCCCGATTGTTCAGCAAGATCTTCATCATACAACAGCCCACCTCAGACATCGCGCCCCGGCAGCACCTCCCACTCCGGGGCCTCGAATTCGCCGATGACCCTGATATCGACAAAGGGCGCCTGGGCGGCGATGATCGCGCGCACCCGCTCCGGCAGATGGTTTTCCATGGCGTCACGCTCGCCCTTGCTGTTCCAGGTGGCGATGGCGAGCAGCACGTCGGGGTCGCCGATCTTGCGGTGCAGGCGCGTTCCGCGCGCGCCGGGAGCCTGCTGGATCATCCGGCTGGCCCGCACCCAGGCATCGGCGTATTGCTCTGCGCTGTAGCCGGGCTTGATGTGAACCTCGAACAAAAAATGCATGGCAAGTATCCCGGTAGGTCACCGCAAGTGTAGCCGCTATTGGCGATAGCGCCCCGGCGCCCGGCCCCATCATCCGTGGAAAGCCTCGACCGCGAAAAGCCTCGACGAGCAAAATGCCGGGGGAAATGGCACAATAGCGCGATCAACCAGCCGCGCGCCAGCGCGGTACCTGGTTCAGTTACCGGCCCGAAACACCCTTGTCACCCAGAAACAACGCCTATGTCGACCTCGCACCGCTTCTGCATTGCCCCCATGATGGACTGGTCGGACCACCACTGCCGCTTCTTCTGGCGCCTGCTCAGCAAGCAGGCCCGCCTGTACACCGAAATGGTCACAACTGGTGCGCTGATACACGGCGATCGCCAGCGTTTCCTGCACTTCAACCCCGAAGAGCATCCGGTGGCCCTGCAGCTGGGTGGCTCCGACCCCGCGGAACTGGCGCGCTGCGCGCGCTGGGCGCAGCAGTGGCACTACGACGAGGTGAACCTCAACTGCGGCTGCCCCTCGGACCGGGTGCAGTCCGGCATGTTCGGCGCCTGCCTGATGGCCCGCCCGCAACTCGTGGCGGACTGCGTGCGCGCGATGCGCGATGCCTGTGACATCCCGGTCACGGTCAAGCACCGCATCGGTATCGACGACATGGAGTCCTACCAGCAGATGCTGGATTTCGTGGCGCCCGTGGCCGAGGCGGGCTGCGAGGTGTTCATCGTGCACGCGCGCAAGGCCTGGCTGCAGGGCCTGTCGCCCAAGGAAAACCGCGAGGTGCCGCCGCTTAACTACCCCTGGGTGTATCGCCTCAAGCGCGAACTGCCCCGGCTCACGGTGGTGATCAACGGCGGCATACAGACCCTCGAGGAATGCCAGCAACACCTGCGGGAAGTCGACGGGGTGATGCTCGGCCGCGAGGCCTACCAGAACCCCTGGCGCCTGGCGGAGGTGGACACGGCGCTGTTCGGGATGGACAAAGCGGCCACCAGCCGGGATGATGTCATGGAGGAGCTGCTGCCCTACGTGGAGGAGCAGCTGGCTGCCGGCGCCAGGCTGAACCACATCACCCGGCACATCCTGGGCTTGTACCAGGGCGTGCCCGGCGCTCGCAAATTCCGGCGTCATCTCAGTGAAAACGCCTACAAAACCGACGCGACCGTCGAGGTACTGCGCGAGGCCTACCGGCTGGTCCGGGAATCTCCCGATACCGCGACGACCGCCGCATAACAGGACCCGCGCAGATGCCCAACAAACTGGACCAACTCAGGGCCGTGACCGACGTGGTGGCCGACACCGGGGATATCGAGGCGATTCGCCGCTTCCAGCCCCAGGACGCCACCACCAACCCCTCGCTCCTGCTCAAGGCCGCCGCCCTGCCCCACTACCGTGAGCTACTGCGGGGCGCGCGGCAGTGGGCCGCGGCCCGCGGCGGCTCGGGCGACGAGCAGTTGGCGGATTGCTGCGACCGCTTCGCGGTGGACGTGGGCCGCGAAATCCTGGAACTGATCCCCGGGCGGATTTCCACCGAGGTCGACGCGCGGCTGTCCTTTGACGTGGACGGCACCCTGGCCCGGGCCCGCAAGCTGATCGGCATGTACGAAGAGGCCGACATCCACCGTGGCCGCATCCTGGTCAAGGTCGCCGCCACCTGGGAGGGCATCCGCGCCGCCGAGCAGCTGGAGCGCGAGGGCATCAACTGCAACCTGACCCTGCTGTTCGGCTTCAGCCAGGCGGCGGCCTGCGCCGACGCCGGCGTATTCCTGATCTCCCCCTTCGTCGGCCGCATCCTCGACTGGTACAAGGCCAATACCGACCTCACCGTCGAACAGCCCGGGGACGACCCGGGCGTGCAGTCCGTCACCCGCATCTACAACCACTACAAGCAGCACGGCTACCAGACCGTGGTGATGGGCGCCAGCTTCCGCAACACCGGCGAGGTGGAGGCCCTGGCGGGCTGCGACCGACTGACCATCAGCCCCGCCCTGCTGGAGGAACTGGCCGCCGACACCGGCGAGCTGCCGCGCAGCCTGCACCCCGGTCAGGCCGCGACCGACAGCGCGCGCTGGGCCCCTGTGGAGGCGGATTTCCGCCTGTCGCTGAACGACGACGCCATGGCCACCGAGAAACTGGCCGAGGGGATTCGCAACTTCATCGCCGACCAGGTCAAGCTGGAGCAGCTGATCAGCCAGTCATGATTCGCGCCCTGAAAGCCCTGTTTGAGACACCCGAGCAGGACAGCCCGGAGCAACTGGAACACCGCCTGCGCCTGGCGGCGGCAGCCCTGCTGGTGGAAACCGGGCGCGCGGACTTCGGCGTCGACCCACGCGAGCGCCAGACCATGGCGGCGCTGTTGTGCGAGGCACTGAACCTGCCCGAAGCCGAGGTGAATGCGCTGATCGTCGAGGCCGAGGCGCGCGCCGGGGAGGCGACCTCGCTGTACGAGTTCACCCGGTTGATCAACGATCACTACAGCCCGCGGCGAAAAGTACAACTGATCGCGCACATGTGGCAGGTGGCCTACGCGGACGGCAACCTGGACAAGTATGAAGAGGCCCTGATTCGGCAGGTGGCGGAGTTGATCTACGTGCCGCACAGGGATTACATCCAGGCCAAGCTGGCGGCGGGCAAGCCGGCGACATAGCGCGCGACCGGGATGGCCGAATGAATTCGGCCCTACAGTGCAATAGCAGGGTCGATACCATTCAACCAATACATCGCAGGCAGGTCGAATTCATTCAACCAAAACACCACAGGCAAACTGTAGGGTCGAATTCATTCGACCAAAACACCACAGGCAAACTGTAGGGTCGAATTCATTCGACCAAAGACACCACAGGCAAACTGTAGGGTCGAATTCATTCGACCAAAGACACCACAGGCAAACTGTAGGGTCGAATTCATTCGACCAAAGACACCACAGGCAAACTGTAGGGTCGAATTCACTCGACCAAAGACACCACAGGCAAACTGTAGGGTCGAATTCATTCGACCACTACCCCCCGCGCAACCTCAATTGTGCTCCAACACCGCCATCAGGTCGCGAAAGCGATCCTGGTTCTCCTCGCTGAGTCCCATCAATACCCGATGGGCCTCGATCACCTTGTCCTTAACCGCCTGCTCACTACCCTCGACCAGGGGGATTTCGTCAATGCCCGCCAGCGTGCCGCAAACTTCCTCGTGGATTTCAAACAGGCGCTGGAAACCCATGCTGGTCAACAAGCGGATAATTCCGCTGCTGCAGCAGTAGATCGCCGGGCGAAAACCGAAGCGATCGTGTACCTCCAGGGCCAGCTTGGCCAGCAGGCCCAGGGTAGTGCTATCCACACCCTCGGTATCGCACAAGTCCACCCAGACACTGGCAAACTCCGGGTCGGCGAACATGCGCTGCATGTACTCGTCGATGGTGGTGCACAAGGTGAGCCGCACATCCCCTTCCATGCGAATGACGTAGGCGCCGTCCTGGCTGGCGGCCAGTATCCTGCCGTGAGACACATCAACCCCGCTTGGTTATGAACAATGCCGCGATGTCATCCGGGGCCACATCCACCTCGTGCAGGCCCAGTCGCGACACCATTGCCTCCGGGGATTCCGCCTCCCGATCGAAGGCTTCCAGCAGGTAAGCCTCCTTGCCGATCAGGTCATCGCGGGGCAGAATCTCCAGGATTCCATCGGAAAACAGGGCCACGGTAAAGCGCTCGGGCAACGCCACCTCGTGCTCCTGATACTCTGCCTCTTCCATAAGACCCACCGCCGAACCGCCGCCCGGCAGGTAGCGCGCGCCGTCGCCGGACACCAGTACCGGGTGCGGCAGGTGGCCGGCGATGCTGTAGCGCAGGGTATTGCGTTCCATGTCCAGCAGGCCCACCACCATGGTGGCGAACTTGCCCACATCCAGGCGCAGCAACTCCAGGTTGGCCCGGTGCAGCATGGCCACCGGGCTGAGCACCGTGTCGTCGTTCTTGCGCAGGAAGTCCGAGCGCTTGCGCGCGAACAGGTTTTTCAGCAGTACGGTGGCGAACGCCGAGGAGCTGCCGTGCCCGGACACGTCGGCCATAAAAAAGGCCACGTGCCGCGTGCCAACGGTGAAGTAGTCGGTAAAGTCCCCACTGAGGAACAGGGAGGGAATCACCGTGTGGCTGAAACTGTAGTGGTCCAGCACCAGCGGCGTGGCCGGCAGCATGCTCAGCTGGACCTGGCGTCCGGCCTGCTGGTCCTGCTCCAGCACCTTCACCGCGCCGCGCAGTTCGGTGTTGGCGGATTCCAGGCGCCGGCGCGATTCGTCCAGTTCCCGGCGCAACTGCCGCTGGCGCACGCAGCGCTCGATGGATTTGATCAGCGCGTCGGCATCCTCCACCGGGCGCACGAAAAAATCGCTGGCGCCCAGGCGCAGGGCGGTCATGATCTGGCTGGCCTCGGCGCGATCGGACAACATGATCGCCGGTACCTGGATATCCATTTCCCGCAGCGTGCGCCGCGCCTCCCCCCAGGACACGCCGTGGAGATCCAGCTCGCACAGGATGACGTCCAGGTCGGAGTTGCCGGCCAGGGAAAAATGGGAATTGGTGACGTCGGTGACGACTTCCACGCGAAAACCCGCCGACTCAACGATCTCCCGCAGGCCCTGGGCACGATTCGGGTCATCGTCGATTACTAACACGTTACCGTTGGAGGCCATCATGTCAATGCGGGTGAAATATGGGGGAGGACACTACGCCCCTTGGCGTCCACAGGCAACTGAAACCGGCAACCTTTGGGCAGGATTTCACAGTTTCCCGGGGCCGGGCTCCCCGGGGTCAGTTTGGGGGGCGTCGAACCGCGGGACTCCGGGCTAGAACTCCTCTTCCCACAGCCCGTCCTCGCCAAAATCGGAGAAATTGTCTTGCACCTTGCCATCGTTGACCAATACCTCGCGCTGCTGCAGGTAGGCGTCCCGTACAAAGATATAACGATCACCGGAGATCAAATCTTCCGCATCCAGCAGGCGCGCGCGGCTGTCAATGATCTCGAGGCCGTACAGGGAGTTGCGCAAGCGCACATTGTCGATATAGGACTGCGGCGAGGCATAAACGTCGACGACGCTGCCGGTGCCGCTGCGCATCGTGCGCGGCCCGAGCAGGGGCACCATCAGGTAGGGCCCCTCGGGCACCCCCCAGATCGCCAGGGTATGACCAAAATCGGTGTTGTAGGGTGTCAGGCCGGTGCGCGTGGCCACGTCGAAGAAACCCAGGACCCCCAGGGTGGAGTTGACCAGGAAGCGGCCGCTGACCCGGGCGGCGCTGCCCACGCGGCCCTGCAACAGGGCGTTGATCGCGGCGTTGGCATCGTAGAGGTTGGAGAAAAAGTTGCCCACGCCCTGCTCGGCAAAATCCGGCATCACGAAGTGATAGCCCCGCGCCACCGGGCGCAGGAGATAGGTGTCGAGGTCGTTGTTGAACTCGAAAATCGCCCGGTTCACGGACTCCAGCGGGTCCTTGTCGGAACGCGGGGCCGGCGGGTTGTCCTCGGCGCGGAGCGGCGAGGCGACAAGCGCCGTCAGGGCAAACAACAGTGGAATCAAACTACGCATAAGGGGGCTTCCAAAAACCGGGGCAGATGTTACGCCCCACAATAGCCGGGGGCAACTCCCCTCAATAAAATCCGATCACGCCACGCCGCGCGAACTGCGACAATTGTTCGGCGCCAAAGTCGCGGACCGCGGCGGGCTCCGCCTGTAACTCGTCCGCCAGTTGCGCCAGCAGATCCGCCCCGCATCGCCCGTCGTCCTCCCGCACCAGCTCCAGCAGGCGCGCGGTCGCCGCGTTCAGCTCCATGAAACCGACCGCGTCGGTCCGGTCGCGGTAGACCACCAGGAAGGTCGGCCCGGTCGATTCCCGCGGCCGGTTGGCGGCGCCGATCCGGTGTACCGGAAAAGTGTAGCTCAACAGCCAGGCCACCGGGGACAGTCGCGGTCGCCGCTCGAGGGGATCGATATCCGCCGCCGGCGCCGCGGGCGGCTCGTCCCCGGCCACGTCGAGCGCCAGCTCCACCCACTCGTAGTGGGCCAGCTCGGCGACAAAGGGGGCGTCGCAGGGGCGCGGCCGGTGGCGCTCGGCGAGGTACTGGATGAACTCCTGGCTGATTTCCAGGAAGTACGGCGTGCCGCAGCGGTGGTTGTCGATAAAGGACTGCACCAGGCCCTGCCACTCACCGTCGTCGTAGAGGCTGCGCAGCACCGGGAAGCCCGAGCTGATAAAGCCCTCGATATTGTTGTAAACCAGCTCGCGATACACCTTGAGGCGGCGCGCCTCGATACCCGCGGGCGGCGGTGCCGCTTCCGGGTTGCGCAGGTAGCGGGCCATGGTCATTTGCGCCTCGCGCAGGGCCGACATCAGCTCACCCCTCCGGCCGTGCGCGCGGGCCGCCCGCCGCCGGTGGCCAGGGCCTGGCGGCGGACCACCTCGTCGACCTCCAACAGCAGCGTCTCCAGCGGCGGCAGGTTGAAATCCCGTTCCAACAGGGTGGGTACCGGTCCGAGCAGCGCGTAGGCGTGAGCCAACAGCTGCCATACCGGGTCGATGACGTCGGCGCCATGGGTATCCACCTTGAGATCGGGGGCCTCGTCGTAGTGCCCGGCCACATGGAGATAACGCACCTGGTCCAGGGGCAGGCTCTCCATGAAGTCCACCGGATCGTAGCCATGGTTGATGCTGTTGACGTAGATGTTGTTCACATCCAGCAGCAGTTCACAGCCTGATTCGGCCGCCACCGCATTGATGAACTCGCTCTCGCCGAGGTCGCGATGGGCCTGGGCGTAGTAGGAGGCATTCTCCAGCACCAGCGGCTGGCCCAGCGCGTCCTGCACCTGGCGCACGCGGTCGGCCACATAGCGCACCGCTTCCTCGGTGAAGGGAATGGGCAGCAGGTCGTAGAGATGGCCCTCGGCGGCACAGTAGGTCAGGTGCTCGCTGTAGAGGGTCACCTGGAATTCATCCATGAATGCCCGCACCGCGGCCACCAGGTCCATATCCAGCGGGTCCGGCCCGCCAATATCCAGGGACAGGCCGTGAAACGCCAGGGGGTAGCGACGCGCCAGTTCCCTGAGGCCGCGTCCCATGCGCCCGCCGACTCCGATCCAGTTTTCCGGAGCCAGCTCCAGGAAATCGATCTGGGCGGGCTGTTGAGACAGAAGCGGGCCCAACAGGGCCCGCCTCAAACCGAGACCCGCGCCGCGGATCTCAGGCAATGCGGACGGCATCAGGCGCCACCGCACTTCCCTTCGCCGCACTTGCCTTCGGCTTTTTTGTCACCGCACTTACCTTCGGCTTTTTTGTCGCCACACTTGCCTTCGGCTTTCTTGTCGCCGCACTTGCCTTCGCCACATTTGCCTTCGGCTTTCTTGTCGCCGCACTTACCTTCGCCGCATTTGCCTTCGGCTTTCTTGTCACCGCACTTGCCCTCGCCACACTTGCCTTCCTTGTGCTTGTCGTAACTGGCGAGGTCGTAGCCGCCGCTCAGTTGTTGGGCGGAAAAGGGGTTGGACTCCGCGGATACGACCGGGGCAATGGCGCTGGCCAGGAACGCCGCGCCGAGTGCGGCCGTGAGAGGTTTCTTGAGGTGAGCCATGATGTAATCCCTGTAAGTCTATGTATTTTTTAGCAAAGTTTCGAAAGCTCCATACCCTGTGTGAAGCGGCAGCGCTTCCGTAACGATCAGACACAGTATCAGAGTGGAAGTTTCCTGGCGCCGGAACGGGGATTGGTAATATTTAACAAAGCGCCTAATGCGGATTCGCCGCCAGCCACTGGGCAACCTGTTCCCACTGTTCGCGCAGGCGTTTTTCCGACACCGGCATGCGCGTGCCGAGCTGCTGTGCGAACAGGGACACCCGGAATTCCTCGTGCATCCAGCGATAGCGCCGCGCGGGCTCGCTGAGCAGCAGCAGTCCGCCGCGCTGCCGCGATTGGGCGTCCAGGGGCTGCCACAGGTCCGCGAGCAATGCCGTGTGACGGCGATCCTTTTCCAGCTGACCGGCGAGGCGCTCCACCCGTTGCAGCAGGGCTTTCATGTAGCGCGGGTACTGCCCCAGCCATTGCGCGGGGGTATCGCGCAGGAAACCCTCCGCCAGCAGGGCCGCCAGCTGGCGCTCGATATCCTCGCGGGCCTCGCGCCACTGGGCGTCGCCGAGGCGGGCCAGCCGCTCGCGGGCCCGGGCCAGCGGCACCAGGCTGCTCAGTAGCTGCGTCTCCAGCTCGTTGGCGGCCTCCACTACCGGCGCCCCGCCCCGCTGCAGCAGCTGCTGGAAACCAGCCTCGTCGTAGGGCAGCTCACTGTCCAGTTCCAGGGCCTGGGCGAACGCGCCGTCCACCAGGTCTTCCAGCAAGGCCCCGCGCTCGAGCCCGGCGCCGGCCAGGGCCAGATTGCTATCGTTGCCGCGCAGCAACTGCTTGCGCAGGTATTTGACCTGCTGCGCGTTGTGCAGCCGCGCCAGCTTGAGCACGCCACGGCGGTGGGCCAGCCAGGCCTTGCCCGGGTAGTCCAGCAGTTCGACCGCCGCGGACTCACCGCTATCGACCAGCGCGGGATAGGACACGATATCCACCCCCGCCTGGCGCACCCGCCACTCCCGCGGCAGTGCGCCAATGTCCCAGCGGGTCACCTTGTCGCGCACCGGGGAATCGTCGCCCACCGCGCCCACGGTATCGCGTGTATCGCTGCGAAACTGCTGTACCAGCGCCGGCAGGTCCCGCCCCTGCCCCAGCAGCTTGCCCTCGGCGTCCACCACGCGCACATTCATGCGGTAGAAGTCGTCCACGCGGGCGCTGTCGAAATCCGAGGCCTGCAGTTTGACCCCGGCCACGCGCGACAGGCCCGTGGCCAGCGCCTGCAGCAGGTCGCTGTCATCCACCGGCATGTCTGCCAGCACGCGATCCACGTAATCGGGCACCGGCACCAGGTGTTTGCGCTGCTGCTTGGGCAGCCCCTTCACCAGCTGGATGCACTTCTCCCGCAGCAGCCCCGGCACCAGGTAGTCAAAGCGGTGGCGCGGCACGCGGTTGAGCAGGCCCACCGGCACGGTGACCGACACCCCGTCGGCGGCCTTGCCCGGCTCGAACTGGTAGCTCAGTCGCAACTTCAGGTCTTGCCATTCCAGATGGTCGGGAAACTGCTCCCCCAGGTCGGCGCCGGGGTCGCGGGCCAACAGCAGGTCGCGCGGCACGCGCAGCGCGGCATCGGCGCCCGGCTCGGATTTCAGCCAGCTGTTCAGGTGTTTGAGGGTGCAGGCCTCCGGCGGCAGGCGCTCGTCGTAGAAATTGAACAGCACCTCCTCGTCCACCAGGATATCGCGACGCCGGGCCCGGGACTCCAGGTCCTCCAGCTCACGCACCAGGCGCTGTTTGTGCTTGAGGAAGGCCGGCGGCGGTTTCAGCTTGTCGCCAATCAGGCCCTCGCGGATCAACAGCTCGCGGGACTCCACCGGGTTGATCGGGCCGTAGTGCACGGTGCGCTTGTCGGCCAGGGTGAGGCCGTAGAGCGTCACCCGCTCGTAGGCGACCGCGCGGCCGCTGCGCGCCTGCCAGCGGGGCTCGTAGTAGTGCTTCTTCAGCAGGCTCGGGTTGACCTCCAGGGCCCAGGCCGGATCGATGCCGCCCACTTCCCGGGCGTACACGCCCGAGGTCTCGACAATTTCCGCGGCCACCAGCCACTTGGGCCGCTTGCGCGCCTGCGACGAGCCGGGAAAGATCTGCAGCTTGCGGTTGCGTGCCCCCAGGTAATCCCGCCCCTCCAAATACTGGGCGATATTGCCGAGCAGGCCGGCCAGCAGCGCCTTGTGAATACCGGCGTAGTCTTCCTCCGCGGGCAGCTCCCTGGCCGGCTTCAGGCCCTGCTGTCGGCAGGCGATCAGCAACTGGCCGTGAATGTCGCGCCACTCACGCATGCGCATGAAGGACAAAAACTCCCGCAGGCACAGTTTGCGCAGCTGGTTCTGGCTCAGGGCCTGGCGCTGCTCCTCGTAGTAGCGCCACAGCGCCAGCCAGGCGAGGAAATCGGATTTGGGGTGGCGGAAGCGGGCGTGAGCCTGGTCGGCCTGCTGCCGCTTGTCCGCGGGGCGCTCCCGCGGGTCCTGGATCGACAGCGCGCTGACCACCACCAGCACCTCCGCCAGGCAGCCGCCCTCCGCGGCGGCCAGGATCATCCGCGCCAGCCGCGGGTCCACCGGCAGGCGGGTCATCTGCCGCCCCACCGCGGTCAGCTTGCCGGCGGGGCTTACCGCGCCCAGCTCCTCCAGCAACTTGTAGCCGTCGCGCACCATGCGCGCGTCTGGCGGGTCGATGAAGGGAAAGTCGCGCAACTCGCCCAGGCGCAGGTTGAGCATCTGCAGGATCACCGCGGCGAGGTTGGTGCGGTGAATTTCCGGATCGGTGAACTCCGGGCGGCGCTCGAAGTCCTCCTCGCTGTACAGGCGGATGCACACCCCCGCCGCCACCCGCCCGCAGCGGCCCTTGCGCTGGTTGGCGCTGGCCTGGGAGATGGGTTCGATGGGCAGGCGCTGGACCTTGGTGCGGAAACTGTAGCGGCTGATGCGCGCCTCTCCGGGATCGATCACGTAGCGGATACCGGGCACGGTCACCGAGGTCTCGGCCACGTTGGTGGCCAACACCACCCGGGTACCGCGCCGCCGCGACAGATCAAACACCCGCTGCTGCTCGGACTGCCCGAGGCGCGCGTAGAGTGGCAGGATTTCCAACTCGGTGTCACGCCGCAGTGCCTTGGCCAGCTCGCGGATGTCGCGCTCGCCGGGGAGGAAAACCAGCACATCGCCGCGCTCGCCGAAACGGCCGCGCTCAATATCCAGCGCCAGGTTGACGATCTGCGCCTGCAGGCCCTGGTCCCGGTCCTCGGCCGGATCGACGTACACCGTCTCCACCGGGTAGGTGCGGCCGGATACCTCGATAATCGGCGCGTCGTCGAAGTGCCGCGAGAAACTTTCCAGGTCGATGGTGGCCGAGGTGATGACCAGTTTCAGGTCGGGCCGCTGGGGCAGGATATTCTTCAGGTAGCCCAGCAGGAAATCGATGTTGAGGCTGCGCTCGTGGGCCTCGTCGATGATCAGGGTGTCGTACTGGCGCAGCAGGCGGTCGCGCTGGATCTCCGCCAGCAGGATACCGTCGGTCATCAGCTTGATCGCGCTGGCGTCGGAGACCTGGTCGTTGAATCGCACCTGGTAACCGACCGTCTCGCCCAGGGGCGTGCCAATCTCGGACGCGATGCGCTGCGCCACGGTGCGTGCCGCCAGGCGCCGGGGCTGGGTGTGGCCGATACGCTGGCGCCGGCCGCGACCCAGCTCCAGGCAGATCTTGGGCAGCTGGGTGGTCTTTCCCGAGCCGGTTTCCCCGGCCACGATCACCACCTGGTGATCGCGAATGGCCGCCATGATCTCCTCGCGCCGCTCTGCGATCGGCAGCTCGGCGGGAAAGCTGAGGGCGGGAACCCGGCGCTCCGGCGCGCTGTCCTGTTTGGCCGTTTCGTGCATACCGCGCCGCCGGTCCTCAGGGCTTGTCGCGAAGTTCCCTGCGCAGGATCTTGCCGACGTTGGTCTTGGGCAGCTCGCCGCGGAACTCCACCAGTTTGGGCACCTTGTAGGCGGTGAGGCTGCGGCGGCAGAATTCGCGCACTTCCTCGGCGGTGAGCTTGCCCGACTTGCTGACCACGAACATCTTGATCACTTCGCCGGTGGTTTCGTCGGGTATCCCGACCGCGGCGCACTCCAGTACGTCCGGGTGCTTGTACAGCACGTCCTCAAGCTCGTTGGGGTACACATTGAAGCCGGACACCACGATCATGTCCTTCTTGCGATCCACGATCTGCAGGAAGCCGTCCTCGCGGACCTTGGCGATATCCCCGGTGCGGAAGTAGCCCTCGGCGTCGATCACCTTGGCGGTCTCGTCCGGGCGCTGCCAGTAACCCTGCATCACCTGGGGCCCCTTGACGCACAGCTCTCCCGCCGTTTCCACCGGCAGTATATTGCCGTCGTCGTCCTCGATCCGCACCAGGGTGTTCGGCACCGGCACGCCAATGCTGCCGAGCACGATGCGGTTCCCCGGGTTGGTGGACACCACCGGGGAAGTCTCGGTGAGGCCGTAGCCCTCGGCCACCGGGCAGCCTGTCACTTCTTCCCAGCGCTCGGCGGCGGCATGGGTCAGCGCCATGCCCCCGGACAAGGTGACCTTGAGGCTGGAAAAGTCCAGTTTGCGGAAGGTCTCGTTGTTGCACAGGGCGACAAACAGGGTGTTCAACCCGCAGAACATGGTTGGCTTGTAGTCGCGAATGGCGGCGACCACCGAATCGAGATCCCGGGGATTGGGCACCAGGACCATGTGCGAGCCGTTGACCATGGAGTACAGCGCGGTCATAAAGGCGTAGATGTGGTACACCGGCAGCGGCTGCACCACTGTCTGGGGCTCGTCGCCGATCGGGTGGGTGTCGAGCACCTCGTGCACCTGCAGCGCATTGGCCACCAGATTGCCATGGCTCAGCATGGCGCCCTTCGCCACACCGGTGGTGCCGCCGGTGTACTGCAGCATGGCCAGGCTGTCGCGCATCTGCGGCACCGGCTCGAGGCGATGCCTGGAACCACTTTCCAGGGCGTCATTGAGGGTCACGGCACCCGGGATATCAAAGGGCGGCACCATTTTCTTGATGTACTTGGCCACCTTGTTGATCACAAAGCGCTTGAACGGCTTGTGCAGGTCGGCCAGTTCGGTGACCACGGTATATTTCACGCCGGTGCGCGGCAGCACATTGGCGGCGTTCTGGGCCACATTGGCCTGCACCACCAGCGCCTTCACCCCGGCGTCGTTGAACTGGTGCTCGATCTCCCGCTCGCTGTACAGCGGGTTGGTGTTGACCACCACCAGCCCGGCGCGCAGGGCGCCGAGGGTCACCACCGGGTACTGGATCAGGTTGGGCATCTGTACCGCGATGCGATCGCCCGGCTCCAGGTCTGTGCAGTGCTGCAGCCAGGCACCAAAACGCGACGACAACTCATCGAGATCGCCAAAGGTAAGGGTGTGCCCGAGACTGGAGAAGGCGGGGAAGTCGCGGAACTCGGCAAAGGCGTGCTCCGCCATGGCCACCACGTTGTCGAAACGCTCGACATCCACCTCGGTGGCGATACCCAGCTCACCCGCTACCCGCGCCAGCAGCGCCTGTGTTGATTCCTCGGTCATGGAGTGATGTCTCTCCCTTCGCTATGATTGTGCCCCCCCGACTACCCGGATTAACCCGTATGCCAGAGCAAGGCAATTTTACCTTCGATGAACTGCAGGTGGGCCAGACCGCCAGCTACACCCGCACCATTGAGCAACGACACATCCAGCTGTTCGCCGCCGCGACCGGCGACGTCAACCCGGTGCATCTCGACCCCGATTACGCCGCATCCACCCCCTTCGGCGAGCCGATTGCCCACGGCATGCTAACCGGGGGCCTGATATCGGCGGCGCTGGCGCTGGAAATGCCCGGCCCGGGGACCGTTTTCCTGGGCCAGTCACTGCGCTTTCGCGCGCCGGTGAAGCCCGGGGACACTGTCACCATCGAGTTGACGGTGACCGAGAAGCGCAGCCGCCGCCAATGGGTCAGTATCGACTGCCGCGCCGTCAACCAGCACGGCAAGGTCGTGGCCAGCGGCAGCGCGGAGGTCATGGCGCCGGGCGAGAAGCTCAGCGTGGCGTTACCGCCGGAGCCCGCCGCAAGCATCGCGCCCTAGCTGTTTTCGCCGCCAGCTGCCGGGCTGTCCGCGCCGGCCACTTCGGGGCTATCTACCGAGTTCTCCGCGGAACCATCGGCAAGCCCTTCCCCGGGCTCGCCGAACTGGCTGTGGTCCAGGTACATCAGTTTCAGCATCACCGAGGGCTGGCCGGCGCCCGAATCGGCCCCCAGCACCAGCACGCTGGGTTCGCCGTCCTGCCAGGTAACGCCGGTCACGCCGAAAATCATCACGTTGGGGTCGTTTTCAGCGGTGAACACGGTGATATTGCGCTGTTCCCGCAGTGCGTCCGACAGGCGCGCGATCAGCACCGTCAAGCTGGTACGGAAGGTGCCGAAATTGAGTTTGCCGCGGTACTCGCTGTGGTCCAGCGACAGGTCGAAGCGGACCGTGGAACGGTCTTCCATCTGCACGTTGGTCAGGTGCACCGCCCGCCCCTCGGACAATTCCCGATACAGGTTCTTGGCCTGGGTCCGGTTGGTCTCCAGCAGCGCCCTGTGCAGCAGGTTGACGGACATCAGCAGGAACTTCTCCCGCGGGATGGTTTGGGTCTGGTGTTGCGCCATGGCGATCTCGGTGCCTGTTCGGAGCCTAAAAGGCCGCAAGTCTAATACCTGTGCCGGGCAAACGCCAGCGAGCCCTGGGGGCCCATCGGGGAGTACCGGTGTCCCCCCGGGGGCCGCTTTGCTATCATCGCGTCTCGTTCAGCCGGCGGGACCGCCCATTTTGCACCACACTGTTGCCCTTCTGCCCTGATGCGACGCGATAACCTTCCCTGGCGCCCCATGCCCCGCGCCGACCTCACCTGGACACCCCAGGGAACGCCCGGCTCGGCCCGCTTCGGCGATATCTACTACTCCCGCGACGACGGCCTCGCCGAGAGCCGCTTTGTCTTTCTGGAGGGCAATGACCTGCCGCGACGCTGGCGGGACCACCCGCGGGACACCTTCGTGATCGGCGAAACCGGCTTTGGCACCGGCCTCAACTTCCTGCTCGCCTGGCAGGCCTGGAAAGCCGCGCCCCTGCCCCGCCCCCGACTGCACTTCCTCTCCCTGGAGCAATACCCGCTGAGGGCACCGGAACTGCGCCAGGCGCTGGCGCACTGGCCTGAGCTCGCCCCCTTCGCCGCGGCCCTGCAAGACGCCTACCCGCCCCCGGTCCCCGGGGTGCACCGCCTGCAATTCGAGGGCGGCGCGATCACCCTCGACCTGTGGTGGGCGGAGGCCGGCGAGGCGCTGGCGGACCTGCGGCAGCGAGGCCTGCCGCTGGTGGACGCCTGGTTCCTCGACGGCTTCGCTCCGGCGCGCAACGCCGGCATGTGGCAGGAAGCGCTACTGGGTCACCTGGGGAAGCTCAGCCAGCCCGGTGCCACCCTTGCCACGTTCACCGCCGCCGGGGCGGTGCGGCGCGCGTTGCAAGCCTCTGGCTTCGCCATGCGCAAGGGACCGGGATTTGGCCGCAAGCGCGAACGCTTGCTGGGCCGGCTGGAACGGCCCGCGGAGCGCACGCTGCCGGCGGGCACCCCCTGGGACCTGCCGGAGACCCGGTCGCCGGCGCCGCGCAGCGCCCTGGTGATCGGCGCCGGACTGGCGGGCTGCGCCACCGCAGCGGCCTTCGCCCGGCGCGGCATCCCCGTCACCCTGGTGGAGCGCGGCCGGCTGGCCGGCGCCGCCTCCGGCAATGCCCAGGGCATGCTGTACACGCGCCTGTCGCGCCGCCACTCTGCGCTCACCGACTTCGCCCTGCTCAGCTTCGTCCACGCCAGCCGGACGTATGCGGCGATGTTCGCCGGCGGCGAGCTGGAAAGCGGCCGCGACGGCGAACTGTGCGGCAGCTTTCACCAGCACCGGGACCGGGAGGAACTCGATGCCCTGGCGCCCCTGCTGGCGGACACCCCGGAGCTGGCACAGGTATTGGAGGCCGCCGAGGCCAGCGCGCGCCTGGGGGTTGAACAACAGACCGCGGGCTACTGGTTCCCCGGCTCCGGCTGGATGTCCCCGGCGGCGCTGTGCCAGGCCTGGACGCGGCGCGAGGGTGTGACGCTCATCGAGGATTGCGGCGACGCCACCCTGCGGCGCTCCGGCGGCCAGTGGCAGGCCCTGGGCCCCGGCGGCGAGCTGCTGGCGACGGCCGACTGCGCGGTGATCGCCTGCGCCGGGCACAGCGCCGGCTTCGAGGGCCTGGACTGGCTGCCGCTGCAAGCCATTCGCGGCCAAACCACCCAACTGCCCGCCGGCCCGCCCTTCAACAGCCTGCGCACCGTACTCTGCCACGCTGGCTATATCGCCCCCGCGACGGCCGGCGGGCACTGTATCGGCGCCACTTTCAACCTGGGGGACGACTGCGTGGCGGCGCGCGCCGCCGATCATCGCCACAACCTGGACACTCTCGGCCGGGCGGTGCCCGCCTGGGCCGGGGCGCTGGCCGAACTGGATGCCGCGACACTGGAGGGCCGGGTGGCCTTTCGCTGTACCACCCCCGACTACCTGCCGCTGGCCGGCCCGGCGCCCGACCTGGGCGCCCTCACGCAGCGCTTTGCCGGACTGCGGCAGAACGCGCGCCGGGACATCCCGCATTTCGGCGCGTTTGTGCCCGGCTTGTACCTCAACATCGGACACGGTTCCCGCGGCCTGACGTCCACACCGCTGGCCGCGGAGCTGGTGGCCAGCCTGGCCTGCGGGGAACCGCCGCCGCTGGACCGCCACCTGGCCCGGGCCCTGGCGCCGGCCCGTTTCCCGATTCGCGACCTGGGACGCAACCGCCTATGACCGCACGCAACACGCTATTGACCCTGGCGCTGCTCGCCTGGCTGCCCGCCACGGCCAGCGCCCAGACCAGCTACGGCTACCGTGTCCTGGAGAGCAAGCCCCAATCCCGCCAGCACTTTGTGCAGGGCCTGCAGATCGTTGACGGCGACCTCTACCTCAGCACCGGCGGCTACGGCGAATCCCGGCTGCTGCGCTACCGCCTCGAGGACGGCGCGCTGGACACCGCGCGGCAGCTGCACCCACGGCTGTTCGGCGAGGGCCTGGCGGTGGTGGAGGACCGCATCTACCAGCTCACCTGGCGCGCGGGATTGATGATCGTCTGGGACCGCAATAACCTGCAGCCCCTGGAGACCTTGCGCATCGCCACCCAGGGCTGGGGTATCACCTGGAACGGCGAGCAGCTGATCTACTCCGACGGCAGCGAGCGCCTGCATTTCATGGACCGGGCCACCGGACGGGTCACGCGCTCGCTGCGGGTGACCGACGGCGGAGTAGCGGTGCCCCGCCTGAACGAGCTGGAGTGGATCGACGGCAAGGTGTGGGCCAACGTGTGGCAGAGCGACGAGATTGTTATCATCGACCCCGAGAGCGGCAATGTCACCGCCCGTCTTGACCTGACCGGCCTGCTGCCCGACAGTGAACGCACTGCGGGCACCGACGTCCTGAACGGCATTGCCCAAAATCCCGCCGACGGCGCCATCTGGGTCACCGGCAAGCGCTGGCCCCACATGTACCGCATCGAGCTGGTTCCCCGGGACGAGCCCGGCCCGACCTGAAACGCACACGCGCCTGCGCGGCGCACAGACAGAGAGTTCTATGACCACCAATCCCGCCACGCCCGCCGCCACACACCCCGCCTTCGACGCCGTGCGCCGGGTGGAGATCGAATCCCTGAACCTGGCGGTGGAGGAATACCGCCATCGCGCTACCGGGGCGGTGCACTACCACCTGGCCTCCGACAGCAGCGAGAACGTGTTCCTGGTGGCCCTGCGCACCGTACCCATGGATTCCACCGGCGTCGCCCACATCCTCGAACACACCGCCCTGTGCGGCAGCGAGCGCTACCCGGTGCGCGACCCCTTTTTCATGATGCTGCGGCGCTCCCTGAACACCTTCATGAACGCCTTTACCAGCTCCGACTGGACCGCCTACCCCTTCGCCAGCCAGAACCGCAAGGACTTCAGCAACTTGCTGGACGTCTACCTGGACGCGGTCTTCTTCTCCAGCCTGGAAGAACTGGACTTCGCCCAGGAGGGCCACAGGGTGGAATTCCAGCAGGCCGGCGACAGCGACAGCCCGCTGGTGTACAAGGGCGTGGTGTTCAATGAGATGAAGGGCGCGATGAGCTCGGTGAGCAGCACCCTGTGGCAAACCCTGTGCGAGCACCTGTTCCCCACCAGCACCTACCACTACAACAGCGGCGGCGACCCGGAACATATCCCGGACCTGAGCTACGACCAGCTCAAGGCCTTCTACAAGAGCCACTACCACCCCAGCAACGCCATCTTCATGACCTTCGGCGACATCCCCGCCGGCGAACACCAGGCGGTATTCGAGGAGCGCGCCCTGAGCCGCTTCCAGCGCCAGGACCTGCGCATCGAGGTGCCGCCGGAACAGCGCCTGGACGCCCCGCTGCGCGTGCAGCGGCCCTACGCCTTCGACGACAGCGGCGGCACCGAGCACAAGACCCATATTGTCGTCGGCTGGATGCTCGGCGAGAGCACCGACCTGATGCAGATGCTGGAGGCCCAGCTGCTGGCCAGCGTACTGATCGACAACAGCGCCTCGCCGCTGATGCACGCCCTGGAAACCACCGATCTCGGCCAGGCCCCCTCCCCCATGTGTGGGCTTGAGGACTCGCTGCGCGAAATGGTGTTCTGCTGCGGCCTGGAGGGCTCCGAGGCCCAGAGCGCCGACGCCGTCGAGGCCCTGGTGCTGGGCGTGATCGAACGGCTGGCCGACGAGGGCATCGCCCGCGACCGGCTGGAGGCGGTGCTGCACCAGCTGGAGCTGCACCAGCGGGAAGTCAGCGGCGACGGCTTCCCCTACGGCCTGCAGCTCATCCTGCAGGCGCTGGGCTGCGCCACCCACTACGCCGACCCGATCGGCGTATTGGACCTGGACCCGGTGATCGCCCGGCTGCGGGACAATATCGCCGACCCGGACTACATCAAGCGCCTGGCGCGGCAACTGCTGCTCGACAACCCCCACCGGGTCACCCTGGTCATGACCCCCGACACGGCGCTCTCGGCGCGCCGGGCCGAGGCCGAGGCCGAGCGCCTGGCGGCGATCAAGGCCGGCCTGAACGCGGCCGACAAGGCGCGGATTGTGGAGCGCGCCGAACAGCTCGAACAGCGCCAGCTGCAGGTGGACGACCCGAACATCCTGCCCCGGGTGGAGCTGGCGGACGTGCCCGCCAGCCTGCCCGAGATCCCCTGCCAGGAAAGCGAGCAAAACGGCACGCGACTGACCCGCTATACCCAGGGCACCAACGGCCTGGTGTACCAACAGGTGATTGCGTCGCTGCCCGGGCTCGACGAGGAGGAGCAGCAGATCCTGCCGCTGTACACCAATATCCTCACCGAGCTGGGTGTCGGCGGCGAGGACTACCTCGCCACCCAGCATCGCCACGCGGCCACGGTGGGTTCGCTGAACGCCTTCAGCTCGATGCGCGGCAACGTCGACGACGAGCAGAGCTTCGGCGCCTATTTCGTGCTGTCCTCCAAGGCCCTGGCGCGCAATGCCGCGGCCCAGGTCGAACTGATGCAGGACACCCTGGCCCAACCCGGCTTCGCCGAGCACGCCCGCATCCGCGAACTGATCAGCCAGCAGCGCGCCCGCCGCGAGCAGGCGGTCACCGGCAACGGCCACGGCCTGGCGATGGCCGCCGCCTGCGCCGGGATGAGCCCGCTGGCGCGCCTGAATCACCAGCTGTCCGGCATGGCCGGTATCAAGGCCCTGCGCCAGCTGGACGGGGACCTCAAGGACGCGAGCCGGCTGGCGGCGTTCGCCGACCGCCTGGCGCAACTGCACGGGCGCGTCAATGCCATGCCCCGGCAGCTGCTGACCATCGCCGACGAACAGCACGTGGAGACCATCGCCGCCGAAACGCTGACCGCCTGGAGCGGTCAAGACAACGCCGCTGGCGAAGCCGCCTTCGCGCTACCGGCCCTGCGCGAGCGCGTGCAACAGATGTGGGTGACCAATACCCAGGTCAGTTTTTGCGCCCGCGCCTATCCCACGGTGCCGGTGCAACACGCCGACGCGGCGGCGCTGGTGGTGTTGGGCGGCTTCCTGCGCAACGGCTTCCTGCACCGGGCGATCCGCGAAAAAGGCGGCGCCTACGGTGGCGGTGCCACCCAGGACAGCAGCATCGCGGCCTTCCGCTTCTACTCCTACCGCGACCCGCGCCTGGAGGAAACCCTGGCGGACTTCGACACTGCGGTGCGATGGCTGCTGGACACCCGGCACGAGAACCTGGCGCTGGAAGAGGCCATTCTCGGCGTGATCGGCAGCATGGACAAACCCAGCTCCCCCGCCGGCGAGGCCAAGCAGCACTTCCACAACCGCCTGTTCGGCCGCAGCCACGCGCAGCGTGAGCAATTCCGCCAGCAAGTCCTGGATGTGAGCCTGGACGACCTGCGCCGGGTGGCCGAGACCTACCTGAAGCCGGAACTGGCCAGCACCGCGGTGATTACCAGCAGCGCGCGGGCAAGTGCCGGCGAGGCGCTGGGGCTGGAGCGCCTGGAGCTGTAACAGAGCGCATAAAAAAAGGGGTGGCCAGCGCCACCCCAGGCTCACAGGGGTCTCTCGGGGGTCTTACTCTTCCGGGGCGCCGTCGGGGCCACGGCCCCGGTGCCATTTGCCGCGGCGCTCCTCGCGTTGTTGAGCCCAGGCATCCAGCTGCGCCCGTTGCTCCTCATTCAACACCGCCCGCACCTTGTGTTGGGCCTCCGCCATGCGGTAGGTCATGCGGCTGGTAATCTGGCCAATTTCGTCCACCGCGGCCTGCACTTCACCGCTATCGAAAGTGTCGGCGCTGTCGCGCAAGCTGGACTTCAACGCCATCAGGCGCTCGCGGTCCGCCTCGCCCTGCTCACGGCTGTCCCGCAGTATCTGCTGGACCTCGGCCTGTTGCTCGTCGCTCAGGTCCAGGTGCTCGGCCATGCGCTCCATCATCCGCTCCGGCGAGCCGTGCATGCCGCCGTGGGGCCCGGCGAAGCTAGCCCCCGCGCCGAGCAGCGCCAGGCCGAGGCCGGCGGCGGCCAGTGAGTGTTTCAGTACCTTGTTCATATCGCATCTCCTGCTGTCACTTGCTGTGTGGCGCGTGGTAACGCCTGGAATCCAGTGTAGGCAGGGCCCCGGTTAAGCTCTGCCCGCGCCGTGTTAAGAAATGTGAAGAAGGGCCTCGGGAAGTTAAGTGGCGTGACATGCACCGCGCTATTGCCGACAATCCGCCCAACGAATACGCGGAGCGAGCAATGGATGTCGATGTTCTACTGATCGACGACGATACCGAACTGTGCGAACTGCTGGGCGAATTCCTCGCCCTGGAAGGGTTTCGCACCCATGCGGTGCACAACGGCGAACAGGCCCTGGCCCACTGCCGCGAGCACAGCTATGACGTAATCGTACTCGACATCATGCTGCCGGGAATGCTCGGGCTCGACGTGCTGCGCGCGCTGCGCGGTTTTAGCCAGACACCTGTTTTGATGCTCACCGCCCGCGGCGAGGACACCGACCGCATCATCGGCCTGGAGCTGGGCGCCGACGACTACCTGCCCAAGCCCTGCAATCCGCGGGAACTGGCGGCGCGGCTGCGGGCCATCCTGCGCCGCACCAGCGTTACCCGCGAACCGCGCGGTGAACTGGAGGTGGGCCGGCTGCAGCTGAGCAGCGCGCAGCGGCAGGCCAGCTACGACGGCCAGGCCCTGAACCTGACCAGCGCCGAATTCAACGTACTGCAGAGCCTGGCGGCCCGGGCCGGCCAGGTGGTGGACAAGGAGACCCTGTGCCGGGAGGCCCTGGGCAGGCCGCTGTCGGCCTACGATCGCAGCGTCGACGTCCACGTCAGCAAGGTGCGCCGCAAGCTGGCCGATTGTGGCGGCGAGCAATTGATCCTCAATGTGCGCGGCGCCGGCTACCAATACGCCGCCAGCACGGCCGGGACGCTCCGCTAGTGCTGCGCAACAGCCTCTACGTCAAACTGTTTGTCGGCTTCTGGCTGATCACCACCGGCATCCTCGCCAGCTGGATGCTCGCCGCCCGCTACTTTGAGTCCCTGCCCGGAGAATTGGTCGAGGTGGAGCGTCCCGGACCCCCGCCGCGCTTTGTCCTGCGCCTGATTTACCAGTTGCAGAATCTGCCCGCGGAGGAGCTACCGTCACTGCTTGAACGGGAGCGCCGACGCCATCACGTGGACGTATTCCTGCTGAATGCCGCGGGCGAGGACCTGCTCGGCCGCGACGTACCGGAAGTGGCCCGGATGGCCGCGGCGCAGATATCACCGCACCAACGGCGGGTCTTCCTGAAACAGGAGCGAAAGCCCCCGGTGGTGGCCTACGCCATCCTACGCCAGGACGCGGGCCTGATGCGCGCCGTACTCACTACCAACAGGGATCACCGCCACTCGATGCTGCGCACGCTGGGCGATAAACTCTGGCTGCGCATTCTCCTGGCGGTGGTGATCAGCGGGCTGCTCTGCTACCTGCTGTCGCGAATGATGACCCAGCGCCTCAATCGCCTGCGCAACGCCGCGCGGGAACTCGCCGCGGGGCGCCTGGACACGCGCATCGCGGTACGCGGGGACGGCGGCGACGAGGCCGACGAACTGGCGCGCAGTTTCAATACCATGGCGGAACAGCTGCAGCGCCGGGTGAACGCGCAAAAGCGCCTGCTGAGCGATGTTTCCCACGAGCTGCGCTCGCCCCTGGCGCGCATGAAAATCGCCCTGGCGCTGGCCCAGGAGCGCCCTGAACAATCACTGGCCCAGCTGGAGCGCATCGACCGCGAAACCCAGCGCCTGGAAGAGCTTATCGGGCAGCTATTGAGTGCCCAGGCGACCGACCACCCCATGGATGAACACATCGATCTGGTGGCACTGCTGCGCAACCTCTGCGCCGACGCCGACTTCGAGGCCAGGGCCAATGACAAGCAGGTGGGGCTGGAGGCTGCCCCGGAGCAAGCCCTGGTCACCACCAGCGGCGATCTGCTGCGCAAAACCTTCGACAACATCCTGCGCAATGCCGTGCTCTACACGCCCGCCGGCAGCCGCGTGACGGTGCGGGTGAATCGCAGCGGCGCGCACTACCAGGTAGAGGTACAGGACGCCGGGCCCGGTATTCCCGAGGATGAGCTCGCGCATATCTTCGACGCCTTTTACCGGGTGGACACCGCCCGCGCGCGGGATACCGGCGGCTACGGCCTCGGCCTGTCCATCGCCCGCCGGGCGGTGGAGCAGCATGGCGGCAACATCCGCGCCGAGAACACCGACACCGGCCTGCTGGTTACCGTGCTGCTGCCCGCCAGTGACGACATCCCCTGAAGCAGTGCTAGAATCCACCTTCACTCCACACAACGAACCGAACCGACATGCTGGAAGTCCGCCCCATGGCCGGCGCCCTGGGCGCCGAAATACACGGTATCGACCTGTCACGGGACCTGGCCCCGGAACAGGTCAAGACCCTGCGCGAGCTGCTCAATGAGCACGAGGTGATTTTCTTCCGCGAGCAGGACATCAGCCCGGCGCGCCAACACGCCCTGGCCAGCGCGTTCGGCCCCCTGCAAACCCACCCCGCCTACGCCACGGTGGAGGGTTTCCCGGCCATCACCATTTTGGAAAGCACGCCGGAAAAACCCACCAAAATCGAGGCCTGGCACTCGGACATGACGTTTCGCGCCCACCCGCCCATGGCCACCTTCCTCAAATCAGTGATTATCCCCGAGCGCGGCGGCGACACTCTCTGGTCCAGCATGACCGCCGCCTACGAGGGCTTGTCGAACAGCATGCAATCCTTCCTCGAGGGACTGAGCGCGGTGCACGATTTCTCCCACGGCTTCAAGGAGAGCCTGGCCGAGCCCGGCGGCCGCGAACGCCTGGCCGAAGCCGTGGCCGCCAACCCGCCGGTGGTGCACCCCGTGATTCGCACCCACCCGGAGACCGGCCGCAAGGTGATCTTCGTCAACAGCCTGTTCACCACCCGGATCCGGGAACTCACAGCCGCTGAATCCCGCGCCACCCTCGACTTCCTGTTCCAGCACGTACGCACCGACGAGTACACCTGCCGCTTTCAATGGCGCCGTCACAGCATCGCCATCTGGGACAACCGCAGTACCCAGCACAAACCGGTGAATGATTACTTCCCGCAACATCGGCGGATGGAGCGAATTACCGTGGACGGAGACCGGCCCTACTGAACCGGCAGGTTTTTCTAGGGGGCGCGGGTGGTCATGTCACCCGCCCTAGCCGCCCCCGCTTGTTGTACTTCCTGGATATACCGAAACCAGTTCTAAGACAACCGTAGCGTTAACAAGTTCGCAAACTCCGTCTCGTTCCCGGAAATTTCCGCACTTTTCGCCCCCGCACAAAGCCAAAACTGAGAGCTACGTCACTGTCCAGCGGTAGCCACACCGGGGCGGTAGCACCCATACTTTAAATCCAGTTTCAAACAACAGTAGCAATTGCCTTTTTCGCGGGGGGCGCAGACATGGGGTACAACCGGGACGTGAACAACAACACATCTTCCGAAAAGGAACAGCGCATGACCTCGAATCCCTTGAGCGCGGACCAGAAAGCGTCGGCTGGATACGAGGAAATCCCGGAAGATGCGTATAAGCAGAACCACATTTATCGAATGCTGAAAGGCTCCTCGGGCAATGACCGGGCCGCTTGAGGACGCCACAGCAAACCAGCCCCAGCGGCCCGGACTCCGCCGGACCAAACCCGGAACACGTTGATCGATCACAAAGATCCGAAGTGCGATATGAAACCTACTCGTGCTCAATGCCCGCTTCGCAGACCTGATAAAAGAGCCGCATACTTTCCAAAATAGGCTTCACGACGCCAGATGGCCGACTGAGTTGCCAAGAGTTTTTCTGCCGAATATAGGTCTGTCAGCTGGACTCGTCAGTCGTTTTCATATGAATAAAGTACACCGTTGTGCCAACACCGGCCAAAAACAAAACGAACGATGTGATGCCCGCAAACACCGGCGCAGCCACGGCAACGTCGCGGGAGGCCAGAATAGTGACTAACAAGGCGTTATTTTCTGCCAGGTAGATACTTACCGCTGTCACGGCCAAAGAGGCGAGCATATATAACATAGTCACCAGCCACCGCATCAATCCTGTGAGGAGGTTTCTTCCGGCGAATACAGCCACAATCGTGGCAAACGTGATGGTAAGCCAGGTTTGGAACTGAATTACCATGGCTTCCTCGTTGATTCGAATCAGCTCCAGAATTTCTGCGAGGGTAAGTTCTTCCATCAGTCACCTGATAAGCGGTTGGTCTGCATGCCGAACACGCATGGCACCAACAAGTACATTGAGCTTGGTGTTCGTTGTTTTCTGCATGTTACAGCAAGAGTTTATATTACTTCTTATTTGCTGGTGGGCGCCAATGCCCGAGCAAAACATGAGCGTCCACTAACAGTCTCCTGCCTGGCAGAGAAGTCCGCCATGTGGCGGCTTTGGCCTAGTCGTCAGCGTCCTCTTAGGAGACATCGGGGTCCCTTAGCACCAAATGCGCGATTGCCACAAATCCAGCCGTAACTGGCCATGAAAGCATAAGCAATAGTGCAAGATAGGGCACAATTGGAAATGGAGCCGGCATTCCAAATTGCGGTGGGTTGGGTGCAATACTCAAGTCCAACGCGTATGTTCCTGTTGCAATGGCAATATACCCGCATAGGACACAAAGCGAGGCAGACCACCGTAGCAATCGATTTTTGTAAGTAGCCCTGAGAGTCGAAGCGACTAGCCCAACGCTACCGAGCAAGGCAAATAGAAATGTAACAGCATGCAGAATTTTCGATGCATTCATCGGTCCAACTCCGCTGAAAACCATGGTCGCAAGAAATCCAATGACCGGGATGGCCGGTATAACAGAAAGAGCAATCAGAAACCTGCTGCCTATATTCATTGATAGTAACCAAAGAACCAAACCAACTCTTTGTCCTGTGAATTCAACTGGTCGCTGCAACACACGCATTAAATCTAGCAGCTGGTGTTTCATAGTCCAGAGTCTTCCGTGGTCTCTCGTTCAGCTCCCTCGCAATCCAGTCCAGCTTTGCCTGAGAGTAAACCGATAAATCAGTGTACTTGGGCAAGTACTCCCTGAGCAGCCGATTCGTATTTTCATTCGAACCTCTTTGCCAGGGGCTCTTGGGATCACAGATATACACTTTAATGTCGGTTTCCAGAGTAAACCGCTTGTGTCCTGTTATTTCTGTACCCCGGTCCCAAGTGAGGGATCGGTAGAGTTCAGTGGGCAATTTCCTTGACTGCTTGATCAAGGCATCGATGACGGTCGAGGCATCTTTCTTATCGATTTTCGCCAACATGACATAGCGGGAATGCCGTTCAACCAGCGTAGCGACACAGGTCTTGTTTGATCCTTCGATGAGATCGCCCTCCCAGTGGCCTGGTACCGCTCTATCTTCTATTTCCGCTGGTCTTTCTCGGATAGATACGGCACCAGGAATACCACCAAGGCCATCGTCTTTAAGCGTCGATGTGCGAGAACGACGGATATGTCGCTTCGACCGAAGATACTGCTGCAGCTCCTTTTTCAGGGCTCCACGTGCCTGAATGAAGAGGCTGCGATAGATCGTCTCGTGCGACACCTGATTCCAATCGTCCCCTGGATACTCGTGCTTCAACCAGCCAGCGATCTGTTGTGGCGACCACTTGCGCTTAAGTTTCACCTCTACTCGACGACGAAGTCGTCGGTTTAACACCAGTTTACAGGGTTTAGGTCTCAGCGCCCGATCCCAGGTATTCTGATCCGCTCGGGTGGCACGGTAGTTGTCTGGACCGCCGTTCCGCTTGATCTCCCGGCTGATCGTCGAGGGAGCACGCCCCAGGTCTGATGCAATCGTTCGAATCGACAATCCGGCGACGAGGCCTCTGGATATTTCCTCTCGCTCGCCCAGGGACAGGCAGCGATTGGGCTTCTTTCTCACAGGTGGTCGTATGCCGCCAGTGCGAGACAAATAACCGTGAATAGATGATGAGGATCGATCAAAGGATCTGGCAATCGACCAGACTGAATCACCAGCCTTATATCGATCCCAGATATATGACCTCATTTCATCGGTGTAGCGCAGATTGGATTTCCTGACCATATCGCAACCCTCCCGGTTTTTACAAAAGATAACAGGGTGTTGCGTTGATCAGTTGAATTCACAGGCGAAAGCAGCGGTTTAGTCACGCCTTACCGACCGTTCGCTTCTAGCACAAAGCAGCCAACTCGCTCCTACACCAAAAGTACCCACATCCTCCCACATGGCCGAAATTGATGTACAGAATCATACCTTCACCTGCTTATACTGTACATATACCCAGCACAAAGAGGCCGCCCCCATGTCCCTCCCCGCCGCCTTCATTCGCCCTGACCGCCAGGACTACAAAGAATCCCTCGCCAACCAAATCACCTTCCTGGCAGGCCAAATCAACGCCGCCAATCACCGTCTACTCAAACTCGTCGCCGAGTTCGACCACAGCAAGGGCTGGAGCGGCGGCGGAACGGTGCGCTCCTGCGCCCACTGGCTGAACTGGAAGTGCGGCATTGCACTGAGCGCCGCGCGGGAGAAAGTCCGTGTGGCACATTGCCTGGAAAAGCTGCCGCAGATCGATGCGGCCTTCGCACGCGGCGAGGTCAGTTATTCCAAGGTTCGGGCCATGACGCGGGTGGCCACGCCTGAGAACGAAGATTACCTGATGATGATTGCCGAGCACGGCACCGCGAGCCATATGGAGAAGCTCGTGGGCAAGTACCACCGGGTGGAGGAAAACATCAAGCGACGGGAAAACGCGCGGGGCCGCGAGAACGAGAGAGACAACGCTCGCAAGCTGGTGTACTACCAGGACGATGATGGCATGTGGGTGATTCACGCCAAGCTGCCACCGGAGGCTGGAGGACAGGTGGTAAAGGCGATCGAGGCCGTGGTGGCGCCGATTCAGGCGGAGCGGCAACAGAAGATTTTGGAAGAGACTCGCACACGGCAAGTGCAAAACACAGAATTCAGTGAAACAAACGATACCCCGGAAAATTGCGTGGAAGGCGTTTCAGCGGAAACGTTCTCCGAGACTGTTGAGCAGGAAGATAAGGCTCGGGGAAACCGTTTCCAGGAACTGCTCACCCATACCCGCGCCGATGCACTGGTAACCATCACCGAGCATTTCCTCGCTACCAGCCGCGGCGGCGAAGATATTCAAGCGCTGAAAGGTGCGCAGCGCTGCCAAATTATGCTGCATGTCGACGCGGCCACCCTGCGACGGCAAGGTGAACACGGGCACGACAGCCACGCCCACAGCGAAATGGAGCACAACCCCTGGCTAAGTCCCGCCACTGCCCGCCGCCTGGCCTGCGATGCCAGCCTGGTGACGGTGCTGGAGAACGAAAGCGGCGAGGTGCTGAACATCGGCCGCCGCTCCCGAACCGTACCTCCGAATATCCGCCGGGCGCTGGCGATTCGCGATAGAACCTGCCGATTTCCCGGCTGTTGCGAATCCAGGTATGTCGACGCCCACCATATCCGACACTGGGCCGATGGCGGTGAAACCAGCCTGGGCAATCTGGTGACCCTGTGTCGCTATCACCACCGTTTACTGCATCACGATGGTTTCAGCATTCAAGTGCGCGGGCAAAGCGACAATGAAGCCTCCCCTGCCCTACTTTTCACCACTCCGACCGGCAAAACCATCGAGACCAGTTTCTTCCCGCAATTCCCAGACGCTTCCGCGGAAACGTGGGAAGAAGCACTCGGCGAGATCGCGCCGGAGGTGGACCTAAACACCTGCAAACCCTACTGGACCGGCGAGCACCCGGACTACGGCATGGCGGTGGACGGTTTGCTCAGGCGGCGCCCGCCAACTCGACCAGCTGGATGAGAACGCCCAGGTCGGTCAGGCGTGTGTACTCCGCATCGAGATCCCCGACACTGAAGGACGTGCTGGGGATTCCGTCTGCCACCTCCGTGAGCCAACGATGCTCCCTCCTCGAACTGTGATAGCCAGCCGCTCGCCAGGCTAGCCAGGGGTGCGGTATTCAGGGAGTGCAGCTTGGTGACGGGAGAAAGCTTGCCTGGAATGGCTGATCCCCTGCTGCTTGACGACGCGCGTATAGATTTCGAACAGCGACTGGCGATATGAACTTTCGCTTTCTTCAATGTTCTCAGTATGACAGCTGGATTATAATATTGCCGATCACAAACGGCGAAGACCGGGAGAATAAAGGATGATTCGAAGTATAAGCATTGCCCTGCTGCTCACTTTATCTGGCTGCGGCACGCTAAACTCGGCGCCCAAAAGCAATGAGGATATCGGTAGAAAACTCGCAAAAAGTGGCAGCTACTGCTCATCAGTGCCGCGGATATACAGTGGCGTGGCCTACGATGTCTGTCTACTGAACGCGGAAGAACGATACTTAACCAGCAATACCTTTTTGCAGTACGGCATCCTGGCCGATGTGTTGCTGCTGTCACCGATTGCCGACACCGTGTTGCTGCCTGTAACCATTGTACAGCAGGTGAAATATGGGTCGGCAAAGGTCGACTGACAACACCCTTTCCGGGCTGCCCGCCTCAGTCACGCCGACCACGCATCCACAACCTCCGTCTGCCACGGGAACATCCTGCTTAACCTGGAAACCGAGCGTATTGGTGTAAAAACCCAGTGCCCCGGCCTGGTCGTCCACAAACACACTGGAGACAAAGATATTCATGTTCCCTCCTCGAACTGTGACAGCCAGCCGCTCGCCTTTGAAGCGCGAGCTTATGACGCTGGCTCCCACAGTTCGATCGGGTTGCCCTCGGGGTCATGTAGCCTGGCAAAGCGGCCGTTGGGATATTGCTCCTGGTCGGGAACAACCTCGATACCCGCGCTGCGCAACTGCTGGATCATCGCGTCCAGGTCCCGCACCCGGAAGTTAACCATCCAGGCCTGTGCGGCGCGGCCAAAGTACTCGGTATCCCGCGCGAAGGGGGCAAAGACCGTGGGGCCGGCGGCCTGTTGCCACGGGGCCTGGTCGTAGCTGGCGGGTACGGGCAGAACGCCAAGGTGCGCTTCATACCAACGAGACAAAGCGTCAGGATCCTTCGCGCGGAAGAATAGCCCGCCAATGCCAGAAACTTTTTCCATCCCCTGCTCCGCGCTATCGTGGCTTTGCAATGCACTACTGAGCATAGATAGGGCCCACAGAAAGTCAAAAGCCGGGCATTTGCCCGGCTTCTGGAAGTGGGGCACATGCCTCCGGTTTAGAACTCGAAGCCCACCGACACCGCCCAGGTGCGCGGCATGTTGTAAGCGCCGGTGATGAAGGGCCCTACCACATAGCTGTTGGTCAGCACCCGGGTGTCGTCGAGGTTGCGGCCCTCCAGGGCGATGCGCCAGCGCTGGTCCAGCGTGGTGAAGGCCGCCATGGCGTTCCAGATGGCGTGCTCCTCCTGAACCTGCTGTACCGCGTAGGGGTCCGTCAGGTCGACCGGCGAGTTGGTGTAGGACTCGGAGCGATAGGATACATCGGTGCCCAACAGCAAGTGTCCCATGTCGGCCACGGCAAAGTCGTAGCTGATCCGGCCCTGCACCGTCCAGCGCGGGGAGAAACCCACCGCGGTGGTGTCGGCGATGTCCTCGCCACCGGATTCGTAGGATTTCATGCTGGTATCCAGGTAACCGGCGTTCATCGACACCACCAGGCCCTCCACCGGCGGCAGCCAGTTCAGCTCCAGTTCCACGCCGGAGGTTTCCAGGGCGCCCACGTTGCCAACGCGTTCTTCCAGGTCGCCGGTAACCGGGTCCAGGGTGATGGTGGTCAACTGCTTGTCGCTGTAATCATTGAAGAAGGCCTCGGCATTCAGGCGCAGGGAGCCGTCGAGCCAGGTGCTCTTGATGCCCAGGTTGTAGTTGTCCACCACTTCCGGGTCGAAGGCCGTGGTCACCCCGCTGTTGCGCTGGAAACCGCCGGATTTAAAGCCGCTGGAATACCCCGCATAGAACATCAGTTCATCGCCGGCGAACCAGGTGAGTTTGGCGCTGGGCGAGAATTCACTCCAGCTATCGCTGGCATCGGTATTTTCCGCGTAGTTGAGCTCAAGGTATTCGCTGTTGCTGGACGCCCAGTAGGCGAACAGCGGGCTCTGCTCCGCCGCCGCTTCCTGGCCCGGCGCGATGGCGACCACTGCGCCGGGGGGAAAGCCTTTCAAACCGGCCAGAGCGTAGAAGCCCTGGGTGACATCGGCGCGCTGGAACTCATCCTTGGCGTCCTCGGTGTAGCGCCCGCCCAGTGACAGCTGCCAGCTGTCGGCAAAGTCCCAGTCCACGGAGCCGTAGACGGATTTCGACTCCAGCGCCTGGTGGTCGCGGTAGGTGTTCTTGCTGTGTACCTGGACGGCGCGCAGGCGCGGCCCCTGGTAGGTAAAGTTGGCGATATCCTCCTCGGCGTCCAGGTAGTACAAGCCCATCACCGCCTCGACACGATCACCGCTGTAGTTGAACTGCAGTTCCTGGCTGAAGTCGGAGGCTTCGCGCGGACGCATGGAGTAGATAAACACCTGGTCGCTACCGTCGAAATCGAAGGGCTGGGTGTTGTCGATATCGCGCTGCGCGGTGATCGACTTCAGGGTCCAGTTGTCGGACATTTCCCAGTCCACGGTCAGCGCCACGGTCTGTGTCACCACCTCGAACTCGTCGAAGCCATCGCTGTACTCGGTGTTCACGGTGTCGATGTCGAAGGGGAGCGAGGCGTCGTTGGGAGCATCCAGCACGCCCAGGCCCGGGCCCAGGAACTGGTTGGCGCCGCCGGTGACAAAATCGATGCCCGCCAGTATTTCGCTGTTCACCGCCACCCGGTTGGGTACACGCGGGTCGGACTGGTCATCGGAGTAATCGCCCGCCAGCTTTATCCGCAGGTTGTCGGCAGCCTGCCACACCAGGCTGCCGCGATAGGCCTGGACATCGGCTCCCCAGAATTCCTCGCCGTCATGGGCGTTGGTCTGGATGCCATCCCGGGTTTTCACCAGGCCGCCGAAGCTGCCGTACAAGGTGTTGTCGATAATCGGGCCAGACACGTCACCCTTGGCCTGGAACAGGCCGAAGCGGCCGGTCTTCAGCTCGGCGCTGCCGCTGAATACGTCGCTGGGCTCGCGGGAGACGTACTTGATCGCGCCGCCAATGGTGTTGCGCCCATAGAGGTTGCCCTGGGGTCCCTTGAGGATTTCAATGCGCTCGACATCGTAGACTTCCAGCAGGGCGCCGCTGGTGCGGTTGAGGTACACGTCGTCCACGTAGATACCCACGCCCTGGGGAAAGCCCGGGTCGTTGCCGATGCCGCGCATGAATACCGATACCGCGCCGGCAATCAAGCCGCCGGTGTCGGTCAGGGTGATATTGGGCGTCATGCGCTGCAGGTCGAGGATGTTGTCCACCTGGGCGTCGGCGAGCTGCCCCGCGGTAAACGCACTGACCGCCATGGGCACTTCCTGCAGGCTCTCGGAGCGTTTGCGCGCGGTGACCACAACCTCCTCGAGCTGCGCCTGGGCGGCATCGGTCACACCGATAGTGGCAATGATGGCGGCGGCGAGGGTGGCGCGCTTGCGGTGCGTGTACTTCATTATGTCTCCTGTCGTTAGTCTAATGTGATGGAGGCTCGGCCGGATGTTCGCGGCCGGCAGACTGGCGAGCGGGCATTATTCACAGGGGGGATGAGCCGGGACATAACGCCGGCAGGCAGTTTTCTTGACAAATCCCGTCAGCGAACGCGACGGGTGACGTCTATTGTCGAGCGCGACGGCAGGACGCCGTCGCGGTGAGGGGTGGGCCTAGGGGAAAGGGCAAGTCAACCGAGGTAGGCCTGGCCGCCGTCCAGGCCGATACTCTGGCCATTGACGTAGGCCGAGTAATCGCTGCACAACGCGGCCACCTGGCGGCCGATATCGCGCTCGCAATCGCCGATACGGCGCTGGGGGATGGAGGCGATAAAGGCCTCGGCCTCCTCGGGGTTGTTCTCAGTCCACCAGGCCAGGCCCGGCGACATGGCGTGCGGCAGGATGACGTTGGTGCGAATACCCTCGGGGCCCCATTCGCAGGCCGCCGCCCGGGTCAACGAGCGGATGGCTTCCTTGGTCGCGGCGTAGGCGCCGTAGCCGCTCATGTCCCAGCGCTTGCCGGCGGAACTGGCGAGATTGACGATCACGCCATTGCCCTTGAGGTGGGGATAGCACAGCTTCATCAGGCGATGGGTCGCCAGGGGGCCGGACTCCCAGCCGCGGGTAAAGGCCTCGTCGTCGACCTCCAGCAAAGTGCCCAGGGGCACCTCCTGGGCGTTGTTCACCAGGATATTGAGCCCGCCGAAGTGGCCGACGGTGGCGTCGACGGTTGCGGCCAGCGACTCCGCCGATTTCACGTCGCACACCAGTGGCAATGCGTCGCCGCCGCGCTCGCGAATCCGCGCGCAGGTGGCCTCCAGTTTTTCCAGCGTGCGGCCGGTCACCGCGACGCGGGCGCCCTCCGCCGCCAGCGCCAGGGCGATACCCTGCCCTACACCCTGTCCGGCGCCGGTCACCAGTGCGATTCGGTCTTTCAGTAACATGTGCTGTCTCCTGTGCTGTCTTGGGGCTGTGGCAATCGCCGCCAGCCTACGCCAGCGCGCGACAAAAGTGACAGCGGCAGAGCCGCCCGGAGCGGGGTTTCAGGGAACTGGTTTAGCCTGCGCTACCATCCCAGGCCTCGGCCAGGCTGCGCATGCTGTCGCGGTAGGCCTTGGGCGTGCGGCCGGTCCAGGATTTGAAGGAGCGCACGAAGGAGCTGGGCTCGGTGAAACCGAGGTGCTCCGCCACCTCCGCCACCTTGGCCTGTTCGTTGACCAACTTGTCGATCGCCACCTGGCAGCGCACCTCGTCCTTGAGCGCCTGGTAAGTGGTCCCCTCCCGCTGCAACCGGCGGCGCACGCTGGACTCCGACATCATCAACTGGGCGGACACCGCCTCCAGCGAAGGCAGGGGCCCCGGCAGGTCGAGGGTGATCAGCGACTTGATCGCGGAGCTGGTGCTGGCGGGCTGCTGGTCGATGGCGATCAACTGGTACACCGCGTTGGCCAGGAAATCCTTGAGCGAATCCACGGTCTGCACCACACGGCGGGACAGTTGCTCCCGCGGCAGCACCAATCCGGTCTCCGGCGCGTCGAAGGTCACCGGGCAGTGGAACACGGCCTCCAGGCGACGGGTGTAGCTGTCGTGCCGCGAGGGCGCGGCCACGGTCACCCGCTCCGCTTCCAGGGGCTGGCCGGTGAGCCAGCCACAGAGCGCGTGCCACACCAGCAACCCCGAGGCCCGCGACACCGGCTCCTGGTAGTTCTCGCGATCCCATTGCGCCAGCATCAGGGCCTCGGTGTCGGCGTCGAGCTCCACCTCGTAGCACAACCTCACGCTGCCCTCCCCTTCATCCACCAGGTACATGCGGTACTTGAGCAGGGGAAACAACAGGGCGTCAAAACGCTCGGCCAGGCGCAGCGCGTCGCCGAGGCTGCGGGCGCCGATCATACTGTGGCACATGAGGTCGAAGCCCTCGGTGCCGAGCCCCGCCCCCCAGGGCAGCGGCCGGCCCAGGGTTTGCATGGCCCGTGCCGCGGCGCGGTACAGGCGCGAGTACTGATGGGCGGGCAGCGGGTAATCCGGCGGCAGGTTCGACAGGCGCCCCCTCACCAGACCGGCGCTATACAACACTGGCGCGGAGTCCAAACCCAGGTGCTCCAGGTAGTGCACCAGGCGCGTAAACTGATAGGCGTTAACGGTTATATCTTTCATAGTCGCTGACGGATTATGTCCATCGATCTGCACGCTGTCGCGCTTCCCGCGTCCGCGGAACAGCGTACTATGCCACAGCACAACATGCTGTACCCACCAGTCACTGCACGCGAGGACGGAACAATGGGTTTACTCGAGGGAAAAGTAGGGATAGTCACCGGCGCCGGCCAGGGTATCGGCCGCGCCATCGCACAGTCCTATGCCCGCGAAGGCGCGCGGGTAGTGATTGCCGATTTCAACGAGGACGCGGGCGCCGAGACCGCCAGGTTGATCGCCGATGCCGGTGGCGAGGCGCGCTTCGTGTTTGGAGACGTCAGCCGCGAGGACTCGGTGAAAGCCATGGTGGATGCGGCGCTCGAGAATTTCGACCGCCTGGACATCGCCTGCAACAGCGCCGCATTGAGCCACGGGCACGGTCCCATCCATGAGTTCGCGCGCGAGGAGTTCGACCGCACCCTGGAGATGTGCCTGACCAATACCTGGATGTGCATGAAGTATGAAATCCCGGCGATGCTGCAAAGCGGCGGCGGCGCGATCGTCAATATCTCTTCCAATTCGTCGCTGAAGGGCCAGGCGTTCAACACCGCCTACGCCACCGCCAAGGGCGGGGTCAATATCCTCACCAAAAGCGCCGCGGCGGAATACGGGGCCCAGGGCATCCGCATCAACGCCGTTTCCCCCGGCGTGATTCGCACCCCTGGCGTGGAAAAATACTTCGAGCAACAACCGCAAATCGCCGAGGGCCTGAAAAAAGCAGCGGTCCTCAACCGCCTGGGCGAGCCGGAGGAAATCGCCGAGGCGGTGACCTTCCTCAGCTCCGACCGGGCCTCTTTCATTACCGGCCAGATCCTGTCGGTGGATGGCGGCGGCGCGGTGAAATAACGCCCCCCGGGCCGGGCAACCCGGCCCGCACCCTGCCAAATCCTGCCCCTTGGGCTATATTCCCCCTAGCGTAGTCGCCAGACCCCGCCCTACCCTGCATAATGGGTGGCAGGTCGAGAACAACAAAAGGGAATACAGCCCATGGATACGCCTCAGCCCGACCCCTCGTCCCCGCGCCAGGCAACCGAGATCATCGATGTCGCGGTACGCCTAGGACTTATTGCCCTGCTGGCGTGGTTTGCCTTCCAGGTGCTCGCCCCCTTCCTGAGCCTGATGGTCTGGGCCATCGTCCTGGCCATTGCCCTCTATCCCGTGAATGAAAAACTCGCCGGGGCACTCGGCGGCAGCGGTCGCGCCGCCACCGTGCTGGTCCTGCTGCTGGTGCTGCTGGCCGGCGTGCCCACGGTGCTGCTGGGCTTTTCCTTTGTCGATCATATGCTGGCCCTGTACAAGGGCGTTGCCGACGGCAGTACCGCGCTGCCGCCACCGCGACCGGGCGTGGCGGACTGGCCGCTGGTGGGGCACCGGGTATACGCCGCCTGGCAGGCCGCCTCCGACAACCTGCAGGCCTTTGCCGTCCAGCACCAGGCGCAACTGCGGGAATTGTCGCGCGCCGCCGCCGGGGCGCTGGGTAACGCCACCACGACCCTGCTGGCCTTTCTCGGCGCGTTCATTGTCGCCGGCATCATGATGGCCTACGCCCACCCCGGCGCCACCAGCACCCGTAAAATATTCATCCGTATCTGCGGCCCCAAGATCGGCCCGGAGCTGCACGAGCTTTCGGTCGCCACGGTGCGTTCGGTGGCCAGCGGCGTGGTCGGCGTCGCCTTTATCCAGGCGGTGCTGCTGGGTGTGGGCTTCCTGATCGGCGACGTGCCGGCCGCCGGCGTGCTCGCCGCCATCGTCCTGTTGCTCGGTATCGCCCAGGTGCCCGCGGCGCTGGTGGTCATTCCGGTGGTGGCCTGGCTGTGGACGAGCGGTGACGGCTCGCTGCTGTCCAATACCCTGCTGTCCATCTACCTGGTATTGGCCGGTCTCGCCGACAACGTACTCAAACCCCTCCTGCTGGGCCGCGGGCTCGCGGTGCCGATGCCCGTTATCCTACTGGGGGCCATCGGCGGCATGATCGGCAGCGGGGTCATCGGCCTGTTCGTGGGCGCGGTGATTCTCGCGGTGGCCTACCAGATATTCATGGCCTGGGTGGACGGTGCGGCACCGGCGGCCGACCACGACGCCGGGGCCGAGTGATTCGCGCGGTCGTGCCACGGCTTTCGCGTTCACTGATCGCCACCGCGCTACTGGGCGCCGCGGCCTGCGCGCCGCTGGGTCCGGATTTTCGCGAACCCGACACCGAATGGCTGGCCGACTGGCAGCCCGCGCTCTACCGCCGCGACGATGCCGCGCCGGACTTGAGCCAGTGGTGGCTGCGCTTCGAAGACCCGGTCCTCCGGCAGTTGATCGATACCGCGCGGCAGGAAAACCCCGGGCTGCGGATCGCGGGGCTGCGCATTCTTGAGAGCCGCGCCCTGCTGGGCATCGCCACCGGCCTGCGGTATCCACAGGTGCAGCAGATCAATGCCAGCGGCGCCTGGGTATCCCGGCACAACGATGAAGGTCCCGGCGATGGCGACCGCGACTTCCGCACGGGCGACGCCTCCTTCGACGTCGGCTGGGAGCTGGATTTCTGGGGCCGCTTCCGCCGCGGTATCGAGTCCGCCGACGCCGCCTACTTCGCCTCGGTAACCAACTACAACGACGTGCAGGTATTGCTGGCCGCCCAGGTCGCCTCCCTCTACTACGGCTACAAAACCACCCTGCAACGGATCGAGATCGCCCGGCGCAACGTCACGCTGCAAAAACGCAGCTTCGATATCACCCGCCAGCTGTTCGAAAGCGGCCAGGATTCAGAGCTCGACCTGCAGCAGGCCCGAGCCCAGTACCTCGGCACCCAGGCCACGATCCCCGCCCTGGAACTGGCCATGAAACAGCAGCGCAACGCGCTGTGTGTCCTGCTGGGGCGGGCGCCCGGCGACCTGCCGGAACTGGCGCGGGTGGACAGCACGCTGCCCACCCTGGACACCCCCAGCTTGCGGGCACTGCCCGCCGAGCTGCTGCTGCGGCGGCCAGACGTGCGCACCGCCGCCTGGCAGGCCGCCGCCCAATCCGCCCAGATCGGCCTGGCCCAGGCCGACCTCTACCCGGCGATTTCGCTGGTGGGCACCATCGGCTGGTCCGGCAACAGCCTCGACGGCAGCGGCGACGTCGTCACGGTGGCGGGCGGTCCCGCGCTGCGCTGGGACATCTTCAATTACGACCGTATCGAGAACAATGTGAGAGTGCAGGACGCGCGGCTGCAGCAGGCCCTGGAAGCGTTTCGCAACAGCGTCCTCAACGCCACGCGGGACATCGACGACGCCGCCAACCGTATCATTGCCACCGGTACCAGCCAGTCGATACTGGACGAGTCCCTGGCCGCGGCCGAACGCTCCCTGGCGATCGCCACACGACGATACCGGGAGGGTTACTCCGATTTCCAGCGGGTGCTGGACGCCCAGGCCGCGACCTTTGCCCAGTCCGACCGAGCCATCGTCAACCGCGGCGACCACGTCGCCGCCATCATCGGCCTGTACCAGGCCCTGGGCGGCGGCTGGCAGCAGGCCACCATCGATACCGTATTGCCGGCACAGATTCGCGATACGCTCCGCGAGCGCAGCGACTGGGGTGAACTGCTGGACGCCCCGCTGGTACCGCCCCCCGAACCAGGTAGCGAGCCATGACCGACCACACCAACGATAGCAACGACGACGCTCAGGCATCGGAAGCCGGCACACAATCGGCGTCCGAAGCCGACCAGAGCGCCGCGCGGGCCGTCAGTCGCGGCGCCCTGGGCTTGTTCGCCCTGTTGTTGCTGACGCTCGTCTGGTACCTGATGGCGGGGCGCTTTACGCCCTATACCTCCCAGGCTCGCGTACAGGGTTACGTGGTCGGGGTTGCGCCCAAAGTGGCCGGCGTCATCACCGAGGTGTGGGTACAGAACAACGCGCGTGTCGAGGAAGGGCAGCGGCTGTTCGCCATTGATCGCTCCCAGTACGAAATCGCCCTGCAGAAAGCGCGCTCGGACCTCGACAACGCCCGCCAGCAGGTCCAGGCCGGCGACGCGGCGGTGGAGCAGGCCCGGGCCGGACTGCGGGCCGCTCAAGCCGGCGAACTGAAGGCCTGGCAGGACTACACCCGCCTCAAGCGCCTGCGGGAAGACGACCCGGGCACCATCTCCGAACGGCGCCTGGAAATATCCGAGGCCTCCCTGGAGCAGGCGCGGGCCCAGGTTGCCTCCGCGGAAGCGCAAATCCAGCGCGCGATTGAACAGAAGGGCGGCGACACCGAGGACAGCAACACCCTGTTACAGGTTGCCCGCAGCGGCGTGGAAAAGGCGCAGCTGGACCTCGACAATACCACCGTAGTCGCGCAATCAGCGGGGGTCATCACCGACCTGCGGGCGGAAGCGGGTCAATTCGCCGGCACCGGGCACGCGGTGCTGACCCTGATCGCCCTGGAAGACGTGTGGATCAACGCCGAGTTCACCGAGAACAACCTGGGCCATCTAGCCCCGGGAACACCGGTGGAGATCGTGCTGGACGCCCTGCCCGGTCGCGTGCTGCGAGGCCGGGTGCGCAGTGTCGGGGTCGGCGTGAGCGCCGGCGCCGCGCCACCGCCGGGGGGCTTGCCCAGCGTGCAAAACGACCGCGACTGGCTGCGCCAGGCCCAGCGCTTCCCGGTACGCGTGGAATTCCAGGAGTCCATTCCGGCGGATGTCCTGCGCCAGCTGCGGATCGGGGGCCAGGCCTCGGTGATCGCCTACACCGAGGGGCACGGCCTGCTCGCCGCGCTGGGCAAACTGTACATCCGCCTGCTGAGCTACCTGTCCTTCGCGTACTGATGGTTAAGCCGCACCGCCTCCCCCTGGCCGCCCGGCGCGTATTTCGCCTGGCGGCGGTCACGGCCCTGTCGCTGACCCTCGCCTACGGGCTCGGTCTGGACGTCCCCTTCATCGCACCGCTGTTTGCGGTGCTGCTGACCGCGAATCCAGGGCCTCCGCCCGGGGCAAAGCAATTGCTGGTGCTGGTGCTGGTGTTGAACCTCACCCTGGGGATCGGCGTGCTACTGGGCCCACTGCTGCAACTCGCCCCCGCGTCCGCCCTGATCGCCATCGCCCTGGGCCTGTTTTTCAGCAACCGCCTGGGCATCGTCGGCGGCAAATCCGTGCCCGCCACACTGCTCGCCTTCGGCTTTACCGTGATACCGGCGGCCAGCACCGTCAGCCAGGCCCTGGCCGCCACCCTGATTTCGGCGCTGGTGACCGGCGTGGTGGTGGCGGTCCTCTGCCAGTGGCTGCTCTACCCGCTGTTCCCTGAAGACGATGGCCCCCGCCCCCCGCCACCCGCACCGCCGGCGCTCACCGCCGGCAACTGGCTGTCGCTGCGCGCCACCCTGATCGTGCTGCCAGCCTTCCTGTTCACCCTGACCAATCCCTTGACCTACCTGCCCTTGACGGTCAAGAGCATCCTGCTGGGCCGGGAGGCCACCGAGGTACGCCTGCGCGCCGCGACCCGGGAGCTGGTGGGGTCCACCGCCCTCGGTGGGTTCTGCGCCATCGCCGTGTGGCTGTGCCTGAGCCTGGCTGTGGAGTTGTTGTTCTTCGGCGGCTGGATTGGGCTGTGCGCCCTAATGCTGGCCAGCGGCGCCTACGGCGTGCTGCGCAGCACGCTCGCACCGGGCTTCTGGATCAATACCCTGACCACCATGCTGATCCTGCTGGGCGCGGCGGTGCAGGACAGCGTCAACGGCAAGGACGTCTACCAGGCTTTCGCGGTGCGTATGGCCCTGTTCCTGCTGGTTACACTGTACGCGGTCGCGGCCATGGCGCTACTGGAGAGGCTGCGCGCGCGTCGCGCCAATACATTCCGGGGAGTTGAATCATGCTGATCAACCTGTTGCTGGGCCTGGCGACGATGACTGTCTGCCTGCTGTTGCAAGGCGTACTGGTAGTGGCGGCCCTGCGCTTTTTCTCCCACCGCCAGGACATCGCGCATTCGGCCTTCATCGGCGGCATGCGGGTCACCGCGGGCATGATGTGCATCCTGATCGCCGGCAACATCGCCCAGGTGGCCGCCTGGGCGATGCTGTTCTACATGCTCGGGGAATTCGACACGCTATCGACCGCGGTGTACCACTCCGCGGTCAACTTCGCGACCCTGGGCTACGGCGACATCGTCATGTCGCCGGAACACCGGCTGTTGGGCCCCCTGGAAGCGATGAACGGTGTATTGATGATCGGCGTCTCCACCGCGGCCCTGACCCGCGCCTTCCACGAGGTGATCAGGGACCACCACCCCCGGTAGCGACGCGATCAATCCCAGCTGGCGGTACCGGTATTGAGTTCGGCCGTGCGCCCGCCGTCCACCACCAACTCCGCGCCGGTGATGTACGAAGCCTCGTCGCTGGCCAGGAACAAAATCGCGTTGGCACACTCCACCGGATCGCCGATACGCTTGCAGGGAATGGATTTGGCGGTGGCCTCCCGGGCCGCGTCGTCGGGAATCACCGCCGCGGTGGGCGGCGTGAGGAAGGCCCCGGGGATCACGGTATTCACCCGCACCTGGCCGCCCCATTCAATGGCGGCGTTGCGCGACAGCCCCAGCATGGCCGCCTTGGCCGCCGAATAACCGGCGGTGGCCGGCGAGCCCTTGAGGCCGCAAACCGAAGACACATTGACCACCGCGCCGCCCGCCTTGCACAGTTCCGGATAAGCCTCGCGCATCAGGAACATGGCGCCGTCCAGCGACACGATAAAGTTCTGGCGCCAGGCCTTGGTGTCGTGCCCCGCCAGCATCCCGGGCACCATCAACACCGCGTTATTGACCACAATATCCAGCCGCCCGTAGGCAGCGACGGTGGCGGCCACCAGATCCTTCACCGCGGCCTCGTCAGTGATATCCACCGCTTGCGCCATCGCGGTGCCGCCCGCGGCCTCGATATCGTCGACAATCGACTGCAATTGTTCCCGGCGGCGCGCCGCCAGCACCACCTTGGCCCCCTCTTGCGCGAAGCGCCGGGCGGTGGCCTCGCCGATGCCCTGGCTCGCCCCGGTGATGATGGCAACCTTGTCCTGTAATCTCATGCTGCTGCTCCACTGCTGTTTTGCGATTGGGGCAAGCTTAGGCGTCGCCGCGAAGAGCGGTCAATAAAACGCGGCTTGCCAGCGCCGCCATATCGCGTTACCAGGCGCTTTAGCCGCCGCGGGTATAGTTATTTGCGCGAGTAACGAAGCAGACGCTTTTTGCAAGTCGTTCAAATGCGCGCAGCGCTATCCTAGAGTGATCAGCCTCAATACCGACTATCGAGGAAAGCCCTCCCGAGGTGAACACTATGAACGAACGCATCCCCATGCCAATCCCCTTCGGCTGGTTCCAGGTGGCCTACTCGCACGAGTTGGGTGTCGCCGAGTCCAAACCCCTGCGCTACTTCGACACCGACCTGGTGATGTTCCGCACCGAGGCCGGCGAGATAAAAGTCCTGGACGCCTACTGCCCACACATGGGCGCTCACCTGGGCTACGGTATCCGCGACCAGTCCGGCGGCGGTTCCGAGGTCAAGGGCGACTCCATCGTCTGCCCCTTCCACGGCTGGGCCTACAACGGCGCGGGGCAGTGCACCGATGTGCCCTATGCCAACAACCCGCCACCGAAGGTGGCCCGCGGCGAACAGGTGATCAGGCCCTGGCGCGTGCGCGAACTGAACCAGTGTATTTTCGTGTGGTACCACCCCGAGGATATCGAACCAACCTTCGAGCCCGACACGGTACCCGAGGCCGCCGCGGACAACGAGGCCTGGGGGTCGCTGAAAATCTTTGAATGGGATATCGGCACCCACATGCAGGAAATCGGCGAAAACGCCGTCGACCCGGCGCACTTTCTCTACGTGCACGGCACCCAGAATATCCCCACCCCGGAGATCATGCAGTTCGACGGCGTGCGCCGTTCCGGCCGGCTGGTGAGCAACATGAAGACCCCGCGGGGCGAAATCCAGGGCATCATCGACAACGCCAGCGCCGGTCCCGGCCAGGCCACGGTGCGCTTCAGCGGCATCTGCGACACGGTGCTGATGGCCAACCTCACCCCCGTGGACCGGGAGCACAGCAAGGCCTTCTACGCCTTCATCCAGAAAAAAGTTGACGGGGAGGAACCGGTGGGCGGGGTCGCCGACGCCATCGTGGCGGATATTCGCAAGCAGATGGAGGAGGACCGCATCATCTGGGCCCACAAGCGCTACTACGCCAGGCCCATGCTCTGCGACAACGACGGCCCCTTCGCCAAGTTCCGCAAGTGGTACGGGCAATTTTACGCCGAACCCTTCGAGGCCTGAGGCGAGCCAGTAGCGCCCTGATCGCTCCCGATGCGTCGGACCAGGGCCTCCTGCCCTCACGCGATTACGCTACGCCCTGTCGATAAAAAAGCGGGCGCCCCTGGGGCGCCCGCAATGCTGCCGCATTCCCGGCATCCGGTAGAGCTGCCGGGGGTCTGCCTGACCTAATGTAGTGTATGCCCCCTCTAATTGCAAACGATTCTCATTATTTTTCTTATTTAGAAAAAGGAACGCCTAGAATGGGAACACCAGGGGCAACAGGGTCAGCACCACCACCGAGTACGCCAGCGACACCGGGAGGCCGGCGCGCACATAGTCGCGCATCGCATAGCCCCCCAGGTTCTGCACCATGAGGTTGGTGGTGTAGCCATAGGGCGTGAGGAAGCTGGCGCTGGCGCCGTAGGCCACCGCCATCACGAAGGGCATGTGGCTGAACCCGAAGCTCTCCGCCAGGCCAAAGGCAATGGGGAAACTCAGGGCCGCGGCGGCGTTGTTGGTCATCAGCTCGGTGAGCAGCAAGGTGCCAAGGTAGATGCCCACCAAGGCCGCGTGCGGCCCAAGGGCGGCCAATTGTCCGTGCAGGCCGTCCGCCAGCAGGCCCACCAGCCCGGAATTGGTCAGGGCCTGGGACAGGGTCAGGGCGGAGCCGATAATCAGCCAGATCTCGAAGGGAAAACGGCGGCGCAGCTCCGAGCCGCGCACCAGCCCCATCCCCAGCATGCACACCAGCAGGAAAGCCAGGCCCTTGATCAGCGGCACCAGCTCCAGGGAGGCCAGGCCGATCACCACCAGCAGGGTGAGGCTCACGAACCAGTTCTGCAACGGCGTGGAACTGGCGCCATTGACCGAGTCGTCGATGACCACGAAGTTCTTGCCCAGGTTGTTGCGGTCGTGGAAGTCGGGACCGGTGGCCAGCATCAGGTTGTCGCCGGCGTGGATCGTAATGTTGCCGAGCTTGCCCGACAGGCGCTTGCCGCCGCGGCGCATGCCCACGACCGCGGCGTCGAATAGCGAGCGGAAACCGCTGTCCTTGATGGTCTTGCCCTCGATGCTGGCATTGGGCATGACGATCACTTCCATCATGTTTTCCCGCAACAGCCCCTCCTCCACCGCGAACAGGTGCAGGCCTTCGAAAGCTTCCAGGGCGCTGAGTTGCTTGATGTCCCCGGAAAAGATCAGCTTGTCGCCAGCCTCGATATACTCGCTCGGCGCCACCGGCGACATCAGGTGCTCGTCGCGCACGATCTCCACCAGGAACAGGGCGTCCAGGTCGCGCAGCCGGTTCTCGGCGATGGTGCGGCCGATCAGCGGGGACCCCGGGGCGACCTCGGCTTCGATCAGGTATTCGTTGACGTCGAGCTGCTCGGCGCTGTCGCTCGGCAACAGGCGAACGATGACCAGCAGCAGGGCGATGCCGACCAGCGCGGCGCTGCCACCCACCACAAAAAAGTCGAAAAACGACAGGCCCTGTCCGGTGGCGTCCTCCAGGAAACTACTGACAATCAGGTTGGTACTGGTGCCGATCAGGGTCATGGTGCCGCCGAGTATCGCCGCGTAGGACAACGGTATCAGCAGCTTGGAGGCCGGGTGGTGGCGATTGTTGCGCACTGTCTGCGCCAGGGTGGCGACCACGGCGGTGTTGTTGACGAAGGCGGAAAACAGGGCTGTCACGCCGCCCAGTCGCAACAGGCTGGAAGCGAGTCCGGGAGTGATCAACTTGCCGGACAGACGATTGAGCCAGGACAGTTTTTCCAGGCCCACCGACACCAGCAGTAACAAAACAAGGGTAATCAGGCCGGTGTTGGCGGCTTTCTGGAGTACCTCGCTGGTATCGACCAGGCCAAGAAAGTAGGCCGCCAGCATGGTGCCGACGAACACTCGCGACGCGGGCCAGTCGGTGAAAATCAGGCCACCCAGCAAAATCAGGAACAGCCCGGATATCAACAACTGATCGATCATGCCTTATTCTCGTACCCGCCAGTTCCAAAAGCGCAAAGCATACGCGGAACCGGTCCATGGCGACAACCGCCGGGCGGCCGCGTTACACTGCCAAAATCGCATAAGCTAATAACCACGGGGCAACCATGCAGCGCGTTCTCATAGTCCTTGCCGTTCTCCTGTTGCTGGCCACGGGCCTGGTCTACGTGTACCAGGACGACGTGAAGGAAAAAGCCTACGCCAAGCTCACCGAAAACATGTTCGTGGCCGGCGACGACGATGACTTTGATCCGGGGCCGGCCCTGGGTTCGGACTTTCCCGGCGTGCGGGCGCGCTACCAGGGGCAACAGATACAGTTACTCGCGCCCTTCGCCGGCACCAACGGCACCGTGTTCATCGCCAGCCGCTCCCTGGACTGGTGCCCCTACTGTATGAAGCAGATGGTGCAACTGCAGCAGCACAAGCCCGGCTTCGACGCCGCCGGCATCGGCATGGTGGCCATCACCTACGACACCCCGGAACAGCTGCGGGCCTTTGCCGAGCGCCACGGCATCACCATTCCCCTGCTGTCGGATATCGACGCCATGACCTTCAAGACCCTGGGCATCCTCAACCAGCAGTACCAGAGCGGCGACGCCCAGTACGGTATTCCCCACCCGGGGATGATCGTGATCGACCCCGAGGGCAAGGTGGTCGGCAAGCTGTTCCTGGAGGCCTACAGCAGCCGCGTGGATTCCGCTGCCGCCCTGGCCTACGCCAGGCAGGCCCTGGCGCTCTAGGACTCGCCTGCCGGCGGCGTATACCAGATGGGCGATGTCCAGGCGCGCTCCTGGATGGTGGGCAGGTGTTCGGCGGAACAGCAGTTGGCGTAGTCATCGGGCACGCTGTCGGGCTCGTCGCAGTCCACACCCGCCGCCAGGCACAGGCGCTGGCTCCAGCGACAGCTGGGGTTTTCCACCACCCGGGAGTAATAGTAGGCCGGCTGGCTTGCATCGAAGTCGTCGTCGCGCCAGACACCGCACAGCTGCGCGTGGCCCTCGCCACGGGGCTCGCAGGTATCCAGGTCGACGCTTGCGCCATTGTCGGCCGATCCCGCCACATCCAGCACCTGCTGGTGGCTCTCACCCTCGCGGTCCACCCAGGCCTTGACGATCTGGATGCGCTGCAAGGGCATGCCCGGGCTATCCGCGGTGCCGGCGTCTTGCTGCGCCACCACCAGGAAGGACGGCCCGGTATCCTCTGCGGGCGGTACCGACAGCTCGCCGCCCATCGGCACGCCGCCGGCGTAGGCCCGCTCGACGCGATCCGCCTGCTGGCACAGGTCACCGGGGTAGTCCCAGCCGGCGAAGAAGCGGGTGACGATGCGCGGCCCGCTGGTACCGTAGGCCTCGCGGCGGCGCATCGCCCGGAACAAGGCGTCGCGGCTGTTCTCCTCCGCCCACAGCACCGCCAGGCCGCCCGGGTTGTACTCCAGCTTGTCCGGGAGCCCTGGAGGAATTTCCCTGGCGGCGGGCACTCCGGCACCGCCGTGGCCGAGGAAGCGGTCCTCTTCGGCCGCCCCCGGCGCGCCCAGGTGGGTGTCGGTGCTGGCGACAAAGCCCTGCTGGTAGGGATTGACGCCCAGCTCGCGCTGCAACTGCAGGCCATCGGCCAGCACCCGCCGCAGGAAACCGGTATCGGGCCGCGGCGGGTTGTCGAAGCCTGAAATGTTGTCCACCGGCTGCTGTTCGAAAGCGCACAGCTCGTCCTGGGTCACGCCGGCCTGGTAGTAGCACTCCGACGCGCCCTTGTGCTGCATGATTTCCGCCAGCGGCTCGAACTGCCGGCGCAGTCGCGCGTATTCCACGCTCATTGGCGCGCCGTCGTCCTCGCGGCCGCTGTACATGTAACCGGCGCTCAAGTTGGCGTTGTGCGGAATCACCAGCGAATCGCAAGCGCCCTGCGCCGAGTTGCACTGGCTGTCCAGCGACCCCCACAACTGAACCGCGGCGGGGCCGTCGATGAAGCTGATCGGCAACGCGGGCACCTCGGCATTGCGGAACACCACATTGCGGTGCAAATTGCCACCGGAATCGGGCTCGCCGCCGGTCCACTCGTAACCGACAAAGGTGGTGAATTCACAGTCGGCGCTGCGATCGTAGTAGTCCTCGGCGGCGGCCTGCATTTCCCCCCACGGCCCGCGGGCTGCGGCCAGGCACAGGGCGTCGTCCTCGCCGCACAGGCCGAGGTGGGAGGCCTCTATCGCCGACATATAGTTGAACAGGTAAAACGCCGCCCGGGGCCAGTGGCGGTAAACCAGGCACTGCCAGGCGTTGTGCCCCTCGAGCTCGGGGTTGTTGCACATGGCCACCTCGCCGATGAGTTCGGCGTGATCGGACACCATGGCGAAGTCCAGGGGCCGGCGCAGCTGCAGCGCGCGCATGCCCTCTCCCGCCTCGGTCCAGGGCTGGATCGGCAGCTCGGCGCCACGGGCGAACTGATAGGCCTGTTCCGGCGTGGTGCGCGTGCCCTGGGTGCTGGCGTCCAGGGAATAGCGCGTGTGCACGTGCAGGTCGCCGAAAAACGGCTGTTTCAACGGCCGGTGGTCGGTGCAGGGCTGGCGCTGCTCGGTGTAGGCTTCGGTAGCGGCGGCGACCGGTGCGGTGAACAGCAAAGGGAGTATCGCGAGGAATGCGCTTGTTGCCGTCTTCACGCGGCCGGCTCCTTGTTGATCAAACTGAACACGGATCACCCCTTATTCATGTTGTTCGGCGGACATTAGGCGCGAAGTCCCGACAGGTCAACGCGGGAGGCCGCATTATTGAACTGCCCGTCAAATTGTTGGGCGCAGTGCGCACAAGCCGTATTCAGTCGCGCCGCGGCGTGTTTCCATTTTCAGCGACACACGCATAAAAAAGGACACGCCATGCCGGCACTGGAGCAGCACCAATGAGCGCCGACCGCGAAATCGACTGGCTGGTGGCCGGCGCCGGTGCCGGCGGCATGACCGGCGCGGTGGTCGCCCACCAGCTCGGCGGCACGGCGCTGGTGGTGGAGAAGGAGCCAGTGTATGGCGGCACCACCGCAAAGTCCGGCGGCGTCGCCTGGATTCCGGGCAACCACCGGCTGCCGGAACTCGGTATCGACGACAGCCCGGAGGAAGGCTACCGCTACCTCAAGGGCCTGATCGGTGACAGCGTACCCGACGCGCGCCTGCGCGCCTACGCGGAGGGCGCGCCGTCGATGCTGCGCTTCATGATGGCCCACAGCCACGTGCACTACACCCCCCTGCCCGCCTACATGGATTACTACGAGGAGGTGCCCGGCTACAAATCCGGCGGGCGCTCCATGGACCCGGCGCCGCTGCACATCCGCCACCTGGGGCGGGCGGCGGCGAGCATGAGCCGCGACCACTACACCGGCTTGCTGCTGCCCTTCAATGTCTCGGTGGTGGAGGGCCGGCGACTGCAGGAGATGGACCTGGGCGCCTACCTGCTCGGCGCCAAACTGGCGGCGCGCTACTACGCCGACCTGCCGGCGCGGCTGGCGCGTCGCGGCGACGACCGCCTGACCCTGGGTCCGGCGCTGGTGGCCCGCCTGCGGCGCTCGCTGCTGGACCGGGACATTCCCCTGTGGCTCGACGCGCCGGTGACCGAACTGCTCACCGAGGGCGGCCGGGTGTGCGGCGCGCGGGTGACGCACAAGGGAGAGAGCGTCACCGTAACAGCCCGCCGCGGCGTGCTGCTGTGCACCGGCGGCTTTGCCCGCAACGCCGCCTTGCGCCAGCGCTACCAGCCGCAGCCCTCCAGCGATCGCTGGACCGCCGCCGCCCCGGGTTCCACCGGCGACGGGATTCGCCTGGGTGAGCAGGTAAACGCGTCGCTGGGTTTCATGGGCAGCGCCTGGTGGTCGCCCACCTATATCCTGCCGGACGGGCGCAGCCTGGCGCTGATCTCCGGCAAATCCAACCCCGGCTCGATCATGGTCAATCGCCAGGGCCGGCGCTTCGCCAACGAAGCCCAGCCCTACGAGGACCTGGTAAAGGCGCAGTACGCCAGCGAGGCCCGCGGCGAGGGCGCCATCCCCTGCTACCTGGTGTTCGACAGCCTGTTTCGCCAGCGCTATACCGCCGGACATATCAAACCGGCGAAAATCACCCCCGACGACAAGCTGCCCGCCGACTATTTCACATCGGGGCTGCTTGCCCGGGCGGATACCCTGGGACAGTTGGCGGACAAGTTGGGCATCGACGCGGCCACGCTCGAGCGCACCGTACAGCGCTTTAACGAGCACGCCCGGCTCGGCGAGGACCCGGATTTCGGCCGCGGGCGCAGCCTGCACGATCGCTACTACGCCGACCCCAGGGTTGAGCCCAACCCCTCCCTGGCGCCGCTGGACCGCGGGCCCTTTTACGCCCTGCGCTGCGAACCCGGCGATCTGGACACCAAGGGCGGCCTGCTCTGCGACGAGCACGCGCGAGTGCTGGATGGCGACCGGCGTCCCATTGCTGGCCTGTATGCCGCGGGCAATGCCAGCGCCGCGGTAATGGGCGATACCTACCCCGGCGCCGGCTCCACCATCGGATCGGCGATGACCTTTGCCTATATCGCGGCCCGTCACGCCTTCAAGGAAACGGGCCAGGGAGGAACGCCATGAGCGAGTACAAGTACGCCTTCCTGGAACCGGGCCACTACGCCCGCGGCTGGCATATCGTGCTGTTCTCCAGTGAACTGGCCCCCGGGGAGGTGAAGGCCCTGCACTACTTCGACCGCGAGTTCGTCGCCTGGCGCAGCGAGTCGGGGGCGGTGTCGGTACTCGATGCCTACTGTCCCCACCTGGGCGCCCACCTGGCCAGTGACGGCGGCCGCGTCAACGGCGAACGCATCGCCTGCCCCTTCCACGGCTGGTCCTTCGACCGCGCCGGACACTGCGTGGAAATCCCCTACGCCAGGAAAATCCCCGAACGCGCCCGGCACGCGCTCAAAGGCTGGCCGGTAATGGAGCGCAACGGTTTCATCGCCCTGTGGTACAGCGAGGACGCCAGCGAGCCGCAAGACTACATTCCGGCGATCGAGGACTGGGGGCCGGCGGGCTGGGGCGACTGGCAGTTCCAGCGCTCGCGCATTCGCGCGCAACCCTGCGATGTGATCGAAAACATTGTCGACATCGCCCACTTCCCCCATGTGCACGGGGGCAATGTGCGCGCCTTCGAAAACCGTTTCGGAGACGTTACGGTGACCCAGGTATCCAAGGTGCAGCGCGATCCCGAGTCCGGCATGATCACCCCGCCGGGGCTGGACTTCAACCTGGTGGAAGCGCGCAACCAGGGCGCGGGCATGGAGGCGGACGCCTGGGGTGACGCCACCTACCACGGCCCCTCGATCATGTACTACTACACCGAGTCACGCAGTCCGGAAATCAGTTTTAAAAGCTGGTGGGTGAATTACCACACGCCGGTCAATGACCAGGAACTGGACCTGTGCTCGGCGGTCATCATGAGCAGCCTGGACGACACGGCGCTGCCGGAGGAGTTTACGCGGCTCTACCCTTCGGTAGCCCACGCGGCCTTTGGCCAGGATGTCGCCATCTGGCAGGACAAGGTGTACCGGGCCGACCCCATCCTCTGCGATGGCGATGGCCCGATCACCAAGTTGCGCCGCTGGTACGAGCGCTTTTACCTGCCGATCGGGTGAATAACCGCGATCAGTGCGGGTGGCCGTGGTCGACTTCTTCGTCGGTGGCCGGGCGCACGTCCACAACCTGCACGTCGAAGTGCAGCTCAACACCAGCCAGCGGGTGGTTGGCGTCGATGGTGACCTTGTCGCCATCGACCGCGGTGACCACGACGCGCTGCGCGCCACCGTCCTGGCCCTGCGCCTGGAAGGCCATACCGGGTTCGATGCTATCGACGCCCTGGAAGACCTCGCGGTCCACCTCCTGGATCAGTTGCGGCACCACTTCGCCGTAGGCATCCTCCGGCGGAACGGCCACGGTCAGCTCTGCGCCGGTGGATTTGCCCACCAGAGCGTTTTCCAGGCCGGGGATCAGGTTGCCCGCGCCGTGCAGGTACTTCAGAGGCTCGGCGCCAGCGGAATTCTCGATTTCGTTGCCCTCGGCATCGGAGAGCTTGTAGTGAAGGCTGACAACGGCGTTGTCGCCAATTAGCAGGGACATGATGTGCTCCTGTTTGGGACGGCCACGCCCGATGAGACGCGCCGGATGAATGATGCCCCGATAGGCCAGTGCAATGCGACTGACTGGAAACACCGCCGGGGGGGACTACCCCGGCGGGTTCAGAGGTGGCGTGAGCCGATCAGAGGACGACGATGTTCTCTGCTTGCGGGCCTTTTTGGCCCTGAGTCACGGTGAACTCAACTTTCTGGCCTTCGACCAGGGTTTTGAAACCGGAACCGCTGATGGCGCTGAAGTGGGCGAACACATCGGGGCCGGAATCCTGTTCGATAAAGCCGAAGCCCTTGGTTTCGTTGAACCACTTGACCGTGCCAGTGCTGGTAGACATATCTTACTTCCTGAATTTTCAACAGATTGGAAACACTCCCGGGGGAGCGATTTGGCTTGAGTTAGAGCGTTTACTTATGGTTTACAGGACGAGGTACTAACAGCGAGACTTCGGACAAGCAGGCATAAATAGCAGAAATAACTTGCAAGCCCCGCCAGTATAGGGCAGCAATCGGTGCCGTCAATCGATTTTCAGTGGAATTTTACCGATCGCCGCCGCGGAGGCACCCCGACTAGCCCGTCCTCCGCTCCCGATAAAGCGACTCGCAGTGCGTCTTGAGGTCGCGGGCGCAGCGGTTAAAGCCCTCTTCCACCGGGACCGCCAGGGTCGCCATCATCTCCTCCGCCCCGGGCCCGTCGAACTCGTCCACCGAGACATAGCTGCAGCGGTGCTCGCCCAGGGGAGTGATGGTCTGGGTGCGCACGGCGTGGATGGGGTCCCCCGGCCGGTTTTCCATACGCCAGGCCACCACCCGTTCCGGCTCGATCCGGCAAATGTACTCGACCTGCTCCTGCAACCCGAAACCCAGGTCCACCTGCATGCGGATGGGGGCATCCAGGGCCAGTTCGGCCTCGGCCACCGGGCAGAAACCGTTCCACTGGCCGTAACCGGCGAAATCCACCAGCACCTCCCACACCAGCGAGGCCGGCGCCTCGATGTCCACCGTGTCCGAACTCACCGTCTTGCCGCGTATCATGGCCTGTCTCCCTTGCCGATTTTGGCCAAGTCTGGCCCCGGGCGGCGCGGCGGTAAAGCGGGCGCGACCGCCGCCGCGGCGCCACACCCGGCTGGTTGAACTATCCGCACCGAAAACCCCGGCAACGCCCCTCCCCCTGTCGCCGCCAGGCGCGAAAAGCCATACTCCGGCCCCTTGTAAATCAAGGGATCAATGCCATGAAAACATGCTTTGCCCGCGCGGCCAGCGCCCTCGCCCTCACACTCTCCCTGGCCGCCCCCGCGCTCGGGGCGAGCAGCCATGCCACTGGTGAAAAGCGCGGCGAAAAGAGCCCGGGTCGCTGAAACCGAGCCGCGCCGCCACCTGGGTCACCGACAGGTCGCCCCGCGCCAGCAAGCGCGCAGCCATTTCCGACAGGCACTGCTCCCGCAGCTGCCGATAGCCACTGCCCTCGTCCCGCAGGCGCCCGCGCAGGGTGGACAGGGGAATCTCCAGGATGTCCGCCAGCCGGGCCTGGGTCGGCGGGCCCTCGCCCCGCTCCAGCGCCGCCACCATCAGCGCGCATACCTGCGCGCCCAGGTCGCTCACGCGCAGGCCGAACACCGCGCAGGGAAACAGCTCGAAAAACGTGTCGAACTCGGCGCGCCCGCGCACGCAGGGCCAGTCCAGCACCGCCGGATCAAACTCCAGGGAATAGCGCTCGCCGCCGGCCAGCACCGGTGCCCGGAACAGCTTCAGGAAAGGCAACACGTCGTCGCGCTGAATGGGCCCGATGCAGACCCGGGACAGGGGCAGCTCGCGCCCCGCCAGCCACTGCAACAACTGGCGGAAGGCAAACAGGCCGGTAATGTCCACCAGGCTGCTGGCGGTGGTGGTTTCCAGGCGCAGGGAGTCCAGCTGCAGGGAGACCGCGTCGCCGGCGCGGGTTAGGGTCAGGACCCCGGCGCGCGGGTACAGCACCGCGCTGTAGCGCGCGCACAGGTCGATCGCGCCGCGTACATCCGCGGCGCTCATGGCGCAGCGGCACATCATCTCCACCGCGTCCCGGGCCATCGGCTCGCGGCCCGATTCGCCGGCCACCTGCCGCTCCAGTAACTGCACCACTTCCAGGTACCAGCGGGTGAACTCGCCAAGATTGCGCGGGTTGCGCAACGGCACGGACACCCGGTAGCGGGCCAGCTCCCGCTCCAGCAGGGCCACCAGGGGTGAAAACGAGGACTGTACGGACGCGAGTTCCCGCGCTCCCGAATGCTCCGGCATCGGCCCTTCCGCAAAACTTTCGAACCCGCAGCTTATCATGCAGCCTGACATTTTTGTCATGGTTTTATGTCACTTAAGTTATGCTTTGACGGCGCGACCCAGGCTAAGCTGGAGCCATTGCAAACACGGAGCACAAGCGACATGGCACAGCAAGATTTGCGCGTGGTGGTTCTCGGCGCCGGCATGGCCGGCATCCTGGCCGGCATCAAACTCCTGGAGCGGGGCTACCGGGACATTACCCTGTACGAGAAAGCCGACCGCGTGGGCGGCACCTGGCGGGAAAACACCTACCCGGGACTGACCTGCGATGTCCCCTCCCACCACTACACCTACTCCTTCGAGCGCAACCCGGACTGGACCCGGCACCTGCCGCCGGGGGCGGAAATCCAGTCCTACTTCGAGCGCACCACGGAAAAATACGGCCTCTACGACGTCATCCGCTTCAACGAGGAGGCCACCAGCGCGCGCTTTGAAAACGGGCGCTGGCACCTGGGCTTGCGCAGCGGCCGCCAGGACGTGGCCGACGTGCTGATCGCCGCCACCGGCGTGCTGCACAAGCCCCGCTTTCCGGACATCAAGGGCGCCGACACTTTCACCGGGCACCTGTTTCATTCCGCCCGCTGGGACCACAGTGTCGACCTCGACGGCAAGCGTATCGGGGTTATCGGCAACGGCTCCACCGGCGTGCAGATCATCTCCGCCCTGGCCGGGCGCGCGGCAAAAATCGAGCATTACCAGCGCACTGCGCAGTGGATCATGCCGGTGGAGAACGGCTATTTCAGCGACGAGGAACGGGCGGCCTTCCGCGACCCGGCGGTACTGGAACAGGCGATGCAGACCGAGACCTACATGGCCGGCGTGGAGCGCTACACCGAGGCGGTGACCGACATGGAATCCGAGGGCGCCCGGGAGATGGCCGCCATCTGCCTGGCCAACCTGGAAAACAACGTGCAAGACCCGGCCCTGCGTGAAAAGCTGCGCCCCGATCACGCCCCCCTGTGCAAGCGCCTGATTTTCTCCCCGGACTATTACCAGGCCATCCAGCACCCGAACGCGGCGCTGGTCACCGAGGGTATCGAGTGCATCGAGCCATCCGGCATTCGCACCCGCGACGGCGAACTGCACGAGCTGGACATCATCGTGTTCGCCACTGGATTCCACCCGGACTGTTTCATGCGACCCATGACCATCACCGGCCGCAACGGCGCCGACCTGGAAGACCTGTGGCATGAGAAGCCCCTCGCCTACCTGGCGATCAGCATGCCCGACTTCCCCAACCTGTTCATGCTCAACGGTCCCTCGGGCCCGGTGGGGAATTTCTCCCTGATCGACATCGCCGAGAACCAGTGGGGCTACATCGAGCAACTGATGGACCGCATTCGCAGCGGCGAGTGCCAGGAGATCGCCCCTACCAGGGACGCCCTGGCGGCCTACGAGGCCAGTCGGGTGGAGGCCGCCAAGCAGACCGTGTGGTTCCGCGGCGGCTGTAACAGCTGGTACCTCGACAAGCAGGGCGTGCCCGCGAGCTGGCCCTGGAACTACTCGCGCTTTGTGGACATGATGACAACGCCGGACTGGCGGGCTTTTGGACTGGCGACACCGTTTGCGCCAAAGGAAGGTGCCGCGGTCGCGAACTGATTCCGCGGCCCGGCAAGGCGCATAAACGGCGTTGGGGGCGGGTTGGAGACGGGTTGGAGACAAATAGTATCGGCGCGTATACTTGCCGACGACTCCTGACTTCGCCCGAATATGCCAATAAACGCGGACCTACCGGACCAGTATGCGCGTGAGCTTGAGGCCCTTGCGGCCTCAAGCCAATGCACCCCCGACCCGCGGGATTACCTCACCGCGTATCGGCGGCTCCCGGTAGAGGGGTACGCGCGGTTCGCGGCGGAGCTGCTGCAAATGGAAACCCGCGCGAAGCAGCGCGACCCGCGCCTGGCCCGCGCCCTCAACCGCTATCTACTGGCCTCCCGCCTCGCCGCCCACGATCCCGACGACGCGCCGCTACACCTGCCGACCGAGATTCGCGAACGCTATCACGACGAGCGCGATCGGATTCTGCAGTGCCTGGAGAACGCCCCACAGGACTACTTCAGCCTGCGCTGTGACACATTCTCCAAGGACCTGGCGGTACTCGACTTCCGCCTGATTCCCCTGGGAGCGGAGTACGCGGCGCCCGGCGCGGGGATTTCCAGGCGCCTGCTGTTCGCCGGCGGCCTTGCCCAGGGTTTGCGGTTTACCCGCAACGCCCTGCTCCGCTACCGCTCCCTGTCGGGCTACCTCGAGCTGCACGCCCATCCCGGCCGGTTACAGGAATTCAACGAGCAGGGCTGGCGCGATACGCTGGCCCGCCTGGCGTCCCTGGTCCGGGCCAACCCCGATGTGCGCGGGGTTGTCAGCAGCAGCTGGTTTCTCGATCCAGGCCTTGCCCAAATCAGCCCCCGGCTCGCCTACCTCCGCCGGCAATCACTCGATACCGGCGCCGATCTGTACTATTCAACGCTGGACAGCAACGGCACGTCGGGAGCACTGGAGACATCCGCCACGCGCCGACGATCGTTTGCACAGGGCGACTACACGCCCCGCATTTACACCCGGATCTGGTCCCGCCAGCGACTTTTGGACAACAGTCACAAGGCCTGAGCCGGCCCGCGACCACGCCTCAGGGTGTTGCGCCAGTACAGTTCCAGACTTTTCTTGATCGACGCCCCATCCCGCAATGCTTCAGACAATATAGTGAACCCCCGGCAAGTAATCGCCGTTGCCGGCGAATTGCACTTCTCGTACTGTGATCAAGCATAGATAGCCGAAGGAACTTTGCCCAATGTCGCACAATCTGGATACCTGGAAAGCGCTACTTGCGGAGCTCGAGGAACACCACCGCCAGGCGCAAGCCATGGGCGGCAAGGACAGAATCGCCCGCCAGCATGCCCGCGGCCGCTTGACCGCCCGCGAGCGCATCCAGCGTTTCTGCGACCCCGGCAGCTTTCGCGAATACGGCGCCCTCGCCGGCGGCTGCCACCCCAATGGCGAGGCGGCGGTACCGGCGGACGCGCTGGTGGGTGGCACCGGCCGGGTGGCCGGTTCCAGCATTGTGGTGCTCGCCGAGGATTTCACCGTCAAGGGCGGCTCCATTGGCCACCCCAACGCGGCCAAGCGGGCCCGCCTGGTGCGCCTGGCGCTGGAGCGGCAACTGCCCCTGGTATTGATGCTGGACGGCGCCGGCGAGCGCGCCAGCAACCAGTCGGAGCGCTACCCCCACGCCCCGGGCGACCTGCAACTGGTGGCCGACCTCAAGGGCCAGGTACCCGTGGTCACCCTGGTGCTGGGCACCTCCGCCGGCCACGGGGCCCTGACCGGCATGTTCGCCGACCTGATCATCATGTCCGCCGACGCCACCCTGTTCAGCGCGGGTCCACCGCTGGTGGCGGCCTCGCTGGGGCGGGAAGTCACGCCCCAGGAACTGGGCAGCGCGCGCATGCACACCCAGGTCAGCGGCGTGGCCCACAACCTCGGCGACAGCGAGGAGGAATGCCTGGCCATGGCTCGGACCTTCCTCGGCTACCTGCCGCGCCGTGCCGGCGAACCGCTGCCCGAGCGGCGCGACGACGCCAGCGCCGCGCCCCGGGAGCTGGACGACCTGCTGGAACGCATTCCCCCCGCGCCCCAGCAGGGCTACAACATGCTGCCGGTACTGGAGGACCTGGTGGACGCCGATTCCCTGTTCGAGCTGCAACCCGGCTACGGACGCAATATCATCACCGCCCTGGCGCGTATCGGTGGCACCCCCTGCCTGGTGCTGGCCAACCAGCCGGCGGTACAGGCCGGAGCCATCACCCCCGAGGCGGCGCAGAAGGCCACCCACTTCCTCGAGGTCGCCGCCGCCTTCGGCCTGCCCCTGGTCAGCCTGGTGGACAACCCCGGGGTGATGCCCGGCCCGGCTTCCGAGCAGGCCGGCGTGCTGGCCGCGGCCGGGCGCATGTTCCGCGCCCAGCGCGCCTGCCGCCAGCGCAAGGTGGTGGTCACCCTGCGCAAGGCATTCGGCTTCGGCAGTTCGGTGATGGGCATGAACCCCTTCGATCACCAGTTGGTGAGCCTGGCCCTGCCCTGCGTCAGCCTCGGGGGCGTGCCGGCACTCGGCGGCGCCGCCGCGACCGGCGCCAGCGACACCGAGGCGGCGCAGATGAAGGCACTTCAGGCCGGTGCCTGGATTCCGGCGGACGCCATGGCCTTCGACCGGGTTATCGATCCGCGCCAGCTGCGCAACGAGATCATCGCCGCCCTGCACACTGGCTGAGTACCGCCGCGGGCGAAATTGACGCCACGCGCGGGCGGTCGGCGGCGGCGCGCTGCGGTATACTGCGCGCCATGACCACAGCAATCAGCCCCGCCCGCCACACCCTGCAATCCGTCTTCGGCTACGAGGCCTTCCGCCCCCACCAGGAAGCCATCGTCGAGTCGGTGATCGACGGCGGCGACGCCCTGGTGCTGATGCCCACGGGGGGCGGCAAGTCCCTGTGCTACCAGGTCCCGGCCCTGGTGCGCGCCGGCTGCGGCATCGTGATCTCGCCGCTGATCGCGCTGATGCAGGACCAGGTGGACAGCCTGCGGGAATTGGGGGTCCGCGCCAGTTACCTCAATTCCAGCCTGGCCCCCGAGGAGGCCCGGGCGGTGGAGACGGCGCTGCTGGCCGGCGAGCTGGACATGCTGTACGTGGCCCCCGAACGGTTGATCCAGGAGCGCACCCAGGCCCTGCTGGAGCGGTCCCGGATCGCGCTGTTTGCCATTGACGAGGCCCACTGCGTGTCCCAGTGGGGGCACGACTTTCGCGCCGACTACCTGCAACTGAGCCTGCTGCACGAACGCTTCCCCGAGGTACCCCGGGTGGCGCTCACCGCCACCGCCGACGCGCGCACCCGGCAGGAGATCGTGCAGCGCCTGGACCTGGGCGCGGCGCGGCAGTTCATCGCCGGTTTCGACCGCCCCAACATCTGCTACCGCATCGCGCTGAAACAGAACCCGCGCCAGCAGCTGCTGCGCTTTTTGCGGGAGGAACACCCGCGGGACGCCGGCATCGTCTACTGCCTGTCGCGCAAAAAAACCGAGGAGGTCGCGGCCTGGCTGTGCGAACAGGGCTTCAACGCCCTGCCCTACCACGCCGGTCTCGACCCCCGCCTGCGCGCCACCCACCAGTCCCGCTTCCTGCGGGAGGACGGGCTGATCATGGTGGCCACCATCGCCTTCGGCATGGGTATCGACAAACCCGACGTGCGCTTCGTGGCCCACCTGGACCTGCCCAAGACGGTGGAGGCCTACTACCAGGAAACCGGGCGCGCCGGCCGCGACGGCCAGAGCGCCAACGCCTGGCTGGTGTACGGCTTGCAGGACGTGATCAAACTGCGGCAGATGATGGAGTCCTCCGAGGGCAGCGAGGAACACAAGCGCGCCGAACAGCAGCGGCTCAACGCCATGCTCGGCCTGTGCGAGATCACCAGTTGCCGTCGCCAGGCCTTGCTGCGCTACTTCGGCGATTCGCTGGAGACGCCCTGCGGCAACTGTGACAGCTGCCTGCAACCGGTTGAGACCTGGGACGGCACCGAGGCCGCGCGCAAGGCCCTGTCCGCCGCCTACCGCACCGGCCAGCGCTTCGGGGTGAATCACCTGGTGGATGTCCTGCGCGGCGCCGACACCGAGCGGGTGCGCCAGCTCGACCACCACACCCTGCCCACCTACGGCATCGGCCGGGAATTGGACAACAACCAGTGGCGCTCGGTGTTCCGCCAGCTGGTGGCCCGGGGCTACCTGAGCGTGGACATGGAGTTTGGCGCCCTGCGCCTGCAGGCCCAGTGCCGGCCCCTGCTGCGCGGGGAAGAGACCCTCGACCTGCGCAAGGACCAGCCGCAACAGGCGGCGAAGCAGCGCACCCGGCAACCGCTGCCGGAGGATATCGACGTCGGCCTGTGGGAGGCCCTGCGGGACCGGCGCCGGGAGCTGGCGGAGGAACAGGGCATTCCGCCCTATATCATCTTCCACGACCGCACCCTGCAGGAAATGTGCGCCGCCCTGCCCCAGACCCTGGAGGATTTCGTCCACATCAGCGGCGTGGGGGAGCGCAAGCTCGACAAATACGGCGCCGAGTTCCTCAACGTGATCCGCGGGCACCTGGCGGCGGCGAGCGCCTCGCCGTCGAATTGACCCCCGGCCAAAAAAACCGACGGAATGAATGACCCGAAAAGAGGGGCCCGCTGTGCCCGAATAAAGAGGGGCAGGCCCTCCGCCCTACAGGAGAGCATCCCCGCGCCCTGTAGGGTCGAGTTCATTCGACCAACCCAAAAGCGGCGGAATAAATTCCGCCCTACACGGTAGGCACCGCTCCCCTGCCGCCCCGCGTTGACCCGCGCCGCGGGGGCGCGTACCTTTTCCCGGGGATATAACAACCAGGAGAAAACCCGTGAGCAAGCGCATCCCCCGTTCCCCCGACAACGACTACAGCCCCGGGATCATCGCCGAACGGCAGCAGTTTATCGAGGACAACACCCCCGCCCGCCTTGAGCATACCCGGCGCTACTCCTTCGCGCCCGGCGACATGGCCGGCAATATCGAGAACCTGTTCGGCGTGGCCCAGGTACCGATCGGTCTCGCCGGCCCGCTGCGGGTGAACGGCGAGCACGCCCAGGGAGAGTTCTACGTACCGATGGCCACCGTGGAGGGCACCATGCTGGCCAGCTACAACCGCGGCATGAAAGTGATCCGCGAAAGCGGCGGTGTGCTGACCACCGTGTGCGGCGAAGCCATGCAACGGGCCCCGGTATTCGTGTTCAAAAATGGCCGCGACGCCCGCGACTTCGACCAGTGGCTGGCGCAAAATGTCGAGCGTATCCGGGCGGTGGCCGAAGCCACCACCTCGGTGGGCAAGCTCAGGGAGATCGAGCACTACATCGCCCACAACATGGTGTTCACCCGCTTCGACTACAGCACCGGCGACGCCGCCGGGCAGAACATGACGAGCAAGGCCACCTTCGCCGCCTGCGAGTGGATTCGTGGCGAGCAGCCGCTGGTGTCGCACTACTTGCTGTCGGGCAACTTCGACACCGAGAAAAAGACCTCCTCGGTCAATATGCTCAAGGGTCGGGGCCGCCGGGTCACCGCCGAGGTCACCGTTCCGCGCCAGGTGCTGATCGACAACCTGCGCATCACCCCGGAACAGATGCACTACGGCCAGGGCATCAGCACCCTCAGCGCTTTTCTCAGCCAGTCCTCCAACAACGCCGCCCACCCGGCCAACGGCCTGGCGGCGCTCTACCTGGCCACCGGCCAGGACATTGCCAACATCGGTGAATCCAACCAGTGCACCACCTACAACAAGGTGACCCGCGATGGCGACTACCACTTCTCCATTACCCTGCCGGCGCTGATCGTGGCGACCTATGGCGGCGGCACCAACCTGCCCACCCAGCGGGAGTGCCTGGAGATCATGGATTGCTTCGGTCCGGGCAAGGCGCTGAAACTGGCGGAAATCGCCGCCGCCCTCACCGTCGCCGGTGAACTGTCCCTCGGCGCCGCCAGCCGGGTCGACAAGGAGAGCCGCCGCAACGAGTGGGTGGACGCCCACGAGCGCCTGGGCCGCAATCGCTAGGCAATAAAACGACACTTGTTCGCCCGCGGCTCAGAATCCTGAACCCGCGGGCATGGCGCGGCGCCCCCTCGGGGCTATCATGCTCACAGGCACAAAGAAACGGGCGGGAGTGGCGCGACATGGACAAGGCGGAACAGAACAAGGCCCTGGTGAGCCGGTTTTTCGACAACCTCAACACCGGCGACGTGGACGCGGTGGTATCGGCCTACGCCGACGATGGTACAGTGGAGACCATGGGGAACACGCTGATATCCGGCGAATATGAGCGCGCGCAGTTACCCGACGCCATCGGCCGTATCTTTAACGTGTTTCCCGACGGGCTGAGTTTCACCGTGCGCGACATGGTCGCCGAGGGCGAAAAGGTCGCGGTGGAAGCGGTGTGTGCGGGTGAGCACGTCTCCGGGCAAAGCTACGAAAACCAGTACCACTTCCTGTTCGAATTCCGCGACGGCAAATTGCGTAAACTGCGCGAGTACATGGACACCGAACAGATCACCGACGTGCTGTGCTCCGGCCAGCGCCCGCCCTTCGGGGCCGACTGACGGCCAGTTGGCAAGCCCGCGACCAGACCCGCGGGCCCATTCGCTAGCCGCGGCCTATTTCGCGCCGTCGAACCAGTCGGCAAAGCCGTAACTCGCGGAGGGGCCGATGTGCATCTGCTCCAGCACGCCGTGCCCCACCTTGCCATTACAGGTGGCTCGCACCACCTGCTGCACGTGAATATTCTCCAGCGCCAGCGGGTCCAGCTCGCTGTCGACCCAGCTCTCGCCACCGATCGCCAACTCGTCGTGCCACTTGCCGTGCCCCCAGTCCGGGTGCTGATAGCCCAGCCCCTTCATGCGGTGCACCAGCACCGGCTCGACGGTGATTTCCAGGCTATCGCCGGAGCGATCGCGCATGGTGATGACGCCGCCCCGGGCGCGCCGGGTACCGGGATTCCACTCCAGGCGGTGCCCCACCGCGCCCTGCCACACGCGCGCGGCGGGGTCGGTGGTGCCGGGTATCTCGTCCGCCGCCGCATAGCGCGGCAGGATGCACTGGTCATTGTGCCACTGGTGGCCGCTGTCGTCCTCGAACCAGCCCGCCAGCGAGCACTCGTCCTCCCAGTGAATGGGCAGCCAGCAGAAGTGGACGCTCTGGAAACTGTCGATGGGGGCGCCGCCGGGGTAGCTCTCGCCCACCGGGCGCAGGCCCCAGGAGCGGTCCTTGAGACCGAAGGTACTCGCCCCTTCGACGCGCAACTCCCTGCCGTCATAGCGTATCCAGCCCTCCCAGGTACCGAACTGGTCCAGGCGGGTGGCGTCCATGACCAGATGCCGTTCGTTGCGCAGGGTCTGGCGCCCCTCTTCGATACAGGCGGTGCGCGGCGTGTACAGCAGGTCGCAGGCGATGCCGGTGTCGTTGTCGGCAATCGTCACCCGGTGCCGCCCCATCGGTTCGAGAATGTCCAGGCGAAAGGGCCCGACGCGGGTATCGGTCGGCTCGGAGGGCGCTCGGCGGGAGCCGTGAAAGGCGTACTGGCGGCCGTCGACCGCCAGGCTCAGGCTGCAATCCATGATGCCCAGGTTGGGGTAGCGGCACAGGCCGATGCCGAAGTAGAAGCCCCCGTCCCGATCGTGGGCGTTGTACCAATAGCGGTCGTAGGTACAGCGGTCACTGGTGGCGGTCAGGGCGATCGGTTCCGCCGTCTGGTGAATGGGGTAGTCGTCAAAACGGCTTAGCATGGCGCGGCCTCCTGGTTTGTGTCGTTATTCCCGCAGCTTGGGTCAGCCGTTTGAGGGGCACAAGCGCCACGCCACAGCGGCTGTACGAACGTATAGTAAACCATACCGGCGGTGTCGCAATGCCCCCGCCGGCCGCCTACACTGACCGCAACAGACGGAGGTGAAAGCTCTTGCGCGCAATACAAATCATCGATGGGCAGCCACAGCTGGTGCACCAGCGGCTCGGCGAGGCGGATGCCGACAGCGTACGCATCAAGGTCGCGGCCTCCTCCATCTGCGGCTCCGACCTGCACCTGATTGCGCGGGGCTGGGCGGAGGGCCGGGTGCTTGGGCACGAATTCGCCGGCCACACCCCGGACGGCACCGCGGTGGCGGTGGAACCCCTGTACGGCTGCGGCGACTGTACCTACTGCCGCGACGGCTACCTGGCGCACTGTGAACAGGGCGCGACCCTGTTGGGGGTGTCCGCGGCCGGCGGGATGGCCGAATACGTGCAGGCTCCCGCCTCGACCCTGGTACCCTTGCCCAGCGGCCTGGCGGTGACAGACGCCTGCCTGGTGGAGCCCCTGGCGGTCGCGGTCCACGGGATTCACCGCGCCCGCGTGCAAAACACCGACCGCGTACTGGTGGTCGGCGCCGGCGCCATCGGGCTGGCGGCGGCCGCCGTGCTGCAAGGGCGCGGGCTGCGCTTCGACATGGCGGCGCGACACCCGCGGCAACAGGAATCGGCGCAGTTCTTCGGCGCTCGCCTGGAAGCGGGCGACGGCTACGATGTCGTGCTCGACGCGGTGGGCAGCGAAGATTCCCTGGCCCAGGCCATGCGCAGCGTACGGCCCCAGGGTCGGATCGGCGTGCTCGGCAGCTTCTGGCAGCCGGTGAGCCTGGACATCAGCTGCTGTATGAAGGAGGTGGAACTGCTGCCGTCGATGACCTACAAATGCCGGCCGCCGCAGCGAAGTTTCGACGAGGCGGCCACCTTGCTGGCCGGCAATCCCGCCTTCGCCGGGCACCTGATTACCCACCGTTTTCCGCTGGAGGGCGCCGCCGAGGCCTTCGCAACGGCCGCCGACCGCGCCAGCGGCGCGATCAAGGTGAGCTTCTCCCCCCAGGGCTGAGGCCGCCGCTCCCGGCCTAAACCGTCGGCTCGATGTTGGCGTTGAGGCGAAACAGGTTGCGCGGATCGTAGCGGTTCTTGAGCGCCACCAACCGCTGGAAATTGTCCTCGAAATTGGCCTGTAACTGCGCCGCGCGCTCGTTGTCCTCGGCCACGTTGGTGTAAAAGCCCCGGGTGTGCGGCTCCAGTTGTTTCCAATAAGCCCGGATATAGTCCCGGTGCGCCGGGCCGTCCGCCTCCGGCGGCCAGGCCAGGATCACCATCATATCGTGGCTGACATAGCGCTGGGAGAAGGCCGTATCGCCCGGCGCGACGCGACCGATGGCGCCGCCGGCATGCTGGAAGTAGCACTGGGTCAAACGCCCGGGGTCGGGCTCGAGGCCCTGCAGGATGCTGTCGATCAGTGCCGGGGTAATGCCTTCACAGAAACCGTCCTTGACATAGGACACCATGGCCCGCGGGTCGGAGAAATCGCCGGAGCGCTGCAGCGCGACATAATCCACCGCCCCGACGCTGTCTTTGAGCGGCTTGCCTAGAGCGCGAAACGGCTGCATCAGGCGCTCGAAATCCGCGGGCGGGCCGGAGTAACAAACATCCAGCACCGCGAACCCGGGCCCGTCCCCGGGGGGATGGCCCACACCGCAGTCCAAATAGAACGCGTCGGGCAGGCGCATCGAGTGTTCCGCGTAGGCCTCCAATACGTCGCGGGCGCGGTCGATCGGATACACCCACTTACCGCCGATCACCTCCCGCTGCATGGGGTGCAGGTCAAAGGTAAAGTTGCTGACCACCCCGAAGTTGCCGCCACCGCCGCGCACGCCCCAGTAGAGGTCGCTGTTCTGGTCGCCATCGGCGTGATGGAAGCTGCCGTCGGCGGTCACCACATCCACGGCGCGAATGTTGTCCAGCGCCAGGCCGAAGCGGCGCGCCACGCGGCCGAAACCGCCGCCGGTGGCCAATCCGCCCACCCCGGTATGGGATACCGTGCCGGCGGTGGTCACCAGGCCCCGGGCCAGGGTCTCGTGGTCGATGGCGCCCAACAGGCTGCCGCCGGTGACATAGGCGAGCCGGCGCTGGGTGTCCAGCTGCACGTTGCGGTAACTGGACAGGTCGATCAACAGGCCGCCGTCACAGGTGGACTTGCCGGAAAAGCTGTGGCCGCCGCACTTCACCGCGACCACCAGGTCGTTGGCGCCGGCGAACTGCACCGCCGACTGGATATCCGCCGGGCCGGTCGGCTGCACGATCAGCGCCGGGTGCTTGTCGATCACCGGATTGAGCACCAGCCGCGCAGTATCGTAGGCGGGCTTGCCGGGCAGCAGCAGGCGCCCTCGCAGGCTGTCCGCCAGTTCCTGTACGCTCGCCCGGGGCAGGACCTGTTCGCGGCCCTGGAGACTCAGCGCCTGCAGGTCGGCATCCACCTGCTGCAGTCCGGCATAGACCCCCGCCATCACCCCGCGCGGGAGCAGCGCTCCCGCCAGCAGGGCGGCGACCCCGGCGTGACAAAATTCGCGTCGTTGCATGGTTTGCCCCCTCCCCCCCGCGCCGCGCGAATCGCGGACGGCTCCCGAGTAGTCAATACCGCAAGACTAGTCCAGCCGGGCCAAGTTGCCCACATGCGAACAAACAACCATGGCGAGACGGCAGCTCAGTGGGCGTCGGGCACGACCCCCACCTGGGGCATCGTCGCCAGGCCAATATCCCGGGCGTGTTGCTCAAAGCCCTTGTTCTTCCAGAAAAAGGCGCCGGGCATGGTGGTGGGCACCACCAGCACATAGAACAGCGCGCGGCCGACCGCGGCGACGCTCACCGCGCACAGGGCCAGCAACAGCCACAGGCCTAAACCCGCGGCGCTGGCGACATACAGTGGCGCGCACAACAGTCCAACCGCCGCCAGGGCCAACAGGGCATTGCGGGCGAGATAGGTCTTGCCGAAAGTGGTGCGCTGCACGTAGTGGGACACCGCCCCCTCATTCTCGGCCGTGCTCATATCGCGGGCGTGGAGATAGAGCCCCAGGCCTTCCAGCGCCAGGCCAAACCCCATCAACAAACCGCACCAGCCCAGCAACTCCGCCGGCGCCAGGCCGGCAAGAACCAGGGCCACGCCGCCCACCGCTGCCAGACCAAGGGCGCCGAGATAGAAGCAGCAACCGAGGAAGGAAAATGCGGTCTGGTGGTGATTCCAGAAAGGTCGTGCCTTGATGCGGTAGCAGCGATACATATAGTACAGCCCCAGCGCCGCGCTGATCAGCGCCAGCGCGCCAGTGACACGCGCCGCCGAGGCGAACAGCCCGGCAAAGGCCGCCAGCCCGGGCAGGTAGTCGAGCACCCAGACTTGCTGTGCCAGGCTCGCCAACAGGTGCAAGCTGGCAAAGGCCATAAAGCCGGCGACACCCGCGCCCTCCCGGGCCACGGGCGAATGGCGGATATTGTTGAAGCCCCGGTAAAAGCGCAGGGGTTTGCCCAGGTGTACGGTCGACATAAACAAGCCAAAGGCCACCATGCCCAGGCACAGCAGCACCGCCCCGGGATAGACCGGCGAATTCACCACCGTGGACACGACCCCGCTGCCCGCCAGCGCGCCCAGGTACAGCATGGCGAACAGGCCAATCGCCGCCTGGGCGGCCAGGGTAAACAGCACCAGCGGGTTTTCCCGGCTGGACAGCCGCGCCAGGTTCCACAGGCGCGCGGTGCCGGCCTTTTTGTCCACCGCCGGCCGGTAGTGACCGGCACTGTCGTCGCGGCGGTATTTCACCGGCGCCGAGTCGGTGCGTGTCAATTCCCGCGGCATGCTGCGGGTCTGCTGAAAACGGATGTTGGGCTGGGTGATGGCCGGGTCCGGGAAGCCGGGGATGCGGGTGTCGATCTGCTCCCGGCGTTCGGGTGTGTTCTCCACCACGCCGAAGTTCAGGGCATTACCCAGGCAGGCCGACACGCAGGCCGGTTTCAGGCCGACCTCGAGCCGGTCCACGCACATATTGCACTTCTCCACCTGGCCCGCCACCGGGTCCAGCTGTGGTGCGTTGTAGGGGCAAACCCAGGTGCAGTAACCACAGCCGAAGCAGATATCCGGGTCCTGGATCACCGCGCCGTACTCGGGGTGCTTGGTGTAGGCCCGCGTGGGGCAGCCCTTGAGGCATACCGGGTCGTCGCAGTGGTTGCAGGCCATGGAGATATTCATGCGCACGAAGTTGGGATAGGTTCCCCCCTCGACGTAACCCACGCTGCGAAAGCTCAGGTGCGGCGGCAGGTCGTTTTTCTCGCTGCAGGCGGACTCACAGGCGTGGCAGCCGATGCAGTTATCCGCGGTGAAATGGAAGGCGTGCTGTTTGTTGCGATTGGGGTTGAAGCCCTTCTCGCTCACGCCATTGATATTGAGCGAGCTCGCCTCTTCCACCAGGTCGATCAGGGCGATACGGTTGCCGTAGCGGTTGAGTTCCTCGCTGCTATTGTCCTTGAGCAGGGCGTAGTCCGGCTCGTTGTGGCGCAGCGGAAACAGCGACTGGGAGGGGCGCGCATTGTCGATCGGCTCGAACAGTTGCACCGTCATCAGTAGGCCCTCATCTCGCGGTTGAGTCGCGCCGCCTCGGCCTGGTCGACCCGTTCGATGCGCACCGCCGCCTGCTTGAAGGCCGGCTGGCGCGAATGTGGGTCCAGCAGGCCCAGGGACACACGGTTCACACAGTCGTGGAAGTGAAAGGGCACGAAGATCATATTGCGCGGCACGCGCTGGGTCAGCTGGGCCAGTACGATGGCGTCGCCGCGGCGGGATACCAGCCGCACGTACTGCATATTCTCCACACCCAGCTCGCGGGCCGCGTCGGGGTTCATTTCCATGTAGGCGGTGGGGCTGAACTTGTTGCAGTTACCCACCTTGCCGGTGCGGGTGCGGGTGTGGAAGTGCTCCACCACCCGGCCGCTGTTGAGCCAGAAGGGAAAGTCGCTGTCAGGCTTTTCGTTATTGTCGGCCCAGGGCAGCGCCAACAGTTTGGCCTTGCCGTCGGCAAACTGGAACACGCCATCGGCGTAGAGGCGCGGCGTACCGGTTTCATCGCCGTCGCGCATCGGCCACTGGATGCCACGCTGCGCCAGGATTTTGTCATGGCTCATGCCGGAGATATCCAGCATGCGCGGCTGGCCGTTGGCCCCGGTGCCCACCGACAGGGCCTTCATCTCCTCGAAGACCTCGGACGCGCTTTCGGGAAAACGCATGCGCCGGCCCTGCTCCCAGCGTTTGGCCAGCTGGTTGAAGATCCACAGGTCGGGCCTTGAATTGCCCAGCGGCGCGCTGACCGGCGTCACCCGGTTGACCCGGCGTTCGGTGTTGGTGAAACAGCCGTCCTTCTCGGCCCACACGCTGGCGGGGAAATAGACGTGGGCGTACTGGGTCGCCTCCACGTCCGCGTAGGCATCCTGCACCACGCAGAACTCCAACTTTTCCAGGGTCTTGCGGATACGCCCGGTGTTGGGCATGGAGGTCATGGGGTTGGTGGCCACCAGCCACAGCGCCTTGATCTGGCCGGACTCGATGGCCGGGAAAATATCGGTCATAAAGCGGCCGCGTTGCTCGGGAAAAAACGCCGGGTCCACGCCCCAGAAGCTACCGACCTGCTCCCGGTGCGCGGGGTTCTCCAGCGCCCGGTAACCGGGCAGGCCGGAACAGGACGACCACTCGCGGGTGCCCATGGCGTTGCACTGGCCGGTAATCGACAGGGAGGTACCCCCGGGCTTGCCGATATTGCCGGTGATCAAATTGAGGTTGTTGATCGCGCAGACCCCGTCGGAGCCGTGGGTGCTCTGGTTGATGCCCATCGTCCAGATACTCATCGCCGCGCCGGCACCGGCGTAGAGCCGGGCCACGTGACGGATGGTGTCCTCGTCGATGCCGGTGATTGTCGCCGCCATGCCCGGGTCGTACTCCGCCACCAGGGCCGCGAAATCCTCGCGGCCATTGGTGTGCGCGGCGATATAGTCCTCGTCCGCCAGGCCTTCCTCGAGGATCACATGGCACAGGCTGTTCAGCAGTACCAGGTCAGTGCCCGGGGTGATGGGCAGGTGGATGTCGGCGAACTGGGCGAACATGGTGACCCGCGGGTCGACCACGATGATCGGGAAGCGGCGCTGCTCCAGGGCCTCTTTCAGGCGCCAGTAGATGACCGGGTGCTGCTCCGGCAGGTTGGAGCCAAAGGCCAACAGGCAATCGGTGTGGGAAAAGTCGTCGTAGCAACCGGGAGGGCCGTCGCTGCCGAAGGAGCGCTTGTAACCGGACACCGCCGAGGCCATGCACAGGGTGGTGTTGCCGTCGTAGTTGTTGGTGCCGATCACCCCGCGCACCAGCTTGCCCAGCGTATAGAACTCCTCGGTGAGAATCTGGCCGGTGGACACCACGGCCACCGCGTCGCGGCCGTACTTGTCCTGGATACGCTGGAATTGTGCGGCGGTGCGGTCGAGGGCCGTGTTCCAGTCCACACTCTGCCAGGGATCATAGCTGTGCGCGCGCAGCAGGGGCTCGGTGCCTCGGCCACTGGCATTGAGGATGCCCGCCTCGGTAATGCCCTTGATGCACAGTTTGCCCCGGTTGACCGGCGCGTCCGCCACCCCGCGGGTGGTCACCGCCTTGCCATCGGCATCCAGCCCCACTTCCATGGCGCAACCGGTGGAACAGTAACCACAGGTGGCGTACTTCCACTGCACCACACCCTTGTCGCGCAGGATGATGGGGTTTTTCTTGCGTCGTCCAAACAACATCGAGGCGCTACTCCTCAGTTACCGGCCTGTACTTGCACCTGGTCGCCATCCATGCGTACCGGGTACACCGGCAGGCAGACCCGCGCGTCCTCCAGGCACTGCCCCGTGAGCAGGTTGTAGTGTTCCTTGTACAGCGGCGAGGCCACCACCAGTTGCCCCTGCAGATCGCCCACAATGCCGCGCGACATCACATTGGCCCGGCCGACCGGGTCGCGGTTGCCCAGGGCAAAAACCTGTTGTTCTGTTTCCGGCAGGTAGAAGATCGCCACCTGCTCCCCCGCCACTAGCGCACACACTCCGGAGTTCGCCACCAGGTCCGCGCGCAGGCAAACGCCCTGCCACACCAGTTTTTCCACCACATTCATATCCAGTTTCCCTTCCACCGATTACTTCGCGCCCGCCGCACTTGCTACTCTCGCTACCAGGCGAATCTTCTCCTCCGGCCGTGCCGGGCGGTTCTGGCCGCGCTCCTGCACGAACACCACCTCCGGGTCGCCGCCATCGGCATTGACGAACTGGCGGAAGCGCTTGAGTTTCTCCGGGTCGTTGATGGTGGTGTTCCACTCGCACTGGTAGGTGCCGACAACGGACGCCATCTGCTGCTCCAATTCGCTGCAGATACCCAGGCTGTCCTCGATCACCACCTCCCGCAGGTAGTCGAGACCGCCCTCGAGGTTGTCCATCCACACCGAGGTGCGCTGCAGGCGATCGGCGGTGCGGATGTAGAACATCAGGAAGCGGTCGATGTAACGAATGAGCGTTTCATCGTCGAGGTCGGTGGCAAACAGGTCGGCGTGGCGCGGCTTCATGCCGCCGTTGCCGCAGACGTAGAGGTTCCAGCCGTTCTCGGTGGCGATCACGCCGAAGTCCTTGGACTGGGCCTCGGCGCACTCGCGGGTACAGCCGGACACCGCGGACTTGATCTTGTGGGGCGCGCGCAATCCCTTGTAACGGTTCTCGATGTATATGGCCATGCCCACGCTGTCCTGCACGCCGTAGCGGCACCAGGTGCTGCCCACGCAGGACTTCACCGTGCGCAGCGCCTTGCCGTAGGCGTGGCCGGTCTCGAAACCGGCGGCCACCAGCTCGCGCCAGATGTCCGGGAGCTCGTGTTGGCGGGCGCCGAACAGGTCGATGCGCTGGCCGCCGGTGATCTTGGTATACAGGCCGTATTTCTTCGCCACCTCACCCAGCACGATCAGCTTGTCGGGCGTGATCTCGCCGCCGGCGATGCGGGGCACCACCGAGTAGGTGCCGTCCTTTTGCATGTTGGCGAGGAAGGTGTCGTTGGTATCCTGCAGGCCCACGTGGGGCATTTCCAGCACGTGTTCGTTCCACAGCGAGGCCATGATCGAGGCCACCGCCGGTTTGCAGATATCGCAGCCCCGGCCTCTACCGTGTTTGGCCAGCATGTCGTCGAAAGTCTTCAACTCGCCGACCCGGGCCAGGTGATAGAGCTCCTGGCGGGTGTGGGGAAAGTGCTCGCAAATACTCTTATCCACGGTGACACCGCGAGCGCTGAGCTCGTCTTCCACCAGATTCTTGAGCATCGCCGCACAGCCGCCGCAACCGGTGCTCGCCCTGGTCTCGGCCTTGACCTCCCCCAAGCTGCAGCATCCACTGTCCAGGGCTTCGACGATGCCGCCCTTGGTGACGTTGTGGCAGGAGCACACCGTGGCGCTCATCGGCAGGGCCGCGGCCCCCAGCAGCGGCTTGTCGCCCGCCGCCGGCACGATCAGGCTCTCCGGTTCCGCCGGCAATTCGATGCCGTTGAGAAAGTACTGCAGCAACGTGTCGTAGTCTTCGCAGTCCCCGACCAGCACGGCGCCCAGCAGGGTCTTGCCGTCGCCGCTGGTCACGATGCGTTTGTAGACCTCCGCGCGCTCGTCGCTGAACACGTAGGAAATACTGCCTTCGATGCGAGCGTGGGCATCGCCGATGGAGCCCACATCCACCCCCAGCAGCTTCAACTTGGTGCTCATATCGGCACCCTGGAACTGCGCCGGTTCACCCGCCAGCTGGTTCGCGACCACCTCCGCCATACGGTAACCGGGGGCCACCAGGCCGTAGATGCGGCCGCCGAACAGCGCGCATTCGCCGATGGCGAAAATGTCGGAGTCCGAAGTCTTGCATTTATAGTCGATGACGATACCGCCGCGCTCGCCCACCGCCAGCTCGCTCTCCCGGGCCAACTGGTCGCGGGGCCGGATGCCGGCGGAGAACACAATCATATCGGTGTCCAGGACGGCCTCGTCGGCAAAGTTCATCGCCAGGGCGGCGCCGCTACCGTCGACGATCTCGCGGGTGTTCTTGCTGGTATGCACACGCACGCCCAGGGCCTCGATCTTGCGCCGCAGCATCCTGGAACCGCCCTCGTCCAGTTGCACCCCCATCAGGCCGGGGGCGAACTCCACCACATGGGTCTCCAAATCGAGGTTGCGCAGGGCATTGGCGCACTCCAGGCCCAGCAGTCCCCCGCCCACCACCACGCCGGTGCGACTATCTTTGGCCGCGGCCTTGATGCGGCCCAGGTCGTCGATGGTGCGGTACACCAGGCAGCGTTCGTGGTCGGCGCCGGACACCGGGGGCACGAAGGGATAGGAACCGGTGGCCATCACCAGCTTGTGATAATCAAAACGGCGACCGGAGGCGGTAACCACGGTCTTCGCCGCGCGCTCGATTCTGGTCACCGGGTCGCCGAACACCGCCTGCACGCCCCACTCCCGGTAGGTGTCCCGGGTGGCCAAGGCCAGCTCGGCCGGCTCGCGCCCACAGAACACCTCCGACAAGTGCACGCGATCGTAGGCCGGCCGCGGTTCCTCGCCGATCACGGTGATGTGATCGCCGGTACCGAGGCCGACCAGGGTCTCGACGAAATGGTGGCCGACCATGCCATTGCCGATTACGACGATCTTGCGGTCGTTCATAGCATTCTCTCTCCGATTGTCATTCGCGCCCGTGACGCGGTGGCGGTATGGGCGAAACACAGCGACGCCCTCCGCAGCCGGCCGTGAGGCAGGCGTGCAGGAGCGTCGTTGCTCGTGGAGGGAGACAGCGGTGTGGGGTGTTGCACCGAGAATTGATACAAGCTACGTGCCAGAACTGGCTTTTTCTTTAGTTATCAGCGGCTAAAGATTCCCAACGGCGGACCCGGCAGATCTGGAAAGCCACATGGGAGTGCAAGAACGCCGGCCCCTGACCCGATTTGGTGCAGCGATAGCAAGCGCGCGGCCCAACGCGAGGGCGCCGCGGCCCTGCCCTCCGGCCCCTGAGCCAGGCCGAATGCGGCCTTGAGGCCATTCCACCCACGCCTGGCATGCACTTTGCTAAACCTCTCCAGCACAGCTGCAGCTTGCGAGCGTAACGGCGCGCTCAGACCTCACCTGAATTTCACATTCCAAGAGAACTGAATCCATGAGTAGCCCGGTCAATGTACTGGACCTGTCGCGTCCTGCTGTTCGCACCCTGCACCTCGCATGGGTCGCTTTCTTTATTACCTTTGTCGTGTGGTTCAGCCACGCGCCATTGATGGCGCACATTCGCAGCGCCTTCGACCTCAGCAACCAGCAGCTCAAGGCGCTGCTGATCCTCAACGTCGCCCTGACCATTCCGGCGCGGATCGTGGTCGGCATGCTGGTGGACCGCTTCGGCCCGCGCCTGGTATTCAGCCTGCTGCTGGTGTGCAGCTCGTTCTTCTGTTGGGGCTTCGCCTTCGCCACGAGCTACGAGATGCTCGCCCTGTTCCGTTTTCTCGGCGGTTTTGTTGGCGCGGGCTTCGTGATCGGCATCCGCCTGATCGGCGAGTGGTTCCCGGCCCGCCAGGTGGGCATGGCCCAGGGCATCTACGGCGGATGGGGTAATTTCGGCTCGGCGGCGGCCGCCATGAGCCTGCCCACCCTGGCCCTGGCCTACGGCGGCGACGACGGTTGGCGCTATGCCATCGCCAGTACCGGCGTGGTGTCGCTGTGTTACGGCGTATTCTTCTACTTGCAGGCACGCAATACACCCAAGGGCTCCACCTACTTCAAACCCAAGCGCCACGGCGGCCTGGAGGTGAGCACCTGGAAAGACTTCTACCTGTACATCGCCATGACCCTGCCCCTGTATATTGCCCTGGCGGTCATGAGCTGGCGCCTCTCCCCCGCCAACCTGTCGCTGCTCGGCCAGACGGCCACCTACGCCATGTACACCGTGCTGGCGGTGCTCTTCGTGTTCCAGGTCAGCCAGATCTGGCGTGTGAACCGCGACCACCTGCGCGCGGGGGTTCCCGATTACGACCGCTACGCCTTCAGGCAGGTGGCGGCCCTGGACTGGGCCTACTTCGTCACCTTCGGCTCGGAGCTGGCGGTGGTTTCCATGTTGCCCCTGTTTTTCATGGAAACCTTCGCGCTCGACGCGGTCACCGCGGGACTGCTGGCCTCGGGCTTCGCCTTTATGAACCTGGTGGCGCGACCGAGCGGCGGCTACTTCTCCGACCGTTTCGGGCGTAAAAAGTCCCTGTCGGTACTGATCGCCGGCCTGGCGGTGGGCTACCTGGTGATGTCCCTGGTCGACAGCGGCTGGTGGATACCGGCCGCCGTGGCGGCCACCATGGCCTGCTCCTTTTTCGTGCAGGCCGGCGAGGGCGCGGTGTTCGCCATGGTGCCCCTGGTCAAGCGACGGATGACCGGGCAGATCGCCGGCATGGTCGGCGCCTACGGCAACGTGGGCGCGGTGACCTACCTGACGGCGCTCACCTTCGTCGATGCCTCCAGTTTTTTCCTGATCATTGCCGGCAGCGCCGCACTGTGCTTTTTTGTGGTGCAGTTCATCAGTGAACCCCGGGGACAAATGCAGGAAACCCTGCCCGATGGCACGGTGCAACTGATCGACCTCACCTGACACGGGGTGCAAACAGGCCACCATGACCCGCGCGCGCACGCTACCGGCAGCCAGCCACCTCGAGGCCCGACTGGGCCTTGAGATGGGACAGTACAGCTGTGCCGGCCGCAAGGCGATCAACGAGGACGCCATCGGCATCCGCGCCCCGGACGGCCCGCTGCTCACCACCAAGGGGGTCGCGGCGGTGATCGCCGACGGGGTCAGCAGTGCCGAGGCCGGGCGCGAGGCGAGCCAGAGCTGCGTTACCGGTTTCCTGTCCGATTATTTTTCCACCCCCGAAACCTGGACCGTGCGCCACTCGGTGCAGCAGATCCTCACCGCGCTCAATCGCTGGCTGTACCGCAGTGGCCAGGGCCTGCCGGACGCCCGCCGCGGATTCATCACCACCATGAGCGCACTGGTGCTCAAGAGCCAGCAAGCCCACCTGTTTCACATCGGCGACAGCCGCATCTACCTGCTGCGCGACGGCCGCCTCGAGCAACTGACCCGGGACCACACGGTGCCGGTCGGCGACGGGCACCGCTACCTGGCACGGGCCCTCGGTCTCGATATCCACCTGGAAGCGGACTACCGCAACCTGGCGCTGGAGCGCGGAGATCTGTTCCTGCTCACTACCGACGGCGTGCACGATGTGCTCGGCGCGGCGCAACTGGCAGAGCTGCTGGTCAATGCCGGGGACGATCTCGCCGCCACCTGTCGCACTTTGTGCGACACCGCCCTGCGCGCCGGCAGCGATGACAACCTGAGCTGCCAGTTGCTGCGGGTCAGCAGCCTGCCAACGCCGGAGATCGACGATGTGGTGGGAAGGCTGACCCAATTGCGCTTTCCCCCGCCTTTGGCGGCAGGCAATGTACTGGACGGCTTTCGCATCGAACGCGAACTCCATGCCAGTCCGCGCAGCCAGGTCTACCTGGTGCGCGACGTGCAAAGCGGCGAACGTTTTTGCATGAAAACCCCTTCCGACAACTTTAGCGACGACCCCGCCTACATCGAGCGCTTTGTTTTGGAAAGCTGGATCGGCTCGCGCATCAACAGCCCCTACGTGGCCAGGGTGGTCGACCCGGGCCGTCCCCGCACTTGCCTCTACTACCTGAGCGAGTACGTCGACGGCATGACGCTCGCGCAGTGGATGCGCGAGCACCCCAGGCCGGCGGTGGAGGAGGCGCTCTACCTGGTGTGCCAGATCGCACGCGGCCTCCGCGCCCTGCACCGCAGGGAGACACTGCACCAGGATCTCAAGCCGGACAATATATTGATCGATGCCAGTGGGCAGGTAAAAATCATTGATTTCGGCAGCTGCAGCGTGGCCAGCATCGCCGAGATCGCCACCCCCCTGGTGCGCGACAGCGCGCTGGGCACCGCCAGCTACGCGGCCCCCGAATACACCGTGGGACGAAAGCCGGACCCGCGCGCCGACCTGTTCTCGCTAGCGGTCATCACCTACGAGTTGTTGACCGGCACCGCGCCATTCGAGGGCAAGCTGGAACGCTGTCGCAGTCAGCGCGACTTTCTGGCGACGCGCTACACACCCAGTTATCGCATCAATCCCCGGGTGCCCCACTGGATGGACGGCGCCCTGCGCAAAGCCCTGCGTTTTCATCCGGAACGGCGCCACGGCGACGTGTCGGAGTTCGCCCACGAATTGCAACATCCCAATCCGGCCTACCTGGAATACCACCAGCGACCGTTGATGGATCGCAAACCCCTACTCGCCTGGCAATTGATAGCCGCCGCGCTGGCCGTGGCGGAGCTGGTGACCCTGGCGCTGCTGGTGGGCTAAAGCGCACAATGGCACTTACTTAAGTGAAAAACTGGGCATTTTGCCCTCTGTAGGGTCGAATTCATTCGACCAAATGAGGCGTTCACGGCATCAATGGCCGAATAAATTCGGCCCTACAACGCTAAAGTCAGTGCCATTCGGGCTAGAGCCGGTAGTCGGCGCCCAGCTCAATACCCGGCTCGAATTGCCAAACACCGCGATGGGTGTTGCTGGGGCGGTAGTCCCGTTCCGGGCACGGCAGGTTCAGGTAGCGCGCGCACTCACGATAGAGGTCGGTGCGCAAGGTGCGCTGAATCAGCGACTTGATGCGCTCCTCCCCCATGTGCTTGCCCAGCAGCTCGCTGGTCTGTTGCACCAGCCATTCACCGTCGCTGCGCCAGGGAAAGCCCGCCTGGTAGCGACCGAACACGTGGAAGTCGGGCAACGACAGCGGCGCCTGGCCGCGGGCGAAAACCAGCTCCCCCGCCAGCGAGGGCCGCAACAGCTCCTCCGGCATATCGAGGTAGTGCGGATCGGCGAGGATCGATGCGGCCCGCAGCCGGTTATCCGGCAAGGACAGCCAGGCGCAGGCTTCCATTAGCGCCAGGCGCAGACGCAGGTGCGCCGCCGGATATCGCTGGTGCCACTGTTGGGTCACGCCCAGCACCTTTTCCACGGCGTTGTTCCAGATAGCGTAGCCGGTGGCCTGCACCTGCCCGATGCCGCGCTGTACCGCCACCGTGTTCCAGGGCTCGCCCACGCAGTAGCCATCGATAATGCCCCGGGCCAGGCTGTCCACCATCTGCTCCGGCGGCAGCACAATGACATGCACATCGCGGTCCGGATCCACACCGCCGGCGCGCAGCCACTGCCGCAGCTGGAAAATATGACAGGAGAAGGTGTGCGCGGCGGCGAAGGTCAGGGTCGTTCCACTACCGGCGGATTCGCGTATATGGCGCCCAAGGGCGGCAGCGGTACTGAGCGCACCTTCCCTCGGGTCGCCGTCCCGCGCGGCCAATACCTCCGCCAACCGTTGGCTGACGGTGATGGCATTGCCGTTCAGGCTCAGGGCGAGGCCGGTGATCACATCGGCGCGCATGCCGCCGGCGCCCAGGGACGTGGCAAAAGGCAGCGGCGCCAGCATTTGTGCGGCATCCAACTGGCCCACCACCAGTTTGTCGCGCAGATTGGCCCAGGACACTTCCCGCTCCAGTCTCACCGAAAGGCCGTAGCGCTCGTACAGGCCCAGCTCCCGGGCGACCGCCAGCGGCGCGCTGTCAGTCAGGCGCAGGTAGCCCAGGCTCAGGTCGCGCTTTTCCGCAACCGGCTGGCGTGCGACGTCGATCATGGTTTGCTCCCTTTCGCCGTGGGTTTGTCGAGGATCTCGATAATGCCTCGGGCGGTCTCCGCCAGCGTGCGATTTTGGTCCATCGACAGTTTGCGGATGGTGCGAAACGCCTCGTCCTCGGTCACCCCGTGGGCCGCGCAGAGCAGCCCCTTGGCTTTCTCCACCACCTTGCGCTGGGCCAGTTGCGCGCGGGTCCGGTCGAGTTCCCGCTTGAGTTCGTCAAAGGCGGCGAACTGGGCCATGGCGACGTCAATTACCGCGCGAACCCGCTCCGGGTTGATGTCCTCGGCCTGGTAGGCGGTCACGCCGGCGCGAATCGCATCGCCGATAAAGCGCGAGTCGCCGCTGCCGGAGAACATCACCACCGGCCTGGGATTGTGGGCGGAGGCAATCGACAGGCTCTCCAGCACATCGCGGTCGGGGGAGTCCAGGGCGATCACCACCACGTCCGGTTCCAGCTGCGCCATCTGGTACAACAGGCCAGAGGCAGTGGCGATCACCGACACGACTTCGAGCCCGGGCTGCGAGAGACTGCGCTCCACCGCGGCCGCGCGCTCCGGGTTGTCGTCGACGAGAATCAGGCGCAAGGGCGCGGATGCCTGGGGGTCGATACTGCTCACCTGACGGGGGTCAATAACTGAAAGTCACGGTCAGCCACGCCTTTTGTGTATCGGCGTAGCGATCCCTGTTGTCGCTGGCAAAATTTGCATATTTGAGCTGCAAACTCAAGCGTGGATGCAGCGGCCAGGTGGCCGCCAGGTTCAGTTCGGAGCCGAAGTCGGCTCCGCCCACCGCGGCCTGGAAATCGTGCCAGGTCGCGGCAACCTTTAGCGACCCGATCGCGCCCGCCAGGCCAGCGTAGAGATCCTCGACTCCATCGCCGGGGGTGGCCAGGAACATGTCCGCCCAGCCCTGGAATTTGTGCAGGGTCGCCAGGGGGGTCTTGAAGCCCACGCCGTCGCCGGCATCCAGCACTTCGTAGCCGAGGGTCGCTGTCACCGGCCCCAACGGTGCCGCGCCCTCGAGCAGGTAGTAGTCCGCCCCGTAGTCCAACTGGCTGTCGCCCCCGTCGGTCTGTCGTGCATAGCTCAATCGCGCCGCTACCGGGCCGATTTTGCCCGCGTACTCCAGGCCCCAGGTATCGGAGCCGTTGTTCTCCGCCTGATTCGCCGTGAAGGCCGCTTGCGGCGCGACATCCAGCAGGTAGGCAAAGCCGCTCAGCGCGTGGCCGTCCGCCAGTGGCACCTGTATGCGTAACAGGTGGTTTTCCCCGTGCCAGTTGGCTGGCTGCGCGGTATCGTCCGGGCCAAAGATCCGGTTCACGTTGTACACATAGGCGTAGTCGGCCTCCGCGACCCCCCCCTCCCAGCGGGCGCGAAAACCGTCAAAGGTCTGCTCGTTCTGCCGCCAGGCCACGCCACCCACAAAGCGCTGGTTGCCGTGCAGGATGCGCTGGCGCCCGTAGGTCCCCACCAGCGCGTCGCCGCTGTAGCTCAACCAGGCCTGGTTGATTTCTGTCCCCTCGGGGTCGGCCACCACCGGGTACCCGGTCTCGCCATTGCCGGTATCGTTAAAACGCGCGGCGCCGATGCCGGTGACGTTATCGACTTCGGCCATGAAGGCAAAGCCCCGGTAACTGGCGGAGGAAAACGTGACCCGGGTGCGCAGCGTCGAGGCATCGGCACTTCGGTCGAGGGCATCGGTATCGACGTGTTCGTAGCGATAGCGCAGGTCGAGGCCCATATTGCCCGCCGCGACCATCCCCGGCATTGAATCGGCAACAGCCAACTCCTCCGCCCCGACCGCGGACACACCCAGCCCCGCCACGCCCCATATTACCCGCATGCCGACGTGCAGTATTGTTGGTGACCCTGTCATCATCGTTCCCCCTACAATGTTCGCTAGCGCAGTGCCAGTGCGCGGCAGCGGCAAATCCCAGGCCACAAAAAAGCCCGCACAGCCTCCCGAGATGAACCGGAATCCTGTGCAGGCTTCGTTGCCGATATGGATATTGGACCTGGCGTTACTAGGAGCTACAAAGCAAGTTTCGGGCCAGAATTAGAAAGAACACATAAACATTGGGCGCCTGGAGGTTTTGCGACCGGGCGCGCCGGCCCATTGCCGTGCGCCCGCATCACCGTGGTGCAATGACTGCACCCAAAGAGGGACAGCGCCACTGCCACGCGGCACATCAGCGCAGGATATTGCGCCGGTTCATGATCCCCGCGTAAACAAACAGCGCCAGGGCAATCACGAAGATGACCGCGCTAAACCACAGGGCGGTATCCCCCATGACCTGCAGGCCATCGGACAGCAGCAAGTTGCGGACCGAGGTCGCGATCATCGCCAACAGGGAGATAAAAAACGCCAGGGCCGCTGGCCGCCGCCGCATCAACAGCAGGATTGAGCCCAACACCGCGCCCCACACTGCGATGCCCCAGCACACGATCACCCAGACCGGAAAACCGTAGAAATACGCGAGTTGTTCCGGTGTAAAGTTACTCATGTACTGCTCGTGCTGCATCTGGGTGAGAGTAAAGTCGGCCGCACCCACGGCGTTCCACAGCAGTGACAGCACACCCACGACCCACAGGTGCCACGGCGTGCGCCGGGCGCGACGATCGGCCAATATCGACATGGTATTTCCTCGGTTTGTATTTGCGCGCTTGTATTTGCGCGCTTGCGGATGCCGCGCGGGTATCGGTGCGCGGCGTTGGCGCTATCTTAACAAATTCCCCACGGCGCGTGATGCCGGGCTGGCCAATGGCTCCGGGGGTCCCATCGTATGGGCGGGCCACCAGGGTTATTCCATCAAGTGCGAGAACTGCTCCGAACTGAATCCGCGATACTGCATAAAACGCAGGCGACGGCTCTTGTCCTTGAGGTCTTGCGGTTCTGCATCGCCGAATTTCTTGTGGTAGACCTCCGCGGCCACGGCCTGCCAGTCGACGTCCAGGCTCGCCAGCGCGCGCGACACCTCGGCCTCATCAAGGCCCTTCTGCCGCATTTCCTGGCGCAGGCGCAGAGGCCCGTAGCCGCGCTGGATGCGCTGCCGGGCGAAACTCTGGGCATAGCGCTCGTCGCTTTGCAGGTTCTCGTCGGCGAGCTGCACCAGCGCCGCCGCAATGAGCTCGCTGTCGCCAAAACGCCGCGCCAATTTGCGCTCCAGCTCGGCATGGGAATGCTCCCGCCGCGCCAGCAGATCCATTGCCGCGCGCCGGATCATTTGCGGGTCATCGCTTGCCGTCATGGTCGATACAGATTGGAAAAAAAGGCGCCGGGAGCGAGAGTGGGGTCAGTGGACCCGGCGCCTGAGAGGAAATAGTGGAGCCCCACGCGCTCTCGCTGCTCTGCGGGGCTACTCTTTCTCGGCGGCCGCCTCGACACCCTGCTCCTTGTCCTGTTCGCCCTTCGACGGCGGCGCAGTCATCATCTGGCCGCGGATCTGGGTCTCGATCTCGTTGGCCACCGCCGGGTTGTCCTCGAGGAACTTGGCGGCATTGGCCTTGCCCTGGCCGATTTTGTCGCCCTTGTAGGAATACCAGGCACCGGCCTTGTCCACCAGGTTGAGCTTGACGCCCCAGTCGATGACCTCGCCCATGTGGTAGATGCCCTTGCCGTACATGATCTGGAACTCGGCCTGCTTGAAGGGCGGGGATACCTTGTTCTTCACCACCTTGACCCGGGTCTCGTTGCCCACGACCTCGTCGCCCTCCTTCACCGCGCCGATGCGGCGGATGTCCAGGCGCACCGAGGAGTAGAACTTGAGGGCGTTACCGCCGGTGGTGGTCTCGGGATTGCCGAACATCACGCCGATCTTCATGCGGATCTGGTTGATGAAGATCACCAGGCAGTTGGTCTGCTTGATGGTGGCGGTGAGCTTGCGCATGGCCTGACTCAGCAGGCGCGCCTGCAGGCCCACGTGGGAATCGCCCATCTCGCCCTCGATTTCGGCCTTGGGCGTCAGCGCCGCCACGGAATCCACCACCAGCACGTCCACGGCGCCGGAACGCACCAGCATCTCGGCCACTTCCAGGGCCTGCTCGCCGGTGTCGGGCTGGGACAGGATGAGGTCGTCCACCGCGACACCGAGCTTCTCGGCGTAGATCGGGTCCAGGGCGTGCTCGGCGTCGATAAAGGCCGCGGTACCGCCGGCCTTTTGCGCCTCGGCGATCACCTGCAGGGTGAGGGTGGTCTTGCCGGAGGACTCCGGCCCGTAGATTTCGCAGATACGCCCCTTGGGCAGGCCGCCGATACCGAGGGCGATATCCAGGCCCAGGGAACCGGTGGAGATGGCGGGAATGGCGGCGCGCTCGTTGTCGCCCATGCGCATGACCGTGCCCTTGCCAAACTGGCGCTCGATCTGCGACAGCGCGGCGTCCAGTGCTTTCTGCTTATTGGGGTCCATATATCGTCTCCGGCTTGATCCAGTATTCTGTACAGCAAACTACTGTATATATACTCAGTTGTCGGAGAGAGAATTGCAAGCCCGGAAAGCCAACAATTTTGGCCAGATGTGCCCACTCGCCCACGATATGTCTGAAAATTCGACAGGTTGCAGGCAGGTGGCCGGGGGCGACCCCCGCAGAAGCCGTTCAATCGCCCGGCGGGGCCTGATCCGCGGCCACCGCGTAAAACAGGCAGTCGCTCTGCGCGATATCCGGGTTGTTGGTGACCATGAACAGCTTCAGCGCGCGCGCCGGATAGAGACGGCCCCCGTCGACACGCACCAACTGGCTCACCGCGCAGCGCCCGCCGGCGTCCTGCGCGCAAAACAGGCGGCGCGGGTCGCCGCGGGCCCAGCCCAGCGCCTGTTCCGGCCGCACCACGCCGAAATTGTGCCGCTCGACATCGGGCAGCAGGGTGACGTCGGCATCCGGGGCGGCGTGGTCGGCGTAGGTCAGGGCGATACCGGCGTTGAGTTCCAGCCGGATGGGATCGAGAAACAACTCCAGGGCGTGCTCGTTGCCCTCCTCCGCCAGCACCCGCTCCGCCAACAGGTAGCGCGCCAGGCCCTCGGCCGCCAGCCGGTGGGCATCCTCGTCGAGGCGCCCGCCGACCTCCACCGTTACCGTGGGGTAGTTGTGCTCGGAGATTTCCATCAGCGCGCCGAGACCCAGGTGGGACACCACCAAACGTTCGGTGAACAGCGCCACCAGGGCGTCGTGGTGGCGATCCCGGTGGGTGCACACACCGAAGGCGGGCCCGGAGCCGGAGGTGTTGTGCATATCGATCACCGCTTCCGGATGGTGCAGGCGGAGCACCTCCAGGATTTCCTCCGCCAGCCGGCCCTGCTCGTCGTGGAAGGGCGGGCGGAAACACCGGTTGAGATCCCGGGCGCCGGGCAGCATGCGGTGGCTGAACAGGGGGGGCTGCAGGGCCGCGGTCACCGAGGCCACGATGCACAGCGTGTTCACCGCCGGCTGGCGGCCGGATTTCAGCCACAAAAACAGGGCCCGGGCCCCCGAGGGTTCGTTGCCGTGCAACAGGGTGACGAAGGCGCGGGTGCGCCCGCTGTCGGCGCCGTCGAGGAAAATGCAACTGGGGCCGTCCAGGTAGCGCAGGAAGGCCTCCACGTCGCCACCGATTTCGGTGGCCAGGGGATTGCGCAGGAAGCGGAAGCGCCTCACAGCGGCCACTCCGCCACTGGCCGGTTGCCGACGCTGTTGTCGACAAAGTCCTGCAACATGGCGTACAGCGCCGCGTCGGCGGGCAGTGACTCGCGCCAATGGGCCAGGCGCCGCACCTGCCAGGTGGCGCCAGTCTGGCCGCGGGCCAGGCGCCGGGCTATCACCCCCAGGTATTTTTCCGCCTCGGCGCTGTCGATACCAATGGCCTCCAGGCCGCGGTAGGCCAGCGGCAGCAGCCTGCCGATGACCGCGTCGGCGCGCTGTTCCCGGTAGCCGCTCTGTTCCGGGTCCGGCCACACCAGCCGCGCGGCCAGCCCGTGCTGGGCCGCGCGGTAAAAATTGTACTCCGCCATGTGGAAGGGCAGCGCGGACAGCAGCGTGTCGATCTGCGGGCGGATGCCCTCGGCCAGCCCCACCAGGAAAGCGGCGTTGGCCACCATGTCCACCGGCGTGGGCCCGGCGGGCAGGGCCCGCATTTCCACCCTCAGGTGCCCGCCGTCCGCCGGGTCGTAGACCGGGCGGTTCCAGGACCACACCGTGCTCTGGTGCAGGCGCAGCTCGCGCAGCGGCGGCACCTCGGGCACCGGGTCCAGGGGCGCGCCGCACACCGGCAGCAGTGGCGGGTACAGGCGCACCGCCTCAGCAAACAGCTCCAGGGGGCCGCGCCGCACCCAGCCGTGCCCGAAGTTGACCCGGGCCGGCTCGTTCCAGCTATAGGGGTCGCGGACGCGGGTGTCGATCGACTGCTTGAACAGCGGCACCCGGGTCTCCTGCCACAGGCAGTGCCCGAACAGGATCGGCGAATTGCCGCCGATGGCCAGCGCCAGGGGCGTGGCCAGCTGGATGGCGTTGAAGGTATCGCCGAAATCCCCGGGGCGCACCCGGTAGTGCACCTGGAACGAGGTATTGGCGCCCTCGAGGGTAATGTCCGCCATTTCCAGTTTGAGCGGCTCGGGGCCGTCGATGTCCACGCGAAATTCTCGGCCGCGGCGGCGGATCAGCTGCGCCACCAGGGCGTGAAAGCGCTTGCGTTCGGTAATGCAGTGGGGGCCCAGGTCCTCGTCGCGCAGGGTCGGCAGGATGCCGGTGAGCACGATCTGGCCGCCCCGCGCCGCCGCCAGCTGGCGCAGGCCGCGCAGCTTGTCCAGGATTTCCGCCTCGGTGCGCGCGAAGGGGCGCTGGTCGAGGCCGTATGGCGAGAGATTGTATTCCAGGTTGTAGCGGTTCAGCTCCAGGGTCAGCTGCGGGTCGTCGGCGTCGGCCATCAACTCCTGGTTGGCGTACAGCGGCCGGCCGCCGGTGTCCACCAGGTACATCTCCAGCTCGGAACCCAGCGACCCGGGGCCGTCGCCGAACCCGGGGCGCGCGAGGCAGCGCTCGAGCTGCCCCAGGTTGTCGTCCAGGCAGTGGCGGAAAGCGGCATAATCGCCATCCTCGAATTCCGTCCTGTCGATGTCGCCGCCCATGTTTGCGTCCGCCCGGCCTCCGCGTCGGTTTTCGCATTCCCAGCATAGCAGTATAGACAGGCCTGCGGATTGGGCGCCGACGGCCGCCATGCCGGCTGGACCGCTACTCCTCCAGCATGAAGCGGCGCAACTGCCGGCGCAGCTCGCTGTTTTCGCGGCGCAGGCGCTCGCGCTGGCGCAGCAGGTCGATCAGCATGGCGGTGGCCACCCAATCCAGGTCCAGGTCCCGGCGCAGGCGCAGGGCCTTCTGCATCCAGCCGGCGGTGGCGGTGTCGAATTCCCAGTCGCGACTGCCGTGCCCCGCCAGCGGCCGGCCGATGCCGTGTTCGACAATGGTCACCACCTGCTGCTCGGTGATGCCCTCCCGTTCGCAGAACTCGCGCACGGTGATGCGCAGGATGCTGGTGCTCATGCCGATGCCCTCCACTGCGCCCGCGGATCAAAGGCCGCCTCCCCGGCCAGCTGCTGCCACAGCTCGCGGGTCCTGTCGTTGTCTTTGTCCGGCATCACCACCTTGAGCACCGCGTACAGGTCGCCGCGCCCCTGCCGGCCGACCAGGCCCTTGCCCTTCACCCGCATCTTGCGCCCCGACTGGCTGCCGGGCTTGATGGTGAGGGTGATCTTGCCGTCGAGGGTCGGCACCGTGACCTTGGCGCCCAGCGCCGCCTCCCAGGGGGCGACGGGGACCGTCACCAGCAGGTCGTGCCCCTGCACGTCGAACAGGGGGTGGGGCACCAGGCGGATGTGCAGATAGAGATCGCCGTCCGGCGCGCCACCGCGACCCGGCACCCCCTGGCCCCGAAGGCGGATGCGTTCGCCCTCGCCGACCCCGGCGGGAATCGTCACCTTCAGTGATTTGCGCTGGCTCGTGCGGCGGCCGCCCTCCACCACCGGCAATTCGTATTCCACCGGCTTGCGGGTATCGGCGAGGGTCTCCTCCAAAAACACCGGCATCTCGATTTCGACATCCTGCCCGCGGGCGCCGGCGCCGAAGCCGGCACCGCCCCTCTCGGCCTCGAAACCGCCACCGAAAATGGAGTTGAAAAAGTCGGAAAAATCCCCGGAAAAGTGGTGCTCCGCCGCGCCACCGGCGCGGGATTGCCAGCCGGGGGGCGGCTCGAAACCGCCCGCCCGGCGCCCGCCGTAGCGGCGCAATTCATCGAACTCCGCGCGCCGGGTATCGTCGCCCAGCACTTCCCAGGCCTCCGCCACTTCCTTGAATTTATCCTCCGACTCCTTGCCCGGATTGAGGTCCGGGTGGTACTTGCGCGCCAGCTTGCGGTAGGCCGCCTTGATGTCGGCCTTTTCCGCGTCCGGCTCGACGCCGAGGATCTGGTAGTAGTCCTTGAAATCCATACGCCCGTCCAGATTGAGATGGCGCCCGCAATGGCGCCCTTAAATCCACCCATAATGTATGGGTATGTTGCGGCGAGATACAAGCCTTGTACGGACGGTAATAGTGCCGCCGGTATCAACCCGATGCGCTCTTAGACCGTATGTGCATTAGCCCGAACGGCGGCCCGGAGCGGGCTATACTGCGGATACCGGCCGCGCCGCGATGTGCCTGGAGGCAGTATCATGAGTCTCTCTCCCGCTATCGAACACTACCTGAACACGCAGCACGTGCCTTTCGAGCTGCTGGAGCACTCCCGTTCCAGTACGTCGCTGCAATCCGCCCACCTCGCCCATGTCACGCCCGCGCAACTGGCCAAGGCCGTGGTGGTCAGGCGCCGGGACCAGCTGCTGATGTGTGTCCTGCCCGCCTCCCACCAGCTCATGCTCGAGTGGCTGAACAACGACTACGGCGGGCACTACCAGCTGGTCAGCGAACAGGAGCTGGCCGAGCTGTTCCCCGACTGCGACACCGGCGCCATCCCGCCCCTCGGCCAGGCCTACGGCATGAAGGTGGTGTGGGACAACAGCCTGCGCCACACCGAGCACGTCTACCTGGAAGCAGGGGACCACCGCCACCTGGTGCACCTGCACAAGGACGACTTCATGTACCTGATGGCGACCCAGGACCGCGCCACCATCAGTTGCGCGGCGGACACCGTGGAGTACTACCGCCACGTGCACTGACAGGGGTCCGAAGAGGCGCCCGCCAGGGGTTTTCAAACCCGCCGCGAGGCCGGCAAGCCGCGCGGTTTTTCGACAGCCCGCCAAGCCGGGCCCACGGCCGGCGCCACAAGCAGGCTGACCCGGCACCGCATTGCCAGGCGGGCGACGAGCCGCTAGAGTGGCGGCCCGTCCGCAAGCACCATCACCCATGCGCGCCACGCCACCGGCACCAACACAACCCGCCCGCGCCTCCCCTTTCGCGGAGCCCCTGTTCCGCCGCTACTTTGTCGCCTCCTGCCTGTCCACCCTCGGCACCTGGATCACCCGCTTCCTGTTGGGCTGGAGCGCCTGGGAGTTGACCCACGCCGCCCTGTGGGTGGGCATCACCAGCGCGTTGATGTTGCTGCCGACCTTCGTCCTGTCGCCGGTGTTTGGGGTGGTATCCGACCGGGTCAGCCCGCGCAACGGCATGCTGGCGACCCTGTCGGGACAGTGCGCCCTCGCCGCGCTGGCGGCCCTGGCGATGTACGGCGGGGTATTCGAGCTGTCGTGGCTGCTGGGCCTCGCGGTCGCCGTGGGCGCGATCAGCGCCGCCCACCACCCGCTGCGCCTGGCTTTGATTCCCCGGCTGGTGGGGCGCGCGGCGCTGCCCGCCGCCATCGGCGTCTCCGCCATCGTGTTCAACCTGTCGCGCATCCTGGGACCGGCGGCGGCGGGCTGGCTGTTGGCCCACACCGATGCCGCCGCGGCCTTTGCCGTGGCCGCCGCGCTGTTTGCCGGCGCCGGCCTCGCTCTGTTGCTGATGCGGGGCATCGCCGCGGTCGATCACGCCGGTGACGGCGCCCTGCTCGCCCAGCTGCGCGCCGGACTGCGTTTCGCCAGGGAGCACCCCACCATCCGCCTGCTGTTGCTGCTTACCCTGGTCAATGGCTTGCTGGGGCGCGCGATCATCGAGCTGTTGCCGGCGGTGTCCGGCAAGTTGCTGGACGGTGGCGCCACCACCCTCGCCGTGCTCACCGGCGCCGCCGGCGCCGGCTCCATTCTCGGCGGGCTGCTGCTGACCCGCCTGCGCAGCGATGAACACGCGCTGGTCACCATGGTTGTCGGCAGCCTGTTTTGCGCCGCGGTGGTGCTGTTGCCGGTACACTGGGCCGCGGGCCAGTGGAGCCTGGCCGGCGTGGTGCTGCTACTGAGCCTGGCCACCACCACCGCGGGCACCGGCAGCCAGGCCCTGGCGCAGCTGGCGGTGCCCGACGAATTTCGCGGCCGCGTGCTCAGCCTGTGGACGGTGGTCACCATGGGCGCCCCCGCCGTGGGCGGTTTCGCCATGGGCGCCCTGGCGGACATGCTGGGTTTTGTCCCGGTGCTGGTGGGCGCCGCCCTGCTGGCGCTGCTGGCCATCGCGCTGCTGTGGCAGCCGGCGCGATTGCTGGAACACCCGGGGACGGAAGGCTAGGCCCACATCCGGCGCCCCCGCCCGCCGCGACGGGGATCATCCGCAGGCCCGGGTGTCAGCGCCGCGCCGGCAGCATCCGCCGCAGCGTATCGTCGCCCTGCAGGTAATGGTGTGCCAGCGCCGCCAGCGCATGGAATGCAATCAGGCCGTAGCCCACCTTGCCCAGCAGTTCGTGCACCTCTTCCAGCTGCTCGGCAAGTCCCTCGTCCGGCGCCAACAGGGACGGCAGCCCCAAGCCCCACAGCGCCACCTCGTGATCCTCGGCGCTACGCACCGCCCAGCCCAGTACCGGCATCGCCAGCAACAACGCATACAGGCTGGCGTGCACCGCGCCGGCCGAGAACCGCTGCCAGGCGGGAGTAGTCGCCAGTGCCGGCGGCGCCGGCCTCGCCCACCGGTAACCGAGGCGCAGCGCGGTAACCAGCAAAATGCTCAGCCCGATATTAAAGTGCAGCCACTTCATGAAATCCCGCTCACTGGTACCGCGCTCGAACAACTCCCGCAGCTCGATGCTGCCATAGGCCCCGATGACCAGTAGCAGGGTGAGCCAGTGCAGCGCCATCAAGCCGGTGCCGTAGCGGACAGGTGCTTCGTGGTGGGACATGGTGTCACCTTTTTTGTCATTGATGGTTAATGCGCGCCAGCAAGCTGCGAATCTCAGCCTGGCGGCCGCGATCGGCGATCTCGCGCCCGGGGCGCTGCGCCGCGTGTCGGGCCCGCTCCAGGTAGTGGCGGGCTTCCGGCTCGCGCTGCTCTGCGTATAGAAAATCCGCCATAAAATAGTTGTTGTCAATATCACTCGGGGCGACCTGCAGCGCTTCGGTAAGGTAGCGTTCCGCCTTGTCGTCGCTGCCAAAGCCCAGGGGCCAACCCGGCACCTTGGCATAGAGCGTGCCCAGGCTGCACAGGGCCGCGCCATTCACCGCGCCGCGTTCGATGGACACCGCCCGCTCGAGCAGCCGACGCGCCTCTTTAGCCGCCCCCAGGGCCCCAAGGCCGCCTTTCACGCCGGCATAGCTGGAATAGGAGATGCCGCACCAGGTCAGCAGCGCCGCGCCGGCGTCCCGGGCCCGCGCCACTCCATCGCAATCCTCGGTCAATGCCTTCAGCGCAGCGCGCTGTGCGTCGCCGCGCAGCTCGAAATTCGCGTGTTCCCAGCGCGCTCGAACGCTCTCCGCCGCCACCCGCGCGCCGTCCTGCGCCGCCGCGCCCGACGCGATCACGCAGAGCCCCAGCAACAAGCCCATAATACGATTTTGCATAACCGATACCTCCGCCCTATCCAGACACCCGGGCAGCCTAGCGTTGAAGTATTATCGAACACTTAAGGCGCGCGATTGCCGGGCCGAAGGTCACCCGCAAGCAGCCGCGCCCCGGGGGCTCCCGGCAGTCCCTGGCGCGCGACGCCTATTCTGCAACCCGGGAGTCTGCTAATGTGGCATCTTTCCATCGGTCTCGCCTAGAATTGCCGCCTGGAACCAATCCTCGAGCGGCGCACAGAGACACCTGGCCAATACCTCCCGAATGTTCTTTACCGACGAGCGCACACAGTTTTTTCGCCCCCTTACCGGCAAGTACCGCGAGCAGGTCGCGGAGTGCCTGCGCCTGCTGCACGAGCGCTTGTACAGCTCCCACGCCGACTACGGTGAGTCCCTGCGCCGGGAGCAGGTGCTGGACGTGTTCACCGAGGCCCTGGAGCGCGCGCCACTACTGGAGGGCGAGGACGAAGGCCGGTTTAGCGGCAACCGCGAACAGGCGGGCTGGATTCTCAACCAGCTGGTGGAGCACGGCTGGCTCAAGCGCGACAAGGACGAGGCCTCCTTCCAGTCCACCTACCCCTTCAGCCGCACCGGACGGCTGTTCACCCAGACCCTGGCCGAGGTGGACGGGCGCAGCGTGCGCACCCGCCATCGCAATACCCGCAATACCCTCAATGCGCTGGCGGCTTTCCTGGAGCGCGGCGAGGCCTACGACCTGCTCGACGCCCACGAGCACTCCGAACGCATCATCGCCGACTTCACCGACATCATCGGCGAGCTGGAGGAGCGCAAGCGGGAGCTGGTGCGGGAGGTGGAGGCCCAGCAACTGGTGCAGCAGGCCTCGGACCAGTTCTTCGACTTTATGGAAAAGCGCTTCCAGCCGGACGTGGCGATTCGCCTGTCCGCCGACAGCGTGGAAAAACACCGCGAGCGCATCCACGCCACCATCGGCAAGATCCGCCGCAAGCAAAAGGCCTGGAAGGCGAACGCCGAGCGCGAACTGCGGCGCCTGGCGCCGGACCTGGTGGTCAACGAGGACAGCTCGGTGTTGTGGCAGCTGCTGGACAGTATCGAGCTGCGCATGCGCAACGCGTCCCAGATCATGCTGCCCGCCCTGCGCCGCACCCTGCAGGGTTTTACCCGCCGCGCCGACATCATCATCCGCCAGCTCAGCTACCTGCACAGCCAGCGGCACAACGATATCGCGGGACTGTGCCGGGAACTCTCGGAACTGGACGACGAGACCTTCGCCCGCCGCCTGGCGGCGGCCGGCGAGGCGCTGGCCGGCCTGCGCGTGACCCTGGTGGACCCGGGCCAGAACCGCCTGCGCGAACGCCGCCCGCGGCGCGCGGTGCACAGCCGGATCGCGGAACTGGACGTCCCCGACGAGGCCACCCGGCGCGAACTGCTGACCCAGCAGCTGCTGGAAAAAGCCTTCAATATCAACAGCGGCGCCCTGCGCGACTATTTGCGCGGCGCGCTGGGCGCGAGCCGGCGCATCGACAACCGCGACCTGCCCATCAACAGTGCCGCCGACCTGCTGGCCCTGAGCCACGTGATCGAGCTGGGCAGCGCCGACCACGCCGAGGCCGGATTCCGCCTGCGCCTGGAGCCCACCGAGGCGATCACCGGTGAACACTACTTTGCCCGCAGGGACGGTTACCTGCTGGAACTGGACTACGATGACGATACAAGCAAGCCTTGAAACCGCCCTGGAGGCGCGCGGGGTGAACCCCGCGCAGTTCTCCGAATTGATGATCCGCCTGCTGGACAACGGCGTGCTGTGCCGCGACGAGAGCAAGCGCGAGGCGGAACTCTACGACCGCTATCTGCAGGTGGCCGACCTGGTGGAGGACTACCTCGGCGTGCTGCGGGTGCGCCTGCTGCACGAAGCGCGCTTCCACTCCCTGCGCCTGTTTCCCCCCGGCGCCGAGGTACCGGGCTTGGCCGATCCCGAGGACGCCTTCAACAGCGGCCTGCGGGAGCGCCTGAATCAGCAGGAAGTGGCGCTGATCCTGGTGCTGCGGGCCGAGTATGACAAGGCCCTGCGTGAGGGACAGATCGACGAACACGGCCAGGTGGTACTGCCGCTGGAGGCGGTGAGCCTGGCCTGCAAGAACCTGCTCGGCCGGCCCCTGCCGGAGGGCCTGGTGGAGCGCCGCGCGCTATTCCGCCGCCTGCGCCAGCTGCGCCTGATCCGCACCGCCGGCGACGACGCCCTCGAGGACGCCGAGTCCTGGCTCACGATCCGCCCCGACATCACCAGCCTGGTCACCGACACTGTACTGGCGGAGCTACTCGCCGGCGACGCCCCCGCCGCCGAAACACCCAGCGCCGAGGCGGACCCCGAGGAGGAAACCCCGTGACCCCACCCCCAAACAAAAAGGGGACGGATACCTATTTCCGCCCCGCCGAAATAGATATCCGTCCCCTATTGTGGGGGGGCGTATGTACCTGAAGCGCTCGATTACCGTTAACTGGGGTAACTTGCCGCCGCAGGAGCTGGACTATGGGCCGGTGAACCTGTTTTCCGGCGGCAACGGGTCCGGCAAGACCACCGCCGCCGACGCCCTGCAGACCCTGATGACCGCGGCCCACGACAACCTGTTCACCTATAACCCGGGGCAGGACGAGACCACCCAGCGCGGCCGCGGCGGCAAGCAGGTGCGCACCCTGGCCTCCTATGTCCTGGGCTGCGACGACGGCGCCTTCGCCCGCCCCTTCGACTGCGACGGTTATATCGCCGGCGTGTTCCACCCGACCAAGGGCGAAACCGCCGAGCCCTTCACCGCGGTGATTGGTGTGCGCGCCCGTCTGGACCGGGCCGGCGCCACGCCCCAGGCGCGGCAGGACGAGCTGCTGTTGATGATCCTGCCCGGCGAGATGCTGCACAAATCCCATTTCGTGCGCAGCTACCCGGACGGCGACCACGTTACCCCGGTCACCGAACTGCCCAACCTGCTGCGCCAGGAGTTCGGCAAGAAAGCCGTTGAGGTCTACGAACGCAAGGGCGCCTACCTGGCCCGGCTGTACGGCGCCCTGCGCGGCAAGCGCGATGCCGTGTCCCTGCGCGAGGGCACCAACGCCGCGCGCACCTTCGCCCGCTTCATGGCCTACAAACCGGTGCAATCCATCGACCAGTTCGTGGCCGGGGAAGTGCTGGAGGCGCGGGAACTGGGCGACACCATTCGCCGCATCCGCGACCTGCTGCGCACGGTGCACGGCATGGAACAGGAGGCGCGCCAGCTGCGCGACAGCGTCGCCCTCCTCGCGCAGTCGCGGGAGCAGGCCGAACATTACCTGGAGCACTGGCTACAGCGCACCGCGGCCGCCTACGGCGCCGCCGCGCAACAGCAGCAGCGCAACCAGAAGCAGTATGTAGCGGAAAAAGAGCAACAACTGGCACTGCGCCAGGAACAGGAAGGCCTGGAGGCGGAGCGGGAGGAAACCCACAAGCGCCTGCAGCAGGTGCACCGCGACCTGGTATCGCTGGAGGCTCGCATCCAGGGTGTGCCCGCCCTGCGCACCAAGCAGGAACTGGAAGCGCGACGGGACACACTCACCGCCGAGCTGCACCGGGGCGCCCGCCCCCTGCTGGAACAGGACCAGCAGCGCGGCGCCAACCTGGCGGCGCTGCACAACATCCGCAACCTGCTGAACCGGCACAGCCTGGAGCTGTTACTGCCCGAGCTGGCCAGCCGCGGCTGGCGCAACACGGCCAAGGAGCTACTGGCCCGCGGCGAGCGGGAACTGCCCGACCTGAACCAGCTGCTGGCCCGGGACTGGATCGACCTCAGCCCCCTGGAAGCGGGCCTGGACCACAGCCGCGCGGAGCAACCCCTGCACAACCAGCTCGCGGCCATCCTCCACGGCCCCGGGGACGGCGAGGCGGGTACCGACGCCCTGTCGCTGTCCCAGCGGCTGGACCGTCTTGTCGCCGAGCGCGAGCGGGAACTGCGCGGCATCGAACAGGAACAGCAGCGCATCGAGCACCAGATCGGCACCCTGCAATCCAGCCAGGTGAACTACCCCCGCGACGTCAACGAGGCCCTGGCGGCGATCCGCGCCCAGTGCCCCCAGGCCGACCCGCGGGTGCTGTGCGACCACGTGGAAGTCATCGACCCCCAGTGGCAGATGGCCATCGAGGGCTACCTCGGCGGCGCCCGCTTCGGCATCCTGGTGGAAGCGGAACACGAGGCCGAGGCGATCCGCATCGTGCGCCGCCTGGCCGGTAGCCGCCGCAACCGCGCGCGGGTGATCCAGGGCGAACAGGCGCGGCGGGACGCGGAGCGCCAGTCCCTGGCGGAGGATTCCATCTTCCACGTGCTGCGCTTCTCCCACGGTGTGGCCGAGCACTACCTCCGCGCCTCCTACGGCAGCGTGGTGCGGGTACCGGACGCCGAGACCCTGCGCCTGACCCGTCGCGGCATCACCGCCGACGGCCTCGCCTCCGGCAACTACGCCATGTTCCGCTGCGATGTCGACGACAGCGAACTGGTGTTCGGCGAGGCCGCCCGCGAGCGCAACCTGCGCGCCCAGCAGCAGGCGCTGCTGGACGTCCGGGAGCAGTACCAGAAAGGCAGCGAGGCCTACCTGGCGGCGCAACAGCTGCAGCAGCAGGTGAACCGCTTCCGCCCCCTGCAATGGGTGGAAACCGTCGGCACCCTGCTGGACAGCCAGCGCCAGCTGGGCGAGGTGGAGAAGGAACTGGACAACCTCGACCTCAGCGCCCACCGGGACCTGGAGCAAGAGCGGGAACAGGCCCAACAGCGCTACGGCGACCTGGAGACGGAGCAAAAGGCGCAGATCGAACGCCACGGCCAGCTCACCGAAAAACTCAGCAGTTGCGACAAACGCCTGCGCGACTTCGCCGATCGCAGCGAGGCCCTGGAGCAAGCCCGCGACGACGCCGAGGCCGCCCTGTTCGCCAGCGAGCGCCACTGGCCCGGCCTCGACGTGCAACCGCGCATCGACAGCATGGACCAGCGCCTGGCCGCCAGCCACGAGGACATCGGCTTCGCCGCCGAGGAGCGGCGGCTCGACGAGCGGCTGATGCAACTGGCGGTGGCCCTGCAGCAGGCGATCAGCCAGTACAACCAGCAGGCCCAGCCCGCCGACCACGTGCTCGCCGACAGTCCCGAGGAGCTGCACAGCGCGCCCTTCTTCGGCCATGTACGCGGCCTGCAGCAGCAGCTGGACAACCTGCACAACCGCCTGCGCAACAACGTGCTGCTGGCCAAGCAGGAACAGCTCGTCGAGCTGCGCGACACCTTCAACACCACCTTCGTCAGCGACCTCTGCCACGAAATTCACCAGGCCATCCGCGAGGGCGAGCGCACCCTGAAAAACCTCAACAAGGAGCTGGAGCACCACCGCTTCGGCGCCGACCGCGAGCGCTTCGCCTTCGACTGGAACTGGCTGCCCCAGTACAAGGAATACTGGGACTTCTTCCGCGAGATCATAGACATCCCCAACCTGGGAGACGGCAGCAGCCTGTTCGACGCCAGCCTGTCGAACAAGGCCGCCGGGGTGCGCGACCGCCTGCTGGCCCTGCTGCTGGACGGCGACGAACAGCAGGCCCTGCGCGAGCTGGAGCGGATCAGCGACTACCGCCGCTACCGCCGCTACGACATCCTCAAGCACCCGGAAAACAAGGCCCCGATCCGCCTCAGCCAATACGGCACCGGCTCCGGCGGCCAGCTGGAAACCCCGGCCTACATCATCCGCGCCGCCGCGATCACCAGCGCCTTCCGTTTCGGCGAGGGCGACAGCCACCTGCGCATGGTGATCGTCGACGAGGCCTTCATGCACATGGACGAGACCCGCTCGCGGGAAGTGATCGGCTACCTCACCCAGACCCTGGGGCTGCAGCTGACCTTTATCATGCCCACCAGCAAGGCCGGCCCCTTCCTCGATTTGGTGAGCAACCAGTTCGTGTTCAGCAAGGTGCCCAGCCCCACGCCCGTCGGCGAACTCAACACCCGCGTGCTGCTGGATCGCCAGCAGCTCAATGTGGAGCGGGTGGCGGAGCTGTGGGCCCAGCACCGGCGGGTGATCCGCCAGCAGGGGGCGCTGGACTTTATGGACGAGCTCTAGATGGCCGCGCCCCTGTGGCTGCGCGAGGAGGCCTGGCTGCGGGAGCTGCTGGGCTGGTTCCTCGACAAGCTGGAGGGGCCGCGGGCGCGGGCCATTACCCGGCGCGCAAAACCGTCCACGGTACCGGCGCTGTTTCAATTTCACGAGGACACGCAGTACCGCTGGGAGCTGATCGAGAAACTCGCCACCGAGCATTCGGTGTTTAGCATTGTGTACGACCGGAATATCGCCGCTTTTGATCAGCCCTACGAAAACGCCCAACTGCGTCTGAATCCGGACGCCGAGGACCTGCTGCGCGACTGGCTCGACCGGCCGCGCATCGATCCAGCCCAGCAGGCCTGGGAACGGGCGGTCGCGCCCCACCGCCAACGCTTTGCCGACAACGGCGCCTCACTGTTGGCGGCGCGGCCCGTCGCCGCAGGCTACGAGGCCGACGCGCTGGCCGCCGCATTCGCCGCCATTGGCGACCATCTCGAAGGCGAACTTACCTTAAGGGAAATCGCCGCCCGCTGCTTCCGCGGCGACTCCAAGTTTCTCGACCAGCGCCAGGAGCTGCTGCTCAAACTCCACGGCGAGCGCGCCGCGGCCATCCTGCCCCGCCCCCTGCTGCTCACCGCCTGGGCGCCGCCGGACTTCACGCAGCTATTGGTCGTGGAAAACCAGGACAGCTTTTTGCGCCTCGCGGCACACCCACCGCCGGGCTTCGCCCTGCTCTACAGCGGCGGTTTTCGCGCCAGCGCGGGACGTCTGGGCAGCGAGCATACCCGCTTCGCCTTCCTGCCAGGGAGCGACAGTGCGGCCTTTCGGGAACAGTGGTTGAGCGAACAACTGCCAGTGTCCTTCTGGGGCGATTTGGACTTCGCCGGCCTCGGCATCCTCAAGGCCCTGCGCCAGAGCCTGCCCGGATTGCGGGCCTGGGAGCCCGGCTACCGGCCGATGCTGGCACTGCTGGAACAGGGCGGCGGACACAGGCCCGAGCAGGCCGGCAAGAGCGGGCAAACCGATCCCGCGGAGACCGGTTGCGTCTTTTGCGACCGGACACTGCTACCCGCGCTCAGGCGGCACGGGCGATTCGTCGACCAGGAGGCGGTAGCCCCCGACTGAAGCCACTCGCCAATCTCGCCAGTACAGCTAATCTTGAATTGCCGGGGCCGGAGGATTGGCGCTAGCACGATTTGGTGGTAGCCTGCCGCTATATGAACATCTATCCAGGCCATTCCTTTACAACCGCAGCCCGTCCCGGGCCCGCTGCCGCGTGCACGCGAGTTGTCAGCGCCTGTCCTTCTTTAGGCGGTCGAGCCACCCCCGAGGCTTGATCGCCTCACCCTACCCCGGGTAACACTTTCCAGACACAACCCTGCCTGCCGGCGGCTTCGGGCCGCGGCGGCGTTATTAATTCAGGTATAGAAAATGACGACCAACACACAAGACAGAGTAATCCACCTCAAACAATCGGACATGGACCGGCTGACGACCCTGATCGACCGCCATGACACCCCCGCCGCCGAGGCGCTGGACGAAGAATTGACCCGGGCGCAGATCTGGCCCGACGACGACTTTCCCGGCGACAGCATCGCCATGGGCAGCCGGGTGCGCTTCGAGGACCTCGATACCGGAAAGCAGACCGAAGTCACCCTGGTCTACCCCCACGAGGCCGATGTGGGCGCCATGAAAATCTCGGTGCTGTCGCCGGTGGGCAGCGCCCTGATCGGCCTGCGCATTGGCGACAGTATCGACTGGCCGATGAACGCTGGCCGGGTCCGTCGACTGAAGGTGGACGCGCTGCTGGGGTAGCGGCGCAACCACCGCCTCGAGGCGGCGCGATGGGGGCCCGGGTCGCCCCCCCTGTTTTCCCGGTACGCACTTCCTTTATCATAGCGCCTCACAACGCACCCCGACCCACTTCGATACAAAGAGCATTTCTTTTTGAATCAGACCGTTACCCACACCCCCATGATGCAGCAATACCTGCGCATCAAGGCCGAGCACCCCAACGACCTCGTGTTCTACCGCATGGGGGACTTCTACGAGCTGTTCCACGACGACGCCAAAAAAGCCGCGGAAATCCTCGACATCACCCTGACCGCGCGGGGCAAGTCCGGCGGCGAGCCGATTCCCATGGCCGGGGTGCCCTACCACGCCGCCGAGAACTACCTCGGGCGGCTGGTGCGGGCCGGGGTGTCGGTGGCGATCTGCGAGCAGATCGGCGACCCGGCGACGAGCAAGGGGCCGGTGGAACGCAAGGTGGTGCGGGTGGTGACCCCCGGCACGCTCTCGGACGAGGCGCTGTTGGAGGACCGGGTGGACAACCTGCTGCTGGCGGTGAACAGCCAGGGGGAACACTTCGGCATCGCCTACCTGGACCTGGCCAGCGGCCGCTTCCGCGCCCTTGAAGTAGAGGGCGAGGAGGCGCTGGCGGGGGAGCTGCAGCGCCTCAACCCGGCGGAGACCCTGTACCGGGAGGGTATCTACCTGCCGGTGGTCATAAGCCGCCGCGGGGCCCGCAGCCAGCCGGAGTGGGAATTCGACCTGGAGAGCGCGCGCCGCGGCCTCAACGCCCAGTTCCAGAGCCACGACCTCCAGGGTTTCGGCTGCGACGACCTGGAACTGGCCCTGGGGGCCGCCGGCTGCCTGCTGCAGTACGTCAAGGACACCCAGCGCAGCAGCCTGCCGCATATCCGCTCGATCAGCCACGAAAACCGCGCCGAGAGCGTAATCCTGGACGCCGCCACCCGGCGCAACCTGGAGATCGACCGCAACCTCGCCGGCGGCGACAGCAACACCCTGCTGTCGGTGCTCGACCGGGGCGTCACCGCCATGGGCAGCCGCCTGCTGCGGCGCTGGCTGCACCGGCCGCTCACCGATATCGCGGTGCTGCGCGAGCGCCAGGCGGCGATCCGCGCGCTGTGCGACAACTACCGGTACGAAACGGTGCGCGACACCCTCAAGCCCATCGGCGACATGGAGCGCATCCTGTCCCGGGTGGCCCTGCGCTCGGCCCGTCCCCGGGACCTGTCGCGGCTGTGCGCCTCGCTCGCCGCCCTGCCCCGCCTGCGCGGCGAGCTGGCCGCGACGCCAGCGCCGCTGCTGGCGCGGCTGTCGCAACAGGTCGGCGACCACCCCGAGCTGGTGGACCTGCTGCAGCGCGCGATCATCGACAACCCGCCGGTGGTCATCCGCGACGGCGGGGTGATCGCCGAGGGCTACGACAGCGAGCTGGACGAGTTGCGCCAGATCAGCGAGCACGCCGGCGACTACCTGCTGGAAATCGAGCAGCGCGAGCGCGAGGCCACCGGCATCTCCACCCTCAAGGTGGGCTACAACCGGGTCCACGGCTACTACATCGAGATCAGCCGCGCCCAGTCCGAGCAGGCGCCGGCGGCCTACGTGCGGCGCCAGACCCTGAAGAACGCCGAGCGCTTCATCACCCCCGAACTCAAGGCTTTCGAGGACAAGGCCCTGTCCAGCAAGAGCCGGGCACTGGCCCGGGAGAAGGCGCTGTACGATGCCCTGCTGGAACGCCTGAACGAAGACCTGGGCGCGCTGCAGGACTGCGCCGCGGCGGTATCGGAAATCGATGTACTGGCCAACCTGGCCGAGCGCGCCGACAGCCTGCGCCTGTGCCAGCCGGAGTTCTGCGAGGAACAGGTATTCGAGATCAACGAAGGGCGCCACCTGGTGGTGGAGCAGGTGCTGGACGAGCCCTTTATCGCCAACGACACCCTGTTGAACAGCCAGCGACGCATGCTGCTGATCACCGGCCCCAACATGGGCGGTAAGTCGACCTATATGCGCCAGAACGCGGTGATCGCCCTGCTGGCCCATATCGGCAGTTTCGTGCCGGCGTCCCGGGCACGCCTGGCGCCGATCGACCGCATCTTTACCCGGATCGGCTCCTCCGACGATTTGGCCTCCGGCCGCTCCACCTTCATGGTGGAGATGACCGAGACCGCCAACATCCTGCACAACGCCACCCCCCGCAGCCTGGTGCTGATGGACGAGGTGGGCCGTGGCACCAGCACCTTCGACGGCCTCAGCCTGGCCTGGGCGGCGGCGGTGGCGCTGGCGCGGCAGGTGCAGGCCTTCACCCTGTTCGCCACCCACTACTTCGAGATGACCGCCCTGCCCGAGCAGTGTGAGACCATGGCCAACGTGCACCTGGACGCCACCGAGCACCAGGACCACGTGGTATTCCTGCACCATATCCAGGAGGGGCCGGCCAACCGCAGCTACGGCCTGCAGGTGGCCAAGCTGGCGGGCATTCCCGCCCCGGTGCTGCGGGCCGCCCAGGACAAGCTGGAAGAACTGGAGAGCGCCCGCCCGGTCAACGGCGCGGAGCCCGGCGCGCCGATGCCCGCCGCGACCACCTCGCCGTCGCCGGCCCAGGCGGAGTTGTTCGCCAGCCCCGCGCCGCACCCGGCGGTGACCGCGCTGGAAGCCCTGGAGGTGGACGATCTCAGCCCGCGACAGGCCCTCGAGAAGCTGTATCAACTGCGGGCGCTACTGGATTGAAAAGGCTTCATTTTCACGCACTATGCGGGTAAACTAGCCGCCCTTTTCAGCACAGCCCGGACCAAGAGGCAGTTTTGGCATGACCTTTGTTGTTGGTGAACAGTGTATCAAGTGCAAGCACACTGACTGCGTGGAAGTGTGTCCCGTGGATTGCTTCTACGAGGGCCCCAACTTTCTGGTGATTCACCCCGACGAGTGCATCGACTGCGCGCTGTGCGAGCCGGAGTGCCCGGTGGACGCCATTTACTCCGAGGACGAACTACCACAGGACCAGCAGGTGTTCATGGAGCTGAACGCGGAGCTGGCGGAAATCTGGCCCAACATCACCGAGATGAAGGACGCGCCGGCGGACGCCGAGGAGTGGGCCGGCAAGCCGAACAAGCTGGAGCTGCTGGAGCGGTAGACGCCCCCACACGCAGCCACAAAAAAACCCGCCATCGAGCGGGTTTTTTTGTGGGAAAACGGCGGCGGAAGGCGTGTAGGGCCGAACTCATTCGGCCGTGGCGCAATGAATTGCGCCCTACAGGGGGGAAGGGCCGCACCGTGTAGGGTCGAATTCATTCGACCGAAAAGCGGCGCAATGAATTGCGCCCTACAGGGCCAGGCCCACACCGTGTAGGGTCGAATTCATTCGACCGAAAAGCGGCGCAATGAATTGCGCCCTACAGGGCCAGGGCCGCGCCGTGTAGGGTCGAATTCATTCGACCGAAAAGCGGCGCAATGAATTGCGCCCTACAGGGCCAGGCCCACACCGTGTAGGGTCGAATTCATTCGACCGAAAAGCGGCGCAATAAATCGCGCCTTACAGGAACGGCTCGTCAGTTGAACAGCGAATCGCCCGACAACCCCTCGGTTTCCATGATCGCGCGCAGGCGCCGCAGGGCCTCCACCTGGATCTGCCGTACCCGCTCCCGGGTCAGACCGATCTCGCGCCCCACTTCCTCCAGGGTACTGCTCTCGTAGCCGCGCAGGCCGAAGCGCCGGGACACCACTTCCCGCTGCTTCTCGGTCAACTCCTCCAGCCACACCCCGATGCTGTCGCGGATATCGTTCTCCTGCAGCAGCTGGGAGGGGTCGGAAACCTGGGTGTCGGCGATGGTGTCGACCACGGACTTTTCCGAGTCCGGTCCCACCGGCAAATCCACCGAGGTGACGCGCTCGTTGAGCCCCAGCAGGCGCTTCACGTCCGCCGCGGGCTTGTCCAGCATGTCGGCGATTTCCTCCGCGCTGGGTTCGTGATCCAGCTTCTGGGTCAACTCCCGGGCCGCGCGCAGGTAGACGTTGAGCTCTTTCACCACGTGGATCGGCAGGCGGATGGTGCGGGTCTGGTTCATAATCGCCCGCTCGATGGTCTGGCGAATCCACCAGGTGGCATAGGTGGAAAAGCGGAAGCCCCGCTCCGGATCGAACTTTTCCACCGCGCGTATCAGGCCCAGGTTGCCCTCCTCGATAAGGTCGAGGAGGGTCAGGCCGCGATTGATATAGCGCCGCGAAATTTTTACCACCAGGCGCAGGTTGCTTTCGATCATTCGACGACGGCCATTCTCGTCGCCCTTGCGCGCCAGGCGGGCGAAATACTTCTCCTCCTCCGCGGTTAGCAGGGGGGAGTAGCCGATTTCATTGAGGTACAGCTGGGTTGCGTCGAGCGATTTTTCGATACTGCGGGCCGACTTGGCGCGATCGAATTCGGCCTCCTCGTCAAAGGCCTCGTCACTGCCGTTGCCTGGCGCCGAATTAGGCTTGCATTTGTTGGTAGTATTGGCTATCTTTTCTGGGTGGGTTCGCGACCTGAGTGGTGCGGATGTCGGAGCGCCCCTGTTTGTATTGCTCTTTGTAGAATTCCGTTTCGAGCTCTTCTTTGGCGTATCCACTTCCATGGCTATACCTCATTGTATTGTTTCGTTGCTGAGAGTATTCCCGCCGGTCGTTCAGGTTACCCCAGAGCCGACACCGGTTTCAAGATGCGTGACGCAGTTCTCATTTTGATCGCGAATCACTTCCCCGCCCTTTTCCCCAAACGACTTTCCCCAAGCGAAACACCTAGCCACACCGCGCCATCCGCTCCCCCATGCCAGGTGGTCCGAACGGCATAAAGAATAGTAAATGCTAGCGTTTAGGCAGTAATCGCAGCGGGTCCACGGGCTTGCCTTCCTTGCGAATCTCGAAATGCAGTTTCACGGTATCGGTTCCAGAACTCCCCTTAACGGCGATTTTTTCCCCCGCCCGGACGGCGGCGCCTTCGCGCACCAGCAGTCGGTCGTTGTGGCCATAGGCGCTGAGATAGGTGTCGTTGTGCTTGACGATCAACAGCTCACCCAGGCCGACGATGCCGGTACCCGCGTAGACCACCACGCCGTCGGCAACGGCCCTGACGGCCTCCCCGCGGTTGCCGCCGATGTCGATACCCTTGTGTACGGTCGCGGAAAAGCCGCGGATTACACGTCCATCGCTGGGCCACCGCCACCGGCTCACCGCCCCCTGTGGCGCCGGGGGTTTCGCCGCCGGAGCCGGCTGCTTGCGTGCCGGGGCGGGACTCCCAGTTTTACCGGAGCCGGATGACCCTTTCGTGACAGCGGAGGGCTTGCCGCCGGCGGCCGCCGACGCGGTTTTGGCGACGCCTGTAGAGGGTGCGGGGGAAGATGCCCGGACGGGCTTCGCCGGCGGAGCGGCCTCCCGCAACTTCAGGGTCTGGCCCGGGTAGATCGTATACGGGGCGGCGATCCGGTTGGCGGCGGCCAGGGCCCGGAAATCAAAGCCGTAGCGAAAGGCAATCGAGTATAGAGTATCGCCGCGCACCACCCGGTACTCGCCGGGAGCCGGCCCGCGCTGGGACTGGAGCACCGGTGGCCGCGCGCTGGAGGCGGGCCGGTTGCGGTCCTCCACCGGCGCCCGCGGATTGCCGCCGCAGCCGGCGAGACCGGCCACCAGCACAGGCACCAGCATCACGCAGAGTACCGTTCCCGGCAGTGACCGCCGCGCCTTCCCGGGCATGCGATAGCCGGCCACGGGCACTCAGGAGGGGCGCGCCCCGCCCCATCGCCAATGCACCAGCCACACCGCGAGCGCTCCAAACACGGCCAGTCCCAGGCACAACCAGGTCTGGGGGCTGTCGCCGGTCAGCTGCAGGTACTCGGCGGGCAGGATCGGAACCTGCTGCACCGGGCGCGGTTCACCCTGGCTGTCCACCACCCAATCCAGCGCGCGCTTCCAGGGCCACACCACGGCCAGGGAGCCGAACAGGAAGCCGGTGAGCAGGGCCATGGTGGCGGCGTGGAAGCGGTGCAGCAGCCAGTACAGCAGACGCGAAAAAACCATCAGGCCACAGGCCGCGCCGAGGGCGAACACCGCGATAAACAGCAGGTCCAGGGACTTGATGGCGGCGAGCACGGTGGCGTACATGCCCAGCAGCACCAGGATGAAACTGCCGGAGATCCCCGGCAGGATCATCGCGCAGATGGCCACGAAACCGGCCAGGAAAACGCCGGCCAGGCCGCCGCCGAGCCCCATCGCCGGCGACAGGGCCACCAGCAGCGCGGCGCCGGCGCCCAGTGCCAGGCAGGCCACGCGCCCGGGCGTCCAGCGCCCCACCTGCTGTAGCAACACCAGCGCCGAGGCCAGTATGAGGCCGAAGAAAAAAGCCCACAGCGGCACCGGGTGGTGCTCCAGGACCCAGGAAATCAGCCGCGCCAGGGACAGTATGCTGGTCGCGATGCCCGCCAGCAGCGCCAACAGGAAAGCGCCGTCGACGTGCCGCCAGAGCTCCCGCACGCGCCCCGCCAACAGCAAGCGCAAGGCCGCCAGGTCAAAGGACCGGATGCTGCCGAGCAGGCGGTCGTAGATGCCGGTGATGAAGGCCATCGTGCCCCCGGAAACCCCCGGCACGATATCCGCGGCGCCCATCAGCAGGCCGCGCAGGAATATCCCGACCGGACTCACTAACGCACCGTGCCGGAACGCAGTGGCACGAAACGGACCGCTTCGATGATCTCGGTGCTGAAACCGTCGACATCGCGGGTCACCACCTGCAATTGCTGGGACTCGCCGCCCACCGGGATAACCAGTCGGCCGCCGGGGGCCAGCTGCTCGAGTAAATCCGCGGGAATCTGTTCCGGGGCGGCGGCGCTGAGAATGCCGTCGAAGGGGCCCTTGTCGGCCCAGCCCAGGGCGCCGTCGCTGTGACGCAGCTGGGTATTGCGCAACTTTAACTGGCGCATGCGCGCGCGCGCCTTGTCCAACAGGGGTTTGATGCGCTCGACGCTGTACACCTGGTCCACCAGTTGCGCCAGAACCGCGGTCTGGTAGCCCGAGCCAGTGCCGATCTCCAGCACCTGCTGCCGCGGCCCCGCCGCCAACAGCAGCTCGGTCATCCGCGCCACGATATAGGGCTGGGAGAGGGTTTGCTGATAGCCGATGGGCAGCGCCGTGTCCTCGTAGGCACGGTGGGCCATGGCCTCGTCCAGGAACAGGTGGCGCGGCGTGGTGCGCATCACCTCGAGCACCCGCTGATCGCGTATGCCCTGCTCCACCAACCGCTGCACCAGGCGCTCCCGCGTGCGCAGCGACGTCATACCAATGCCCTTGAGGTCGACGCTAGTCACCGCCGTCACCACCCGCTGTATCCCCTTGTGTATATTGTGTTATTTGCGCCAGCACGGCAGTGGCGTAACTCCCGGCCCCGAGACTGAACTCCAGCCGCAGGCAGTCATCATCACAAAACCGCCAGCAAAAGTCATCCGCCAGGACCCGCGCCGGACGGTAGTCCAAGTCCAGGCCCGCGGCCTCCAGGAAGTCGCAGAGCCCCACCTCCGCGGCCAGCAACCGCGCCTGTTCCGCCAGCCGCTCGGCCCCCTGCTGGGGCTGGCCCCGCCCCCACAGCGGCAGCGCCGGATGCAGGTCGCCGTCGGCTGCGCGGCGTGCGATATCGGCATCGAGTTGCTCGCAGGCAAAGCGGCTGCGGGTCCCCTGGAGCACGCACACGTCCCCCGGCAATACCTGCCCCCAGGTCCCCGCCCGCACCCGCTCGGCCAGCAGGGTATTGAACAGATGGGCCCGCAGGGCGGAAAGGTAGAGGCCGCGCTTGTGCCGCGACAGCCGGCGCCCGCCGCGCCGCTCCGCCCACTGCCGGGCCTGGGCCAGGGTGGCGCCGTCACGGCCGAAGCGCTGTTCGCCAAAATAATTGGGTACGCCGCTCGCGCGCACCGCCTCCAGACGCGCGGTCAGCGCATCGCGATCGCCCCGCAGTTCGCGCAGGGTCAGACGGAAGCGGTTGCCCCGGTGCACCCCCCGGCGTAACTTGCGGGCGTGGCGGCCCGCCGCCAGCACGGAGACCTCGCCGGAGGCCTCCAGGCGCCGCCAGTCCGGCTCCGGTCGCCCCGCCAGGCCCACGCTGAACCATTGACTGGTGAGGGCGTTGCGGTCCTTCATGCCACTGTAGCCGATGTCCCGCAGGGGCACCCCGGACAGTTCCGACAGGCGCTGGGCGAGGTCGGCGGTGTTCAGGCCGCGTTTCTCCAGGTGCAGGAAGGCGTGCTCTCCCGTGCCGTCCGGATCGAAACCGAGCACCTCGCGCACCTCGAAGTCCTCCGCGCACTGGCGGATCAACGCGTCGCTGTCGGGGGCCGCGCCTGCGGTGGGCCTGTTGGGATTCATTGTCCGGCGGCCACCAACAGCACCACGGCGTGGGCGGCAATGCCCTCCTCCCGGCCGGTAAAGCCCAGCTTCTCGGTGGTGGTCGCCTTGACATTGACCTGCCCCGCGGCGGCATTTAAATCCGCGGCGAGATGGTTTTGCATCGCGGGAATATACGCGGCGAGCCGGGGGGCCTGGGCGATCACCGTGCAATCGAGATTGCCCAGCTGCCAGCCGGCCCCGTCCACCTGGGCCATTACCGCCCGCAACAACTCGCGGCTGTCGGCCCCGGCGAAAGCGGGGTCGGTATCGGGAAAGTGGCGGCCGATATCACCGCGGCCGATGGCGCCGAGCAGGGCATCGCACACCGCGTGCAACAGCACGTCGCCGTCGGAATGAGCCACCAGGCCCCGGCCGTGGGCGATGCGCACACCGCCGATGATCACGTGATCCCCCGGGCCGAAGCGGTGAACGTCGTAGCCGTGGCCTATTCGCATCGCTTTTGCCCCTGGAGTCGCGCGTCGAGGTAGAAAGCGGCCAGGGGCAGATCCCCCGGCACCGTCACCTTGAGGTTGGCGGCACTGCCCTCCACCAGCTGCACCGGGAAGCCGGCGCGCTCCATGGCCGAGGCCTCGTCGGTAACCGGCTCGCCCGCCGCCAGGGCCGCCTCCAATGCGCCGCGCAATTCACCCAGGCGGAACATTTGCGGGGTCTGGGCGCGCCAGTACTGCCGCCGGTCAACCGTCGCCAGCACGCGTCCGGCGCCGTCGGACTGCTTCAGGGTATCGACCACTGGCTGGGCCAGGATCGCGCCCTCCCCGCGCTCGAGCACCCGCGCCACCAAGCGCTCGAGATCGGCCTGGGGCAGGCAGGGCCGGGCGGCGTCGTGCACCAATACCCAGTCCTCATCCTGTGCAAATTCTTGCAGGGCATGCAAGCCGCTCAGCACCGAATCGGCGCGCTCGGCGCCCCCGCTCACCCGCAGCACCCGGGGGTCCTCCAGGATCGGCAGTTCCCCGGCCCGCTCGTCCGCCAGGTGCAGGGCGACCGCGACGCGCTCGATGCGCGGCGGGGTGAAGCTGAGCAGGGCCAACACGGCGTGGTGCAACAACGGCGCCCCCGCCAGGGACAGGTACTGCTTGGGGCACTCGCCGCCCATGCGCCGGCCGACGCCGGCGGCGGGAATCACCGCGAACAGGCGCGGGTGGCTCACGGCGTGCGCTCCGGTTTGGCGCTTGCGCCGGCACCGCTGCCCTTGCCGTCCTCGACAAACTGATAGAACACCTCGCCCTCGCGAATCAGGCCCAGCTGTTCCCGGGCGCGCTGCTCGACGCTTTCGTTACCGCTTTGCAATTCCAGCACCTCCCGCTCCAGCACCGCGTTGCGCTCGCGCAGGCTGGCGTTGACCTCGCCCTGCTCGCGCACCTGTTGTTCCAGGCGGTGTTTTTCCGCCAGGCTGCCCTCGGCGATCCACAGCCGGTACTGCAGCACCAGCAGCAGCGCGACCAATCCGGCGAGCAGCCAGCGCAATCCGGCGGCCTCCTAGCGCTTGAATTCGGCCATGCCGCGGTAGGGCGCCGCCGCGCCCAGCTCCGCCTCGATGCGCAGCAGGCGGTTGTACTTGGCGACCCGGTCGGAACGGCACAGGGAGCCGGTCTTGATCTGGCCGGCGGCGGTGGCCACCGCCAGGTCGGCGATGGTGGTGTCCTCGGTCTCGCCGGAGCGGTGGGAGATCACTGCGGTATAGCCCGCCTCCTTGGCCATCGCGATGGCGTCCAGGGTCTCGCTCAGGCTGCCGATCTGGTTGAACTTGATCAGGATCGAGTTGCCCACGCCGCGCTCAATGCCCTGCTTGAGGATGGCGGTGTTGGTGACAAACAGATCGTCGCCCACCAGCTGTACCTTGTCGCCGATCTTGTCGGTGAGCAGCTTCCAGCCGTCCCAGTCGGACTCGTCCAGCCCGTCCTCGATAGAGATGATCGGGTGGCTGTTCGCCAGGTCCGCCAGGTAGTCGGTGAACTCGGCGCTGGAGAAGCGCTTGCCCTCGCCGGCCAGGTCGTAAACGCCGTCGCGGTAGAATTCGGAAGCCGCGCAGTCCAGGGCCAGGGTGATGTCGCTGCCGAGGGTGTAGCCGGCCTTGCCCACCGCCTCGGCGATGGCTTCCAGGGCCGCCTCGTTGGAGGGCAGGTTGGGGGCGAAGCCGCCCTCGTCACCCACCGCGGTGCTCAGGCCGCGACCGGCGAGGACTTTCTTGAGCTGGTGGAAGATCTCGGCACCGGCGCGCAGGGCCTCGGCGAAGCTGGGTGCCGCCACCGGCTGCACCATGAACTCCTGGATGTCGACGTTGTTGTCGGCGTGCTCGCCGCCGTTGAGGATGTTCATCATCGGCACCGGCATGCTGAACGCACTGCTGCCGTTGATGTCGGCGATGTGCCGGTACAGGGGCACACCCTTGGCCTGGGCCGCCGCCTTGGCCGCCGCCAGGGACACCGCCAGGATGGCGTTGGCGCCAAAATTGGCCTTGTTGTCGGTACCGTCGGCCTCGATCATCGCCGCGTCCAGCTCGCGCTGGGCGGTGGCGTCGCGGCCCAGCAGCAGGTCGCGAATGGGGCCGTTGACGTTGGCCACCGCCTTGAGCACGCCCTTGCCGAGATAGCGCGCCGGGTCGCCATCGCGCAGCTCCAGGGCCTCGCGGGAGCCGGTGGAGGCGCCGGAGGGCGCGCAGGCGGTGCCGACCACGCCGGACTCCAGGCTCACCTCGGCCATCACCGTGGGGTTGCCGCGGGAATCCATGACCTCGAAGGCCTGAATGTTGGCGATTTTACTCATGTGGGTACTCCCTGTGTTCGGAAACTCTTGTGCGGAAATGCTTGTGTGAAAACACTAGTCGATTGTCAGTTCGGGCAGGCTCTTGACCAGATCGTCCACCGCCTTGACCTGGGCCAGGAAGGGCTCGAGCTTGTCCAGCGGCAGCGCGCTGGGGCCGTCGCAAAGGGCCTTGTCGGGGTCCGGGTGAGCCTCCAGGAACAGCCCCGCGAGGCCGGTGGCCATACCCGCCCGAGCCAGCTCCAGCACCTGGCCGCGGCGCCCGCCCGAGGCGGCGCCCATGGGGTCGCGGCACTGCAGGGCGTGGGTCACGTCGAACACCAGGGGCACGTTGCCGCAGGCCTGCTTCATGACACCGAAGCCCAGCATGTCCACCACCAGGTTGTCGTAGCCGAAGTTGCTGCCGCGCTCGCAGAGCATGAGCTGGTTATTGCCGCACTCGCGGAATTTTTCCGCCACGTTGGCCATCTGCGAGGGGGACAGGAACTGGGGTTTCTTGATGTTGACCGGCGCGCCGGTGACGGCCATCGCCTCCACCAGGTCGGTCTGGCGGGCCAGGAAGGCCGGCAACTGGATGATGTCGCAGACCTCGGCGGCGGGGGCCGCCTGCTCGGGGGTGTGCACATCGGTAATGACCGGCACCCCGAAGGTGGTTTTCACCGCCTCCATGATACGCAGCCCGTCCTCCAGGCCGGGGCCGCGGAAGGAGTGAATCGAGGAGCGGTTGGCCTTGTCGAAGGAGGCCTTGAACACGTAGGGGATGCCCAGGCGCCGGCAAACCTCCACATAGTGTTCCGCCGCGGTGAGAGCCAGATCGCGACTCTCCAGCACGTTGATGCCCCCCAACAGGACAAAGGGGGCATGATTGGCGATGGTGATATTCCCCACCGCAAGGGTCTGCATGGTCACGGCCGTGCTCCTCCCGTATCTGTGGCGACAGTCGCGCTTCAGGCGCCGTTGTCGGTGTGTGCCGCGGCGTGCTCGAGGGCCGCCTCGACAAAACTGGTAAACAGCGGGTGGCCGCCACGGGGTCGCGAGGTGAATTCCGGGTGGAACTGGCAGGCCACGAACCAGGGGTGGTCCGGCAGCTCGATCATCTCCACCAGGGAGCGGTCGGCGGACCAGCCGGCGATGCGCACGCCGGCCTGGACCAGCTGGTCGACGTAGTTGTTGTTGATCTCGTAGCGGTGGCGGTGGCGCTCCTTCACCGAGTCCTTGCCGTAGATGTCGCGCACCTTCGAGCCCGGCTCCAGGTGGCACTCCTGGGCGCCCAGGCGCATGGTGCCACCGAGATCGGAGTTTTCATCCCGGGTCTCCAGGGTGCCGTCCACGTTCTGCCACTCGGTAATCAGGCCGACGATGGGGTGCGGCGTGGTCGGCTCCATCTCGGTGGAGTGGGCGCCTTCGAGGTGGCACACGTTGCGCGCGTACTCGATCAGGGCCACGTGCATGCCCAGGCAGATGCCCAGGAAAGGCACCTTGTGCTCCCGGGCGTAGCGCACCGCGGTAATCTTGCCCTCCACCCCGCGATCGCCAAAGCCGCCCGGCACCAGGATGGCGTCCGCCGCCTCCAGCACGCCGGTGCCGTCGCGCTCGATGTCCTCGGCGTCGATGTAGTCCACTTCCACTTCCGCCAGGGTCTGCAAGCCGGCGTGCTGGAGGGCCTCGTTGAGCGACTTGTAGGCGTCCAGCAGGTCCATGTACTTGCCGACCATGGCGACGCGCACCTTGCCCCGGGTATCGGAAAACTCCCGGCGCAGCACCTCGTCCCACTCGGACAGGTCGGCGGGCTCGCACTTCAGGTTGAAGCGCTCCACCACGATATTGTCGAGCCCGGCCTGGTGCAGAATACCGGGAATACGGTAAATGGAATCGGCGTCGGGCAGGGAGATGACCGCCCGCTCCTCGACATTGGTGAACAGGGCGATTTTCTTGCGCGCGCTGTCGTCGATATCCACCGAGCTGCGGCACAGCAGGATGTCCGGTTGCAGGCCGATGGAGCGCAGCTCCTTCACCGAGTGCTGGGTGGGCTTGGTCTTCGTCTCGCCGGCGGTGGCGATGTAGGGCACCAGGGTGAGGTGCATCAGCAGGGCGCGGCTGGCGCCGACCTCGATGCGCAACTGGCGGATGGCTTCCAGGAAGGGCTGGCTCTCGATATCGCCCACGGTGCCGCCGATTTCCACCACCGCCACGTCGGCGTCGCCCGCCCCCAGGATCACCCGGCGCTTGATCTCGTCGGTGATGTGGGGAATCACCTGTACCGTACCGCCGAGGTAATCGCCGCGGCGCTCCTTGCGCAGCACCGCGTTGTACACCCGGCCGGTGGTGAAGTTGTTGCTGCGGCGCATGGTGGCGTGGGTGAAGCGCTCGTAGTGACCCAGGTCCAGGTCGGTCTCGGCGCCGTCCTCGGTGACGAACACCTCGCCGTGCTGGAAGGGACTCATGGTGCCGGGATCGACATTGATGTAGGGGTCGAGTTTGAGCAGGGTCACTTTCAGGCCGCGAGCCTCCAGTACCGCTGCCAGGGACGCGGCGGCGATCCCCTTGCCAAGAGACGAAACCACACCACCGGTGACGAAGACATATCGCGTCATGAAAAGCCTATCTGTACGCTGTAAATTCGGACACACAAAACCCGCGCTGGACGCTGCCAGGGGGCCGGCAAACGAAGCGCGAGTACTGCAAAAAGATGGGAAGCCAGATTAGCAGAAGACGCCCCCGCGCTCAATCGCGGGAGCCGGGAGTATTTCGCTGCCAGCGCACTTGCCAGGCGCCACCGCCGCGAACCAGGCGAGAAGACTCGCAGAGCCACAGGTCGCCCACCGCCAGCAATTCCCCGCCGAGGTAGAGCAGCGGCACGCGGTCGCGCCACCAGGGGGGCACCCCGGCCTCCTGCAACAGCTTCTTGAGGCCGCGGCTGCCGGTGCGGCCCAGCGGTCGACAGCGCTCGCCCCCGGCGCGCCAGCGCACGCTCAACGCCTCGCCCGGCCCCAGGTCGAGCCCGACGCCGGAGGACGGCACCAGGCCGAGGGCGCCCGCGCCGGCCACCGCCAGGGTCTCGCCGGGAACCAGGACCAGGCCCGCGGGCGGCGCCCGGTCCGCGAACTCCGGCAGCACATAGACCCCGTCGCGGTAGCGCTGCAGGGACAGCCCGCCGGCATCGAAACGGGGGCATCCGCCCTCCCCCGCCTGCGCCAGCTGGCGCAGGAACTCCATCAACGCCGCCTGGTCCGGCGCCATCGCCGCCCCCAGCTCCGCCAGCCAATCCCTGAGTACCCGGCCCGCCAGCGCCGGCGGCAGCGCCAGCAGTGTCGCGAGATCGAGGCCGCGATCGCCCATCGCGTTGCGACGGGCGGGCACCTCGGGAGTCAGCGCCCGCAGTTGCGCCGACGCTTCCCGCAGGTGCGCGGCGGCGCGGCTCACGGTATCGCGATAGCCGGGCCAGCGCCCGGCCAGCAGTGGCAGCACCTGGCTGCGAAGGAAGTTGCGATCGAGGTCGGTATCGGCGTTGGAGGGGTCCTCCACATGGCGCAGGCCGTGGCGGCGGGCGTAGTCTTCCAGGGCGTCCCGGGGCCACTCCAACAGGGGCCGGTACAGGCTTCCCGCCCCCAGGGGGCGGGTCGCGGCCATCGCGCCCAGGCCGTCCACGCCGGCACCGCGCAACAGGCGCAGGAAAAACGTTTCCACCTGGTCGTCGCGGTGATGGGCGGTGAACAGCACCTCGCCGGCGCCCAGCGCTCGCTCGAACGCCGCGTGGCGCGCGTCGCGCGCGGCCGCCTCCAGGCCCTTGCCGCCCGGTTCGACGGCCACCGTTTCGCAGTGCAGGGGGACCCCCAGCTCGCGGCACAACTGCCGGCAGTGTTGCTGCCAGTCGTCGGCCGCGTCCTGCAGCTGGTGGTTGATATGCAACGCCGCGAGGGGCGGCAGGCCGGGGTCAATCCCCCGCGCCGCGACCAGCAGGTGCAACAGTACTGTGGAGTCGAGGCCGCCGCTGAGGGCCACCCACCAGCGCGGCGCGGCGGCCAGCCCGGCCAGCGGCGGCAGCAGGGCACCGGCGGTGAGCAAGGAGCTGTTCATGGGCCGGGGCGCCCCGGGGAAGCTAGTTCCCGTAGGACATCAAGCGCTGGTAGCGCTTCTCGAGCATGTCCTCCAGGGGCAGCCCGTCGAGGCGGGCCAGTTCGGTGACCAGGTGCTGCCTGATGCGCTCGGCCATCTGGTCGACATCGCGGTGGGCGCCGCCGAGCGGCTCCTCGATGGTGGCGTCGACGATGCCCAGCTCCTGCAACACGCTGGAGGTAACCCCCATGGCCTGGGCGGCGTCCGGGGCGTGATCGGTGCTCTTCCAGATAATATTGGCGCAGCCCTCGGGCGAAATCACGAAGTAGGTGGCGTACTGGAGCATCGCCAGGTTGTCGCCGACGCCGATCCCCAACGCCCCGCCGGAGCTGCCCTCGCCGATCACCACGCACAGCACCGGCGTGGCGAGGCGGGACATCACCGCCAGGTTCTGGGCGATGGCCTCGCTGATGCCCCGCTCCTCCGAGTCGATCCCCGGGTAGGCCCCCGGGGTGTCAATCAGGGTAACAACGGGCATCTTGAAGCGCTCGGCCATCTCCATCAGGCGCAGCGCCTTGCGGTAGCCCTCGGGCTTGGGCATGCCGAAATTGCGCATGACCTTGTCCTTGACCGCGCGGCCCTTCTCCTGGCCGATCACCATCACCGGCCGCCCTTCCAGGCGCGCCACGCCACCGACGATGGCGCTGTCGTCGCCGAAGCGGCGGTCGCCGTGCAGCTCGTCGAACTCGGTGAAAATACGCGGGATGTAGTCGAGGGAATACGGCCGCAGGGGGTGGCGGGCCACCTTGACGATATCCCAGGCGCTGAGGTTGCTGTAGATTTTCTCGGTGAGCTTGGTGCTTTTCTCCCGCAGGCGCTCGATTTCCTCGCCGATGTTGATGTCGGCGTCGGAGCCTACATGCTGGAGCTCTTCGATCTTGACCTCAAGCTCGGCGATAGGCTGTTCAAAATCAAGGTAATTGGGGTTCATTCGCTACTGGGCCCGGCAGACTGGAAATGGGCGCACAGTGTACAAAATTAATTTTGCCGGCACCAATTCGCGTAGGCGGTAACGATGGGGTGAGGTGGGAATTGGTCGAATGAATTCGACCCTACAGGGGGGAGCCCCTCACCTGTAGGGCCGAATTCATTCGGCCACGCGAGCCACCCCCCCCTGTAGGGCCGAATTCATTCGGCCACGCGAGCCGCCCTCCCCTTTAGGACCGAATTCATTCGGCCACACGAGCCGCCCTCCCCTTTAGGACCGAATTCATTCGGCCACGCGGAACAGACTACCCCCCCACCAGGCTGATCATGACCCCGGCGGCCACCGCCGAGCCGATGACCCCGGCCACGTTAGGCCCCATGGCATGCATCAACAGGAAGTTGTGGGGGTTGGCTTCCAGGCCGACGCGGTTGGAGACCCGCGCCGCCATCGGCACCGCGGACACCCCGGCGGAGCCGATCAGCGGGTTCAGGGGCACGCTGCCCAGCTTGTTCATCAGTTTCGCCATCAGCACGCCGCAGGCGGTGCCAATGGCGAAGGCGACGATACCCAGGGCGAGGATACCCAGGGTGCTGGTGTCCAGGAACTTGTCGGCCACCAGCTTGGAGCCCACCGACAGGCCGAGGAAAATGGTGGTGATATTGATCAGCGAGTTCTGCACGGTGTCGGACAGTCGATCGACCACGCCGCACTCCTTCATCAGGTTGCCGAAGCAGAACATGCCCAGCAGCGGCGCGGCATCCGGTAGCAGCAGCGCCACCAGGATCAGCAGCACCAGGGGGAAGGTGATCTTTTCCCGGCGCGATACGTGGCGCAGCTGGGTCATCTCGATGGCCCGCTCGGCCTTGGTGGTCAGCGCGCGCATGATCGGCGGCTGGATCATCGGCACCAGCGCCATGTAGGAGTAGGCCGCCACCGCGATCGCCCCCAGCAAATCCGGCGCCAGCACACTGGATACATAGATGGCGGTGGGGCCGTCGGCGCCGCCGATGATGCCGATGGCGGCGGCGTCGGCGATACTGAAGTCCATCAATCCCACGGCGGTGAGCCCCACCGCCCCGAGGACGGTGGCGAAGATGCCGAACTGGGCGGCGGCCCCCAGGAACAGGGTCTTGGGGTTGGCCAGTAGCGGGCCGAAGTCGGTCATCGCCCCCACCCCCATGAAAATCACCAGTGGCGCCACGCCGCTGGCGATGGCCACGGTGTAGAAGTTGTACAGCATGCCGTCGCTGTAGCCCGCGCCGGCGGCCAGCCTGTCCACCACCAGCTGGGTGGTCGGGCCGGCCGATTCATAGGCCGCCATCAGCGCCTTGACGCCGCCGTCGGCGCCGACACCGAGCTGGGCGGCGATCTCGCCGAGCAGGGCCGGACCGCCCTGCAACAGGGCGTTTTCCACCGCCGGATAAGCCAGGCCGGCGCCGGGAATATTGGCCAGGATACCGCCGAAGCCGATGGGCACCAGCAGCAGCGGCTCGAACCCCTTGCGCACCGCCAGGAACAACAACAGCAATCCGACCAGAATCATGACGCCCTGCCCGGGCGCCATCTGCACCAGCCCGGAGGCGTGCCAGAGTGTTAGCAAGTTGTCCATGCGGGCCTATCCCAGTTTCACCAGGGTGTCGCCCGTCTTCACCGCGTCGCCCGTCTTCACCGACACCTCGGTCACCGCGCCGTCGCGCGGCGCACGCACCTCGGTCTCCATTTTCATCGCCTCGAGCACCAGCACCACGTCGCCCGCGGATACCCGGTCGCCCACGGCGACATTGACGCGCACGATATTGCCCGCCAGGGGCGACGACAAGGGCTCGCCGCCGCCGGTGGGCGCCGGCGCACTGGCCACGGGAGCCGGCGCCGCGGCCGCGCCCTGCACCGACGAGACCTCGCCACCCTCGGCCACCTCGACCACATAGCTCTGGCCATTGACGGTGACGGTGTAGACTTCCGGCCCGCCAGCACTTGCGGCGGCGGGCGCGGGAGCCGCCGGGGTTTCGGGCTCGGTGCCGGGGACCGGCTCGAAGGCCTCGGGGTTGCCGCGGTTTTCCAGGAACTTCAGCCCCACCTGGGGGAACAGGGCGTAGGTGAGCACATCGTCCACCTCGCCCTCGCCGTCGGTGAGGGCGACACTCTTCTCACGCGCCAGGCTGCGCAATTCCTCGGTCAGCTTGTCGAGTTCCGGGTCGAGCAGGTCCGCCGGGCGGCAGGTAATTGGCTCGGCCCCCTCCAGCACGCGCTGCTGGAGGGCGACATTCACCGCCGCGGGAGTGGCGCCGTATTCGCCCTTGAGGACACCCGCGGTCTCCCGGGAAATGGATTTGTAGCGCTCCCCGGTGAGTACATTGAGCACCGCCTGGGTGCCCACGATCTGGGAGGTGGGCGTAACCAGTGGAATGTAGCCCAGGTCCTCGCGCACCCGGGGAATCTCCTCCAGCACCTCGTCCAGGCGGTCCGCCGCGCCCTGTTCGCGCAGCTGGTTTTCCATGTTGGTGAGCATGCCCCCGGGCACCTGGGCCACCAGGATGCGCGAGTCCACGCCGCGCAGGGAGCCCTCGAATTTCGCGTACTTTTTGCGCACCTGGCGGAAATAGGCGGCGATGGATTCCAGCTTTTCGATGTCCAGGCCGGTGTCGCGCCCGGTGCCCTGCAACATGGCCACCACGCTCTCGGTGGGCGAGTGACCGTAGGTCATCGACATCGAGGAGATGGAAGTGTCGACATTGTCGATACCCGCCTCCACGCACTTGAGGATGGTGGCCGTGGACAGGCCGGTGGTGGCGTGGCACTGCATGTGAATGGGGATGTCGCAGCTCTGCTTGAGCCGCTTGACCAGCTCGTAGCCGGTGTAGGGCCGCAGCAGGCCCGCCATGTCCTTGATCGCAATGGAATCGGCGCCCATGTCCTCGATGCGCTTGCCCTGCTCCACCCAGCCGTCGATGTCGTGCACCGGGCTCAGGGTGTAGGAGATGGTGCCCTGGGCGTGCTTGCCCACCTGCCGGACCGCCTTCAGCGCCACCTCGATATTGCGCATGTCGTTCATGGCGTCGAACACGCGGAACACGTCGACGCCGTTGTGGGCCGCACGCTCCACGAATTTTTCCACCACGTCGTCGGCATAGTGGCGGTAGCCGAGGATATTCTGCCCCCGAAACAGCATCTGCTGGGGGGTGTTGGGCATGGCCTTCTTGAGCTCGCGGATGCGCTCCCAGGGGTCCTCCCCCAGGTAGCGGATACAGGCGTCGAAGGTGGCCCCGCCCCAGGACTCCAGGGACCAGAAGCCCACGGCGTCGAGCTCCGCGGCGATTGGCAGCATGTCGTCCAGGCGCATGCGGGTGGCGAACAGCGACTGGTGGGCGTCGCGCAGCACCACATCGGTAATACCCAGTGGACGGTTGGATTGTTCCATGGAGGTAGCCTCTATATTGGAGTCGCTGTACAGTCCCGGCGGCAGCCGGCCATCAGCGCCGGGAGCGATAGCGGTGGATTGCGGCGCCGATCACCGCCAACAACTGCGGATCGTCCGCACGCGCGGCGGGGGGCGGTGGCGCGGCCCGGGACGGCTCGGGCTCAGCCTCGGGGAAATAGCGGCCGACAAAGCGCGACATGAGCGTGGTAGCCAGCACCAGCAGGCCCAGGAATACCACCACCGTGCCCATGCCGTACAGCATGAGCTCGACGCCCTGATCAATGATTCCTGCCTGCATTGCGCCTCCCGGCGGTATAAATTCGAGTCGCGTATCTTAAACCGGGAAGCGCCCCCTGTGCCAATGAAGACACCGATGGGTACGCCCCGTGAAACGGTTCCCGGCCACAGCCGGGGCAACGTATAATCCCCGCCCCGATCCCATCACGGTCCCGAAACACGCCATGCGACTGATGCTCGCCCCCATGGAGGGGGTCGTCGACCACACCATGCGAGCGCTGCTCACCTCACTGGGCGGCCTGGACCGCTGCGTGACCGAATTCCTGCGGATCAATGACCGCCTGCTGCCACCGCGGGTCTTCCGCCGCCTGTGCCCGGAGCTGGACAACGGCGGGCGCACCGCCCACGGCGTACCCGTCTACCTCCAGCTACTGGGAGGCCAGCCAGCACCGATGGCGGACAACGCCGCCCGCGCGGCGGAGCTGGGCGCCCCCGGCATCGACCTCAACTTCGGCTGCCCGGCGAAGACCGTGAACCGCTCCGACGGCGGCTCGATCATCCTGCGCGAGCCGCAACGGGTCCACGGCATCGTCGCAGCGGTGCGCTCGGCGGTACCCGGCGCGATACCGGTGACGGTAAAAATCCGCCTGGGCTACGAGGACGCCTCCCTCTTTGAAGACAACGTGCAGGCCATCGCCGCGGCCGGCGCCAGCGAGCTGACCATCCACGCCCGCACCAAGCGCCAGGGCTATCGACCGCCGGCCTACTGGGAGGAGATCGCCAGGGCCCGGCAGAGCCTGTCCATTCCGGTGATCGCCAACGGTGAAATCTGGAGCCTGGAGGACGCCGCGCGCTGCCGCGCGATCAGCGGTTGCAGCGACCTGATGCTGGGGCGCGGCGCCCTGTGCCGGCCGGACCTGCCGCGCCTGGTGGCCGGCGGCGACGCGGCGCCGCAGCCCCTGGCCTGGACCGACATCGTGCCGCTACTGCTGGAATTTTTCGATCTCACCCTCGCGCACTACGACACTCACTGCGTCGGCAACCCCCTGAAACAGTGGCTGGTCTACCTGCGCTGCTACTATCCCCAGGGGGCGCTGCTGTTCGAGCGTATCAAGCGCCAGCGGGAGCCGGGCGCCCTGCGCGAAAGCCTGCTGGCGGAATTGTCGGCCGGGGCGGCGGCGGCCTGAGCGCGCGCCGCTGGCCGGCTCGACGGTTCAGATGGCGGTCTGGCCGCCGTCGATCACCAGCGCGGTGCCGGTGACGAAACGCGCGTCGCCAGAGGCGAGGTAGGCCACCGCGGTGGCGATTTCCTCCGGCTCCGCCATCGCTGGTGTCAACGGGAACATACGCTGGAACAACGCCATGTCGGCGCCCTCCGGCGCCTGCGCGTCCTGTACCAGCGGCGTGTTCACGCCGCCGGGACACACCGCGTTCACCCGCACCCCGCGGGCGGCGTATTCGGCGGCCATGGCCTTGGACAGTTGCAACACCGCCGCCTTGCTGGCGCAGTAGGCGGCGTTGTAGGGCAGGCCGGCAATGGCCGCGGTGGAGGCGATATTGACGATGTTGCCGCCGCTTTCCAGCAGGTGGGGAATGGCCGCGAGGCTGAGCACAAACACCGCGTTGGCATTGACATCCATTACCCGCCGCCAGCGCTCGGGCGTCAGCTCCGCGAAATGGGTGGTGCACACCATGCCGGCGACGTTGCACAGGATATCGAGCTGCCCGAAACGGGCCGCGCAGTCGGCGATGGCGGCCGCGCAGCCCTCGTCGTCGGTCACGTCCAGCACCCGGGTCGCGATGGTCGCCCCGCCAGCGGCCAGCGCGGCGGCCTCGCGCTCCAGGGCCTGCGCATTGATATCACAGGCGTAGATCCGGGCGCCCTCCTCGCTCAGGCGGCGGACGGTGGCCAGGCCGATGCCCGAGGCGGCGCCGGTCACGAAGGCCACCCTGTCTGTAAAGCGCTGCATAGCGTGCTCCTCTCTCGTGTCAGTGACGCCGGGCAGTCTAGCCCCGCCGCCGCCCTGCCGACACACCCGCGCCCGGGAAAAACCGCCACGGCGCTATTAGTTGTACCGGCTAGTTGTACCGGCCGTTGTCACCGCAAAGACCGCCGCGGGTGCTATGCTGGTCACCTTCGGCAAGGTCCGCGAACGGGTGGTACGACAGCAATGACAGATCTCAGGGACACCCTCGTCAGCATCGCGGCACTGGCGGTGATAATCGTGGGGGCGCGCTACGCCTCGCCCCTGTTGGTGCCTTTCCTGCTGTCGCTGTTCCTGGCCATCGTCTGCGGATCGTCCGTCAACCACCTATACGAACGCGGCTGGCCCCACTGGCTGGCGGTGTCGGGCGTGATCGCCCTGGTGGTGGCTCTGCTCGCCGCCCCCTTCCTGATGGTGGGCAGCTCCCTGGCGGAGTTTCGCGAGGCCCTGCCCCAGTATCAGCAGCAGTTCCTGTCGCTGCTCGACAGCGTCACCCAGTGGCTCGCCGCCCACGGCGTCGAGGTCAATGAAAACGCCCTGCAAACCGCGTTCAATCCCGGCCGGGCGGTGGCCTTCTTTGGCGGCTTCGTCGGCGGCGTCGGCGACACCTTCAGCAATGTTTTTATCATTCTGCTGACCGTCGCTTTCCTGCTGGTGGACGCCGGCAGTTTCCCGCGCAAACTCCAGCTCAGCCGACCGGGCCGGCACCAGGAGATTCTCGCCACCCTGCAGGAGCTGGTGCGACAAATGAACGAGTACTTCGTCGCCAAGGCCCTGGTGAGCCTGCTGACCGCGATGCTGATCGGCGCGGGCCTCTATCTGCTCGACGTGCGCTTCATCAGCTTGTGGACACTGCTCGCCTTTTTGCTGAACTTTATTCCGGTGATCGGCTCCATCATCGCGGCAATTCCGGTGGTCGCGCTGTCACTGCTGGAGCTCGACCCCACGCTCACCCTGTTACTGGTGCTGCTGTACGTCTCGGTCAACACCGTGGTCGGCAACATCATCGAGCCCGCCTGGATGGGGCACCGCATGGGGCTGTCCACGCTGGCGGTATTTCTGTCGCTGATTTTCTGGGGCTGGATGTTTGGCCCTGTCGGCACGCTGCTGTCGGTGCCCCTGACCATGGTGCTCCGGTTCATCGCCGAACGCAGCCCCGGCGCGACCTGGGTGGCCGTGCTGCTATCGGCGCCGCCACCCGCGAACACGGGCCAAGAAAGCCCCACCAAACCGGACACAAGCGGCGCCCCCCCCGAATAGGGGTCGGATACCTAAATTGGGGGAGGCACCAAACCAACACCCATAAATAGGTATCCGTCCCTGTTTGTTAAAAGCGATAGAGCGCTTGTAGAGCCAGGGTTCGCGGCCGGTCCAGGAAGCTGTAGTAGGCCATGCCGGTGCCGCCGGTCAGGGCGCCCGCCAGCGGCGCCTCGCCGCCGTAGGTCACCACGTCCTCGTCGCTCAGGTTCTTGCCCAGGAAGGCCACTTCCCAGTCGCCCGCGACGTTGCCCAGCGACACCCGCAGGTTCCACTCCGTGTAGGCGTCCTGCTCACTGCGCGGATCGAGGGTGGGGTTGAACAGGTAATCGTCGCTGAACACCAGATCCACGGTGGTGCGCAGCTCCAGGCTGTCGCCCAGGGGGAACACATAGTCGGCGGTCAGGCTGCCACTGTACTCCGGCGTATACTCCTTGCGCTTGCCGGTGGCGTCGCAGGTCACCCCGTTGGGCTGCACCGCACCCGGATCCAGCACCTGCTGGCCGAAATAGCACTGGTTATTGGGGAAGTCGGTGTACTCGAAATCCAGCCAGGCCACCGAACCCGAGAGGGTCAGGCCCTCCGCCGCGAGCCAGCGTCCATCGAGTTCGACCCCCTTGATCTCGGCCTCCCCCGCGTTGGTCACATTGAAGCCCAGAATGCCGTCGAACTGGCTGGTCTGCAGGTTGGTATACTCGGTGTAGAAGGCCGCCACGTTGAGTTCCGCCGCCGCGCTCAGGCCCATCTTGGCGCCGATCTCGATACTCTCGGCCTCCTCCTCGTCGAATTCGAAGACCCCGACAATATCCCGGGCGCAACTGGGCGGCGTGGCGCTGGTATCGAGGGTACAGGCGTTGACCAGCGCGGGATCCGGGTGGCCGTTGGAGCGGATATCGAAGCCCCCCGCCTTGAAGCCCTCGGTATAGGTGGCGTACACCATGGCCCAGTCGGTGGCGTCCCACTGCACCGTAAACAACGGGGTAAAGGCCTCCTCCTGCCGATCACCCTGGATCTCGTCGTAGGGCTCGATCGCAAAAGCACCGAACAGCGGGTTGAGGCCATAGAACACATTGGGCAGCGCGCCGCCGGGGTCCGTCGCCGGGAAGGCGGTGCCGCCGGCAAAGTGCACCTGCTGCTTGCTGGCTTCCTTGTCCTCCTCGGTGTAGCGGGCGCCGAACACCAGGCGCAACTGGTCGCTGACGTTCCACGTGGCCTGGGCGAACACCGCCCACATGTCGCTTTCCTGGTTGGCGAAGCGCCGGGTGCTGATGCCGCTGAAATTGGGATTCAACAGGCGCAACAGACTGTTGGTGGGCACATTGATGGAGTCCTCGAACTCCAGTTCACTGCTCTGGTAGAACACGCCGGCGATATAGTCCACGGTCTCTCCGCCCGGAGAGGTGATGCGCAGTTCCTGGCTGAACTGCTCGAAGGACTCGTCCTGCAAGGCGTTGAACACCGAGGCGCCGGTGAAATCACAGTCGCAGTCCTGGTCGAATTCATATTCGAGGTAACCGGTGGTGGAGGTCAGGGTATAGTCGCCCAGGGCGTAGTTGATGCCGAGCACGCCGACGTCGACCGTATTGTTGTGGAAGTCACCATTGCCACCACGCCTGCGATTCAAGCGCCCGTCCTCGCCCGCGTAATCCACCGGCGGATCGAGCATCAGCACGTTGTTGGCCAGGCCGACAAAGTTGTCCAGCGCGGTGACATAGTCGATACCGGCGCCGGTGCCGACCAGATCGTCGCGCACGATACTCTGGGTCAACTCCACATTGCGCCCCACATCGTCGAATTCGGCGTGTTCGTACTTGAGATCGATTTCCAGCAGGTCGGTGGGTGTCCAGCGCAACGCGCCGCGGAACACGGTCTCTTCCTCCTGTTTCTCGTCGTCGCCGGTATTGACGTTGGTGAAGGAACCGTCCTGGTCACGGTACATGATGGCAACCCGCCCGGAGAGCGTATCGGTCAGCGGCCCGGAGAGCACCACGCGGTAATCCTGCTGCTTTTCCTCGAACTCGTACAGCGCCGTGACCTGCCCCTCGAACTCATCGCTGGGCTTGGCGGTGATCATGCTCACCGCGCCGGCGATACTGTTCTTGCCAAACAGGATCGGCTGTGGGCCACGCAACACCTCGATACGCTCCATGTCGAACAGCGGCAGGCGCGAAAGCTGGCCCCTGCCGTAGTAGATACCGTCGACATACATGCCCGTGGATTGCTCGAAACCCGGGTTGATACCCGAACTCACCCCGCGAATGGTGATGTTGTTGGAGATGCCGCTCTGGTTCATGGAAAAGTTGGGCACGAAGGTGGTGAGACCCTCCAGGTTGGTGATCTGGGCGTCCTGCATTTTCTCGCCGCTGACGGCGCTCACCGAGATCGGTACGTCCTGTAGGCTTTCCACACGCTTTTGCGCGGTAACAATTACCTCCTCCAGCTGGAGTTGCTGGGCCTGGGCGGTAACGGCAAGCGATGCCACGGCCAGGGCCAATGCGGTCTTCATGGGACGATATGACATGAGATGGACTCCCTCATTTCGCGCTGGTCGCGCATTTTATTATCGGGCGCGGCACCGCAAACAACCCGCGCCCCTCGCATAACAACTGCTTTAGCGCCCCGCTCCGGCCGCGCCGGCATTCGCGGCGCTCTCCAACTTCGCCCGGTGGGCGCGTTCGATCACGTACTGCTGGATGGCATCCGACTGCCGCTTGTCCAGCTCATCGCCAAAGCCGACCATGCCGTTCTGCCAGTGCAGGCCGCCGAGCACGATCGCGTTCCACTGCTCGTGCCGCCGCGGCGTCAAGGCGCGCAGGTCCGGCGTGGCGCCGCCGCTCACCGCGGCATCCCCGTGGCAGTACACGCAATAGGTCAGGTACAGCTGTTTGCCGCGGGCCACCTGGGCCTCGTCGCCGGCAAGGGGCGGCGGATCGAACACCAGCGGCTTGTCGTCCACCGGCGGCAGCTGTTGCTCGCCATCGAGGCTGAACACCAGCAAGCGGCTGCGATTGGGGATGGGGCCCGCGGTGAGGGCGTCGCCGCCCACCAGGGCCAGGGCGCCGCCCCAGCCGGCCACCACCGCCACGTACTGCTTGCCATCCAGGCGATAGGTGACAGGTGGCGCGACGATCCCGGTCTGAGCGTCGAAGGACCACAACTGCCGCCCCGTATCCGCCCGGTAGGCCGCGAAACGGCCCTCCGCGTTGCCCTGGAACAGCAGGTTGCCGGCGGTGGATAGCATGCCGCCGTTCCAGGGGCCGGCGTGTTCGACCTGCCAGCGCGGCTCGGCGGCCACCGGGTCCCAGGCGACGATGGTCCCCTTGATCGTGCCCAATACCGCCGCAAAAACATTGGGGTCGTCCGGTTTGCTGGCGGGCATGTTATCGGTGCCGGTATTCCAGTAACCCTCGCGATAGACGAAGGCCTCGTCGCTGGCGTAGACCCAGGGCACATCCTGCTTGGGGATATAGACCAAGCCGGTTTGCGGGCTATAGCTCATCGGGTGCCAGTTGTGGCCGCCAATGGGTCCCGGCAGCTGCAGGCCGGAGAGGCCCTGCGTATAGCGCGCATCGGGGTTTTCCACTGGCCTGCCGGTGTCCATGTCGATATGGCTGGCCCAGGTTACCGCCGCGTAGGGCTCGGCCGACAGCAACTCGCCGGTGGCCCGGTCGAGTACATAGAAGAAACCGTTCTTGGGGGCCTGCATGATCACCCGGCGCCGCTCGCCATCGATATCGAGATCGGTGAGTATCATGTGCTGGGTGGCGGTGTAATCCCAGGTCTCCCCCGGGGTGGTCTGGTAGTGCCAGACGTAACTGCCGTCGTCGGGGTTCAGCGCCACGATAGAAGACAGATAGAGGTTGTCGCCGCCGTCCGGCGAACGGATCTGCCGGTTCCAGGGCGCGCCGTTGCCCACGCCGACGTACAGCAGGTTGAGCTCCGGGTCGTAGGCCATGGAATCCCACACGGTGCCCCCGCCACCGATCTTCCACCACTCGCCGCCGCCCCAGGTGTCGGCGGCGCGCTCCATCGCCGGTGATTCAAAGCCCTCGGCGGGATCGCCGGGAACCGTGTGAAAACGCCACACCAGCTCGCCACTGCCGGCGGCGTAGGCCGAGACATAGCCGCGCACCCCCAGCTCGCTGCCGCCATTGCCGATGATCACCTTGTCGTCGACGATACGCGGTGCGCCGGTAATGGAATAGGGGCGGTCGCGGTCGGTGGTTTGCACCTCCCAGACCTTTTTCCCGTCGGCGGCATCCAGGGCCAGCAGGCGCCCGTCGAGGGTGCCGAAGTACAGCCGGCCCTCGCGGTAGGCAACGCCCCGATTGACCACGTCGCAGCACAGGTGCACCGCCCAGTCCCGGGGTACCTCGGGGTCGTGGAACCACAGTAATTCACCCGTTTTGGCGTCGTGGGCGAACACCATGCTCCAGGAACCGGTGGTGTAGATCACCCCGTCGATGACCAGGGGCGTGGCTTCCAGGCCGCGACTGGTGGGGTAATCGAAATACCAGTCGAGCCCCAGGCCGGCGACGTTATCCGCGTCGATATCGGCCAGGCTGCTGAAACGACGTTCGGCGGCATCCTCGCCGTGGCGCCGCCATTCGACGTCGGGCGCGGTGGCGGCAACGGCCGCCGTTTCCGGCGACGCGTGCTCCTGCGCGGGGCCTCCGCGTTCGCAGGCAACCAGCAACAGTGAGCCAGCCAGCAAGGCGCCCAACAAAACCCGGTTGTGCATAAGTGAATCCTCGTTTTCTTATCGTTTGTCACGTGCCCGCCGGGTGCGGTCACGCCAGTCTAGCAGCTTAGCGCCACTGCATGTATTTCTCGACCACCTGATCGATGGTAAAACTGGCCGGCCGCTGCCGGGGAGGAAACTCCTCGAAGGTTTCCAGGAAGCGGGTCACGTCCACCACTCCCAGCTTGAGATAGGGCGAGGCCTTGCGCGCCCACCACTCGTTGTAGGTGTTGGAGTGACGGTCGGCCCGCTCGAAGGGGTCCCGGCGCAGGTTGAACAGTTTGGGAATGCGCAGGGGGACGAAGGGCTCCCGCCACACGCCCATCTCCCGGGCGCGCTGTTCGGCGAACACCAGTTTCCAGTCGCCGTGGCGCAGGGATACCAGCTCGCCATCGTCGCTGAAGTAGAAAAATTCATTGCGGGGACTTTGCTCGCTCTCGCCGAGTAAATAGGGCAGGAAATTGTAGCCATCCAGATGGACCTTGAATTCCTTGTCCGCGACCCGATGACCCTTCAGCAGTTTCTGCTTGATCTGTGGTTCTCCCGTGGCCGCCATCAATGTCGGCACCCAATCCAGGTGCGACATCACCGCGTTGGAAATCCGCCCGGCGGGAACCCGGCCCGGCCAGCGCACCATGGCGGGAACCCGGAAGCCGCCTTCCCAGTTGGTGTTCTTCTCGCTGCGGAAGGGAGTGATGCCGGCATCGGGCCAGGTGTTGAAGTGAACGCCGTTATCCGTGGAATAGATAACGATGGTGTTGTCGGCGATACCCAGCTGGTCCAGCCGGTCCAGCAACCGCCCCACCAGCTGGTCGTGGGCGACCATGGCGTCGTTGTAAAAACCCTGCCCCGACAGACCGTCCTCCTCGTCGGTGATATGCGTGTAAAAATGCATGCGCGTGGCGTTGAACCAGACAAAGAAGGGCCTGTCGTCGCCGTGCGCCTGATCCATGAACTTCAGGGCGGCGCCGGCGAACTCCTCGTCGATGGTTTCCATGCGTTTGCGGGTCAGCGGCCCGCTGTCCTCCACCCGGCCATCGGCGTAGCTGCGAATCACCCCCCGGGGGCCGAAACGCTCGTGAAAGCCGGGGCTGTCGGGGTAGTCCGGGTCCTCGGGCTCTTCCTCGGCATTGAGGTGGTAGAGATTGCCGAAGAATTCATCGAAACCGTGGTTGGTGGGCAGGAACTCGTCCTTGTCGCCGAGGTGATTCTTGCCGAACTGGCCAGTGGCGTAGCCCAGTGGCTTGAGCAGTTCCGCCAGGGTTGGGTCTTCCGCCTGCAGGCCGATATCGGCGCCGGGCATACCCACTTTGGTCAGGCCGGTGCGCACCGGATGCTGGCCGGTAATGAAGGCCGAGCGCCCCGCGGTACAGCTTTGCTCGCCGTAGTAGTCGGTGAACATGGTGCCCTCGGCCGCGATGCGATCGATATTGGGCGTGTGATAACCCATCATCCCGTGACTGTAGCGGCTGATGTTGGTGATGCCGATATCGTCGCCCCAGATCACCAGGATATTGGGACGGTCAGTGGCGCGGGCAAGGCCAGGCAGCGCCAGTAATGGCGCAAGCAGCAAGGCTGTCAGTAGGTTGCAAACTCTCATTCCACGTCTCCTTATTGTAATCAAGCCCCCAGGCTGCGGGACCACCACCACCGGGCCCGCCCGACAAGAACCGGCCCGCATCACCCGGCGGCCGCGGCGGGTGGCGAAGATCCCGCCGCCCCGGTATCGATCCTTATGGCGATTGCCATCGGGTCAGCGACGAGAATAGGCAAAACCACCGGCGCTGGAAAATGGTTTAATATCATCCAGCGATAACCAAAAGTAATCGGCAGCCATGAGTACAAGACAAACGATAGAAACGCGGCAATTGCAGCACGTCGCCACGCTGGCGCGCTGCGGCAACTTTCACCGCGCCGCGGAGGCCCTGTTCATCACCCAGCCCGCGCTCACCAAAAGCATCCGCAAGCTGGAGCAGCAACTGGGGGTCGCCCTGTTTGACCGCGACCCGGACCTGGTCAGGCCCACCGAGCACTGCCTGGTGCTGCTGGAACACGGGCGGCGGATCTTCGACGAGCTGGACCAGGTGGGCAACCGCCTGGCGGAATTGTCCGCGCAACCGCTGAGCCGGGTGATGGTGGGTTGCGGCCCGATCATCGGCGGCTGGGGCCTGCAGGAAGCGATTACCCAGATGCACGCCGCCTATCCCGCCGTGCGTTTCTCTATTCAATTTGGCAACGCAGCGGACCTGGCGCAACAATTACGGGCCCGACAGCTGCACGTCATGGTCGCCGATACCGAGGCGCTCGAAGGCGACCTGGACGTGGACATCGCGCCGCTGCCCACCGAGGAATTCGTGTTTACCTGCCGCACCGGACACCCCCTGGCGCGGGCTGGGGTCGTCGAGAGCCCGGACCTGCTGCACTACAAGATGGCCCTGCCCGGCCTGGTCCCCCGCGCCAAGCCCTGGCTGGGCCAGTTCATGCCGGAGGGCTGGCACATTGACGCCTTCGTCGATCAAATCGTGGGGGTGACCAGCGACAACTATCACCTGCTATTGGACTTGCTGGTGACAACGGACTACCTGTCCATCGGACCCCGGTCGGTGTTCCAGCGGCTATTCGACCAGGGGCGCCTGATGCCGCTGGCCAGCGAGGCGGCAGATGCAATCGCCTCGCGCCCGGGCATTGTGCGCCTGCGCGGACGCACCCTGCCGGAGGCGATCACCACCTTCTGTGATGCCCTGCAGGACACTGCCGAGCGACTGGTCACCGGCTCCTGAGCGCCGGCGCCGCGCCCGCGGTCAGACCGGCCCGGCAGACAACCGGCGCCGGTCTTGCAATCGCCAGCAAGCGAGACTTCCCCACAGCCCCACGAAAACACCGAAGACATTGATCGCAATGGCCACTGACCACGCCCACGAGGATAAATAGATACCCATATCACCCCGGAAGCAATTGAGCACGTGATAGGCAATGCCGGTATAGGCGATCAGTAACATGACCGGGGTGTTCAAGAGCAGGTATGCCCGGTGTTTTCCCCGGGCGCCCAGGGCAAGTACCGGCAGCAACAGGCAAAGGCTGGCGATACTGTATTGCGGAGGGCGCCCCTGGATCAGCCCCTCTCCCCCCGCGACGATCAACCAGAGACTGAACAGGTTGTAGCCCACGGCAAGCAGGAGGTAGAACCCCTGTAGCCACAATACCCGCGCCAATTTTGCCATATCCACATGCTCCTATTCGCTGGGCGGGAAGCGCTCTTGCCCTGCCCGGCCGCTTTCAAAAGCCTTGCGTTCGGATACCATGGTTTTGATTTGCGCCCGCAGGACGTCGGCGTCATAGACGATACCGTCCTTGATGGTATAGAGAACACCCCGGCTTGTTTCCCTCTCGCCCGTCTCCAGGTTCAGGCTTTCGTGGCCGCTCGCGTAAAGCACCTTCAGGTTGCTCAAGGGATTTTCATTGACGATAATCAGGTCCGCCTTCTTGCCAATCTGTATGGACCCGGTGTCGTCGGCCATGTCCAACAGTTCCGCACCGTTGAGCGTGGCGGCCTGAATCACCTCCAGCGGGTGAAAACCGGCTTCCTGCAGCAATTCCAGCTCGCGAACATAGCCGAAACCATACAGGCCGTGGATAAAGCCCGAATCGGAACCCGCGGTGACCCGGCCACCGGCGTTTTTGTAGTCATTGACAAAGCTCATCCACAGTTTGTAATTCTCCTTCCAGGCCACTTCGTCCGCCGTGGTCCAGTCGAAGTGAAACGAACCGTGCACATGCGGGTTGGGCAAAAACGCGCGATTGATATAGGGCATGGCGTAGTCATCGAGCCATACCGCCCTGCGGGCCCGCATCAGATCCCGGTTGCTCTCGTAGATCGTAAAGGTCGGGTCGAGGGTGAAATCCAGACCAAGCAATTCATCGATGACGGCCTTCCAGACCTCGGAACCCGGCTTTGCCGCCTGCTTCCACAGCCGTCCCGCCTGGGCGAAGCGGTCCTGTTCGTTGTTGTAGTTGTAGTCGTCGGGATAATCCTGCACCTGCCTGTCGGTGAACATCGCCTCTGGCAGGCCGTACCAGTGCTCCATGCTGTCCAGCCCCATGCGCGCGGAGTCCAGGACATTCATGCGGTTCACGGTGATCTGCGAATGATGGTACATGGTGTGCATTTTCAATTTACGGGATTCAGCGATGGCGGCCTCGATCGCCTCGGGGGCCGCGCCAATGAACTTGATTCCATCCGCGCCTTTTTTCCGCACCGCCCTGACCCACTGCCGCGCCTGCGCGGGTGAACTCATGGTTTCGGGAAACAGGGCATGCACCTTCATGCGCGGCGCGGAGATGACTCCCGCATCGCTGAGTTCCCTGTGTTTCAGCGTCCAATCCAGCCCCATCAGGGCACCCGGCTCGCGGATCGTGGTGATACCGTGGGCCAACCACAGTTTAGTGACATAGTCCGGGGCGGTTAGAGCCCCGTTTTTCACCAGCGCGTGACTCGGCGATCCCAGGTGTGCATGGGCATCGACAAACCCCGGCAATACATATTGGCCGGTGGCGTCGATGACCCGCGTGTCACCGTCATACTGCCCGTCTCCGGGATGAAACGAGCCGGTGCCGCCGCCACGCAGCTCCACGATGCGATCATTTTCGACCACTATAGTGACCGGCCCCTGGACGGGCGCCCCCGTGCCGTCGATCATATTGGCGTTTTTTATCACCAGGCGCCGGTAGGGGCCCGACCGCTCCGCGCCGCTGGGAGGCGCCACTTCCGGCGCCGGAATGCCAAGTTGCGCGACTTGATCAATTACCTCTTCGCCGGGTTCGGGCTGACCGGCTAACACCAGGTGCGGCAGCATCAGGGCGGCAAGAAACCCCTGTCTCAACGTTTTCATATTCATAGTAGACCTCGAAGTAAAAAATCCACGCACGGCGAAGGCGCGAAGCCCCTGCAATCAGCATTGATACCCTCCCGCTCACCGACCGCCATGCGGCGGCCGGAGGTTCCAAGGTGAATGGAGGAAAAAGCGCTACTGTCAGAGCTGGTAGACCAGTTCCGCGCCGTAGGTTCTGGGCTCGTTGCGATTGGCGCTGGTAAAGCCGAAGCCGGCGACCTGCTCCACATAATTGGAGAGATAGCTTTCGTCGGTCAGGTTATTGCCAAACAGGGCCAGCTCCCAGGCGCCATTCGAACTGTAGAGGGAGAAACGGGCATTGAGCATGCTGTAGCTCCCTTCCTCGTAGGTTTCGCTCAGCAGGTGATCGCCCTTGTAGGCGTAATTGACGAAGGTGCGCAGCTCCCCAATATCCGGCAGCTGGATGGAGTAATCCACGCCCAGGCTACCGGTCCACTTGGGCGAGAATCGAAGGGGGGTGCCCGCATAATCGACACCGCCCCGGAAAAACTCATCGTACTCGGTATCCATCCAGGCCGCGTTGAGCATCACTTTGAGGCCCGGCGCCAGCTGATAGTTTGCCTCGGCTTCCACCCCGCGCGATGTCGCCTTGCCGGCATTGGCCAGCTGCACCGTTTGCCCGGTAATCACTTCCACCTGTAATTCGTCATATTCCATGGCGTAGACAGAGGCGTTCAGCACCAGCCGCTCATCCAGCCAGCTCGATTTGACACCCAGTTCCAGGTTGAGAGTGGTTTCCGGGTCCACCGGCACCGTGGTTTCGGCAACCACCTTGAGGAAATCCGGGCTGGTGGCGTCCTGAACGACAGAGGGGTAGGTATTGAAACCGCCGGATTTATAGCCGCGCGCCAGGCTGGCGAACAGCATGATGTCGTTATTGACGAAGTAGTCGACCACCAGGCGCGGAGAAAAATCGGTCCAGCTTTCACTCAGCTCGGTGGCGTAGGGATTGCCATCGGCGTCCAGGAACTGCACGGGAATGGGCATAATGAAACCCAGGCCACCGAGGCCGGCCGCCCCGTCGACTTGCGGCGGGTTGCCGTAGTCGATCGACTTGTCGTCGTAGGAATACCGGCCACCGACGGTAACGTTCAAGTTGCTGCCCACATGCCAGGTATAGTCGCCGTACAGCGCATAGCTGTCGGTATCGGCCTGGACAAAACTGTCCTCGTAGAAAGGCTGGCCGCCATTGGCGCCGAGGATATCGGCGAGCCCGATCATAAAGCGCATATCCGCCGCCTCGCGGCTGGCGCTTGCGCCCACGAACCAGTCAGCGGTGTCGCTACCGCCATTGACGCGGAATTCCTGGCTGAAGGTGTCGTTGCCTTCGGTGCTGATTTCATTGTTGCCGATCAGATACTCCGTGCCGTCGTACTCGCGGGCCGCGGACGTCTCGTAGGTGCGGTACGCGGTCAGGGAGGTCAGCGTCAGCGCCTCGTTGATATCCCATGAGACCTCCAGCGCGTGCGCGCGCATGCTGCGTTCGAAAATCGGCACCAGGGGCCCCCGGTCGGAGGGCAGTCCCCAGGGATTCCGATTGCCGTTGAGAGCCTTTTCGTCGTCGTCGACTTGCGCCAGCTCACCCACGGGCAGGCCCCCGATCAGGCCGGGATCGGCAATCACGCCCTCGGCATAGGTAGCGACTTCATCGGTACGGTTCCAGCTGCTGGAAAATGCCACATCGACGCTGTCGCTGGGCAGCCAGGCGAGTTTCACTCGCGCATTGGCGCGATCCCGGCTGTCGCCGTCGGGCCCGCCGAGCACATTGTCCTGCCATCCGTCGCGTTTGCGGGCGCTGCCCGATGCGCGCAACAGGAGCGTGCCGTCGACGAGGGGCACATTGACCACCCCACTGATGGCCCGGCTGTTGTAGCTGCCCACTTCCACACCCACGCGACCGGCCAGCGCGTTTTCCGGTTTGGCGGTAATGATGTTGATCGCGCCGCCGATGGCATTGCGCCCAAACAGGGTACCCTGCGGCCCCTTCAGGACTTCCACCCGTTGAATATCCATCAGGTCTGACAGCGCGCCGCCCTTGCGGGAGGCATAGACACCATCGATATAGACGCCAACGCTGGGATCGGAGCCGACACTGGTCACATTGGACCCGATGCCACGAATATAGGGCGAGGGAAAGGCGGCCGAGGCCCCGGACACGCTGAAACCCGGCGTGACCGAGGTCAGGCCCGTGAAATCCGTGGCCCCCAGCTGTTTTATGGCATCACCGCCGAATGCGGACAGGGCGATGGGCACCTCCTGCAGGCTTTGCTCCCGTTTCTGGGCGGTGACAACCAGCTCCTCCAGGACGAAACCCGAACCACCAGGCTGCTCCTGGCCGTGGACGACCGCGGCCGCGGTGAGTGACAACAGGCCGGGTAGCATTTTTAAAAGGCGCTTATCATGTTGCATGGGACAGTCTCCGTTATTAGTGCCGCCATGCTAGCAATCGCCCTTGCCCGGAACGTATCATTTAACGACAATCGACATACCATTTTACGACACTTGAGCCGCCCCGATGCCAACGCCCTATCAAGCCAACAACCCGCTGCTGGTGAATGCGGAAATCCTGCTGGGCAGCCTCGAAGCGGCCGCTGAACTGGGCCTGGATCTCACCCCGTCCCTGGACAAATGCGGCATCCATCGGGAACAGCTGAAATCGCCCAAAGGCCAAATGGCCTTTCACAAAGTGGTGACGTTTCTCGAAGACGTGGCCTCGCGCTGCAATTGTCCCGCGTTCGGCTTTTTCGTGGGCAAGCATCAACCGCCGCTGCGCTTTGGCCCTCCCTCGCAACTGAGCAAACTGTCCCCCGACCTCGGTTCCGCCATCGAAAACGGCCGCCGCTACAGCCTGATGAACAGCCAGGAGTCGCTCTGGGAACTCCACTGCAATGATGGCTATGCCTTTCTCAAACGCCACAACCGCGTTGCCTACGAGGGGGCTCTAGTGCAATTGCACACCCTGGCCATCACCCTCGTGCGCAATGCCATGGTGAGTCTTACCGCGGGGCAGCTGCACCTTTCATACGTCACCTTTTCCCACCAAAGGCCCGACGTCGGCGGACTCTACGAGCGCTACTTCAACGCGCCAATCTACTTTGATCACGATTTCGACGGCCTGGTCTTTCCCGACAGCTATCTACGGCAGCCGCTGCCAACCGCCGACGCGGAGCTGTACGCCCTGGTCAAGGGCTACCTGGACTCCGTCCAGGAGGACTATTCCATACACGCGGACATGCCGACCCGGGTAAGCCAGCATATCCGCAGGTGCCTGGGGACCAGCGTATGCAACCTGGAGGGTGTCGCCCAACTGCTCGACCAGCACCCGCGCGCGATTCAACGGGAACTCGGCGCGGCGGGCACCACCTTCCGGCAGCAGTTGCTGGATGTACGCCAGGAGGTGGCCGAGCGCTACCTGCGCAGTTCCGGCATTGCGCTGGCCGACCTGGCGGACATGCTGGGTTACCGGAACGTCAGCGCCTTTTCCCGCGCGTTCAAGAACTACCGCGGAGTGTCGCCGGCGACCTGGCGGGGGGCAATTTGACCAATAGCCCGCATACCCGGTACGGCAAGGCGGCGCCACCGGCCTTGGACGTCGCGATCAATGGCGACAATACGCGCCGAGGCCTTACCCCCGGCCACGCGAAAAACGGCAAAATTCTCCGAATGGTCTATGTTTGATGGGGGCCCATGGGCACCCAAAAACCGACTGTGTATTCAAGGAGAGACCATGTACAGAGGAAGAGACAAGCGCGCCGGGTCCGGGCTTCGGAGCCCCGGCCTGGCGCAGTCAGTATGGGCGCTGCTGTTGTTGGCACTGGCGCCGCTGGCCAGCTGGGGCGCCGACAAGCCCAATATCCTGGTGATCTGGGGCGACGATGTCGGCCGCTCCAACATCAGCGCCTACACCATGGGCATGATGGGCTACCAGACACCCAACATCGACCGCATCGCCCGCGAGGGCATGATCTTCACCGATTACTACGGCGAACAGAGCTGCACCGCGGGCCGCTCCTCCTTCATCATGGGCCAGTCGGTGTTCCGCACCGGCCTGAGCAAGGTCGGCCTGCCTGGCGCGGCCCTGGGCATGCGCGAGGAAGACCCGAGCATCGCCGGCCTGCTGAAGAACCACGGCTACGTTACCGGCCAGTTTGGCAAGAATCACCTGGGCGATCGCGACGAGCACCTGCCCACCAATCACGGCTTCGACGAGTTCTTCGGCAACCTCTACCACCTCAACGCGGAGGAAGAGCCCGAGAACGCGGATTATCCCCAGGACCCCGCCTTCCGTGAAAAATACGGCCCCCGCGGGGTCATCCGCTCCAGCGCCGACGGCAGGATCGAGGACACCGGCCCGTTGACCAAAAAACGCATGGAAACCGTGGATGACGAGACGGTGGCGGCGGCGAAGAAATTCATCGAACAGGCCGCCAGGGACGACAAGCCCTTCTTCGTCTGGTGGAGCGGCACGCGGATGCACTTCCGCACCCACGTATCCGACCAGAAAATGGCGCGCTGCAAGGACCAGTACCCCCGCGCCGACGAGTACACCTGCGGCATGATCGAACACGACTGGCACATCGGAGAGTTTCTCGACCAGCTCGACGAACTGGGCATTGCCGACAACACCATCGTGTTCTATTCCACCGACAACGGCCCCCACATGAACACCTGGCCCGACGCGGCGATGACCCCCTTCCGCGGCGAGAAAAACACCAACTGGGAGGGCGGCTGGCGGGTGCCCGCCATGGTGCGCTGGCCGGGCAATATCGAGGCCGGCTCGGTCTCCAACGACATCATGCACCACATGGACTGGCTGCCGACCTTCCTGGCGGCCGCCGGCGAGCCCGATGTCAAACAGAAGCTGCTCAAGGGGCATCGCGCCATCGGCCGTCGCTACAAGGTCCACCTGGACGGCTATAATTTCCTGCCCTATCTTACCGGCGACAGCGATCGGGCGCCGCGCAAGGAGATTTTCTACTTTTCCGACGATGGCGACCTGACGGCGCTGCGCTACAACGACTGGAAGCTGATTTTCATGGAGCAGCGCGCCGAGGCCACGCTACAGGCCTGGATCGAGCCTTTCGTGCCCCTGCGCCTGCCCTATATCGTGAACCTGCGTCGCGACCCCTACGAGCGCGCACTGATCACGTCCAATACCTACTTTGACTGGATGCTGGACCGGGCCTACCTGCTGGTGCCCGCCCAGGATTACGTGGCTGAATTCCTCGCGACCTTCAAGGAATACCCGCCGCGCCAGAAAGCGGCCAGCTTCTCGCTGGACCAGGTGATGGAAACCCTCCAGCAACCCGGCGCGCACTAGCGGGCCACGCAATGGCCGGTGACCGGGGGCGTGACAGCCCCCGTCCCCGCGGTTTGACTCGATAGCAAGCCCACCGCGCGCCGATGCGCGCGGTGGGCGAGCGCGATCAGCCGTTATCGCTGGGCAGGAAGGAGTAGTGCTCGGCGTAGTACAGCATCTGCTCCTCGAAGGTCGCCGGGTAGCTGATGGTCACATCGACGATCTTGCCGTCCTTCACCACCGGCTCCAGGTAGGGGTTCACGAAGCCCTTGTAGGGGGCCACGTCCAGGGCGGCGAAGCGCTCCAGGACCTCGGCGTGCAGGCCGGGTTCGACCTGGGTGCCGTAGGTCTCCACCAGGTGCTGAATGGCCTCGAAATCGCCCTCGGACTTGATCCGCTGCAGCTCCCGCAACAACTCCCCGAACAGCCCGCGCAGGGCCTGGTAGTCGTTGATCACGAAATAGGTCTTGCCATCGCGCACGCGGCGCTCGATCACCTTGTCGGCCTCGCCCTGTTCATAGGCCCAGCGCGCCACCAGGGCGCGGTTGCGCATGTGAGCCTCCTCGATCAGCTCGCCGGGCTTGAGGCGATACAGCTGCACCATCATGCCGTTGCGGATGTAACCGTCGTATTCGGCCTTGCCCGCCTCCAGGTTGGGCATGACCCCCATCTCCACCAGCTTGGGATCGAGCATGTAGTACAGGGCCACCAGGTCGGCGCGCCCCTCCTCCAGCGTGGAGGAATACTGCTTGAGAGTCTCCTTGGGCGTGCCCACCCCCGGGTTGATCTTGCCGGAAGCGTGACCGATCACCTCGTGCATGTCGGTGTGCAGGGCGCCGGTGACCTCCTTGTACTGCTCGCCGCGCGCGATTTCCGCCTCGTCCCAGGCGAACTCGTGCAGGGCCTTGCTGGGCACCGCGTTGTAGGCGGCCACGACATTGGACAGGTTCACCGACTTGGAACCGTGATTGGCGCGGATCCAGTTGGCGTTGGGCAGGTTGATGCCAATCGGCGTGCTGGGTGAGGCGTCGCCGCTCTCGGCCACCACGGTGATGGCCTTGCCGAGGATGCCCTTGACGCTCTCGCGCTTGTGCTGGTCCATGATCGGCGAGTTGTCCTCGAACCACTGGGCCTCGGCGCCAATGGCGGCGATGCGCTTGGAGGTGATTTCATCGCGGAAGGAAACCACCGATTCGAAGGAACCGCGGTAGGCGATGGGGTCATTGTAGACCTCGATGAAACCATTGACCACGTCGATGCGCGAGTCGGCGTCCTCCACCCAGGCGATACTGTAGTCGTCGAAGGTCTTGAGGTCGCCGGTCTTGTAGTAGTCCACCAACAACTCCAGGGCGCGGCGCTGCTTGGCGTTTTCGGCCACGCCGATCGCCTTCTCCAGCCACACCACGACCTGTTCCAGGGCCGCGGAATACATGCCGCCCACTTTCCACACCCGCTCCTCGAGCTCGCCGTCGCCGTTCTTGACCAGCTGGGAATTCAGGCCGTGGGACACCGGCTCGTCGCCGTCGTCCTTCGATTGCTCGGCGTAGAAGTCGCGCACCTCCTGCTCGGTGAGGCCCTCGCCGTAAAAATTCACCGCCGAGGCGGCGACCTTGTCGACGTCGGCGGCGGTGTTGACTTTCTTCGGCGCCACGGCCGGGTCGAAGATCACCGGGGTGAGCTCGGCAATCAGGCCGGCGGCGTCCTGCTGCTCGCGCAGGGGCAGCTCCCCGGTTTCCGCCACGGCGTTCACGAAACCGGCGAAATCCGCCTCGCTGAACGCGGGCTGGAACTTCAGGGTCGAGTAGTGGTGGTGGATGCCGTTGGCGAACCACACCTGCTTGGCATAGACCATGAACTGGCGGAAGGCCTCGGTATCGCGGTCGCCGCCGTAGTTGCGCACCACGGCCTCGAGAGTGCGACGAATGCGCAGGTTGTGGCGGTAATTCTGGTCCCACATGATGTCCCGGCCGGCGTAGGCGGCCTGGTACAGATAGTAGAGCAACTCCTTCTGCTTGAGGTCGAGGTCCTCGAAGCCAGGCACCTGGTAGGCCAGCACCTGGATATCGGCGAAGCGGTCGATTACGTATTGGAACCCGTCCTGCTCGGCGGCCTGACTGGCCGCCGAGACCGCCGCCGGGAGGGGTGCCTTGGCGGTGGGGGCGCTGGATGTTGAATCGGTGGTGCCGGGGTCGTTACAGGCCACCAACAGGGCGGCCAGGGGAGCCAGAAGGAGTTTTTTCATGGAATCCTGCTTGTCTTCGCTATGACGCGGGGGGTGGTGCGCCGGGAAGGGCGCCGGCCGCGGGTAAACGGCGGGCACCCGGTTCTCGCCATCGCGGCGCTACTGCCGCCGGATCTGGCTCGCCGGTATCTTATCGGCTATCAAGGTGGGACGCACGGCGGGCGCAACCCCTCAATTGCGGCCCAAAAGTTGAGGGAAGCGGTCATTTTTTCGTCATACGGCGAATAATCCCTATAATGGGCCCATTGGTCGCCAGACCACCCCGAATCAGTATAAGGATCGCCATCGCATGAGTACCGCCTCCGCCAGCGCCGTGACCTCGCACACGGACACCGGCTTTTTCGGACACCCCAAGGGCCTGTCCACCCTGTTTTTCACTGAAATGTGGGAGCGCATGAGCTATTACGGCATGCGCGCCCTGCTGGTCCTGTTCATGACCGCCAGCCTGCAGCAGGAAGGGCTGGCTTTCACGGTGGCCACGGCCACCGCCATCTACGGCCTCTACACCGGCTCGGTCTACTTCCTGGGCCTGCCCGGCGGCTGGATCGCCGACCGCCTGCTCGGCGGCCAGCGCACGGTGTTCTGGGGCGGCGTGATCATCATGTGCGGCCACATCGTGCTCGCCATCCCCAATGACGGCACATTTTTTGTCGGCCTGATCCTGGTGGCCTCGGGCACCGGCCTGCTCAAGCCCAACATCAGTGCCCTCGTCGGCCAGCTCTACTCCGAGGACGACGTGCGCCGCGACGGCGGCTACGCCCTCTACTACATGGGCATCAACATGGGCTCGGTGCTGGGCTACACCATCTGCGGCTACTTCGGCGAGAACATCGGCTGGCACTGGGGCTTTGGCGCCGCCGCCGTCGGCATGGCCATCGGCCTCATCCAGTACCGCCGCACCATCGGCAACCTGGGCGACGCCAGTATCGCCCCGGAGAGCCCCATGACACCCGCCGGCGCGCGCCGGGCCTGGATCGCGATCGCGGCGGTCGTGGGCGTGGTGGCCCTGGTTACCGGCCTGGCCCTCAGCGGCGCCATCGCCATCAACGCCGTGGCCGTGGCGCAGTACACCGCCGCCGCCTTCACCCTGATCTTTGTCCTCTACTACGGCTACATCTACTTCCTGGGCGAACTCACCGACGCCGAAAAGAAACGTCTCTGGGCCCTGTTGCTGGTGTGCATCGCCTCCGCCTGTTTCTGGTCCGGCTTCGAACAGGCCGGCTCCTCCCTGAACCTGTTCGGCCGCGACTACACCGACCGCATGGTCGGTTCCTTCGAGCTGCCGGCCTCCTGGTTCCAGAACGTCAACCCGATGTTCATCGTCATCCTCTCGCCCTTTTTCGCCGCCCTGTGGATCAACCTGGGCAAGCGCATGATCTCGCCCTCCTACGGCATGAAATGCGCGGTGGGCCTGTTGATCATGGCCAGCGGCTTTATCGTCATGTTCTTCGCCGCGCAATATGCCGCCCAGGGCCTGAAGGTCGCCCCCTACTGGCTGGTCACCACCTACTTCCTGCACACCGTGGGCGAGCTGTGCCTGAGCCCGGTGGCGCTGTCGGCGGTGAGCAAACTTTCACCGAAGCGTTTCGCCGGCCAGATGATGGGCGTGTTCGTGCTGACCTACTCCATCGGCAACATCATCTCCGGCCTGCTGGCGGGCAACTTCGACCCCAACCGGGTCGAGGAGCTGCCGAACCTCTACCTGCAAATAAGCCTGTTCAGCATCGGCGTCGGCATTATCATTGCCCTGATCAGCCTCAAGGCCAAGCGCTGGGAGGGCCTGCACACTCCAAGCGCCCAGGCCGTGGCCACCGATACGCCCTGACCCGCCCCATGGAATCACCGGCGCGCTGCCCCCGTGACAGCGCGCCGGCCGCCCCCCTTCATCACACGAGGTGAACACCCAATGAAGCCGAGCCGCCTACTCAGCCGCGCGCTGCTGTCGCTTTGCTGTATTGCCCTGCTCCAGGCCTGCGGCCGGGAGCCGTCTCCCGCGTCGCAAGCCGAACCCGGCCGCGCCGCCGCGCCGCTGGCCGATGCCGCGCCCTACCCCGCAAAGCCGCCGTCGGCGCGGCTTCCCGAGGGCGTCACGCCACGGCACTACGCGCTGGAACTGAGCATCGATCCACGCCGGGAGCGCTTCCAGGGCACCGTTCGAATCGATGTCTCGCTCGGCGAGGTGGATTACCTGTGGATGCACGGCAACGGGCTCGAGGTCACCGCCGCCCGCGCGCTGCTGGCCGACGGCGAAAGCCTGGAGCTGCGCTGGGAGCAGGCGCTGCCGACCGGCACCGCCAGGGTATCCGGCCTGGAGTCCGCGGGCGCCACCGAGGCGACTCTCGAGTTCGAGTACAGCGCCCCCTTCAACACCAACCTGGAGGGCCTGTACAAGGTGGCAAGCGGCGGCGAGAGCTACGCCTTCACCCAGTTTGAGGCCACCTCCGCGCGCCTGGCCTTCCCCTCCTTCGACGAGCCCGCGTTCAAGGTGCCCTTCGATATCCAGCTCACGGTACCCGCCGGGCACAGCGCCATCACCAACACCCCCGAGACATCGGTAACGGACAACGGCGACGGCACCAAGACCATCACCTACGCCACCACCAAGCCCCTGCCCACCTACCTGATCGCCTTCGCGGTGGGGCCCTTTGACGTGGTGGAGTGGGACGCCATACCGGCGGGTGACTACCGCGACGCGCCGCTGCCGCTGCGCGGGATCACCACGCGCGGCAAGGGCGAGCAGATTCATTTCGCGCTGGACAACACCGCCGCCATCGTCGAGGAGATGGAGCGCTACTTCGACACCGCCTACCCCTACGCCAAGCTGGACATTATCGCGGTGCCGGACTTCTCCGCCGGCGCGATGGAAAACGCCGGCGCCATCACCTACCGCGAACAGCTCATCCTGCTGGACGAGAGCGCCCCGGTGAGCCAGAAGCGCGGCTTTTTCGTCACCCACGCCCACGAACTGGCACACCACTGGTTCGGCAACCTGGTCACCCCGGTGTGGTGGGACGACATCTGGCTGAACGAATCCTTCGCCACCTGGAATGCGTATATCATCCTCGACCGCCTGTACCCGAACGAGCACTACCGCGAGTCGCTGCTCAGCAGCGCCTCGAACGTGATGACCAATGACAGCCTGGCCAGCGCCCGGCAAATCCGCGAACCCATCACCCGCCACGAGGACATCGGCTCGGCCTTCAACGGCATCACCTACCAAAAGGGTGGCGGCGTGCTGTCCATGTTCGAGGCCTTCCTCGGCCAGGACAACTTCCGCGATGGCATTCGCCACTACATGAAGGCTTTCGCCTTCGGCAATACCACCGCCCACGACTTCATTGGCGCCATCGCCGCCGCCAATCCCCAGGTCGACAGCCAGGACCTGCAAGCCGCCTTTCGCAGCTTTATCGAGCAGCCGGGCCTGCCGGTACTCAAAACCGCGCTGTCCTGTACCGACCAGGGCCCGCAACTGGACATCAGCCAGCAGCGCTATCTGCCGGCGGGCTCCGCCGGTTCCACCGCCCAGCAGTGGATCGTGCCCGCCTGCGTCAGCGCAATGACGGACGGGGAAACCCAGAGCCAGTGCTTCCTGCTCAAGGAAGCCAGTGAAAAAGTGGCGCTGGTCGGCGAGCGCTGCCCCGACGCGGTGCTGCCCAACACCGGCGGCGCCAGCTACTACCGCTGGTCGCTGCCGCCGGAGCAATGGCAAGCCCTGCTGGAACGCTTCGACGAGCTGGATACCAACGAGCAGATCTCGGTGGCCAACAGCCTCAGCGCCGCCCTCAACGACGGCAGCCTGTCACTGGCCGACTACCTCGACGCGGTGGCGCCCGTCACCCGCTCCAGCTCCTGGCGCGTGGCCATCGCCCCCCGGGCCGACCTCTACAAACTCAAGAATCACGTCCTCGACGGCGCGGACCGCGAGGCCCTGCAGGCGCGTATGCGCGACTGGTACCGCCCGGTGCTGGCTGAGCTGGAGGCCTTGCCGGAGCCGAGTCCGGACCAGCGCCAGTTCCGCATGCTGATGATGTCCACGCTGGCCCTGGGGGCAGCGGACGAGGAGGTTCACGCGCGGCTGGCGGCCGATGGCGCGGCCCTCACCGGCTTCGGCGACGACGGCGAGTTGCACCTGGACGCGATCGACCCCAACCTGCGCTACATCGCCCTGCTGGCGGGCATCGAGGCCCACGGCAAACCTTTCGCCGACCTGTTGTGGCGGCACTTCCTCGCCTCCGACAACGCCCTGCTGCGCGAATACCTGCTGGGCGCCATGGCCTGGAGCACCGACCCCGAGGTCGCCGCCGCGATGCGCGGGCGTATCCTGTCGCCGGAATTGCGCGACAACGAAATCTTCGACATCTTCTCCAGCCAGATGGCCCACGCCGAGACCCGCGACGCGGTGTTCGCCTGGACCGCCGATAACCTGGAGGCGGTGCTGGGACGGGTCGACAGCTGGCGCAAGGGCCAGTTGCCCTCGAATTTCGACGATTTCTGCTCGGAGGAAGACGCGGCGAAAGTGGAGGCGACCTTCGCCCCGATCATCGACAGCCTGGAATCCGGCCCCCGCTACCTGGCCAACACCCTGGAGACCATACGCCTGTGCGCCGCCTTCGCGACGCTGCACGGGCGGTAATGCCGGTGAATTGTCCGGCGCGCTCTGGCAAAGGACACTGAAACCCCGTACATTTTCGCTACATCGATAACAACCGGGGCCCGACCACCCGAAGCGGGGGGCCCCGCCAGCGACCAGGGGTGATTGACGCGAGGTGCACAGGTTTAACCTCACGTTCAAGGGGAAGATTCAACCGGGCTACAGCCCGGACAAGGTCAAGCAGCGCTTCGCGGCGCTGCTGGGGATCGACAACCCGGCATTTCTCGCGCGCTGCTTCAGCGGCGAACCCCTGGTGCTGCGCAGTGACCTCGACCGCAAGACCGCCGCCGACCTTTTCCACCAGTTGAGCAAGCTGGGGGTGGTGGCCGAACTGGTGCGCGACGACACTGTCGCGCAACCCGCGCCCAACGCCGACGGCAGCGGCGCGCGCGCCGGCGCTGTACCCGAGCGCGAAAGCGATCACATCGACCAGAAATGGGCCGTGAGCAGCGCCAACCTCGAGCGCGACGCCGCCGAACGCGCCCGGGAAAGGGTCCGCGCCGAGCGCGAGGCGCTGGAGGAAAGCCGGCGACAAGCCGAGGCCGCGCGCCAGCGCGCCGCCGAAGACGCCGCGCGGCGGACCCGGGCCGAGGCGGAAGCCAGGGCGGAGGCCAGGCGCCAGGAAAAGGCGCAAGCCGCCCGGCGCAAGGCGCGGGCCAAGGCCGAGGCACGGCGCGCCCGCGCCGAGGCCAGGGCCCGGGCGGCGGTCCCGCCGCCGCCCCCCAACCCCTACGCACTTAGCCCTTTCCGCGCCACCTCGGCCCTGCGCGAACGCCCCCGCCGTGCCCGCGCGCAAAAGCGCCGCTACCTGCTGTTAACAACCTGCGCCCTGCTGGCCCTGGTGGCGGCACTGGCGGCCCGGGTACTGTTGCCGCAAGCGGAGCCGATCACCGGCGCGCGGGCCGTCGCCGCCCTGCACGGCGGCGGCCTGCTGCTACTCACCCCCGACGCGCTGTTGCTGCACGATCGGGCCGGCGTGGGCAGCGAATCACTGCCCCTCTCCACCCTGGGCCTGTCCACGGCCAGCGCTGTACTGGCGCTGCCGGAAAGTACCGATTACCTGCTCGTCGGCCGCCTCGAGAGCGCGGATGACGGCGAACCGCCAGGGGCCGAAAGCGTGTGGCGCTGCGCGCTGGCGCCCCCCGATTGCGCGCCCTTCGGGCCCCGCGGCGCGGCGCCGGCGGCACAGGTGGCGCATCCCTTTACCGGCATGGTGCTGCAGGCCTTCGGCGAACCGGGCCGTTTGCGCAAGCTCGGCGCCGGCGGCGAAGAGGTCGCGGTAGCGGACCGCGCCTTTGCGAGCCCGCCGAGCCTGTTGCCGCGCGACGGTCTGCTGTACAGCAACAGTCCCGACGGCCCCGCGCTGAGCGTACTGCGCTACGAGGACGAGGCCCTGGGCCAGCAACTGGACGAAATCCTGTTGCTGGCCCCACCGGCGCTGGCACTGGGGCGCGAGCGGGTCGGCGATTTCGGCTACCTCGGGGAGAAGTGGTGGGCCATCCTCTACCACCCTCAGACCGGCGATCGCGGCCTGTACCTGTTCGACGACCAGTGGGCCTTTCTGCGGCAACTGCCCCTGCCCGCCGGCTTCCGCCCGCAGCAAGTGCTCGCCTGGGGGCAAAAGCTGTTGGTGCTGGACCCGGAGCAGCCCGCCCTGCAACGCTTCAACGGCGACGGCCAGGCCGAGGCTCCCCTGCGCTCCGACCTGCTCGAGGCGCTGATCAGCGAGGGGGAACGGGCGCGTTGGCTGTGGGGATTGCTATGGCAGGCGCTGGTTACCGCGCTGTGCCTGCTGGCGGCCGGGGCCGCGGCGCTGTCCTACCTGCAGCACCTGCGGGGCATCGCCTTCAACCCCGGCCAGCTGCGCGGCGCGGAACCCATTGAGGGGGGCGGCGATCGCATTGTCTGGCTGGACCGGTCCCCGGCCCGCGACCCGCGATTGCGCCGCCTGACCCGTCTCTACCTGGCCTGCGCCTGCCTGGCGCTGGTGGCGGCCATTATCGCCCGGGTGGACGTCCACCACATGGCGGCGCTGCTGGTGCTGCTGGCCGGCCCGGCCGGCGCCCTGGGTCTGTACCTGCGCAGCCCCGCGGGACATATCGGCGTGCTCGGCGACAGCTTGCTGCTGGTGGATCACCGCAACACCTACCACCTGGGTGGCGGCGCCCGCATTCTCTACCACGGCTGGTTCCTGATGATCGACGACGTCCTGGTCCACGCCGGCCCGGCCTGGGCCCCGGCCTTTCCGGAGAGCCAGCTGGAGCAGTGGATCGTGCCCATGGCCCAGCGGGGGGTGCGGGTCGATCGCCGCGCGGTACTGGCGCGGCTGGTGGAGGGCCGGCACCCACTGGTGCTGGGTGCCGGGATGGTGCTGGCGGCGGCGGTGGCCGCCGCGTCTATCGCGCTGCTGGGCTAAGAAGCGCCCTGCCAGCCGCACTGGCGGCCGCGGTTCTGCTCGTCCAGCCAGGCCTTGAGCGGAGCGAAGTACTCCAGCATGGCCGAGGGGTCGACATCGCGTTGGCCGGTGAAGTCTTCCAGGGTATCCTGCCAGGGCTGGCTCTTGCCGGCGCCGAGCATGGCGTGCAGCGCCTCGCCGGCGCGCTCGCTGCCGTAGGCCGAGCAGGCGTGCAGGGGGCCGTCGAAACCGGCCTGCTCGCAGAGCTCGCGGTGGAACTGGAACTGCAGCAGGTGGGCCAGGAAGTAGCGGCTGTAGGAGACATTGGCGGGAATATGGAACTTGGCCCCGGGGTCGAAGTCCCCGGCCGCCCCCGGCGCGGGGCTGGACACGCCCTGGTACTCCCGGCGCAGGCGCCACCAGGCGTCGTTGTACTGATCCGCCCCGACCTCACCGGCGAACACCTGCCAGCGCCACTTGTCCATGATGTAGCCGAAGGGCAGGAAGGCCACCTTGTCCAGCGCCAGCTTCATCAGCTGGGCGATGGTGTTGTCGTCACTGGTTGCCGGACGCTCGTCCAGCAGGCCGATCCGCACCAGGTAGTCCGGCGTCACCGACAGCGCGATGGCGTCGCCCACCGCCTCGTGAAAACCCGGATTGGCGGAGCCGCGGTAGTAGAATGGCTGGTCGTTGTAGGCGCGCTGGTAGTAGTTGTGCCCCAGTTCATGGTGCACCACGCGCACTTCCTCGCCGGTGCGCTGGATGCACATCTTGATGCGCAGGTCGTCCACGGCGTCGACATTCCAGGCGCTGGCGTGGCACACCACTTCGCGGTCCTGGGGCCGGGTGAACAGGGAGCGCTCCCAGAAGGTGTCCGGCAGCGGCTCCAGGCCCAGGGAGGTGAAGAAGCCCTCCGCCATCTCCACCATGTCCAGGGCATCCATGTCGCGCTCGGCGAGAATCTGGGTGAGGTTGTAGGGCGCGCGGTACTCGCCCCCCATCACCACGTCCTCGATATTGGACCAGCCCTGGGCCCACATATTGCCGAGCAGATGCGCCGGAATGGTCCCGTCGCCGGGCATGACCTCCTCGCCGTAGAAGGCCTCGAGCCGGTCGCGCACATGGCATTGGAGGGCGTCGTACAGGGGTTTGGCCTCCTGCCAGTAGCGCTCCATGTCGGCGGCAAAGGCGTCGCCGCTCATATCGTAGCGGCTGCGCCAGTAGTCGCCGAGGTCGCGGTAGCCCAGCTCCCGGGCGCCGCGGTTGGCCAGGGTCACCTGGCGGGCGTAGAGGTCGCGCATGGGCGGGGACACCTGGCGCCAGCCCCGCCACAACTCGAGCAGCTCATCCGGGTCGCGGCTGTTGGCCAGGCGCAGCTCCATGTCGCGCAGGGTCGCGCACTCGCCGGTGTCGTCGCAGTACTTGCCGGTGGAGTACAGGCTTTTCAGCTCGGCGCCGATCTCCACCAGCTCCGTGGTGCTGTCCGCGTCCGCCGGCGAGGGTACCGACACCTCGTGCCGGATCAGCTCCAGGTCGCGCAGGGTGCGATCCGACAGCCCGGGGAAGGCCATGTACTCCCGCGCCCGGCGGGCGTTGTCACCGCCCTCGATGGTCAGGGCCTTGCGCGTCGCCACCGACATCAACTGGGTGTCGTGGGTGATGAAATTCTGGAACACCCACTGGGCGCGGGAATTGCGCACCGACAATTCTCCGGCGCGCTCCCCCGCGGCATCGATAAATTCCCTGACCTGCGCTTCGTCGGGCTGCTGCGCGGCCGCGGCAGTCGCCGCCGCCAGCGCCAGGGGAATCAGTCCCCTCAGAGTCCAGGCTCTGGACATACACGTTCTCCTTTTCGCTATCGTTGTTGGCTCGGCATTCGCCAGGCAGTTTCGCCAGGCACGCGCAAACCGCGCACGGCGACGCCATACACTCCTATAACGAACGGGGAACCGGAAGCTTCATGCAGGCCGCGCGCGGCGCCAGATGAAACGGCACGTCGCGGGGAGACGACGTGCCCGTGGATTTACCACGGCCCGCGCAACTGGCGGGCCGCGGGTTTTAGAGCGGCGTGTAGCTGAACTTCTGCCCGCCCAGGGTGGCCTCGTACATCAGCCCGCCCTTGGCGATGGTGAAAATCGCCATGCCCTTGCGATAGCCGCCGTGGGCGGTCTTGGCGTCGTTGCGGCCGCCGCTGGCGCCCGCCGAGGTACCGCCACCGGTGTTGGCCTCCGCGGAGACCCCGGCGGTGATCGCCACCGCGGTCGCCTGGGCGCTGAATTCAAAATTGCCGCTGGTGAATTCCTCGAAGGCCCGCTGGTCTTCAAAGAAAATCACCTGGCTGAAAGCCTGGCCGCCCAGCTGGAAGCCCACCGTGACCTGGGTCATGGTGGAGTTTCCGACGTGTTGGCCCTGTGCGTAGACACGCCCCTTGCCGTGGGCGCCGCCGATACCGATACCGCCCTTGCCGACGGTGGGAAACAGCGCGTAACCGTAGGCGGTGTCGAAGAACTTGCCGCTCTCCCCCGCATTTTTAAAGGATTCCAGCGCCTCGCTGTAACTGTCGGCGCGCGCGCCCTGGACGAGCAGGGAAAACGCAGTTACTACCATCAGGATTCGGATCAGGTGCCTCATAGGGTCGGCCTCGCAGGTCGGGTAATTGCGGCCACTGACTGCCGGATCGGCGACAGCGGCCGGGATCGGGTCCCCTGGTGGGGATAGCGGGGAAACATTGTGTGCAGCTTCCCCGCGGGGGTCAAGTGAAGTCGCCGCCCCCCATGGGGGCAGCGGCGGTGTTCCGGCGGTCCACTAGCCGGTATTGCGCATGCCGGCGGCGATGCCGGCGAAGGTCACCATGACCGCCTGGTCCAGCTGCGCCTCCGGCTCCTTGCGCTGGCGCTGCAGCAGTTCCGCCTGCAGCACGTTGAGCGGGTCGGTGTAGATATTGCGCAGGTGAATGGACTGGCGTATCCAGGGCGAGTCCTCGAGCGGCGCCGCGACGCCGTTGAGGGCCAGCACGGTGGCGCAGTCGTGGGCCAGTTGCGCGCGCAGCTCGTCGCCGATCGGTCGCAGCTCCCGCGGCACCAGGCAGTCGTCGTAGTGTGCCGACAACCCCGCGTCCGCCTTGGCGAAGACCATCTCCAACATCGACAGCCGGGTGGCGAAGAAAGGCCAGGACGCGGCCATCTCCTGCAACAGATCCTGCTGGCCGCGATCGATGGCCAACTGCAGGGCCTTGCCCGCCCCCAGCCAGGCCGGCAGCATCAAGCGGTTCTGGGACCAGGCGAATATCCACGGAATCGCGCGCAGGCTCTCGATGCCGCCGCCCTTCGCCCGCCGCGCCGGCCGCGAGCCCAGGGGCAGGCCCGCCAGCTCCTGTTCCGGGGTGGCGTAGCGGAAGTAGGGAACGAATTCCGGCTCGCCGCGGATAACCGCCCGGTAGGCCTCGCAGGAGTCCGCCGACAGCGACTCCATGACCTCCCGCCACTCCGGTTTCGGCGCCGGCGGCGTGGACAGGTTGGCGCGGCAGATCGCGGTGGTGTACAGGGCCAGGGTTTTCACCGCCAGGGAGGTCCAGCCGAGCTTGGCGCGGATCATCTCACCCTGTTCGGTAACCCGCAGGCCGTTCTTCAGCGAACCCGGCGGCTGCGACAGCAGCGCGGCGTGGGCCGGCGCGCCGCCGCGGCCGATGGTGCCGCCGCGGCCGTGGAACAGGGTCAGCGCCACATCGTGTTCCGCGCAGGCGGCCAGCAACTCCTCCTGGGCGCGGTACTGGGCCCAGGAGGCGGCGAGCACACCGGCGTCCTTGGCCGAGTCGGAGTAGCCGATCATCACCATCAACTGGCCGCCGATATGGCCGCGGTACCAGGGGTTGTCCAGCAGGCTGCGAATGACCTCATTGGCGCGGGACAGGTCGTCGAGGGTCTCGAACAGCGGCGCCACCGGCATGTTGAAGGGGCAGCCGGTCTCGCGCAGCAGCAGGTGCACCGCCAGCACATCCGAGGCCTGGCGCGCCATGGAGATCACATAGGCGCCAAGCGCCCCTTGCGGTTGCCGGGCGATCACCTCGCAGGTGGCCAGCACTTCCGCTGCGTCCTCCGATGGCTGCCAGCGTGGCGGGATCAGCGGCCGCCGGCTGCTCAACTCCTGCAACAGGAAGGCGCAACGGGCCTGCTCGTCCCACTCGGCGTAGTCGCCCAGGCCGAGGTAGCTGGTGAGCTCGGACAAGACCTGGGTGTGGCGGGCGCTGTCCTGGCGAATATCGTGGCGCACCAGGTTGACCCCGAAACAGCGTACCCGGCGCAGCAAATCGAGCAGGCCGCCATTGGCGATGGTCGTCATGCCGCAGTCGATCATGGACTGGTAGCAGGCCTCCAGCGGTTGCCACAGCACGTCCTCGCCCAGGGGCTGCAACGCGCGGGCCCCCTCCCCCTCGAGCACGGCCTCGATATCCGCCAGGTGTCGGCGCAGGGTGCCGCGCAGGCCCCGCAGTACCTCGCGGTAGGGCTCGTGGGCATCCCCCGATAGCTCGCGCAGGCGCTCGTTGCAGCGGGTCATGGAGAGCTCTTCGACCAGCTCGTCGACATCCTTGAGGTAGAGGTCGGTGGCCTGCCAGCGGCTGAGCCACATCACCTCGTCGGTCACCGCGTGGGTGACATTGGGGTTGCCGTCGCGATCGCCACCGATCCACGAGGTAAAGGTGACCGGCGCCGCCTCCAGGGGCAGGCCGTGCCCGCAGCAATCGCGCAGGGCGGTGTCCAGGCGGCGCAGGAACTCCGGCACCGCCCGCCACAGGGAGTCCTCCACCACCGCGAAGCCCCACTTGGCCTCGTCCACCGGCGTCGGCCGCTGCAGGCGGAAGTCGTCGCCGTACCAGATCTGGGCGATCAGCTCCCGCAAGCGGCCGTGCAGGCGCTGCTGCTCGCGCTCGGTGAGACCGCTCAGTTCGAGCTGGGACAGGCAGCGGCCAATCTCGGTATGCTTGTGAATCAGCGTGCGCCGCATGATCTCGGTGGGATGCGCGGTGAGCACCAGTTCGATCCGCAGCTGGTCGATGGCGCCGCGGATGTCGTCCTCCGACACCCCCTCGGCCCGCAGCTCGGCGAGACCGTCGGCCAGGTGCTGGGAAGCGGAAAACAGCGGGTCCATATGCCGCGACACGGTGTGGTGCTGGTCGGCGATATTGGCCAGGTTGAGGAACTGGCTGAAGGCCCGGGCCACCGGCACCAGCTTCTCATTGTCCAGGTTGCGCAGCTCCGCGAGCAGTTCCTCCCGGGCCACGCTATCGTCCTCGCCGGAGGCCAGGCGGGCGGTCTTGGACAGGCCGCGGATGCGTTCGATCAGTTCCAGGAAGTCCTCGCCCTCGGCCGCGGCGATGGTCTCTCCCAGCAGGCGCCCGAGAAAGCTGACGTTGCTGCGCAGCAGGCTGTAGTCGGCCTGTTCCTCTTCCATGTTCTCCCTCTTCGGGCCCTACCAGCCGCCCACACGCGAGAGCAAATCGCACACCCGGCTGGAATAGCCCCATTCGTTGTCGTACCAATTGAGTACCCGCAGATAGCGCCCCCCGGTGACGGCAGTGAAACCGGAGTCGTAGATCGACGAGTGCGAGTTGCCGATGATATCAGAGGACACGATCGGCCGGTCGCTGAACTGCAGGATACCCCGCAGGCGCTCGGATTGGGCCGCCTCGCGCACCGCCGCGTGCACGTCCTCAACTGCGATGTCCTTCACGAGCTTGACGAACAGGTCCACCACCGAACCGTCGGGCACCGGCACCCGCGCGGCGATACCGTGCAGCCTGCCCCGCAATTGCGGCAGCACCTCGCCCACCGCCTTGGCGGCGCCGGTGGAGGTGGGGATAATGTTTTCCGCCGCGGCGCGACTGCGCCGCCAGTCGGAGTGCGGCACGTCGGCCAGGCGCTGGTCGTTGGTGTAGGCGTGCACGGTGTTGATCACACCCTCCTCGATGCCGAAGGCGTCATCGAGCACGCGCGCCATCGGCGCCAGGCAGTTGGTGGTACAGCTGGCATTGGAAATAATACGGTGGTCGGGCCGCAGGCCGTCCTCGTTGACCCCCAGCACCACGGTGTAGTCCACCGGATCGGCGGCCGGCACGGTCAACACCACGCGTCCGGCCCCGGCCTGCAGGTGCTGCTCCAGCTGCGCGCGCTTGCGGAACACGCCGGTGGACTCCACCACCACGTCCACGCCCATCTCCGCCCAGGGCAGCGCCGCCGGGTCGCGCTCGCTGAGCAGCTTGGCGCGGCTCCTGGGGGTCACGAAGTGGTCGCCCTCGAGTTTCAGCTCGCGGCCGAAGGGGCCCATCACCGTGTCGTAGTTGAGCAGGTAGCGCAGCGCCTCGGGGTCGAACAGGTCGTTGACGGCGACCACGTCCACCCCCTCCACCTGCTCCAGGATGCGAAATACCGAGCGGCCGATGCGGCCGAATCCATTGATGGCGACTTTCATCAGGCAGCCTCCTCCTTGCTATCCAGTCCGGCGTACAGGCGCACCACGTCCAGCAGGCGCGCGGCGTGGCCCAGGTTCTCGTACCAGCCCAGGCACTTGATGGTGTGATCGCCGGCCTTGATCGTGCCGCGGGCGTCGAACAGCAGCGAATAGGCGCTGCCGATCACGTCCGAGGACACGATCGGGTCCTCGGCCACGCCGACCACCCCGGGGAAATCCGCGGCGCGCTCGCGCACCGCGTCGTTTACCGCCTCCGGCGTCACCCCGGCGTCCGCCATCACCAGGTTCAAATCCAGCAGGCAACCCTCGTGGATGGGCACATTGAGCGCGGAGGTGAGGATCTTGCCGTCGAGGGCGGGCAGCACGCGCCCCAGCCACAAACCCGCCTCGTGGCTGTTGGGAATGATGTTCTCGGCGGCCGAGCGGCTGCGGCGGTAGTCGGAGCCGGCATAGTCCTGCAGCGCCTGGTCCGAGGTATAGGCGTGCACCGTGGTCATGCTGCCGCACTCGATCCCGAAACGCGCCGAGAGGATATGCAACAACAGGCATAGGGCGGTGGTGGTGGCCGAGCCGGCGGATATCATCCGGTCCGCCGCGCTGGCCTCGCCGCCATTGATGCCGGGAATCACGATGCGGTCGATGGTGTCCACCGGCAGGGTCCGCAACAGCACCCGGGGGGCGCCGTTGTCCAGGTGGTCGCGCATCGCGGCGCCATCGCGGAACTTGCCGGTGGAGTCGATCACCATGTCCACCCCGAACATGTCCCAGGGCATTTCCGCCGGCGTGTCGATACGCATCAGCCGCGAGCGGAAACGCGGGTTGACCAGGAAGTTGCCCTGCAGGCTGTGCCGCCCGGGATCACTCACTTCCGAGCACAGCAGGTAGTGCAGGATGTCGGCCTTGCCGATATCGGCGATCGCCACCACCTCCACGTCGTCGCTGCGCGAGGCGAGGTCGTAAATCTGCCGGCCGGTCTGGCCGAAACCCATGATCCCGACCCGGATCGGTTGATGTTGCGCCATGGTGCTTACTCCCTGTGGTTGTGTTCGGCCATGGCGTCCGCCGCCAGGGCCGCAATACGATCCCAGTCGCCGGCCTCGACCAGCGCCGGGGCGACCATCCAAGACCCGCCGCAACATACAACGTTGGGCAGCGCCAGGTAGTCGCGGAAGTTGTCCGCGGTGAGCCCGCCGGTGGGACAGAATTGAACACCGGGAAAGGGGCCCGCCAGGGACTTGAGCAGGCCAATGCCGCCCGCCGCGGCGGCGGGGAACAACTTGAAGGTGTCGATGCCGTGATCCAGACCCTGCATGACCTCGGAGGCCGTGGCGACCCCGGGCACGAAGTGCGCCCGGCGCTCCGCGGCGGCGCGCAACAGCGACGCCGTCGCCCCCGGACTGACCAGGATGTCCGCCCCCGCCTCCAGCGCCGCGTCGAGCTCGCGGGGGTTGGTCACGGTGCCCGCCGCGACCAGCAACTGCGGCAGTTCGGCCTTGACCGCGCGCAGGCTGTCGAGGGCCGCGGGGGTGCGCAGGGTGATTTCCACCGCGCGCATGCCCGCTGCCGCCAGCGCGCGGCACAGCCGTACCGTCCCGGCCTCGTCACCAGCGGTAATTACCGGTAGCACGCGACAGGGCGCGAGCAGCTCGCCAATCATCTTCACAACTCCAATTAAGTAGTTTTATTACATTTTTGACTCTAGCGCATCCCTATCGATGTCGCAAGGGCGCATTGCCGAGACCCGCCCTTCACGGCGGATAAAAGGCCGAGACTGGATCGTCGCACGACCAGAAACTCGTCGACTCGAATACGCCCCGCCTCGAGCCAGCCCCGCGGCGCGAAAAAGCCCACGCAAGCCTTGCCACGATAACGTTGTTTTATTACATTTTTACCACACCACGACAGAGACATGCCCATGAGCCTGATGGCGGAACTGCGCAACACCGAAGCGCGTCGCAGCAAATCGGAACGCAAACTGATCGATTACGTACTGGCCAATCCGGAAGCGGTATTGAACACGCCCATCGCCCGCCTCGCGGCGGCCGTGGGAGTGAGCGAGCCCACGGTGAACCGCTTCTGCCGCGCCATGGGCGCCCAGGGCTTTCCCGACTTCAAGCTGCGGCTGGCCGGGGAGCTGGCGCGATCGCGACCCAGCATGACCCGGGATATCGAGGTCGGCGACGCCGCCAGCCATGTGGCGGCAAAGATCTTCGAGGCCACCCACGCCAGTCTCGACAGCGCCCACAACAACCTCGACTACAAGGCCCTGGAGAAGGCCGTCGACGCCCTGCACGACGCTCGCGCCATTGTGCTGTGCGGCCTCGGCGCATCGGCCTCGGTGGCCCAGGACGCCCAGCACAAACTGCTGCGCTTCGACACCCCGGTGACGACGCACAGCGACATCATCAACCAGCGCGTGGCCGCCGCCGGCCTGGCAGAGCAGGACTGCCTGGTCTGCATCTCCTACACCGGCCGCACCCGGGCCATTGTCGATATCGCGCGCATGGGCCGCGACTGCGGCGCCACCGTGATCGGCCTCACCGCCCCGGGGTCCGCGCTGGCGCGGGCCTGCGAACTGGTGCTCGCGGTGGAAGGTGGCGAGGATACCGAGCTCTACACCCCGATGACCTCGCGCATTGCCCAGCTGGTGATCATCGACGTGCTGGTCACCACCCTGGCCCTGCGCAAGGGGTCCGCGTTTGCCGACCGGCTGCGGGCGGCAAAGCACAGCCTGGCGGGCACCCGGGTTCGCTAGCGCGCAGGTGCCTGATTTCGGCACAAGTACCACGATTAACGCGCGCGGGGAATTGTCCCGTGGCGCGAAACCTGTACCCTTGCGACCTGAACTTCCCGACCCCATTTACCCGCTATCATGAGAGCACTCTTCACAGTCACCTCGCTGCTGGTCTCCACCTCGCTGCTGCTGATCGGGCACGGCATGCAGCTCACCCTGCTGCCCCTGCGCGGCTCGATCAACGGGCTGTCGGAGTTCCAGATCGGCATGAGCGCGTCGAGCTACTTCCTGGGCTTTGTGGCGGGCGCCCTGTTTATTCCGCGGATTATCGCCAAGGTGGGCCACATCCGCAGTTTCGCCGTGCTCACCGCGATCATGACCTGCGCGCTGCTGGGCCTGGAGATGCTGGACGGCTGGGCGCCGTGGCTGGTGCTGCGCTTTTTCACCGGCGCGGTGATCTGCGGCCTGTACACGGTGATCGAGAGCTGGCTCAACGACCAGGCCTCCCCGCAATCCCGCGGCCAGGTGCTGGCGATCTACACCTTCATCGTGCTGATGTCGATGGCCGCCGGGCAGGGACTGATCAACGTGGGTCCGGCCAGTTCCTCGACCCCCTTCACCCTGGCCGCCGTGTTCCTGGCCCTGGCCATCGTGCCGGTGGGCCTGACCAGCCGGCTGGCCCCGGCGCCGCTGGAGTCCACCCGCACCCGTTTCAGCCTGCTGTATCGCCGCAGCAAACCCGCCTTCGCCGGCACCATGGTCTCCGGCCTAGTGGTCGGGGGCTTCTGGTCCCTGGGGGCGGTGTTCGCCCAGCGCTACAGCCAGTCGCTCAACGATGTCACCCTGTTCATCACCGCGGCCATCGCCGGCGGCGCCCTGTTCCAGTATCCCATCGGCTGGTTGTCGGACCGGGTGGACCGGCGCCAGGTGATGCTGGCGCTGTGCGTTCTCGGCGCCCTGGCGTCGGCGGCAGTGGCGTTCAGCGTGGGCCGGCCCTGGCACCTGGCGGCGGTGTTCGGCTTCGGCGCCTGCGTCATGCCCATGTACGCCATTTCGCTGGCGATGGCGGCGGACAATTCCAGCAGCAAGGAGTTCGTGGAGATCGGCACCTCGGTGTTGATGCTCAATGCCCTGTGCTCGGCGGTCGCCCCGCTGCTGCTGGGCCAGGCCATGACCGCCTTCAATCCGGCGGCCCTGTTCTGGGGCTCGGCGATCCTGTGCGGCCTGTTTGCGCTCTACATCGGCATCCAGTGTGTACGCACCGCACGCCTGCCGGCGGCGCAGCAGACTCCCTTCGAGGCCGCCGTACTGGAAGCCGCGCCCACGGCCTTCGACCTGGACCCCCGCGGCCTGGACGACGAGAGCGGCGACCTGATACCGCAGGGCCTCGAAGAAGAGGAAGAAGAGGAGGAGCTGGAGGAAAGGGGCGAGGACGCGCCGCCGGCCGCCGACTCAGGCGCGGGCCAACAGCGTATCCAGGCGACTGGCGAATAGCTGCCGGTCGGCCTGGCTGAGGGGCGCCGCGCCGCCGGTATCGACCCCGCTATCGCGCAGCGTGGCCATGAAGTCACGCATATTGAGCCGGGCGCGGACGTTCTGTTCGGTATACAGCTCCCCCCGCGGGCCCAGCGCCCGGCAGCCCTTGGCCACCACCTCCGCGGCCAGCGGAATATCCCCGGTGATCACCAGGTCGCCCTCCTCGACCCGCGCGGCGATGGCGTTGTCCGCCACGTCGAAGCCACGCTCCACGTGCAGGAAGCGTATATGCGGCGAGGCCGGCACCTGCATGGCGTGATTGGCCACCAGGGTCAGCGCGGTGCCGGTACGCTGGGCGGCGCGAAATAGGATCTGCTTGATCGCGCCGGGACAGGCGTCGGCATCCACCCAGATATTCATAAACCTCCTCTCACGCGCCGCGCGCGCCGCTAGTCAAACCAGTGCACCAGCAGCGCCTTTTGCTCGGCGGCCTCGCGGGCGAGGCGCTCGGCGGTCTCCCCAAAGCGCTCCTCCACCTGGTCGCGGCGAATTTTCATGGTCGGCGTCAGCACCCCGCTCTCGATGCTCCAGGGCTCGCGGGACAGGATCACCGCGCCGATACGGGCGTGCTTCTCCAAGGTGTCGTTGATACTCTCCAGCGTTTCACGCACCGACTGTTCCACTGTCGAGCTGTCCAGCGCCTGGGCGTCCCCGGTCAGCACCGCGACCATGACCGTCTTGGAATAGCCGCGGCCCAACAGGCACTGCTGCTCGGTATGCGGGTTCTTGGCAAAGCTGCCCTCGATGGGGGGTGGCGCCACGAACTTGCCCTGGATGGTCTTGAAATAATCCTTCACCCGGCCGGTGATGTAGATAAAACCGTCCTCGTCCACCCGGGCCTTGTCGCCGGTGTGCAGCCAGCCGTCCCGCAACAGCTCCGCGGTTTTCTCCGGGTCCTTGTAATACCCGGGGGTATTGCCGTCCGAACGCACCACCAGTTCGCCCTCCTCGGAGATCCGGTACTCCACCCCGGGCAGGGGCTTGCCCACCGAGCCGATGCGGCGCTCCTCGAAACTGCTGACGATCAGGCCCATGGCCTCGGTCTGGCCGAAACCCTCCATCAAGGTCAGCCCGATCTCGCCGAACCAGTGAATCAACGGCGGCGGGGTTGGCGCGGCGGCGGTAAGGCAGTAATTCACCTGGTCGAGACCGATGGTCTGGAGAATCAATTGCCTGGCGCCCTCGCGGTCCGCGGCCAGCATCCCGTCCAGGGCCTCCTGGCCGCCCAGCTTGGCCAGGATGGCCTGCTGGAACTGCTCCCAGATACGCGGCGGCCCGAAGAACATCTGCGGGCGGGTGCGCTGCAAGTCCGGCAGTACCGTGTCCAGGCCGCGATTGAAACTCACCTCGCCGCACACCACCAGGGAGGCGAACTCGACGATCTGGCGCTCCGCAATATGCGACAGCGGCAGGTAGGAAAAATAACGGCTGCCCTCTTCAGAGCCAAACGCGGCGGTGAAGCGGCGGATCGGGACCAGGTTGCTCTCGTGGGTCTGCATCACACCCTTGGGCTTGCCGGTGGTGCCCGAGGTAAACACCAGCGACACCAGCTCGTCGGGCGTGGCGGCGTGCGCGGGACGGCGGCCGGCGCCGCGCTCGACCAGGTCGTCCCACTTGAGGTGCGGCCGATCCAGCGCCACCCCCGGCAGCGCCACCAGGGTGATATCGGCGGGGAGTACGCCACTCACCGCTTCCCAGTTGGCGGTTTCGCCGACGAACATCACCCGGGCACCCGTGAACTCCAGGATATACTGGGCGGTATCCGCCGGCAGCGTGGTGAACATGCTCACGGTGACGTTGCCGGAGGCAATGATCGCCATATCCGCCAGGAACCAGTGGGGGCAGTTCTTCGACAGGACCACCATGCGCTCGCCGTGACCGAAGTCCTCCTCCAGCACCGTGGCTACCGCCATGGCCTCTTCCCTGGCCCGGGACCAGGTCCAGTCGGTGGACCCCTCCTCTTCCAGGGCGCGCATCCACACCTTGTCCGGTCGGGTATCGGCCCAGTGATTGAGCAGGGAGGGTAGTGTATCCAGTGCCATGGCAAACTCCATTTTTTTGTTAGCGGTTCACGCCCCACGGCCGGTACGACAGTCGTCGCGGCGGGCGGTCTACGGAGATTAACAGAGTGCCCGCGCGCAAATAAGTCGCCCGGCCGACAATTCTCAGGGGTGTAGCAACCAAAAACTGATACTGCGGGGAGGCAGGCGCGGCTCCACCGGCAGGGGCGGAAAGTCCCCGAGTTCGACCCGGCCCTTGCGCAGCGAGGGTTTCACCCCGTTGATGCGCAGCCTGCGGCTGCCCGGGTGCTTGGCGGTCAGGGTGTAGCGCTCCAGGGGTTCCGGGAAACCCTCGAGGTTCACCGCCAGCGGCGTGTCGTGGAGGTTGATCAGCAACAGGGTGCGCATGTCCCGCGTGGGGTGCGCATGCAGGTAGGCCCGCAGGCGCGGGTCGCTGCTGCGCACGCTGTAGACGGTTTCGCCCATCAGGCGCCGCCACAGCCAGCTCACCCAGTAGTCGGGGCGGGGCTTGAGGGTAAGCCGGTCGATCAGCCCGTAATCGCCCCCGATCAGCGCCTGGCGCACCATCACCCGCTGTCCCAGGGTGGCGCCCATGCCCAGCTGGTCGGCCCACCAGAAACTGGAGGCCCAGCGATCGGACAGGAAGGGCTGGCCGCCGCACTGGGCGGAGCCGGTCTCCCCGGTCCACAGCTCCGCCCGCGGCTGGAACCGGTCGCGCAGGCGGGCCAGCTGCCGGCTGTAACGGGCGAAATCCTCGAAAGACCTGGGGTCCAGCATGTGCCGCTCCCGGGCCGCGCGGGTGCGCACCGGGCTGCGCTCGCTCTGGAAGGGGTAGTAGTGCCAGTCGACGATGTCCAGGCCGTTTTCGAGGCTGGCGAGGAAGCGCGGGGTAATGCGTGAGAACGGTCGCACGGTCTCCCCCAGCCGCGGCCAGAAGGCGCTGCCCGGCCCCGAGATGCGGGCCTGCGGGAAATAGCGGCGCACCAGGCGGGTAAAAGTGTCGTAGTCCGCCGCCAGGCGCCGCGCCCGCGGCTGGGAGCGCAGGCCGTGAAAGGCCCAGTAGGCATTGAGTTCGTTGCCCAGCTCGAAGACGTCGATCCGCTGGCCCCGCTCCACGCTGTACCGCAGCAGGCGCTCCAGCTCGCCGCCCTCCCAGCTGCCGTGCTCGCTGCGGCGGAACAGGCCGTACTTGCAGGTAAAGATCAGCCCCAGGTCGTGACGCGCGATAAAGGCCTGCAGGCTGTCCCACTGTTCCCGTTTTAGCACCAGCGCCTGCTTTTCCCCGGGCGGCGCCTCGAAATAGTGGATTTTGTCCGCCTCGGAACCGCCGATGCGCAAATAGGCCGGCCCCAGCGAGGCCACCAGCCGGTCCAGCTTTTTACTGTCCAGGGACAGGGGCGGCACCGGCAGCGTGCCCACGCCGCGGCGGGCGCGGGTCGCGCCCTCCCACCACAGGCCGCCAGCGAACACCGAAATATCGATGGACCAGGACAGATAGCGCGGATCGACGCGCCGCAGGGGCGCGTGGTGCAACAGCAAAACATCCGCCGGAGCCGTGTCGCTCACGGCTGCCGGGGTCCGGCGCCAGGCGAAGTTCACGACTTCACTCCGGCGGCAACTGTCGGTGGGGGTTCATCATCCGCTCGGGATAATGCAAGAAAAATGTTACAGAATTGACACGGCGGCCGACCGGCCGCCGTGTCCCGCGCCCCTACCCTCGGCGACGGTTATCGGAGGCGCCGCCGGAGCGTCGGCCACGCCCGCCGCGGCGGCGGCGCGCGCCCGGCGCCGCGGCGCGCTCGTCCCGGCCGCGGGACTGCGGTCGGGCGGCGGCCGGGGCCCGGCCCTCGGGCACCCGGTGCTCGGGCTCGAAGCCCTCCACCGCTTCCCGGGGCAGGGTCTGGCGAATCAGTTTCTCGATGCCGCGCAGGTAGTCGGCCTCGTCGGCGCTGACCAGGGAGTAGGCCCGGCCGGCGGCGCCGGCGCGACCGGTGCGGCCGATGCGGTGCACGTAGTCCTCGGCGACGTTGGGCAGGTCGAAGTTCACCACCTGGGGCAACTGTTCGATATCCAGCCCGCGGGCGGCGATGTCGGTGGCCACCAGGGCCTGGATCCGGCCCTGCTTGAAATCGCCCAGGGCGCGGGTCCGCGCGTTCTGGCTCTTGTTGCCGTGGATGGCCGCGGAGGGAATGCCCGCTTTTTCCAATTGCTGGCTGAGGCGGTTGGCGCCGTGCTTGGTGCGCGTGAACACCAGCACCTGGTGCCAGTCATTGTCGCGCACCAGGTGGCTCAACAGGGCCGTCTTGCGCTGCTTGTCCACCGGATAGACCCACTGCTTGACGGTGTCGGCGGTGGCGTTGGGCGGTGTCACCGAGACCTTCACCGGGTCCACCAGGTAACCCCGCGCCAGCGTGCTGATCTCGCCGGAAAAGGTGGCGGAGAACATCAGCGTCTGGCGCGCCTCGGGCAGCAATTTCACGATGCGGCGGATGTCGTGGATAAAGCCCATGTCCAGCATGCGGTCGGCCTCGTCCAGCACCAGCACCTCCAGCGCGGAGAAATCCACCGCGCCCTGGCCGTGCAGGTCCAGCAGGCGACCGGGGGTGGCGACCAGGACATCCACGCCGCGCGCCAGGCGGGCGATCTGCGGATTGATCTTGACCCCGCCGAACACGCAGGCGGAACGGGTCTGAAGATAGCGGCTGTAGGCCTCCACATTGTCGTGCACCTGGGCCGCGAGCTCCCGGGTCGGGGTCAGCACCAGGGCCCGGCAGTGGCGGCCCGCCGGCGCAGGACCGGCGGCGAGGCGGTGCAGCAGCGGCAGGGTAAAGGCGGCGGTCTTGCCGGTGCCGGTCTGGGCGGCGGCCATGACATCGCGGCCGGCAAGCACCGGGGGTATGGCCTGCGCCTGCACCGGCGAGGGCGTGTCGTAGCCCTGCTCGGTCACGGCACGCAACAGGCTCTCGGACAAGCCGAGATCTTTAAAATTCATCATTGGGTATCTCTGACAGGAAAAGGGGTGCTGACGGAAGAGCACTGTCAGCGAGTGCGAAGGCTGGGCATCATACGCGAATCCGGCAGGGTTTCAATGCCGGACCAAAACGACAGCGGCTAGCGCAATACGCCGAACAGCGCCGCGTGGTCCGACAATTCCCGCCAGTGTCCGTCGCCCAGGCACTGGCAGGACACCGGTTCGAGGCCGCGATAGTAAATGCGGTCCACGGGAAACACCGGCGCCCACACCGGAAAGGTGCGGGCGTGGCGGCCGGTCAATTGCACGAACAGCTCCGTCAGGCCCAGCTCGGCCTTGAGATGGCGCTCGGCCTGCATCCGCCAGTCGTTGAAGTCCCCGGCGATGATCATCGGCTCGTCCCGGGGCACATGCTCCTCGATGCGCTCGACCAGGGTACGCATCTGCGCCCGGCGCTCCCGTTCCAGCAGCCCCAGGTGCACGCAGAGGGTGTGCAGCGGCGCCTCGTACCCGGGAATATCGATCACCCCGTGCAGGATGCTGCGGCTGGAGCGGGGAAACAGGGCGATGTCGATGTTTTCCCAGCGGGTGAAGGGGTGCATGCTGAGGATGGCGTTGCCGTGGTCGCCCTTGCGGTAAATGGCGTTGCAGCCGTAGGCGTAGTGGGGCCAGGCCTGGTCGGCCAGGTATTCGAAATGGGGCTGCTCGGGGTAGGAAGCCCGGCGCCGCTTGCGCGCGCTCTTCTCGGCGTAGCCGTGGATTTCCTGCAGGAAGACAATGTCCGCCCCGGTCTGGGCGATACGCTCGCGCATCGCGTCCAGCATAAAGCGCCGGTTGCCGGTGCAGTAGCCCTTGTGCACATTGTAGGTGAGGATGTGCAGCGGAGGCCGCGCGCCGGCCTGCTCCCCGTCCCGCCGTTTGCGCGCTAAACCCATGACCTGCCGCGTGACCCCGCTACCCCGGTTACAAACCGCCCACACTATAGCCCAGTCTCCGCCAGAGTTGGACCACCCGCACGCAACTAGTTTGCTAAACCGCGGCGACAATAGTGCGCCTCGACGTTGTCTTCTACCTGCGCGCCGGTAGAATGCCTGCTGTACGGGTCGCCCCTACGACCCCCGAATTGAGCATCAATAGCGGAGACAAGACCTTGGCCAAACTGACTTACAGCCCCTCAACCCCCGTGATCATCACCGGCGCCTGCTCCGGTATCGGCCGGGCCTGCGCCGAGGTACTGGCGGAGGCCGGCCGCCCACTCGCCCTGTGGGACCTCGACCCGGCCAGCGCCGACAGCCTGGCGGCCGGGCTGCAACAACAACACGGCATCCGCTGCGTGGGGCTGGGCGTGGATGTGGCCGACCTCGAGGCTATCGCCGCCGGCGTCAACGCCAGTCGCGAGGCCCTGGGCACCCTGGGCGGACTGGTGCACAGCGCGGGGGTCAGCGGCGTCTCGACCCTGGAGCAGCTGAGCCCACAGACCTGGCAACAGGTGCTGGACATCAACCTGCGGGCGCAGGTTTTCATCCTCCAGGCCATGCTCGACGACCTCAAGGCCAGCCCCGGCGCCGCGGTGGTGGGCATCGCCTCGATAAACGCCACCCTGGGCAACCGCATGAACCCCTCCTACAGCGCCTCCAAAGGCGGCATGCTGGCGGTCAATCGCGCGCTGGCGGATGAGCTGGCGGACAGCGGCATCCGCATCAACGCGGTCTCGCCGGGCCAGATTGCCACCCCCATGCTGCTACAGGGCCTGGAGCACGCGCCGGGGCAAAAGGAGGCCTTCGAGCGCCACATCCTATTGGGGCGCCTGGGGCAACCCCGGGAAATCGCCACCGCGGTGCGCTTCCTGCTGTCCGACGACGCCAGCTACATCACCGCCACTGAATTGGTGGTGGACGGCGGCAACCTGTCATCCCAAAGAGGATAGTGCCGCGTAGCCACCGCGGCGTTACAGCGCGGCGGCCTGTTCCGCCAGCGGCACCATGCGGCCCACGCTGAAACGCTCCCGCGCCCGGGCGATGCGTTCGGCGTCGGTATCGAACTCGTCGGCGATCTCGTCGGCGATCTTCAGGCGGCCGATTAGCCCCTCCTGATTGGCCACCTGGATGGACAGCCCCGGCCGCGCGTTGAGCTCCAGCAGCATCGGGCCCTGCTGGCGGTCCAGGACAATATCCGCCCCCAGGTAGCCCAGGCCGCACATCTCGGCGCAGCCCGCCGCCAGTTCCAGGATCTGCTGCCAGTAGGGCAACTGCAGGTCGTCGAAGCTGGCCCCGGTATCCGGGTGGTGGGTCACCAGGCGGCCCTGTTGCACCGCCGCCACCGGGCGCCCGCTGCCGATATCGATCCCCACGCCCACCGCGCCCTGGTGCAGGTTGGCCTTGCCGTCGGAGGCGTGGGTGGCGCAGCGGATCATGGCCATCACCGGCACCCCGCGGTAGACGATCACCCGGATGTCGGGCACGCCCTCGTGGCTGTAGCGGGCCATCATCGGATCGAAGTCGAGCAGGGCCTCGATCATCGCCTGGTCGTTGCGCCCCCCCAGGCTGTGCAGCCCGGCGAGGATATTGGAGGCGTGACGGCGCAGGGCGTCGGCATCGACCACCGCGCCGGAGGATTTCACGAAGTGGTCGCCATCGCGGCCGGTGATTACCAGGATGCCCTTGCCGCCACTGCCCTGCACCGGCTTGATGACAAAGCTGTCGCGCTCGAACAGGGCCTCCACCATCGGCGCCACCTGGAACTGGTATTCGATCACCCCGTACATTTCCGGCGTGGGAATGCCGCGCTCCAGGGCGGCGGTCTTGGTGTGGAGCTTGTTGTCCACCAGGCGGTAGTAACCGCGGGGATTGTAGCGACCGATGTAGCCGACGTTGCGCCGGTTCATGCCCAGGATGCCCAGCTTGCGCAGTTTGCGCGGCGAGATCAGCTGGATCACTGCTGTTTCACCATCTCGCGGAAACGGTACAACTCGGACAGCCGGTAACCGGTGTACTTGCCGAACAACAGCACCACGCCGAGCAGGCTGAGCAACAATTCGGGGAAGTTGAAGGTGAGGTGTTCCACCACCGGAATGGACATCACCAGGTAGGCCAGCACGGCCACGATCAAGCTGCCGGTCCCCTGGATCAGCACCTCGTGTCCGCCCTCCTCCTCCCAGAGGATGGACATCCGCTCCACCGTCCAGGACAGGATGATCGCCGGGAAGAAGGTGACCGTGAGCGCCTGGTCGAGCCCCAGCTTGTAGCTGACCACCGCCAGGACGGCCATCAGCAGGATCACCACGATCACCACCGCCGACACCCGGGCCACCAGCAGCAAATTGAGGTGCGACAGCCAGGAGCGGATCCACAGGCCCACGCCGACCAGCGACAGGAAGATCGCCAGCCCCACCCACAGCGTGGTCTGGATAAAGGCGATGGCGATCAGCACCGGCATGAAGGTGCCCGAGGTCTTGAGCCCGACCAGGATACGCAGGATCACCACCACGAAGGTCGCCACCGGCACCAGCAACAGGCCCTTGAAGATGCCCTGCTGTTCCACCGGCAGGGCGTAGATGGAGAAATCCAGCAGCGCGAACTGGTCGCTCTGCTGCTCCATGGTCACCACCGTCTTGGCCGGCAGGCTGTTGTTGACCAGGGCGAATTCCAGGCTGGAATCGCGCCCGCCCACCACGCGCAGAATGGTCCCCGGGCCGCGCTGCCAGACAAAGAAATCGTCGGGCAGCCCCACCTCGCCGGTGTCCGGGTCGAGCAGCTGCCAGTCGCTGCCGTCGTGAATCTCGATCAGCACGCTCAGGGTCTGCCGGCGCCGGCCGTCCTGCAGCCGGATACCCTGGACCCGGTGGGCCGGGATGTCGGCAAAGGCCAGCACGTCGAGCATCAGCGATTCCCGGGAACCGCCGTAACTGTCCAGCAGGAAGGCCGCGTCGGGACCCGCCTCCTCGCGGTTGAGGTGCTGGATCATCAGCCGGGCCATGCTCCCGGGGCCGGTGGAGGTTTCCTGCAGCACCTCCACCAGGCGCTCCATCGCGGTGAGCTGGTCCGCCTCCAGGCGCGGCTTGTCGGCCACCGCCACCGGAAACCCGGGCAGGCCGTCGCGATTGGCGCGGTAGGCCTGGATTTTGTAGTAGAGCGTGGTCGGGTGGTCGAGGGTCTGGCGGGTCCAGTTGGCCCGGGGGCGGCCGCCGCTGTCCTCGACGGTGAAGCCAAAGCCCGAGGACGCGAAGTGCTCGTCCAGCAGCACCCAGCCGCCCAGGGCCTGGGGCAGTTGCAGGGCGACGTCCACCGGGCCCGCCGCCGGCTTGAAGCTGACCTTGGACTCAATGGTCCACACTTCGCGGGATTCACCCGGCAGCAGAGGCAAACCCAGGCGCGCGGTCTTGTACAGGGTCAGCCCCAGGCCGAACAGGATCAGTACCGCGGCCACCAGGCCAATCTGTATACGCGAGGCAACCATGATCAATCCAGCAGATGGCGTTGGCTGACGTCGACGATGGCGACATCAGTCAGGAAATTGCGGCCGATGATCAGGGGGTACTCGAAATCCGGCCGGTTCGACAGGCTGACCTCGATCAGCGAGCGCTCCTCCCCCACCGCGACCCACAGGCGCACCACGTAGCGGCGCTCGATCAGGCTCTCCCCCTTTTTCACGTTGATCCGGCGCACCAGCTCCGCGTCCACCGGGTGTATCTCCCCCGACGCCGGATCAAGCAGCTCGAACTGCACGTAGCGCTTGCCGTCCTTCTCCAGCTGGCGCACGTTCTCGGCGTGAATGGAGGTGGTCTCGGTACCGGTGTCGATGCGCGCTTCCAGACGCAAGCCCGGGGGCTCCAGCGTCGCCCACTCCACCGCGCCGATCACCGTGAGGCCCAGTTCGCCGGCGGTGGCGGGCACCCGGGTGGGGACTTCCACACGTTTTTCCACCACGCGCTCGACCACCGGCGCCCCGGGGCAGGCCCGGGCCTCGCAGACCGGGCATTCCACTGCCGGTGCCGGCGGGCAACTGGCTATGGGCGCGTCGACTACCGCCTCGCGCTGGGGTGTCACACTACAGCCAGCCAACAGCATAATGGCAACCAGAGGGGCCAACCCGGTCGTCAATTTCATCGCAACTCCCTGCTACCCGTACCACCTTGCCCCGGTCAGCGAGTACTCCGCCGGGGACGAAACCCGCCGGGATAGTACCACAAGCGGGGCGCAAACAGGCCAGGTGCGGGCAATGCCCGCACCCCGGCGCCACTGGTGGCCGAGCAAGGGATATTGCCGGTTGAATATTCTGGACCGGGGCCAGGGACGCGGTAGCGATGCCGCGGCCCACCCGCGTTCGCCCGGCGGCCGATGTGAAACCCGCCATCGATCGATGGTACCCTTGCGCCGCTCTCCCGCTCACGTTGCCCGCCCGGACGAACACCCTCCGGCCGGCGACAGGACAAGGACCGCGAATGAAACGCCTCCCCGTCAAGATCAACCCGCCGGTTTTTTTCAGTTCCGCCCTGCTCACGCTGGTCTTCGTCTCCGGCGCCATGATCGCCCCGGAGGCCGCGGAGCGGATTTTTACCCACCTGCAGACCTGGGTGATCGAGGAGGCCGGCTGGTTTTACATCCTGGCGGTGGCGCTGTTCCTGATGTTCGTGGTGTTCCTCGCCTTTTCCGAGTACGGCAATATCAAACTCGGGCCGGACCACAGCGAGCCGGACTACAGCTACACCTCCTGGTTCGCCATGCTGTTTTCCGCCGGCATGGGGATCGGCCTGATGTTTTTCGGCGTCGCCGAACCGGTGATGCACACCATGACCCCGCCCCACGGGGACGGCGGCACCGTGGAGGCGGCGCGCGAGGCCATGCGCATCACCTACTTCCACTGGGGCATCCACGCCTGGGCGATCTACGCGGTGGTGGCGCTGTCGCTGGCCTACTTCTCCTTCCGCCAGGGCCTGCCGCTCACCATCCGCTCGGCCCTGTACCCGATCATCGGCGAGCGTATCCACGGTCCGATCGGCCACACCGTCGACGTGTTCGCGGTGCTCGGCACGCTGTTTGGCGTGGCCACCTCCCTGGGATTCGGGGTCATCCAGGTGAACTCGGGGCTCAACTACCTGTTCGGGCTGCCGGTGGGACCCTGGGTCCAGGTGGGCCTCATTGCCGGCATCACGGCGCTGGCGACGACGTCGGTGGTGCTGGGGCTCGACGGCGGCATCCGGCGGATTTCCGAGCTCAACATGGTGCTGGCCGGGGCGTTGCTGCTGTTCGTACTGCTCCTGGGGCCGACGGTCTTCCTGCTACAGACCTACATCCAGAACATCGGGCACTACCTTTCGGAAATCGTGGAGACCACCTTCAACCTCTACGCCTACCGTCCCACCGACTGGATCGGCGGCTGGACCCTGTTCTACTGGGGCTGGTGGATCGCCTGGTCGCCGTTCGTGGGCATGTTCATCGCCCGCGTATCCCGCGGCCGCACCATCCGCGAATTCGTGGTGGGCGTGCTGCTGGTGCCCAGCGGCTTTACCTTCATGTGGATGACTTTTTTTGGCGACAGCGCCCTGTGGCTCATTCTCAACCAGGGCGCCACCGAGCTGGCCCGGGACGTCGCCGCCGACACCTCGGTCGCCCTGTTCAAATTCTTCGAACACTTCCCGCTGTCCGAATTCGCCTCGGGCATCGCCACCCTGCTGGTGGTCACCTTCTTCGTCACCTCCTCGGATTCGGGTTCGCTGGTGGTGGACATGCTGACCTCCGGCGGCGAGGAAGAGGCCCCGGTCTGGCAGCGCATCTTCTGGGCGGTGACCGAGGGCTTCATCGCCGCCGCCCTGCTGGTGGCTGGCGGACTGCAGGGCTTGCAAACCGCCACCATCACCAGCGCCCTGCCCTTTGCCGTGATCATGCTGGTCATGTGCTGGGGCCTGCTCAAGGCCCTGCGCCTGGAACTGGTCAAGCGCCACTCCCTGCGCCAGGCCACCACCACGCCGCTGGTCGGCCAGAACCCCATACCCTGGCAACAGCGCCTGCGCCGCGTCATCAACCACCCGCAAAAGCAGGTGGTGGTCGATTTCATCCAGAAGGATGTCGTCGAAGCGCTCAACAAATTTGCCGATGTGATGGGCGAGGAAGGCATGGTGGCGGAGGTCAAGACCGGCGACGACGGCCGCGCCTGGCTGGAGGTCAGCCACCATCGCGAGCGCGACTTCGTCTATTCGGTGCGCCCGATTCCCCAGCACGCCCCGGCCTTTATCATGCGCGACACCCGCTCCGACCGCGGCGAGAAACTGCGCTACTACCGCGCCGAGGTCTTCCTGCAGGAGGGCGGGCAGGATTACGACATCATGCAGTGGAACCAGGACCAGATACTGGCCGATGTCATCGACCAGTACGAGAAGCACATGTACTTCCTGAACCAGCTCAGGGCAAGCTGAACACCATGACAGCGCCCGGCGGGCGGGCGGCTACCCGCCGGCGCCCGCCAGGACCTGGCGCGGCGCCGACGCCGCGCCGGTGCTTCAGTGCCGAATCGCCTGGAAGATATCCATGAAGGTGTTCGGGCGCGAAATCTCGATGGGAATGTGCATCCGCCGCGCGATATCGCTGGAGGAGATCAACCCGCGGATGTGGTGACTCGCCGAATCCACCACCAGGCAGTGCTGCTCGCCGTTTTGCTTGAGCGTCTCCACCACGTCGCGGATGGACGCCGTCGCCAGCCTGTCGAACTCCAGGCCCAGGATGGTTTCGCGATCGCGCATCAAATCACAAACCCGCACCTCCTGGCGCTGCACCCTGCCGCGGGCGGTGTGCAGCACGATCTGCCGCTCGCTCAGGTCCAGGGCGCTGATGGTGCCAACAAACTCGCCCAGCCGGTCCACCACCAGCATCAGCTTGACATGCGCCTTGCGCATCAGGGATTCCGCCTCCATGGCCGGCATGCCGTAATCGACAACCTGCGGCTGGTGGTAGCGAAAATCGGTAAAGACTTCCAGGGCGGGGGAACTCCAGCCGATGTCTGAAAATTCCTCGGGGTGGACCAGGTGGTCCGCGGCGTCGATGGGTTTCAAATCCAGTGTTTTCATAGACCTCACCTCGGCAACGCCCCGCGGTCATTCAGCTGCCGCCGGGGTCACTGCCTTGCAATAATGTGGTTCCGGCGCGGGTGGCCGGCTCTGTTAGGCGGTGACAGGTCGTTGGGGAGGCGCCCGGATACCGTGGGCGAGTACCGCGCTCGCGGCATGGGCGCTCGCCGGCAGGCCGCGCCAGGCGGCGCTACTGCAGGCGGGGAGAACAGCCGCGGGGAATAGCGACGGACAGCAAGGATTGTCCCGATCGGGCTCCGGCTCACAGCCCGTGGTATCGCCGGCGAGTACAGTGGAACCACTCCCCGCCAGCGGCGACAGGCCCTCGTCCGCCGCCACGGTAACACCGCCCCAGCACAGGGTGGCGATCAGCAGGCAGAACGAAAACAACTGGGGCATCGAACAAGTATCCCATCGCGGCAAATACGGCGCAATCGGGAAATAGACCCACCCGCTGGCGGCGAGTTCCAGGCAATCCGGGTAAAAGTTGGCTCGCCTGCGTACAACCCGCGAAAACCTGTACACTGCCTGCGGGGCGCCTCACAAGCCACGCACCCGGAGGGGCCGGCCCCGCCTACTCGCGCGGTGACGGAGCGAAGCCAATGCCCGATGATGCGCTGGTCGCGGACTTCCAGGCGACCCGAATACAGTCGGTGACGCTGTGTGACACCCTGGCCGTCGAGGACTACGGCCTGCAGCGGGAGGCATTTGCCAGCCCGCCCAAATGGCACCTGGCGCACACCAGCTGGTTCTTTGAAACCTTCTTGCTGCGGCCTTTCCTGGCGGGCTATCAACCCCACGCGCCCCTGTACGAAACCCTGTTCAACTCCTACTACAACGGCGTGGGCACGCCCTTTCCCCGCCACCAACGGGGCCTGCTGTCGCGCCCCACGGTGCGCGAGGTGCTGGACTACCGCCGCCAGGTCGACGCCCAGATGCTGCGCCTGCTGGCGCAGGCCGATCACGGCAGCCGGGAGCTGATTGGCGCGCGCTGCCGGCTGGGTATCGAGCACGAGCGCCAGCACCAGGAGCTGTTCCTCACCGACATCAAGTACTCGATGGCCGCCAACCCCCTGCTGCCGACGGTATTTCCACCGCCCCCCCACGACGGCGAGCCCGCGGAGGCCACAGCACCGGCCTGGCTGGATTTTGATGGCGGCCTGGTGGAAATCGGCCACGATGGGCCGGGCTTCGCCTTCGACAACGAGAGCCCCCGCCACCGCTGCTACCTGCCGCCCTATCGCCTGGCCTCGCGCCTGGTGACCAACGGCGAGTACCAGGACTTTGTCGACGACGGCGGCTACCGCAACCCGGACCTGTGGCTGGCCGACGGCTGGGACCTCGTGCGGGAACGGGGCTGGCAGTCGCCACTGTACTGGCTGGAAAGCGAGGGACAACCCCGCGAATACAGCCTGCACGGCGTGATCCCCCGACGGCCATCGGCGCCGGTATGCCATATCAGTGCCTACGAGGCGGACGCCTACGCCCGCTGGGCGGGGGCGCGACTGCCCACCGAACAGGAGTGGGAGTTCGCGGCGGCGGGCCTGGCCATCGACGCACGGGGGCTCGACGGCGGCTGCTTTCACCCCCGCCCCGCCGGCCCCGGCCGGGGCCTGCGACAACTGTACGACAGCTGCTGGCAGTGGACGCGCAGCGCCTATGAGCCCTACCCGGGCTTCCAGCCGCCGGCGGGCGCGATCGGCGAGTACAACGGCAAGTTCATGAGCAACCAGTGGGTACTGCGGGGCGGCTCCTGCGCGTCGAAGCCGGCGCAGCTGCGCCCCAGCTACCGCAATTTCTTCTACCCCGGGGACCGCTGGCAGTTCAGCGGCCTGCGGCTGGCCCGCGACCGCCCGGCCAGCTAATCCCCCACTTCGCCGGCCGCACCGCGAGACACCGGCCGCGCGTGCCGGCCCGGGCTGCTACCCTTAGCAGGAACGGCGATAGCGTTAGCCAAAGGCCCGGGGAATGCCGATGACAGCGGAACAGGTCGCGACCAGCGCCAATGTAATTTGCCACGACCAGCAACCGCGGGGTGGCGACAGCCGCGCGGAACTGCTGGCGGGACTGATGTCGGAGCACCGGTTCATCAGCCCCAAGTATCTCTATGACGCCGCGGGCTCGCGGCTGTTCGAGCGCATTACCGCGCTGCCGGAGTACTATCCCACGCGGACCGAGAAGGCCATCCTCGGCGCCCACGGCCCGGCGATGGGCGCGGCCTGCGGCGAGGGTTGCGTGCTGATCGAGCCGGGCAGCGGCAGCAGCGAGAAAGTGCGGCTATTGCTCGAGGATATGCGGCCGGCGGCCTACGTCGCCCTGGATATCTCGGCGGACTTCCTGTGGCGCTCGGCCCGGCGCCTGGGAGAAGCCTTCCCCTGGCTGCAGGTAAGGGCCATCTGCGCCGACTTCAACCGACAGTGGCGGCCACCGGGCGACCTTCCGCCGGGCCGCCGCGTGGTGTTCTACCCCGGCTCCACCATCGGCAACCTGGAGCCCGGGGATGCCCGCGCCTTTCTCGGCGAGATGCGCGCCTGGATGGGCGACGACGGCGGCGCCCTGGTCGGCGTCGACCAGCACAAGGACGAGGGCCTGCTGCACGCCGCCTACAACGACGCGCAGGGTGTGACCGCGGCCTTCAACCGCAATGTGCTGCATCATGTGAATCACATTCTGGGCGCGGATTTCGCCCCCGAGCGCTTCCGCCACCACGCCTTCTACAACCGCGACGCCAGGCGCATTGAAATGCACCTGGTGGCGGAGGAAGCACAGCAGGTGAACCTGGGAGGCCCGGTGATCGAACTCGACGCCGGCGACAGCATACACACCGAGAACTCCTACAAGTACAGCCCCGGGGACTTCAGCGCGCTGTGCCGGGAGGCTGGGCTCGGCGTGCACCAGCGCTGGAGCGACCCCGGCGAACTGTTCAGCGTGTACTACCTGGGCCCTTGACGGAATTGACGGGGCCTCGACAGCCCCGCCAAGCGGCGCTCAGGGCGCCGCCGCGGCCTCGCCCTCAGGCGCGCGCCAGCGGTACTCCACCCGCACCCGCGCGCCGGCGGGCGCCCCGTCGCCCGGCGCCACCAACCGGTAGCTGAAGCCCGCCTCCGGAATGGACGCGCCACCAAAGGGCAGGTGCGGGTTCTGGTAGCGGTTGGGCCGCGCATCGCTGAATGTACTCACCGGCGGAAACGGCTGGGCGCCGGTGCGCGCCAGGACGCCCTCCCGCGGCCGGTAGGTTTCCACGCCGTCGGCGAAGGGCGCCAGGGCGAAGGGCGCGTCGGCGGAGTGGTAGTTGCGCAGCACCCGGTCGTAGAGCCGGTACTGGGTCTGGCCGTCGCGAATACGCAGGTCGAACAGGGTCGAGGCGGCCTTGCGCTCGCGCCGTTCCGGCCCCGGCAGCAACTCGTTGACCAGGGTGTAGCCGTAAATCAGCGGGCGCCCGTCCCAGGACAATTGCTCCATGGGCGGCAGGCCATCCTCCAGGTGGTCCAGGCAGTTTTCGCGGTCCACCGCGGGCACGTCGCCGGCGTAGTAGTCGGGGCGGCGCTGGAAGCACATGGAATCGATATAGCCTCGCTTGAGCAGGGGCTGGGCGGCATCGTCGAACTGCCACCAGGTCCAGCCGTCCCGGCGCTGGAAGTATTGCTCCGGCATCGCCGCCAGGGGAAACTCCTGGGGGTTGGCGTCCACCACCAACAGGAAACCGTTGCCCGGACCCGACTCGGCGGGTTCGTTCTGGCTCCACAGGTACTCCCCGTTGTAGTACCACATCAATACCCCCGGACGGTAGTTGACGTTGAAGGCCGCCATATCACCGTTGGAATCCGGGTAGAAGCTGAAGCCGGGTTTGGCCAGGGAACTGTCATAGTTGCGCACCGCGGCGAACTCGGCGTAGGGGTCGCGGTATTCCAGCAGATAGTAGTGGGGCACCGCCAGGTGATGGCTGCCGCCGGACAGGGTGAAACCGCGGTTGTCCCAGCCGCTGATGGCATCGCCCTCGAAGTCCTCGACGAAGTCCAGCGCCGGCAGGGTAACATTGTCGATCAGCGCGCCGTTTTCCACCGCCGCCATGTCGGTGAAGTAGGTGAAGCGCACCACCACCTCCCGGCCTCGCCAGGGGGCCAGATCGAAAGTGGCGCGCACCCACTGGGCCGCAGCGCAGGGATCCGCCTCGGTGCGGCCGATGCGGTCTTCCGCCATCACCCGCTCCACCGCGGGGTCGCAGCCCGGGGCCGACTCCACCTTGCCATCGCCATCGGCGTCGCCGCTGCGGCCGGTGAAGCCCGGCAGGGAGCCGGGGCCCTCGTGGCCCTTGGTCGCGGGCATGACGCTGTCCGTGTCGCCCGCCGCCGACTTGTCCATCGGCAGCAGGCGCCGGAACTCCTCGCCGGGCGCCGCGGCCTCCACGTAGAGGTAGTCCCACTCGGCCTCGATCTCGAACCAGGCGTCCAGGCCCAGGTGCAGCGGGGTGTCCGCCGACATATCGCGAAGGTCGAAACGCCGCGCCAGGGAGCGGTGCATGTCGTTCCCCTGGCCGCTGTAGGCCGCCTGCCGGCCGTTGTCCGCGCCCAGCGGCCCCAGTTCGATATCGCGGTACTTGGGCGGCAGGATTACCATCGCGGCGTCGCACAGCGCGGTGTCGGCGGCGGCGCCGGCGCGGCCAGCCCAGTCGTTCATGGTCTTGAGGTAGAAATCGCCCTCGCCACCGTCATCGGCGGGGCGAATCACGCAGGGCTGGAGCCAGCCCAGCACCATCCGCGACCAGGTGCTGAGTTCCTGGGGTTCCGGGGACGTCGTCGCGGACATCGCCTCCCAGCTGGCGGTCGAGTTGTTGGTCTGGCGGGCGTAGATATCCGGCAGGCCCAGGGAGTGGCCGAACTCGTGGATGAAGGTGGAGACCTCGGTGTACTCGGATTGCATGTTGTAATCCAGTACCCACAGGCCATTGCCGATGTCCACCCCGCCCCGGGGGTTCACCGCGCCGTCCACCGCGGGCCCCTTGCCGAGGTTCTGGCTGAGGGTAAAACGGTGCGGCCAGATGCGGTCGGCGCAGTCCTGCTCGGCGGCGCCCAGGCCGTCGAAGGCATCCGCCTCGGCGGTCACACTGAGTTTCTCGTCCAGCTTGTACAGGCCCTGGCACGAGGCCTGACCCTTGCCGGCCACGATCATGATGAAGTGGTCGAGGTAACCGTCGGGTTCGTCGCGGTTGCCATCGCCATCGAAGTCAGTGGGGTCCCACAGGTCGTAGTCGCTCCAGGGAAAATCGGGGGCGGCGCGGTAGGCCGCCCGCAGGGCGTCGACCACCAGTGCGGTGGCGCGCTCGTCATTGCGCCAGCTGCCGTCGGAATTCTGCACCGGCCGGCCGTAGTGATGCAGGGGCTTGTCCAGGTGCACCACCGGCACGATGTCGCCGGTGACGTTGTAGCGACCGCGGGACTGGTGCCAGTAGTAATGCGACAGCGTGCCCTCCCGGGGGGCCGCGACGCCGCCGGCGAATAGCAGGTCCTGGAAATAGTCGCGGTTTTTCGCGTCCTGCCGCGGGTCGCCGCCGAAGCGGTCGTAGCCCTTGTCGCTGAACTGCACCGGCAGGATCAGCAGGCGGTGGGGGCGCTCCGGCCCGGCCAGCACCGGCTCGATCGAATCGCTCTTGATCTGCGGGTGGCCCAGCTGGTCGAAGCGCAGGGCCGCCAGCTTCTCCACCATGTCGTCCGCCGCCCGCACCGACAGCGCGGCGCAAGCGCCGCAAGCGATGGACAGGAGCGCCGCGATAAAGCGTGTTGTCGTCATGTTTCCCCCTGGGGTCTATCCGGTCGGCCACATTATAGCGGGCAGGCCGCTTTCGGTGACACAGTGTACGCCAGGGCGGCTTACAGGACCGCCGGCATGCGACAGGGCGCCCCGATCGCGGGCCGGGCGGCACCCGCCGCCCTCCGGGACCGAAACCCTGCTACCAGATAAACACCAGGCAGGAGGCGGTCAGCACCCCCATGCAGCGGTTGAACCAGCGCCAGGCCGCGGGCGACGACAGCGCCCGCCCCAACAGCACGCCGAAGGCCGCCCAACCCGAAGTCAGCGGCAGGCCGACCAGCACGAACACGGCGATGGTCAGCGCCGCCGACAGCCAGTAGTCCTCCCCGGCCACGGTAAACGAGCCCACCGCGGTGATGGCCATGGCCCAGGCCTTCGGGTTCACGTACTGGAACAGCAGGGCCTCGTGGAAACGCATCGGTCGGGCCGCGTCAGGCCGGGCCGCGTCAGGTCGGGCCGCGCCAGGCCGGGCCGCGTCAGATCGGGCCGCGCCAGGCCGGGCCGCGGCTTCCCCGGCCGTCAACGCCCCCCTGGCGGGCGGCGGCGCGCTGCCGATGCGCCAGGCGAGGTAGAGCAGGTAGGCGCAGGCGAGCAGGCGCAGGCCCTGCTGCAACAGGGGGAAGGCCTCGAACAATACCCCCAGGCCCGCGGCCACGGTGGCGATCAGGCTGGCGACACCCGTCGACACCCCGAGCACGTGCGGCACGGTGCGCGCGAAGCCGAAATTGGCCCCGGAGGCAGTGAGCATGATGTTGTTGGGCCCCGGCGTGCCGGTCATGGCCGCGGCAAAAACGGCGAGGGAAAAAAGCAGTGAGAGGTTGATGAGCATGGTGTGCTTGCCTTAAATTGTATCCTTACATTTACCGAGAAATTCGATAAACTGACGCACTTTCAGCGAAAGCACACGCTAGCAGGGATTCAATACCCCCGCAAAAGGTTTATTGTCACCATGACATTTACAGAAATCCCATTGAATCGCGGCGACACCCCCCTCTACCAGCAGCTGGCCAGCGCCCTCGCCGCGCGCATTGAGCAGGGAGCGTTGGCCCCGGGGGACAAACTGCCCACCCACCGGGCCCTGGCCGATCAACTGGGCGTCACCGTGGGCACGGTGACCCGCGCCTACGCCGAGGCCGAGCGCCGCGGCCTGGTAGAGGCCCGGGTGGGAGCCGGCACCTTTGTCCGCGACCCCGGCCGGCCGGTGTGGAGCTTCGAGGAGCGGGAGGGGGACGAGCGCACCCTGGGCTATAACGTTCCCCCGGCGATCGACCGCTCCGACATCATGCAGGCCGCGCTGGAGGAGCTGGCGCGGCACCGCCAGGCGCTCAACCGGTTGATGCTCTACCAGTCCCCCGAGGGCAGCGGCCAGCACCGCGAGGCCCTGGCTGACTGGCTCAACCGCCACGGTATCGCCGTGGACCCCCGGGAAATGCTGTTTACCTCCGGCGCCCAGCACGGCGTGCAACTGGCGCTGCAGGCCCTGTGCCGCCCCGGCGACACCCTGCTGTGCGAGCGCCTGACCTACCCCGGCCTGCTCAGCCTGGCGCGGCAGCAGCAGCTGCAGGTGCGCCCGGTGGAGCTGGACGACGAGGGCCTGGTGCCCGAGGCCCTGGCGGCGGCCTGCCGCCAGCACCAGCCGCGCCTGGTCTACCTCACGCCCACCCTGCAAAACCCCACCACGGCGACCTGCGGCGAACGCCGCCGCCAGGATTTGCTGGCGGTGTGCCGGGAGTACGGCATTCTCGCGCTGGAGGACGATGTCCACGGCCTATTGCCCGCCGAGCGGCCGGCGGCACTGGTCAACCTCGATCCCGGGCAGGTGGTGCACGTCGGCGGCCTGGGCAAGGCACTGGCCCCGGGGCTGCGCCTGGGTTACCTGCAGGTCCCGGGGCCTTTGCGCGACCGCGTCGTGGACGGCATCCAGAACCACAGCTGGATGATCAGCCCGCTGCTGACCGCCCTGGCCATGATCCTGGTGAACCAGGGCGCCGCCGATCAGCTGCTGACCCTGGTACGCGAGCAAATGCGGCAGCGCTGGCAGCGGGTGGCGGCGGCCCTGCCCGGGGCTTCGCTGCGCTACCACCGCGAAGGTTTTCACGGCTGGCTGACACTGCCCGAGCACCTGCCGCTCAGCGAATTCCTGATCGCCGCCCGCCAGCGGGGCCTGGACCTCAAGTCCGCCGAGCTGTTCACCCCGCCCGGACACCCGGCCCCGGCCGCGGTGCGTATCGCCGCCAGTGCGCCGGCCAGCCTGGACGCGCTGGATGCGGCGCTGACCCTGCTCGCGGACATTCTGGACAAGCCGCCGGCGGGGGGCGCTTTCACCCTCTGAGCCCGGCGCCGCTGGCGCGCCTCCCGGTCGAGTACAATAAAATTCACAGACACTATTGCAAACGATAATCGTTCTCATTATGTTTATCGGGACACCCACCGATGAGGCGCCATCCATAATGAAAATGAGTTTTCTCTGCGTGCGGCATCGCCGCTGGCTCGCCGCCGACCCCGCCGCGGCCATGTTCACCTGGCTGCAGTGCTACGAACAGGGCCTGCGCCTGGAGCAACAGCGCCAGGACAACCTGGCCATCCGCCAGGCGGGCTGCGCCATGGAGACCGCCGACCTGCTGCTGGCCGGCAGCCAGTGCATCGGCCGCGACGACATTACCCGCTACACCCACAGCGCCCTGCTGCTGGCGCGCCTGTTGCGGCGCCAACACGCTTTCGATCTCGCCGGCGATGTGGCCCACAGCGCGATCTGCAGTCTGGAGCGACTATTGATCGCCGGTGTCCAGCGCGAGGCGGTGACCGCGGCCTGCGAGCAACTGGCGCCCCTGGCGGGCCCCTGCGCCGGACCCAGCAACCGGAACCCGAGCCCCTGTGCGCGACAACTTCACTGAACACGGTGGCGGCGAAGCGCCTCGCACCCGGGTGCAACTGGAAATCGAACTGCCGGTGCTGTGCCGCCTGCTACAGGAGGGCAGCATCGCCGCCTGCGAGTTTCGCTGCCTCGATCTCGACTCCCACCGCGCCGGTTGCTGGGCGGTAAAATCCAGCTGCACAGCCTGCCCCGACGGGCGGCAGACAGTGCCCGGGGAAGCGGGAAAGTAAGCCCGGTCCTTGGGGCGGGCACGGTGGCGGCGCTATACTCCTGGCACTGCCGACAGGAGTCACGCCATGAAAACAAAAAAACGCCGGCCACTCGCCACCGCCCTGCTTGTCCTGTACTCCCTTGGAGGCGCCGCCTTGCCCGCCCAGCCTGCGCAAGCCGCGGAAGACACGCCGGACACCTCGGTGTATTTCGGCGCGGTTCACGTGCACACCAGCTACTCGTTCGACGCCTTTACCAATGGCACCCTGAGCACCCCCGCCGATGCCTACAAGTGGGCCCAGGGCGAAACCATCGTCGGCGGCGGTGGCGGGCCGAAGCTCAGGATTACCCAGCCCCTGGACTTTTACGCGGTGTCGGACCACGCGGAATGGATGGGCGTGTTCAGGCTGATGGCGGATCCGCAAAGCCCGCTGAGCAAGCACCCCCTGGCCCCGGGCATCACCTCGGACGACCCCGCCGTGGCCCTGCGGACCTTTGCCAAGGTTCTGAGCGATTTCAGCCAGGGCAAGCGCGACCCCTCCCTGAACAATCCCGAGGTCAACCACAACGTGTGGATGGATATCGTGCGCACCGCGGACAGTTACTACCGGCCGGGGGAGTTCACCACCTTTCCCGCCTTCGAGTGGACCGCCAACCCGAACAAGCGCAACCTGCACCGGGTGGTGGTGTTCGGCAACTCGGAGGGCCTGCCCGACACCGCGCTGTCCTCCCACCAGTCCAGCGACCCGGAAACGCTCTGGGCCTGGATGGACGGACTGCGCGAGGACGGCGCCAGCGTCATGGCCATCCCGCACAACGCCAACGCCAGCGACGGCCTGATGTTCTCCCTGCAAACCTTCGACGGCGAACCGCTCACCGAGAGTTACGTGCGCGCCCGCAACCGCAACGAACCGCTGTACGAAATCACCCAGATCAAGGGCACCTCGGAGACCCACCCCACCCTGTCGCCCAACGACGAGTTCGCCGGTTTCGAACTCTGGGACTACATTCTCTCGGCGGAGGGCGAGCGGCCCACCCGTCACCGGGGCAGCTACGCGCGCCAGGCGCTGCTGGACGGCCTCAGCCTGAGCGAGCGCGGCATCGGCAACCCCTTCCACTACGGTTTCATCGGCGACAGCGACACCCACAATGCCGCCGCCTCCCATGAAGAGTACAACTACAGCGGCAAAATGGCCTTCGAAAACAAGCGCGAGGTTCGCCTCAATGGCCTGCCGGGCAGCCCGCGGGAGCAGCATCAGGTGATTCGCGAGTTCAGTTCCGGCGGCCTCGCCGCAGTGTGGGCCCCGGAGAACACCCGCGAGGCCCTGTTCGAGGCCATGCGTCGGCGGGAGACCTACGGCACCTCCGGGCCCCAGATCAAGCTGCGCTTTTTCGGCGGCTGGTCCTATACATCGGACGACGTCGACAGCCCGGATTTCGCCCGCCTGGGTTACCACAAGGGCGTGCCCATGGGTGGCGAGCTGCACCCCGCGCGGGGCGACAGCGGCCCCGGCTTCCTGGTGTGGGCCGCCAAGGATCCGGCCAGCGGCAACCTCGACCGCATACAGATCGTCAAGGGCTGGCTGGACGGCGACGGCGGCCAGCACGAGCGAGTCTACGACGTGGCCTGGAGCGGAGAGCGCCAGCCCGGCGCCGACGGCCGCCTGCCCCCGGTGGGCAATACCGTCGACACGGCGGCGGCCACCTATGACAACAGCATTGGCAGTACCCAGCTCGCCAGCTACTGGCGGGACCCCGACTTCGACCCCGACACGCACGCCTTCTACTACGTGCGCGTACTGGAAATTCCCACCCCGCGCTGGAGTACCCGCGACGCGGCGGCCCTGGACCAGTCCCCGCCCGAGGGCCTGCCCGCCAGCATCCAGGAGCGGGCCTTCAGCTCCCCCATCTGGTACAAGCCCTAGGGCTTGTTCACGGCAACGGCATAGGTATCAGCGCAACGATGGACAATTCAATCGCCACCCTGGCCGGTGTTATCCAGCTCGCGGTCGCACCGGTGTTCCTGCTGGCGGGCATCGCCGGTTTCCTCAATGTGATGTCCGGGCGCCTGGGGCGCATCGTGGATCGCGCACGGATCGTCGAACGCCGGGTGGTCGCGGTAAGCGAGGAGCCCCACCTGTCGATGACACGCATGGAGCTGCGTACCCTGTGGCGGCGGGTTAAGCTCATCAACTGGTCCATCGGCATGTGCACCGCCGCGGGCTTGCTGGTGTGCAGCGTGATCGTGGGCCTGTTCGTTGGCAGTTTCTGGGGCCTGCATATCGCGGGACCGGTGGTGACGCTGTTCGTGCTGGCACTGTTGGTGCTGATCGTGGCGTTGGTGCTGTTCCTGAAGGAGGTGCAACTGGCCACGCGGGTGCTGCACCCGGGGCGCGAATTCACCGACTGAGCAGCCGCCGACCAAGGTCGGCCGGGGCGCGCTACACTGATCCTATCGTCCCGTTGGGGTCACATCGGTATCGAAAATCGAAGGGGGTCCAAGGTGAACGAAGAACAGGAAATCACCAACCTGCTTGCAAGCGTGGAGCACCAGTCCTCCGGAGAAGCCGCGAACCTGCTCGCCGGCAGGCCGACGGCGCAAATCCAGGCGGTACTGGACCGGTTACCCGCCGGCCGCGCCTCGGAGATCGCCGCGCTGATGGAACTGGTCGCACCGGCACCGCCGCCGGTCCCGGCGCCGATCGAGGACAGTACGCCGGAACAACACAGCGAAGCCGTCGAACAGAGCAGCGAAGCCGCCGAACAGGTGGAGGGCACCGTGGAGGCCCTGCTGACCGAACCCTTCGGCGTCATGGCGCCCGACACCACCGTGGCCGGGGCCCTCGACCGCCTGGTGCACACCGAGCCGGTGACCGGCATTACCTATATCTATGTGGTCGACGGGGGCGAGCGGTTGCAGGGCGTGGTGGCCATGCGCGACCTGCTGCTGGGGCGCCCGGGGCAGACCCTGGCGGAGATCATGACCCCCGAACCCTACGCCCTGCGCCCGGACACGCCGCTGACCGAGGCGATCCAGGCGGCACTGGTACACCGCCACCGGCTCTACCCGGTCACCGACGACGACCAGCGCCTGGTGGGACTGGTCTACGGCTGGCAGCTGTTCGAAACCATGGCCACCGAGCTCTCGGCGCAGAGCGGCACCATGGTCGGCGTGGACCGGGAGGAGCGCCTGGCGACCCCGGTCATGACCGCCTTTCGCATGCGCCACCCCTGGCTGCAGGTCAACCTGCTCACCGCCTTCACCGCGGCCTTCGTGGTGGGGCTGTTCGAGGACACCATCGCCCGCATCGTCGCCCTGGCGGTATTCCTGCCGGTGCTCGCGGGGCAGAGCGGCAACACCGGCTGCCAGGCGCTGGCCATCACCCTGCGCGGCTTTACCCTGGGCGAACTGGCGGAGTTCCCGGTGGCACGCCTGCTGCGCAAGGAAATCCTGCTGGGCGCCATGAACGGCTTCTTCGTGGGCCTGGTGGCCGCCGCGGCCATGTGGCTGTACGCGAGCATGACCGACACCGGCCAACCTCTCCTGCTGGCCCTGACCATACTCATCGCCATGGTCGGCGCCTGCATCGGCAGCGGTGTCTTCGGGGTCATGGTGCCGCTGACCCTGCGCCGCTTTGGCGCCGACCCGGCGATGGCCAGCAGTATTTTCCTCACCACCTTCACCGACATCCTGGGCATGGGCCTGATGCTGGCGCTGGCCACCGCGCTGGTCATGTGAGGCGCGCCGGAATCTGGACTTTTCTCCGGATTTTGGCGGCGCCGCCGGCGCGGCATCGCTAGAGTAGGAGCACTGGCTGCCCTTTGCGGGCGCCCGCACTGGCCTGGCGGACCGGGAGACTGCTACCATGACCAAGTTAATGGCCCTGCTACTGCTCGTTGCCTCGCCAATGGCGATGGCGGAGATTTTTCGCTGCACCGATCCGGTAACCGGTAAAACGACGTTTACCGACGTCGCCTGCGGTGACAACCGGGCATCGAGGGACACCATCCGGGTCCAGCCCCGCAATTTCGGCGGCAACGGCCACCCGGAACCAAGAAACCAGTACCAGCGCGCCTGGCGCAGCCAGGACCCGGACCGCGACCAGCCCCGGGGGCCAGCCACCGCCAGCAATGACCGCGCGCTGCCAACCGCCAAACCCGGCCCCTACCCGGCGGGAGGCCTCTGAACGCAAGGGGAGCCACCTTGTTACACATCACCCGTTCCCTGACACTGCCGGAGGACGAGATTGAACTGAGCGCCATTCGCGCCCAGGGCGCCGGTGGCCAGAACGTCAACAAAGTGTCCTCCGCGATCCACCTGCGCTTCGATATCCGCGGCTCCTCGCTGCCGGAGGAACTCAAGGCGCGCCTGCTGGAGCAGCGGGACCGGCGCATCAGTCGCGATGGCGTGGTCATCATCAAGGCCCAGCGCCACCGCACCCAGGAGAAAAACCGGGCCGACGCCCTGGAGCGGCTGGCGGCATTGATCCGCGATGCCACCCACGTGCCCACCAAGCGCCGCCCCACCCGCCCGACCCGGGCCTCGAAACAGCGCCGCATGGACAGCAAAACCCGTCGCGGGCACATCAAGGCGCTGCGCGGTAAAGTCGACTAGCATCCCGCGGCGATACCGCCGCTGATCGCGGTCGATTTGGCCATCGACCAGCTTTCGATGACAACTGGTCGATGGAGCAGGCTGTTTTTCAATCGCCTGTTCGGCATACTGTGCCCTTTTTCGCGCGGACGGAGATTCATGGCCTTCATCAACGGCATCACCCTGCTACTGATTTTCCAGCTCCTGGGCGAAATCGCGGTGCGGCTGTCACAGCTGCCCGTGCCCGGGCCGGTGGCCGGCATGCTGCTGCTGTTCATCGCCCTGCTGCTGCGCGGCCGCTCGGGTGACTCGCTGGAACGCGCCGCCAATGGCCTGCTCGGCCACCTCTCGCTGCTATTCATACCGGCGGGCGTGGGGCTGATGGTGCACCTGCACCGGGTGGGCGAGGAGTGGCTGCCTGTCACCGTGGCAATTGCCGCCAGCACCGTGCTCACTCTCGCACTCAGCGGCCTGCTGCTGCAGTGGCTGCTGCGCCGCCGGGATCAACGGACCGCCGGCGATGACTGACGCCCTGCCCGGCGAGCTGTGGCTGGCGCTCAGCGACACCCCCTTGTTCGGCCTGACCGCCACCCTGCTGGCCTACACCCTGGCCCACCGCCTGGCGCTGGCCGGCCGCGGCCACCCCCTGCTCAACCCGGTGGTGACGGCGGTGGCGCTGCTGATGGGCCTGCTGTGGCTGACCGGGATCGACTACGCCAGCTATTTCGAGGGGGCCCGTTTTATTCACTTCCTGCTCGGCCCCGCCACCGTGGCGATGGCCGTGCCGCTCTACCAGCAGCTGCCGCGCCTGCGGCGCATGCTCGGACCGCTGTTGCTGACCCTGCTGGCGGGGGTGTTGGTGAACGTGCTGTCCGCCCTGCTGCTGGCCCGCTGGCTGGGCGGCAGCGAGGTGATGCTGCGCACGCTGTCGCCAAAATCAGTAACCACCCCGGTGGCCATGGGTATCGCCGCCGAGGTCGGCGGCATTCCCTCGCTGACCGCGGTGTTCGTGGTGGTCACCGGAATATTCGGCGCGGTGGTCGGACAGTGGGTGTTCCGGGTCCTGCAGGTCACCGACAACGCCGCCCGCGGCTTCGCCATGGGCCTCGCGGCCCACGGTATCGGCACCGCCCGCGCCTTCCAGCTCAATGCCGTCATGGGCGCCTTTTCGGGCCTCGCGCTGGCGCTCGCGGCGCTGCTCACCGCGGCCCTGCTGCCCGCCATTGTCGACGTGCTGGTTTCACCCTGATCAGCGCGGCGGCGCCTTGGGCACCGCCAACGGCCGCCGCGGCCAGCGCTCGAAGCGCGGGTCGACGCGGTCGAGGTGCCGCCTATCGGGACGTGTCCTTCACCGTCGCCGGCGCGACGTCCTCCGCCCTCTCCTCCTCCAGCGGTTCCGGCGGCGTTGCCAGCATGTCGTCGTGGGCTTCCATGCGCCACGGCAGGATCGCTGGCGAGATGTGCAGGAAATGCAAGTGCTTCTCGAACTGGTCGAGAATGTCGGTGATGATGTCCTGCTGGTCAAAACCGAAAATATCGTAGGATTGGCCACCCCGGCGCAGGAAGACCTCCGCCCGGTAATAGTGCTTCTCGGTGTCCTCGCCCAGGGGCATTTCCGGGTAGGCGAAATCCGGGAGCAGGTGCTCGATCAGGCGGATCTCGTAGACGAAATCCACCTGCTCCTCCTTGCTCACCTCCAGGTAGAGACGGTCGTTGTCGCCGTCGTCGTGCACCTCGGCCCGCCACCCCTCCTTGACCAGCTCGCGCTCGACCCGGTGCATGGCCTTGCGCACCGTGGTATCGACAAACTCCTGTACCTCCGACCGCCGGGGGAAGGTCACCAGGCCGCGCAGCCGGTGCCGCCAAAGGCCGTGCCCGCTGGTGCCGGTGAGGCGTTGCTGGACGTCGGTTTTGAGGCTGCGCTGATGGTGTCCCTCGATAACCAGCGCGCGCCACATACCCGCCGCTGAAACGATCATAATCAGGCTGAAGGGCAGCGCGCTGACAATGGTCATGGTTTGCAGGGCGCCCAGCCCGCCCGCCAGCAACAGGGTCGCGGCGACCACCCCCTCGGCCGAGGCCCAGAACACCCGCTGCCAGACCGGCGTGTGCAGGGCGCCGCCGGAGGCCAGTGAATCGATCACCAGCGAACCCGAATCCGATGACGTGACGAAAAAGGTGATGATCAACAGCACCGTGATAAACGACAACACCGCGGTCATCGGCAGTATTTCGTACAATTTGAACAGGGCGATGGCCTGGTTGTCCTGCACTTCCCCAATCAGGGTGATATAGCCCTCGTTCATGATTTCCGACAGCGCGGTGCCGCCGAACACCGAAAACCACAGGAAGGTGAATACCGAGGGGACCAGCATCACCCCCAACACGAACTCGCGTATGCTGCGGCCGCGGCTGATCTTGGCGATAAACAGGCCGACAAAGGGCGCCCAGGCAATGGTCCAGCCAAAGATGAACAGGGTCCAGTTGCCAATCCAGTCACTGCGCGAATAGGCCTGGAGATTGAAGGTGCGCTCGACGATGTGATTGAGGTAGCTGCCGGTGTTCTGCAGGAACGTCTCCAGGATGTGGATGGTGGGGCCAGCCACGAACACGAAGACCAGCAGCGCGATGGCCAGCAACATATTGAGGATCGACAGGCGCTTGACGCCTTTGTCCATGCCCGCCACCACGGAAAAAATCGCCAGGCCGGTGATGGCGAAAATGCTCACGATCTGCACCGTGTTGCTGACCGGGATTTCCGGCCACAGGTAGTTGATGCCGGTGTTGATCTGGGTAACCGACAGGCCCAGGGTGGTGGCGATACCGAACATGGTACCGAGGATGGCGAACACGTCCACGGCGTGCCCCAGGGGGCCGTGGATACGATCGCCGATCAGCGGGTACAGAGCCGAGCGTATGGACAGCGGCAGGCCGTGACGAAAGGCGAAATAGGCCAGCACCAGGCCCACCAGGCCATAGATCGCCCAGATGTGAAAGCCCCAGTGAAAGAAGGCGATTTGCATGGCCTGCTTGGCCGAGCCCAGGGTCTCCGGCGCGCCCTCGGGCGGCGAAGCGTAATGCAACACCGGTTCCGCCACGCCGAAAAACAGCAGCGCAATGCCGTAACCGGCGGAAAACAGCATGGCGAACCAGGCCGGGAAGCTGTACTGCGGCTCGGCGTGATCCGGCCCCAGCTTGATACTGCCCCAGCGCGACAGCGCGACCCCGACAATAAACACCAGGAAAAAGGCCACCGACAGCATATAGAACCAGCCGAAGGTAGTGGTGACAAAGCCGAGCGTGTCCGCGAACACCGCGCCGGCGAGATCGGGGTTGCTGATCGTGCCGACGACCAGCAGCACAATCACCACTACCGCGGGGATAAATACCGGAATCAGTACCGTGGAATCGCTACTGTTGTCTTGCGCGGACATCTGGCCCTCCGTGACCTGCCTGGATATACCGCACCAGCCTAACAGGCGAACGGCTCACCCCGCCACTTGCCCGGCCCGGTTCTAACGACCGCGGCTAGATCGTCTGGGTCTCGGCGATCAGGCGATACTGCCCGGGGGTCATGCCGAACCAGCGCTTGCAGGCCCGGGTCAGGCTGGCGGAATCACAGTAGCCGGACAGCTGCACCACATCCTCCAGCGAGTGCCCCGGCTCGTTCAACAGCTCCGTGACCAGGTTGCGCAGCAACTCGTCCTTCAGTCCCTGGTAGGACGTTCCCTCCAGCTTGAGCTGCCGCCGCAAGGTCTGCGGACCGAGGCCGAGCGACCGGCAGATATCGTCATAGGCGGGAATACTGCCTTCGCTCTTGAGGTAGCGCAGGATTTCCCCGCGCAGGCGCGCCTTCATGCTGCCCTGCTCATCGTACACGCTGACGATGTCCACCGGGGACTCCTTCAACCAGCTGGCCAGCTCGGGCTTGCTGCGACGCACGGCGGATTGCAGCAGTCCGGCGGAGAAAGCGAAGCTGCTCGCCCCGCGGTCATACTCGATCGGGCAGTCAAAGAGCCGCTGGCACACGGCGTGGTGGGCGGGGCGCGGATGCGCGAAATACACCCCGCTCAGGGGAATGGCTTCATCCACCGCCCAGCACAGGAAGCGGTGCCAGAGCATGGTGTAGAACTCGATCAGGAAATGTTCCGGGTCGCCTTCGCCGGTGTAGCAGGAGACGGTCACCGAGGCGATGTTGCCCTGGCGTCCCAGGCGAATGTGCTTGGAGGCCGGCGGCAGGAAGCTGAATATGCGCTGTCCGCGCTGCAGCAGCTCCTGCAACGTGCCCCCATCGAGCATGTAATCGCAAGCCAGGGCCCAGGTGCCCCGGGGCATTTTCTCGGGGCTCAGGCCGAAGAACTCGTCCTCGGTGGTCTTCCACAGTGCGCGCAGCAGCATGGCCACCGCGTCGTCCAGCCCAATCTGGGCATGGGTGTGCTTCTCCAGCCTGGCCAGCAGCTGCTCCCGGGCCTGGGGGTCCTCCACCGAGGCCAGGGTGCGCCGGATATGGGTATCGAGTACCCGCAAATAGTGCTGCTGTTCATCCACGCCGCCCGTTCTCCCCCCAAGGCTGTTCAATCCGCTATTGTAACCCTGTTTCGGTCCGCGCCAGAGTGCATACTAACCAGTATCGCGCTCCCGGGGCCACCGTCTCCCCCGCGGCAACGCCGCGCGACCGGTGGCAACCCGCCACCGCCCCCTGCTCTGTCACTGTTTTCGGGCACGCCGGTTTAAATTGTCACGCGGCGAGCGGATTTCTGGCCCGGTGGTGTTGGCGGGGCCTGGGAGGCGTGGATGGTCTTGTACTCCCCGACTCACCAACTATAGTTGTTGAACCACAGGGACTGGCCGTGGTCACAACCCCCGTATCGCGTATCCGCGCCGCGATGCATTACACGGGGGATAAGTCCATTGCCGGCCTCCCCGGAAAATACAAGCGGACCGCGACCACAACAGGGAGAATCACCATGAACATAGAGGTTTCCGGCATTATCGGCCTGTTAATCCTGATCGCCGATATCTGGGCGATCATCAACGTCATCCAGTCCAGCGCCGACACATTGAAAAAGGTACTGTGGATTGTGGCTATCCTGATCCTGCCCGTCGTGGGCCTGGTCGCCTGGTTTTTCTTCGGGCCGAGGGGGTAGTGGCCATGACTGGAACGTTTTTATCCTCTCGACTGGCCATCGCGGCGCTGGCCCTGTTGCTGCTGGCCCCCCTGGCCCGGGCGGCCGACCAACCCGCGCCCAGCATCAATGTCAGCGGCGAGGGCAGCGTCAGTCTCGCGCCGGATACCGCCCTGCTGTCACTGACCGTGACCCGCGAGGCGAAGACCGCGCGGGAGGCACTGGCGGCCAATTCGGCGGCCATGGAAAAGGTCGTGGCCGCGATGCGCGACGCCGGCATCGCCGATCGCGACCTGCAAACCGGCGAATTCAACATCCAGCCGCGCTACGTTCACCAGCCGGCACGGGCCGGCGAGCCCCGCGAGGCACCGCGGATAGAGGGCTACACGGTGCGCAACAACCTCAACGTGCGCGTGCGCGACATCGACCGCGCCGGGGAGATCCTCGACACCTCGGTGAAAATGGGTGTCAATGAGGGCGGCGACATCTCGCTGGTCAACGACGACCCCTCGGAGGCTCTCGACAAGGCGCGGGAACTGGCCATGAAAGACGCCCTGGCCAGGGCCGGGACGCTGGCCGCGGCCGCCGGGGTGCGCACCGGCAAACTGCTGCGGGTCGACGAGCAGAACCACTTCCCCTCCCCCCGGCCGATGATGGCACGCGGCGCGGCTTTCCTGGAGAGCGCGGAAAAAGCGGTGCCAATCGCCCACGGCGAGAATACCTACCGCGTGGTGGTCTCCATCGCGGTAGCCATCGAGCAGTAACGTGACCGGCCCGCGCCCGGATGCCCCGGCAAGGCACCGTTCGCGGGCCGCGGCATCGCCGCGGTTCTCCTCGCGATCGTGACACACCCGGCGCGAATGCCGGGATTGGGCCCACTAGGCCTGGTGGACGATGCCGCCGCCGAGGGACGGAAAGGCGGAGATGGCCGTCGCGGTGTCGAGGCTGGGTTGCTCGGCCAGTTTTCGGTCGGTGATATCCTGGATCTGTGACACGAAATAGCGCAGCCTGCCGTTGGCGAAACGCACCACCGAAACGCTGAGCAGGCCCCACACGATGTGTCCGTCCCGGTGGAAATAGCGTTTTTCCATGCGGTAACTGTCGCGTTTCTTATCCAGCAGTTCGCGCACCAATTCGAGGTCCGTGTCGAGGTCGTCGGGGTGGGTGATGCGCTGGAAGTCCATCCGCAACAGCTCGTCCTCGCTGTAACCGAGCAGGTCGACCAGGGCCCGGTTGACACGCAGCCACTGGCCCTCCAGCGATACCAGGGCCATGCCGATGGCCGCGTACTGGAAGGCGCTCTCGAAGCGCTCGATGTTCTCGTTCATCCGGGCCAGGGCGACCTCGCGCTCGCGCTCGGTCAGTTCGCGCTCAACGATGCGCCCGAGGCTCAAGGCCATCATTTCCAGCAACTCGACATTCGCTTTCGTGAAGCTCCCCTGCCTGGGGTCGGCGGCGGTGAAATTCAGCGTGCCGTAGATCCGGTCAAACACCCAGATAGGCGCGGCGATGTAGGATTCCAGGCCGGTGTTGCGATAGCCGGGATGGCAGGACATGGCCTCGTCGCGACCGATCGCGGGCACCGCGACGGTGGCGCCCAGTTCGATGACGCGGGAGCAATAGGTTTCACCCAGCGGGAACACATCCCCGACAATCAGGCCGGCCTCCTCCGAGACGACCGCCAGCACTTCGTAGCGGTCCCCCTGGATACAACTGACGATACCGGTCTCCATGCCCAGCAGGCGGCAACCGGTCTCCAGGTAATCTCGATAGCTGTCCGCGAAGCTCGAATGCCTGCGCAGGCCCAGCCGATGCAGCTCCCGCAGGCAGGCGGCAAGTTGATTCGCCGATTCGGCGCAGGCGGAACAATCCTCTATCATCGCGGGTCACATTCGCTGGTGCCATCGACCTCTAGCTGACAGGGCGCCAGTGGACAGTCGCCTCCGCTGATCGAAAGCACAAAGTGTATAAAAAACGGCCTGCGGAGGCCTTTCGCTTCTACTGGTATCGGCAGAGCCTGGAGCAAGTTTAACGGTCAATGCGCGATGGTGTCAGCGGGTCCGGGCATCGCGGCCCCAAAATGCCACCTCCGTCACAGTTGGCGAGCGGGAATCGACACCAGGGTGAATCAAGGGGCGGATTTTACCGCCTTCCATGTGACTGGCAAGGTGCGTACCCCGCGCAGCACGGCGCCCTCCGGACCCGGGTGCCGCGGGTCGGCCAGCGCCAGGCCCTCGAGCCGGTCCAGCAACAGGCCCAGGGCCGTGCGCAACTCCGCCCGCGCCAGGTGCGAACCCAGGCAGAAGTGCGGCCCGCCGCCGAAGGTCACCTCCCGATGGCGGACCGGGCGATCGAGACGGAAGGCGTCGGGTTCCTCGAACACCTCCGGGTCGCGATTGGCGCAGGCATTGCCGTAGAGCAGGACCGAGTTGGCCGGCACGGTGACCCCGGCGAGCGTGATCGCGCGCTCGGTGTAACGCGGCTGCAGGCACACGGCGCCGTACAGGCGAAGGCCCTCCGCCACCGCGGCATCGCGCAGCGCCGGCTCGCGCAACAGGCGCCGGTGCAGGGCCGGGTCCCGCAACACCGCCCACAACAGGCTGCCCATGGTGAGGTAGGTGGTGTCGGCACCGGCGGGGAAGATCAGGCGCACGAAGGCGTAGATTTCCTCGTCCGAGAGAGTCCGACCCTCCACTTCCGCGGTGGCCAGCAGGGAAAGCAAATCATTCCGGGGCCGAGCGCGTCGCTCCGCGACAACCGGCGCCAGGTAATCGGTGATCGCCGCCCGCGCCTCAATGGCGCGCTGCGGATTCCAGGGGAACTGGAACAGGCCGTCGAGCCACTGTTGCAGCAGCGGCTCGTCGGCGACCGGCAGCCCCAACATCCCGGTGATCACCTTGAAAGGATAGCGGCGGCTAAACGCCGCCACCAGGTCGGCGCCGCCCCCGGGTGGCAGGGTGTCGATCAGCTCGTTGGCCAGCGGTACCAGTGAGCGCTCCACGGCCTCGCGCACCGCCCCGGGGTGAAAGGCCCCGGACACCAGCAGGCGATTGACCCGGTGCTCGTCGCCCTCCATGCACAGCAGGGTCTTGCCCTGGGCCGGCTCCGAGTGTCGCCGGTAGGCCGGCGCCGCGGGCAGCTCCTCCTCGCTGCGGTACAGTCCGGCCACTTCCGCGTGGCGCAACACGAGCCAGGCGGTCTCCCCCAGGTAGCGCACGGGGACGACCCGGTGCCCCGCCTCGCGCAGCGCGGCCATGCGCCGATGAAAGTCGGGCAGGGGATCGAGACCGAAGTCGACGTCCTCACACAGCAATTGCATGGCACAGGCGCCTAGCGAAAGCGGTACACCACGTCCACGCCGTAGGTGCGCGGCCGCCCGTAGGTGTCACCGGCAAAGCCCAGGGAACCGAAGTCGATGCCCCATTCCCGGTACTCCTCGTCAGTCGCGTTTTTCACCCACCCGGACACCGCCAGGCTGCCCTCGGAGCCCATGCCGATTTCCTTCAGGCTGACCCGGGCGTTAACCAGGGTGCGGTCGTCGGCGCTGTCGTACTGGTTCTGGAAGGGGTGGAAGGTAAAACCGTCGGTGTAGACCACATCCAGCCGCGCCGACAGGGTACCGAAGCTGAAGGGGTCGAACTCATACTGCAGGCCCAGGTTGCCGCTGTTTTCCGGGGCCCGGGTCACCGTGGTGACGTCGGCGATGTCCTCCTCCATGTCGGTCGCCGGATTGCGCGCCAGGTACTCGTCAAACTCCGCATCCAGGTAGCCGTAGGTCAGCTCCAGCAACAGCCCCCGGGTCAGCAGCGCGGTCAATTCGAGCTCCAGGCCCTGGAAGGTCGCCTCGCCGGCGTTGACCACGCGGCTCGAAGCGCCCCCGGACCCCGCCTCGAACTGGGTTACCTGGATGTCCTGGTAATCGTTGTAGAACAGGGCGGCATTGAAGCGCAGGCGGCTGTCGAGCCAATCGGACTTCAAACCCAGCTCCCAGGAGAACAGCTCCTCTTCATCCACCGGGTTTTCCCAGGCGCTGATGGTGGACGCTCGCGAGTTGAAGGCGCCGCTGTTGTAGCCCGTGGAATAGGTGGCGTAGACGTTGGCGCTGTCGGTCACCGCGTAGTTCACGGTGAACAGGTAGCTGATGTTGTCCCAGGTGTCGGAATTGGTGAGCCGCTCGTCGAAGGAGCTCTGGCCGATGTTCTCGTTGAACAGGAAGGCGCTGCGGTCATCCTCCGTGTAGCGGATACCGGCGGTAATATCCAGGTCGTCGGTCAACGCATAGGTCGCCTGACCGTAGGCCGCCCAGGACTCCGTGGTCTGGCCGTAGATGAAATCCACCTGGCCGTTCAGGTTGGGGTCGGCCCCCGGTGCGCCAAATGGCAGTGGCAGGCGCTGGCTACCCTGGCAGAACAGGCTCCCGTCCGGCAGCGGATTACAGAAACCGGCCCCGGTGTAAACGCCGTCAAGTCCGGAGCCCAGCAGGAACTGGATCGGCAGGGAAAAGGTCTGGGGGTTGCTCTGGTAGATTTCCTCCTCGTACTGGTAGTAACCCAGAGTGTACTGCAGGCGATCGTTGAAGGCGTCGCCAATCAGCTGCAGCTCGTGGGTCTGCAGGTCGACCCAGCCCTCGTCGATGGTGGCGTGGAATCCCGGCGAGGGGATTTCCATGCCGCCGCCATAGAACAGATCCGGGGCGGTGAGCGCGCCGCCATCCAGGTCGGTGGCGTCGTAGCCGGAGTTCGTTTCCCGGTCACCGTAGATATACTTCAGCATGAACGGCCCCAGCTCCCAGCCCACGGTCAGGGTCTGGCCCTCCACATCCAGCCATTCAGTGGACACCGCGTCTAGCGTGTAGTCCTCCCGGCGCTCGTCGGGGTCCCCCACCAGCGCGGCCATCTGCTGGTACAGCTGCCCACCCAGCAGGGAGAAGGGAACCGGCGAGGTGGTGAAGCCGTCGAACAGGCTGTCCTTGACCTTGGTGACCTGGAAGGGAGTAGGCACCCCTTCATTGTTGGTGCGGTCGTAGACGTAATCGATGGTCAGGCTGTCGGTGGGTTCCAGGCGCAGGGCGATGCGATAGGCCTCGTTGTCCTCGGAGGCGAGTTCACGCTCGCCGCCCGGGAAGTCGTTCTCCGCCCAGCCATCGTAGTCCAGCAGCATCCCCGAAACCTTCGCCGACAGCATGCCGAACAACTGCGGGGTATCCACCGACAGCGCGGTACGCTGGTAGCCGTCGTTGCCCAGGTTGGCCTCGGCCTTGAGCCCGAACTCCCCGGTCGGCTTGACCGTGGTCACGTTCAGCGCACCACCGGTGCTGTTGCGACCGAACAGCGTACCCTGGGGGCCGCGCAGCACTTCCACGCTCTCCAGGTCGACAATGTCGAACACCGCCCCCACGGTTTTGCTCATGTATACCCCGTCCAGGTAGAAGCTGGTCTTGGGGTCCGCCATCAGCGAGGTTTCGCCGTTGCCGACCCCGCGGATATAGATCGACATGTTGGAGTTGGACGAGGGCTGTTTCTGGATATTGGTGTTGGGCGCCAGACCGCTGATATCCGAGACGTCGTAGATGCCGAGGTCGGCGATCTTCTCGCTGTTGAAGGCGGTCACCGCGATCGGCGTGTCCTGCAACATGGTCTGTCGCCGCTGGGCGGTGACGATGACCTCCTCGAGAACAAGCTCCTGGCCGAGAGCGGCCGGGCTGGGCGGCAACGCGGCCAGCGCCAGCAGCGCGGCGGCGAAGGGCGTGCGGGTAAAACGGCTAGTGTGTGACATAGTTCTGCTCCAATGCTGTTATTTTCTGGGGTATTGAAACGTACTGCGTCGGGTTTCCCGTTGTCGTATTGGTATTTACACCTTGCTAGTGCTCCGCTTTGAAGCCCGCGGCGCGGGCATCCCAGGTGGCCGGGGTGATACCGCGCTCCCGCAACCTGAATTTCTGTACCTTGTTGGTCGGCGTGTAGGGCAGCGCGGCCACAAATTCAATATAACGCGGCACGAAGAAATACGGCGCGTTGTCATTGATATAGCGCGCCAGGGAAGCCGCCGCCACTGTCTCGCCCGGTTTCAGGATCACATCGAGCTTGAGCTCGCTCTCGCTGTCCAGTTCCTCGCTGGGCACGCCATAGGCCGCGCAATCGGATACCGCCGGGTGCCCGCGCACCGCCATCTCCACTTCGAAGGTGGAAATATTGCGCCCCTTGTAGCGCACCGCGTCTTTCTTGCGATCACAGAAGTAGTAAAAGCCCCGCTCGTCGCGTCGCGCCAAATCGCCGGTGCGGTACCAGTCGCCGCTGTAGGCCGCCGCGGTCGCATCCGGATCGTCGAAATAGCCGTTGAAAATAACGTGCGGTTCCCGGGGGCGCACCCACAGTTCACCGGGCTCGCCCACCGGGACGTCCTCGCCCGACTCGCCCACCAGGCGCGCCTCCAGGGAGTCCGCCGGTGTGCCGCAACTGCCCGCGGGCACCTCCGGGGCGGCACAGCCGTCCTGGTTGATCAGGGTGAAGGCCTCGCTCTGACCCAGGCCCTGCGGCATCAGCTCGACAGCGAACCGTTCGCTGAAGGGGCCCGCCAGCTCCGCCGGCATGGGTACCGCCATCAGCTTGCGCAGGCAGTGGTCGGCATCGTCGGGACGGCGCGGGGCGTTCCACAGGAACATGTGCATCGCGCCCAGGGTGAAACCCTGGGTGGCGCGATAGAAGTCCACCCGCTGCCAGAAGGTGCTCACCGAGAAGGCCGGATCCAGGGCCAGGGGCAGCCCCGAGAGCATGGCGCGAAACACCGAGGTCACCCAGGCGGCGGAGTTGTACAGGGGCAGGACCGAAAACACCACGTCGCCCTCCTGAACCCCGAACTGCCGGTTGGCGGCCGCCACCGCGTTGAACCAGACGTTGTGGCTTTGCATCACGCCCTTGGAACGGCCGGTGGTGCCGGAAGTCCACAACACCGCACAGGTATCGCCGCCGGTGAAAGCCTTCAAGTCCGGTTCCGGCGCGCCGTTCTCGAACAGCTGATCCAGGGCTTCACAGCCGGCGAGCGCCTGCTGGGCGCCGAGACAGGCAATGGGCAACGCGCCCAGCACGGGGCGCACTTCCGCGATACGCGGCGCGTGCCGGGCGTCGGTCACCAGCAGGCTCGGGCGGCTGCGTGCCAGACTATCGCTCAGCCACTCGCCCTTGTAGTCGCTGTTGATCGGCACCCACACCGCGCCGAGCTTGTTCGCCGCCAGCGCGAGGAAGATCACCTCGGGGGCGGAGTCCATGTAAAACGCCACCCGCTGGCCCGGACCCAGGCCGCGCCGGGCCAGCCCCGCGGCGAGCGCGTTGACCCGCTGGTTGGCATCGGCATAGCTGTACTGCTCGGTATCGAACAACAGAAACGGGGCGTCGCCCCGCGCCCGCGCCTGGTCGCGCAGGGCGCGCCCCAGGTGACGTTCCGCTAGCGAGTCATAGTGCAGCAGGTGCATGGTTACGCCGCCCCCAATATCAGGCCGCTGGTCGGCACGCCGGTGCCCGCGGTCACCAGCACATGCTCCAGGCCGGCGACCTGGTTCACCGCCTCGCCGCGCACCTGGCGCACCGCTTCCGCCACGCCGTTCAGGCCGTGGATATAGGCCTCCCCCAACTGCCCGCCGTGGGGATTCACCGGCAGTTTGCCGCCGCGCATATGGTGCCCTTCGCGCAGGAACTCGCAGGCCGCGCCGCGCTCGCAAAAGCCGAATTCCTCCAGCTGCGGCAGCACGAAGGGCGTGAAGTGGTCATACAGTATCGCCGCCTGGATATCCGCGGGAGCCAGGCCCGACATGCGGTAGAGGTTGTCGGCAACCACACCCATCTCGGGCAGGCCAGTCAGGCTCCGGCGGTAGAAGGAAGTCATCATGCGCTGCTGGTCCGCGGCGCCCTGGGACGCGCCCCGCACCAGCGCCGGCGGCTGCTTGAGGTCGCGCGCCCGCTCGGCGGAGGTCACCACCAGGGCCACCGCGCCGTCGCTCTCCTGGCAGCAATCCAGCAGGCGCAGGGGTTCGGCGATCCAGCGGGAGTCCCGGTGCTCCTCCAGGGTAATGGGCTGCCGATGGAACCAGGCCCGGGGGTTGGTGGCGGCAAAGTCCCGGCCGCCCACGGCCACCCGGCCGAAGTCCTCGTCGGTGGCGTCGGTCTCGTGCAGGTAGCGCTGGGCGAACATGGCGATCCAGGCCGCGGGCGTCATCAGGCCCTGGGGGAAATACCAGCCGAAATCCACGGTCTCGAAGGCATTGGGGTCCTCGGTGAGTAGCCCCCCCTGGCCGAAGCGGAAGCCGGAGCGCTCGTTCATCGCCCGGTACACCACCACCACGTCGGCGACACCGGTGGCCACCGCCATCGCCGCGTGCATCACCGGCGCGCAGGCCGCGCCGCCGCCGTAGTGGGCGCGGGAGAAAAAGCGCAGGCTGCGCCCGCCGATCAACCGGTGCAGCTCGATCTCGGGATTGTTGTCCATGGTGTAGGTGGCCATGCCGTCCACGTCCGCCGGGTCGACCCCGGCGTCCGCTAGAGCCTGCAAAATGGCCTCGACACCCAGCTGGATTTCGGTGCGCCCCGAGTGCTTGGAAAATTCGGTGGCCCCGATGCCGACGATGGCCGCCCGGTCGCGCAGCAGCTTGTCGCCCGTCGCGCCGCTCACGCCCTCGCTCCCGGGAGCGTCAGCTCCACGCTGCCGGTGACGTGATAGCCGAGGCTGTTCTTGCCCTTGACCTCCAGGGTCACCCGGCCCGAGGTCTCGTCGACCGCGGTCACCTCCCCGCGAAAGGTCATGGTGTCGCCGGGATAGTTGGGCGCGCCGAGTTTGATCGCCACCTTGTTCAAGCGCGCCCGGGGTCCGCCCCAGTCGGTGGCGTAGCGCCCCACCAGGCCGTTGGTGGCGAGGATGTTCATGAAAATATCCGGCGAGCCCAGCGCCTGGGCACCCGCCTTGTCGTGATGCACGTTCTGGTAGTCGCGCGAGGCGATCGCCGCGCCGACGATCAGGCGCGCGGTGACCGGGATGGCAAGCTCTGGCAATTGATCGCCCACGCGCAGGGCATTGAGATTCACTCCGCTCACTTGCGCCCCCCGCTGCCCGCGTGCGCCGCCAGGTGGTCGCCCATCGCGCCCGCGCTGTGGGCGGCGCCGCCCTGACTGAACTCGAGCTGCTTGGCCCACAGGAAATAGCGGTGGATGGGGTACTCGACATCGGCGCCGATACCGCCGTGCAGGTGCTGGGCGGTATGCCCCACCCGGTGACCGGCCTGGGCCGCCCACCACAGCGCGGTGGCGGCTTCGAGCGTGGCGTCCAGCCCCGCGTGCAGTCGCCACATGGCGCTCTCCGCCGTCGCGCGCAGGGCTTCGATATCAATGTAGCCGTCGGCGGCGCGCTGGGACACCGCCTGGAAGCGGGCCAGCGGCTGGCCGAACTGGGAGCGTTCCACGGTAAATGCCGCGGTGCGCGCCAGCGCCTCCTCCACCACCCCCAGCTGTAACATGGCGGTGGCCACCTGCAGGCGCTGACGGAAGCGGTTTGCGGCGTCGCCGTCACCCACAACGCGGGCCCGAGCGGCGACCGCCAGGGTGCAAGCCGGCAGGCCGTTGGTCATGCGTTGGTCCCGCAGCTCGATGCCCGGCTGGCCCAGGTCGATCGCCACCAGCTTCCCCCCCGCCACGGCCACCACCTGGCTGGCGCCGCGGGCAAAGGGCACCGGCTTGAGTTCGCCGCGGACCCGCGCGCCCCGCAGCTGCAGCCCCGGATCGGCCGCGGCGCCAAACCAACCGCGGCCGGCGACAAAGTGCGCCACCGCCTCGCGGTGGCCGGCGTCGTCCAGGGCCATGGCCGCCACCGCCGCGGGCAGCAGCGGCAAGGGCGCCAGCACGGCGCCCAGCTCCTTCAGCACCAGGCAGGTGGCGATGAAGCCGAGGCCCGAGCCGCCGCTGGCCTCGCTGAGCCCCGCGCCCAGCAGGCCGGTTTCCGCCAGGATACCCCAAAGCTCGCCGTCCACCTCGCCCGACTGGCGCGCGTGGTAGTCGTCGCCGACATGATCGCGAAATACCCGGCGCGCCAGCTCCGCGAGCTGGCGGTGATCATCGCTGTAGGCAAAGTCCATCAGTCGCCCCCCAGCACGCGGAACCGGTGCAGGCGAAAGCCCGGCTCCACCTCGCTGAATTCCAGCTGTACCGGCATGCCAATGCGCACATCGCGCCGCGACACGCCCACCAGGTTGCTGACCAGCCGGGTGCCCTCCTCCAGCTCCACCAGGGCTATCAGATTGGGGTAATCGAAGGGCGGTATCTCCGGGTAGTGCATGGTCACAAAGCTGTAGAGCACGCCGCGCCCGCTGGCGCGAATGTGATCCCAGTCGAGGGACTGGCACTCGGGACAGGCCGGAGCCGGCGGATGGCGCAGCGTTTGGCAGCCCTGGCAACGCTGGATACGCAGCTCGCCGGCATCGACACCCTCCCAGAAAAACGCGGTGTCGCGGTTGCGCACCGGCCGCATGCGCGTGACCGCGGCGGGCCTGGACGGACCACCCTCCCCGGATGGAGCGGCACCGGGGCGCTCGTGGGGCGCGAACTTGAACACCCGAAAGCGCATCGTTGCCACCGCCTCGTCGCGCTGGTTGAAGTAGGTGGACAGCTCGGTCACAAAAAAACCCACGCCGAGCGCCGTGCGCTTCTGCTCGGAGATCGATTCGATGGTCGAGCGGTAATACAGCCTATCGCCCTCGCCCGGGTACCGCAGGTACTCCTGCTCGCAGTTCACCGCGACCACCGCCTTGTAGCCCATGTTTTCCAGGGCCGTGAGTACCTCGAAGGGATCTCTCGCGTCGGAGCCCGGCGGGCGCTGTTCGCGGATGCCGCGCATGGTCCAGGCCTGCAGCATGGTGGGTGGCGCGACAATGCCGTCGAAACCCGCTTCCCGGGCCGCCGCGTCGTCCCGGTAGATGGGATTGTCGTCCCCCATGGCCTCGCACCAGTGGCGTATCATGGGCCGGTTGACGGGGTCCCAGCTGGTGTAGGGCCCGCGGTCTCCGCCGAGGTAGGCCGACAGGTCGATGTGCGCCTCCACCTTGCTCACTCGCGCGTAATCTCCAGTATCCGGCTCGCGTAACGCAGCTGCCCGGCGGGCGGATTGCGCGCGAACAGGCCGCGGTACAGCAGCGCCGCCAACCACTCCGCCATTTCCGCCTGGGACAATTCCACCGCGCGCAGCCGCGGATCGCGATCGATGTAGTACTCGCTCATCAGCTCCTTGCCGACGCCCCCGAGGCCGTGCACCAGCAATTCCACTTCCGCCTTGTTCAGGGAGCACTTGGGAAACACGTAGGGGAACACATCGATCAACAGGTGCAGGCGGCGGTCGAAGGAGCGCTTCCAGCGCTCGCGGAAATCCGGGTCGTCGGCGGAAAACTGGGCGATGCAGCGCATGATGCCCGGGTGTTCGGCGTGCACGCGCACGCAAATTTCGTAGTGGGCCCGCAGGCGGTTGAACCAGTCGCCCTTGCTGACATCGCGCTCGATGGCCTCCACCGCCTCGAACCCGGCGATGTGCTCGTCCAGCAGCTCGTCCACCAGCTCGCGCAGGTCCTTGAAGTAGTGGTAGAACAGGCCAGCGGCCACGCCCGCCTCGTCGGTGACGTCCTTGACCCGCATCTGGTGAAAACCCACCCGGTCGAGGACGCGGGTCGCGGCCTCTTTCAGCCGCCGGCGGGCCGCTTCGCCGCGGGCGCTGCGCCGGCCGGCGCCCCGGGCCGGGTCGTGCACGGAAGGTTTGCTCGCGGGCTTCATACACTCAACTGCCACGGTTTCTTATGGCTCCCGATTATTATTGAACTTAAATTCAATTTCAACAATAATCCGGCCCACCAGCGCCACTCGGGCAAACCGCATGTACCTGGAACACACAAGCGAACAGCTGGCCTTGCGACGGGAGCTGCGCGACTACTTCGGCCAGCTGATGACGCCGGAGCTGATCGCCGCCACCCGCGGCAACGAGGGCGGCGAGGCCTATAAGTCGGTGATTCGGCAAATCGGCCGGGACGGCTGGCTGACCCTGGGCTGGCCCCGGGAGTACGGCGGCCAGGGCCGGGGACCGATGGACCAGATGATCCTGTTCGAGGAGGCGCAGCTGGCCTGCGCCCCCCTGCCCTTCGTCACCATCAATACCGTCGGACCGGCGATCATTGCCCACGGCGACGAGACCCACAAAACCCATTTCCTGCCGCGGATCGCCGCCGGCGAACTGCACTTCGCCATCGGTTACACCGAACCCCAGGCCGGGACGGACCTGGCGTCGCTACAGACCAGCGCGGTGCGCGAGGGCGACGACTGGGTCATCAACGGCACCAAGGTATTCACCTCCGGCGCCGAGGCCGCGGACTACATCTGGCTGGCGGCGCGCACCGATCCCGGCGCCGGGCACGCCGGCATCACCGTGTTCATGGTGGACACCGGGCAGCACGGCTTCAGCTATGCGCCGATCCACACCGTGGGCGAGGTGCGCACCAATATCACCTACTACGACAACGTGCGCTGCCCCCACGACATGATCTGCGGCGAGCTCCACCAGGGTTGGAAGCTGATCACCTCCCAGCTCAACCACGAGCGGGTCGGGCTGGCGGCCATCGGGGTCTACGCCTGGGGCCTGTATGAACAGGTACTGGCCTGGGCCCGGGACGGCGCCGCGGACGGCCAGCGCCCCATCGATCACCCCGTGGTTCGCGCGCTGCTGGGACAGGCCTACGCGCGACTGGAGGCCATGCGCCTGATGACCTGGCGCATGGTCTGGCGCATGGAGCACGCCGAGCCGGATCCGGCCTACGCCTCCGCGATCAAGACCTACAGCACCGAAGCGCTGATCGAGATCTACCGCCTGCTGATGGATGCCCTGGGGCCGGCGAGCGCCCTGCGTCGCGGCAGCGCCGGCGCCCTGTTGCAGGGCGAGCTGGAAGCCGAGTACCGCCGCTGCCAGATCAATACCTTTGGCGGCGGCGTGCTGGAAGTGATGCGCGACCTGGTGGCCCAGTTCGGGCTGGGCATGGGCGGCGGACGGCGCCGCGCGACCGCGGGATAAGCAGCCCCGGAACGCCGCCATGGACCCACGGGTCAGAACTGGTAGGTCGCGCCCACGCTGAACATGGACAGGTCGTCCAGCCCGTCGACGTCGAAGTACTCCCATTCGCCGCGGATGGCGAAGCTGCCCAGCTCGATGGCCGCGCCCAGGCCATAGGCGGCGTCGGTGCCGCTCTCGCTGTCCTTGAAGGATGAGTTGCTGCCGTCGAAGTCGAGGTCGGCGTCGTAGCGAATCACCCCGACCTTGCCGAACAGGTCGATAAATCCCAGCGGCAGGTTGCCCACCGCGAAGGCGCTCCAGCCGTCGGTGGCAATCCGGGTGCGGGTCAGCGGCGTGGTGTCCTTCACCTCGCCAAAATCGACATAGCCGCCCTCCACCGCCAGGAACGACAAGACCTGCCAGCCCGCGAACACCTTGTAGCCGACATCATCGTCGTCGAATTCGAAGTCCTGGTCCTCGATCTTGGTGCCGCCGTCGCCCTGCAGATAGGCATAACCCACACTGCCGCCAACGTAGAAACCGGTGTCCTCGGCCAGCGAGGGGCTCGCCAGCGCGACCCCCGCCAATGCCGCAATTGCCACTGTATATTTCATCCGCGGAACCTCCCGACGGTTCGCAAGCCGTGTGCAGTAAAAACTAGCAGATTATCGGTATCCTGCCCGCCCTACCGGCGTTACTTTTACCCAGATTCACTGCGCAGGATGTCACGGATATTTCCCGGCCAGGCGGTGGCAACCGTCACACGAGGGTGCGTGGCGCCGACCTGCCAACCGGCGGCTCGACCCCGCGCGCTCAGGGCCAGCGTCCGCGACAGGGCTTGTCGCGCCACTCCCGCGGGTCGACCCGGTAGTAATCCATGAAGGCCCGGAACAGACGCGGGTGCCTGTCGGCCAGGTCGTGGGGGCACTCGTAGAACAGCTCGGTCACCACCGCGAAGAACTCCGCCGGGTTGGTGGCGCCGTAGGGGTCGATCAGGGTGTGCCGGCCGCTCTCCAGATCGCGGTGCAGTTGTTCGTACTCCTCGGAGAGCACGTCGGACCAATCGGCGTAGTCGCGGCGCTCGTACAGTAGCGGCGCGCCATCGGCGCTGCCGTCTTCCTGGTCGAGCTGATGGGCGAACTCATGCAAAACCACGTTAAAACCGTCGTCCGGACGCGCGATGCCCTTGCGCACGCTGTCCCAGGCCAGCACCACCCGACCGTTGCTCCAGGAATGGCCGAGCAGGTCGCCCTCGGGGGTGGACACCACACCGAACTCATCCCGCTCCGGCCGGCGACTGCGAAAAGCCCCGGGAAACAGGTATACCCACTGCACCGGGCGATACAGAGTACTGGGACGGTTCAGCACCAGCAGGCAGGCCAGCGCGGCCACTTGCACACGCATGTCATCGTCGACTTCCAGACCCTCACAACCCACGAAGCGCTTGTGATAGAGAAAGGCCTTGATTTTGTCCCGCAGCTCCGCGCGCAGCGCCTCCGGCAGTCCATCGCATAGCGGCACCCGCGACAGGGCATCATTCCAGTCGTCCGGGAACGGCCGCGCCATATAGCGGCGATAGCGCCGGCGGGGCAGGTAGCCCCAGATCAGCGCCGCGCCAGCCGCACCGGCCGCCACCAGTACCAACCACTCAATTACCCCCACTTACCGGGCCTCCCGTCATGCATCGCCGCCGCAGTCTACAGAAGTCCCCCCGGGGCCGCCACGCGCCGCGCCTCCAGGCCGGACGATGCGCGCCGAACAGGGGCGGCAAACAAAGCCAATTGCCCGTGCTCCTCCCGCGTGCTATTTTTTCAGACGGGGCCTGCCGGGGTACAACGGTACCGGGCAGATGCAAGGGTTTCGTCATTACAACATATGGCGCAGGGGCATGACCGCGTGCAGTGGCGGTACGGGCCGGCGCCGGGCTCGGGGAAATGACCACTGCAGGCAGACTCAACACACTCATTCTCACCCTGGTCGTACTTGCGGGGCTGGTACTGACCCTGCTGGCGGCGGCACAAGGCTACCGCGCCGGCCTCGACCGGGAGGTGGCGGCGGCCAGCGCCCGGGTCGCCGCCCGGGCGGACTTCCAGTGGCTTGTTTACCGCCGCGACGGCGCCGGCTTGAACCGCTCGTTGCGCGCGCTGGCCGCCGCGCCGACCGTGAGCGGCGCGATCGCGTATACCCGTATTGGCGAGGAACTGGCGCGTGAAGGCGACGGCGCCGCGCCGCCTTTCGCCGCCCTGCGTGCCGGGGCCTCGACCACCGCACGGGTACTGCGCGGCGCCAACAGCGGCGGCCAACTGGCCGGCAGCGGTTTTTTCACCGTCATTCGGGGGGGCGCCCAACACGCCCTCCTCAGCCTGCCGCTAGTAACCACCGTCAATCCTGAGAACAAACTGACCGCGTTCGACTTTCTCGAGGCCCTGACGCGCGCGTCCCCGCCCAGCAGCGATTTCGTCATCGGCTATGTCCACCTCGCCATTGACCTGCCGTTGCTCGCCCGGGAAGCTCTCGCTGGTGCCGTGAAGCTGCTTGCCACCTGGCTGGTACCGGTGGTGCTCGGACTCGCGGCGGTGCTGTGGTGGAACCGGCGACTGCTGTCCAGGATGCAGCAGGTGGCGCGCACCATGGACAACATTGCCGGTGGCGACTTCGAGCAACACGCGGACTTTCGCGGCGGGCGCGAATTCGACGATATTGCCGACGCCCTCGAACGACTCAGTCACAGCCTGCAGCGCCACCAGCGGGAAATCGAGCTGGGCAGGGACCTGCTCAGTAAAAAGGTGGAGGAGCGCACGTCGCAACTGTCGCGCAGCACCGAGGAGTTGAGCCGCGCCACCGAGGCCGCCAGTGAGTCGGAACACCGCCTCCAGCGGCTCACTTACTACGACAGCCTTACTTCGCTACCCAATCGCCGCCTGTTCACCGAGCAGTTCGGCCTGCTGATGCGCCTGAGCCGGCGCGGCGGCCAGTTGCTGGCGCTGCTGTATGTGGGCCTGGACGACTTCCGCCGCGTCAACGATTCCCTCGGCCACCACGCCGGCGACCTGCTGCTGCGGGAAGTGGCCAAGCGCCTCAGGCACAGCGTGCGCGACAGTGACGCTATCACCCAGATGGGGGACGCGAAGCACAACATCGCGGTGTCGCGAATGGACGGCGACGAGTTCACCGTGGTGCTCAACCAGCTCGAGACCCCGGAAGCCGCGGCGATGGTGGCGCGCCGCATCATACGGCGCCTGTCGGAGACGCTGGAAATCGACGGTCACGGGGTGACGGTAAGCCCGAGGGTGGGGATCGCCGTGTACCCCGGCGATGGCGACAATCCCGGCGCCCTGCTCAACGCCGCGGCAACCGCGATGGCGGCGGCCAGGCAAGGCGGCGGCGACGGCTTCCGCTACTTTCATCGCGACATGGTCGCCGCGGGCAACGAGCGACTGCGCATCGAATCAGACCTGCGCCACGCGCTGGAGAACAGGGAGTTGGAACTCCACTTCCAGCCCCAGATCGACACAGTGATGGGCACGGTAATCGCCATCGAGGCCCTGCTGCGCTGGGAACACCCCAGGCTGGGAATGGTCACGCCCTACGACTTTGTCGCCATCGCCGAGGAAGCCGGCCTGATGGGCCGCATCGGAGACTGGGTCCTGGCGGAAGCCTGCCAGCGACTCAAGGGGCTGGAGACAGCCGTTGCCACCCTGCCCCGGGTGGCCGTCAATATCTCCGCCGCGCAGCTCGGCGAAGGTTTTGCCGCCACCGTCAAATCCACACTATCGCGCACAGGCCTGGCCGCGGACCGCCTGGAACTGAGCCTGGCCGAGCAGGCGCTGACGGCGGCGGACGAGTCCGTGCTGAACGGCCTGCACGAGCTGCGCTCGCTCGGGGTCTACCTGTCCCTGGACGGCTACGGGCTGGGACAATCCTCCCTGGTACAGCTCAGTCACTTCCCGCTGGACGAACTCAAGATAGAGCGCGAATTTGTCACCGACTTTCGCGAGCAGGGCCAGGCCGGCCCGGTGCTGGCGCTGATCGCCACCGCCAGGAGCCTGGGTTTGCGCGCCAGCGCGGAGGGCGTGGAATCACGCAAGGAGTACCGGTTCCTGGCCGAACAGGGTGTAAAGCAAATGCAGGGCTATCTGTTCAGCAAGCCGGTTCCGCTGGAAACCCTGCTACCGATGCTGGCGCCGTGGCATTTCAGCGAGCAGATTCGCAAATTCGGCGCGCAGGCCGGTCCGGGCTGACAACCGGCAAGCCACCGCGGCGGCGATCACTGGGTCACAACGCGCCCAGCGCGCGTACAACCCAGAACACCGCCATCCCTCCCCCGAGGGTGAGCAGGTGATTGCGGGTTTTCCAGGCCAGCAGGGCGGCCACCACCAGCGCCGACAATTCCGCCGGACCCGCCGCGATCTGCCCCTGCGGCCCCACCAGCATGGTGGCCACCAGCGCGGCCATGACCGAGGGACCGACATACTCCATGGCCAGGCGAAACGGACGGGGTATGCGCCGGTTGGCCAGGGCAAGGATAAACACCGCGCGGCTGAAATAGGTACCGATGCCCGACAGGACGATGGCCAGCAGGGCGCTCATCCCCGGGCCTTCTCGATCAGAATGCCGGCGACAATACCCGCCACCGCGCCCAGCAACAGGCCCGACCGGTGGGGCAGGTCGGCGGCGAGCAGGGTCACCGCTGCAGCCACTCCCGCCGCCGCCGCCTTGGGCCAGCGGTCGACGCCGATCACCAGCAGCGCGGTAAACAGCACCGGCACGGCAAAACCGAGCTGCCACTCCCGGGGCACGATGGGCCCGACGACCATCGCACTGGCGGTGGCGATCATCCACAGCAACCAGAAAGTGACGCCGACCCCGAGATAGTAGGCGCGAAAGGCCGCGGGCTCCTCATTGGCGCGCAGCATCGACAGCACGAAAACCTGGTCCACCAGGAAATAGGGGCCGACCCAGCGAAACCAGGGCGGTTGCTGCTGGAAGACGGGCGCCATCGCGGCGGAATACATCAGGTGTCGGGCATTGACGATCAACGCCGCGGTCACCGCGGCCGCCACCGCGGCGCCGTCACCCAGCAGGGTCAGCAAGGTCAGTTGGGAGGCCCCGCCGTAGATGATCGGCGAACTGCTCCAGCCGAGCAGCGGCAACAGGCCCGACCCCATTATGGCGATCCCCAGCACCAGGGCGAAGGGAACGGCCGGCAGGAACATCGGCAGGGCATCCAGGGCCCCCTGGCGGGCTGTGCTTGCGGTGTCGGTCATGACTACCTAGTGTAATCGATAACCGTGTGCAAAGGGCGCTAAACCATGAGTTTTGACGCCGCCCTCCGCGCGGGCCGGAGCGCGCCCCCACCCGCACCGTCAATCGCCCGAGCGACTCAATGCCATCAACAACCCAATGCCGAAAGAGCCGCGCCGGGGGGCGGTAACTGTATCGTCACATTCTGCCTGTACCGTGGCGCTATGAGTGACAATCATCCGCCCGCATCCATCGCCGGAAGCGGACGACCGGCGCCGCGACAATGCTTCTGAAGACTCCGTTCAGGGCACTCGATCTCTGGCGACAACTTCTGCTCCCCTGCCCTTTTCCCGGCATTTGGCGCTATCTCTATCGCCTGGCGCTGGGTGTATTACTGCTGCCCCTGTTTGTCGCGGCGCAGTGCCTGCACTGGCTGGGCTTCGCGGTCGACGAGTTGCTGTTTCGCGGCTACCGCAAGGTGGAGGTCCGGCACCCGGTGTTCGTACTCGGCGTACCGCGCAGCGGCACCACCCGCAGCCACCGGCTGCTGGCCGAGGACCCGCGTTTCACCACTTTCTCCACCTGGGAGTGCCTGTTCGCGCCAAGTATCAGCGAGCGCTACGCAATCCGCGCCGCTGCCGCCCTCGACCGGCGCCTGGGAGCCCCCTTGCACGTGCTCGTCGGCTGGCTGGAACGCCGCGTGGCGGGGGCCCTCGACGAGGTGCACCCCATCAGCCTGGCGGCGCCCGAGGAGGACTACCTGGCCCTGCTGCCGGTCCTGTGCTGCTTTGTCTTGGTGATCCCCTTTCCCCAGGCGAACTGGCTGTGGCGCCTGGCCCGCTTTGACCGCGACCTGCCGGCGACGGAACAGCGACGCTTTATCGCCGGGTACCGCCGCTGCCTGCAGCGCCACCTCTTCGTTCACGGGCCGGACAAAACCCTGCTGTCGAAAAACGCTTCCTTCGCGGGCATGGCCCACAGCCTCGCCCGGGCGTTTCCCGACAGCCGGATAGTGGTCTGCGAGCGCGACGCCCTGCAGGTCATTGGCTCCCAGTTCAACGCCCTCGCGGGGGCCCGGCGCCTGTGCGGGCTGGCGGCCGACGAGCCGCGATTCCGCGACCAGTTGCTCGCGAGCCTGGAGTTCTACTACCGCAATCTCGATACCTTGAAGCGGGAACTTCCCGCCAGCCGCTGCTTTGTCCTGGCGGCGGCGGATCTGGCCCGGGCCCCCGAGGAGCAGCGCGCGCGCCTCTACCGCCAGCTCGGGCTGGGGGCACCCCCGGTATCCGCCACACCATCCGGGCCATCCGCGAGTGCCGGAGCCGCCGCGGGGATACACCGGCCGGTGGCACAACCTCCCCTGGCGCGCTGGGGACTGCAAGCGAGCGAATTGCGACGGCGTTTTGGCCCCTGGTGCCGCGCCGAGGCCCGCCTGTGATCGCGGCGGAACAACTGCCACCGCCCACCGAAGCTCCGCGCGCGCGGCTGCGGGTGGCGGTGATTTCCGATTCACCGCCCGAACGCAACGGCGTCGGCTCCTACTACGCCGACCTGGTCGAACAGCTCGGGCAGCGGATCGAGCGCTCCGAACTGCTCTGCCCCACCGGCAACCAGTCGCGACTGTACCGCTACCTGTTGCCGCCATTGCCGGGGGACAGCACACAAAAAATCTGGCTACCCAACCCGCTGGGCCTGTGGCGCCGGCTGTCGGCCTTGCGCCCCCACGTGGTCGTGGTGCCCACGCCAGGTCCCTACGGCATCGCCGGCCTGGTCACCGCGCGACGACTGGGAATACCGGTGATCACCGGTTTCCACACCCACTACGAGGCCCTGGCCGGTATCTACTGGGCCACCGCCTTCGGCCGCCTGAGCCAGTGGTATCTCACCCGCTCCAACCAGCTGCTGTTCCGCCTCAGCCACCTGGTACTGGCCAACTCCCCGGACATGATTCAACAGGCTCGCCGGTTCGGCGCCAACCGCGTGGAGCTGATGGGAACCTCCGTGGCCGGCGAGTTCCTGCACACGCCGCTGGTGCCGCCCCGACCGCGACTAAGGCGCGTGCTGTTCATCGGCCGCTTGGCGGAGGAAAAAAACCTGCCGGCCGTTCTCGATGCGGCCGCCAGGCTGCCGGACCTGCAATTTACCGTGGCGGGCGACGGCCCCCTGCGCCGCACCGTCGGCAACGCCGCCCAGCGCCTGCCCAACCTGCACTACATCGGCTGGCGGCCGCGCAGCGCGCTGGTGCACCTGCTCGATGAGCACGACTTACTGATATTGCCATCCCGAGTGGAATCCTTTGGTACGGTAGCCCTGGAAGCCATGGCCCGGGGGCGGCTCGCCCTGGTGTCGGAGGCTTGCGGAATTGTCGACTGGGCCGTCCTGGCAAATGGCCTGTTCGTCATCGGCAAGGGGGAATCGGCTTGGCAGGCCCTCGAGCGCATCGCCGGCCTGCCAGCGGAGGCCCGCGCGCGCAAGAGCGGTATCGCCCGGCGCGCGGCGCTCGAGCTCAATAACTGGAACCTGCGGCGCTGGCTGCTCTGGCTGCAGGAAGCCGGGCAGGCGCAACGGCACTGAACGCGGGATACGACGCTGGAACTGCTGCCCTCCATTCACGACGTAATGCCCACCACCCTGGACCGGGTGGAGCATCTGGCCCGGCGCCTGCGCCACGGCGGCCATCCGCCGCCCCTGTTGTTGGTGGTGCCCGGTAGGCACTGGACCCCGGCGGACCTGGACAGGCTGCGCCGGCTGGCCGCGGCCGGCCACCCGCTGGCGGGGCACGGCTGGCACCACCGCGTCGACGGCTACCGCAACCTCCGTCATCGCCTGCACGCCGCAATCCTGTCCCGCGACGCCGGCGAGCATCTGTCCCTGGACCGGGCCGGGGTGCTGGCGCTGATCCGCCGCTGCCGGGCCTGGTTCGACGAGCGGGAACTGCCGGCACCGGAGACCTACGTACCACCGGCCTGGGCCATGGGACCGGTGGCGCCGCGGGACCTGCGTGGACTGGGCTTTCGCTGGTTCGAGTTCCTGAGCGGACTGTACGACAGTGAACGGGACGCCTTGCAGCGCCTCCCCCTGCTCGGCTTCGAGGCCGATACCCGTTTGCGCCGCGGCCTGCTGCGCGCCAGCAACCGCCTCAACACCCTCGCCGGGCGCGGTACCGGCCGCGCCAGGCTGGCGCTGCACCCGCGGGACGAGCAGCTACTGCTGGCGAAGGATCTCGAGCACTGGCTCACGGCAGCCGGCCCGTAGGCGTTTAACGATAGCGCAAGCTCGCCGGGACCCGCGGGACGGCACTGTCATTGCGCCCCGGCTGGCCCGGCGTCGCGCTGCGCCAACACCGGAACCGAAATCCTCGACGGGTATTGCGCACCGTAGTGCAGCGACAGCACCGGCGCCCGCTCGCGGTTGCGCGACTCGAAGGCACCGGCGTCGGCCCCCGCCAGGGCGATCTGCAGGCGATGCCCGGCGGCCAGCCTGACCGCGGTGGCATACAGGGACAGGTCGATTTTGTGTACCTCGCCCGGCACCAGCGGGCTCGCATCACGCTCCAGATAGCTGCGGCCGGCGCCGTCCACCCGGTAGGGTACGTTGGCCGCCACCACGCGGTGGTGGCGGGCGCGCAATACGCCCTCGGTGATATAGGTCACGCGGCCATCGGGCGCCACCGACTCCAGGTAGGCGTGCAGGTTGGGGTCCGCCACGGAGGCGCCCAGGTACAGGCTCAGCTGGACGTTACCCACCACCAGCATGTCCCGCTCCAGCGGCGCGGTGCTGAATCGCAGTACCTTGCCATCCTGGTCACGCCGGTCGTCATAAATAACATCCGGCCCGCCCAACTGGGTGTGCCAGCGGGTATGCTCGCCGGTGCTCGCGGAAAAATCGACGTCCAACGATTGCGTGCCACCGCTCCCGGGCGCCACAGATTGCAGGCTATTGCCGGCCGCCAGGTGGAACTGCCAGTGATCCCGCTGCCGGGGCGGCCACACATCGGAGTGGCGCCAACCACCGCCGTTCATCACGTGGTAGCGGATGCCCGGCTCGGGCGCCTCGCCCTCGCCCTTCAGGTAGTGGGCGAAAAAGGCCTCCACCGCGCCGTAGTGTTCCTCGTAGGACCACAGCGGCGGCCGGTCGACGGCCTCGAAGGGGTCGGTATCGTGGTCCCCGCCGTGGCTGAAGGGCGCGATGGTCAGCGTTTGCCGGTTGGAGAAACGGTCGAAGCGCGCCAGGGCGCCGTCCGCCGTCGCCGCGTCCAACCAACCGGCAATCACGAACATCGGCACGCCCGAGCCCTCGATTTCCGCCTGACGGGCATAGGGCTGCGAATCGGCCATGGTCCACCCGGTATCGGCATAGCGGGAATCGCGATACTCCAGCCCGCGCACGGCTTGTTGCACATCCGGCGTGTTATGTTCGGCCACCGCCGCCGCCAACTGTGCGCCGTCGCTGTCGGCGTCCACCGGTTTCACGCCACCGATCAACAGGCCGCCAAGGGCGCAGCGAAGGCCGTCCAGCCAGCCCTCGGCCCCGGGCCATACCAGGGCGCAGACATCGTTGCGGTCCATCGCCATCACCGCATCGCTCCAGGCCGCGATAAAGCCCGGCTGGTAAACGCCCCCGGGGGTCGCCAGGTGATACTGGGAGTCGAAATCGCTGTACAAGGGTGCCACGGCCTTCAGGGCCGGGTGGTGCACGGTGGTCATCAGCTCCGCGCTGGTGCCGAGATAGGACACGCCGAGGGAGCCGACCTTGCCATTCGACCAACCGCGGGAGGCAATCCAGTCGATCACCGCCGCGTAGTCCGCCACCTCCTCGGGGGAGTACTCCATGCGATGCGCACCGAAGGAGGCGCCGGTACCGCGCACATCCACCGACACGAAGGCGTAACCCCGGGGGTTAAAAAAAGCCGCGTACTCCGGCAGATCAACGCCCGGCGCGCCGAAGCCCAAGCCGTGCAACACGCGACCGACAAAGGTCACACGGGAAGCGCGCCAGTAGCGCGTGCCGGAAACCAGCGTGGGCACGCGCTCACCGGGCGCCAGCGACGCGGGCAGCCACAGGTCGATGGCGATCCGCGTACCATCCGGCGCGGTCACATACAGGGACTGGTTGCGTTGCTCGCCCAGTGGCGTGAGGCGTTCACCCGCCAGCGGTACCGATTGCGCGTACAACACCACCAGTGCCGCAACCGCCAGCACTACCATCGCGATTTTCTTCAGCATGTTCTATCGGTTCCCTTGGCGCCTGTTTACTTCCCGCGAGCCATTCACTGGCCCTCCACCGCCGCCCGCACCGCCAGCGGCCGGACCTTGGCCACCAGGCTGTACAGGTACTTGCCTGGCTCCTCGTTCACCACATAGTGGGCGGAATCCTCGAACGCCACGTATTCCTTGACTGGCGCCCGCACTTGTTTGAACCACTCCTTGATCAGCGTGGTGGGCGTCTGCCAGTCGTGCTCGCCCTGGAAAATAAACACCGGGACCTCGAATACGTACTCGTCCGGGTAAGTGATCTCGTAGTCATACAAATCCACCAGCAGGGCTTCGTTGGCGGGCGACATCGGATCGGGGAAAAACTTCTTGTACAGTTCTCCCATGCTCAAATCCGGCGACAGGATGGTATCCAGCATCAGGTGCGAGTGCAGGCCGTCCTGGGGGTCCCTCAGGGCGTGAATCGAGGCGCCAAAGCGCGACAGATGCCGCTGGATCGTGGCCACGTGATCGGCGCCGAGTTCGGGGTCCTCCGGCCACGGCGGCACCGACTCCAGGGCCTGCAGGGTTTCGCTGTCGCCGGCGCCACGGGCGGCCTCCTTCATCAGTCGCAGGCTTTCGTCGAATCCGGACTTCCAGCCCAGGGCCTGGCCCACGCCGACGTAGGCCGACACCAGGTCGGGGCGCTGGGCAATGACCTTGAGGCCCAGGTTGGTGCCCCAGCTGTGCCCGACCAACACCACCCGGGGCTGTTCGAAACGCAGGGTGACGTACTCCAGCAACTCCACGGTGTCCGCGACCATGCGCTCGAAATCGGTGGCCCTGGCCATCGCCTCGTCGCCGTAGGAGCGCCCTGCCCCCCTCTGGTCCCATTCCACAAGGGTGAAATACTCCGTCAGCGGCGCCAGCACCCGGTGCGTGAAGGGTGTAAACGCGGAACCGGGGCCACCGTGCAGGTCTACCAGGATGGGGTTGTTCAGGTCGCGGCCGCGAATCCGCACGAACTGCTGCACGCCGCCCAGGGTCAGGTACCTGGACTCGTCGATGGCGCCATTGTCGATGTCCAACCACAGGGAGTTGCGGTTCATCTGCTTGCCGGTATCGATCAGGAAATACGCGGTGCCGGCGGCGCTGGACAGCGCAATCAGAATCAGCACCGTCAATGCCGCCAGGGTTTTGATAATACGTTTAGTCATGCCTGGCTCCTTACGCCTCACTGCCGAACAGCGCGCCGGCCCGGGATTTCAATGACACCTTGTCCACCTTGCCAATCGGCAGCAACGGCAGGCTCTCCAGCACCACAAAGTGCTTGGGCACCTTGTAGTTGGCCAGTCGGGCCTTGCAGTGCCGCTCCAGGTCCTGCCCGTCCAGCCGCTGCGCCGCAGCGGCGACAAAGGCCACGCCGACCTCCTGCCACAGGGGGTCATCCACACTGACCACCGCGGCGCAGTCGACCCCGTCCAACTCCTCTATCGCCACCTCGATTTCGCGCGGGTACACGTTGTAACCGCCGGACTTGAACATCTCCTTGACGCGACCGACGATGGCGATATAGCCGTCGTCCCGCTCCACAGCAATGTCGCCGGTGCGGAACCAGCCGTCTTCGGTAAACGCGGCCCGGGTGGCCGTGGGGTTGCGCCAGTAACCCATGGTCAGCTGATCGCTGTAGGTCTGCACCTCCCCGGGGGTACCGCGTTCAACGACGACACCGCGCTCATCGCACAGGCGCACCGCCACGCCCGGATAGGGCCTGCCCACGGTACCGGTCAGCAATTGCAGGTCGGCGGTGGGCGCCAGTGCGGTAATAGCGCTGGTCGTCTCGGTCATGCCATAGTTGGTGGCCAGCCGGGGACAAATAGCGCGCAGGGCCCGCACGGTATCCACCGGCATCGCAGCGCCCTCCCAGACAATCAGCTGTACACTGGAAAAATCCACCCGGGCGATTTCCGGCAGCGCGAGCTGCAGGGTAAAGACGCTGGGCACCGACCCCCACAGTGTCAATCGCTCGCGCTCGATCAGCAACAGCGCCTCAAGCGGATCAAACTGCTCCATCAGCACCGTGGCGCCACCGGCCACTAGGCAGGGCGCGAACATGTCGATAACGCAGCCGATATGGTTGATCGGGAAATAATTGAGTACGCGATGGGGCTTCAACGGCCACAGCGCATTCTGGCGGATGGCGAAACGGGTAATCGCCCCGTTGCGCAGCAGCGCTCCCTTGGGCGTCCCGGTGGAACCGGAGGTATAGACCAACAGGCCGGCGCGGTTGCCATCGACCTGCCAGGGTCCGGCGTCGGCGGCCTTGGGCCGGTGGGCGTCGACCCAGCTGTCGAGACTTCCCGGGGCCTCCCCCTGCTCCAGCGGTACCAGTTGGCAGTCGAGGCCCAAACCCGCGACGATGGCCTCCAGCTCGCCCCGGTAATTTCGCGAGGAACCGGCATCGGCGAAAAACAGCAGGCCCGGCGCGGCGTCCTCGATAACCTGGGCGAGCTCCCTTGAGCGGTACTTGGGGTTCAGGCCCAGCCAGATGGCCCCTACCGCATTGGCAGCGAGGAAGGTTTCGACAAAGGCCACCGTCGGTCCGTCGAGGGTCGCCACCCGGTCGCCGGCGCCGATACCAGCGGCCTTCATGGCCCCGGCGATGGCCTCTACCCGGCGCGACAGTTCCGCGTAACTGACTCGCAGATCGCCCTCGACCAGCGCCTCGGCATCGGGCGTTTCCCGGGCCCAGTACGCCAGGTAATCAAACAGGCTCGGCAGGGCCGGAACATCGGCCAACTCACTACTCATAGAAAACTCTTAGGTCTCGATTGGCGCTCCGCCAGGAGAGTCACATACCGGACGGGGCGTTGAAAGAAGCCTGTTTGCGGCACGGGTCCGCAAACAGGGATACTGGCTATCAATTGTCGGCCTGGCTGCTTCTGTCGTCGACCGCTTGCGCGGCCAACGACAAAAGCCGTGCACAGCGCGTTAGAACGTATTGTATTGCAGTTCCACGCCGAGGGTTCGCGGCTGGATGTAGTTGGAGTACACCAACTGGCTGTCAAAGCCGGGGCTCCAGCGCTGGGTGGTCGCCTCCTCGTTGAACAGGTTACGGCCATACAGGAAGACGGCCCAGTCCCCGCGATCCGCGCCCAGGCGGAAGTTGACCATGTTGTAGGCATCGTTCTGGTAGCGCGGCGTGTTCGGCGAGTCCGAGTAGGTCTTGTCGCGGTAGGCGTAGGTGACAACGGCACTGCCTTCCCAGTTTTTCACCAGCGGCCAGCGGGCGTCGAGCGTGGTGCCGGCGGTAAACTCCGGCACGTTGGCGATGGCGGCCCCGGACTGCACCACGACGCCGCCGAAGCTGTCGTAAACGTCGTCCTTGATCTCGGACTCGACATAGGCGGAATTCACCGACCAGCGCCACACCTCATTGATGGCCCAGGTCAGCTCGACCTCGCCACCGGTGGACTCCGCCTTGCCGGCATTGTCGCGGAACGCGTACAGCGCGTCCGAGGTGGTCAGGCCGAGAATAATGTCGTCCCAGCTGTTGTGATACACGTAGGCATTGAGCGTGACCGCGCCATCGGCGAGGCTGCTCTTGGCGCCCAGCTCGTAGGCCCACAGCTCCTCCGGCCCCACCAGGTCGGGAACCTCCTGCGGGTACAACGAGGAAATTTCGTTGATCCCGCCGGAGCGGAAGCCGTTGGCCACGGTGGCGTAGAACACCAGGTCGTCGTTTTGCCAGGTCAGGGTCATCTTGGGACTGAAGTGGTCGCTGCTGCCGGAAACCGTGGCACTGCGGCCGGCGACGGTACCGAACACAACCGAGTCATCATCAATACTGTAGCGCTCGATGTCGTCCTCGTAGTAGCGCCCGCCGAGTTGCAGCGACCAGTTGTCGTCGAAGGCGTAGTCGATTTCCGCGAACAGGGCCCAGACTTCACGCTCGATAAAGGGTTGCAGGGTGGTGTATTCTTCAAAGCCCCAGGCGGGAATGCTGAAGTAGAAAGCGTCGGAGAATTCGCGCTCGGAGGTTTTATAGAAGCCGCCCACCAGCCAGTCCAGACGCTGGTCGCCGTTGCTCTGCAGGCGCAGCTCCTGGGTGAATTCCTCGGCGCCGCCGGTTTCCGTGCTGCGCGCCACGCCGGGCACGCCGAAGAACACGATGTCGTTGGGGCTCAGGTCCGACTGTTCCTCGGAGTCCTGGTCGAAATAGGATGAAGCCGAAACCAGGGAGAATTCGCCGAAATCGTAATTGACGGTGATGTTGTAGATATCGTACTCGTCATCCAGGGTGGAGAGCTCCCGGATGGGAGAGAAGTAGATGCCGGAACCCGGCTGGACCTCCACCGAGGAGGGCTCCACCCTGGAGGGCGAAGTCTGCCCCCAGGTGTTGCCCAGTTCAATGCTGTGGTGCAAATACGCCAGGTCCACGGTGGCCCTCTCGCCCTCGTAGCGCAGCCCCAAACGCGCATCCAGGGATTCATTGGTATTGGTGTCCGACTTGTTCAGCTCCGGTGCGTCGACCCAACCCCCCAGGTCCTGGTGGGTGAAGGACAGGCGCGCCGCCCACTGCTCGGACAGGGGCAGGTTGGCCACCCCCTTCAGGCCCCAGCCGCCTTCGCCGCCATCCACCGACTGGTATTGCGTGGAGATGCGCCCGTAGGTCGCCGTGGTATCGGGCTTGTTGCTGATAACCCGTATCGTCCCGGCCATCGAGCCCTCGCCGAACAACGTGCCCTGTGGACCGCGCAAAACCTCCACGTGCTGGGCGTCCCACATGGCGACCTCCGGCAGGGAGCCGGCGTAGGAGGAAATCGGCACTTCGTCCACGTAGTAGCCCACCGCGCCGGTGCCATCCAGGCTGGAATCGGAGGACGTCACCCCGCGAATGGCGGCGGACAGCTTGCCCGGGCTGGTCGACACCAGTTCCAGGCCCGCGGTCTGGTCGCGCAAATCCTCCAGCGCCAGCACGCCACGCTCTTCCATGGTCTGCCCGGTGATGGCGAAGATACTGACCGGGATATCCTGGGCGGACTGCTCCCGCTTCTGCGCGGTGACGATCACTTCCTCAAGGAGCACCGGCGCGCCCTCCGCGGCCTGAGCCGATTGCAGGGAACCCATCAAGGCCACCACCGAGGCCGCCGTCTGCAGGCGAAAAATAGGGGTTTTATTGCTCATAGCCATACTCCATTGAGAATGATTAGTCGTTGTTTCTTTCTATCCATTGGCCACAGGGGTCGCCGCGCCATTCGCCGCGGACTCGGCTTTAATCCTCCGCCGACCGAGCGCGCACAGCCCCACCAACAGCGCCAACACCATCGCGTACAGGCCCGCCTCCACCGGCGCCGACAGCGCGCCGAGCACCAGCATCACCGCCGATACCACCATCAGGGCGGACCCCGCGCCAAGCAGGACGCGCGGCGGGAAACGCAACCGGGCGGAACGGTAAATACCCGGCGCCGCGAACGGCAGCCTGGCCACGGCCAGGGCCGCCAGCGCCTGGAACACCATGAAGCCCATGACGGTCGCGATCGCATAGCCCTGGATACTGGATTCAAAGGCGATGCACAGCAGCGACAACAGCCAGATCGACACCACGGCGGCATAGGGAATCCCGCCCCCGCCCTGGGTGGTGCGCGACAACCCCGCGGGTAGCACCCCATCCCGTGCCAGCAGGAGCACGTCCCGGGAAACCATCATCAGCACCCCGTTGATGGAGGTGGCGGCCGCCAGCAGGGCGCTCGCCCCGATCACCAGGGCGAAGCCCTCCCCCGCCACCTTGCTCGCCACCAGCGCCAGCGGCGCCCCGGCCTCCGCCAGCTCCCGCGGTCCGGCGGCCAGCAGCAAGGCCAGGGTAACCAGCAAATAGGTCAGCAGGATGATGACGAAACCCGACAGCAGCGCGACCGGAATGGTTTTCTCCGGCCGGCGCATATCGCCGGCCAGCTCCCCGAGCAGGGTAAAACCCAGGAATGAGAAATAGGCGGGCACCACCCCGTAGACCACCGCGCCCAGGCCACTGAAAGACAGGGCTTCCCCCGGGTGCTGCAGGCCATGTGCAACGCCCGCCACGGCAAATACCAGCAAGGCGGCAATAAACAACAGCGACATTACTACCTGACCCGCCACCGCGGCCCGCGTGCCCACGACATTCAGCGCGGCCAGGATCGACACCAGCCCCCAGGCCAATGGCAGCCGGTAATCCGCGACCGACGGCAACATACTGGCGGTGTAGGCGGCAAAGCCGTGGGCCAGCAGGGCCACCGCCACAACCGATGCGGACAGCACCGCCACCGCGGCGACCGCGCCGGCAAAGGGCGACAGCAGTTCGCGAACGGCGACGTAGCCAGCCCCGGTCACCGGGAACGCGCTGGCCAGCTGAATGGTGGCGACACAGCCCAGCAGGGCCAACAGCGCGGCCACCGCGAAGGACACCAGCACGCCGGCGCCCGATTCAGCCGCCAGCTCCGCCGGGACGGTGTATATCGACGCCCCCACCACGAAGCCCACCAGGGTGAACGTCGCGGCTGGCGCCCCTATTACTCGCGGGCTTTCTGCCATGCCCGGCTCGCCTCCTCGCCGCTGTTGTCGCGGCCCAGCACCAAGATCGATTTCGACACCGAATTGATCATTGGTTATTTTTTTGTCCGTTGGTCAAATTTATGCTGTAATGCTAACTGGTACTTACGAGGCAGGCAACATGCAATCCATTATTTATTCCGTTGAAAACCGCGTCGCGACGATCGCCCTCAATCGTCCCGACCGGCTCAACACCTTTCGCCAGCAGGAGTACGAGCTGCTGGAACAACTGCTGCAACGCTTTGCCGGCGACGACGACGCCGCCGTGCTCATCCTGACCGCCAGCGGACCCGCTTTCAGCGCCGGCCAGGATCTGAACGAGCTGGCCACCGACCGGGCCCTGGACGCCGACCACCAGGCGTCCCAGCTCGCGCGGCTGCAGCAATTGACGCGCCTGCTGGCGGGAACGGCCAAACCCAAGATCGCCGCGCTCAATGGCTTTGCCGTGGGCGTGGGCCTGGAGCTGGCCCTGGCCTGCGATTTTCGCCTGGCGGTACCGGATGCCTATTTTATGTTTGCGGAGGCGCAGCGCGGCCTGTTCCAGACCAACGGCGTACTGTATTACCTGCCGCGACTGATCGGCCTGGCCAGGGCCAAGGAGATGTTGCTCACCGGCGACAAGTTCAGCACCGACTACGCGCTGGAAGCGGGACTGATACAGGGCGTCAGCGCCACGGATTCGCTGCTGGCCGACGCCCGACGCCTGGCCGGGCGGCTGCGCGACAATTCACCGCTGAGCATCAGGCTGATCCAGGACGCACTGGATAAAACCTACGGCGCCACGCTGGAAGAAATGCTGGAGCTGGAAGTCAGGGGAAACAAGGAAGTGTTCGCCAGCCGCGATTTTATCGAGGGTGTCACGGCCTTCCTGAACAAACGCGAGCCCAGCTACCAAACCTGAAAACGGCGCGGCGGCAGAAGACGGGACCCGCGGTCGGCGGGCCCCACCGCCGGCTCCACCAGCCGGATCAAGAACGCGACAACTCGCCCTCGATCATCGACGCCAGCACCGCGCCGGCGGTTTCCAGGTCCACCGACTCCGGGTCGACCGCATAGAGTTCCATCAGGCCGTCGAGCGCCCCCTGAATGACATCCGCCAGCGCGGCGGCGTTGACCGGCCCGATCTCGCCCTCCTCCTGTCCCTGGCGAATCAGCGCAACCAGCATCTCGCGGGTGCGCTGGCTGACCCACGCGGCGAACTCCCGCTTTTCCTCCAACCCGCCAAAACAGCCAATCACATCCACGTAGATGGCGTAGTCTTCGCGGTGAGCCGCTACATATTCCAGGCTGGCGGAGGGTATCTGCAGGATTTTGGCCTTGGCGGTTTCCCGGACATCGGTGCGCTCGCGCAGGAAATCGCTATAGCCCCGCAAGACCTGGCGCAGCACCGCCTTGCCCAATTCCGCCTTGCCGCTGAAATGGTAGAGCACCACGCCCTTGCTGACCCCCGCTTCCCTGGCGATGCGGGCCAGGGAGGCCTTTTCGTAGCCCAGTTCGCGAAAAAGGCGCACGCCGATCTCCAGGAATTGCTGGCGGCGGGTTTCCTCGATAAAGGTGGGCTTGTCGGCGCGCTTTCGGGTGGTGCGCCCTTTCCGGGTGGTGGAGGTGCTCATTCAGTTCCCCATGCAGTACGACCGCTATGGTATACCCATTCCGCCAGCCCGCCCAATACAAGGCGGCCCAACTCGACACAAGCCCTGGCCTGCTGCATACTTTCTGTACATTTGGGGCGGGGACAGGCACTCCATGCGGCAACTCATAGGCGGCAGATTCATACCCGAGCGCCTCCTACGGATCGCAAAAGTCCATTTGGATTGAGTTCTAGTGGGGCACTATGGAATGCTCGGTATTGCAGATCGGCGCCTGCCGCGCAACAAGCAAGGACAACGGCACGTCCTATTGCGCGCGGATTGACGGGGAAGACGTCAATATTGAGTTCCACGGCAATTGCCAGGTAACGGCCATCGGCAGCCTGTATCTTGCGGTTTCACTGCTCCAGGCCATGGCCACCGGGCGCCCCATCCACATCGATGAAAGCCTTCCCGTCAACGCCCGGCTGATGGCCAACCTGGCGCGCATCCAGGGCATTTTCAGCTCCTGGAATCACGGCCTGAAACCGGTGCCCGTGGAAGCCGCCGCGGTTGTCGAAACCGCGGTGCAGCCCGGGGGAATAAGTTTCTTTTCGGGCGGCGTGGACAGCAATTACACGCTGCACCGGGAAATGGACTCCATCACCCACCTGGTGGCACTGAACAGCTTCGAGGGGACGTTTGCGCGCAGCGACTGGGAGGCTTTCACCCAAACGCAGGGGCGCATTGCCCAACAGGCTGGAAAACAGCTGGTATGTGTCACCGGGGACTACGGCCCGTTTTGCCGTAAACGCGGCATTGTCCGCTACTTCCAGCACGGGCTGGACCTGTGCGGAGTGGCCAGCGCCCTCGGCTTTGGCGTCAGCTATATTCCGACCTCAATGACATTCGACTGGATATTTCCCTGGGGCAGCCACCCGGTTTCCGACCCCCTGTGGGGCGGGAACGACCAGAAAATAGTGCACCATGGCCTGGAGCGCCGGCTGGAGAAGCTGGCCAGCATCGCGCAGCAGCAATACCTCCTGGATAATTTACAGGTTTGCTGGCAGAGCGCCCACGACAACTGTGGCCAATGCGTCAAATGCCTGAGGACCATGGTGGGCCTGAAGCTGCTGGGTTTACGCAGCCAGTCCCTCCCCGAGCTGGCTGACTATGCACTGGCCGGTGAAATGTGGATCGGCAACGAAGCCGCCGTGCCTTTTTTCAGGGATATCGCGATGGAAGCCGCGGAGCGTGGCGAGCTCGAATTGGAAAAAATGATGCGGCGCAAACTGTGGCGCTACACCGTCCGCCACCACGGCGGCATTCTGCTGGACTTGCTCGCTCCCCGGCCAATGAAGAAAACGGTACGACGGCTGGTGCACGGGAAGCAAAATCAGGCCTGGATTACCATGTCTGAGGTCAATCCCGGGTTCAAGCGCGGGCACGCCGCGCAATAACCGAGTCGGCGCTGACCACAGTATACAGGGAGGTAAATGAGCGTGGTGGCAGGAAATGGACGATTTACCGCTATCGCCAAGCTGCGGGATTACTGGTCGTTAAGTCAGCGTATCGGCGCCCGACTGGGGCGGCCAGCGGTGGCGGAGCTGGGCAAATTGCTGCTCCATCGCGCCGTGACCGGTTACGGCAACGACCACTACCTCACCTATGAACTGTACCGCCTGCCAGCCAGTTTTTCGCGGTGGCGGGAATATGTCGACAAGCGAGACTGTTGCCGGATCCTGTTTCAATACAACGACAGGGAGCGCTTTGCCGTGCTGCAGGACAAAGTGGCTTTTGCCGATGCCTGCAAGGACCGCCACCTTCCCCACCCCGCGGTATTCGGCGCGATCAATTACCCGCGAACCACTTCGCTTCCAATCGCCCACGACCAAGCCGCGGTGCACGATCTGCTGCAAGGGCTTGCGCCATCGGATTACATTGTCAAAGCCTGTGACGGCTCCTACGGCGAAGGGTTCCTTATGTTCTCCCGCGGAGTCGACGGCATTCACGCTCACAGCGAAGCTTGCCGCTATTCTCTCGAAGATTTTGCACAACGGCTCGCGGGCCAGGACTCCCGGTATATTTTACAGGAGCGGCTCCGCCCCGCGCGGGCACTCGGGCGCATCATGCCCGGCGAGGCCTGCGGCACATTGAGAGTGAACACCCTGTATACGGGGGATGGGCGCGTCGACGTTTTTTGTGCGTTTTTCAAGCTCCCGGTAGTGGGGGCGTTTACCGACAATTTCTCCGACGGAACAACCGGCAACCTGCTCGCCCTGTGCGACCTGGAGTCCGGCGCCATCACCCGCGCTATCGGTCTCGGCGACGACGGACTGTTCGACGATATGTCGCACCACCCGGATACCGGGGATGCGATTACCGGCTGGAAGCCGCCGGAGCTGGAGAACGCCCTGCACCTGGCCAGGCAGTGCGCCGAAGCTTTCCGCGAAATTCCGGCGGTGGGCTGGGATATTGCGCTGACGGACGATGGCCCGGTGGTGCTCGAGGGCAACCCGATGTTCGATCCGATTGGCCCGCAGCTCTGTATCAACCGCGGAATTCGCCACATTCTGCCCCGTCGCCTTGGAGCGGATGGCGATGCCGGCAGGGACAGCCAGGCACTCACGGATTCTTTACAGGTCTCCGCGCCCCCCGGGACACGCGAGCTGCAACCGTAGCGCCCACCCAAAAAAGTCGCTACCGATGTGACGCGCGCATACCAATAACTTCGTGCCTGCTTGCATTAAAAATATTTTGACTACGGTGAGCAGTACTATTCTGCGGCACTACTCGCCCCGGTTTCAGACGAACCGCCACCACCTATGGGCTTTGCCCAAATGCGTATCATCGTCTCTTGTATGACGAGATCCAGGAAACGATTAAATTCTCCCACCTGTTCGAGATTGATATATTGTTTGGGCATATTCAGCAGGGTTTTAACCACAACCTTCCCCTCCAGAAAATCCCAGTCGCGTCGTATGCTGCCATAATTCGAGACCAGCTCGACCTCAGGCCCCAACTCTGGCTGCGCCCAGTGCCCATCGAAATCAAAATGATACTCGCTCGACAATCGAACTCCTTCGAACTCAAAACCACGATAGCGGTTGTCTGCGTAAAGACTCCTGGCAAATGACCTGATCCAGCTTGCGTAATCGGTATAGTTCAGCGGCTCAGTGACATCCAGCATCGGCGCAAATTCACTGGTGGAGCCTATCTCTACTACAGCCTCAAGGAAATGCAATCGATCAACCCGAAAATCCTGCCGAATCGGTGTCGCGACCGTATCGCTATACTCCTGGGAAAGCCAAGATAAGCGCTCTTTACTGTCGAGGCCAGACAGCTCACTCCTTGACCACGCCGCATATTCACCAAAATAACGCCTGGTAAGATCTTCGGTCTGCCCCCCATTGGACAGAAAAACCAGATTACTGATGAAATCCGCCCTCCACCGATACATACTGGCTGGCACGGTATCTGGCCGGGCGTCGGGAAGCAGTTTTAACCGTACTTTTCCTTGAATCCAGTCGGACGTGGTGCCGCTATCCGTGTAAATATCTGTCGGATCGAGGCAGAATTCGCCTTGCTTATCCTGCACACAAACCACTATGTGATTGAAATAGCCGAGACTGGCGATCCCCAGCTTTCCCGGAACAGTTCGATCGGTGGCAACCAGTGCGGCGTAGGCGTCATAACCCAACGCCTTGAGGAATGCCAGCAACAGCGTCGATTTATCCTTGCAATCCCCGAATCGGTTGTGAAGCGTCTCCTCAAGCCCATGGGGCAAATGAGTATGTGCCCCTGTGGAAAAAGACGCATAGCGAATACCGCGACTGACCAATTCAAAGGCTGCCGCAAGAGGTGAGTCACTTTCTTTGATTTCATTCAGCGCCCTCTCATAGCCGACACCGGTCATGCGGCTTGCACGGGCGATGTTTTCGAGCATAGTTTCCACTACGTGGTCCCACGAGACGCTGGTGGCTACAATAAATTCCGGCATCACGTCCAACACATGGTCCGTATCGTCAAAACCAACCTTGGGAAGATCTAACGCTGAACAAGTTAAGCGCTTTCCACTGTTGTCACAGTTCAACAACTTCTCAGGGAACTCCCAAGCTGGTGCCTTAGCCGCCCAGCTTACTTCAAGATTGAATGCACGCTTTTCCACTGAGGATTGAATAGGCACTGAATAGTGATAAGGGCGCTCAGCGGGCATTTCACGCTCGTAAACCAGGACATTCATCGCTCCAGCAACCAGTCCTGGAGGATGTAACACGACACTCTTGGTATCACTGAATGTATTGTAGGAGTCCGTATCATTTACATTGGCACTATCAGGGTTGAAGTCGATTCTCGTGCCATCAGGAAGTACAGTTGCCACCTCCAGGAAACGCAGATTCTCGCGTTTATGATCCCAACTGACAGAATCACTCCCGAATTGTTGCACCGCCTCTGCTGTAGGGTAATAGTAAGCGAGCGCTATACGCTCAATCACCACATCTTCACCAATATTGATTTCCACGCGATGAAGCAGCTGTATTAGGTTTTCCGGGCGATCCGACCCCAGTGCTACCTGCGCTACGCGGGCCGAAGCAATTAGATCTGAGGCGCCGCCAAGCGACCAGGATATCTCCGCGACCGAGGGATTCCCCAGACCAGTCAGGCAGAGAATTGCCAAGGCAACGCGGAGATTACGCATCACTTCACGCCACCATCGTTATTAAACTCAAAGCCACTCACCAATCTGAGAATCTGCTGGTGGATCCGTCGATGGGAATAAGATGGAACAATAGCAATCGCAAATAGCTCAATATGGGTCGTGCCATTATCGTACTGAGAACTTATGTAGGTTGTTTTTGCGGCACCGAGGTCTTCAGTACATTCAAGGTGGGAATATAGGGAAAGCGAATTATCGACAAGACGGCGTTTCTCTATGCATTCCGCCCCGGGATCACGTTCGCGAACGAACTGCCGCCGCGCCTCCGAAACCCCTTGTACGCTGTTATTCAATGACTGATCAAACACAAGCACCCAGGCACTACTGGAAATCGCAAATTCCGCCTCCGTATCACCTTGAGAGTAGGTACCTTCGGGGGCCAACACCCAATCATCCTGTACCTTTATCCGATAATTTCCGTTTGTGGGCTGCCAGACAGAGCCCGCGTCCAAAGTTGGATGGAACAGATGTGAAAATTCCCGCTTTAATGTGACACTGAAGTACAGCGCACAGACAACACCACTGGCAATCAGCCCTATCGTCTGAGGCCGGGAAATGCCATACGCAGGCCATTTAAGGGATGCTTTGGGATAGATAATCCGCAATTTGTTTATTTCGTTTGTCAGGCTGGCAAAAAGCCCACTCCATACAACTCCACCAACTAGGGCGCCGACGACAGCGTATTGACCGCTGGACAAGGAGAAAATTTGTTGTAGCACTGTGACGATCAAAAGCACGCTTCCATAAAGAGTGCCGCGATTATTTATTTTGATCTGGTGCGATTTTGCCAGAGCCTGATACCGGCCCATCATCCGGCTTAGTAGGAAAGGGAGTGTGATGGGAAACAGCGGAGCAAGCGCCCATAACCACGGGCGTGTGGGGCTGTCATCCAGAAGCCGCAGGTCCTTGCCATTCCTATAGAGAAACACCAAGGAATAGAGCCCCAGGCTTAGCGCAACAAGCAGCAACACATGCCAAACTCTTTGTGGCGGCTGCAGTTGCTTGGCAGGCAACGTGGCGGCATTCAACATCGCAGTTCCCTCTGCAATCACGCTCCATGAATAGAATTTTCGACAATACCGAGCAATGGCTAGTTTCGAAGATTAACAGCAAGGCCACCTACTGTCACGGCAGGCTTGATACCACGCCCGGCACTGTGGCGGTAATTGCGACGCCCTAGTTTTCTTATGTTTGTCGGGGCGTTGTAGGTTTCTCCTTCGCTGCAGCGGCGTGATCAGGCTCCGCCTGCCGCACTGCATCGAAGCGGGCAGGGCAACCCTACGGTGCTCTACTGGTACATAGCTAGGTGCCTACACCGACAAAGAGACAGCTTCAAGACTCGGGAGCGCCGGAATCCAGCCAAAGCGCGAGTTCCCTCAGATCCTCATCTGGAATACGCTCGTGGCCGGAGCACCGGCCAAAATCAATGTCATTGCCGTAACTCGCATCCCGCATACCGTCGGTACGCTCCCCCGCCGCACACCAATACAACAGTGATTTACGCGCATACATGGTATTGACATACTTCGAGGACTGCGGTCGCTGCAAGCCAAACTGGCGATTTGGGTTGGAAGAATCGGACACCTGGACCTTCCGCGCCGACGGGACCGCCGCCTGGAAGAAATCCCAGACCAGATCGTGATAATTGTCTATCGGTACCGAGCCATCGGCGTGGCATTCAGAGCAATGCTTCTGTAGCAGCGGCGCGATGTCCCTGTTAAATGTCGGCACCGGGGACGGCTTGTCCAGTACCACCGGCCCCACATGCCAGGCCAGGGTGTTTTCCGGCGACTTGCCCATCGATCCATGCAGATGGCAACCGCTACACGTGCGCAGCTCGCCGGGACGCAGCGACTGGGGCAACTGATCCCGCCTGACGAGGCGCCCCTCGCTGTCGACCCCGCCCATGATGATCGGGGTATCGCAGGGCAGCGCCACGCGCAACGAATTGTCCGCCAATACGGGTACATCGCCGAGCAACCTCACCTTGTTGCCTATGCTGCTCCTGCCGACATCCTTCCACGACGTGCCCGGGACATTCTGCTTGACCTGCCAAAAGCGCACCGCCACCACGTCCGCGGGGTCAACGCCATAGAGCTGCGAGCCATTGCCGTCAATAAAACGGTAAATTTCGTTGAAGTCGTAGTCGTAGTAGTTCAGCGCATCGCTTGCATGTACATCCGCCGACAGCATCTGGCAGGACCCGTTGCTAGAGGTCTGCATGGGCGCGTAGCGGATCTCGCGAGCCTTGATCACCCGGGCATTGAATTCGTGCCACTCGGGCCGATCCACCACGACGGCCAGATCCTGCATGTCTCTACTGGGTATCCTGGTCGTCCGATAAATCCCGGTGTTACAACCGAACTTAACGTAGGAGTCGGATTGCGCGCGCACACGCTCCGGAGACCGGGTCAGGCTCTCGTTGACATGGGTACACAGGCCGCGCCCCAGGGTCAACAGCACCTGGCCGTCCAGCATGCCGTCCGGCCAGCCGACCTTGCCGTCGAACACCGCGACATCGCCGCTGACCGCCCACGTCGTCAAGCGATAGAGCCCGCGGGGCAGGAAGTCCGGCGCCGGACCTTCAATGCCATTGGGCTGCATGGGGAAACACCAGCCCTGCCCCAGCCCGAAGTTGTTCTTGCGATAGTAATCGCTAAAGCACATGTCTCCGTTGACGCGCTGCCCCAGGAAATGGATCGCCTTCATGGTGTCGCCGAACGCCCCCTTGGCATGCATGCCCACCGCCACCGCGAAGTCACCGCCGTCGGAATCGGTATGCGCCAACACCCACTGGTTGTCCTGCGTGCCGGTGGTATTGATGCCGCCATTGGTGCCTCCGTGCATCAGGTTGTGCGAGCCGCGATGCAACGAGTAGAAGATCCGCCCACTAGAGTGCACATAGGGATGCAGGGCGCCGGACACATCGTGCTGGCCGATGTCGCGCCGGTCGGAGCCGTCCACCTTGGCGGTAAACAGGCGGGCCTCGGGCGAGTAGCGCGGCGACAACGAGCGTATCTGAGGGCGTTGATAGCCTCTCGCGTTGGAAGTGAAGACAATACGGTCGTTGCCCAGCCATGCCGGCCCGGCGTCGTTGCGACCGCCCTTGCCATTGTGGGGCCACCGGGTCAGCTCCCCCGTCCGCAGGTCGTAGATGTGGATAACCGACCAGTTGCCCTCTTCATTGCCGATGATGGTATTGGGCAAGTCATACTTGCTCAGCCACCCCTGCTCCAGGTTGTTCGACCAATAGACGGAAAACGCGACTTTGGTGCCGTCTGGCGAAACCATGCTGTCGAAGGGCACGCAGGGCTGACGATCGGTGTAACAGTCATAGATGAGCACTTCCGTGCCATCTTCTTTCAGCCACACCAACTGCCCCGGCGCATTGAAATCGCCGTTGTCGCGAACCACATCGGGCAGCGCGTCCTTGAAGTCGAGATGACAGACATTTTCCAGGACATTGCCGTCGTTACCGCGGACAAGATCGTGACAGCCGGTGGTGCGGGGCACGCGGGAATAAATAATCCCGCCCTCTTCCGGCTGCACCGTGGGCCGCGGTGGCGCGGCCGGCGCCTCCGGCGCCTCGATGTGGTAGCGCGGCGGCGGATTCCGCGTCAATACGGGACTGCCGGACGAGCCACCTGCTGCCTGAACAACGGCCAGCTGCTCACCGCGCGGCTCCAGGCCAACCATGCGATCACTGCCATGGACGCTGCCAGCAAAGACTCCGACCGCGACTATCGCGAGAACACATTTCGACCATCGACACACCATGGGCCCTCCGCGCTGGCGCCAAAATCCGGGGATTGATCCAATATTTCGGGGTAAATATAGCAATCAATGTGCGCTCGACCAAACTGGGTTTTTGGCCGGAGGCACCGGCCGGGAACTCCGGCGCCTGACCGCCTGCGATGGTGGTTGTGCCCGCCCGGGATACAGCCGGGAATCCGCCCGGCCCGGGTCGCATATGCTAGTTTTAAGTATTTTTTGGTGCGGGGCGAGCCGGGGGCCCGATTCGCTGGGGCCCGCCCGCGAACGAAAAAGGCCACCCCAAGGGGTGGCCTTTTGTAAGATGGCGCGCCTGGCACGATTCGAACGTGCGACCGCCTGGTTCGTAGCCAGGTACTCTATCCAGCTGAGCTACAGGCGCGTTGAGGTGGCGTACTATAGGGATGAACCTTTTAGGAGTCAAGGGCTTATTGCGATTTATTGTCCCGCAGCCTCATCTTCCTGGACAGGGGGCGAACAAGCCACCCGCGGGCCCTCCCGCCGCTAATTGGCGAAGCCGCTGCGCGAGTCCATGAACAGGCGGAACGGTACTTTGCTGTCCTTGCCCAGGTGCAGGACCAGGCCGTAATAGTCGTTGTCGTAGTCGTCGACCCACTCGTAGGTGAATTCCAGCGGGAACTCGAATTCCAGCTTGTCGGGGCGGCGGCCCACCACGCGCACCTCTTCCATGGTATCCGGGTGGCCAATCGCCGACTTGGGTATGGCCACGGTAATGCGCTGGCTGCCCGTGTCGTCCATGATCTGGATATCGCGCAGTTCCGCGCCCACCTTGCTGCCCTTGTAGCCCTTGACCAGCTCCATCCAGTCGGTTTCCTGGGTGGCTGACTGGGCGAGCGCCCCCCCGGCTCCAACGGCAGCGCCCAGCAGAAGCGCGCCCAGGCTGTTTCGCATATTTACCACTGTGTTCCCCTGTTCAATTCCAAGCCCCTACATAGTAGCCCAGACCACCGGTCAATGTCGCGTTGTGCCCGGGTGCTGTATTCCGGCGGGTGGCTGTATACAATGCGGCAATGACCCTGTTGATTCTATACGTCAGCCTGGCGCTGGGCGTGTCTTTCCTGTGCTCGGTGGCGGAGGCTGTATTGCTGAGCGTCACCACCGCCTATACCCACCTGCTGGAACAGGAGGGCAAGCCCGCCGGTGCCCGCCTACGGCACCTGAAGCAGGATATCGACCGCCCCCTGGCGGCCATCCTCACCCTCAACACCATCGCCCACACGGTGGGCGCCGCCGGTGCCGGGGCTCAGGCCGCGGTGGTGTTCGGTAGCGGTACGCTGGGCATTTTTTCCGCGGTACTCACCTTCCTGATCCTGGTATTTTCGGAAATCATTCCCAAGACCCTGGGCGCCTTTTACTGGCGCACCCTGGCGCCGCCCATCGCCTACATGCTGCAGTGGATGGTGGTCTTGCTGTACCCCTTCGTGAAAATGTCCGCCTGGCTCACCCGGCTGATCTCGCACCGCAAACCCCTGCGTGGCCTGAGTCGCGAGGAGTTTGCGGTGATGGCCGAGCTCGGCGAAATGGAGGGGGAGCTGGAAGACCACGAATCGCGCATCCTGCGCAACCTGCTGGCACTGCGCGACATGCGGGTCAAGGACGTGATGACGCCGCGCCCGGTGGTGTTCTCGCTGCCCGAGGACCTGACCGTGGGGGCCTACGTCGACGACTACGAGCGCGAACCCTTCTCGCGCATTCCCGTCTATGGCGAGAACCAGGACCAGGTGACGGGCTTTGTGCTGCGTTCCGACCTGGTTTCCGCCCACGGCCGCGGCGAGACCCTCCAGCCCCTCGGCCACTACCGGCGGGAACTGCCGGCGCTGGTGGCGGCCATCGACCTGCTGCGCGCCTTCGAGGTGATGCTGGAGCAAAGCGCCCATATGATGCTGGTGGTGGACGAGTACGGAGGTGTCGACGGCGTCATCACCCTCGAGGACATTTTCGAAACCCTGCTGGGCAAGGAGATCGTCGACGAGGTGGACCGCACCGTTGACCTGCAGCGGCTGGCCAAGCGGCTGGCCAAGCGCCGCGCCCGTGCCATGGGGCTTACCGAGCCGGAGACGCTCCGCCAAAAATAAAGGCCGGCGCTTGCGCAACCGGCCTTTGGTTCGTGCTTGACCCGGGGCTGACGGGCTGTCAGTTACCCATCGCGTCCTTCATTTTATCCTCGGCGTCCCTGGCCGCTTCCCCGGCGGCATCGGCGGCATCGCTGGCGGCGTCTTCCATGTCGTCGGCCATATCCCCGGCCGCGTCGCTGGCATCGTCCGCCATGTCACCCACGGCGTCCTTGGTGTCGTCCCAGGCATCCCCGGCCTTGTCCATGGCATCGTCGGCGGCGTCGGACATGTCATCGCCCATTTCGGACATCTTGTCTCCCGCCTTGTCCATGGCATCGCCGGTGGCGTCCGCGGCGTCACGGGCCATATCGCCGGCCTTGTCCATCGCCTCGCCGGCCTTCTCCTTGGCGCTGTCCATGTTCTGCTGGGCTTCTTCCTTGCTGCAGGCAGGAATCGCCAGAACTACCACGGCTGCAAACAATGCGGTGGCCAATTGCTGTAACTTCATGATGAAACCCCCAATGTGTATCTGTCAGATAGTCAACGTGATCGTGCAACGGCCCTATGTACGAAACATGGCAGCCGCGTCGGCACCCGCGCTCGCCGAACACAATGTGAGTACGGATGCCATCAAGACTACACAGGGGACGCGGCCTAGTAAAGCGTCCACTCGGCATGCCAGCTGGCTTGTTCCTTGCGGTAAATCGCGCCCCCGGGGCCCATGTGCGTCGCACGGCTGCGCCAACGGCTACTCGAAATCCTGCTTCTCCATCCACGGAATCATCCGCCGGAAAGCCTCCTCGATCTGTTCGATGGAAGTGGAGTAACTGATGCGCAGGGCGTTGCCACAGGACTCGCCGAAGGTCTGGCCCGGGATGGTGCACACGCCGGTCTCCTTCAGCAGGCGCAATGCCACGTTGTTGCCGTTGATCCCCTCGGGCAGGGCCGGAAACAGGTAAAACGCACCCTCGGGCTTGTAACCCTCCAGGTAGGGCGTCTTGTCCACCAGTTCAACCACCCGGTCGCGGCGCCTGGTGTAGACGTCCAGCATGTTGGTGACGAAGCTGCGATCCCCCCTCAGGGCGGCGACTCCCGCCCACTGGCAGGGCGTGTTGGCCACCGTGGTGGTGAACATGTGGTAGCGGCGCAACTTCTTGATCGCGCCCTGGCTGGCGATCAGCCAGCCGATGCGCATGCCCGCCATGGAGAAAGTCTTGGAAAAACTGCTGATCACCATCACGTGGTCCAAATCGGAACAACAGGACAGGACGCTGGGGTAGGTTTTATCATCGTAGACCAGGTGGTCGTAGACCTCGTCGCTGATCACGTAGACCCCGCGGTAGGCCGCCTCCTCCACGATCGCCTCGATGGTCTCCCGCGGGTACAGCGTGCCGGTCGGATTGCTGGGGGAGTTGAGCACGATGGCGCAGGTATTCATGTCGATGGCATCGATCACTTCCTGCGGGTCCAGCTGGTGATTGTTTTCCGCCCGGGTGGGGATGGTCTTCACCGTGCCGCCGTTCATCCGCACCAGGGGCGCGTAGAGCATGAAGGCCGGGTCGGGGATGATAAATTCCCTCCCCGCCGACGAGGTGGAGGTCAGCGCCAGGTAGATGGCCTCGGTGGCGCCGGTGGTCACCAGGATATTGTCCGGGGTCAGCTCCCTGGCGTAGCGCTCGCCGTAGTAGTCCGACAGCGCCTCCAGCAACTCCGGCAATCCGGCATCCATGGTGTAGCCGGTCTGCCCCGCCTGCAGGGCCTCCACCGTCGCCTCCACCACGTGGGGCGGCGCCTGCAGGTCCGGCTGGCCGATGGACAGGTGGATAACGTCTTCCATGGTGGACGCCAGGTTCACCATTTTGCGGATACCCGGCATGGGGATGGTCAGCAGCGCCGGGTTCCAGATCGGGTCTTCCGACTCGTAGAAATCGATGTCGTGATCGCCCATGGTCGCCCTCCGGATAGCGTAAAAAAAGCTCGCGATTCAGCTGTGGAACAGCGGCGGCCGACGGTCGGTCAGCGGCGCCTCCCGCTGGTAGGCGTAACCCGCCTGCAACACCCGCGCGTCGTCGAATCTGGCGCCCACGATCTGCAGGCCGATGGGCAGCCCGTCACTGCAGAATCCGCAGGGCACCGACAGGCCGGGCTGCCCGGTCATGTTGAAGGGGTAGGTAAAGGGCGTCCAGGTCGGCCAGCGGGTGCTGGGCCAGTCCTCGGGCACCTCCCGGTTGGTGGCGAAGGCGGTAATCGGCAGGGTCGGGGTCAGCAGCAGGTCGTACTTCTGGTGGAAATTGGCCATGCGCTCGCACAGCGCCATGCGCTCGTTGACCGCGGCCATGTAGTCGAGCATGGACAGCTTGGCGGCCTTTTCCGCCACCTTTACCAGCTCCGGGTCCATAAGCTCGCGCTTGCGCGCGCCGAGGTCGCGCATCGCGTTGGCGGCGCCGCCGTAGAACAGGTGACCGAAGGAGCCCAGGGGGTCGCTGAAACTCGGGTCCACCTCGACCACGTTGGCACCCATGGCGGAAAACACCTTGGCCGCCTCGCGCACCGCGGCCTCCACCTCCGGGGTCACCTCAACGTGGCCGAGGTTGGGGCTGTAGGCGATTTTCATCCCCGCCACGCCGTCCTCGAGATTCGCCAGGTAGTCGATGTTGCGCCGCGGCACGGCCTGGGTGTCCCGGTGGTCGGCCTCCGAGATCACGTTCATCAGCAACGCGCAGTCTTCCACCGTCCAGGTCATCGGCCCCGCGTGGGCCAGGGTGCCAAAGGGGCTGGCGGGCCAGTGGGGCACTTCGCCAAAGGAGGGTTTGAGCCCCACGATGCCGCAAAACGAGGCGGGGATGCGAATGGAACCGCCGGCATCGGTGCCCAGCGCCAGGGGCCCCATGCCCAGGGCCACGGCGGCGCTGGAACCGCCGCTGGAGCCGCCGGCGGTCTTCGCCGGGTTCCAGGGGTTGTTGGTGGGGCCGCACAGGGGGCTGTCGGTGACGCCCTTCCAGCCGAATTCCGGTGTCGTGGTCTTGCCCAGGGGCACGTAGCCGTGGCGATCCAGGGCCGCCACGCAGGGCGCGCTCTTGCCGAGTGTGCTGTTGGGGTCCACGGTGCACGAGCCCCTCAAGGTGGGCCACATGGGCGTGAGGAACACGTCCTTCACCCCCACCGGCACGCCGTCCACCAGGCCCTTGGGCGCCCCGTGCTGGTAGCGCAGCTCGGACTCCAGGGCGTAGCGCAGGGTCGTCTCCTCGTCCACCAGGCACCAGGCGTTGACCGGCCCGTCCAGGCGCTCGATCTGCGCCAGCATGGCCCGCGCGGCCTCGACCGGGGACAGGCTGCCATCGCGGTAGCGCGCAAGCAGTTCGGTGGCAGTCATGGCCACGATGTCATTGCCCATGGTTTCCTCCTTGTACACAACACTGACGCCCGATGGCGCTCAGACCGCGGTTTGAAGAAGCCCGGCAAGGCTAGTTCAACAGCCTGTTCAGTGACGGTACGAGTTGCGAGGTGCGGCTGTCAAATCAGGCGCGCCGGCCCGCGACGCAACCTATTGGCGGCGCCGGAATGTCACCGCCCGACACAAGCCGTACTTGACCGGCGGCGAGCCTGCTGGAATCCTCCATTGCCTATCGCGAAGGAGACCCCGTCATGACCACAATCCCCGACATTCACCCGCAACTGCTGCAAGACTGCCACCGGCTCGGACAGCTGGATTCGGGCACGCTGCTGCTGTCGCGCAATGCCCTGCTGCACTGGTTCATCCTGGTGCCGAACACCGGCCTCGCCGACCTGCTCGACCTGCCCGACACTGATCAGCACCGGGTTTTGGCGGACTGCAGCGCCCTGTCGCGCTTCCTGAAGGAGGACCTGGGCTATCCCAAGGTGAATTTTGCCGGGTTGGGCAATGTGGTGCCGCAGATGCACCTGCACGTGATCGGTCGCCGCGAGGGCGACGCCTGCTGGCCCCGCCCGGTGTGGGGCGCCCTGCCCGAGGGCGGGGACTGGTCGCAGGAGACCTTGGCGGACATCCGCGGCGCCCTGCAAGGCGCCTGCAATCTCAGGACGCCCGACGCCGGCTGAGGCCGGGCGCGGACCCGGCCGCCACCGGCCAGCCGGCCTCAGCCGGGGCCAAAGGCGTAGTCGCCCCCCTTCTCCAGGGCGCGCCGGTAGGCGGGCCGCGCCTGGATGCGCTCGCGAAAAGCCGCCAGGTTGGGAAAGTGGGCCAGGCTGTACAGCAGCGGTGCGATCTCCGCCACGAAGGACAGCTGGATATCCGCGCCGGAGAAGGTGTCGTCCACGAACCACTCACCCCCGGCCAACGCGCCGTCGAGGTAGCCCAGATGGCGGTCCAGCTCGCCGTCGATGCGCGGCTGCAAGGCCTCGCCCCCGTCGGGCAGGCGCGCGGTGTACATCTTCAGCATCAGTGGCAGCATGGCGCTGCCCTCGGCGTAGTGCAGCCACTGCAGGTAGGCCTCGTGGGCGGCGCTGCCCTCGGGTGGGCGCAAGCGGCCGTTACCGTGGATACGCAGCACGTAGTCGATGATCGCCCCGGACTCGATCACCGTGCACTCGCCGTCGGTGAGTACCGGCGACTTGCCCAGGGGGTGCACCGCCTCCAGCTCCGGCGGCGCCAGGTTGGTCTCGGGGTCGCGCTGGTAGCGCTTGATATCGTAGTCGAGTTCCAGCTCTTCCATGAGCCACAGTACGCGCTGGGAGCGGGAGTTGTTCAGGTGGTGGACCGTAAGCACGGCGCTCTCCTCTATCGGGTGATCGGCTTGACTGACAGTAGCCAGCTCCGCGCCGCGCCGCAAGTCGGGCCGGTTCAGCGCTGGTCGCGGTAGACGTCCTCGCCCCAGCCCACCAGTGTGTCGTCGCGGAACACCAGGGGCGTGGTTTCGTCGCGGGTGGTATCGCCGTCGGAATGCCGGCGCTGGGTGCGGAAGAACAGCACACGCACCTCCTCGCCGTCGCGGGTGAAGGCCTCGGAATCGTCCGGCGTACCCAATTGCTCGAGTACATCGGCGCGGGACATGCCAATTTGCAGGCGGCTGATCGCCTCCCGGTTGTCGCGCTGCTCACTCTTCCAGCTGTCGTGATCGACCAACTCGCCGTCGATAAACACGCAACCAACAGCCGACAACGCCAACAGGATGACAACCATAAACTGGGCCAGGGAAATCACGGTAACTACCTCGCTATGAACCGGTTAAAAACAAGAGGGCCGCACAGGCCGCCCGATATGGTGTTATATTTGACTATAACACCAGGAATGTCAATTACCGCGCCACCGCCATTCGTCGCACCAGGGGCTCCGCTTATCGCGGCAGGAGCTGCCGCCTGGACCGGTACCCGACCGAGGGGCCCGCGGGTGATAACATGGCCTCACCATGGACCTGTTTGATCACAGCCCCTTTGAGCGCTTGCCACTGCCCGACGCCGACCTCTTGCTGCTGCGCCGGATCGCGTTATCGGCGTCGCCGGACGCCCTGGCCGAGCGCCTGATCGCCGACACCCCCTGGCGGCGGGAATCGATTACCCTGTGGGGCAAGACCCGGCTCCAGCCGCGACTGCTGGCCTGGTACGGCGACCCCGGTAGCCGCTACCGCTACTCCGGCCGGACGCTGGAGCCGCTGCCCTGGACACCGCTGCTGCGCCAGCTGAAAGATGCGGTTGAACGGGCCAGTGGGGCCCGCTACAACAGCGTGTTGTTGAACTACTACCGGGACGGGCGCGACAGCATGGGCATGCATGCCGACGACGAGCCGGAACTGGGGGCGCGGCCCACGGTCGCCTCCCTGAGCCTGGGAGCGGAGCGCAAGCTGGTGTTCCGCCACCGCTGGCGCAAGGACCTGCGCCCGGTTCGCCTCCCCCTGCCCAGCGGCAGCCTGCTGGTGATGAGTGGCGACACCCAGGCCCACTGGAAACACGGCATCGACAAACTGCGGCGCGCCTGCGGGCCGCGTATCAACCTGACCTTCCGGCGCATTGTCGCGCCGGTGCGGTAACGCGCGACGGACCTCAGGCCGGCTGGCGGACAGAGGCCCCGGCGGCGCGCTGCTCACCCGCCTCCGCGTCGAGGGCCATACCCCGGGCCAGGCGCCCGCGACCCAGTAACAACAGCAACGCGCCGGTGGATACGATAGCCGCGTGCGCGGCCCAGAACATCGCCGGCGACAGGGTTTCGTAAAAACGCCCCAACCAGCCACTGGCGATACTGCCGACAAAGATGGCGACGTAGTAGGCGCCGACCATCATCGCATTGACCGACAGCGGCGCGGCCCGCGACACCAAAGCCAGCGCCACCGGCCCCACGTACAGATAGCCCCAGGCACAGATGCCATGGAATAGCAGCGGCCAGCCAATGGCGACCGCCTCGCCGCCGCTGGCCCATTCGGCGCCACTCAGCCAGGCGCAGGCACAGGCGAAGATGAGACAGCCGATGGCGAGCTTGCCGAGATCGCCCGGTTCACTGCCGGCGGCGCGCTGGCGGCGCCACAACCACAGCACCACCGGCGCGAACAGCAACACCGCCAGGGTATCGAGGGACTGGAACCAGGTCACCGGCACGGTCGCGTCCAGCACCGCGCGGTCCACCCGATCGCGCACCCACAGGGGGTAGGTATTCCACACCTGGGTCTGGGCGGTCCAGAATAGCGCGGTGATCGCCAGCACCACGACAATGGTCCACACGATGCGGCCCTCGCCGGCCCGCAGGTGGCGGTCTTGCCCGCGGTCCTTCGCCAACTCATCCGCCGGCAGGTGCGCCCGCCCTTTCAGGTATACGACGATACCGACCAGCATGCCCACCCCCGCGGCGCCAAATCCGTAGTGCCAGCCGTAGATCTCGCCCAGGGTGCCGCAGACCAGCGGGGCGATGGTCGCGCCGACATTGATCGACACCACGTACAGCGAGTAGCCGGCGTCGCGGCGCGGGTCGTCGCGCTCGTACAAGGCCCCCACCTGGGCCGCCAGGTTGCCCTTGAGCAGGCCCGAGCCGGTGATGATGGCCAGCAGCGCGAACACAAAGGAGGCTTCAAAGGCCAGCAGGAAATGCCCCAGCGCCATCGCGGCCGCCCCCAGCAACACCGCCCGCGTGCGGCCCAAGACGCGGTCCCCCAGCAGGCCGCCGAACACCGGCACAAAGTACACCAGGCCGATATAAATACCGAACACCTGGGTGGCCAGTGCCTGGGGCGACAGCGGTCCGGTGACCGCCTCAATCGTCGCGCGCATGGTCTCGAAACCCACCACGTTTTGCGCGGCCTCCGCCTGGAACAGGTAACCCGCCATGTACAGCACCAACAGGCCCTGCATCCCGTAGAAGGAAAAGCGCTCCCAGGCCTCGGTGAATACGATGTAGCCCACCCCCCGGGGGTGCCCAAAAAAACCGCCTTTTCGCGCGGATTCGCCCACTGTGCTCATGCCGGATGCCACCTCATTTGTCGCCATGCCTACGCCAGCCATTCGCAAGCGGCGTTACAGAAATCGTTGTCGCAGATGGGCTCGTCGCCAAGGGGCTTGGAGCGCGCGCTCCACACCACGATAACCACGTTCCGCGCGGGGTTGATGAAAATACGCTGGCCAAAAATGCCGCGGGCGCTGAAGGCGCCATCGTCGTAGCGACCGTCGCCCCCCGCCACCGACCACCACATGTAGCCGTAGGGCACCGTCTCGCCATGGATGTCGGTGGGGCCGGCGGCCTCCGCCACCCAGCCCGGTGGCAACACCGGCCGGCCGTCGATCACGCCGCCGTCGCAGATAAACTGGCCGAAGCGACCGTAGTCGCGCAGCGTGGCGGCGATGCCGCTGCCGGCGATTTCCAGGCCGTCGGGAGACTCCAGCCACCAGCTGGCATCGGACTCCATGCCCAGCCGCGACCACAGGTGCTCGCTGAGAAAGTCGGCGGGCCACTGACCGGTGGCCGCCTTCAACAATTCCCCCACCAGGTGGGTTTCCCCGGTGCTGTAGTTCCAGCGCGTGCCAGAGGGCGCCAGCTTGGGCAGGCCGGACATGTAGTCCAGGATCGCGCCCGGCCGCTGGGCGATCTGCAACTCCAGTACCTGGCGCCGCTCGGAGCTTTCGTCGGTGGAGTCTTCATTCCACTGCACCCCGGAGGCCATCAACATGAGGTGACGCACGGTCACGTCCTCGTAGGCGCCCCCCGCCAGGCTTGGTATGTATTGGACCAGCGCATCGTCCACCGAGGCGATCAAGCCCTGCTGGATGGCCACGCCGACCAGGGTGGTGCTGATGGACTTGGCCATGGACATGGACATCCAGCGGGTATTGGCGGTGTTGCCGAACTCGTAGTGCTCAAACCGCCGCTGCCCGTCCTTCATTACCAGGACTCCGGCGATGCGGTTGCGCGACACCCAGTCGAACAGGTCGTAACGCTGGCCGGCGGACTCGAAGGTCATGTCCTTGAAGGCGCGTCCGGTGCCCACCACCAGCGGGCGCACCGTGTCGCCGCGGCGAATCGGCCGGGAGGGAAACAGCCGGTCGATATTGCGAAAGGTGGGAATCTGCGCGCCGGGAAACAGGCGGCCGGCGTAGGCGTCGCGGACCGATCCGACGGTCTCCCTGGGTGGCGCTGTGGTATCACTCATGTGTCGCTTCCTGTGTACTGTTGGTTGTCCCCTGGCGGGGGGCTCACTGCCCGGCCCAGGCCTCGTTCCAGTCGATATCCCCGTAATCCTGCATTTCCCAGTAGAAACGGCTGCGGGGCCGGTCGTAGTTGCCGATCTCGTCCATGGTGTAGGCGTCGTACAGGCGCCCGTTGACCATCGAGTAGCGAACGCTGTTGCTGTTGCGGATATCCTCCAGGGGGTTGTCGTCGAGCACAATGATATCCGCCAGCTTGCCCGCCTCCAGGGAGCCGATCTGGTGCTCCAGCCCCAGGGTGCGGGCGCCGTTCATGGTCGCGGCGCGCAACACCCGGTGATTGCCGATGCCCCCCTGGGTCAGCAGCCACATTTCCCAGTGCATCGCCACCCCGGCCATTTGGCCGTGAGAGCCGACATTGATGGTCACCCCCGCGTCATCCAGCTTGCGGGTGGAGCGCGCCACCGAGCGGAAACCCACGTCCCACAATTCGTCCGCCAGGTGGATGCTGGTCATGCCGCGCACGTGGGGCGGCGCCGAGTGCGGCGCGCCCAGGGGGCTGTAGCTGCTGGTGGTGGTTTGCACGAAGGTCTGGATCTTGGGGTGCTCCCAGGCGCGGGTCTTCTGGTAGACGTAGTTCTCGCCAAACAGCTCGGCGAAGGTCACCACCAATGTCGGCGTGTTGGCGGTATCGCCATGGGCCATCAGCTGCACGAGATCGTCGTAGTAATTGGCCACCGGCAGGTTGTGCTCCAGGCACATGTGGCCGTCGAGGATCATGCCGATGTTGTCGTAGAAATGACTGGCGCCCTCGGCGTCCACCATGATGCCCGCCTCGCGCGCCGCCTTGACCAGTTGCTGCCGCTGGCGCCTGGCCGGCTGCTTGTAGCTCTTGATCACCGCGCCGCCCAGGGCGTTCTTGCGCCGCATCACCCGCTGCGCGTCGCCGTAGTCGCGCAAGGGCACGAAAGTCCCGTCGCCCTTGTTGCGGCGCCCGTAGACCACGAGGCCGGAGCTGATCGAACGCGGCCCCACGGTAATGCCCGCCAGGTTGGTTTCGCGCACTTCGTAGCTGGGCAGCTCCGTGGCGTAGGGGTCGAAGTTGGTGGTTACCCCGAAGGCCAGCGCCGCGTAGCGGCCCGGCTGCTTCTGCGGCAGGGAGCCGGTCATGTAACAGCAGTCGATGTGCCCGTGCATGTCCACCAACCCGGGCATCACTGTCTTGCCGCCGACGTCGATGCGCCGGGCATCCGCGGGAATGTCCACCTCGCCTTCCGGCCCCACCGCCACGATGCGATTGCCCTCCACCACCACCGTGCCGCGCTCGATCACTTCCTCGCCGCGCATGGTGATAACCCGTCCGCCCACCAGGGCCAGGCGCCCTTGCGGCACGTCGGATGCGACCTCGAGGCCGATGTCGGTCCGGGTGGCGACCGGTCCTTTTTCGGCGAATTGTGCCGCGGGCTCTGCGGTGACCAACTGCGCACCCAGCGTCCACGCCAGCTCGGCGCCATCGCCGCGCCAGGCCAGGGCGTAGCCCCCCACCTCCGTCAACCGCGCCACCGGCTGGGCATCGCCCCGCGCGCTGAGTTCTATCGGCTCGCCCAACTCGCGATAGGGCACGAGGTAGTACTGCTGCTCTTCGCGGAAGGCAATCCAGCGCAGATCCGGACTGACGCGAATCTCGCTGCGGTCGGCCCCCCTGGCCACCGCGTGGATGCGCAGGTCCAGGCCCCGGCGATTGACGCTGGCCAGTTCCGTGCGCTTGCCCTGCGGGTCGTAACCGACGCGCTCGAAGTACACGCGCTCGCCGTCGGGGGAGAACAGCGGCGCGGCGCCGCCGTCGTGCACCCGCGCGCCCTCCTCGCCATCGATTCGCACCACGTATAAACCGGGCTGCGAACGATAGCCCCCCATGTCCTTGTTGTGGTCCTCGACACGGTAGGTCAGCCAGCGCCCATCGGCTGAAAACGCCGGCTCGCGGATGACCCCGGGGCTCTGCGCCACCACCCGGTCGCGACGGCCCGCGGGGGAGGCGACTTTCAACGCCGAACCGCGCTCGTCATGCCATTCCACGTAGGCGATACGGCGGCCATCCGCGGCCCAGGCCGGCTCGGACTCGAAAACGGCGGCGTCGGTCAGGCGCTCGGGCTCTCCGTCGGGCAATGACTTGCGCCACACGTTCCCGAGCGCGGAGAACAGCAGGGTCTCGCCATCCGGGGACAGCGCCACGTGCCGCACCGCGCGCACGGTAAAGTGCTCTGGCGCGAGATCCCGGGCAAAGCGCGGCGTGTCGGTGATGCGGTGCCGCGACTGGGCGGTGAAGGGGATCACTTCGCTGCTGGCGCTGACGGTGTCGATCCGGCGCAGTTTCCCCCCCGCCCAGATCGCAATGTGCCGGTTATCGGGAAACCAGTCGTAGAGCGGGTAGTAGACGCCGTGGGGCACGTAGTCGCCCAGCGCGTCCCGGTCGAGACCGTCGTACACCGGCCGCTGCTCGCCGCTGGCCAGGTCGTAGACGAACAGTACGGTCTTGTCCTTCACCCGGCGAACAAAGGCCAGCGACTTGCCGTCCGGCGAGGGCCGCGGGCTGCTGGCGCCGCCAAAGCCCTCCACCAGGACCCGGCTGTCGCCGGTGGCCAGGTCGCGGCGCGTGATCACGAAGTTGGTGTGGTTGGCTTCCACGAACACGAAGTGGTCCGGGGCGCGGCGCTCGGTGTAGTAGAGGTAGCGCCCGTCCGGGGAAAACTGGGCCTCCTGTACGTCCTGGCCACTTTCCGCGCCGTCCACCAATAGCCGGCCATCGCCGCCCGCGGTATGAAACAGCCGCAGCTGGGAGGTACGAATTTTATCGAAGGTCGGGTCCTGGCGCGCGGCCACCACGTATTCGCCATCGGGACTCCAGTCGGCCGTACCATAAATATGAGGCTGGTGATTGCGGGTCAACGGCGCCGCGTCCGAGCCATTGGCGGCGGAGGTCCAGAGCTGGTCGGCGCCACTGCCATCGCTGACAAACAGCAGCCGCTGGCCGTCCGGGCTGAATCGCGGCAGGCGCTGGATCGCGGGCCCGTCATGCAGCACGCGCGCCTCGCCACCCGCGGCGGGCAGCGCGTAGATATCGCCCAGCAGATCGAACACTAGGGTCTCGCCGTCCGGGCTCACGTCCACGCTCATCCAGGTGCCTTCCTCCAGGGTAAAGGCGACCTCTGTCGCCGGCTGCCCGGTGTCGGCGATATCCCAGTCCCGCTCGGCGGCACTGGCGCCCTGCCCCAGCAGGAATGTCAACACCGCTCCAGTAACGGCGACCAGCGGGCGCGGCGGACGACATGTCGGTGCACGGTGTAGCGGCATGGGTAGGAACTCCTGGTTTCGTTATGTTGTGCGAAACATGGTAAGGCAGGGTCCGGCCGGGGAGTAGTTGCCAAGCGCGCCAGCGGCGGTGCCCCCGGCGCACCTTAGGCCACGCGATAGGCATCTCCTTGGCGCGGCGATGCAGACCTACAATGCCGATGTAATCGTAAAAAAACCTACCCGCAAGCACATCTGGAGAACGTACACATGAAGTTAGACGCGCACTGGATGCCGTTCACCGCCAACAAGGCGTTCAAAGCCAATCCCCGCATGCTGGCTTCGGCATCGGGCATGTACTGGACCAGTGGCGAGGGCGCGCGCATCCTCGACATGACCGCCGGCCTGTGGTGCAGCAACCTGGGCCACGGCCGCGAATCCGTGGCTCGCGCAATGTACGAGGCCTCGGTCAATCTCGACTACGCGCCCTCCTTCGGCTTCGGGCACGACGCCTCCTTCACCCTGGCGGAACGCCTCGCGGCGCTGGCGCCCGGCGACCTGAACCATGTGTTTTTCACCAACTCCGGCTCCGAGTCGGTGGATACCGCGCTGAAAATGGCCATTGCCTACCAAAGTGCCCGCGGCCTTGGCAGCAAGCGCATGTTCATCTCCCGGGAACGGGCCTACCACGGTGTCAACATGGGCGGCACCACTGTCGGCGGGATCACCACCAACACCCGCACCTTCGGTCGCTGGGCGCCGGTGGACCACCTGCACAGCACCCTCGACATCGAACGCAATGCCTTCAGCAAGGGCCTGCCGGATTTCGGCGCGGACCGCGCCGAGGAGCTGGAGCAGCTGATCCTGCTGCACGGCGCAGAAAATATCGCCGGGGTGATCGTGGAGCCCATCGCCGGCGCCGGCGGCGTGATCATCCCGCCCAAGGGCTATCTCAAGCGTCTGCGGGAAATCTGCGACGCACACGACGTGCTGCTTATTCTCGACGAGGTGGTGTGCGGCTTCGGGCGCACCGGCTCCTTCACCGCGGGCATCGAGTTTGACATCCTGCCGGACCTGTTCACCGTGGCCAAGGGCCTGACCAGCGGTACCGTGCCCATGGGCGCCGTATTCTGTCGCAGCGGCATCCACGACACCATCATGGCTTCCGCCGAGGGTATCGAGTTTTTCCACGGCTACACCTATTCCGCGCACCCCATCGCCTGCGCCGCCGCCCATGCCTGCCTCGACATCTACGAGGAGGAGGGCCTGTTCACCCGCGTCAACGAGGGTATTGGCAAGTACTTCGAGCACGTCCTGCACAACCTCAAGGACCTGCCGGAAATCATCGATATTCGCAACTACGGCCTGCTCGGCGCGATTGAATTCGCCGACCAGGGCAGCGAGGCGCCGGTGGGTGTGCGCGTGTTCCAGGAGGCCTGGAAACAGGGAGTGATGCTGCGCGGACTGGGCAACATCGTGGTGATGTCGCCGCCGCTGGTGGCGGAGGAGTCCCATATCGACGAATTCGCCGAAAAAATCTGGCGATCCATCCGTACGGTAACCGAAGAGCAACGCATGACGGCGTGAGTATGCGCTGCGTGCAGCGGGTGCCACCCGGCAGATAAGACTATACAACCAAGGGGGTAATACCATGAAACGTCTAGGCAAAGCACTCACACTCACCACCTGCGCGGTGGTGCCACTCGGCGCCCAGCAGGCAGTGGCCCAGGGTGAACAGTCCCGGCAGTTAGAAGAGGTACTGGTCACCGCGCAAAAACGCGAACAGCGGCTGATCGACGTGCCGATGAGCGTCACCGCCTTCAGCGGCGACCTGCTGGCACAGAAAGGCATCAACAACATCCAGGACCTGTCCTTCGCGGTGCCGGGCATGTCCCTGCGCGAGGACGGGCCGGGCAGTTACGTGATCTTCATGCGCGGGCTGGCCAACACCGACTCCAACGGCGCCCTGGTCAGCGTCTACCTGGACGAGGCGCCCATGAGCCTCACCGGCTACGATCAGTTGGACCTGCGACCCATCGACCTGGCCCGGGTAGAGGTGTTGAAAGGGCCCCAGGGCACCCTGTACGGCCAGGGCGCCATCGCCGGCACCGTGAAGTACGTGGCCAACTCGCCCGATTTCGACGGCTTCCACGGCGACATCAAGGGCTCCTTCGCCAGCATCGACGACGGCGACACCCGCGAGGCGGTCACCGCCACCCTCAATATGCCGGTGATCGACGATGTCCTCGCCCTGCGCTTCGCGGGCACCGTGGAACGCGGCGGCGGCTGGCAGGACCAGCCCGAAGCCGGCATCAAGGACGGTAACAACCAGGACCTCAACCACTTCCGCCTGAAGGCCCTGTGGAATATCAGCGACCGTTTTTCCGCCGAGGCCCTGGTACAGTCCCACCGCAACGAGACCGAGCTGGGCCTGGGCTACGAGGAGCCGGATCGCACCGTGGCGGTGGCCATCGACCCCTCGACCAAATTGCTGCCCAAGGAATACGACTACGACCTCTACTCCCTCACCCTGGACTACGACCTCGGCTTTGCCAACCTGATCAGCGCCACCACCTACACGGACCACGACCACCAGTATCCCTTTACCTACTTCGGTACCGAGGAAACGCTCTACGACGGCACCCTGGAGGGTAACGACGCGCGCTTTCTGCAGGCCGAGCAGGTCACCCAGGAACTGCGCCTGGTGTCCAGCGGGGAAACCCGGCTCAACTGGACCGTGGGCGGCATCTACCAGGACCTGGAGCGCGACTTTTCCGCCGTCTACGATACGCTGTACTTTGGCGTGGTCTACCCCGATGCCCAGTACACCAGCAATTACACGATCGAGTCCTACGCGCTGTTCGGCGACGTATCCTACAAACTCACCGAGCGGCTGGAACTCGGTGTGGGCGTGCGCTACTACGAAGACGACCAGACCTCCTTCGACGGCGACCTCACCGAGGAGGACAGTTTCGACTCCACCGACCCGCGGCTCTACGCCTCCTACAGCCTGAGCGACAACGCCAACCTGTACGCCAGCGTGGCCAAGGGCTTCCGCAGCGGCGGCTTCAATCGCGGCGACCTGCCCAACTACCAACCCGAGGAAGTGCTCAGCTACGAGATCGGCACCAAGGCCTCGCTGCTGGACGGCCGCCTGGACATGGAACTGGCTGCCTACTACACCGAGTACGATGACATGCTGCGCCGCGGCCTGATCTTCATCGATACATCGTTCGTGGAACTGACCAGCAATATCGGCAATGTCGAGGTGAAAGGCTTCGAGGCCGGCTTCAACTGGTCGCCGGTCGCCGCGCTGACCCTGAATGCCACCGCCTCCTACATCGACAGCGAGGTCGTCGAGGTGCGCTCCACCGACGCCACCAATATCGTGGGCGACCCCACTGATTACGTACCGGAGTTCAGCTACAGCCTGGGCGCCCACTACGACTTTAACTGGTTTGGCGACCGGCCGGGCTTCGCCCGCGTCGACTACAGCTACCGCGACGCGGTGAGCTATGTCGATCGCAGCAGCTTCCCCGACGAGAACCTGCCGCAGATGTCCGACGACATCGCCCTGCTCGACGCACGCCTGGGCATCTCCTGGGAGCGCGTGTCGCTGGAACTGTTCGGCACCAACCTCACCAACGAGAACGAGTACATCGACCCCTACCGGGGCTGGAAAAACGCCAACCGCACTCGACCGCGCACCCTCGGCGTCGAGGCCACCTACTCCTTCTAACCCAACCGTTCTCACCGCCGCCGGGGCAACCCTCTATCCTGTCCCGGGGCGGTGAGCTTTTTACAGCGACCCATCACTTCCCCAACCCTAAGCCCACCGTCTCCTTTTTTCCTCACTTGAATGACCGCGGGGTCAGGCAGGGTGAGCGTTATGCCATCGACGATCCGCACATCGGCCTTGCCAGCGCCCAGCGTCCCATCGCAGCGCGATTGACGACGTGCCGGCAGGAGCGGTCGGGCACTGAGGGTCTGGGCGAGCGGATCTCCGTCGGCGGGTAGAGGCGTTCTCGGTGGGTGGGCAATGACTGCTTCACGGCATCGAGCAGCGTGTCGCTGGCCAGCAGATTGAAAAAGTGCTCGCTGTCACACTGGCGGCTACGGTGAAAGCGCAGGCGCGCCGGTTATCGGCGGGAGACGGCGGGGTTGCCATGGGACAATAAGATCCGCTCCGGTGTGGGTTGGGGGAATTGCAACCTACCACCGGGTCGATCTCTTTTGTATCTAATTCATGGGATTAGGCTTAAAAGTAAGTGCCATTCGGGACGAGTGCCATTCGGGACGGATACCCATTTCTCCGGAAATAGGTATCCGTCCCCGTTTTCCTGCAGCCGGCCGTTCGAGGCGATGTCGGAGGAAGGGCTCAGCGAACTGCTGAGGTTGCAGCCGGACCTGGATTGGCGGTCTGTCGCCGCTACCGGCGACGAATCGTGCGCTGGCGCCACATCCACAAACCGGTGCCGGACATCGCCGCCAGCACCAGGGCCATGGCGGCGGCCACCACCCTGCCGGGCAAACCCAGCAAAACCCCACTGTGCAGGGCCTGGCGATTGGCCAACAGTTGACCGGACACCGTGCGCCGCTCCTCGACCACGGCCATGGTGCCGGCGCCCGCATCGCCGACGCGGACCACGCGCGGCGCCGCCCCGGGCAGCGCGGCGTCGGCAAAGGCGACCCGGTACTCCCGCCGGGATGGCGAATAGTCGACGGCGGCCGGCACCAGAGTAGCTGCCGGTTGCGCCAGCGCAGATAGCGCCAGCTGGTAGGCCCGGCCATGATCCAGGGGCGCGTCGTGCGCAACCGGGGTAAGGTGCTCGGTGGCCAGGGTGTCACCGCCGACCAACTCGACCAGCGGTCGCGTAACCTCGTCCTCCAGGACCATGCTCAGGCCCGTGACAATGGTCACCAGCGCCACCGGCAGGGTCCACAAGCCGAGAAGCCGGTGCCACTGCAGGGTCGCCGGACGCCCCCGCAAGCCGCGCTGCCAGGTGAGCTGGCGTCGCCGGGCGGACAACACGAGGTAGAGCCCCACCAGCGACAGCGCCAGCCAGGCCAGGGCGATGACCGCCAGCACCCGGTGACCGATGCTGCTGGGCATCAGCAGGCGATTGTGCACCTTGTACAACAGCGGTAGCCAGTTGGCGCGCGCGCAGCACTCGCCCCATTGCCGCACGCCGTTGACCCGGCCGGTGGTGGGATCGACAAAGGCCTCATCGAAATCCAGCGCGTGAGCGTCGCCGGTGCGCGGATCGAGCCGCGGCGCCACGTAGGCCACCACGGCGCGGCGTGGCTCCCGCACCAGCGGCAGGTGGGTGAGATGGGCGCGCGGCAGCTGGGCCTCGATGCGCGCCGCCAGTTCCCCGGGCGGCAGCGCCGGCGCCCCGGGCTGCGCGACCCGGTACAATCCGGGATTTAACAGCGCGTCCCATTCCTGTTCAAACACCACGGCAAAGCCCGACAGGCTAATTACCAACAGAAAGCCGAGCAGGCTGAGCCCCAGGTAGCGGTGCAGGTTGAGCAGCGCCTTGCGTGACATGATCCCGCCCCTTACTGCCGCCGGCCCAGCTGTTGCCAGTGCCCCGGGTTCAGTACCAGCTGGCCGTCGGCGGCAAAACGCAGACGCAGGGGGTAGCGGCTGTCGACGGTAAAGTCGGTGGCATCGACCGGCAGCAGTCGCACCGGCTCCTCGCGCCCGATCGCGTAGACATCGCGCTCTCCGGTGGCCCGCGCGTAGAGTTCCCCGTCGCGATATTCCACCTGCAGGCTCGCCTTCGGGCTGAAGCGGTAGTGGCCGCCCAGCTTCGCCAGCGCCCCGGCGTCCAGCACCTGGCGGTCACGGAATTCGGGATGTGCCGGCTGTGGCGGCACCGAACTGAGGATGGCGTCCCACATCACTTCCGAGGCCAGGGTGCCCAACTCGGCGGAGGAAAACACCGTTTCGTCGAGCTCGCCGGTGGACACGGCGTAGAGCACGTCGCCGTCGAAGATCGTGGCGAAAGGTTGCAGGCCGCGGGCCATGGAGGTGTGCACCTGGGCCGCCAGGCGCTTGAGCTCCGCCGGGGTCATTTTTTGGTTGGTGACTACCAGGCTGACCGTGGTGTTCTTGCGGTTACCCGCCTCCGGCGCCTCGCGCTTGGCCACGAACTCACTCATCAGGTCGCGGGTCTTCAGGGGGCTGGGCCAGCCGTCTTCACCGTAGCAAGCCACGGCATTGCCGTCGCGGTCGGTGACCGCGCCCAGGGCATTGACCACGGTAAAGGTGGCGATTTTCACCTCGCCGAACTCACGGTAAGCGCCCCCCTGGCCCGAGTAGGCATTGCAGCCAAAAAAGCCGCCGGTTTTGGCGAAGCGACCCGCGCCGTGGGCCCCGAGGGGAAAGCGGCCGCTATCGGCGGCGCGAAACGCGGCCTGGGCCAGGCGTTTGTCGGGATAGATCTCGTTCAGGCGCCGGCTGCCGAAATCGAAGATAATGGAGCCCACCGACATGGCGATACTCGGCTCGAGGGAGAAGGCGTCGCCGTCGCGTATGCCGTCGTCCTTGAGCGCGGTCGCCACCGCGGTGGTGGCCTCCAGGCCATACCAGGAACCGCCGGCGAACACCACGGTATCGAGTTCCGGCATATCGTAACCCAGTTCCATGTAGGCGGCGTTGACGGTGCCGGGACCGCCGCCGCGGACATCCACCGCCACCTGGGATTTCTCCTGGAAGTGGAACACCGTGACGCCGGTGGGACCCTCCTCGTATTCACCGGTCCCCACTTTCAGCATCGGCCAGTCGTATTCGAGTACCCGCTCCCCCGCCTGGTTGAGCAGCGGCCGCAGGTGCTGCTGTGGCCCGCCTTCGGCGAACGCCGCCGGTCCCGCCAGGGTCAGGCAGGCCGCGAAAACAGCCGGAGAAAACGCGGAAAATCGTGGTAGTACGGGCATCTAAAGCCTCCCTGGTCGGCACTGGATATCGCCCCGATGGTACCCGAGCGCCACCGCGCGGGGGGAGATGCCAATCGCGCCGCGGGCGTTGCGCGGCACTCACCTGGCTGGCTCTTGAGATTGGCCAATGAGCGAGGGGTGTGGCTGGCGCACCGGGGGCAACGCAATAGGCATCTGCCCGCCTCGGCGGCCCCCGCCTAGACTGGGCACATAACGCCAATCACCGGAGGACACCCGCATGGGAAGCGACAGCCCCCGCCCGGGCCACTATTTATCCCGCAGTCTGCGGGACGAGGGCGAGGCACTGTTCGTGCCCGGCCATTTTCAATTTCGCGACGAAGCACAGATGCTGTCGCTGGTAGCGGCCTATCCGCTGGCGCAACTGTTCACCGCGGAGCAGGGGCGACACCGGGTGACCGCCTCGCCGATGGTGGCCCTACCCCAGCGCGATGCGCGGGGTGCGCTGCAGTTCATTGGCCACATGGCGGGACGCAACCCCCAGGTGTCGGCCATTCAGGCCGGGGCACGGGCCACGGCGGTATTCAGTGGCCCGGGGGCCTATGTGTCGCCGCAATGGTTTCGCGTCACCCACACCGCCCCCACCTGGAACTACCGCGCGGTACAGGCCCACGGCCAGCTGGAAGCCATTACCGACCCCGAGGGTGTCCGCGAGGTACTGCGCCGCACCATCGATCACGTGGAGCTGGGCGCCCACCCCGACCCCGGCGCAACGCGCTGGACCCTGGACGACCTGCCCCGGGAGCGCGCCGATTTCCTGCTGGACAAGGTGACCGCCTTTCGCCTGGTAATCACCCACCTGGAGGGTGTGAACCGGCTCAACCAGGACAAGCACCTGGACGACATTCTCGGCATCATGGCGGCACTGTCGGAATCGCCACAACCCCAGGGCGCCGCGGTGGCCGGCGCCATGGCCGCGGAACTGGCCGGCGCCCTGCCCCTGCCGGTTTCGGCCTAAGGGGCCGCGCGGGAGGCCCTGTTATGGTAGGCTGGCCACATTCGGTGTATGGAATCTTTCATGGGATCTGACCGCCAAGCCACGGACCGCTACCGCGCCAAGCTCCCGGCGCGCAAGTCCATACCGCCCTTCGAGGCACTGCGCGCCTTCGACGCGGTGGCGCGCCTGGGGGGCATTCGCAAGGCCGCCCAGGCCCTGTGCCGGGACCACGCGGTGGTCAGCCGCCACCTGCGCACCATCGAGGACTGGACCGGCACGCCGCTGATCGAACGCACCGCCGCCGGCGCGGTGCTCACCGAGGCCGGCCGCCGCTACCACCGGCAGATCGGCCCCGCCATCGACGATATCGCCGACGCCACCCTGGAACTGCTCAAACTCAGCCAGGACAACTGCCTGCAAGTCTGGTGCATGCCCGGCTTCGCCCTGCACTGGCTGATCGGCCACCTGGCCGCTTTCGAGGAGGCCCACCCCGGCCTCGACATCGAACTGCGCTCCACCCACGAACAGGCCGACTTAAACCGCATGGAAGCGGACGTGGACATTCGCCTGGTGCCCGCTTCCGAAATCCCCTTCCAGCCCTCCCCGGGGATCAGGGCCATGGAAGTCGCCAGCCCACCGATCATTCCGGTGGCCAGTCCCGACTACCTGTCACAGGTCGCGACGATCAATGAACCGCGGGACCTCCTCGATCACGAACTGCTGCACGAGGAGGACTTCGACACCTGGCGCATCTGGCTGGCGGCGCACGACATCGAGGACTGCGAGTTCAGCGGCCCGCGCCTGTGGGACGGGCACATGACGCTGGCCGCGGCCCGCCAGGGGCGCGGCATCTCCCTTACCAACCCCCTGGTGGCGGCGGACGACCTGACCAGCGGAGTGCTGGTGGAGATCGGCCGGGGCCGCCCGGAATTTCGCCCGGTGCATCCCTGGTCCTACTGGTTCTTCGCCCGGGTCGACCGCTGGGACAGCCCGACCATCCGCCGCTTCCGCAACTGGCTGTGCAAGACCGTGGCCCGGGAGATACCGTCCGCGGCCGCCAAGCGCGGCGACTGACCCCGCCCGGGCAGCGGCGGACCGCTACTCAATTTATGCTCCCTGGCTTATGCTGGAGCCTCCGCAATACTGAGGAGGCCCCATGGTCACCGTAGACTGGTACGCATTCACCCCCTGGTCCGCCCTGATCGGCGGCGCATTGATCGGCCTGGCGGCCGCCCTGTTCATCCTGTGGAGCGGCCGTATCGCCGGCATCAGCGGCATCCTCGGCGGCCTGCTCCGGCCCGCCGAGGGCGACACCCTGTGGCGCGTGGCCTTTCTCGGCGGGATGATCGTCACGCCGCTGTTGTGGCAGATGTTCGACCGCCTGCCCGCGATCCGCATCGAGGCGGGCTATCCCATGATCATCGCCGCCGGCCTGATCGTCGGCTACAGCACGCGCCTGGGGGCCGGCTGCACCAGCGGCCACGGGGTGTGCGGCATCTCCCGCCTGTCTCCGCGCTCGCTGCTGGCCACCGTCTGCTTCATGGCCACCGGCTTCCTGACCGTGTATGTCGTACGCCACCTGGCGGGAGGCTGAGATGAACCAACATTTCCTGACCGCCCTGCTCGCCGGCCTGATCTTCGGCCTGGGCCTGCTGGTTTCCGGCATGGCGAACCCGGCCAAGGTGCTTGCTTTCCTCGACATCGCCGGCGACTGGGACCCCAGCCTGGCGCTGGTAATGGCCGGCGCCATCGCCGTGGGCCTGGTGGCCTTCACCCTCGCCCGCCGCCGCAAGACCAGCCTGCTGGGCGAGCCCATGCGCCTGCCCACCGCGACGCAAATCGACCGCCCGCTGGTGCTGGGCAGCCTGGGCTTCGGCATTGGCTGGGGCCTGGCGGGCTTCTGCCCCGGCCCCGCCCTGGTGGCACTGGGCGCCGGCGAGGCCAAGGCGCTGGTATTCGTGGCGGCAATGCTCGGCGGCATGGGCGTGTTCGAGCTGACCCGGCGGTGATCGCCGCCATCGGCAGTGCCATTGGCGAGGACGGCGAGGCGCTGGTGGCGGCGACCAGCGATCAGGCGATGAAAAACCGGCTGCGTATGAATACCCAGGAGGCCGTGGATCGCGGCGGCTACGGGTCGCCGACGATTTTCGTGGCTGGGGACGATATGTATTTTGGCAACGATCAGCTGCCACTGGTGCGGGGTGCGCTGGCTTACTAAATAGACAGGACCTCTATGCGGGAGCGGACATGGGGCATGTTATGCGCCTGATATTGGATGCAGTAAGGCATGACACAAACCGTCTACAGTGCGGGTAACAAGTATGGCCGCGATACTGCTGGCGGTCGAAGTGCGTCTATTCGCAAGTGCCAGCGTTCATTCTACGGGCCGCCAAAACCATGCTCCATAAGCATCCTCGTGGTCAGAGCCTCTTATAAACGGATTGGCTCCAATACTTAGCTTCTCCCTGCTTGGCTCAAAGGGTTGGGCGTCATAAGCTGTGACAATATGCACCCAACCCTCATCGGATAGATCATCACTCAGCAGAGCAATCAAGTTGAGATTTATCACTTGTTCGAGCTCTCTATCCATTTCTGCCTTGGTATAGATAAAATCTCCAAGGATGTAGCGATCCCTGGTTTTATAGGACTCAATGAGTAGCCGAACATCCTTACCGGAGGCCCACATGTATCCGGTCAAGTCTATGGCGCTGCCGGGTAAATGGCCGGAACATAATTTGTCGGGACAGACTTCACGTATCGTATTGTAAGAATAGTTAACAAAATTCCGGGGCTGAAGCCATTCTTGCCCATTAACCCTGACGGGTCGATTGTCAGGTACTGCTATTTCGGGTGGCGTCTGTTTGAATACAGGCATGAGATAGAAGACTTCGGAAGACTTTACCAACTCTTGAAGTTGAACATTGTCTTCCGAACCAGGGTAGTCAGAAAAGTACAGCTTACACTCAGGATCGGCAGAGCCACCGCAAAAGAACCTGCTCCCCGAATTCCATTTATGGAAATACCAGCCTTCACCGGGTACAGCTCTGAATTCGTCGGAAAACCCTGTATCAGTTACGTCAACCACGCATACAAGACCAGCAACGCAGGTGCCAGAACCGGTTGATCGCACTTCCCCACCCTCCACAACAATAACGGCCAACTTGCAGCCCGGTACCGCCAGCGAGGAGATGACGAACAGGAGCCCTATGATTGTTCGTCTCATTAAATGCACTCTTTCGGGGAGGTGCACAATATTAGCAGTCGCGGGTCAAAACCCTGATTGATGGCGGTCAAAAAGCGATACTGTTCACAAGACGAATGGTGCTTATCAGCACTGTATTAATCGCGTAGAGAAAAGTTTAGCGAGCTTCGGTAAGGGATAGCAGTGAGGCGTGGCGCCCGCCCGGAAAACGCGTTGTGGAAGGAGATCTTTCTTAATTCAATACATCAATAAAATTGACATCGAGAAATTTCGATTCTGCTTGTCACTACAATATCGATCTACCAACCTGATGCTCCGGGTCTTCCGGTCGTTGGGTGCCTTGCCACACTGACCGGAACATATTCACAAACCGTTACTAGAAATGGATCTGCAGGCCGACAAGCGGCCCGTGGGTCACGGTGTCGTACTTGAAGCTGCCCGGCGTGCCCACCTTGCCTTCTTCGTAGTCGACCCAGAGAAAGTTATAGCCAAGCTCCAGCCGCCAACGGTCGGTGAAGCTGTAGACAAACCCCGACTTCAGGTCGCCGGTATACTCGGAATCGCCCATGCCGACGTCGGCGTACAAATACCAACGCCAGGCCTGCGTGAGCGAGGTGGAGGCCCGCAGCCCCAGGAATCCGTCCGTCCAGCTGGGATCGGCGCCGAGGGCGCGTTGGCCGAGCTGCTCCTTGCCGGGGCGGAGTTTCAGATCCAGTTCGTTATCCCAGTAGCGCGCGCCGAAGAAGAAATCCACGACGGAGCCATTGGCTAAATCCATGTGGTACATGAGACCGAACTGGGTTACTGCCTGCCTCACCTCGGCCTCCACCCGCAAGCGCTCACCTTCGGTCCTGCCACTACCCTTGAGGTCCATCATGCCCCAGTCGAGGAACAGGCCCCAATTGCTCCGGTGATAGGCCTCAATGCGTACCATGCCCGCGGCGTCGAGTTTGTCGAGTATGCTATCAAAGTCCACACTCACATCCAGACCGTCGAGGCGCCCGAGGGCGCCGTCGCCCTCGATGGTGGTGGCGACCAGATAGGGTTCGACCATAATATGCCAGTCATCGACTGCCTGTGCCTGCGTGCCAGTCCACAATGGTGCGCAACAAACAAGGCATCTTGCAGTTTTCGACAACATGCTATAGCTCCATCGGGGCTTGTATTAAAGCTCAATATAGACCGTGGCAACCTATTTGCCACCAAAGACGACGCTGGCGATCAGGACGAAGCCCACCCCCCAGGAATATCTCGTCTACACTTAGCTGAATGGTTTCCCATGGTTCGAAACCACCAATGACGCTGCAGCTGATCTACTGCCGCAGCAATGGGTGGAGCCTCATGAATACGATGGCCATAACCCGGAGGGTTGTAATTCCCAGCGTATTAACTTGCGTATTTTCCAGCCTGTTGGCCGCAGAAGTATCTGTTCCTGAACCCACTAAACTTCACGTCGTTGCATCGACAGAAGGCTCGAATGTCGTTTGGTCAGAACTGCTGGGGGAGATCGAAAGCGCCGATGCCAGCGCGGCAGTTACTGTGATTGATATCGAGGGATCAAATGCTAAAAGGGCCCGAGGTGTTCTGATAGAACTTAAAAATGCAGCTTCAACAGACCATGTTTATGTCACGGACGACTTGCTCCCCAGTCTTCGAAAGGAGCTTCAGGAACTTGAGCTCAACCTCCAATACGCCGGTGAATGCGAAGCCAAACACCAGTGCGTATTAGGTATCGCGAGATGCAGACCCTCGCAAACCAAAAGACAGGCCTATTGTCCGGGTTTCTATTCCACCGCAGAATCTGACGGCGGATTTATTCTGTCGACGCCGCGTAACACCTTTTTATTCCCGTCCATACGGGCTGCCCAGTTCGATAGCTTCATCAGTGAAGCCGTGCAGGTTTTTATAGCAAATGAAGCGCCTGACCATGGTGTTGACGAGCCTTCTGTGGATATCCTGGGCGTCAAGATCAAACGCGGTATGCGCGAAAATCGAGACCCGGAGTGACCAGGAGCCCAACTACACGATTTTTGCCCTATAGGAGAAATACCCTGCAGTGCAAATACACTTCGTGGCCGGGCGTAAAACAGCACTTCTCAAAGAGGGCTTACGCGTGAATCCGGTACCGGATAAATACAAATCTCGAGGCAGAAAAATGCAAGGCACTGAATGGTGCGCGTACGTCAACTGATGGAACCGATCTGTATGACTTACGGCCTAGGGGTATAGGCCACTGCAAATCGCGTTGCCAAGCCAGATAAACGCCTGTCCAGGGTCCATAGCCTGCCACCAGGGGTCATAAGCGCGGAAGCCAGCAGGGCCATGTCTATCAGGCCGCAGCCCTGCCCGTACAGTTGATGTTGTTCGATGAAATCCATCACTTCCTGCATGCTGGCCTGACTAGCAGGACGCAACAGGGCAATATCGCGAAGTGTTCGTATTCTTGGGGCAGGGGGCGTGCCGCAAGCCAACTCACCCAGCACAAAGGGATGGGATAGTGCGTCGTCCTGCAGCAACAGGGAGACAAGGGCCTGATTACTGTTTCGGAAGTGATCCACCCAAACCGAGGTGTCAACCAGAACGCTCACGTCTGGGCTGGATTACCCCGCCGGCGCGGAATATTCTCCATATCCGGGGCCTTCCCACCGAGGGCCGCCAGGCGCTTGCCTGACTGCACCCTGACAAAGGTACTGATGGCTTCCCGGAATAGGTCAGCTTTGTTCATGTCCGGATCCGCGACTTCCAGGGCCTTTTCGTAGAGGTCGTCGTCAATGGTCACAGTGGTTCTCATGGCGATCACCCAGAATCAATTTTGATGCATTTACGCATCTAATCACACATCTCAAAGTGCCGCAAGATAGGCCGACCAACAACAGCTAGCCCGGCGCTTTTTCCCGCCGTAAAGGCTGGCACATGCAGTGCACCCCGCCACCCCCGGCAGTGAACATCGACACATCCGGGTCGATCACCGTCAGGCCGTGGGCGCGGCATTTTTGTGCCAGTTCGGTATTGTCTTTGGGCAGCAGCACGCGCCCGTTGCCCAGGGCCACCACATTGCAGCCCAGCTCCAGCATCGCGCGGTAGGAGATGTCGATCAGCTCGATGCCGCGCCCACGCAGCCAGTCGACGAAGTCCTGTTCCAGGGCCTGGATGCAGGCCGCGGCCAACTTGTGATCGAGCATGGCCAGCTTGACGTCGAGGTGCAGGAAATAGGGGTCGAAGCGGTAACTGACGAATTCCCAGCCCTCGGCCTCGATCCAGTCCTGCACCTGGGCCAGGCCTTCGGGGCTGGTGCGCTCGCCGCTGGAGCCGCAGACCACCAGCCCCGGTTCCAGCACCATGAAGTCGCCGCCCTCGAACGCGCCGGCGGTGACCACGTCGTAGACGGGAATCTCCCGGTCGCGGTAGAACTCCAGTACCGGCTTCCACTCGCCGCGCCTCCAGGGGCTGTACATCTGGGTGACGATCGGTCCCCAGGGGGTCATCACCGAGGAGTCCCGGGCGTAGAGCTGGTAGGGCAGCACCGGGTCCGGTTCCAGGATATGGGTGTTCACGCCGGCCTGACGGTAAGCGTCCAGCATCTCGCCGTACTGGGCGCGGGCGGTCTCGCGGTCGAAGCGGCGGCCCAACCGCTGGGAGCGCCGGGACATGGCGTTGCCGCTCTGCCAGCTGTAGTGGTCCATGGGGCCCAGCAGCACGTCGCGCAGTACGCCGTACTCGGAGTCCATGCCCCACTGGCTCAGGATGGGGCTGCCGCCGCCGGGCTGTCGGTGTGTCAGTTTCATGTCGTGATCTCCGCTCTATCGGCCACCGCCAGCAGCAGGACATTGGCGCCGGCCTCCGCCTGTTCCGGGGTGATGTTCTCCGCCTCGTTGTGGCTCAGGCCACCCTCGCAGGGAATGAATATCATGCTGGTGGGCGCCACGCTGGCGACATTGCAGGCGTCGTGGCCGGCGCCGGACACCATCTGCCGGTGGGAATAGCCGAGCGCGTCCACGGCGTTTTGCACCGCCGCCACGCAGCCCGGATCGAAAGCCACACCGGGCGCCACCCAGAAGCATTCGCGCTCGTGCGGCAGGGAATATCGATCGCAGGCCGACTGGACGATTTCCTCAAAACCGTCCAGCATGGCCCGATAGCGGGCCTCGTCGGGATGGCGCAGATCTACGGTGAACTCGACCCTGCCGGGCACCGTGTTGCTGGAACCGGGTTCGGCGGTGATAAAGCCGATGGTCACCCGGCTGTCCTCGCCCTGCTCTTCCGCCAGCTGGTAGAGCCGCGGCAGGATGTCGCCGAGGGCCATCACCGGGTCTTTGCGCAGCGCCATGGGGCTGGGACCGGCGTGGGTTTCCTGGCCGCGGATCACCACCCGGTGGCGGCTCATGTGCTGCACGCCGGTCACCACGCCAATGGCGAGACCCTCCGCCTCCAGCACCGGCCCCTGCTCGATGTGCAGTTCGAAGGCGGCGTGCACCGGTTGCGATGTCGCCGGATGCTCCCCGAGCTGCCCGGTGCGCGCCAGTTCATCGCGCACACTGGCGCCGTTGCGGTCGGTCAGGGCGTAGGCCGCTTCCAGGGGCATATTGCCGGACCACACCGCCGAGCCCATCATCGCGGTGTCGAAGCGGCAACCTTCCTCGTTGGTCCACACCGCCACTTCCAGTGGGTGGCGGGTCTGCACACCGGCCTCGTTCAAGGCCTCGATCACCTCCAGGCCCGCCAGCACCCCGTAAACACCGTCGAACTTGCCGCCGGAGGGCTGGGTGTCCAGGTGGCTGCCCATCAATACCGGCGGCAAACTGTCGTCGCTGCCCGGGCTCCGGGCGAACAGGTTGCCCACCGCGTCGCGGCGGACCGTGCAGAGCGCGTCCTCGCACCAGCGCGCGAACAGGGCGCGCCCGTCCCGGTCCTCGTCGGTCAGGGCCTGGCGATTGCAGCCCCCGGCCGGGGTGGCACCGTACTGGGCAATCTCCATCAGCCGCGACCACAGGCGCCTGCCATCGACGCGCAATGCGTCGCGCGGGTTCGATGCCGTCATGACTTACCCTCCGTTTCCGCGACAAACGCGGCAATGCGGTCAAAGGCCGGGCGCAGCACGTTGATCGGCTGGGCCAGGGACACGCGCACATAGCCGCGGCAGTTCTCGCCAAAGCCAAGCCCCGGCAACACCGACACCCCCGCGGCGTCCAGCAGGCGCTGCGCGAACACGGTGCCGTCGGCGGCAATAGCACGCACATCGATCATCACGAACATACCCGCGGCGGGTACCTGGCACTGCAGGCCCGGGATCGCGGCCACCCGCTCGCAGACATAGTCGCGGCGCACCCGGTATTCCTCGCGCACACCCTGGATATACTCCTCGTCGTTGGTGAGCGCAAAGGCGGCGGCGTCCTGCACGAACTGGCAGCAGCCGAAGATCGTGGACGAGGTGAAATCCAGCAGGCGATCCGCCAGCGCGCGCGAGGTCACCGACCAGCCCAGGCGCCAGCCAGTCATGGCGTGGGACTTGGACAGGCCGTCGATGATGATGACGTTGTCCAGGCTCGCCGCCGCCCGGCGCAGCGATACATGGGGCGCGTCGAAGGTAATCATCGAATACACCTCGTCGCAGATCAGCCACAGGCCGCGCTCGCGACAGATATCCGCCAGCGCGCGCAGGTCCGCCTCGGCGATCACGTTGCCGGCGGGATTGCCCGGGGTGTTGACCATGACCACGCGGGTCTCGGGGGTGATTGCCGCCTCGACCGCCGCCAGGCTGAAGGCAAAACCGCCATCGGCGTCCAGGTCAAAGGACTGCTTGCGGATATCGAGGGCGCGGAATATGCCCTCGTAGCCGATGTACATGGGCTCCGCCACCACCACGCCCTCCCCCGGATTGACCAGGGTCGCCAGCACCGAATAGATGGCATTGGTCGCGCCGGGAAACACCACCACCTCGTCCGGGTCGCAGGGCTTGCCGGAGGCGCGGGTTTCGATGTCGGCAATGGTCTGGCGCAGGCACGGCTCGCCGCGCCCCGGGGCGTAGTGGGTGCGCCCCTTGTGCAGGGCGTCGATGCCGGCCTGCACCACCCGCGGCGGCGTGGGCAGATCGGGGTCGCCCACCGACAGCAGGTAGACGTCCTCGCCGCTCTCGAAGCGTTCGCAGGCGCGATCGTGCACGGCCCACACGCCCTGGGCTTCGTCCTCAAGGCGCCGGCTGAGTTGGCTGAACTGGCCGCTGAAGGGCCCAACGCTCACGTTCATTGCTTGATCCTCTGCTGTGTTCATTGGGGCCCGCTCCCCGGGAGGAAATCCCCCTCGCGGACCTCGATCAGTGTCGGCACCTGCCGCGCGTTCGCCTCCCGCAGCAGGCGCTCCAGCTCCTGGTGATTGCGGGCCCGCTCGGCGGCGCAGCCGTAGCCGCGGGCGATCGCCAGCAGGTCCGGCGTATAGATATCGCAGGCAATGGGCGCCATCCCGGCGTCCTCGAAATTGCGCGCGATCATGTCGTAGCGGGTGTTGTTCCACACCACCACCGCCAGTCCCAGTTGCGCCTCCACCGCGCTCGCCAGTTCGGGCAGCGTGAACTGCAGGCCGCCGTCCCCCAGCAGCGCGATCACCGGGCGGTCCGGCCGGGCCAGCCTGGCGCCGCAGGCCGCCGGCAGCGCGTAGCCGAGGGTGCCGTAGCCGGTGGCGGCACTGGCGAAGCTGCGCGGCGCCGGGGGGTGGTACTGCGCGGCGGCGTAATAGGCCGGCTGGGTGGAATCCGCCACCAGCACCGCACCGGGCAGGGCGGACTCCAGGGTGTCGAGGAAGCGCTGGTAGTGAGGGTCGTGGCCGCGCACCGCCGACAGCACCGCGTTGGTGCGCGCAGCGCCGCCGCGCTCGCGCCGCTCCAGGCGCGGCAGCAGCGCCGACAGGGCCGCGGCGCTGTCGGCGCGAATGGCCAGGTCGGGGCGCGCGTTGCGGCACAGCTGCGCCGGGTCGATGTCGATGCGCACCAGTTCGCCGCCCAGGGCGAAGCCGCCGTCAAAGAAAAAGTCGTAATCGGTTTCGCTGAACTCGGTGCCCACCCCCAGAATCAGGTCGGCCTCCAGGTACAACTCGCGCACCGCCTGGAAGGACGGCGAGGTCGCCACCAGCAGGGGATGATCCGGGGGCAGGATACCGCGCGCATTGTGGGTAAGCGTCACCGGCGCATCCAGCGCCTCGGCCACGTCCCGGGCCAGCGCGGCGGCATCCGCCGCCCCGCCGCCCAGCGCAACGACCGGACGCTCGGCCCGGTTCAGGCGCCGCGCGGCCTCGTCTATCTGCGCCTCGGGAGCCACCGGCCGCTGCGCCAGGGGCCAGGCGCGGGCATCGACATGCCCGGCTTCGGCGGTGATCACGTCCAGCGGCAGGGCCAGGTGTACCGGGCCGGGGCGCTCGCTGTGCAGTATGGTAAAGGCCCGGGCCAGGACCTTCGGCAGCTCGTCGGGGCGCATCAGCGTGTGGCTCCACACACTGGCTTCTGCCATGGCCGCCTGCAGGTTGCGGGTCTCGTGCAGGCGGCCCTCGCCGAGGCCGCGCTCGTGCCGCTGGTTGTCGGCGGAGATGACCAGCATCGGCACCGAATCCTGCAGCGCCTGCCCCATGGCGGTGGCGATATTGAGCGCGCCCGGACCGGAGACCGTCAGGCACACCGCGGGCCTGCCGGTGACCCGGGCGTATCCGTCGGCCATGAAACCCGCCCCCTGCTCGTGCCGCGGGCTAATGTGGCGAATGCCGCCGTCCCGCAAGCCCCGGTAGAGCTCGATGGTGTGGGTGCCGGGAATACCGAAGGCCGTGTCGATGCCGTGGTCCGCCAGCATGCGCATCAAAAGCTCGCCGCAATTCATGGATATCGCTCCGTAAAACCGAAAAACCCGCTATTGATACTAGCTCGCCCGACGCTATCGCAATATCGACATTTCCGGCATACTTGATGCGAAAAACTCATGAACTTAAGGCAATGACCCGACAGCTCCCCTCCACCCAGGCCCTGCTGTGCTTCGAGGCCGTGGCCCGCAGCGGCAGCGTGACCCGCGCCAGCGAGCAGCTGCACATGACCCAGAGCGCGGTCAGCCGCCAGGTGCAGACCCTGGAAAACCTGCTGGGCACCCCGCTGTTCGAGCGCTCGCGCCAGCGCCTGCGTCTCAACGACCTGGGCGCCGCCTACCTCGAGCAGGTAACGGGCGTTCTGGAGGACCTGCGCGGCGCCACCCAGCGCACCCGCCGCGCGGCCACCGGGCATTTGTGCGTGGGTGTCGAGCCGGCGCTGGCCAGTTCCTGGCTGATCCCGCAGCTGAGGGGCTTCAACCGGGACCACCCGCACATCAGCGTGGAGCTGCTGACCGACATGGAGCGCCTGCGCGCCGGCAAGGCGCAGTGGGATATCGCCATCGTGTACGGCGAGCCGGCCTGGCAGGACCGGACCTGCATCCCGCTGATGCAGGAAATGCTGGTGGCGGTGAGCACACCGGAGGTGCTGGAGAGCGGCCCGCCGATGGCACGCTACGCCGATGCCCTGCACTACCCCATCGTGCACCACACCGGGCCCTTTTCCACCAGCAACAGCTGGCTGCTCGCGGCCGGGCTGTCGAACACAGAGATCCAGCAGTTGCCCGGCCCGCGCATGGAGACCTTCAGCCTGGTGATGCAGTGCGCGGCCCAGGGCCTGGGGATCGCCTTCCTGCCCACCTACTTCGTCGCCGAGGCGCTGGAGCGGGGCAACCTGATGCGGGCGGGCGACCTGCGGCTGGCCTGCGAGCAGTACTATTACCTGGTGCTGCCCAAACAGGGCGCCACACCCGCGGTGGCAGTGTTCAGCGATTGGCTGCAGTCGCTGTCAGCACCGGGCGGCAGTCAATCCAGCGGCACCGCGTGATGCCGATGCAGCGCGCTGCCTAAATCATCGGCGCGCTGCAGCGCCTTGTTGACCGCGGGCCGGAAAAACCGGTAAGGGCGCATCGCGCGGGGCTGGTCCATGCGCTCAAAGCTCGCCCGGTCCAGGCGGAAGGTGTTTACCGTGCCGGCGGTCACACCGGCACCGCCGGCCAGGGCCTCGCGTGTACGGGGCCTGGCAGCGGCGAATACGCCGCGTATCTCGTGATGCAGGGGCGCATAGCGGACGGTCGCCGCGCTGACCTGCGGGACGGCGTTCACCGCCAGCCCCGCAGCCGTCGCCTCCCCGATCATCCATGCCAGGGTGTTGTCGGAGAGGTCCGCCTCGCGGTAGCCGCCGCCCACATCGGCGTGCGCTCCGGCAAACCAGGTTTGCTGCAGGGTCTGGTGGGGGTTGTTGGGGTGGGTGCCGTGCCACAGCAGCGGGCGAAAATCCCCGCGCAATTCGTGAATGGCCAGGGCGTGCCTGGCGTGGGTCATATAGTACGGCAGGCCGGTTTGGTGGTACTCGTTGTAGGGGTCGGTGAGCACACTGGCGCGTCGCGGCAGTCCCAACGCCGCCACGGTATCCCACACGCCGATGAAGTGGATCGGCAGTGCCGTCTCATCGTCGGCGCCCTCCCGTCCGTCGGTGATCCGGTACAGAAACTCACGCAGCCGGCTCTGGCGGGTATCGATCGCGTGCCGGTATAGCCAGTAGGCCCCATCCACAAACTCGAGCTTCTCGCGCAACAGTATGCCCACGTGGTCGACAAAACCCGCCAGCGATCGCGCGGCGAAGGCGCCGCGGCTGAAGCCGAACAGGTAGATGTGATCGCCGGGCTGGTAGTGCCGGCAGAGGAACTGGTAGGCGTCGACGATGCGGTTACTGGTACCGCCACCGGTGGCGCCGGCCAACACATTCAGCGGCCGGCCCAGCCACTGCCGCACCCGACGCCCACCGGATGGGCTCTCTTCGGGGAAAGGCGGCGAACCCAGGGTACCCACACCGCGCAGGTAGCACAGTTCCTGGTGACTCGCGCTGCCTTGGCAGAGCTCGTAGAGCTTGCGCACATTGGTGTTTTGGGCATTTTTCCTGCCCCGGGGATAATTCCAGGTACCGTCGATAAACAGCGCGATGTTCTTTGGCATGTCGCGGCGACCCGCTGGTGATTCCGGTTATTGGCCAGTATAGACGGCCCTATCAGGCATCTGTGGTAGCGGCGCGTTCCACGGCCCGGGAACCGATCGAACCGGTGGCCACGCCCTCGGGACGTTGGCCACCTTGATAATTCCGGTCACACGATCCCGAAGTCGTCCCCATCCATCAATCCCTTCGCCGACGATTGCGCCTAGACTGCGAACCTGGGTCACACACCCAGCCACGTCGCAAGCGGAGGAATGACACCTTGAACCAGCAGCACTACGACATCGCCATCATTGGCGCCGGGTTCGCCGGCCTGTATATGTTGATCCGCGCGCGGCGCCTGGGCCTGTCCGCGCGGGTCATTGAAGCCGCCCCGGACGTCGGCGGTACCTGGTACTGGAACTGCTACCCCGGCTGCCGCTGCGATGTGGAGAGCGTCGAGTACTCCTACGAGTTCGACCAGCAGTTGCAGCAGGAGTGGGAGTGGCCGGAGCGCTTTTCCGCACAGCCCGATATCCTGGCTTACATCAATCACGTGGCGCAGCGCTATGAGCTGCGCCCGGACATCGCCTTCAACACCACGGTGAATGCGCTGCAATTCGACGAGGAAGCCGGGCGCTGGGCGGTGACCACCGACACGGGCGACAACTTCCAGGCCCGCTATGTGGTGGCGGCGACCGGCTCCCTGTCAGTGCCGCTGTTTCCCGCGATCGAGGGGCGCGAACGTTTCCGCGGCCTGTCGGTGCACACCGGGCAGTGGCCCCGGGCCGGTGTCGACCTGGCGGGCAAACGGGTGGCGGTGATCGGCACCGGCTCCAGCGGCATCCAGGCGATTCCCGAGATCGCCCGGGAAGCGGCGCAGCTGGATGTGTATGTGCGCACCCCCAGCTACACCGCGCCGGCGCGCAATCGCGACCTGACCCCGGAAGAATTGGCGGGCATCAAGCAGCGCTACGATACACTGCGCGCGGACGAGAAAAACCGTTTCGGCGGCTTTGGCGCCAACCACCCGGACGTGCAGGTCACCATGGCCGAGCACAGCGACGCCGAGCGCCGCGCCAGCCTCGAGCAGTGGTGGCAGATCGGCGGCCTGCAGTTCATCCTGGCCTACCCGGACTCACTGCTCGACCCCGACACCAACCGGGTCATGGCCGACTTCGTGCGGGAAAAAGTCGCCGCCTTGATCGACGACCCCGCCGACGCCGCGGTACTGATGCCCCGGGGCGTGCTGGGCTCCCGCCGCCTGTGCTCGGATACCGACTTCTATACCACCTTCAACCGCGACAATGTCCGGGTGATGGACGCGAAAAACCACCCCATCCAACGTATCACCGAAACCGGCATCGAAACCGACCTGGGCCCGGAAGCATACGATGTGATCGTGTACGCCACCGGTTTTGACGCCATGACCGGCGCCCTTGAAAAAATCGATATCCGCGGGCGCGAGGGCCTGTCCCTGCGCGAGCGCTGGCGCGACGGCCCGGCCAACTACCTCGGCCTGCAGGTGGCCGGTTTTCCCAACCTGTTCATGGTCAACGGCCCGGGCAGTGTTTCCGTGTTCAGCAACATGGTGCAGACCATCGAACACCACGTGGACTTTATTGCCAATTGCATCGGCGGCCTCGAGCAGTCCGGCGCCGCCACCATTGAGGCGACGGCCGCGGCCGAGGAGGCCTGGGGGGCGCTGATGGCGGAGGCCGCGGACGAAACCCTGCTCGCCACCGAGGACTCCTGGTACGTGGGCAGCAATGTGCCCGGCAAGCCGCGCATGATGATGGCCTTCGTGGGCAGCTACCCCGTTTACCGGGAGTACTGCCAGCAGGTTGTCGAGCGGGACTACGAGGGCTTCGCGATCAACTGATCCTCGGTTCCGGCGCGGTAGGCCGAGGGGCTCTGGTGAGTCCAGCGCTTGAAGGCCCGGGAAAACGCGGCGACCTCCGAGTAGTCCAGCAGCTCGGCCACCCGCCTGACCGACATCCCCGAGCCCAGGTACTCCTTGGCCAGCGCCAGGCGCACCGCGCCCAGGGTGGCGGAAAAGCTGGTGCCCTCCTTTTCCAGGTTCCGGCGCAGCGTTCGCGCGTCGCAATGCAAGCGGCGCGCCACTTCCTCGCAGGTTGGAAAGGTGCCCACCCGCGACAGCAGGATCTCGCTGACCCGGGCCGCCAACGAGCTTTGCGCGCGCACCCGCGCGAGGACCCTGCGGCACTGCTGGCGGCAGTTCTCGAGGGTCTCGGGGTCCTGTCGCGGCAGGCCGATATCCAGGGTGGCCTCGTCAAAAACCAGGGCGTTGTGGGGGCAGCCAAAGCGCACCGGACAGCCGAAGTGGTGGCCATAGGCCGCGGAATCGGGCTTCCCCGCGTGCATCAATTGCACTTCCAGGATCAGTTTGCGGTCGAGCCCCACCGCTCGGAGAATGTCGACCGCGGCGGACAGATCCCTATCGCAGAACACCTGAAGGAGATCATCGGGAATCGGGTAGGCCGGCTCGAAGCGGAAACTGAATCGCCCCCCGGCCCCCGCGCCCGCCAGGTGAAAGTGGGTAAACGTCAGCAGGCGGAACTCGTAGGCCAGCTCCAGCAGCTCCCTGACGCTGGCGGCGGATTGCATGGCGTAACCCAGGATGCCGTAGGTCTCCGGGGTAAACGCCCCGCCCAGCAGCAGGCCGAGCTGGGGATTGCCGCTGGCGCGTAGGATGTTGCGGTAAAACGCGTATTCCTGATCCAGGGTGATTTGCGGATCGCCAGCCGATGGCGCGGGCACGGCAATGCCCGTTCCCTCCAGGCAACGTCCGGCCCCGATACCGAGGGACTCCATTACTCCCAGCACCGGCCTGAGACCGCGGCCGTGGCGGGCGATATGCGCGTTATCGATGATCGTCATGCGCCGTCGTCGCCTTCACCCTCCGCCAGAAATGCCGACCACACACCCCGCGCCCACTGCTGGTACTCGCGCATGCGGGCGATCAGGTCGGCGCGGGCCCGCCCCGCCATCATCTGGTCCGGCAGCAGCGGATCGTAAAGTATCGCACGAATCGCCTCGTGCCCCAGCAGCAGGCTGTCGCGGGCCGCCCGCTCCAGGGGGCCCCGCTCCAGCGCCCGCCGGCTTTGCGCCAGTGCGGACAACAGCTCGAGATAACGCCTTTCCAGGCCATCGGTGTCCCACAGGTGCCGCGCGCGCTCCCGGTGTACCTCGTCCAGTTCGGTGACGCCATAGGTCAGAGCTTCCGGCGCCAGCCCGAGGCTGTCCAGCTCGCCGCGCAGGGCCGGCACGCCACCGCGCAGGTTATCCGGACGCAGGTGCAGGCCTGGCGCCAGTTCGCGAAAACCCCGCAGCGCCAGGGCCCGCAGGTGGCGCCGCCACCGGGTACGCTGCGTACGCGGCGCACCGGCGTCACTCACGCCCACCCAGTACCCGTTCCAGGTCACCGCGCGCTCCTCGCGGCGCAGCCAGGCCTCCACGTCCTGCAGCAGCGTGCTGCCCCGTGTTTGCAGGGCGTAGACGCCGCGGGCGGGGCTCTCGACACGCCCCTGCCGCGCCAGGCGGGTGAGCGCCACACGCACCGCCTGGGGACGGATGTCGAACAGCGAGGCGGCACGCACCAACTTCTGTACCGGTAGCCGATGACTGGCATGGCCCTCCAGCAGGTCGAGCACCAGCTCGGTGGCCGACAGGGTATCAATATTACTCTTATTGGACATAATCTAAATTCTATGTAACATTTTGGGCAGCCGCAATCGAATCCCTCTTGCCATGACCAGACAGGAGCCGACCATGCCCGCCACCGCCGTCACTAGCGAAACCGAAGGCCCGGTGCTGACCATCACCCTCAACCGCCCCGACAAGCGCAATGCCGTCGACGGCCCCACCGCCACTGCCCTGCGACAGGCCTTTGAGCGCTTCGAGGCGGACCCGGCGCTGAAAGTGGCGGTGCTGACCGGTGGCGGCGGCAACTTCTGCGCCGGGGCCGACCTCGCGGCGATGGCCGATCCGGCCTTGCGCAACGAGGTCGAGCCGAACGGAACCGGTCCCGGCCCCATGGGCCCCACCCGCATGGCCCTGTCCAAACCGGTGATCGCGGCGGTGTCGGGCTACGCGGTGGCCGGCGGCCTGGAACTAGCGCTGATGTGCGACCTGCGGGTGGCCGGCGAGTCCGCGGTGTTCGGGGTGTTCTGCCGTCGCTGGGGCGTCCCGCTGATCGACGGCGGTACTGTACGCCTGTCGCGTATCGTGGGCCAGGGCCACGCCATGGACATGATCCTCACCGGCCGCCCGGTGACGGCCGCGGAGGCCCTGCGCATGGGCCTGGCCAACCGCGTGGTGGCCGACGACGCGGTACTGGAGACCGCACAGGCCCTGGCGGCGGAGATCGCCGCCTTCCCGCAGGGCTGCCTGCGCGCCGACCGGGCCTCGGCCCACCGACAGTGGGATATGCCGCTGGCACAGGCGCTGGCCAACGAGGGCGCCGGGGGCTACCCCGTCGTTTTCGAGGAGGCGATCGCCGGAGCCGGGCGCTTCGCCGCCGGCGCCGGGCGCCACGGCACCTTCGACACGTAGGTGCGCCGGCACCTTCGATAACTACAAACAGGTGCATCGGCACTTTCGATAAGTACTAACTAATAGGTGCATCAGCACCTGGCACAGCGGGAGTTGGACAATGTCGGCGACTTGCCTGGACCTGATCAATCGCGGCGGGCGCGCCATGCCCGACGCCACCGCCATCACCTTTGGCGAGCAGTCCCTGAGCTTCGCGGCGGTCACCGCGCTCAGCAACCAGCTGGCCCGGGTGATGATCGCCGAGGGCCTGGGCCGGGGCGACCGGGTGGCGCTACTGGTGAACAACGGCCTGTACAGCGTGCCGCTGGACTTCGCCTGTGTGAAGGCGGGACTCAACCGCGTGCCCCTGAACCCCCGCCTGTCGGTGACCGAGCACGGGCGCATGCTCGCGGAAACCGACTGCAGCCAGCTCATCTACAGCGACGAACTGGCCGGACACGCATCGGCACTCGCCGCCGCCCACCCCGGGCTGGCGATATCCCCGCTGGGAAACAACGGCGACACCGCGGGCCTGCTGCGCCAGGCGCGCGCGGCCAGCACGGACGACCCGGACCTCGCCGTCGAACCCGACGACGTGGTGTTGACCCTGTTCACCTCCGGCACCACCGGCACCTTGAAGGCGGCCCAGCATACCCAGGCCTCCTACGCCGCGATCTGTCGCAACGTGATGCTCAACGTGATCGATGTGCGCCCGGGGGATGCGATGCTGCACGCGGCCTCGCTGATCCACGCCAGCGGGGTGTTCGTATTGCCCTATTGGCTGCGCGGGGCGCGCACGGTGATCATGAGCGGCTTCGACCCCGACGCCTACCTGCGCCTGCTCGCGGCCGAACGCATCACCGCGATCAACCTGGTGCCCACGATGTTGCAGATGCTGCTGGACCACCCCGCCTTCGAGAACACCGATGTCGACCACCTGCGCCAGGTGATCTACGGCGCCTCGCCCATGCCGCGCCCAGTGATCGAGCGCGCCATGGCCGCCTGGGGCCGGGAGCGCTTCTGGCAGTACTACGGCCAGACCGAGTGCCCCCTGGCTATCTGCGTACTGCGCCCCGAGGAGCACGCCGGCGACGCCCTCGGCTCCTGCGGCCGCCCCGCCCTGGACGTGGAGCTGCGCCTGGTGGACGGGGACGGCAACGACGTGCCGCCCGGCGAGCCCGGCGAGATCGCGGTGCGCGCCGACCAGCGCATGCTGGGCTACTACAACGCGCCAGCCCTCAACGCAGCCATGTTCCTGGACGATGGCTGGTTGCGCACCCGCGACGTGGCCGTATTCGACGAACAGGGTCTACTGCACATCCGCGACCGCACCTCCGACATGATCATCACCGGGGGCTACAACGTCTATCCGAGGGAGGTGGAAGACGTGTTGATGAGCCACCCCGCCGTGGCCGAGTGCGCGGTGGTGGGGGTCGAGGATGCCAGGTGGGTGGAGGCGGTCACGGCGGCGGTCACCCTGCGCCCTGGCCAGACGGCGAGCCCCGGCGACTTGATAGCGCACGTGGCGGCGCGCGTGGCGTCCTACAAGAAGCCGCGGCAGGTGGTGTTCGTGGACGCCGTGCCCAAGACGACGGTGGGCAAAATCAACCGCAAGGCACTGCGGGATGCGCTAAACGGCGGGAGGGACAGCTGACAACGGTCGGTGTCGCGCCGCCAGCCCCCCCCTTCGCGCCCCACCTCTGCCCAGTCCCTCTCTACCCGCCCGCCAGGCCGCTACGGCCCTGTTCACTACCCGTGGAACCAACCGCCAGCCCGGCGGTCCATGTCTAACTGGATATTTTTTGCGTAAACTGAAGGCTGTTGCACATACCGCGGGCAATACCAGCCAGCCGCTCACCCTCAACAACAAGATCGCCATGAAGAAATTGCTACTATCGGCCACCGCACTGGCCGTACTGGCCGCCCTGGCGTGGCCAAAACTGATGCCGGACCAGGGGAAAAACACCGCCGCGGAACGCCCCGCGGCACCGGCGCCCGCGGTGCGCACACAGCGCCTGGAGCCGCGGCCCTTTGAAAGCCGCCTGGTCTTTAACGGAACCCTGCGCGCGGAGCAGTCGATCACCCTGCACAGCGAGCTCACCGGCAAAGTCGAGGCCATCGATTTTCGCGATGGCCAGGACGTTGCGGCGGGCGACCTGCTGGTGACCATCGACGATGACGAGCTGCAAGCCGCGCTGAGTTCCGTCCACGAACAGCTGGGTTTTGCCACCACCAACGCGGAGCGGCTGCAGAACCTGTTCAGCACCGGCTCGGTCACCGCCAACGAACGGGACGACGCGGTCAGCCAGCGGGACGTACTGCGCGCGGAATTGCGGCGCCTGCAGGCACGCCTGGACAAGGCACGGATCAAGGCGCCGTTCTCGGGCACCCTGGGCCTGCGCCAGGTCAGCCTGGGGCAGCTGATCGAGCCCAACACCGCCATCACCACCCTGCACACCCTGGATCACCTGCAAGTGGACTTCAGCGTGCCGGAACGCTACCGGGCGCTGGTCAGCGCCGGCACCCACCTGGCGTTTTCGGTGGCGGGCCAGGCACGGGATTTCGAGGCCGTGGTCCGCGCCGTGGACCCGCAGGTGGACGTCGCCACCCGCACCCTGACCGTGCGCGCCGACGTCGACAACAGTGCGCGCTCGCTGCTCCCCGGCAACTACGCGCGGGTGGAGCTGGTAAACCGCCAGGAAGACGCATTGGTCGTGCCCAGCGTTGCCGTATTGCAAAGCCTGGACGCGATCTCGGTGTTCACCGTGGAGGATGGCATCGCGGTGCGCCGCCAGGTCGAGACCGGCGAGCGCAACCAGAGCTCGGTGGAAATCCTGCGCGGGCTCGAACCCGGCATGGAGGTGATCACCTCGGGCATCCAGAGCATTCGCGAGGGCCAGCCGGTTCAGGTGCTCGGCCGTGAGAGCGTCGGCTGATGCGGCTTCACGAACTGAGCATCCAGCGGCCGGTGCTCGCCATTGTCATGTCGATCGTGATCATCGTGTTCGGGGTGATCGGCCTCAGTGAACTGCCGGTGCGCGAATTCCCCCTCGCCCAGCGGCCGATCGTCGCGGTGCAGACCAGCTACCCCGGGGCCAACCCGGCGGTGGTGGAGAGCCAGATTACCGAGCGCCTCGAAGAAGAACTGAACACGGTCTCCGGCATCCGCACCATGACCTCGATCAGCCGCGAGGGACGCAGCACAGTCACCGTCGAGTTCGACCTGGGCGACGACCTGGACCGCGCCGCCAACGATATTCGCGACCGCGTGGGCTCCGCGGTGCGACGGCTACCCAACGACGCCGACGCCCCCACGGTCTACAAGGCGGACGCCGATGGCGACCCGATCATTTTCCTGGGCGTGCGCAGCAGCCAGCGCGACCTGCTGGAGCTGAGCGCCCTGGCGGACAACCTGTTCAAGACCCGCTTCGAAACCATCGCCGGGGTCGGCCAGGTGGATCTGTGGGGCTACAAGGAATACGCCATGCGCCTGTGGCTGGACACCGACGCCATGGCCGCCCACGGCATCACCGCCGTCGACGTGCGCGAGTCCTTCGCCGCCGCCAACGTGGAGTTGCCCACCGGTCGCATCGAGGGTGACAGCATCGACGTCAATATTCGCACCCTGGGCCGCCTGGGTGACGAGCCCCTGCAGTTCATGGACCGCGTCATAAAGCGCGACGGCGACCGGGTGGTACGCTTTCGCGATGTCGGCCGCGCGGAGCTGGGCCCGCTCAACGAGCGCACGGTGCTGCGCCGCGACCGCGTCACCATGATCGGCGTGGTGCTGCGCCCCCAGAGTGGCGCCAACGAGATCGCCATCGCCGACGAGTTCTATCGGCGGCTGGAGTTGATCAAACGCGATCTGCCGGCGGACATCGATGTCGCCATCGGGTTCGACACGACCCGCTTCATCCGCGCGAGTATTTCCGAAGTACTGCAGACCCTGGTACTGGCTCTCGCGCTGGTCTGCCTCACCATTTTTGCCTTCCTTCGCGAATGGCGCACCACACTGATTCCCATCATCACCATTCCCATCGCCCTGGTGGGCACCTTCTTCGTCCTGTACCTGGCGGGCTTTTCCATCAATGTGCTGACCCTGCTCGGCCTGGTGCTGGGTATCGGCCTGGTGGTGGACGACGCCATCGTGGTGGTGGAAAACATCTACAAACGCGTGGAAAAAGGGGTCAGACCCCGCACAGCGGCGGCCGACGGGGTACGCGAGATTTTCTTCGCGGTGATCGCCACCAGCCTGGCCCTGACCGCGGTGTTCGCGCCACTGATCTTCCTCGGCGGCCTGACCGGCATGCTGTTCAGGGAGTTTGGCGTGACCCTGGCCGCGGCCGTCCTCATCTCGACCTTCGTGGCCCTGACCCTGACCCCGATGCTGTGCTCGCGCCTGCTCAAGAATCGCGCCCGCCATCCCGCCCTGTACCGCGCCACCGAGCCCTTTTTCAACCAACTGGCCGAGCGCTATCGGGGCAGCTTGCGCGGCTTTCTCGGGCGTCGCTACCTGGCGCCCCTGGTTCTGCTGGCCTGCCTGGGCATCATGGTCGGAATTTTCCGCATGCTCCCGGAAGAGCTGGCGCCCCTGGAAGACCGCGGCATGCTGATCGTGTCCACCAAGGGCCCCGAAGGCGCCGGTTTCGACTTCATGAACGACGCCATGCTCAAGCTCGACCGGGTGATGCGCGAGGCCGCGGGCGACGACGTCGAGGCCCTGATCACCGTGACCTCGCCCGGTTTCGGCGCCTCCACCACCACCAACACCGGCTTCTCCCGCGTCATCCTCAAACCCGCGGCCGAGCGCGAAGCCAGCCAGGCCGAGCTTGCCGGGCGCCTGAGCTCCGCGATGGCGGCCTTCCCCGAGCTACAGGCCTATGTGCGCCAACTGGACACCATCAATGTAGGCTCGCGCGGCCTGCCGGTGCAGTTTGTGGTGCAGCACACAGACATCGACCGTGTGCGCGAGGCGATCCCGGTGTTCCTGGAGCGGGCGCGCGCACACCCCGCCTTCAGCTTCGTCGACGTGAACCTCGCGTTCAACCAGCCGGAGCTGGTCATGGATATCGACCGCAACCGCGCGGAGGCGCTGGGCGTATCGGTGCGCGACATCGCCGACATCGTGCAGGCCTCCCTGAGCGGCCAGCGCTACGGCTATTTCCTGCGCGACGGGGAACAGTACGAGATTATCGGACAGCTCGAGCGCGACGCCCGCAATGATCCCACCGACCTGTCACGCCTCAGTGTGCGCGCCTCGAACGGCCAGCTGATCCCGCTGAACAACCTGGTCAGCCTGCGCGAGCAGAGCACCGCGCCCGTGCTCTACCGCTTCAATCGCTTCACCGCCGCCACCTTCTCCGCCAACCTGGCGGAGGGCTACGCCCTGGGTGATGGCATCCAGGCCATGCGCGATGTCGCCGCCGAGGTATTGGACGACAGCTATACCAGCGAACTGGCCGGGCAGTCACGGGAATTCGCCGAGACCGGCAGCAGCCTGATTTTCGTGTTCGTGCTCGCCCTGCTGCTCATCTACCTGGTGCTGGCGGCCCAGTTCGAGAGCTTCCGCGACCCGTTGGCCATCATGCTGACCGTGCCCATGGCGATTACCGGCGGCTTGCTGGCCCTGTGGTATTTCGGCCAGACCCTCAACATTTTCTCCCAGATCGGCTTGATCATGCTCATCGGCCTGGTCACCAAGAACGGCATCCTGATTGTCGAGTTCGCCAACCAGCGGCGCGATGCCGGACTGAGTATCGCCGAGGCGGTGGAGGAAGCCGCCGCGGCCCGCTTCCGCCCCATCCTGATGACCACCCTGTCCACGGTGCTCGGCACCCTGCCGATCGCCCTGGCCCTGGGGGCCGGCGCCCAGAGCCGGGTGCCCCTCGGCCTGGCGGTCATCGGCGGCATGCTGCTGGGCTCGCTGTTATCGCTGTACGTGGTGCCGGCGGCCTATCGCTGGCTGGCGGCGCGGCGGCAGGCCGAGGAGCGGGCTGCCGTCATGGGTACCGAGCCGCCCGCCCCCTCCGCGAACTGAGCCGCGTTCAACTGTCTGTCTGCGGAGAAACGCCGTGGACAGGCAGGGTTGAACCGGAGGCCGGGTCGTCACCTGTCCACCTGGGGTAAGCTGCGGGAAGAAAATATCAACTGCAAACCGGAGACCCCCTCAATTCCTACCAGAAACTCCGACTCCGGTGGAGGAATTAGACCAACATTTTCGGCGCCAAAGAACATGCCATCACCTGCCATATTCCATTAGCTTGGCCACGATATCCTCGCTTTCGTCCAATAAGATAACCAAGACCAGGGGTGCAGTGACCATGGATAGCCGGGCAAAGAACACGTCATCGTTTCACGGCTACAAGATACTTGGCCTGGCGGTTTACAGCCAAATCGTTGCAATTGGCTGCTCTGTCTATATCTATGGGCTTTTCATCGAGCCCGTCAGTGAAACCTTCAACACATCCAGAGGCGCCATTGGCTGGGGACCGACCATCTTATTCCTGACTTCTTCCAGCCTGGCGCCGATTATCGGTAGATATCTGGATCGCGGCAAAGTCAGGCAGATGATGCTTCTGGGAAGCATCTTCATTGCGTCTGGATTATGTCTGCTTTCAGTCGCAACGTCCCTGGTGCAAATGGCGCTGATTCTATCGCTCATGGTTGGCGTGGGCGTTGGGTGCCTCGGACCGCTGCCCTGTTCCGCAATGGTGGTTAACTGGTTCAGAAAACGCCGCGGTTTTGCCCTGGGCCTTTCGGCAACTGGAGCTTCCCTTGGCGGATTTTTACTCCCCCCGCTCACCGCAATGCTGATTACCGACCTGGGATGGCAACAATGCCTTCTTGCGCTCGGGATCGCCATCGCACTTACCCTGATTCCTGCCGTGTGGTTCCTGTCGATCAACAAACCCGAAGATATCGGTCAACACCCCGATGGAGATAAAGAGGCCGTAACAACGCTAGCGAATGCGGCACCCGCGGCGGACATAGGCATCGGCAAGATAATTTCTTCCGCAAATTTCTGGTTTATTGGGCTGACGATAAGTTTGATTAACGGCACAGGCGCTTTCTGCGTCACCTACATGGTCCCCTTTGCCAGGGAACTTGGTGTCACAACCGAGTTCGGCGCTGTTCTGGTATCCGTATTGGCGGGCTGCTCTTTGACCGGAAAGTTTGTTTTTGGCTACCTCTGCGACAGAATCAGCCCCCAGCGGGTACTGATTAATGTCATTCTCGGCTTCATGTTGGGATGGACACTATTGATCATGGTCAATAGTGTGTTTGACGAAGCCACAAAGACGGGCTTGGTTATCGCCACAATGGTCATGGGTCTGTCACTAGGCGGGCTGCTACCGGGGTGGAACACGCTCGTAGCCAAGGTCTACAGCCAGGACATCTTCGCAAGAGTGCTGAGTTCCATGTACTTACTGTCAACTCCTTTTATTCTGTTACCTGGACCACTAGGTGGATATGGCTTTGACTACTACCAAAGTTATCTACCAATTTTCAAAGCGGGCTGGTTTGTGTTTCCACTTATGTTGATCCTGGCGTGTTTTATCAAAGTGCCGCGCAACGAGGTGCCAGCAGCAGCGACCGCCTGACCGTGCCGACATCAACCGAAACCGCTGGTGTAACGCTCGAAGCCGTGCTTTATATCGGCAGTGCTTTAATTCCAAACTGCTCTCTACTGGCGGGATCTGACTCAACTCTGGCCTGTATCGGCATGACGTCTATCTAGAGCTAATCCGCGGAAGACCTATAGTAAGCCTGTACGTATTTTCATCCGAAAGTCCGTTCACCAAAACATGATCCTGGAGACTCTCAATGCACTCACTAATACCGATTAAGCAAAATAAAAGGTCTTTAGTGGCAGTAGCCCTTTTATTTCCCCTCAGCCCGACGTCCTCTGCAATAGCCGCGCAACTTGAAGAAGTGGTTGTGACTGCGCAAAAGCGCGAATCAAACTTGCAGGAAACGCCAATTGCGATTTCAGCCTTCAACGCCAGCGCACTCAAGGAAATCGGCGTTACGAACTTTACCGACATCTCTGATTCCACGCCAAACCTGACTGTGTCCCCTATACCGGGACAAAACGGCACGATCGTCAGTATACGGGGCATTGCCGGAGCGGACCCTTCCTCGGCCATTGACCCAAAGGTCGGAACATACGTGGACGGTGTTTACATAGCCCGGAACACCGGCAACATTTTTGATCTGGACATCGAACGCATTGAAGTGCTGCGCGGTCCACAGGGAACGCTGTGGGGAAAAAATACCACGGGCGGCTCGATAAACATCACCACAGCCAAACCTTCGGGAGAGCTAGGTTTCAGCCAGGATCTAACCGTGGGTGAATACGGGTACATGAATAGCCGTACGCGCCTGGACTCACCCAGCCTCGACCTCGGTTCGCTGGGGTCTCTAGCTGGACGTCTCACGCTGATGCGCAAGGAGTATGATGGCTGGCAGAAGAGCGCAAACCGGAATCAATACCCGCTACCAAAACGCTTGGGCGAGATAGAGAGCGACTACGCTCGCATCGCAGTACAATGGTCACTGGGCGATTTCAGTGCCGATTACTCCTACGAGAAGATGGATCGGGACGGAACAGCCCATCAATCACAGCTGATAGGAGCGGACCCTGCGTTTGGCGTGGATGAATATGTATTCCGTGACAGGCAAGACCGTTTCGACCTCAACTCCGCCGGCAGGGATGGCACGGATGGCGATGGCCAAAACCTGACCCTGAGCTGGGAAATCGGTAATATCACGGTAAAATCGATCACCGGCTCCAGGCATACAGGCGTCCAGTATCAGCCCGACCATGACGGAAACCCGCTGGTCTCCACCGGCTTCCTGGTATATGGCCTGGCATCGTCGTATACCGGGGGAATGTACGATTTCAAAGGCGAGCGAAACCACAAACAATTCTCGGAAGAGATACAGGTCATCGGGTCGGCCATGGATTCTCGCCTGGATTTTACAGCGGGGCTGTACTACTTCACGGAAGAGTCCGATGAAGATACCGATTCCGCGATTTTTCGCTCTTCCGGTATTTTCATCGACCTCTCCAAGGCCTACGACATAGAGAACACTTCTCGCGCAGCCTATGGTCAGTTGAGTTACACGCCGGGTTTCGACGATAGCCGATGGACCTTTACCGCCGGTGCGCGGTACTCCGAGGACGAGAAAGAAGCGACAAAGACAATCCATAACGGCGTCCCCATTGATCCTGCGCTCTACGGCAAGAAGGATTGGGACAATATCAGCCTTGCGGCCACGGTTGAGTATAGCCTGAGTGACGACATCAATACTTATATGCGGATTGCCCAGGGATACAACGCGGGGGTATTCAACACACGGTCCAGCCAGGAAGAGACATTTTCCAATCCGGCGGACGAAGAAACCCTGATCACTTACGAGCTTGGCCTGAAAGCGGAGCTCGCTGATCGGCGTCTACGGATCAATGCCGCAACGTTCGCATCCAAATACGATGACCTGCAACAGCAGGTGTTCATCAACGGTTCAGAAAGCCTCGCCACCAACGTCGGAGAGGCCGAGTTCCTGGGCATTGAGCTGGAAACGACGTATATCGTAACAGACGCCATTTCACTGGGTTTCAATCTGGCTCACCTCGATTACGACATGAGTGGCTATATTGTTGACGGCGTCGATGTCTCCGGCCGGTCTACCCTGGGTTTCAGCCCCAAAAAGACCGGCGGTGCATTCGTGCGATACGAGAGACCCGTCGGCGAACTGGGGTTGCTTGGAATAAAATTTGATGTTGCCTATAAGGGCGATACCGCCTTCACCGCGATTGACTACAAGGATGTAATGGCCTCCAGCTACTCCATCCTGAACGGGCGTATTTCACTCAGCGAAATACATATCGGCCCCAGTGAAATGAGTGTAGCGCTGTGGGGTAAAAACCTGGCCGACAAGGAGTATCGCGTGTTTGGTGTCAATTTTGGTGAATTCCAAACCGGCGTTTTCGGGGCTCCACGCTCCTTTGGTGTCGATTTCACCCTGAACCTGTAAACCTCACTGAGGCGATGGCATCGACAGCAGGCCTGTCGATGCCACCTTCAAGCACATTCGTATGTCGCCCCCCTAAAGACAAACTGCGACTTTATACTTTTTACCACTAACTGAATTAACCGGAAAAATGCTCACCCCACCCTCCCGGCACAGCGCTGGCGAGGCCGCGCCACGCCTGCAAGGCGCGTGAAAGGCATAAAGTTCAACGACCGCCTGTACGCCCCATACAGCAGCGTAACCCTCTACTCAAACGGGCGGTTATAAATGGGGAATTACAGCTTAAATTATTCCAGTTAAAGCGGCGCTAAAAATTCCCCGGGCAACCCACATGCTTCAACTAACATACCGTCCAATACTACCGGCGTACCGTTTACGATAGTAGCCTTCACTCCTTTTGGCTTCGAGGCCCAGCGCCGCTGATTTCCGGGAAAGTCGTTTACAGGCTGCTTCCAGTCGGGCCCGATTGTGGCGTGATCGAAGATCACGATATCCGCAGCGTTACCCGGAGCCAGAACACCCCGATCGCGAAAACCCATCAGTGACGCAGGAACCAGTGATAATTCGCGCACTGCCTCTTCCAGCGTCCATTTCTCCCATTCGCGCACCCAGTACTTAAAAAAGTACGACGTCATTTCAGCGCCGTCATCGCGGCCCAGGTGCGCGCCAGCGTCGGAAGTGCCTACAATCATCTGCGGGTGTCGACTCGCGAGGCAAGTGGCCTCACGCCATTCTTCGTTTTCCGTGCGCCAGGTAAATTCTGTGCGCAGGCCGTCGGCAATGGCGACGTTCGCCAGCGCATCCATAGGCGCAATTCCTTTTTCCACGGCAATTTCGGCAATGGTCTTGTTCAGAAAATCCCGACTTTCCTGAGCTTCAACACCGGTCACAACCAGCATATCGAAAGCTGGGGGTGGGAGCAGGTCCAGGTCCCTCTCCTCCACCGCATGACGAATCTTATTTCTAAAATCAGTGCTATTGAGCATAGCCAAACGCTCTACCACTGATTCCGCCTCCGTAAAAAGTCGATGGAACTCGGGAACCCCCTCATACAGGGACGTACCATCTGCCAGATTGAATTTTCGATTGTAGGGCCGCGCCATGAGCATAGAGTAAACCGGTGCGCCCAATTCCCGCGCGCGATCCAGATAGGCTTTGGAACTAGGCCAGGTAGCGGTGGGCGCATCTACCTTGCTGCGAGCACCGAGGCCCTGAATGATGATGGGTACGCCGCTAGCGAGCCCGAGATCCATCAGAAAATCGCCATCCTCCGGGGTAAGGCCACCGATCGCGCTTTTTGGCAGGTACGATATACTGCCGCGGTTGCTGCGGCCCACGGCCTGGACTAGCGCGCGTAGCTCGTCATAACTGGAGAAGCGGCTCGGCACTGGCCGGTTGTCCATATCCATATCCGTAGGGCAATGACTCGACGATAGACCTGCGGCGCCAACCTCCATCGCTTCGCTTACAAGCGCCTGCATCTGTTCGATTTCATCCAAAGTCGCTTCCCGCTCGCTGGCCGCTTTTCCCATAACATAACGGCGAAGATTGGAATGTGATACGTAGCAGGCAGCATTGATGCCCAACTTGCCCTTGCGAGAGGCAACATATTCCGGAAACGTCTCAAAATCCCAGGGAATGGCGGCGAGCGCTTTGGGGTTCATCTCCTCAACACGCGCAAATATGGACACCACGAAATCGCGATCTTCTGGCCGAGTGGGAGCCAAACCAAAACCGCAGTTTCCCGTTACCACGGTTGTAACCCCGTGATAGCAAGAAGATGTAGCGTAAGGCTCGAAAGTCATCTGCGGGTCGTAGTGGGTGTGGATATCGATAAACCCTGGTGCTACGACATGACCCTCGGCATTGATAACCTGCTTCGCCTTTGCGCCGTCAAAACGGCCCACGCCAGCAATTCGGCCATCTTTGACCGCCACATCAACACGACGCCGCGCAGTGCCGGTACCGTCTACGACCATTCCATTACTTATTAGCAGATCGAACATTTTTCCCTCACTTAAGTGTTATTAATATTGAAAGACAATGCCCCTGCAGAGACAGACGATCACCGAGGTTATTGCAGCAATAATGTGATATCGACACCAAACGCCCGAGGATCACCAAAGGTGCCGGTCTGGAATTCGCCGAAATCGACGCCGAAGATGCGGTGCTCCTCATTGGTAAGATTGCGGCCCCAGAGGGCGAGACTGAATTCGAAATTCCCGGCATGCATATCGGAAAGCTCCATACGCGCGTTGTAAAGCGTGTAGCTGTCAGCTTCTGAGGACTCGAAATTAAGTGGCGCGAATGCAACCCTGCCCTTGTGAACGGTATCCAGTCTGGCACTCAACGTGCCAAAGCCATGTATAGGCGCCGTGAATTCGACAAACGCACTGGCGGATTTGTCCGCACTGAAAGGGAGAGTTGCCTGGTCGGACACATCTGTATCGTTGTTGATGAATTCCTTTATGTCGTAATCGAGATGGGCGTAATTGGCCCCCACTGTAAAGTATTCGCCCAGTATGACCAGTGCCTCGAGTTCAATGCCCGACAGCTCTGCATCACCAACATTGACCGCGGTACTATCACCGCCGACAAAGAGCAGTTGCTGCATATCACGATAGTCTGACAAAAAGGCGGCAAAGTTCAGCCTTAAACGGCGGTCCACCAATTCGGATTTGAGGCCCAGCTCATAGGAGGTTAGGGTTTCTTCCGCGGCGGGCGTGGAAAAAGTCGATGTCTGGCTGGAACGAATATTGAAGATACCTGCGTTGTAACCCTCGGCGATACGCACGTAGGTATTGACGGATTCACCGAGGCGATACTCGGCGACACCGGCCATACTGATGTTGTCCCAGTCCCTTTCACCGTGCAGTGCAGTTGCCAGGCCATTGTGGACCGTTTTATTCGCCTGTTTTACATCTTCCGAGTAGCGACCGCCCAGAGTCAGACGCAGGCGGCTATCCAGTACATCGGGCGTATAACTCAACTGGCCATAAACCGCCCGGGATTCGTTCTCCACTGTGTATACCTTGGAAAGGTCGGTGAACGCGTCGAAAGAAGCGAGGTACAGGATTGCCGTGGAATTCTCTCCACCTTTCTCTGTGAAGTAGTACAGCCCCCCGGTATATTCGACCCGGCCGGCGAGCGCGCTACCGACAACCTGGAATTCTTGCGAGAACTGTTCATGATCCCGGGTTCCGAGAAAATCATATATGCCACCAGTGTGTGGCGCGAGGCTTGAGAGAAGGACTGAAGTGAACTGCGCAGGAGTCCCATCAAGGTCTGGCTGAAAAAAGGTATCGCTCTCGCGTTTTCCGGTGATCGACTTGACGACCAGGTCTTCATCGATCTCCCAAGTCGCAGTCAGTGTGTGGCTTTTTCCCGACAAGCGATCGGCGCCAGCCGAGTCCAACTGAAATTTTTCCAGACGGCGGCTCGGCTCGGTGAATTCGGCCACGCCCAGCCCTGGAATCGCATGCAACATCTGATCTTGCCTTGCGGTACCACGGCGGTTGTAATCCTCGTAGCTGTAGTCCAGCGAGATGCTGTTGGAGAGTTCCCCGCGCAAGGCCAAACGCACGTACTCGCTGTCGATCTCACCGAGATCTTCCGGTCCGGCAACGAGCGAATTCACGCGATCAGCCCAGCCATCATAGCGCTTGGCAAGGTAGGTGAGACGACCGCTGAGTTGCCCGGCACCGCCCATGTCCATGGTGGGAGAGTCAAGCCGCGTGCGCGCATAACGGTAGCCAAATTTACCGATACCAATATCTTGCTCTAGCCCAAGCTGTCCGCCGGGTTTGGCTGTTGTGACGTTGATAGAGCCGCCGGTGGTGTTTTTGCCCCACAGCGTACCTTGGGGCCCCCTTAATACCTCGATGCGCTCCAGGTCCAACTCGAAGAGATTCCCCGTGCTGCGTGCGACGTAGACTCCGTCGATGTATAGACCCACCTTAGGATCGATGGCGGAGGACGGATCACCGGTGCCAATCCCGCGGATGCTGATGACCGTACCGTTTTGTCCCGGCATTGGAGCGATCACTACATTGGGTGTGTAGTCGCTGATGCTGGAAAATTCGGTAGTACCGATGGAGTCGAGTGCCGACTCGTTGTACGCGGATATCGCGATCGGAGTGTCCTGAAGACTGGATTCGCGTTTCTGGGCGGTAACAACCACCTCTTCCAAAACTGCCGCAGAAACTGTGCTCAACAGCAGCGTCTGCAGCCCAACAGTCATTAGCAGTTTGCGGAACATTGCAACTAATGGGAACTGCATGGTTCTCTCCTCGATGCCAGATTCCGTGATAAACCGAGTTGATGTTACTGAGTGCTGTCTAACTGGCTTAAGAGGCAAAGTGATTCGTTTGTTGCCAGAGGTGTGTCGATGCAGGTCAAGGCATGACATTCCGCCGTCTACTTTGACGACGGGCTGGCTTCGCGTAGCGCGCCCTTGAAGCCCCGCAAAGACTGGGCGAACGCTTCAGGCTGCTCCATCGCAGCAAAGTGGCCACCTTTTTCATGCTCGGACCAGAATATCAAATTGTAAGCTTCTTCCGCCCAGGCTCGCGGGGGCTTCATCACCTCGCGAGGAAAGCGTGCGCAACCGGTCGGCACGCTGACGTACGGCACATGCGGCGCTGGATTTTGGGTGTTGCAATCACGGTAAATACGCAGGCAAGACGCCACGCTCTCGCTGAACCACAGAAGGCTGATATTGGTCAGCAGCCGATCCCAGCTAACGGCGTTGCGAATTTCACCCTCACAATCGGTCCAGTCGTGAAACTTTTCGGTCAGCCAGGCGCAAAAGCCGACTGGGGAGTCGTGCAACCCATAACCCAGGGTTTGTGGCTTGGTGCTCTGGATTGCGTGATACCCCATTTTATCGGTGACAAATCCCTCGAGTTCGTCCCAGCCTGCGCGCTCAGGGGGGCTGAGCTTGTCGATATTTTGCAACTGTAGTTCCGTGGGAAACAGTATTTGCATGCTGAGATGAATACCCAGCAGGTGCGCCGGCGCCTCACCGGCGAGCTGTGTGGAGACCATGGCGCCGAAGTCGCCGCCCTGGACGATAAAACGCTCGTAGCCGAGTGCTCGCATTAGCTTTAGCCAGATCTTGGCGATATCGCGAACGTTGGTTCCAGCTTTACGCGGAGCGCTGGAATAGGCGAACCCCGGTAAAGATGGACAGACGACATGGAAAGCATCGGCTGAGCAGCCGCAGTATTTCTCCGGTTCTGTAAGTGGCTCAATAACGTCGAGAAACTCGACGATACTGCTTGGCCAACCGTGGGTCATAAGCAGGGGTGTGGCATCCTGGTGTGACGACCGCTGGTGAATGAAATGAATCCGAAAGTCGTCAATGGTCGCTCGGTATTGAGAAAAGCGATTGATCAGTGCCTCTTGTTGGCGCCAATTGAAGTGATGTCGCCAGTAATGCACTAACTCTCGAAGATACTCGCGCTCCGTTCCATATTGCCAACCCACGCCATCGAGTTGGTCGGGCCAACGGGTTTGGTCGATCCTGCGGCGCAGATCGTCGATACTGCCGTTAGCGACATCGATTCGAAAGGGGGTGATCTCCACAGAAAATTCTCCTGACGTCCAATGTATGCAACGAGCGATTATAGGTGAAGGGATGCCAGCTCAATGTGTCATTAGTGGACAATGTTATGTCAGCAGGCGCGTCTTTCTGGATGACGGCTTTACGTTGAGTTGACATAAGCCTAGTTTTGCCGGGGAGCAACGACCGAACATTTCCCGTGAAAGAGGCTTCTTTATGATCGAATTGTTACAGTGGCGAATCGGTGATACCCGTATAACGTGTATACCGGAAAGCTGTCAGTCCTACCCGCTAAAGAACATTATTCCTGACGCAAATGCGGACCGATTGGAGGTTCACCGCTCCTGGTTGGCGCCACATTTCCTCGAAGGACAAGATGGCCTTTTGATATCGGTACATGGCCTATTGGTTGAATCGCGGGGCAAGCGAATTCTGGTGGATACCTGCATTGGCCCGCATATGCCCGGTCACGAGAACAGCATCGTCTTCCTGAAAAATCTTGAGGCGGCCGGCTTTTCTCCCGGTGATATCGATGTTGTCATGTGCACTCATCTTCATTTCGACCATGTGGGTTGGAATACTACCCTAATCGATGGTCAGTGGGTGCCGACCTTCCCCAATGCTCGATATCTCTATGCCCGAAGGGAATGGGATCATTGGAACAACGCCCGGGACAAGGGTTTCGCCATGACCTTCGCAGAGTGTGTTTCACCCGTGATGGAAGCAGGGCTGGTGGATCTTATCGACATGGATCACGCTATCACCGAGGAGGTTCGCCTACTGCCGACACCGGGACACACACCAGGCCACGTTTCGGTATTGATTGATTCCAGGGGGGAACAAGCGATCATCACCGGTGATATGGTTTTTCATCCGGTGCAGTGGGCAGAAGTGAATTGGTTGACGGGCGGCGACGGAGACCGCGACCAAGCGGTCGAGACCCGGTGCCGGATACGTGATCGTTATGCAGACACCGGGGTATTGATCATCGGTACTCATTTCGCCTCGCCAACTGCCGGATATATCAGTAAAAATGGCGACGAAGGCTACTGGTTCAAGGTCTAAACTCAACAGGTTCTAACAGACTCTGCGCAAGCTCAACGCCGGGCTTAGTGGCGCCTAGTCGTTTCGCGTCAAGGCGCCGCCAGATCGCCACATATAGCAGGAATTCTCCGCTCCCGCCAAGGGCCTGTCACCTGGGTCGTCCATACCGTTTCGTATCCTGACAATCCACTGTTCTGCCAGTGCGCCGGCCACTTGAATATAACCAGGCGCGAGTTGCAGCAAGGCCTCGAGAAGCAACAGCCTATCGCTGTGATCGCGACATACTTCCCTGGCACGGCCAGCCAGGCCTGGCAGAATGGGGGTATCGAGAAGTTCACTTGCCCAGTCGTTGCGCGTTCTCCAGGCTGCCAGCATAGTATCGGCGTCTCGCCGGCGTACCGCGGCAAGCACCTCCCGCATTTTCAGGTTCTGCGTATCCACACTGGTGTAGAAACGAAGTCCGTTTTCCAATGCCAGTCGTTCAATATCGCCCCCCGCTTTTCCCTCCGGCTTCAGATATACGTCATTAATCTGAACGGCCAGTTCAATTTTCTGGTGAGCTGGTTGAAAACCGTCGAGTGTCATGTTGCTATGAAATGCAAACTCATTGGGTGATCGCTCCGCTGCATATCCCAGCTCGAATTCGAGCGCCCGAGGTATCACCGAGGCGACGTAATGAAACAAGGTCAGTAAATGAGAACAACCCCGCGGTCCGCCAAAGGTCTGTGACAACTTCCTGTTAAAATCCGCGTCTATCCGTACGCCCAGAAGGGCATCAAGATTACCCAGCGGATCGCGACAGGATTCTCCGGCGCTATGTTTTGTGGGTTCAAAGGCAACAACGTCCTGGCTTGACTGAACGGACTCGATGACATGACTGCCAGCACTGACATCGATCTCCAATCTCATATGGTGAATGATACCCGGTGGCTGCAGACTGAAACTCATTGGTGCCAAGCCGCTTTTTCGCAAATCAATGATTTCCCCGCGAAGACGCCAGCGTTCTTGTGGCGTCCAAATCAGCGAAACCGTTATTGAGCGGGTGTGTAATGGGTGACCGGAAATTGGTAGATACATAGTGCGCTGCGCTCCTCCAAGCGCCATTCCGACAGAATTTATTCACCAAAACGCGAGCGTTACCGCGCCATTATCCGAGCCTAATTCACTCACGCTGTACAAGCAGCCATACGACGAGTCGGCGGAAGCGGTCAGTAGCCGTTCAGGCGGCCAAAACGATCACGATGGTAGCTGCTATCGCCAAGAATCTGTATTGCAACCCTCGCTCTCTTGAGGAATAGCCCGATATCAAGTTCGTCGGTCACACCAATTCCCCCGTGCATTTGCACAGCTTCATTCGTAGCAAGCAGGGCGATATCATTCAGGCGTGCTTTTGCCAGACTGGCGAGAACCGAAATCGAACCTGGCGCACCATCCAGGGCCGCGAGGCCAGTGTCCACAACCGCTTTACACAGCTCTATTTCTGCAAACAAGTGCGCCGCGCGATGGCGCAATGCCTGGAAGCTTCCAATTTTCACGCCGAATTGCTCACGATCTCGCAAGTACTCAACAGTACGTTCGAAACATTCGCATATACCGCCCAACATTTCAGCGGCAAGAAGTATTCGTGCCGCATCCAGGGTCGGCTCGAGATACCGCCACGCATCATTCATTGAACCAACAAGGTCATCTTCACCAACGATTACATTATCGAAGTCCACACTTGAGTAGTCACGCGCATCAAGTAGATGCAGTTGCTTGCGTTCGACCCCTTTGCGGTCTATATCGACCAGAAAAACACTCAACCCTTTTGCGTCCCCCGGTTTACCCGAGGTGCGTGCAACCACCAGGAAATAATTCGCGCACTGGCCATCAACAACGAATGTCTTGGTACCATTCAGCACAAAATTACCGCCATCGGGCTGGGCGGTGAAAAGGGTTGCCAGCGGATCGTGATGCGGCCCTTCTTCGATTGCCAGTGCCAGGCAGGTGTCCCCGCACACCACACTGGGAAGAATGTCTCGTTTTTGCGTGTCTGATCCTGCACGAAGAAGATATTGCGCACCAAGGCAAACGGAGGCAAATAGGGGCGAAGCGAGCAGGGTACGGCCGGACTCTTTCATAATTGCCCCCAGACCCACATAACCGAAATCCAGGCCGCCGTACTCTTCCGGCAGTATGATACCTGACCACCCAAGGTCGCAGATCTGTTTCCAGTGCTGACGGGAGTAACACGGTGAAACGCTGTTGTCGCGCAGGTGCCTGAAGGCTGAGACCGGGCAGTTCGCCTGCAGAAACTGCCTTGCGCTGTCCTGCAGCATGATATGTTCGTCACTTGGTACTAAATGCTTCATTCACGGGGTCCTATTCTGGCAGATCAAGAACGCGCTTGGCGATCACATTGAGCTGGACTTCCGAGCTACCCCCTGCGATGGTAAGCGCTTTTGAGAAAGCCCATGTCCTCGGCTCCATGAGTTCATCGCTGTCAAATCCCGGGCCGCTCCAGCCCAGCCCCTGTGTACCCATCAGCGCCAGCTTCAACTCACCTCGCCGTTTATCGAGTTCCGTCGCGTAATACTTGAAGAAGGAGGTGGAATTTGGGTCTAGCCGGCCCTGCCCCGATTCTTCAAAGGCTTTCTGGTTTGACAAAGCCAGGGCCATGGCGTCCATTTCATACCTGACCAACTGTTCACGAAGGCCACTATTGGTCAGAACGCCGTTTTCCAGTGATAGGTAGCGTCTGGCGACTTCCCCCGGAGAGAACTTTGGACCAACAGCAATCTCCGATAGCTGCGACATTAGCGTTCTTTCGTGCTGCAGCAGGCGTTTGGCAACCGTCCATCCGCGGTTAAGATCACCTAACAGGTTATGCTTTTCAGCCCGGGCATTCTCAAAAAAGACCTGGCAGAAATCAGATTCGCCAGAAATCAGTTCGATTGGTCTCACTTCAATGCCGTTTTGTCGCATATCGATCAGCAAAAAGCTGATTCCCGCCTGCTTGGCCGCCTTTGGATCCGTGCGTACAAGGCAGAAAATCCAGTCGGCCCTATCGGCGTTTGATGTCCATAGTTTGGTACCGTTGACAACAAAATGATCGCCTTTGTCTTCCGCCCTGCACTGAATATTGGCTAAATCAGAGCCCGCCCCTGGTTCGCTGTAGCCCTGACACCAGCGTACCTCTCCGCGCGCAATCCTTGGCAGGTGTTCGCGCTTTTGCTGCTCGCTTCCGTACTCGAACAGCGCCGGGCCCAGCATGGCTATACCCTGCCCGGTAGCGAGCGGTGGCCTGCAACCGAGCCGTTTCATTTCAGTTTTGAGCACTTTTGCCTGACCGGGGGAGAGGCCGCCGCCGCCGTATTCCCTGGGCCAGTCCGGGACAGTCCAGCCCTTTTCCCGCATTCTCTCAAACCAGGTCCTGGCATCCTGGCTCGAGAAACATCCCTTGGAGCCACCCTGGTAGAGTTCCTCGGGGCCCGCTGGCTCGCGCTGCGAACGCGGGCAGTTATCTTCCAGCCAGGCAACTACTTCACGCCTGAACGCGTCTAATGGTTCCATATATATTCCTTTTGGGGCTAGCACTACGCCGGAACCCGGTCAACTATATAGCTCGCTTGTCTAAGGATTGCGCCAACTGGTGGCGTGGATAACGGTAGAGTCCGGTCAATTAGCCTTTTACGACGGGTGGCAACGCCATATCCCGTCGTTGGCTGGGCTTAGTCGACAAGCCTTTGCTTTCGCTTGCGCCGAAGAGGCGCCAAAACACCATATTCGAAGCCGGCTGTATCACTGGGATAGCACGATGAAATCGCCACTGGTCGCAGATTGTGTGCAGCGCTCAATTTCTTGCTTCAGCACTTTGCCCGAAGCGTTCCTGGGTAATGGCGTAGTTGCGAAATACCAGTGCTCTGGCACCTTGAAAGGGGCAAGCCCATCGCCGACCCAGCGAGCCAATGTATCCGTTAGCCGTTTCGGGTCGAATACTTCAGCATCACGTAGCACCACGCAGGCGCCCGGCACCTGTCCATGTATCGGGTGCTCAATTGCAATCACTGCTGATTCGATCACGTCTGGATGCGCATCCAACCGGTTCTCTATTTCTACCGGATATATATTTTCCGCAGACCGGAGGATCATGTCACGAGCCCGGGAGTTTACCCAGAGCAGACCACTCTCGATACGACCGACATCGCCAGTTGCCAACCAGCGCCGATCGTCAAATACTTCCTGTGTCGCCGCGGTATTATCCCAGTATTCCAGCATCGAGAAGGGACTACGAACCCATATCTGCCCATTCTTTCCTGGCGGACACTCACGCCCTTCAGTATCACGAATCTGCAGTTCATGAAGAATGTTTACCCGACCGGTTGCGCCGGGATTATCGATAAAGTCCTGGCCACCAAACCCCACTGGTACAGAGACGGTCTCGGTGGATCCGTATCCTATCGACGGAGTACACTGCGCATTGGGAAAACGCTCTCGCAATCCTTTAAGAACAAACTCACTGATCGGCGCGCCGCCGAAGGTAATCGACCTCAACGAACTACAGTCGAACTGGTCCAGCGCGTCGCACTCAAGCACCATCGGCCCCATGCCACCCAGCAGGGTCCAAGTTGTCACTCGTTCACGTTCAATAAGATGTAGCGCTTTCTCTGCTGAAAAACGACCGCGAAGCAGCACAACGGTATCTCCCATGGCATAGGAGAACAAAATGTGCCCAGCCAGGCCCGACATGTGGAAGAAAGGAGCCACGCCGAGGATCTTAGCAGGCTGCCGTGATTCGAGGGACAGTCCCGCTGCCTCCATTCCCCGTGCGACATTGAACTGATTGGTTTGTACAAAACCGAGTTCACCACGATGCGAAATCAAAACCGCCTTGGACCGCCCTGTGGTTCCACTGGTAAACAGAATGACGGCGGGGTCATCTTCATCAATTTCAACATCGGGTAGAGTCTTTGCTGACGGCACGTCCCATAGCGGACTTTCTTCCCAGTCGATGACGTGCGTATCCAACTTCAAGTCTCGCAGTCGATCAAGCCGTTTTCTGTCACCAAGTAACAGTTTCGGTTGACTGAGCCGCCATGCATGATCAAACTCCGCTTCGGTCCACCACCCGTTCATTGCAACTGCAACCGCTCCCAGGGCTGTTACAGACCAAAATGCAATGCACCATTCGACACGATTCTCGGCAAATATCGCAACGCGATCGCCCGAACCAATACCAAACTGCTGTGAAAGCATGCGGCTGTAGCCGCAAACCAATGCGTAGTGTTCCTCATAGGTAATCCGCACATCGCCATCAACCATGTATTCCCTGTCGCCAAAGGAGAGTCCGGACAAGAGGAGCTCGCGCAAGCTCTTTTTACGATTACGAAATTGCAGGAACTTATGTCCAAGTACCGTCTCTTCGACAAGCGAAAAAGGCCCATCTTCCGTCAGCAGTTGACTTTCAGGTTGGCTTTCCAAATGGGGCACGTTCCCGCCCTCCCGGCTATACATAGTTGTGGTGTAGGTCAGCTGGATTCCGCTATGGCCTTTGCGGAAGCATAATCGGGTTTGCCGCTCGGAGATCTGGGCAGCCTTTCTGTCACAACAATGGAACGCGGCACCTTGTATCCAGCTAAGTATTGACGGCAATGCCGTTGAATATCATCCAGACCTACAGAAACACCATCGCGTGGTTGAATAACAGCTACCACTTTGCTTCCCCAGCGCTCATCCTTCACACCCACAACCAGCGCATCGAATACCGAGTCATGGGATTTCAGGACGTTCTCAACCTCTTCTGGAAATATCTTCTCCCCGCCGCTATTTATACAGTTTGACCCCCTACCAAACAGCGTGATGCTTCCATCCCCTTCGATCTGAGCCGCATCGCCAGTGAGAAGCCAGCGCCTGCCTTCAACGTCGACAAATGTTTTTTCGGTCTTTTCCGGGTCGTTATAGTAGCCTATGGGAATGAAGCCTGACCGCGCAAAAATTCCATGCTCCCCCGGCTGTGCATGACGTAACACACCGGCATCTTCTTCAACGACAATTACATCCATAAATTCCGAGCGCTGTACATTTCCCAGGCTGGAGATTCCTTTCTGCGATCCGTTGTCGGCCCCCATCTGACCTGATTCTGAAGAGCCAAAACTGTTGATGATTCGAATGCCTGGGAAATACTTCCTGAAGGCGTCTTGTTTGGAGCGAGAAAAAACAGCACCGCCTGAACTCATACTGAAGATGGAGTCTAGCTTCCAGCGTCCGGGGTTTTGGTCCAGGGCGTCGATAAGCGGGATTGCCATGGCATCACCGACGATTTGAAGCGCATTGATTTTCTCGCGTTCGCAGATATCCCACACTTGATCTCCCACCAACGAGCGGTGGTGGTTGAGAACCAGTTTGTTACCTGCCAAAAGTTGTATGCAGGCATACCACCACGATGCGCCGTGCATCAGCGGCGCCAGGGCGATACCGTTCACCGGCTGGGGTGCGATTCTCGATATGATGTCCTCTGGCGATCGACAGATTCCCTGGGCAGAGAAATGGCCGCCCCCACCCAATGCAGCAAAAAACAGGTTTCGGTGGGTCCAGATCACGCCTTTGGGATTGCCGGTCGTACCGCCCGTATACAGTATAAACAGGTCGTTTTCGCTTCGCGGCGAAAAGTCACGTGTATCGCTCTGCGCACCCAGGGCACATTCGAATTCGTCAGCTTCAATACATTCGATCGGCTCATCGCTACCGTCATCGACCGAAACAAACGCCAGGGAGCGAACAAAGGTGTCGCTGATGTCCCTGATATACGGAGTGAACTGCCGGTGATAGATACAGGCTACTAGGTCCGCGTTATCAAATATGTAACGCAGCTCCTCATCGATGTAACGATAGTTAATATTAATTGGGACTGCACGTATCTTAAAACAAGCCAATACGGCTTCGAGATACTCGATGCAGTTGTACATATAAAGGCCGACGTTGTCGCCGTTTGACACGCCTTTCGTCTGTAAATAATGCGCCAGTTTTGTAGCCCGCCTGTCCAGGTCTCTGTAGCTGACTCGCTTTTCACCACATACCAAAGCTTCACGATCAGGCACATGGTCAGACACCGCCTCGATCATATCGGCAATATTGAACTCCATCGTCATACCACCTCCTGCGCCGCGATGCTTCCACCGTCTTCCGGACGCGTCGCCACTGCTATACAGACAACAACGAGCACGCCTGCCAGTACGCCTGTCCAAACCCCTTTCAGAATCGCGTATTGCAGAGGATCAACTCCGCTTGGGAACAGCACTGACAAAAGTGCCAGCATCGCACCACCGGCGATCGACGCGGAAAGAACCGCCATGACAATGGCACTTAACCACAATCGCGAAGGAAGCCAGGAAACCCCTGCACCGGGCTGAACCACAGGCAATTCGCCACGCTGTCGTTTGCGGTAATGAATCACCAGGTTGATCCAAGAAAACAGCCACGATAGCAAAAGCCCTGTGAGCAGTATGTCCCTCACATATCCGTGTTCGCCGGTGGCCGTCAGCAACTGTAGGTCATTTAGAATCCAGTAGGCCAATGTACCGTTGATGACAAGGTTTGCCAGGAAACTGATAAGCACTTGCTTTCTTATGTAACCCTTAATGGCACTCACAACGAGTTATCCCTTGCCATTTTCATCGAGAATATATCCATAGGCATTGTTGCTCGTACCTACGCCGCGAGCGTGATACTCGCTTTTCATTCTTTCAATTGTGTCCTTCTGCAGGGAATCGGCGCTACCGGCGGTATTGAGCCCGTACAGAGCAGCACCATTCAAGCCCAGAATGGCTGACTTGATATCGCCTTCCTCGTGGCCAAGCGGTGAGAACCCATGCTTTTTCTGCATATCGTCGGGAATTTCCAGGCGACGAAGCGCTTCTATCTGCCATTGCGGTGAACCATACCAAACCGAATCCGTACCCCAGATCACATGATCCGTACCCATCCCTTTGAGTAGCGTGCCCATGAATGCTGCGCAGAATCTCGGATTGGTTACAGCTGACTGGGCGAAGGAGGATCCAATTTCGCCATAGACATTGTTGACGCCGTATTTCTGCGGAATTTCCGCGAGATCCGAGACCCAGGGTATGTATCCGGTGCGCTCAAACTCCGCCATCTCTTTGTCCGGCGGTTCCAACCAGGGGCGCAACCCGGCATGGTAGATAACAAAGTTAATGTCCGGCCAGTCGAGCGCCGCCTTCGGCACGTCATCCACCGTGGCGTAAGGCCACAGATCCGACATCTCGGTCAGGTAATTTTTGGGCAGCAGTCCTTTATGAATACATATGGTTTTTATGCCTGACTTGACCATTTTCTCATAGAACGGATACATCAGCTTCTCATCGTCAAGACGATAAGGAAGGTTTTGTGGATGGAAGGGATTTCCCACTGTGTAACCTTTCCATGCATCCGGCTTCAGGGTCTCCACCATCTTGTCTACGTCATCGAGCCAGTCATCCTGACCAGGAATGATCACACTGTGGCATAACATGCGCTGGCTACCTGCCAGGCGATTCACCAGCTCCCGCGTCAAGGCCATCTGCTTGTTGGATATCAACAGACCGGAAAGATCCCCGGAAGTTGGCGCGCTGGACACCAGGCAGACCTTGGTATCACTATCCAGGTACACTTCCTTGATGAAGTTGTCGAACCGGTACCGGTCCAGTGTCAGCCCGATATCCTGGTACATATCCGGGTTCCAGTGCTCACCTGCATAGGAGGCGTAATCCAGCATGAACTCGGTGTCAAAATCTTCATGTACAAAATGCACCTGGTCATCGAACACAAACTGACTGGCCAGTCGTTTGCGGCGCTCTTCAGCAGCATCAAGGTCTGAGGCCTCAGCGGCTTGCACATCGAAAACCGGCCCATAAACGCTGTTCATCGCGACGAATGCAGCGGCCATGCCGCTGCTGCTCTTAAGAAACTTCCTGCGACTCATTCCATGCTTCAATGCCTGTTTTTCGGCCATCTCATTGATCAGGCTCTCCACTCGACGCTGCTCGTCGGTTCGCGGCAGTGGATCATACTCTCCATTGGAGATGGAGTGGGTTGGCACCGGTGTCTTATTCGCGAGTTTGCTTGCCTGCGCGAATTTACTACGCTGTTTTCGGCTGAAGAAATCACTCATGCTAGAACCGCCTCACTATGATGGCCCGTGGTGTATTGATCAATTGCGAGGGAACCGTACCGACTGCTTCGCGTGCCAAACAGCACACTTTGAGCTGTACCAAACAGGAATTCTTCCAGCAACACATCTTCAAGCCCAAGCGTGTGAGCCTCTTTTACGCACCGCTCTATGCTCAGTACAGGGTGGTCAGATGCGAACATGACCTTCCCGCGCCCGCGGGTTTTCATAAAGTGCAGCAGCGATTGCGGAAAATGACGTGGCGCATAAGCAGATGTCATCATGTACAGATTGCGATACTTGATCATCAGACGAATCGCAAAATCCCACCAGGGGTCTGCGCCGTGCTGCATGATCAGTTTCAACTCTTTGAAATGATGACAGACCTTGTCCAGATGCATGGGATTCTGGCATTCGCTGGGCATGGGTGGCCCGCAAATGCCGGTATTGATACCGACAGGGAGATCCAGTTCAACACACTTGGTATAGAGCGGATAGTACAGCGGGTCGTTTGGTGCAATACCGCTTTGAAACGGCGCTACACGAGCCATTGCGACCGGCACATCCCTTGCCAATGCCTCCAATTCCCAGAGACCGCGCATCCCGGCTGCCAGGTCAGGAACAACAGCCAGAAATATACGTTGTGGATATTTCTCCGAAAACTCCAAAATCCACTCTTTGGGTTCCTGGAGGTTATAGGTAACCAACGATTTTTCGACGTTGTACCGATCCATCTCGGCGATCAGTTCTTCTGGAGAGATGTTGCGGAAGAAACTGTCGTCGCCCTTGAAATAGTCGTTTTTGACTGCCTGCATATACGGGACGTCCGCGGCATCCCCCATATTGACGTTGACCCAGGGGTCTATGGATTTTTTATAGTTCACGGCCACCTCACATCAGAATCATGCACGGAATATCTCATGCTCCCGCGAGGAATGCTTGACGAAACCCGTCTAACTCGCCATGCAAATAAACTCAGCGTGGAAAAGCCGCCGGCAATCCCGCTAGCGCGGCATATGCAGCATACGCTCCGCGATAATGTTCTTCTGAATTTCGCTGGTACCACCTCCCAGCGAAACGCCAAACGACCACAGCATCCAGTGCGGCCAGCGCCCCAGCGAACCGCTCAAGCTGATTCTCGAAGTCTGAAGCAACTTCATCGCCAGCCTGCCGAGTTTTTTTGTCAGTTCCGAATAGTGCAACTTCAACATAGAACCTTCTGCGCCGGGAATTCCGGATTTCTGGATCCTGGAAATAGCCATAATGGTCATCGCCTGTAAAGATCTCACCTCGGCGGCCAGTACTGCCAACTCCTCCAGGTACCGCTCGCGCCTGTGGCCCGCGGGAAGCCTGGAACATACGTCCTCACGCAGTGCTTCCACCGCCTGCGCCAGCTCAATCTGCAAAGGCATGAAGGCAGAGCCCCGCTCAAACCCGAGCTGCCCCATCGCGACCCTCCAGCCGTTGTGCAGACCACCCACCACATTGGCGATGGGTACCCGAACATCGGAATAAAATACCTCATGCAGGTCATCGCCACCTGCCATATCCTGGATAGGCCGTATGGAAATCCCGGGAGTATCCATTTTCAGGATCAGCCAGGACAAGCCTTTGTGCCGCTGCGACCCCGGGTCACTGCGTACCAGTACTTGCTGATAGTCGGAAAACCGGGCAAAGCTCGTCCAGATCTTTTGACCGTTAATCACCAGACAGTCCCCGTCTACAACGGCCTTGGTTTGAATCGCCGCCAGGTCGGATCCGGCACCGGGCTCTGAAAATCCCTGGCACCATATGGCCTCTCCGCTTAGGATTGGCGGCAGATATTGCGATTTTTGTTCATCGGTACCGAACTCAATGATGGTAGGCCCGCCGAGGTTCAGGCCATTGAACCGAAACCCCTCGTCCGGTGCGCCCGCCCTGGTATATTCCTGAAGAAAAATCAATTGCTCAATCGCATCCATCCCGCGCCCGCCGAACTCTTTTGGCCACGCGATCCCAGCCCAACCGCCTTCGTATAACTTTTGCTGCCAGCTCAGGTCAAAGGCCTTTGCCTCTTCACTCGTTGAAGGCGGCCTTGGCTGCTCCGGGACGTGCTGGGATAGCCATTCTCGAACCTGCAAACGCAGTGCCAGCTGCTGTTCTGTAAAATCAATGTTCATTATTTTTTCCTCAACAGGCGACTACTGCCATAAACACCGGGTGATCAATACTAGACGAAACGGCCTGGTATCGGACATCGGCACTCGGAATCGAATGCCGCAAAGTTGTATCAACACTAGACAGGCACACCCGGCTTACCATCCAGGACCGATTTGGTTTACGCGACAATCGCCATTGCGGCAATGCGTATTCGCAGCGGTCTGACTTCCAGGCCGTTAGAGCCCGATTCGTACCGGCGCCCACGAGGGGAACCTAATTCGGCGGGTTGGACATCGCCCAACCCTCCGGTGGCTATTGACAATCATTACTGGCTTATTGGGCTGCTCGCAACCTCGCTTCGCGTAGCGCACTTCGACGGACTTTACCCGCATCGTTGCGAAGCGGACGGTTCACGTATTCAAAGCGATGAGGTATTTTATACGGTGTAATCAGCGCTTCCAGGTGTGACTTTAGAACTTGGTCGTCCACCGAGCCCGGCTCACAGTCCACGATAGCATGTATCAACTGCTCAGATTGTTCGTCGGGCAGGCCAATGACCGCACACGACCTTACCGTGGGATATTTCTCGATCGCCCCCTCTATTTCGGCGGGATAGATGTTGCGGCCATTCACGACGATCATATCGGCACGCCGATCAGCCAGGTAGAGGTAGCCCTCGTCATCCAGGTAGCCCATATCGCCAACCGATTCCCAGCCGTCCTCGGTCCTTCTCGATTCTGTACCCCGGTAGACATAGGTCGACCCCGGTCCGGAAACAGGCATAAAGTATATCTCGCCAATCTCGCCCGGGGGGCATTCCTTGTAGGCTTTATCAAGAATTTTAATGCGGCAATACGGTAGTGGCTTACCTACCGATCCCGGGTGCTGCAACCACTCATGTCCACTGATGAAGGTGCCCCCGATACGCTCACTGGGCCCATACGCCTCATGCATGACATCCGGCCCAAGCCACTCTATCCAGGCTCGCATCAACCACCTTGGCAACGGAGCACCACCACTGATTACCATTTCCAGGCTGGAAAGGTCATAGCGTAATCGAACGTCCTCGGGTAGATTCCAGATTCTTAACATCATCGTGGGAACCAGGGTGATTCTGTCCACACGATGCCGCTCAATGAGTTGGAGAAACTGTTCGGCATCAAAGCGCCGCATAAGAACTACTGTGCAACCGTTAAGAATCCCTTGCCATACCGCGGTGAAAGGCGTTGCGTGGTATAAGGGGCCAGGTACTACAGCGGCATCTCTAGCCTGAAACAAGGACAGTACACTGCCGGCGTCCAATTCAGCTCGATTGCTCGGGATTATCAGCTTCGGAACGCCAGTGCTGCCCCCCGACGCCAATGCCCGCTCGCCCCCGACTATCGGCAAATCCGGCAGAGGCTCATCAGGCCAATCTTCGCCTGGCTCAAAGTCCGTTGGTAGACAGGTATAGTCGAGGCCGCTGGCATTGTCAGCCACAATGAGCGCAGGCCTGGCCCGCTCGGCTAGCTGTATTAACTCAGCTTGAGGCATACTGGACGATATGGGATTGGGTAATGCACCCACTTTCCAACAAGCGAGTATCGCAACCAGCACCTCGATGCCATTTGGCATCGCAAGGGTTACGACGTCGTCGTACTTGACGCCAAGACCACGATATGCCTGCGCCATTCGCGTTGAGCGCCGGTCGAGATCAGCAATCGTTAGTTGTTGCTCTTCGACATAGATGGCAACACGTTCAGGTTCTTGCGCTGCCAGTTCGGCAATTACCTGAACGTATGGCTTTGCATTATCTGACTTCATACCCGCCATTCCCACCGATTACTAAAGCCACAGACACTCATATAGTCACCGACTAACAATAGATAGTATATTAGTGCTTGGAGCTAAACAGACACTAAATAATTCCATTAAAGCCAAATCAGATTCATAATTAACCAGCAAGAGACGTCAACCCAGTGCGGAATCCATGAATTTACAGCGCAGCGATTCAAAGAACAAAATCTCGTACTACCTCAAACGGATGGCTTATCGTGGCTTCAGCGAAAGTGAAGTTTTGGATGGTTGCAGTATCCGCAGCAGTGCTAATCCATCCGAGGGTTTTCGTGCTGCGCCTGATCAATACCGGAAGGTCATCAGCAATATGCTGAGACTTACCGGCTGCGAAAGCCTCGGACTTGAACTCGGCGCGGAAATTAAAGTCAGCGACCTCGGAGTTCTCGGCTATGCGACGCTGAGCAGCACCACCCTGGCTCAGGCACGTACGGTCATTCACCGCTACCATAACCTAAATGAATACCTCGTATTACCGCTGGATCATATACACGGCAACAAGTGGACCTGTGAACTGAAGGAAATGTTTCCTCTGGGCGGACTGATTCGCTTCGCCACCGAGGAGTTTATCACTCGCGCCATGGCGCTATCTTCTACCTTGACCGACAGGGAATTCCTGCCTCTTGAAGTTCATCTTCAGTATCCCGAACCAGCTTATGGCAGTAAGTACAGCAAGATTTTCGGCTGCCCGATCTATTTTGATCAACCCAAAACACTGATTCATTTCGACGCACGTCGACTCGACGACCCCATTGTGATGGCCGACGAAGACGTCTTTTCCCTGTGCGACCAACTCTGTAGCCAACTGATCAAACAACAGCAGCACTCCGATAAAATTTCGGAGCGCATACGCTACATTCTTCTTAATATGCCAGGAAGTTTCATCGGCCTGAATGAAATGGCGGAGAAACTGTCTATCAGCCCCAGGACCCTGGCGCGGCGCTTGCGAAGCGAGGGCATTACTTACCAGGAGCTTATCAATACGCTGCGCAAAGAATTGGCACTTGAATACCTTTCATGCACCGATCTTACGCCAAAAGAAATCAGCTACGCCCTGGGATTTTCAAATGTCAGCAACTTCAGGCGCGCTTTCAAGAGCTGGACCGGGAAGAAAGTCTCCGAGTATCGGCAAGAATAGTACTATTGTCGCAACACTGTCTTTTTCGGACACATCTTACTGATACCAGCGGCTTCGGATTATGCGAGCATTTAACTCAAGATAAGCAATGAAGCAGTCGCAATGAACTATCTGCCAGATTCAGACCAAGAACAGATAATCGCCGCCTTTCAGCAGGTACTGCAAAGTAAATTTCCATTATCGAGGCTAAATCCACAATCCGGCACTGCGCCTTCTGACCTCGCGCTTTGGCCAGATCTCGCGGAACTGGGGTGGCTGGCTATCTCCTCTGAAGAAGGAATAGGCGGATCAGGGCTGACTTTGGCAGAGGAGGCCTTGCTCTTCATCGAAGCGGGAAGACACCTGCTGTCACCCCACTTTTTAGCCGGTAGCCTTGCCCTGACGTTGCTTTGCAACTCAGATATGGATCAAGTCCGGCTCTCCATCGCCAGCGGCGAAAGCATTGTCTGCCCGCTGATTGGCAACGATTTAAACACATACAATGGCAATACCGTTTCCGGCTCGTTCTATGCACTGGATGCGGAGCGTTGTGCCTATGGCTTGGTTACCGGCACTGAAGGCAGCTGCCTGGTTGCAATGAGCGCAGGAAAAGTCACCGAAGAACGCGGTATTGACGAGAGCATACCGCTATTTCGTATCGATTTCGACGGTGTGCCCCCCGTGACCGCCAGCAACAATAGTTACGTGTTTTACCAGGCTGTGGTAATGGCCGCCGCCATGGCGACCGGTGTATCCGAACGCGCACTGGCGTTATCTGTTGACTATGCAAAAGAAAGACAGCAGTTCGGCAAGCCGATTGCCTCATTCCAGGCAATGAAGCACTATTGCGCCGAAATGGCGCTACGCAGCGAAGCTGCGCTATCCCTGGTGGTGCAAGCTGCCCTGGAATTGGAAAGTTCCGACAAAGCCGCGACTTATGACAGCCTTGCGGCCAAGTGGATGGCCTGTGAGGCCGCAAGAAAAAACGCAGAGCTGGCAATACAGATTCATGGTGCAATGGGGTTTACACAAGAGATGCCAGTCCACTACCTTTACAAACGTGCCCATATACTGGAAACCTTGTTTGCGGACCAGCAAATGCTGGTTGAGCAGCTTAGCGAACAGGCGTCTCCCTCAGTATGACCCCAGTGGATATGCCGGCGCCGCGATATCGCCTCGGCGCCTACATCCGTGTGACAGCCAAGGGGCGCACGCAGTGCTGGACAACAAGATTGTACAGTTGGAAGGCCACCCGACGGTAAAGGCGTTCAGACCAGCCGATTAGCACGACTTGCTCAAAACTCCGGTATCAGGCAGGAGTGAATGGACTCGTCTCCGGGTATCTCCCGCGCAAGCGTTTTGATCGCGAGTTCCGCGTCTTTCAGCGGGAAATTATGGGTATGCATCTCCTGAAGTGGATATCGCCTCGCTTCGATGGCACGAATGGCTGATCGGTAGCCACTGGAGGTCACACCACTCGCCCCCTGAATCGTCAGCTCCTTGCCAATAACTTCGTCGCTGACGAATCCGGGGATCTCCTTGGCGCCTTTCATACCAGCCAGGACAATACGCCCACCTCGACGAGCAAAGCGAATGGCATCCGTTACCGGACGGGTGGCATAGGGAGTCAAATCGATGACGACATCGACACCGCGGCCCTGGGTCAACTCCTTGACGCGGGATTTCGCATCTTCGTTTTCAACATCGATCGTGTGGCTCGCCCCAAACAGTTTTGCCAGTCGCAGCTTTTCCGCGTCGGCAGCCAGCCCCGTGACTATTATGTCACCAGCACCCGCTTCACGGGCCGCAATAACACTCGCCAGCCCACGCTGACCTGGCCCCATTATCAATACCGATTCTCCCAACTGTGTCCGCGGAAGCTCCACCGCCCAGCGAAATCCAGCTCCCAGCGGATTGAACATTACGGCTATCTCCGCGGGTAACGCCGGATCAACGGGATGTACGATGGAATTGGCGTCGATATACATGTACTGGGAATAGGCGCCCCACAGACCTGGCCTGTAAGTAAGCGGCAAAAAGGAATACACACGGATATCGCTACACTGCTGATACTGACCGCTGTAGCAGGTATGGCAATGGTGACAGGCAATCTGTGCTTCCACGGCTACCCGATCACCGACGTCAACCTTCCATCGGCGCGCCGCCTTGTCACCTATCGCGGCTATTGTACCCAGGGGTTCGTGGCCGGGAATCGCTGGATAGGGAACTGGCAACTGGCCTTCATACTGCTCGTAGTCGCTACCACAGATACCACAGGCTTCGATCTTTAGGATCGCGCTTTCATCGTCGATATCGGGTATCGGGACGTCGCGTGCCTCCAGCGTCCTGACGCCGGTTTGTACCATAGCAAACGAGGTTTTCGGGAGCATCTTTGCAAGCCTTCGTGGAGTTTCTATCCCGGATTATCCCGCATTTGCGTGCAGCCCGGAGAGTCAAAGCCCCCCATAAACGCCTGTCTTATCCATCCACTTTACCCGCCTCATTGCGACTTTCAGCAGCTTGGAAAGCCGCTGATTCAGGCGATGGCGCGCTGCGCCTGTCGATAGCCGGACAAACCCACCCAGGCCACAGAAGCCGCCAGAGGGTAAAATACGAGTGCCACCACTGCCATTGAATAGTGCAGTGAATAGTCGTCTTTGAATACATAGTCGGTAAAAAAGGCGATACAGCTACCACCCAGCGCCAAACCAAACAGGCTCGTGGCAAACAGGAATAACGCCGATACCTGCGCCCGCATCCGGTTGGGTGTAATCAGCTGGAGCGCCGCCAGACCTACGCCAGCATGGGCAAACTGGAAAAACTGCGCGATCGCAAATAACACCATGGACAGCCAAGCGCTTGGGACTAGCGCTGCTGCGATCGACGGCAGGGCAACCGCACTGGCAATCAAGGCCACCAAACGCAAGTTTGCATCGCCAAACCCCCTTCTTTCCAGCCAGCCGGCCATGGGAGCCCCGCAGATCGTTCCCAGACAACCGCCAACAATGAACACCAGGCCAAGAAACGTGCCGCTGGCGGATTTAGACATGCCGTGTGTGCGAAAGAAAAACTCTGGAAGCCAAATTGTTACCCCGTAGCCAACAATCGCCATCATCGACATGCTGCCTATGACTCCAAAATAAGCCCGACGATAAGTGCAAAGGTGTAACCAAACGGCAGTGACCGGCACCGGATCCCCGGTATCCAGGGCTGTTTGTTTTCTAGGGGGCTCCCTAACCATCAGCAACAAAAAAGCGATGATAAACCCCGGCAAGCCGACACTGACAAAAGTCATCTGCCAGGGTTTCAATACGACGCCAAGGGCGGGAACGGAAATGGCCCCAATCGATGCGTACCACTCATACAGCCAACCACCAATCATATAGGAGCCGCCGCTACCCAGTGCAATACCGGACGCATAGATTGAGGTCGCATACTTCAGGCGTTTCGGGGGAAAGTAGTCGCCGAATAACGAATAGGCCGCCGGAGACAGCGCAGCCTCACCGACACCCACGCCAGCGCGGGCCAGAAACAAACCGGCATGAGTCTTGGCGAGACCACAGACTCCCGTCATGCAGCTCCACAAAGCTATGCCAGAAACGATAATCCACTTTCTCGAAAAGCGGTCGGCCAACCAGGCGATGGGAAAACCGAGAAAGATATAGAACAGGGTGAAAGCCCAGCCATGCAAAATACTGAACTCGAAGTCAGTGAGGGAAAACTCCTCCCGAATTGGTCCCACCATGACTGCGAGAATGTTTCTGTCTACAAAGGACAGGATATAGGCGAACACCAGCAAGGCCAGGACATAGTTAGCGACCCTTGGGTTCGGATAAGTACTCTGCTGTTCCGAAGACACGGCGAGGTACTAGCGCTCAATGCCAAGAATGGCGACGGCACAGCCGGTTGGGAAACCGCCAATATTATGTGACAGCGCAAGGGTCGCGTCTCGACGAATGGATCTCTCACCCGCCCTTTTTTGAAGCTGAAGCACGTTCTCGACCATCATTCGGACACCACTGGCGCCTGTTGGGTGACCGAAAGCCTTCAAACCGCCATCCGTATTTACTGGCAATCCCCCGTCCAGTTCAAAGTAGCCGTCGTCGATGTAGTTTTTGGCTTCACCTTTTTCAATAAAGCCAAGATCTTCATAGGAAAGCAGCTCGGTCAGCGTGAAACAATCGTGTACTTGCGCCAGATGAATCTCCTTTGCGGGATTGCTCACTCCGGCCATGGCGTAGGCTTCGCGTGCGGCATTCTCGGTTGGTTTCCATCGACGGAAATCAAAGGTTGGATCTCTGTTCGGATCCGGTGCGCAGCCGCTGCCAATACCTTTGATGTATACAGGATTGTCCCTATACGAGCGCGCCTGATCCGCCCTGGTGAGAATAACTGCGGCGCAACCGTCGGTTTGCGCCGCGCAGTCGTAAAGACCAAAGGGCCAGGATATCATCCTGCCATTCATAGCCTCTTCTACGGAAATACGTTTCTTCAGAAAGGATTTTGGCGCGAGAGACCCATTATAATGATTTTTGACAGCGATCTTTGCCAGATGCTCTTTGCCGGCCCCATACTTTTCAAAATAGGGTTGTGCACATACGGCGAACCAACCAGCCGGTGTCGCCGGAAGCCCCCTGACATCTGAAATGTTCACTGTAGGACCGGAAACGCCTCGATCTTTTGGCTTGTCATAGCCAACCACCAGGACCGTTTCATACACACCCGCAGCAATAGACATGGCTGCGGCACGCACGGCTTCCGTTCCGGTCGCGCAATAATTCATAACCGATGTCAACGGCTTGTAGAGCTTCAGGGCTTCGGAGACTTCCACCGGCCCACTTTTACTGTATAGAGAACCACAGTAGATCGCGTCGATCTGCCCCGCCGGATCATTGATACTCGCATCGTCGTAGGCTTCGTAGACCGCGTCGACGATCATATCCTCCTCGCTGCGATCCCAGTTTTCACCGAACTGACAACAGCCAACCCCTACAATCGCTACCTTGTCTTTCAAACTCATACTGCCTGGCTCTCACGCTCATCAATCGGAACACATTTCCAGAAATAGTTTGGTCGCTTGCCCGCCCGGTGGATGCATCGAAATACGAACTTGAGTTGCATTCCACATCGCAGAGCGTCTTTTTCGCATTCAGCTACCTGGATATGCATCCGCGGGCCCCTGGACTTACCGCCGTCCACCGAGTGCCGTTCGACCTCAACGATTCCAGCGAGGGTCGGCGGTTCTGGTGCCGGGAAAAATGCATCCTTCGTATAAGTGAGCAATCTCGCAAAGTCTCTCGAATAGCAGACCTCTTCCCAGCTGTCCTTCTCGCCGCATTGGCCGCAGACTCTCCCTCGCGGAAACTGATGCGTATCGCAGCTTTTGCAACGCTGGCCAACCAGGCCCAGGTTCTCCTTTGCATTTCTATATTGGACTGTCGCGGATATCCCCTGGTAATCCGCATCAGCATATTCACTATGCTGTAAGCCCTTTGCCGACAGAAAATCCTGATAGCGCAGAACCGGCTTGCGGCGCTCGAGCGCTCTCGGAACCGTGGCGTGACTGGGTGGTGCGCTGACAAGCTCAAAAGCCAACACGTCGGCGCCGTCGCCATAGCTCGCCAGGAGTATCCGATCGCCTACATTCAATGACTCGAATGCGGCCACTAGCTGAAGCAGTGCTGCGCCGACACCGATATTTCCAACACGGCCGAAGAAGGGATCCTGAACGCACTCCTTTGCCACGTTCAGCTCAGACACTGCTGTCTTGTGGCTGCGCGGGTCCGGAGCGTAGAGACACACCCGGCTGAAGTCCTTCACTTCACAGCGGTATGACTCGCAGAACTCGCGCACGGCGCTCACCAGAACATGCTGATAGCCATGCTTCTTGATAAAGCGATCTTCCCAACTATGGAGATAGCGATCGCCGGATCGCCGCCAGACGTCCATCATCTCGTTATTGGTGCTACGAGACCCGCTCAGTGCGAGCTTCACGTCATCGGCTCCAATCAAGAGCGCGACAGCGCCATCTCCAAGATCAATCTCGCCCGGGGAACCTGGCGCCACAGCCCGTTCATCGGACGCAAGGACCAGCACCCTTTTCATCTCTCCGGATTTCACCGCCGCCACGGCATACTGAATTGCGGTCGTTCCGGCCCGCAATGACTGCGCTACATCCATTGTACTGACATGGCTGGGAAGATTGAGTGCGCGCGCGACAATACTGGCGCCCTGCTTTTCATCATAGGGCGAGGATGTGCTGGCAAGGATCAGTCCGTCTATGTCAGGCCACTGTGCGTAGGCCAGACATTGACGCGCTGCCTCCACAGCCATGGTGATACTGTCTTCGTCAAACCAGGCAACGGCTCTTTCCGGCGCCGCCGCATCGTTTCGGCCACCCCGAATGACCGGCAGCGAAAGCCGCCGGTAGGGAATGCAGCAGGCGGCCGTTTCCACACCCACCATCATGCTCAACTACCCTGCTCCGTGGCTGCCTGGGCAGCAATGGACTGGATGCCGTCATGAAAGGGATACGGCTTGCCAAGCACGCCGAAGGGGCCAAACTCCGCCGGCATGTGCTGCAGGAAATGCTTTCTGATATCCTCGATCTCCCAGCCGCCTTCGCGCGTCAGGGTCTTCCCATAATGCGGTTGCACCATGTGGGAAATGCGTTCGCCACCGGTACCGAATACCTGGCCGGATATCGCGTCAGCCTCATCGCTGCACAACCAGCATACCATCGGCCCGTTTGCCGCTGGATCAAAATACGGCATGTTATCCGCGTCTTTATACGTTGCCGACATGTGCGTGGTTGCCAGCGGACCAATGGCATTGACCCGAATCCCCTTCCTGGCCAGCTCAATTGCCCAGGTATAGGTCATCGAAGAGATAGCGCCCTTTGCGGCCGAATAGTTGGTCTGTCCGAAGTTGCCAAACTGCGCTCCCGAAGTCGTATTCAGGATGGCGCCACCATCGCCCTGCTCCACCATTTTTCTTGCCGCGTGCTGACTGCACCAGAATGTGCCCATAACATGCACACGCCATACGAGTTCAAAATCATCGTCATTGAGTTTCAGGAACGATTTGTCCCGTACAACACCGGCGTTGTTGATGAGAATGTCTATTCTTCCATAGTGTGCGCAGCAACTTTCAACCAACTCGGCACACCCTTCACGACTGCCAATATCAGCGTAGTTCGCCACAGCCCGGCCACCGCTTGAGACCAGTTGCTCGACAAGCAAATCCGCAGCTTCACGGTCTATGTCGTTGACCACCACAGACGCGCCGTTCTTAAGCAGGTGTTCGCAATGACCTTTTCCGATGCCCTTTCCGGCTCCGGTCACAACTGCTATTTTCCCTTCAAGTAACTTTCCCATCACCATCTCCACTCAATCATTGTAGGCAGCCCAGCGAGGGCTCCTTCGCTCTTCCATTGCGACCAACCCCTCCTGGGTGTCAGGGTGGCTTCTATGCTCAATGATCTCTCGCCATGTGCGATCCAAAGCCTCTGTCAATCCGGTTTCCTTGCTTCGCCAGATGGCCTTTTTACTCTTCGCAAGCGCGGCAGGCGAATGCCTGGCAATCTTTTCAGCCAGTTCCATCGCGCGAGTCATTAGATCCTGTTGGCCAACGACTTCGCCAATGAGCCCGCAACGCAGGGCATCTTCGGAGGACATTCTTTCCGAGCCACCCAGAAATGCCAGCCTGAATACAGAATCGAGAGGTATACGCCGGGCAAGACCGACGGGTTCCAGGCCGGCAATCAACCCAAGCTTCACGTGCGTGTCGAAGAAGGTGGCATGGTCGGCAGCGATAACGATGTCGCTGTCAGCAATGAAGTGAAATCCGCCACCACAAACCATGCCGTTTACCGCGGTTATTACTGGTTTCCAGCATTGTTGCTGCAGGGCGGTCATACGAAAGATTGGCGAGTCCTGCATACCGGTACAAAACACACTCTCGATCAGTTCCGGCGACACATTCGACAGATCCATGCCAGTACAAAAAGCCTTATCTCCAGCGGCACTGACAACGACGACCGCAACGGAATCATCTGACTTGATGTGGTTCCAAACGCGGTCCAGTTCGACCATCATCGTATGATTAAAGGCATTATGGGCTTCGGGACGATTCAACGTGACGACAGCCACCTTTTCTTGCTTCTCGTAGATGAGCGTCGCAAGCGATCCAAGGCCGCCAGACTGAGTATTCACCGTCAATCTCCCTTTATCGAGGTCAGGCTGCAAAAGGGTCGGCCGCCGCGATTGCACAGCCCTTGTCCAGGACCGAATGTGCAATTTCGGCTTCCAGCGCCCTGCTGTCCAGCCAGTTGAGTTGCTGCTGTTTGGCGCGCCGGAAATAGAGCTGGATATCGTATTCCATGGTGAAACCGATACCACCGTGTATCTGCTGCGCCTTTGCCGTAACAGCACGAGCCACTTTGCAGGCGAACAGCTTGGCGGCAGCCGCCAGGGTAGCGTGCGGCAGGCCCTGGTCATATGCCCAGGCGGCCTCCGCTACCAGTAATCGGGCTCCCTCGACTTCAGTAGAGCAGTCGGCGAGATAGTGCGATATCGACTGGAAAGCGGCAATTGGCTTGTCGAACTGCTCCCTGGTCTTGGCGTATTCGACCGTTATATCCAACGCTTTCTGCGCCAGTCCAACTGCGCGAGATGCATCCAGGATAATCGCCTCCAACAAAACCCCGTGCCAGGTACGCCATCCGGCACCACCAGTGGTGAGGCAAGCACTATCCGGAACGAACACATCACGCAGCATCACCTGATACTGTGTATCTGACGCCATGCTCAGCTCCTGATCCAGCGTTAACCCAGGCGCATCCGCGTCGACCAGGAACAGATCAATATCCTCCGGTTCGTCGCCAGTCCTTGCCAGTACGATCAATTTTTCCGAGGATCCGGCAAAAAATACATGGCGTTTGAGACCATTTAGCCTGACACCACCTTCCACTCTGGCCGCTTGACAGTTTACGCCGACCGGTTCATACCCCGAGTCCGGCTCCAGCCAGGCAATCGCCATCACAATATCGCCCCCGGCGATTCGAGAAAGCAGCTGCGCCGATTGCTCCGACTCACCGACTTCCTGTAGTAGTCTGGCTGCGAGAATGGCCGTCGTGAAGTGTGGGCATGGCGCCAGGCTCCTACCAAACTCTTCGTACATACTGACATTTTCCAGCATACCTATCGGATTACCGCCGTATTCCTCGGGTATCATGGTGCCAAGCAATCCGGAATCCGCCAGTACCGTCCACAGCTCGTCTTTGTAGCCCTTGGGATCATTCTCCATGGCACGTACCGCTTCGGTAGTCGAGTGGTCGCCACATATGCTGCGGACAAGATCGGCAATGGCTGACTGTTCTTCTGTGTGAGAAAGATTCATTGATTACCCCATTGATAGAAATTTGGATTCCACTGACTATGCTCCAGCGTCCAAAGATTGGTATCGGCTTGTACAGGCAGCGCAAGTGTGATCGCCGCACTGGTGGCTATTCCATCTTCAGTGGACACCAACACGGAAATACCAATCCAACCAACTGCGGAGTTCTGGATACGCTTGCCATTCACTTCACCGGCCAGAACCATTGTTGAACCGGGAAAAATCGATTGCTTCATCGAAAACTTCATTCTCCCGAGTCTCGCCGCCGGCCCGGCCCAACGTGTAACGTAGTGCTCAAGCCAGCCAGCCTGGGTCGGCGTGTTTAGGAATATGTCCCTAACACCATTACGCTCAACCGCAAATTTCTGGTCATGGTGCATTGGTCGCCAGTCGCGGCTCGCCACCGCGCCCAGAACAATATCGGTTGCGGTCACATCGAAACTCAATGGTGGCAGAGTGGTCCCGACATCGACATCGTCAAAGCGCCGGCACTCGAATCGCTGTTTAGTCATTGTTTTACATACCCGAATGCGGTGTAACTATCGCTGCCCAGAAACACCCCTTCCTCATTCTCTATCACGACATCCACAACCCAGAATCGCCCAATACCCAGCCGCGTTGTCTTGTAGTCGCTGATTGATTTCACAACCTGGTAAGTAAGAATACGTTCACCCACTCGAGCCGGGGCACCAAAAGTCAGCTCATTATCCGAAATGATGGCCTCGGGCAACTCCAGCAGCATTTTCAGATCGAAGTGCGCACGCAAAGCCAGTTGTGGTTCATCCGCACCCGGCTTCCAGTGGTGTGGCCTGAACCAGGTTGAAATCATGGAGGGCGGTGCGAATTGATAGCCTACCGTTTTCACTGCACAGTCTTCGCTCCAGTACAGCGGATTACCGTAGCGAACTGCCGCGCAAAAGTTTTCGATTGCTCCCTGCTCAACCGCGACGTCCCCAAACATCTCATACTGGCGTCGACCGATAAGTTCACTAACCTGAGGGGGCAGTTCATCCTTCCGGGCATTCATTGCAGCGTCCCTTCCTCAATCCAGGCGTCAATTTCGACAGACCCAGCTCCAACTTCCCGCAGAATCTCTCGAGCCTGGGAACGACCACGCTCAACCTCAACCTCCTCAATGGGTTCTGAACCGGCAATCATTGGGCCGAGCTGCTTGAACCTGGCTTCCGGGCCTACGGATACGTGGTTAAAGGTACCGCGCTCTAGCAGGTGGGGATCGGAAACCACTTCGTCGATACCTAAGACCGGCGCGACACAGGTGTCTCTGGAGCACAGCACTTTCACCCAGTGGAGCCGCGTTTCCGACGCAATGACCTTCGCTAGTTTTCCCCGCAGTTCTTCCTGAACTGAAAGGTCAAACTGTTGTTCCGTATATTCTGGCAAACCGAGTTCTACACACAGGTTGCGATAGAACTTCGACTCAATCGCACCAATGGATACGAATTTTTCATCAGCCGTACGATAGCAGCTGTACCAGGCGTATTTACCTGTCAGTAAATCGTTGCCTGCGCTTACTTGCTCTCCGGTTGCCAGATATTTGTCAATATGTAGTGACATCATCGAGAGCATGCCGTCCAGTACCGAAACATCCAGGTATTTCCCATCACCGGTAACCTGCCTGTTCAGCAATGCCGATTGAATTCCTATAACAGCCTGCATGCCGCCACCAGCACTATCTGCCACGGTAGCACCTGGTATAGCCGGTACCCCGTTGATGTCCCTGCCGCTACAGTCCAGAAAACCACTTACCGCGAGGTAGTTGATGTCGTGTCCAGCCCATTGGCTATATCGCCCCTGTTGTCCATATCCCGATACAGAACAGTACACCAGTGATGAATTGACCTTACAGAGCGATTCATAGTCCAACTCCAGTTTTTTCATTACCCCCGGGCGAAAGCTCTCTATCAACACATCGGCCTTTTCTATCAACAAGTGAAAGGCTCTCCTCCCGGAGATACTTTTCAAATCTATCCTCAGGTGCCGGACGAACCTTGACGCACCATAAGCGTAAGCCTCCGGTTCGATCTGCAGAGCGCCGCGGGATGTTGGCACACCAACCTGGATAACGGAATATCGGAGATCGGCGAGTATTTGCGCAGCCCTCGCCCCCGGCCCCACACTCGCCAGATTGATAACTGTGAGTTTTTTCGTCACGGCAGACCCTCAGAAGTTCTTTGGCAAACCAAGTTTTCGCCTGGCCAGAATATTTTTCTGGATCTCGGAGGAACCACCGCCAATAGTGTCGATCACGGTGTAGGTATAGGTACTTTCCGCTCGGCCTCTGAGCGGAGCGGTTTCGTTCCCAAGGCACAGCTGGCTTCCAGGACCGGCAATATCCATGGTCTTGTCTGCGACACGTTGAGAGAGTTCCGTTGCGTACAACTTATAGGCAGAGGCTTCGCTTGTCGGCGGCTTCCCGCCCGCCAGCGCTGCCGATACGAACTGAAGACCCAGCAATCGGGCAACCTCCCCCTCAACCACCGTATTGACAACCTGCTGACGAAGCACTGGATCATCTCTTAGCGCCTTTCCATCGCGCTCGCCTGTACGTACGAAATCCGTTAGTAGCTCGATACGATTCTTAATCGGGCTGAACGTAAACATGGTAAATCGCTCCAGATCCAACGCCTCCGAGATATATTGAAATCCCTTATTCATCTCCCCGACGCGGTACTCGTCAGATACTTTCACGTTGTCGAAGTAGACCATGTTGGTGCGTTCCTTGCCCATGGTCGGCATCGGATAGACCTTGAGCCCAGGGTCGTCCATGCGTATCAGGAAAAGTGTTATGCCGTTGTGCTTCGTTGAAGACGTGTCGGTTCTCGCGCCAACCCAGTACCAGTCGGCAAAGTGAGCGGATGTTGTAAACATCTTCTGCCCGTTCAGAATCCATTCGCTGCCATCTTTCTCGGCCTTTAAACGCATTGCTGCAGCATCGGATCCAGCACTTGGCTCGGAATAACCCACTGCAAATTCTATTTCCGCGCTAAGAATCTGTGGAAGGAATTCCTTTTTCAGCTTATCCGATCCGTGGCGCATTAGGGTTTTGCCGATGATTCCGATACCCTTGCCGATTTGCGGCGCCCCTACAGAGGAAAGCAGCTCATTCAATAGGTATTCATAGACGCCCTCGACTTCCTGGCCACCGTACTCCCTTGGCCAGGTCAGGCCAAGCCAGCCACGCTTCGCGAGCTTCTTCATGAATGCACGCCGTTCCGGCGTATCACAGATCTGGGCCATATTCTCCCGTGTGACGTCCATCACGTCGGGCGACCGATTTTCTTCAATGAAGGCTTTTACTTCTTTTACGAATTCGATCTCTTTCTCTGAAAAATGAAAATCCATCCCTGTCTGCGACCCCTTTCCGAACTATTGGCAGAAATCCTATCAAGCTCATGACACCTGAAACACCACCCATCAGTGTCCAGTCAAGACAGCCGAACATCCAGAAATGACATACTGGTGAATCCTGCTGATTACGCCTTTGCGTGGATACCTGCCAGCCCGCCACCATTGAAATACCAATGTCGTGATCGGACACCGTTTTTCCATCCGGGATAACGGCAACCTTCCTCGGCTGCTGCTAGAGTTGATCACTAACGCACCGGAGCGGGATTCGATGATCAAAGACAAAGCAGCGATTGCGGGCATTTCACAGTCCGCGTTTTCCAAGTCACTCGAACAAAGTGAGCTTCGCCTGGCCTGCCAGGTTGTCAGCGATGCGCTCTTGGATGCCGGGATCTCACCCGAAGAAGTCGATGGATTGGCGTCCTACACGATGGAGACGACCTCAGACTTCGAGCTGGCAAAAAATCTGGGTTTTGGAGAACTGTCTTTTTTTGCCCAAACACCTCATGGCGGCGGAGGCGGGCCGGCCACCATCGGACTACTGGCGATGGCTGTAGCAACGGGCCAATGCAAGGTTGGCGTTGCATGGCGGTCCAGGAAACGTGGAGCACCAGATTCCCGGGTATGGGCCAACCGGGCCGCCTCGGCCGGGCTGGTAACCGCCGCTAACTGGTCACGGCCCTGGGGCGTTTTGCGACCGGTAGACGAAATCGCTTTGTTAACTGCGCGCTACTTCCATGAGACCGGCGCAAGTAGAAATCACCTCGCCAAGGTGGCATTGAATGCTAGGGAGATGGCAAACAATAACCCGCTGGCGATGATGTATGACAAAGTACTAACTCGGGAGAAGTACTTTGACGCACGCTGGATATCGCAGCCGCTCTGCCTCTTCGACAACTGCCTGGAGTCTGATGGCGCGGCGGCTGTAGTGATCACCAGCACGGAGCGAGCCAGGGATTGCCGCCATCGTCCAGTCAAGATTCATGCCTATGGCCAGGGCCTTTCCAGACAGTCACACAGTATGATCGACTTTTTTTCTGAAAACCCTATGTACGGAAGTTCCGATAGTTGCGCGAGAATGCTCTATCAGCATTCGGACATCAAACCCGCCGATGTGGATGTGGCGCAGATCTACGATGCATTCACATCGCTGGTGTTATTCTCCCTGGAGGCCTATGGTTTTTGCAGCAAGGGCGAGGCCGCTTCGTACATCGATCAAAACGGGCTTGGCCTCAACAGTCCGATGCCAGTCAACACTGCGGGCGGAGGACTGTCCGAGGCCTATATACACGGTTTCAACTTAATCACAGAAGGCGTAAAGCAGCTTCGGGGGACGGCTTGCAACCAGGTGGATTCTGCAAGCACCTGTCTCGTTACCGGCGGCGGTTGCTCACCCACCAGTGCAATTATTCTCAGGAGTTAACATGGTCGACCAGCTACTATTACCGGAGATAGACGAAACAAACCGGCCATTCTGGCAGGGCTGCCGGGATGGTGTCTTACGAATTCAGCGCTGCACCGGTACAGGACGACTGATCCACCCGCCTCGGGTAATGAGTCCCTGGGACAACTCTGCCGAACTTGACTGGACCGAGGTCTCCGGCGAGGGCAGGATATGGTCAATTGTCAGCCCCCACCCCCCGCTTATCGCGCAGTTTTCCGCGCTCGCACCTTATAACGCCATACTCGTTGAGTTGATAGAAGACCCCCGGATCAGGCTGATAGGCAACCTCGTTGCTGCCGTCGATCAGCCAATCAATTCGGTAAGCCTCGACCGAGCTGCCATCGGCGACAGGGTACGCGTCGTATTCCAGGATGAAGCAGACGACTGGGTAATGCCGCGGTGGCAACTATGCTGAAGCAGGCGCTATCCCCCAGATGCCAGTTGACGCTTTAGTTCTTCCTTGAGCACTTTGCCACTCGCGTTCGTGGGCAAGCTGGTAAAAACCTCAACGCGCTCGGGGCACTCCTGGCGCCGCAAGCCGTTTGCAATGCAGAAATCCTCCAGCTCCGCCAGCCCTACCGGCCCCATATTGTTTGCCGGCACGACGCAGGCGCACGCCATTTCCCCCCGCTCCTCATCGGCCAGCCCTATAACCGAAACAGCATCGATAGCCGGGTGTCCGGAAATGACGTCCTCCACCCGTTTTGCCGATATGTTCTCACCCTTTCGTATGATGACATCCTTTATTCGTCCGGTGACTGACAGCCAACCATCGGCGTTCACACACCCTATATCACCGGTACGGAGGTAACCGTCGGCGTCAAAGGCGTCCGTATCGAGCGCCGAATCCACATAGCCAAGGCAAAGATGCGGCCCCTTTAGGCAGATCTCTCCTTCGTCATTGGGGCCCAGCTGCCGGCCGTCCCGATCAACAATCTTTACCAACATACCGGGCATTGGCCGTCCTTCGGTGGCGGCCAGCTGACGGTCCGGATCATGGAGGGTATTCATCGTTGCGATCGGACACTCAGTCATACCGTAGCCAGACACGTATCCGCGCCCACCCAGGATCTCCCGCACATCCCTGTGCAGGTTTGGTGGTTTGCTAGCCCCGCCGCCAGTGGTGCAACGCAAGCTGGCAAAAAGCGGCTGCTCGTCTAGCCGTTTTTGGTACCTGATGTATTCCTGTATAAAAACTGTTCCAGCCCCCGCCACTGTGACACCGGCAGCGGACATCGCAGGGAAAACCTTATCGGAGAATCGTTCCAACACAAAGCACGCACTGCCAGTCATGACCATACTGGCAAGCCAGATGATCCCCCCAATGTGGGTAAACGGGAATACCATTGGCACCACATCGGCCGCCGTCAGTTCCAGGCAGGCGTTCATTCCCATCGCCGTCGACAGTATGGCCCTATCCGCATGCCGCGCCCCCTTGGGATCGGATGTTGTGCCCGAGGTATAGAAAATCCATCGTTCGCCATCGCCCTCCTCGGTTCGCACCGGATTCTTCGTATCCATTTGCGCGCAGCCGATGTCCTCAAGGCTTGGAAGGAGTTCCCAACGTCGGCAGGCCCCTTCCGCGGCAACATCCTGCGCCAGGCCTGCGTAGTCGAAGCCGCCCCATTCATTCATCACTATCAGCAGGTCAACCCCGGCCTGTCGGCACATGAATGTGACTTCACGGTGACGCAGAATGGGAAGCATGGGTACCTGCACCGCGTTGATCTTGCACAGGGCAGCACATAGAAAGATTGATTCCACCCTTGTCGGTAGCTGCCAGGCGACGCGGGCTTCCTCGACAACACCCAGTGCCCTCAGCCAACCAGCGTACTTGCAAGCCTCCTGGTAGAACTCCTTGAAACTATAGCTTCTGCCAAACTCATCGACCAGAAACTGTTTTTCGGGTGTTAGCGAAACCCGGTTTTCTATATGTGACCATATGCTGGTTGGAACGCCTAGTTTATTCATCTTCTCGTCCGTATTACCGGTAGAGCAATGCCATGTTGTAGATCAACGATGGTCTGTCCATGCTTTTTACCTGAAACGCAACCTCAAAGGTCAGGAGCGTTCCGCTTTTTTTTGCTTCGACATCAAACAGCTTTTGCCTTGACCTGATATAGGACCCCGATGGCACCGGGTCCAGGAATCTTAAGCCACTTGATCCGTAGTTGACGACACTGGTGTGCCCTTTCACCGTAAAGTTTTGTGGCGGCCGGACCTGCGGCATGATCGCCAACAACAAAAACCCGTGGGCAATGGTGCAACCAAAGGGCGATTCCAGTTTCGCCCTCTCGGGATCAACATGAATCCACTGACTATCGCCAGATAACTCGGCGAATTGGTTGATAAGTTCCTGGCTAATCAAAAAATCGCCAGACCACTCACCGTAGTCGTCGCTAATTGCTCCTCTGAGTGTATCAATGTCCCGGAAATCAATCTCTGTCATTGTCGCCTCTATGCACTTCTTCTCATAAACCACTAACGTGGCGGACGGATATTGCTTGTGCTCGAGTATGACCCTGCGCCAAGGGATGTAAATACGCTTACTATCGAACGACGCTCGTTATACGTATGAAGACACAACATTGTCACTCCTTGAATCAACCGACGTTTTTACCCCACGCGGGATGAGGTAGAAACTTCAGATCGAGCATTCACAACTGCGTATGCCAATATATGAACTATCATGCAGGAGAAAACATGAACTTCGAAACACTACTGGTAGAGTCGATATCCGGAGTTACAACCGTTACCCTAAACCGCCCCGAAAAGCTGAATGCCTACACCGTTAAGATGGGCGAGGAGCTTGTAGATCTGTTTGAGATACTTCGCGACGACGATAGCTGCCGATCTATCGTATTGACCGGGAGCGGAAGGGGCTTCTGCGCCGGCGTGGATCTTTCGCAACTTCGGGAGCCGGGAAACGGCGAAGTATCGTTGCCAAAACTGGGCGAAGAGCGACTCGTTAAAGGCTATGCGGCAGACCTCTTTCACTACCCAAAGCCCCTGATCGCGGCATTCAACGGTGCGGCCATTGGCGTCGGTGTTACGATGACATTGCCTTTTGATGTACGCATTGCTTCCAGCAACGCAAAATTCGGGCTGCCTTTTGCCAGACTGGGGATAGTACCCGGGCTTGGCAGCACCTACCTTCTACCGCGCATTATCGGACCTTCGAATGCAAAGATGCTAGCCATGACGGGACGTACAATCGACGCCAGTACCGCGCTGAAACTTGGGCTGGTAGACCAGATCGTGGACAACAGCGACCTACTCGATACCGCACGTGAAATTGCAGGTGAAATGGGCCAGAGTAAAGACAGCATCATCCATGCCATTAAATCTGCAATAAATTTCGCGAGCGGACCAACCAGCATTGAGCAGGCCATTGCTTTTGAACACGAGAAGAATGCCCAGCGTTGAGAGGCCTATCTTCCGGCGATTACGCGGCACTCACTATCGACTGAAAAAGTAGTCAGAGTCATTGCCAATGGCCGGCAGATAATCCTGAACGATTTTCTGCCGGTAAAGCGTCTCACAGTCGCTTTCTGAGTAGCCGAGCTCAACGAGAATCTCTCGACTGTGCTGGCCCACTCGCGGGGCTGGCGACAGCTTACTGTACTCACCATGATCGCCTGTTCTTACCCAGGAAGGCAGCGGCAATACGAGAGACTTTCCACAGGGATGCTCAGTGTACCCGACAATGTCCAGACTGTCTGAACGGTAACGAAGCCCGGGGGCATTACCAACAGCTTCCAGGGGTGCTTCGTGACAAAGCTCGTCGATTGACATGACTCTGTGACACCCGATTCCATTCGTATTCAGTAAATCACTCCAGTAGCTTACGGATTGCCCGGCAAACAGGCTCTCAGTATCACTATGTTCATCCCCTCGCCGTACCAATTGCCACAGACGCGCGCTGTCCGAATTGCGCGCCCCAACATAAATCCAACCATCTGAGGCACGGTATAGACGCTGCCACTCACTTTCACCCAGAAGGAACTGACCGTCAGCTTCCTCCGCGGGGCTGGCGTCCGCTTGAGCCAGCATCTGTCCCAGCTGATAGTAGTTACAACCCCGCGCCAATGACGCAGTCGCAGCTCCTGTTACACCTTGAAATCGTTGCTGGTATAAAGCCGCCAGGGAAGCAAATGCGGCACTGAGGCCTCCCATAAGGTCACTGAACACTTCCATCAACTGCGCGGGGTTTTCAGCGGTCCCACAAGCGGCCTCCAGTCCACTGGTCATATTTGGGTTCGGATCATACCCGGGCATGGACTCCCACCCACCCGAATGGCTGGCACCAAAGGCGCTTATCTGGCAAACAATCAGGTCGGGATTGACACTGCGTAAGCTGTCCGTCGACACCCCGAGGCGGTCTGCAACATCATCTAGCCTGTTGTGAAGCAAAATTCCAGCCCGACGCACCATGCGATGGAATACCTCCTTTCCAGCTTCTGAGCGTATATCCATCACCATGCTCCGCTTTCCCTGATTCACCTCCAGAGTCCACTCCAGGTGCATGGGTAGATTGAAGCTTTTTGGCGGTTCAACGCGTATCACATCCGCGCCGTATTGCGCCAGTGTATATGCTGCGTTTGGTCCGGCCACAACATTGCACAAGTCCAAAACAACAAGGCCTTTCAGCCACTCGTGCTTGGGTGCGGCATCTTCGAAGCCGGGTTTTCCCTGCACAGGGCGCTGCCTATCAAGCGCGGCGAGTTGAGCAACAGCCTGCCTCACGGAAATTTCGCGCGGAGACCTGAAATGCGTATCCGGAGAAATGGGCCGCGGAGCCCCCTCTTCGTTCATTACATCAACAACCCGTCCTGGCATGCGCAGCACACCCGATGCGCCCTCTTGATCCACAAACATGCCGGCGCGCAGTAATTCCGGGATATTCATCCATTCGTGACGTTCACGTATATAGGAAAACGGCACACTGATGGCGCACATCCGCCGCTGCCACTCATCCGCATCGGCCTGCTCCACGCAGGATTGAATCATCTCAATCACTTCGCCATTGGATTCTCCGAGACTCCAGGCATCCCCCAGATTTTTTCCGTCCTGCGATGAGGTTTTCTCCCAGGGGCTACGGATGACATATCCGCGGTCCCGCAGTTCGCCAGTAAGATCGAGATCATCGAAGAAACGGCTGGCCATCTCCGGTTTGATTGGCATGAACTTTAACAGGCGCCCGTCCCTGGACCGGTACATCCTGGTCACAAAGTTATCCGGCGCTAGTCGGCGCACCTTGGCCAGCCTTTTTCCAGCAACATGCGACGTATCCGCAGGCTTGTAGATCAAATCCTGTAATACACCCGGCAGCTTATTGCTGCTCACCTTGTCTTCGGCGGAGCGAACCTCCGTACCATTGAAAACGAAGCTCCGGGTGCAGGTCGAGAGTCCCGCCGCGGCCAGGCATACTTCGATCCAGCGACCAGCCCCATTTTCACGGCGATCGAGGATGGCTGCCAATACAGCGGTAGCCGCATGCATCGCGCCAAACGCCGAACAAGGCGCCAGTTTCAGGTACTGGGGAGGAAACGCAAACTTTCGTCGCATTACATCCATTGTGTACAACGATGAGGCCGCACATAGCACACCCTCCCAGGCCTGCCATCCGGCGCGTTTTTTATCCTGCGATGAGAAGCCCGGCATCGATACATAAATCACGCGGGGATTTAGTACACGAACCGATGCCCAGTCCAACCCGAGTCGTTTCATCACCCCGGGCCTGTAACTCTCAAGAATCACGTCGACTTCCGGTATCAGCTCGCGTACCGCGGCTCGATCGGCAACATCTTTTAGATCGAGGAGAAGCAGTTGCTTGTTGCGGTTAAAGTATCTGTATTGCTGCTCGGGAAGCTCGGACTTGCCGGGCCTGGCAATCCGGATAACGGTTGCACCCTGATCTGCCAACAACATTGCCGCCATCGGCGCGGCATAATAGTGTCCCAGATCGAGGACTTTAAGACCGTTCAATGGCCCTTCCACAGCAGAATCCGTGGTCATACGGTTACCTGTTCAATTCATGGCGATTGATGGGTAGACACCGCAGCCGAACCAACACGGGCGGCTGACCGGCATGCTTTCAGTAAGGATGATAGGTCCGGTTTTCGAATTTCCAGGTTCCACCCTCATTGATATAGGCATCCAGGTAGTAACCGCCATTGGGATTCGTGTATTCTTTCGCCAGGCCACGTATTTCAACCGCGCATTTTCCAGTCGCCCTGGCGCCATTTACCACCACGCAATGATTATGGATGTAGGGTTTTGGGCGCAACGCAACCATATCGCTGTAAAAATCCCGCATGGCTGACTTACCTTCTACCTTGCCAAAACGCCCTTCCTCATCCTTGATTGAAACTTCGATGTAGGCCGTTTCTGCAAACAACTCCAGCAATCCGTCCAGGTCACCCGCTGCGACGGCATGGCAGTACCGCGCCGCCAGTTCCCTGATATTATCCTTGGCCTCGAGTACCGCCAGCCTAGACTCACTTGTCATGGTTTTCTCCGTGATCGATCCGTGCGAATGATCAAGAGACTAACAGCTACCAGGCGCAATTCAGTTGAAAAAAGAAGTTGGATTTATCTGGCATTTGAATTCATTTCCAGAGCCATGGCTCTCATGCCATGTTCAGCTGATACAAGGCTCCGCTTCAAATTGCCACTCTCGAGCTCCACCGAATACAGCTTCTTCGACTTTGACTCGACGTACATCGCGCGATATTCAGATGGCGCCATTCCAGTCCAACGCTTGAAACAGCGGGTAAATGCACTCGGGTCATCAAAACCCATGATAAAAGCACTTGTGGTAACGCTGAAATCTTCCCGCTTCAAGTAGGCCATTGCAGCTTCTTTGCGTGCATCATCCTTGATCTTCTGGTAGGTGGTTCCCTCCTTCTTCAACTTTCGTCGCAATGTGGACGCAGAGGTATGAAGCCGATCAATAATCTCCTCGAAGCTGGGTAGCGGCCGGGTAAAGTCTGAACCAATCAGATAGCGTATTTTCGCGGTGATAGAGTCATTATGATCCTCTGGTGCCAGTAGCAGCTCGTAGGGCGCGGTTTCAACAAAATCCATCAAGGCAAGTTCGGACTGTATCAGAGCTGCATCGAGATAGCTGGCGTCGAACACCACAGTATTGGCTTCCTGGCCGAAATGGATCGGGCATTCGAAGAGTCCCTGGTATGCCGAGAGGTTATCGCAGGGCCTGTGAACAAGATTGACGAACTCGAGACCTATGATTTGCCCGCACAGCCATGACCAGAATCGATGCAATATGTACATGTAATGCACGGTTTTGAACTCGGGCCTTTGATTCACTTCCGGGCCAGCGATGCTCACATATGCCAGACCACTATCAACCTGAAAAGTGATTCCCCATTCCTTTCTACCGTAAAGTGCATAGAATTCTTCGCTTCGTTCGAGCGCTTGCCCTAACGTGTTACAGTTGGCGATTACCCGGCAAAGCACCCTGAACCCGCCAACCGGGTCCTCCTTGCTACCGGGAAGACCACACCAGTGCTGCTGGGAAATATAAGCGACTTTCTGCAGCAGCCGACAATAGACATCGGTGGGAATCGAATCCTCGGGGGTTTTCAGCTCCTCCGCCTTGACCCCTATCGATGTCAGTAATTCGCTAACATCAGCGCCATGACTTCTTGCTGACTCGATGAGTTTTAATGCTTGAAACTTAGGTGTTATCGTTATCGGCATGACAGTCCTCCGTGTATCGAAAACCACATTGTCGTGGAGCCCTATCTCTGAGCTATCGCTATCGAAATAACCTGCCTTCCATGAGCGTAATAAATACCTCAACCGTTTCCTTCATCGATCCTTTCTTTCGACTCTCATAGCGCAACAACATACCCAAAAAAGCGCCAAAAAATGTCGAAGCGATGCTCTCGCTATCAACCTGATCGGGTAACTCGCCTCTGTGTTTTGCTTTCTCAAAAAGGTCCAACACCAATTCGTTCAGCGTTCCCGAGCGTTGCGCAAAAGTCTCCTGGAGTTCCGAGCTCCGTCCGACATCGATCATTGCGCCGGCCAGGAAATAGGTCATTTCCGGATGGCTTTCGTAGCTTGCCAGCGAGGTTCTCAATAGCGCAGTTATCTGTTCTCTGATATGGCTCTCTGCCCCCGCTGCCTGGTGGTATTGGGGCACCAATTCCTGATAGATTTCGTCAAACAGCGATATGTACAGCGTCTTCTTACTGTCAAAATATTGATAGATGGTAGCCGGTGTGACGCCGATGTCTTTCGCCACAATTTTCAGGGATGTAGCCTCGTAACCATTACGTGCAAACAGGCGCAAGGCGCTGGCACGGATGCGGGCAATGGTATCCTCGCCCCTACTACCCGCCGGGCGCCCCACACGAACGTTCTTTCTCTGCGCCATCGACGCCACCTCCTCCCCAAGCACCTATTGCCTTACTCCGCCGCTGATCAGGCGCCTGACCAACGCCGGTATTGACCAGCGATCTGCCGGGCAACCCCGCCCTTATATAACTAACCGTTCGGTTATTTAATGTCAAGCATCAATGCGTATGCAACGCCCATACAAAAAAGGGCGCCTTCGGGGCGCCCAATGCCGAATACGAGGGGTTACCTCGCCGGAGGTGAACTAGGCAAACTGCGACTCACGGGCATTAATGAAGAGGTAACAGCCTGAATCTTCTGGTATTTTTTCCAGGGGAGTATTGATCTGCTCGGCTGTAGGACCGTATTTCCTGGCCAAGGGACGGAGCTTTTCCAGGTCAAAGTTGTACAATTTTGCCGCATTTTCGGCAAAGATCTTACGCCGATCAGCTTCTTCGACATCCTTGAACGTCAGTTGCAAGGATTCAAGGTTATAGGGGAACGTGCCTTCGTAGTGGGGATAGTCATTTCCCCAACAGATCTGATCGACCGTAACCACATCATTGCCCTGAAGCTCATCGATACTCGGAAAACTGGCCCCGTAGTAGCAATTACGCTGCGCGTAGTAACTTGGCGGCTCTTTCAGCACCCAATCCTCCGCAGACAGCTCCACCTCACCCAGGGCACCTGAGGTCGCGCCGTAGTGGATCTTGTCAAGCAATGCCAATATGTCAGGAGCCCAGGAACAGCCCGACTCGGTGAGGATATACTTCAGTTTTGGGTAGCGCTCAAATACACCACTGAGAAGGAGATGGCTGTATCCACGTTTACCGAAATAGGCAACCTCCGACAGCCATGCCGCCTTGGCCACCGGCCCTTCTCCATAATTGGGCAAACCCTGTCCTGAGTGCTGGTTCATGACCAGCCCACAATCCTGAATCGCGGCAAAAAGCGGCTCCCAATCGGAGTGGTAGATGGGTTTCAGCCAGGTACAGTCATCGGGTATAAGCGGCAGTAACACCCCTCCCCTAAGGCCGGCCTTGGCAATCCACTCCACATCCTTTATTGCCTCGTCGATATCATTGGGAAGGATCAAGCCTACGCCCGCGCGACGGTCTGGATCCTCTTCGCAAAACTCCTTCAACCAGCGATTATGGGCCCTGATCCCCTGCAGGCAATACTCATAGTCTTCCGGACGTGGCGGCTGGGTGGTAATGATACTTTCACTAAAGAATGGCGGCAGCGTGTTAGGAAAAATAATTTCACCTACAACACCCTGGGCATTCTGCTCGGCATTCCGCAGCTCGCCGTCCCAGCTTTTACTTTTCTTTACCCCCACATGCTCACGAGACGGATTTTTGTATGTCCCTCTCCAATCGTCAAATGCCTTTCGATAGGCAGGATCGAGGTACTCCTTGTACTGGTTAATACTTGCCCCTGCGTGGCTGTCGGCAGTGATGAGTGTGTAGGGTTCTGTAGTCATGCATTTACTCCTGCGTTCCCAGTCTCCTGGCAACCTTTGTAGAACAGTCAATCGAAAATCTTGCGGAACTCGAGTCCCCAGGTCCTGGGTGAGGCCGGGGTTATGATGAAAGTACCAAGGGTGTCTGCCGCGGCCGAGCCACCTTCCTGATACTCTTCATCTGTGAAGTTGTTTACGTAAGCCGATACCGAAAAATCGCCGTTCGATGACAACCACGTTAGCCTGGCGTTGGCTACGGTACTTGATGGAGCTCCCGCCCTGGCATGATCGGCCTGGTACGCGGCCCAGGATCCGCTATCGATCCCGTAGTAAATTTCATCGGTGTAGCTCACATCAACACGGGGAACAAATGTTCCCAGATCGGTTGCGAGTTCATACTGAAAGGACAAATACGCCTTGCTCTCTGGAACAACCGAAAAGGCTTCCGAGCTACGATCAACGGGCACCTGATCTCCGCTCACGATAAGAGGTAGCATCTCCAGATCATTAAACTCGTCGTAGCTGTAGTTGTTGTAGCTGTAGCTCAACTGGATCATAAACTCCGGGGTAGGCAGCACCGACATCTCAAGCTCAACCCCCCTGATCGTCGCCTTACCGGCATTTGCCATGGACACCGCGGTATTGTTCATCCTGTCAGTGGCAATCTGCAGCAGCTGAATGTTGTCGTAGTCCATAAAATAGGCGGAGGCATTCACTCGAACACGACGCCCGAAGGCATCCAGCTTTACACCGAACTCAAGGTTTTCCAGTTCTTCAGGCTCGATAAACACCAAGCCGTCCGCACCCCGCGGCTCGAAGAAACCTGACTTAAAACCATTGCTCCAGGTGGTATAGAGCATCAAGCCATCCACGGACATGTCATCCATCCAGTCATCATAGAAGCTGTAGGACAGAGATGTCATTGGGGTGAATTTGTAAAACTTGATGCTGGCTTGTTCGTAGTTTGTATTGGCTCGATCCATTGGATAGTCAATAACACCATCCCCATCGGAATCGACAAACAACCCTGCCGCGGTGCCCGCGGGGTCCATCGCCCAGCCGCCAAAGAAAGGGTGAAGACCCGTACCAGGAGCGATCTCAGGCCCAATCAGGGGATGACTTTCCAAAATCGCGCTGACCGCCGCTTGGTCTGAGGTTGTAAAAGCAAGCTGTGTCTGTCGGCGCTCTTCCGTGTAGCGAAAACCAACTGTCCAGCTAAAATTGTCAGTCAGCTCATATACGCCCTGAAAGTATGCACCGAAGGTATCATTCTCCATATCAAACACCGACTCTGAAATCGGTCGTGAAAAGGAGCCGACAAACGGTAGCGTGCCGCCGGGGGGCGGCGCAGACGGGCGGACACCAGACCCCATAGCACCGAGACTGGTAGCATCCCACGCGATAATGCTGTTCTGGGTGATGAAGCTGTCATCCAGCTTCTCATTCATATAGAACAATCCAGTTGTGTAGCCCAAGCGTTCGCCGAATAGATCGCCGCTTAAACGAATTTCGGCGCTATAGGTTTCCCGATGACTGTCGTCAATGGTAAACGCCTCGAGAAGATCCGCCGGTCCGCCGTCAGAATCGCTGACCTGGTGCGGCCCTTCCAATGCATCCTGGTATCCGACAATTAGCTTCAGCGATTGGCCATCGCGAAATTCCCAGTCAAATGTAGAACCAGACTGAAGACTGTCGTACTCGTAATCATTATGGGCATCACCCAGGTTCATATTACCGGCGCCTACCGTATCGAGGGAGTTATCGAGACAATTCTCTTCCCATGCCCGGGGGTTGCTGGGGTCGGTATCGCCCGGATAGTTTAGATAGAGCGCTTCAACAAAAAGACCATTGACGTCGCTTATTCTACAGTTTCGCCCGGGTTGCTTTTCACGGGTCTCTCCCCAGTAGAGAAAGCTATCAAGTGTAAAGCTATCATCGGGATTCCATGCGGCCTGCGCGATCACAGCCTTGCGGTCATTGGAGGAATAGTGTTCGCCGTTTATGTCTTCGAGGAAACCGTCGTCCTCAATGCTGAACAGGGACAACCTCGTGCTCAAAGAGTCGGTAACCGGAAGATTCAAAGTCGCTCTACCTTTCAGCAACGAGTAGGATCCGACACCCAATTCAACTTCGAATTCTCTTTCTTCAGTGGGCTTCTGTAGTGTCAACAGCATGGCGCCGCCAGTGGTATTCTTTCCAAACAGGGAGCCTTGCGGACCGCGCACTACCTGAATACTGGCCAGGTCAGCGACATCAAAAAGCTGGCCATCGACACGGGGGATAAACACATCATTGAGATAGACCCCCACGCCGGGATCGACCCGGCTGAAGCCTGTTCGCTCACCAACTCCACGGATAAAAATCTGTGTGGTCGATGAGCGGCCAATCTGCAGGCTGGGGACACTTTTGCTCAGATCGCGCGTATTGGTGATTCCCTGCTCCAACATCTGGCTGGCGCTAATCGCCGATATTGCGACCGGCGTATCCTGCAGACTCTCGTCCCGGTGTCGCGCGGTAACAATAACTTCTTCCAGCGCTCCACTCGCACCCTGCTCAGCCAGGGCCTGAGGAGACCCGACAATAGAGGCAACCGCAATGCTGCTATATATGTATTTACGCTTCATTATTTGCCACCATTTTTATTTTTTTGATCCATTTGGCTAAAACACAATTACACTTCGCGCCATACTTTTTCCGCTTTCCATTTCCATGAATGCCGCAGGTGCCTCTTCCAGTGCAATGGTCTTGTTCACCATCTCATCGAGATTCAACTTACCGGCACGGTACAAGTTAAGGAGTCGCGGAAAATCCGCCTTCGGATTAGCATCGCCGTAAAAGCAGCCTTTCAAGGTCTTGGCGCTTGTAGATAACATCAGGGCGTTAAGGGAAATTGAATCACTCAGGGAACCAACCCCAACGATTATCGCTGTTCCACCACGACGCGTACTCTCATTTGCGGTTTCCATTAGTTTTGCGTTTCCGACCGCTTCAAAGGCATAGTCAACGCCACCATCGGTCAATTCACGAATGCTGGCCACCGCGTCTTCACGAACTCCATTGATGCCATGGGTAGCACCGAAACGCTTCGCCAGCTCCAGCTTGTCATCGCTAACATCCACGGCGATAATCTTCTCAGCCCCGGCGATACTTGCGCCCTGGATAACCGATATACCGACACCACCACAACCAAAAACAGCTACAGTCGAACCCGGTATGACGCTAGCGGTGTTTATGGCCGCGCCGACCCCGGTCATTACGCCACACCCGACCAGGGCTGCCTTTTCCAGCGGGATTGATTTGTCAATCTTGACCGCGCAGGCTGCGGGAATAACCGCGTATTCCGCCATACATCCAAGATACTGCATGACATCGAGGTCTTCCTCACCAGCATGTACCCTGGAAGTGCCATCCAACATCTTACCCATCTGCAGGCCCGACACACACAAGTGGGGGCGCTGGCTATCACACTCCCGGCATGCGCCGCACGCCGGAACGAACGACAGCACAACATGGTCACCCGGCTCGAAGCCACCCACTCCATCACCCACGGCCTCAACGATACCGGCGCCCTCGTGACCCAATACGATCGGCAACGACACCGGAAATTTTCCATTGATGATAGATAGGTCTGAGTGACACAGTCCGGCCGCTACCATTCTGATCTTTAGCTCCCCGGACTTTGGAGGATCGATATCCACCTCCTCTACCGACACCTCGTTTATCCCTCGACAGACCAGCGCTTTCATACCTTCTTTCCCTTGCCTTGTATGGTGCTGACATTAGTCCACCCTGCACAGCACTGACAGGTGAATTCGCGTCATATTCGCCCTGCATTTTCAGCCAGACACAATTGTCAAACCCGCATGATTGGTATTGCCATGTCATCTTGCATGAGCCGCTATTAACATCGAAGACTCAGATATATGTTTCAACTGAAAAGAGACGCTCAATGAAAACGGAATTGTGCAGGAAACTTGGAATCGATCTGCCCATATTTGCTTTCACACACTGCCGGGATGTGGTCGTGGAGGTTTCCAAAGCCGGCGGTATTGGTGTGTTCGGTGCCGTGGGGCTGTCACCCGAGATGCTAAAAGTTGAGCTCGACTGGATCGATGCACATATTGGGGATAAACCCTACGGGCTGGATATTGTCATTCCCGCCCGTTACGAGGGTCATGGCGAGATGGATCCCGAAAAACTGGAAGCGCAGCTGAAGTCCATGGTGCCGGACGGTCACTATGCCTTCGCCGATCAGCTGCTGGCCGAGCGCGGTGTACCCGAACTACCGGAACAGAATGGCGCCAGATTGCTGAGCTGGAATGAAGCTGTTGCCACGCAGATGGTCGATCTTGCCCTTGAGCGACCAAATTGTCGGCTGGTAGCCAATGCCCTCGGTACCCCGCCAAAAGCGATCGTCGATCGGATACAACAAAGTGGTCGCCTGGTCGGCGCGCTTTGTGGCAGGGTCAAACAGGTCAAGGCTCACCGCGACGCCGGACTGGATTTTATCATCGCACAAGGCGGCGAGGGTGGCGGCCACACCGGAGACATCGGTTCGATTGTATTCTGGCCGCAGGCTGTTGACGCGGCTGGAGACACACCGGTCCTGGCGGCGGGAGGAATCGGGTCCGGCCGCCAGATGCTCGCCGCAATGGCAATGGGCGTTCAAGGTGTCTGGACAGGTTCGCTGTGGCTCACGGTGGAAGAAGCACACGCGCAACCCGCACAGAAGCAATCCTACTTTGATGCCACTTCCGAGGATACGGTTCGATCCCGCTCCTGGACAGGAAAGCCCTGTCGTATGGTCAAGAATGCCTGGACGGAGGCTTGGGAGAACAAGGATACACCTGAGCCGTTACCCATGCCCCTGCAGGGTCTTGTTTCCTATAACGCCATGATTCGAACAGATAGGTATGCAGGCACGGGCGAATGCCAGGAAGTCGCATTCAATCCAGCCGGCCAGGTCATCGGGCAGATCAATCATGTTGAGTCATCCCGCAACCTGATCTCCCGCTTGTTAGTGGAATATGTCGAAGCGCTGGAACATGTGAACGCGATGAACGACTACTAACTACCTTCGACTCCCGCTACACCCTGATTGAATCAATAAGAACAAGTGATTACGAGGCAATTCCACTATGACGGTACAGAGCTACGACAGCTTATTCATCAACAATTCCTGGGTTCGCCCGAGCACCAAAGGAAGACTATCCGTCATAAACCCTGCGACTGAGTCGGCCATCGCTACGGTACCAGAAGCCTCCAAGGAAGATGTTGACGCCGCCGTTCTGGCAGCCAGAAATGCCTTTGATCACGGCCCCTGGCCGAGCATGACGGGTGAGCAAAGGGGGGATTGCATCAAGGAGTTGTCGCAGGCCCTGCAGCAAGATATTCCCGGCCTGGCCCAGCTGATCACCCAGGAAATGGGCAGCCCGATCACTTTTTCCATGCGGTCCCAGGCCTTCTCGCCGATCATTGTTCTCGACTACTACGCAGATTTGGCCAGAAAGCACGCGTTCGAAGTCAAACGCCCGGGTATGGTGAGCCCCGTGGTGTGCCGCAGCGAACCTGTTGGTGTTGTTGCCGCCATAACCCCCTGGAATGCGCCGCTCTTTACCATGATGCTAAAACTCGCCCCGGCACTGGCTGCAGGCTGCACAGTTGTTATAAAGCCTGCGCCCGAGACGCCGCTCGATGCATATCGACTGGCAGAGGCAATCGAAAAAACCTCTATACCACCTGGAGTGGTAAATATTATCCCCGCCGGCAGGGAAGTGGGTGAGTACCTTGTATCTCACAGGCAGGTAGACAAAGTTTCATTCACGGGGAGTGTCGTCGCCGGCAGCAAGATCGGATCCATTTGCGGTAGTCAGATCAAACGGTGTACGCTCGAGTTGGGAGGAAAATCCGCCGCCATTCTTTTGGACGATGTGGACCTCACCGCGACGATTCCACAACTGTTACCCGCCGCCCTGATGAATAATGGCCAGGCCTGCATTGCGCAGACACGCGTTTTGGCACCGGCCCGTCGATACCGCGAAATTGTAGACACCTTGACCGATGCGGTGGCGAATCTCCGGGTAGGCGACCCCCTTAATGAAACAACAGATATCGGCCCCCTGTTTGCCGAGCGGCAGCGAGAGCGCGTAGAAAGCTATATCGAGATCGGCAAGGCCGAAGGTGCGCGCGTGAGCACTGGCGGTAAGCGGCCCTCACACCTGGAAAAAGGCTGGTACGTGGAGCCGACGGTTTTTGTCGATGTGGACAACAGCATGCGCATCGCCCGGGAAGAAATTTTCGGGCCCGTGGTATCGGTCATCCCGTACGACAACGAAGAAAATGCCGTGGCAATTGCCAACGATTCCGACTATGGCCTCTCCGGCACGGTATGGACGCGGGACGCGGAAAAAGGCCTGGACATCGCCAGAAAGATTCGCACCGGTACCTACACTGTCAACGGCATGAGCATGGACTTCATGAGTCCTTTCGGAGGTTTCAAGCAGTCCGGTATCGGCCGCGAGCTTGGACAGGAGGGCCTGAACGCCTACTTCGAATACAAAACCATCAACATGCCGGCAGACTACAAAATTTGACTTGTGCACGGCACCGCCACCTCCCGTCACGTTGCTGCTTATCCATGGCTTGATGCCTGTACGCTAATTCGGTGTATCGCCGAGGTGCAGGGAAAAGAACTGAAGCAGCCTAGCGAGTAAAGCCCTGCGGGGCAATTCCATTCTCTATGTGGCGCCATGCGCTCAAAGGAAACCTACAATGTCGATTGAGTATCCTGAAAACACCCAGCGACCAACGCCGACACTCAGCGACCCTGAATCAGTCCGACACTCACTGGCAAACTGGCTCGGGAGCGAGCTGAACACGCCCGACATTCACCTGTCGCCGGTAGAGATGCCCGAGGGTAATGGCATGTCGAACATCACGGTGCTGTTTGACATCACCTACACCAGCGAGGGAAAGGAGCATCGACGACCAGTCGTAGGCAGGATTAAAGCCGACGGAGACAAACTGGTTTTCCCCGGGTACGACTTGTCAATGCAGTACCAGTTCATGAGGCTGCTTGAGTCTGTCGACAGCATACCCAGCCCTATCCTGATTGGCGAAGACTGCAGCGGAGCAGTTCTGGGCACGCCCTTCTACCTGATGGAAAAGACTCAGGGGCGCATCCCAACTGACAGCCCCTCGTATCACCAGCAGGGGTGGATGCGCGACTTATCCAGCCAGGCTCAGCGTTCCATGTGGATGAATGGTATCGATGCCATGTCGCGCATTCACAACCTGGATATCAACGATCCCGCATGGGCCAAGTTTATCAGGTCTCACGATTTTCCCAAGAATCTACAGCAGCAACTGCATTACTGGGAGGGCTACGCCGAGTGGGCTTTCCAGGGTTCGCCTCCAAACCCCGCTTGTCAACGTGCGCTGGCGTGGCTACGGCACCATGCGATTACAGAGCAGAAACTCACATTTTGTTGGGGTGATGCTCGGCTGCCAAACGTAATATACGATCAGTCTTCCTGCGATGTCGCGGCGCTACTGGATTGGGAGATGTTGACACTGGGTGATCCTGTCCAGGATCTCGCATGGTGGATCTATCTCGATGAACTGTTCAGTACAGGAACAGGACAGCATCGCCTTCCAGGTCTACCCGGTGTCGACGAGAGCGTTCAACGCTGGAAAGCGAATACCGGATTTGAGTGTGACCAACTGCATTACTATACCGTTTTCGCCGCGTTGCGCTTTGCCCTCATTTTCGCGCGTATCATGATCTGCATGGGGGCGAAGGATACCGCCACGGATAATTTTTCAAGCCAGTTGCTGGAACGAAAACTCGACTTGCCACAATAAAGCCAGAAGGTACAAAGGACTGAAAACGATGCTTTCCAAAATGGACGACTATCCCATACATCAAACCGCCGAGCCTATCATTCGCACGGCAAGCAGTGACAGAAATACCTATGATCGATACTGGTACAATGGCCACGACAAGGAAGGATCATACTACTTTGGTATCGCGCTGTGCCGCTACCCGAACCTGGGTATACAGGACTGCTCGCTCAGTATCTCCACTGGCGGAAAGCAGTACGCGTTCCATGGTTCGCGCCGGGCTCCACAGGAACCAACCGATCTGAGCGTCGGCCCGTTCTCAGTTGATATTATCGACCCAATGGGACGCCACCGAGTGGTTATAGAGGACAATGACACCGGTATAAGCTGTGATCTGTTGTTCACACCGGTCACCGCTCCCTGCGAAGAAGGTCGACAGACGTCGTATAACGAACGTCATGTCGTGATGGATGCCACCCGTCTGGACCAGTTCGGCTACTGGCAGGGCACTATCCGCTTTGACGGTAAGGTTTTGCAGATCGATCCAAGACAGAGCCTAGGACTCAAGGATCGCTCATGGGGAATCCGGCCGGTAGGCACGCCCTATACCGGGGGAGCTCCGCTCGATCCCAACAGGGTTATCCATTTCTTCTGGCTGCCGCTTAATTGGGGAAAGCGCTGCACGCTGGCCGGCGCGTTCGAGCACTCTGATGGCTATCAGTGGCACAATGACCAGGTTATTCTTCCCACATACGAGCATTTTGAAGCCCACCCTGCAGTGATCGATGCCGATATCCGCCATTGGCAGGGTACTATTGATCATGCCATCAGCTTTCGCCCTGGAACCCGGCAAGCCCAATCGGCCACCATATCGATGAGTGACCGAAGCGGTGAGCGCCTCGACATTTCGGTGGAGCCACTTCTGGTTCACTACATGAAAGGGCTTGGGTACCAGAATCCCGAGTGGGGACACGGGCGCTGGCATGGAGAGCTCGAAATCGGTGCCGAATACTGGGACCTGAGCACACTTGATACCCTGGCTTTTGAGAATCTCCACATTCAGCAAGTGGTCAAGGCGACATGTGGTAATGAAACAGCCTATGGGGTCTTTGAACAGTTCCACATGGGCCCATATGAGCCCTATGGATTTACACACCATGCAGATGGCTTTACTCCGTCACACGCCTCCTAGGCTATCATCAGGAAACGGGTGCGTATATGCCACTATACGCACCCGGTGAAACTCACTCGGCATCAAAAGCAATGCGCATCGATTTGATACCGTTGATAAAGTAGTCACGTACATATTCTACAGGTTCAGTAAAGCGAGGGTTTTTGAGTCGGGGAATGAATTCTTCAAACATTACTTTCATTTCGAGCCTCGCCAGATGCGAACCCAGGCAGAAATGCTGGCCGATACCAAAGGCCCTGTGCTCCTTGTAAAGATCCGGCATGGTTTCATAGCGGCGGATGTTGAAGCTCATTGGGTCATCGAATACACGCTCGTCGCGGTTTATTCCATGCCAGAACAGTACGACTTTGTCACCCTTCTTTAGCAGCTGCCCGCCCACCTCAACATCCTCTGTCACCATTCTCCGCATGGACATAAAGGCCGCGTTGTACCGCAAAACCTCTTCGCAGGCGAAGGGAATAAGATCGGGGCGCTCAACCAGCAACGCCAGCTGGTCTGGATTTTCCATCAGCAGACGCATGCCATGCGCGGTTACGGTTCGTGTGCTTTCATTGCCCGCCGCAATCAACATGAGGAAAAAGGCCGAAAACTCCTCCACCGTTAACTTTTCATCGTCAACCTGTCCATCCAGTAGAGCGCCGACGATGTTGTTTAGCGGAGTCTGGGCGTGCTGTTCGGCCAGCTTTGCCGCATACAGATACATGTTGGCTCCCGCATCCCGGGCAGCGGCCATATTATCGTCACCCTCACTCATGCTGTCATCTTCGTAGAAAAACATGGCATTGGTCCAGTCGAAGAACTGCTGGCGATCTTCAATGGGCACGCCGCAGAGTTCGAGGATCGCGATCAATGGAAGCTCGGCCGCGACGTCCCTAACAAACTCGCATTCGCCCTTGCCCGCGACCCTGTCAACGATCTCTTTTGCATATCGGCGAAAATTTGCTTCGTAGCGATCAACCGCAGAGGGAGTAAATGCGTTCCGAGCGATGCGGCGGAATTTGTTGTGTTTGGGCGGATCCATGTTGACGATCATCATCCGCTGCCGAACCATCGTTTCCTCGTCCAGCTCCATGGAGAAAGCCCCACGCTGCTCACTGGAGAACAGTTTCGGATTCTTACAGATATAGTCCACTTCATCCCGACCCTGAACAGCCCAGTAGGGAACGCCAGTGATAGGATCTTCGATTTTTACCACGGGGCCACCCTGATCGCGGATTGTCTTCATCACCTGGTGGTGATCACCAGTGAGATACAAATCAGGGTCGAGTAGGTTTGTATAGGGGCAATTGCTCATCTTTGATGCTCTCCATTCACGCAGCCGGAACCGATAGTCAGCCGGCCAACTCTAGAAAAACCGGCTTGGGGATATAAGCGGCCAGCCTCACGAGCGCTTGGGCTTGAAAAAAGGTTGTCCCGCGCTCGAACCGCCATCGATGATGAACTCCGATCCGGTACTGTAGGATGAAGCATCCGAAGCCAGGAAGGCGACCATCTGCGCGACTTCTTCAACTTCACCGATACGCGGCAGTGGAAGTGAACCGGCCACCATCGCTTGTTGCTTTTCATTCATTTGATCCCAGTTGACCATCGCTGTATTTATAATCCCTGGATGCACTGAATTCACTCTGATGCCGTATTGCCCCAACTCAATAGCGCCGGTTTTGGTCATTCCGCGAACCGCCCATTTAGTCGCGGAATAGCCGATACACTTGGTAACGCCGCGCAAGCCAGCCGTCGATGAGATATTGATGATCGAACCACCTCCAGCGGCTTTCATCGGCTCGACAACGTACTTTATGCCGTAGAAAACACCCAGCTGGTTTATCTGAAACATCCGGGTAAAGGCCTCGCCGCTTTCATCCTCGATGAACTCGCCTCCAGATATACCCGCGTTGTTCACCAGTACATCCAATCGGCCAAAGGTTTTTTCCGCCATGGCGACAGCGTCCTGCCAGTCGTTTTCACTGGTCACGTCCAGGTGGCAGCTACTCGCACTGTCACCCAGTGACCGGGCCACCGCCTCAGCTTCAGCCGACAGCACGTCGCCAATCAGTACTTTGGCCCCCAGCGATACGAACAATCTCGCTTCCGCCTCGCCTTGGCCCCGCGCTCCGCCGCTAATCAGTGCTACTTTGCCTTCCAGATCAATCACGCCCTTGAACCTCTGTCATCGAAATTTACCGATACGGTATTGCATCGCAAGCATTGCGGTTAGTTCCTAGCAAGCAACATAATCTTCCGGCGTGCGTGCAAATAACATGGCATTTCCAACCGATATCTGTGGTACATAGGTGAGGGGGACGGAAGAGCCGGTGGCAGCCACCAGCAAAGTGACGCACTGTATTGTCGCCGACGCGCCAGGAACATTGCCCCCTCGCAGTCGTCGGAGTACTTTTTCCCATCGCCAGTACCGGAGCACAAATGAACGCTCGCTACGCACTGCACAGATGATGTTATACGGATTACGGTCGCTTTGTGGCTGGCGGGGGAACGGAAGAGGTCCGCCTATTGCAGAGATCCCGTGCAGACATCAACAAAAATCGATGCTTTATCCACGCGAAATGACGATGGAAAAACGATCACCTTCGGTTTGACTATCAACGGCCAGCTCAAAACGTTGGACCAATTTTTCAACGAGAACCAAGCCAACACCAAACCGCTGCTCGTTTTGGTTGACAGGATCGACATTTTCCACGGCGTTGGAAAACAACACTCTTCTGCTATCAATTTCTATATCCCATCGCATCTGGCCACCATCTGCTTTGCCATGATGGATGACATTGTTGAGCAGATTTATAACGATCAACTCCAGCACTTCCGACGGAAGCGGCATCTCGCACGGCCGATGACAATTTATCCGGATATCGATGCCATGACTAACGGTAAGGGCCTCAAGGCTGCCCAGGGTATCCCTGACTGTTTGCTCCACATCGCTGTTACCGGAAAAGTCCTGGGTTGACGTCAGCCACAGCAGGCCGCTACTGATGCGTTGCATGCGGGTAACTGAGTTGGTCAATCGGGTAAAAGCCGACGTTGTAGGCAGACCGTCGTGTGTTTGACCTAACAATTCAAGCGAATGCGTCATGACTTGCAGGGGTGTGCGCAACTCGTGCGCCATACCCTGACTAAAAGCCACTTGCTGTTCCAATACCTCTGCCTTTTGCTCCAGCGCGTTGAGCAATTCGCAGGCAATTTGCTTTACATCCTGTTCGCGGATCTGGTTCAACTGCGCGGCGTCAACAGTTGAGTTTGGTTGCCGGTCAATAAACATCTGGCTAAGCTGTCTAAAGGGCTTTAACGCGTGTTTCGACGTGATCCTTGCCACCCATAGGGTAATTAGCAAGGCCGGCAACAGGATCACAAGTAAAATGAGGAAAATATCGTCCAGGGCGCGTTTGACGATGGGTATATCCGTACTATCCAGCAGTAAAAAACCGCCATCAACCACCCTATAGTGGTAGTGGCGTCCATCAGCGGTAAACTCTCCAAACGGCGTGTTCTCACCCAGCTCGACAGATAACACGGGCCAGGCAGGCTCGATGTTGAACCGGGTTAGATCCTCGACAAAGTCCATATTGGCAGGCAACGCACTATTACTGCCGATTTCCCGTTGCGCCTGTTTCAGCTGTTCCTGGTACACGGCATCCTCAAGCGAGTAGGTTACGAACAGGGTGGTAGCTGAAAACAATAGGAAAAGAGCAACGGTCAGTAGGGATATACTTGTTGTCAGGCGACGCTGCAGGGTCGGCCTGGCAGATGGCAAGAGCTTAGTCCAAGTCATCGACCTGCCTCTCCGGGGCAAATTTATAGCCAACACCCTTGACCGTATAGATGAACTTCTGGCCAAACTGGCCGGCGAGTTGCTTACGCAATTTATAGATATGCGCCCTCAAGGGGTCACTCTCCGGCGTATCCCCACCCCACAAGGCTTGATGTATAGACCTGGCCCTGACCGTCGCTGGCGCATGCTCCATCAGCAGCCTGAGTATCTCGAACCCCACCTGGTGCAGTTGCAAACTGCGGCCGTCAAAGTGGAGACTCATATCCTGATGATTAAGGGTGGCGCCCTCCGCCACCGTTTGTTGCGCCGTCGACGCAACAGTCCCGACCTTGGCCAGGTTGGCTTTGATACGTGCAGACAATTCAGCAAATGAATACGGTTTAATCAGGTAGTCCCACGCTCCGGAATCAAACCCTTCGAGGATGTCTTGCTCGTCGGCGCGCGCAGACATGATGATCACAGGTACCTGGGTCAGGCTGCCGGCCAACAGGGAGCGGCACACATCAAGCCCATCGACAAAGGGCAAATTCAGGTCAAGCAATATCAGCTGATAATCATTATCACTGAGCAGATTCAGTGCCTGCCTCCCGTTGTACGCGAAGTCCATCGTGTGACCTTGCACTTCGAGAAACTCGGCAATGCCCTGGGCAATATCGACATCGTCTTCGACAATCAATATCGTTGCCATCGTGTTAACTATTCTCCCGACCTTGTCACAGCTGATCAATCAGCTTGTATATCTGGGGAATCATCCACTTCTCCATCGCGATCCAACCATCTTCCACCTGAAACATAACCACGACCTGTAACTCCTCGGCCGGATCGGCCCAGAAAACCGTACCGCCCATGCCACCCCAGAAGAAGGTCCCTTGTGAGCGTGTCTCACCGCGAATTTCCTTGACACCCACGCCATAGCCAAACCCCACTCCATCATACACCCGGGGCAAAAAGTGTGTGTCCAGGCCCCGGGTATGCGAGCTTAGCATGGTGCGGGTCAGCGACGGGGATAGCACCTGATTGCCATTGAATTCACCATCATTGAGGAGCATTTGCACAAAATTCGCATAATCCTGGGCAGTAGAGACCAAACCACCGCCGCCAGATAGCAGGGTCGGCTTTCGCAGATACTCCGAGCTATTACCGTACTCTACAAACTCGATTTTATCCCTATCAAAGACATAGGCCTGCTCGAAGGTCCTGGCAGCGAATTCATACATATCCACCAACCGGTGCCGCTCGCCGCGCGGCACGAAAAAACCGGTATCCACCATGTTGAGTGGCGCGAACACATTTTCCCGCAGGTATTGATCCAGCGGCTGATGGGTCACAGCCTCGATGATGGCGCCCTGGATATCGCTGGCAATGCTGTACTCGAACTTGCTCCCGGGCGCAAACTTCAGGTCGATGCCGGACACATCATCCACCAGCTCGGCGAGCGTATTGTCTCTCGATAATGGATTGGCCAAAAGATAACGGATATCGACCCAGTTCTTTAATCCCCCGCCATAACCGAAACCCGCGGTATGCGTCAAAAGCTGATGCACGGTGATGACTTGTTGCTTGCCGTTAAACTCGAACACCTCGAAATCCGGCAAATAGCTGCGGATATCCGCGTCCAATGTCACCAAGCCCCGATCCACCAGCTGCAGCAACGCAACTGCCGTAAGCGGCTTCGTCATGGAAAAAATGCGGAAGATATCGTCAACCTCAAGCACTTCGGGCCTGTCAAGGTTCACCAATCCGAAAGCCCGATGCAATACCAGCTTGTTATGATGCCGAATGTGCACTACCGCGCCGGGAAGACCGTTTTCGCTGAGCAGGCGATTGAGATTGCCTTCGAAATCCCTTCTGGCATCGACGCTGGCGACAGACGTCATCGTGCTGACTGCGAGCATCAGCCCGGCGAGGTAATGGCGTATCTTTGCAGTGAACATTGTGGAGTCCCTTGTTTGCCCTGAGTTGATAGGCAGAGCTTAGGACAGCCGGAGTAAACTCAATGTGAATCGCGGGGCCGCTTGATCGCGTATCGGATCAATGGCGGCACGGTGCCTTTGACGGCCAGGCCTCCGGTAACCGGTAACCGGTAACCGGTAACCGGTAACCGGCGAGCTTCAGCAGGAACAACAGAATGCATACTCCAGGCCCCTGTTCGCGCTGCGTACCGCCCGCCCAACCATTTCGCCATAGGCGCTGTTTTGGCGCATTACCGCCCCAATTCATCCAGGGCCATGTTACTCACTCCGGACTTGATCCAGCAGAGGGATTGATCCTGATCGCAGGTATGGGTGATGAAACCGTCGAAATCGTAACGGTAGTAGAGTGTGTCGCCGACCACCTGGATACCGTTCACCGTGGAGTTTCTCGGTGTGTCCAGTTTCATCAGGGGCAACACCTCACCCGTGTCGGTCACCTCGTAGATCACCCCGTAGCCGTAGCTGACCTGGCTGTGGGTATCCGCCTGGCGATAGCCGGATTCACCGGCGAGCAGCAGGCGGCCGCCGTCGGTCAGCACGGCATCGCGCACCATGTCCTCGTCGTGCACATGGTAGAGCTGGGAGTGGGTGGTTTCACCGCTGTCACCGTCGATCCAGGCCAGGTAGCTGTCCCACTCGGTGGTGCCACCCGCCGCGCCGGCTTTCTCGTAACGCGTGGAGCCCGTCAGTAAAAGATCGCCCGAGCGCCAGAACATGCCCTCCAGGCTTTCACTGTGGCCCCGCAGGCCAGCCATGAAGATGCCCAGCGGCGCCCCATTGCCGGCGATCACGGCGACACCCACATCGGAGCCTTCGTTCACATCTTCCAGCGGCTGCTCGAAATGAGCGCTGTAAATCGCGACGTCATCGTCGAACAGCTCGAACGCCACCGCGACGGCACCGTCGTCGCGAATCGCCATCCGGCTGGTATTGGTGAGCTCCCCGCTCCACAACCAGCGATAGGCGGGCATTACCTGACGATCCCAGGCCACGGTGAGATCGTCATGAAAGCGGTACACCTTTACGCCATAGGTGTGCGCCAGCAGGAAGGGCACACCTTCATGTACCTGCAGGCGGGCGAGCTGATTGACGGAAAGCTGAGGCCGGCCGTTATGGCTCAGGTCCTCCGCCACCGTGCGCGTGGGTTCGTCACTGTTGGGCTCGTAGCTGTAGTAGAACAGCTCGTTGGCGGCAGGTACATCTTCCAGCCAGCGTCGCTGAAGCGCGTTGCCGGCCCCATCCAGTTGGGTAAGGCGCAGCTCGAACCAGTTGCCGTCCACGGGGCTGCCGCCGGTAAAATCACTGGGTATCGCTTCCAGCAGCAGTACCCGGCTGCTGTCCTGCATCGCCATATCGACAATCACCGCACCGGGATCCGGCCGGTAGCTGAACACCTCCTGGGCGTCCACGTGGCATCGCAGGCTTTGCGCCCAACCCGGCTGCCAATCCCGGGTGGTGTGCAGCCGGGGCCCGTCCTGCCCCGTCAATCGCTGGACGTGGCACCACAGGCCATCGCCATTCACCGCCAGATCGGTCACCTGGGACTGGTAGGCCTCCGCCAGTTCGAAGCCCACCCTGACATCCGCTGCCGGCGGTGCTATCGCGATATCCAGCAGGTCGCCGTTCGCCGGTGGCAGCGGCTCATCACCGGACAGCTCCGGTGGCGGGTGGACCGGCTTGTCGACAGGGGGGGAATCACTACCAGAGCCCGAACTGGAGCCAGAGCCACAGGCACTGAGCAAGCCGGCCATCAACAGGGCCGAAACCAGCTGCTTGATATCCAAAATCGTACTCCTTGATCAAAGACAAACCGGGGCCATTCCGCCATCGACATGAGGGATCGATAAAGCATTTGGAAGTCGACAAAACCCGGACAAAATTCGAGGTGTTCAAAAAACAGCCAGGGGCTGGCGCCGCGGTCCGTTTTCAAAACAATCCGCCACTTTCATACACAAGCCATCGGGGAGACAAGTGACAAATGTCACGCCCTGCGCTGAGCCGCAATACGCGGCGCTGGCGCTGAACCGCAAGCGAGTGGGCTTTTGCGGTGACGCCTTGCAAGCGGCGCCGCGGCGAGGATCTATCGCGGTTTCACGCCAGCCTGCTATAACTGGGTTAACCCACTGCGGAGCTCGCCACAATGCCACGGACCATCCTCAACACCGCGGCCATCCTCGCTGGACTGGTGCTGGCACTGCTGATTACCGCCATCGCCGGACTGTTGCTGTACCTTCAATACGGCGATCTCAATACCCAGCGTCCGCGCCTCGAATCCCTGGTCAGCCAAGCGACCGGCCGCCCCTTTCGCATCGAGGGCGAACTTGAACTGAAGCTCTGGCCGGAATTGTTCCTTTCGGTGGGCGGTCTCCAGCTGGCCAACGCCGAATGGGCCTCCGGGGAGCCCATGGCCCGCCTCGGACAGTTCGCCGTCAAAATCCGCCCCGGATCGCTACTCCTGGGGCCACTGGATATCCGCGAGCTACATTTGCGCGACCTTGACCTGCTGGTGGAAACCGGGCCCACGGGCGAGACGAACTGGGCACTTGCAACGCCGGATCCGGAGGAAGCACCGGATCCGCCCAGCCGTGACAGTGGCAATGGCGACCTCGCCGTGATCCTTCAGCGGGCGCAATTGAGCAACCTCAGGCTGAGGTACCCCGGGCCGGATAGCGAGACGCAATCCGCGATGATCCGCGATCTCTCACTGGTCAACACCGACGCCGATCGATTGCGTGTCGAGGGCCGGGGGACAGCGCTTGACATGCCACTGACCGTATCCGGCCAGGTCGACACACGAGACGGGGTGGTACAAACCGACGCTGTTCGCTACGAACTCGCCCTGGTACTGGGGGAAAGCCGGCTGGCCGTGGAGGGCACGCGGACACCCCCCGCAAGCGACTCCCCGGCACGGATGTCACTGGACCTGCGGATGGATGGTCTCCAGCCGCTGATGGATCGCCTCGCGGTCCCGCTGACCGTTCCCGGGCCATTGCAACTCGCTGTCCACGGCCGGGGCGAGGCCCAGCGGGCGGACATCGATATCGAGGGCCGCCTCGGCGCCATTACCCTCGATAGCGAAGCCAGGCGCTCCGGCGACAGCCTCGCAATCGACGGTAGTATCTCCACGCTGGCCCAGGCGGGCGCCCTGTTCGATATTCAGGGCCTACCCGCCGCCCCGCTAACGTGGTCCTCGACCCTGATACTGGAAAAAAACGCCCTGGATATCCGCGAGTTCTCGGCCACCACCGGACAATCACGGATCACGGCTACAGGCCATCTCGGCGACTCGAATGGGGGCTCTTCATTGAGCCTTGAGGCCAATGCCGCCGCGGCCGCGGAGCTGCTCGACACCCTGCCCCCCCTCCCCTTTACCGTCGCGGCGACACTGGCGCTACGCGAGGGCGAACTCAGCATCGCCCCCTTGGAAGCCCGACTCGGCGACAGCGACTTGACGGGTACGGTGCGGATTGGCCGGGGCGAGCGGGGATCGGTCGACATTCAGCTTCAGTCCCGGCGCATCGACCTGTCGCAACTGTCCGCGCACGACAAGACTCGCCCCGATACCGGGGGCAAAGCCCCGGAGGAAGCACCTGATACCGCCGCCGGCGAATCGTCGGCACCGCGCTACGTATTCACCGGGAAGCCGCTGCCCTTCTCGATGCTACAGAAAAATACCGCCGATTTTCACTGGGCCATCGACGAGCTGGCAACGCCCCTGGTGACCCTGGCGGCAATGGACCTCAGCGCCGGACTGCATGCCGGCAGGCTCGAGGCACAGGCAGCCTTCGAGGGCCCCGCTGGCGGGCTCGGGCGCAATTCCCTCGTGCTCGAGACCTCCGGCAATCGCGCCGAGCTGACCCTGCAAAACCGCCTCAGGGACCTGCGCATCAATGTCGCCTCGGGCAACGTCGAGCGGGTAAACGACATCCCCGCTCTCAACCTGACGCTCGACCTGGCCGCCTCCGGCTCCAGCCCCCGGGAGCTGGCCGCCGCCAGCGACGGCAAACTACTGCTCACCCTTGGGCCTGGCCAGTTGAACAACAGTGTGGTGGAGAAATTCTCGGGCGACCTGCTGGCGCAACTGGTGTCGGCCCTCGACCCCTTTGCCAGGACCCAGACGCACATGGCCTTCGAGTGCGGCGTCGCGGCGGCAACGATCGAAGGCGGAGAGGCCCTGCTGGATCCCCTGGCGTTTCAGTCGGAGAAACTGCAGGTCATCGCGGGCGGCTCGATCGACCTGAAAACCGAAGCGATCGATATCGAGTTCAATACCCGGCCGCGTTCGGGGGTCGGGGTCAGCGCCGATATGTTTGTCACGCCCTTCGTCTCGCTCAAGGGCACGCTATCGAAGCCCAGGGTGGGCATGAACGAATCGAGCACCCTGCTTACCGGCGGCGCCGCGGTGGCCACCGGAGGCCTGTCGCTGCTGTGGAAGGGTCTGTACGACCGCGCCGCCGGCAGCATTGATCATTGTCGGGACACCCTCGAAAAACATGCTCATCCGCCACTGGACGGAAAGTAGCCACAGCGGAAGGGCTGACAGTGGACGGCTGCCGGCACGGACACACTGGCCGTGACACCTGGAACGCGGTATCCAATAGTCAGACGTCGAATGTCAGGGCTGGCCGGGGCCAGTTGCCGGCCAGGTACAAGCACGCCCCATTGCGCGCATTTGCCGGTATGAATCACGACGGCGGCAACGAATGAGCCCGCCGGGAAGAACAGCTCCCCCCCCCATGATTACAAGCCAAACGGATTTTCTAGCATTGACTCACCATTAAGCGGCCTTTTATAATTTTTGCATAATAACTGGCCCCCTTATATGCATTCACATTCAAGGACGAATTCGAGGTCGAACGCCGCTTCGCGACCCCGCGAAAGACCTATGGCAGTGCCCACCAGGCCCGTTGGCAGCGTATCGCAACGCGCGATCTTTGTAGTATTGCAATGCGCGATACTGGCGGGTTTGCTTTGGATCACGGCGACCCTCCTCGGGATGCTGCTGCCACGTTTTGTCGCCCCCGCCACGGTCACGGTGCTGATCGCTACAATTTGCGGCTTTCAGGTTCTGTTTCAAGGGCTGCATCTGTTCCGAACGCTGGCGATGCGGCGGGCCGTAATCGATGGCATGCCCTCGCCGGAGGGCCTTCGTATCGCGATGGCCACGACCATCGTGCCAAGCCGGGAATTCTCCTTGCTCGAACAGAAGCTGGCGGCCATGGCCGCGGTATCCAGCAACGGCTGCATGCTCGACCACTGGGTCCTCGACGAGGAAGACGACCCACGGGTGCGTAAACTGGTTGCGGAATTTAATCAGCGCTACCGCGACAGCGGGACCCGGTTCTTCCATTTCACCAGGCACGGTGTGGCACGCTACAACGAAGCGCCGAAAGGAAGGCACTTCAGGACCTTCCAGGCGCGACAAAAGGGCGGCAACATCAACGCGTGGCTTGACGCGACGCGCTCCTCCCGATACGACCTGGTCACCTTTATCGACCTGGATCACTTTCCCGAGCCGGATTTTTACCGCGCGGTACTACCCTGCTTCGGCGACCCCGATGTCGCCTTCGTACAGGGGCCCGAAGTATTCCGCAACCGGGAAGAGAATTTCATCACCCGCGCGGCCAGCCACGAGCGCGACACCTTTTTCGGCCTCTTGCATCGCAGCTACTTCGGGCTGGGCATGCCTGTCATCGTCGGCGCCCATACCACCTTCCGGCGAACGGCCCTCGACGCTCTCGGGGGGTACTACCCGGTGCACTTGACCGAGGACTATCTGATAATGCTGCGCCTGCGCGCCCTGGGCCTGCGCGGCATCTACATCGATACGGTCATAGCGGTGGGCGAACTACCCTCGACCTGGAACGCGTTTCTCGGCCAGCAGCGGCGCTGGGCGTCCGGCGGACTGGACTTGTTGTTCCGCTATTTTCCGAAGCAATGGCGCCACTACTCGAACAAGGAGCGCCTGTTCGGCTTCATGCTGCTCAATTACTACATCTGGGGCACATTCTTCGTGCTCGGCAAGACCCTGTTGTTACTGATGCTCCTGGTCGGTGTGACCCTCGAGATTGGCCCCGTGATGCTGGCGGGGCTAGTCGCTTTCATCTTGGCGGCATTGATGGGCAACCATCTCTGGGAGCGGCAATTTTTCATTCAGCCGGAACGCCGCACCCATCTTGTTGAAAACGCGGTGATGAACCTTTTTCTCGGCCCACTCTACTGCCTGTCACTGTTCAGGGCGCTCATCGCGCCCAACACGCCCTTCGAAGTGACCGCCAAGAATCGCGGCGAACAGCAAGCGGGCGGGAGGTTCTCATTCCGCTGGCAGTGCACCGCCCTGCTGTGCGTCGAGGCTCTACTGTTTATTTTGGCGTGGCTGGTATCCGGCGGCGCTACCGAGGGCAAGGTCAACCTGGTCCAGGTGCCCCTGCTGTTGTCCCTGTTTGGCACACTGTACGTCCTGGCGAACTATCGCCGTCATGAGGCGTCTCCCGCGGGCCACGGCCAGGGAACCTCCGCCGACGACAATGCCAAAGCCCAAGTCCTGCACAACGAATTCTACCCACCGTCCGAACCCGAAAGAGGCCTCCTATGAATAATAATTTCAAACTTGTCGCGCTGACCGCGGCCCTGCTTGCGCTGCCGGCGCACGCGGCAGTGATCCAGGTCGAGCCCGGAGAGGTCGCCAGGTCGGTAAACGGTAAATGTTCGCTGCTCGAGGCCGTCGACAACGCCGAAAACCTCAATGGCACGGATGTTTCCGGAGGCGACTGTGCGGCCGGCGACAGCGGCGCGGATGTCATCGAGTTGTCGGCGAACGCCACGTACACGCTGACCGGCCCGGTATCTTTCCCTCAAACCGCCCTGCCTTGGATTCGGTCGACGGTCACAATCGACGGCAGTGGCTCGATCATTGAACGGGATCTCGCAGCCAGCGCTTTCCGCCTGTTCGTGGTGAATCCCGGGGGCCACCTCGAGATCCGCGATGCCACATTGCGCAACGGGTCCCTCACGTCAGGTCACGCGGGCGCCACGATCTGGAATCACGGTCAGTTGACGCTAAATGACGTGGTGATCGACAACAGCAGGAACACCTTAGGTCCGGGCGGCTCCATTCACAATACCGGACAAGCGGTACTCGAAGGGGTGGTCATTGAAAACAGCGAATCCCGCCATTCGGGGGGCGCCATCCACAATGACGGCAGCCTGACGCTGCGCGAGAGCACGATTCGCAACACACATTCGCAGGCAGCGGGCGGCGCGCTCGTCAACCGTGGCACACTGACGCTCGAGCGTTCACTGATCGAGGGAAGCAGCAGCACTGGCGCGGGAGGCGGCTTGGACAATGGCGGCAGTGGGTCCACCGCGCTGCGCAACAGCACGCTCAGCGGGAACACGTCAGACGGTCTGGGCGGCGGCGTGTTCGTTCGCGGGGGAACACTCGATGCAACCCAGGTCACCGTGGCCTACAATGCGGGCACACAGGCGCCGTCGCACGAGAACGCGGGCCAGGGAAGCGGCATTTACCGGCTGGGTATCGGCACGATAAACCTGAACAACACACTGCTGGCCGAACAGGTCGACGGCAACAACTGCGGTGGCCCAATGACGCACCAGGCGACCGTCGCGGACGACGCCAGCTGCACCGTCAGCGCCAGCACCGGGCCATTGATCACGGCGCTAGCCGACAATGGCGGGCGGACCCCCACGCACGCGCTGGCCGACCTCAGCGCGGCGATTGACGCCGGCAATAACGCTCTTGTCGGCGGCCTGGCGACGGACCAGCGCGGCACCGGTTTTGCGCGCATTCTGGGCACGCAGGTTGATGTTGGCGCCTACGAGTTCGGCGACACCGACGGTATCGACCCCAGCGGCGAGGACAGCGTGCCCAACCCCAGTGGCGGCGGCTTCGGCGATGGCAATGGCGACGGCATCCCGGACAAGCGGCAGAACCACGTGGCATCCTTCGGCACTGCGGTTGGAGAGGAGGTGGCGACCATCGCCATCAGCGGTGAAACTTCGCCGCTTGCGAATGTCTCATCACAGCCGGTACCCGGGGACGCACCGCCCAATGTTACCTTCCCATACGGCCTGTTCAGCTTCACGATAACCAACGTTGCGCCTGGCGCGACCAAGCAAGTCACGCTGTACGTGCCGTTCAACGCGGAAATCAATGGCTACTGGAAGAAAAACACCTCCGGCGACTGGGCCAATATCGCCACCGGTATCACGCGCGTGGGCAACAAGACCCGCATTGTGTTCCCGCTGACCGAGGGCGGCCCATACGATTTCGATGCCGACTCAACGACCATCACCGACCCGGGCGGCCCCGGAGTTTTGAGCACCGCGCCGACCGCGACGGCGCCCATTCCCACCCTGCCGCAGTGGGCGGCAATTATCCTGTCGATGATGCTGGCCGCGGCCGCGCTGACGGGAATACACTTCCGGCACGGGCGCTGAGCAAGTACAGTCCCCCTCATCCGCTGCTTCACACGGGTCGCCGCGACATGGCCAACTGCCTGCTCGCGGCGAGCCCCCGACAGACCTTTCGATCAGATAATCACCAGGTTTAGCGCTAGCCGGACGAAACAGGCAGGCGTAATCGCGCATATTGCTCCAACGCGCCACGGTTGACGCAGTCCTTTAAAGGGATACACTGCGCGCACCCCGGCGCTGTCTGGTTGCGGGCAGGACCGCAGTGTTTCGGCCCCCGCGGCGCCGTCCACGGCGAAGGCCACACGTTTAACCCCAACGTAACCTCAAAGCGAGAGTTAACACGGATCATGTCGAAGATGTCGCCGGCCGATACAGCGCGGCTCCTGCTGCTATCGTCGCTGTGGGGTTTCTCGTTCATTTTTATGCGCGTGGCGGCACCGGAGTTTGGACCGGTGGCCCTCATTGGCCTGCGCATGGGGCTCGGCGCGCTACTTTTGCTGCCGCTGCTGGCCAACCGCCGCCACCTGCGCCTGCTGCGGGCCAACCTCGGGCCGCTCATCGTGCTCGGGCTTACCACCGCCGCGCTGCCGTACTCGTTACTCGCCCTGGCTACCGTCCGCCTGGATGCGGGCTTTACCTCGTTGATCAACGCCGCGACCCCCATTGCCACGGCGCTCATCGGCGCGGCCTTTTTCGCCACGCCAATCCTGCGCCAGCAAGTCATCGGGCTCACCCTGGCCCTGGCTGGCGTGGCGCTATTGTCCCTGGGACGCCTGGATTTTTCCTCTGGCGGCGACGGCTGGTTCATCCTTGCCGCGCTCGGCGCCACGCTGTGCTACGGGGTCGGCGGCAACTACTCGCGCACCCGCCTGTCCCACCTGCCGAGCCGGGTACTGGCAGCCGGCAGCAGTGCCGCGGCGGCCGCTGTATTGCTACTACCGACCCTGCTGCTTTGGCCCGCCACGCCAGTCAGCGACACCGCCTGGGGCGCGGCCGTGGGCCTGGCGGCCCTGAGTACCGCCGGCGCGCTGCTGCTATACTTTCAGCTGCTATCCAGCGCTGGCGCCACGGCGGCCTCCACGGTCACCATGCTGGTGCCGGTGAGCGCCCTGGCCTGGGGCATGATACTGCTGGGGGAAAGCCTTTCACTGCAAGTACTCGCCGGCATGTTCGTAACCTTGCTTGGCACCGCCATTGCGACCGGGGTACTGCGGCTGCGGCCGCGAAGGACGCTGGCGAACAAGGCGGATTGATCGATGACGGGCACTCCCCCACTAAACCCACCGCGGCAATCGCGGCGCAAGTGGCTCGGACGTATATCCCCTGCCAGTCCCCGGGGAGTGTCGCTTTTGTGACAGTGCGCGGGCGTTCCCGGCACTAGAATCGAGGCCGCTTTCACAGTACTCCCGCAAGGGGGCAAGGAGGTCGCATGCTCACCGAACAAATACGCGGCGAAATCGCCAGCGGCATCTACCGCTGCTTTCAGCAGGGCGGGCAGCTTCCCCTGCTGAACACCACCTATCCGGATATGGAGATGGAAGACGCCTACCGGATACAGGAGCGGGTCGTCGGTTTCTTCAAGGATGCCGGGCGCAGGGTAAAAGGCTACAAGATCGGCTTGACCTCCAAGGCCATGCAGGAAATGGCCGGCACCAGCGAACCCGACTACAGCGCCATTCTGGACCACATGTTCCTGCCGGAAAGCAGTTCGACCCCACGGGCGGATTGGGCCAGCCCGCTGGTGGAAATCGAAATGGCCTTCGTCATGAAGCACAGGCTGTCCGGGCCCGGTGTCAATGTGGCGGAGGTAATACGCGCCACGGACTTCGTGTTGCCCGCCATCGAAATCGTCGACTTCCGGGTAGCGCCGGGGCCGGGCATGGATGTCAGGGACACCATCGCCGACCTCGCGGCGGTGGGGGGCGTGGTGCTCGGCGGCAACCCGCGAAAACTCGAGGATATCGACATCCGCAGCGTGCGCGGCGACCTGCTCATCAACGATGTGCCCCGGGAGTCCGGCTGTGCCGCCGAGGTGCTGGGGAACCCGTTGACCGCCGTCGCCTGGCTGGCAAACAAACTGGCCGATTTCGACATCACCTTCGAGCCCGGCGACGTGATCCTGTCCGGCTCGTTCCTGCGCGCGCTGCCGGTCGAGGCCGGCGACGACGTGGTGGCGCGGTTCGACAACGGTTTCGGCGACATCCGCCTGTCTTTCACCTGACTCACGCAGCTCGCGCGGGAGACCACGCTTTATGAAAAACCTCGCCCTCGACAAATGGCGCAACGGAGAGGCGTCAACTGGCGCCTGGTCCAATCTGCCCGACATCCATATCGCCGAAACCCTCTGCCGCATGCCCATCGACTGGATCTGCTTTGACCTGCAGCACGGCCTGATGGACTACTCGGACCTGCTGCGGCTGCTGCCGGCCGTCTGCGGGCTCCCGGTCACGCCGCTGGTGCGCGTGGCGGCCAACCAGCCCGACCAGATCGGCCGGGCGCTCGATGCCGGGGCACACGGGGTCATTGTCCCCATGGTCAACTCCGCCGGGGACGCGCTCGCCGCCGCCAGGGCCTGCCGCTACCCGCCCCTGGGTTGCCGCTCCTGCGGCCCCATGCGTGACGCCATGCTCGAGGGATTCGAATACCTGGCCACGGCCAACGGCGAAATCGCCTGCATTGCGATGATCGAGACCGAGGAGGGTCTGGCCAATGTCAAGGACATCGCCGCCACGCCGGGCATCGACGGCCTTTTTGTCGGCCCCATGGACCTGTGCTACGGGCTGGGTATCGCCCCCGGCGATTTCGCATCGCCCCGTTTCAAGGATGGCGTGGCGCGTATTCTCGCGGCTTGCCGGAGCAACGGCATTGCCGCGGGCATGTTCGGCTACTCCGCGGAGATGGCCGCGAGCAGCTTCGAACAGGGTTTCGACTTTGCCTCGGCGGGTACCGACATCAGTTTCCTGCGCACCGGCGCCGAGCAGGCCATCGCCACGGCGCGCAAAGGGCTGGCCGGGGCGCCGGACGAGGAAAGCAAGCAGTCCGTGTACTAGACTGAGTCGACCCCAGGCGGGCAATTTTCACTGACGATCGAACGGCTGATTAAAATAATGAACGTACCCATCTATCGCACCCTGCTACTGCTGTTGGCGCTGGGCATTGCACCCGGCGCTCTTGCGAAACCCATCACCGGCAAGCGTATCGTCGCCGCGGACGCCGAGCCCGGTAACTGGATGAGCCACGGACGTACCTACGGCGAGGAGCGCTATTCTCCCCTGTCCCAGGTCAACGACAGCAACGCGTCCGAGCTCGGCCTCGCCTGGGACTACAAATACGAGCTCGACCGGGTTGTCGAAGCGACACCGATTGTCGTCGATGGCGTCATGTACACCACGGGCGCCTACAGTATGGTGTACGCGCTGGATGCGACGACGGGCGAGGAGCTCTGGCGTTACGATCCCAAGGTATGGCGGGGCATCCAGGGCCGCGGCTGCTGTGACGCCGCCAACCGGGGCGTGGCGGTGTGGGGCGACAAGGTCTTTATCGGGGTGTACGACGGTCGCCTGGAGGCGCTCGACGCCGCCACGGGGGAACTGGAGTGGTCGGTCAACACCCTGATCGCCCCGGATCGCAACTATACGATCACCGGCGCGCCCCGCGTGGTCAAGGGCAAGGTCATCATTGGCAACGGCGGCGCCGAATTCGGGGTAAGAGGCTACGTGACCGCCTACGACGCCGAAACCGGCGAGCAGGCCTGGCGTTTCTTCACCGTGCCCGGCGACCCGGCCAAGGGCGATGAAACCGGGACCATCACCATGATTCGCAAGACCTGGCACGGCGACCAGTACTGGAAACAGGGCGGCGGCGGCACGGTCTGGGATTCCATGGCCTACGACCCGGAACTGGACCTGCTCTATATCGGCGTTGGCAACGCCTCTTACTGGAATCCCGAACTGCGCACCGCCGGCAAGGGCGACAACCTGTTCGTCTCTTCCATCGTGGCCCTGAGGCCCGGGGACGGCGAATACGTGTGGCACTACCAGACGACACCGGGCGATGCATGGGACTATACCGCCACCCAGCACATCATAGTTACCACGCTACCTATCGGCGGCAAACCGCGCCGCGTAGTCATGCAGGCACCCAAGAACGGCTTCTTCTATGTACTGGACGCCGCCACCGGTGAGTTTCTGTCCGCCGAAAAGTTCGGCGAGGTCAACTGGGCCAGGAAGATCGATCCGGAGACCGGCCGCCCCATTGTAAACTGGGAGGTGGCGGACTACTGGACGACGGACGAGCCCCGGATCATCTTCCCCGGGTCCCAGGGCGCCCACAACTGGTATCCGATGAGCTACAACCCTGAAACCGGGCTGGTCTACATCCCGCAACAGGTAACCATGGAGTACTTCGAGCCACTCGAAGAAGCACCGCCCACCCGCCCCGGCGTGCCCAATCTCGGCCTGGTGGTGCCCAAAGTGCCGGAAACACTCGAGGCCATTGAGCAGCTCGCCGAGGTCTACCGCGGCAAGCTGCTGGCATGGGACCCTGTCGAGCAAGAAGAGCGCTGGAGCCAACCCTACGAACATATCGCCAACGGCGGCACGCTGACTACCGCCGGGAACCTGGTATTCCAGGGTACGGCGGATGGCAGGATCCTGGCCTATGCGGCGGACAGTGGTGACAAATTGTGGGAACAGGCCGTTTCCAGTGGCGTGGTCGCCGCGCCCATCACCTACCGGGTGGATGGCGTGCAATACGTGGCCTTCAACGTGGGCTGGGGCGGCGCCTTCCCGATCACTTTTGGCGCGCTGGCCCACCGGACACGGGTAGTCCCCGACTCAAGGCTCTACGTGTTCAAGCTGGGCGGGAAGGCGCCAATGCCGCCGGTGCGTCGGCGTGAAATCACCCTGCCCTCGCCGCCGCCACTGAACGCCGATGCGGACACACTTGCCGAGGGCGAGGACCTGTTCGCCAAACACTGCGGCGTATGCCATGGCCTGTCGGCGATCAGCGCGGATATCATACCCGACCTGCGCTATCTCTCGCAGGACAGCCACGACGAGTTCCTGCCCATCATTTACGGCCTGCGCGCCAACAGGGGAATGCCGGCCTTTGCCGGCATCCTCGAACCGGAACAGGTGGAAAGCATACGCCAGTACATCATCCAGCGCAGTCACCACTGGCGCGAGCAGCTCATTGAGCGACAGAAGGCCGGCGCCGACTACAATGGCATTCGGCAGAGCGAACGATAGTCGCGCGCCCGCAACCGGCCTCGGGCCGGCTGGCCAGAGCCTGCTCCGCCAATCCGCGGCATTGCTTGCACATGCCGCGGCCTTTCCCGTTTATGTCTCCTCCTGGCGCTTCCCGTATGTGGCGGTGATCTGCTCCATGCCGGTCAGGTATTCATAGCCTTGCTCCAGGGAAGCGAGGTCGGTCACATAGATCCGACCGTATTCCAGGGTCAGCACACCGGCGCGTTTCAGTACCTGAAGCTCTTTGTTGATGCTCTGCCGCGTTGCCCCCAGCATGCAGCCCAGGTCTTCCTGCGAAAGTTTGATATAGAGCCGCCCCTCGCCCTCGTTGCAACCGTGGGTGTAGGCGAGCCGAAGCACCGCCCTCGCCACCCGCTGGTGTAGCGACAGGCTGATTTCCTCGTGCAGGGCGTACAGCGCGCGCAGGCGGCGGCAGAGTGTGAGAAGCAAAAGATCCTTCAACTCCGGAAACTGCAACGTGAGCTCTTCGAAGTGCTTTCTTGAGAGCACCCTCAACACGGAGTCCCTGGAGGCAATGGCATAACTCACCCGCGGCAAGTTGTCGACCATACCCATTTCACCGATGCAGTCCCCCGCCTGGAACTCGGCGGTGACGACTTCCCTGCCCTCCTCGGTAACATTGCAAAGCCGGACAGCGCCCTCCACGAGCTGGTATACCTCGTTCGATTCATCGCCCTGCCGATACACCGGCGAGCCAGCGGCAACGGATATCAATGTACTCAGGCGCTCGAACGCCTCCCTGCCCTCGGCGGGAAGCCCGCTGACGAAATCGTGCATCTGGGGAATAATGCGCACAACAGGATCTCCTGCACTGTGTAATTTATTGTCGATAAACCGACATAAAATCACCGGCTCCCTTATCATACTCGCTGACCTGCGATTTATCAGCATGACGCTGCCAGGCCAAAGCTCGAGGCCGACGTCTGTTCAGCCGAGCATCGCGGCCGGAAATCGCGCAAAGAAGGCGGGGGCGCTGGAGTGGCGTGGCGAGGCGAACCGGCATTACCCGCTGCGTGCCATGCCTTGAACCCGGAGATCATATGAGCGGTGCAGGTCGATCAAAACGTGCCAGACTGGATCGGTTTATTAGCCAGCAGGTCGGTATCAATCGACGGGACGTCCGCACACTGCTCGCCCGCGGCCGTATCGTTGTTGACGGAGAGCCGGCCCGTGCAATTAACCAGGTGATCAATCAGTTTACCTGCGTCACCCTTGACGGGCAGGTATTGCAGGATAAAACACCAATCTACCTGATGATGAACAAACCCGCGGGCGTGATCAGCGCCACACGGGATCCGCAACACCGCACTGTGGTTGAACTGCTGGGTGAAAATAGTGCCGCGGAATTGCACATTGCCGGCCGCCTGGACCTTAATTCCACCGGGTTGCTCCTTTTGACCAATGACGGTCGCTGGTCCCGTTGGCTATCGTCGCCCGAGCAACGCATCACCAAGCGATACCGCGTAGTCGTCGCCAATCCATTAACAACCGAGTACATCGACGCTTTTGCCCAGGGAATGTACTTCAGCTTTGAGGGCATCACCACGCGACCGGCAGCCCTTAGAATCCTGTCGGACTTCGAGGCGGAAGTTGAGTTGACCGAGGGCCGGTACCACCAGATCAAGCGTATGTTCGGCCGGTTTCGAAACCGGGTGTTGAAACTGCATCGCGTGGCGATTGGCGACGTGGAATTGGATAGGACCCTCGCCCCCGGCCAGAGTCGGGGACTGTGCGCCCGGGAGCTGGCGTTGCTGAATGGGGCTAACGCGCCATGAGGCGAAACGGATAGCATCACCGCTGTTTTCTGAATAGCCCACAAAGGAGCCAGCCGGCAAGCCAGGTCAAGCCCAGGGCTACATTGACCGCTATTTAGGTTATGTTATATCATTATATAACTTTGTGGCCGTTCGTAGCCCCAGTCCTTCTGCGGGCGGCGGCAAGCAACGCCTTTAACGACAATACCAACCCTCAATACGGTTCAAGTTTCCCTACAGGCCTCGCTATGAAACCCACTTCAGCTACTTTGTTTTCCGTGGCGGCACTGCCCGTGCTGACAATGGCCGCTCAAGCAGCGGAAATAGACTATTCGCGCCTCGAGACCATTGTGGTAACCGCGAGTCGACATGAAACCCGCCTGCTCGACGCTCCCGCGAGTATCAGTGTCGTGACCGGAGAAGAGCTCAGAATGCGCAACGCCGACGATCTGGCCGACGCACTAAGTTCTGAAGTGGGACTCAATATCAATTCCGTGGGACAGACCCGGCAGGGTATCAGTATTCGCGGCATGCCCGTTGAACACACCCTGTACCTGATCGACGGCCGCCGAATCAGCTCCAGTAACAGTGTTGTCGCGCACTCGGACTACGAGCTCAGCTGGCTTCCCGACTCGGCCATCGAGCGGGTCGAAGTGGTCCGCGGCCCCATGTCTTCACTGTATGGCGCGGATGCCCTCGGGGGTGTTATCAACGTGATCACCCGCAAACCCGGCACTGAATTCATCGCCGAGCTGAACAGCACCGCAACCCGGCTGGAGGGCTCTGCGGGGGGCGACAGCAACAAAACCTCGATTTATCTCAGCGGCCCTCTTGCCGGCGAAACCCTGGGCTTCAATCTCTCCGCTCAAACCTTCAACCGTGACAATCTGGAAGACATCGACAACCCTGGATCGTCGGAAATCGAAGAGCGCGACTCCAAGGCCGCCAAAGGCACTCTCTACTGGAGCCCCGCCGAAGGTCACGACCTGAACGCCAGTTACGGTTTCAACGATGATGAAAGGGACAGGGATGTTGCCACATCGCGCAGCAGCTACCGTTCCAGCGACGAAATTGACCGCCGGCAGGCTTCCCTGAGCTACCGCGGCCAGTGGGAGCAAAGCCACGCCGTGGTCAACGCCTACTACTCCGAACTGGAAGTGGTCAACCAGCGCACCAATGGCGTTGAGGCCACCCGCCCGCGCACCATAACCGACGAGGTGGTCGACGGACACTGGGCCACGAAAATTGGCAGTCAACACCTGCTCACCCTGGGCGGCCAGATCCGGGAAGAAACACTGGAAGACACCCTCGTCAGTGCCAACGCTGAAGCCTCCGCCACCCACAAAGGACTTTTCGTACAGGATGAGTGGAAGCCAACAGAAGCACTGCAGCTGGTCGCCGGCGTGGGCGTCGACAACCATGAAGAGTACGGCAGCGAATTCAACCCCCGCCTGTATGCGGTGTACGACCTCACTGCGGCGTGGGCGCTGAAAGGCGGCTACGGAGAAGGTTTCCGCGCGCCCTCCCTGACCGAGCTTTCACCCGGTTATGAAGTACTGGCCGCCGGCGGCCGCTTCTGGGTGGATGGCAACCCCGACCTGGAGCCGGAGCGCTCCTCGAGCTACGAGCTCGGGCTGGACTACAACAACACCCACTGGTTCGCGTCACTGCGCGTGTTCGAAAACCAGCTCGAAGACCTGGTGCAGTCCGTCTGCTACACGAACTGCGGGCAACGGGGTATCGAACGCCGGGCCTATCAGAACCTAGCAGAATCGAACATTCTGGGTGCCGAAATATCGCTACAGGGCGACCTGGTGGAATCACTGAGTTTTGCCGTTAACTACACCTATCTGGACACCGAGGACGAAGAAACAGGCGAAGACCTGCAGGATCGTCCCGAGTACATGACACGCCTCAACCTGAACTGGCGGCCACTGGCCAATACCCAGGTGCGCTGGCGTTCAGAGTTGAACGGCAAGCAATACGCCGGCGGTGGCGAATACATGCCAAGCTATGATCTGCACCACCTGGACGTAGCTGTCGACGTCGGCAGGTATCTCACCCTGTATCTGGGTGTTGAGAATATCTTCGATGAGCGCCTGGCTGACGAATCCGATCTGTATTCACTGGCGGAGCCCGGGCGCGAATTCCGACTCGGCTTCACTGCCGCACTCTAGGGCGATACGGTAGTGACCAGTTGTCTCAGGTACATGGGGCTTGTGCTGCTATTCACCCTCGGCGCAAGCGCGGTACAGGGCAGTAGTGAAAGTCCCCGGGTAGTGATTGTCAGCACCAGCTTCTTGCTGCCTGGCAAGATTCACTGGCTGCAGTCCCTGGCGAAGCCACTGGGGATAAATATCCGCAGTCACGCTGTCGACACCGAGCCGAGTGAAGCCCGCCGCGCTATCACTGGCGCGGCACTGGTGATACTGGACACCCCGCGGGGCAATGACCGTGCACGGGTCATGGAGTCGCTCCAGGAAACGCTGCAATCGGGCCCGACGCCTTGGATTGCCGTTGGCGGTGGCCGGCCCTTGAGCGGTGGGCTGGACGAAGCTACCGCCCGCAGTCTTTCCGCGTACTACGCGGCTGGCGGAGAAGACAACTTCCGGCACCTGATGCAGTTTATCGACGCCTGGCAGCGGGGAAAAGCCACCGCCGCCGTCCCCGCGCCGAAACCCCTACCGGCACAGGGCATCTACCATCCGGCTGCCGCCGAGTACTTCGCCAGCTGGGCTGAATACCAGGCCTGGGGACAGGGCGCAAAGGACGGAGAGGGCAAAGCCCGCTGGCCTGCCGATGCACCGGTGTTTGCCATTGCCATGTCCGACAGCGGCATTTCCAATGGCGAAACCGCCGTCTACGACCTCCTGATCGGAAAACTCGAGGCAGCCGGCGCGGCGCCACTGGTGTTCTGGAGTGATCGCAGACGGGAAAACGCACTGCTGGAGCTCGTTGCCCCGGCGCGCCCTGCCGCCCTGCTCAACACCACCCACATGGTTGGCGAAGCGCTCAAGGAAGAACTGTGGCAACTGAATATTCCACTGCTGACCGGGCTTAACTACCGGGATGGCGACAGCGACGCATGGCGCGCGTCATCACAGGGTCTGCCGGCCAGCTCCGCGGCAACGCTCATGGTGATCCCTGAAACCTGGGGCATGTCAGACCCGATGACCCTGAGCGCCGTCGAGAACGGCTCGCCAAAGCCCCTGCCCGAACAGGTCCAACTACTTGTAGAGGGCTTCATGGCCCGCGCCAGACTCCGCGACACGGCAGCGGCCGACAAGCGCGTCGCAGTGATGTTCTGGAACAGTCCGGCCGGCGAGAAAAATCTCTCCGCCTCCAATCTCAATGTGCCGCGCAGTATCGAAAACATCCTGTCAGCCTTTGCCGCCAAAGGCTACACAGTCGAAGCCCAGAGCGAAAGCACCATTATCGATACAGCGCAGCAGCTGCTATCGGCCTATTATCGCCCGGAACAGCTGGACGTTCTGCTGGAAAAGCAGCTCGCGCGAACACTGCCAGTCAAACGCTATCGCCAGTGGCTGCAGCAACAGCCCGCATCCGTGGCAACAGATTTGCAGGCCGCCTGGGGAGACCCGGCACGGCATTGGAGCGTGCGCGATATCGAGGGCGAAGCACACTTTGTGATTCCCATGGCTCGGCTGGGTAACGTGCTGTACCTGCCTCAGCCACCCCGCGCGGACCGACTCGGGGAAAGCACCCACGACCTGCTGGAGCCCCCCGGCCACTTCTATTTGGCCACTTACCTATTCCTGCGCCAGGAATTCGCTGCGCATGCCTTCATTCACCTGGGCACCCACGGCACCCAGGAATGGACTCCCGGCAAGGACCGCGGATTGTGGGCCTTCGATTACCCCAACCTGGCGGTAGGCCCCATACCGGTTTTTTACCCGTATATTCAGGATAATATCGGCGAGGCCATGCAGGCCAAACGCCGCGGGCGAGCTGTCACCATCAGCCACCAGACGCCGCCCTTCGCGCCCTCTGGCTTCTATGACGAACTGCTCGATATCCACGACCTGATGCACCAGTACCTGCAGCTGGAGGATGGCGCCCTGCGCGAGAGTACGCTGCAAAGCATGCTGGAGCAGGTAAAACACTTCGCGCTGCACAAGGACATGGGCTGGACGGACGAGCAGATCGCACAGACCCCCGCCGTGTTTGTTCCCGAGCTTCATGACCACCTGCACCGCCTTGCGCAGACCAGTACGCCGATCGGACTGCACAGCTTCGGTCAGGCCGCCGATGAGCGCTACCGCTTCGCTACCGTGATGCAGCAGCTTGGCGAGGACTACTACCGCGCGCTGGGCAGCGACATACAGGAACTGTTTGGCGACAGCTTCGAAACACTCTTTGACAGCGAGCCCTATCGCTACCTGCTGCCCTATTTGAGCGGAGAGAAGCAGCCCCAGGAAGCGCAAAGCGCCGAGCTGCGGGCGCTGATGCAGCGCGCCGTTGAGAGTAACGCAAGCCTGCTCGACACCCGGGAAATCGAAGCGTTGCTCGCCGGCCTCGACGGCGAGCTGGTGATGCCCGGAGGCGGTGGCGACCCGGTGCGCAACCCCGACACCACCAGCGGCACCAACCTGTACGCCATCGACCCGGAGAAAATCCCCAGCCCCCAGGCCTACGCGGCCGCCGAACATAGCTATGCACAGCTGGTCCAGGACTACCGCGACAATCACGATGGCGAGTGGCCTGACAAGTTGGCCTTTTCGCTGTGGTCTTCGGAAACCATCCGCACTTTGGGCCTGACCGAGGCGCAGATCATGCACGCCCTCGGCGTGCGACCGGTGTGGGATCGCGGTGGACGGGTCACCGGCCTGGAAATCATTCCCGCCGATGAGCTGCAGCGACCACGGGTGGATACCGTTATCCAGGTGACCAGTGTCTACAGGGATCAATTCGACGGCATCATGAAACGCCTGGCGCGGGTTATCGAAACCCTTAGTGAGCGCGAAGAACCCGGCAACCCACTGGCGTCGAATACCCAAAAGATAACGGCGGCACTGCGCGAGAAAGGACTTAGCGCCGGACTGGCCAGCCAGTACGCCAGTGCGCGTTTGTTCAGCAATCCGCCCGGAAGTTATGGCAGCGGCGTGACAGACGTCGCCATGAACTCCACCCAGTGGGAAGACGAGGCCATTGTGGCGGATACCTTTATCAACAGTCAGTCACACATCTACAGCCATCGCGACTGGGGCACCCCGGTTCAGGCATTGGGCCTGCTGGAGTCCCAGCTCGAGGGTGTGGACGCGGTACTGATGTCACGCTCGTCCAACCTTCATGGGCTGCTCTCCACCGATCACCCCTTCGAATACCTGGGTGGCCTCTCCGCCGCGGTGAAATCGGTAAGTGGCGAAAATCCGGCGTTGTATGTTGGCGACAACCGCGGCGCAATTCCCGCAATCACCGCCGCCAGCGCCTTTATGGGCAACGAGCTGCGTACCCGATACCAGAACCCCCAGTGGATAGAGGGAATGAAAGCCGAGGGCTATGCGGGCACCGTGTCCATACTGAAGGTGGTCAACAATCTCTTCGGCTGGCAGGTAATGGACACCAACATGGTACGTGAAGACCAGTGGCAGGCGATGCACGAAACCTACGTGATGGATCAGCGTGAACTGGGTCTGAATGCATGGTTCGAGGAACACAACGCCACCGCGCAGGCACAGCTTATCGAACGCATGGCAGAAGCCATCCGCAAGGGCTACTGGGATGCACCGGAAGCCACGCGGCGAGAGCTTATCGAGCGCTGGGATACGCTGGTCAACGAACTCGGCGCCATGCAAGGCGATGAAAAAACCGTGGAGTTTATCGAGGATCAGGCAGCGGGCTTCGGCATGATGCTCAATGCCGGCAGCGCTCCCCAGCAAGCCAGTAACGCCAGTGCGGGTGAAACCCAGACCGTGCGAGGCCAGGTACTCCAGGCGGTAGAGCCCTTGCCACAAGAGCGACCGGACCAATCCATGCTGCGGCTCGCCTGGGCACTACTGGCCCTGAGTTTTATCGGCGGAGCCATTCGCCGCCAGACTTGTATCCATAACCATCGACCCGAAACGCAATAGCCAAAGGCCGTAATCACCATGACATTGACACACAATCTGGAGACAGTGCTCTACCAGGTATCCGCGATTTTTCTCACCCCCGCTCTCGTGATCATCGCGCTGGCCTTGCTGTACACGCTTTATGCCAGCGGCGAACTACTCAGCGAAGCCTGGCGGCGGCACCGCAACCAGATCAGCACCGAGCTGAGCACCTACGCGCGGCAGGCTGGCATCAACAGCGACGATCTTGAGCTGTGGATCATGCACCGCCTTGAAATGCTGCGCCTGTGCTCTCGCGTAACCCCCCTCCTCGGCCTCGTCGCGACTCTGATACCCATGGGACCGGCACTCCTGGCGCTGTCAGAGAACGATACCGCGGCGATCGGCGAAAACATGGTTCTGGCCTTTTCCGGCGTGACCCTGGCGCTGATTGCAGCCAGCCTGAGTTTCTGGATTCTGAATGTGCGCCGCCGCTGGCTTTTCGCGGAGCTGCGTCAGATCGAGCGCGCCCAGGCAGCGACTGAAATGCAGGCGACGTAACATGGCTGGCCGATTCCTGGACCACGAAGATGACGACGATCCCATTCTCTCGGTAGTCAATCTGATCGACCTCTTCCTGGTCATCAGTGTCATCCTGCTGATAATTATCGCGCAGAACCCCCTCAACCCCTTCGCGAGCGACAATGTGATCGTGGTGGAAAACCCCGGCGAAGCGGACATGACCATCACCATCAAGGACGGCGAAGAGCTTACGCGCTACGAGAGCAATGGCGAAATCGGCGAGGGTGATGGCGTCAAAGCCGGTGTGACCTACCGCCTGCCCAATGGCAAAATGGTGTACGTGCCGGAATGAACAGGCATGCGCGGGCCTGCACTTGATGCCCAATCATTCGCCAGGCCGTATAAAACAGTGGGGCGATCCAGGGTCTCTCTTCACGGCACCGGCATGGCCTTAGTCAGGGTCGCTTTCGCCCCTCAGTCCAATGCCCGCCACTCGCGAATCGAGGTTGCAGGACGAATCTCCCAATTCTCACCATCGCGGCTGCGATAAGCCGCGTAGTTGGTGCAGCATCCCCCCGCACCCATCGCCTGGGTACCAATTTCAATCTGAATATACTCCCCGTCAAATTCAAGACGCTCTCTCACACAGTGCTGCGGCAAGGGGTAAGGCGCGGGCTTGAACAGGAGTTCCCAATTCCCCGGGGTACTTCCGATCTGCATGGATCTGTAAACCTTGCAGGCTTTGATTCCGAAAAGCACAGTTTCGTCATGACCCAGTTTCAATTCAGCAATCGGTGTCGTAAAGACCGGCGCCATCTTTGCTTCAAGTTTCGTGCTCGGATCAAGCGACGATCCTGTTTCTGTGCAGGCACTCACGGCGATTGCCATGCCGATCAAGGCAACAAGGGTAAACGTGGATTGCCATGAGAAAGGCTGCCACCCATGCAGTATCATTATTTCTTCGTCTCTATTGGTGATTATTCAGGGGGCAGAGCATCAGAACGCAGATTATATGAGTTGTTGGCAGACGCGTCGAACAGGAATTACCATAGGCAATATCGATATTGCGATCTACCGCGAAATATAGCTCGCAAATACGCCACTGTCGGCATGGCGTGAATGTCTACCTGACCGATCTTGGCTTTCGGGTGCTGCATCCACAGTTCAGCGATAGCGTACTCGCCGATTGTGGCGTGAACTATGACCGTTCGATTTTCCTATCCGTCAACACGGACGAGTCGCCACCGGTCATCCGGTTCTTTCGAATGAACTACACGGAAATGGCAAAGTTCTCAGTACAGGCCTATGCGCGCGGTGACGGCCCATCCGGCTCGCGCAACGCCATCATACATACGATGCGTAAGCTCGATAGAGAGTATAACGATACGGCTTTGCGCCAGATGATGGCAGTGTTCCTGAGCGAGCTTGAAGCGAATAAGGAGGTGAGGGTAAATGGCTGATGCAAGCAATAGGGAGTGTGGCGTGAGGTGCTACTTCAAACGCCTCTTTCCCGCCGCCGCTACTACGGCCGCATTCGCCGCGCTCGCACACGCCACGCTGGTGGCGATCGCGGCCCGCTCGATCGGCCCTGAACTTGTCTATATTGCAGTCTTCAGCTTTGTTGTGGCACTGGTCGTTGCCACGCTGGGCGGAGCAGTTCTTCTCGCCATTGCCGGGGCGCTGAAGTTAAAGCCGATCCCGTCCTTGCTTTTGTTTCTGGTGGCCATCCAGGCCGTATCGGTCGGGTTAGAGATGTATTTTTTCGAAAACAGCTTTAACGATATCTCCTGGCAATACGGCCTTATATCGGTCCCGGCATCATTGATCGCGTGGTATCAGTCAGTTTATTACTTACAAAAAGTTGGTTAAAGCTAACCTCACTGACTTGCCAAACCTCTCCAGTGGCCGGTATCGGCTTCACCTGGTGCGCGTCTTTCTTCCCTGCTTTCTGGTGCTGGGTATTCCCTATGGAAGCGCACCTTGACGCATCTTCTCCGGTAACCTGCACACTAAATTGAAGCGCATGAGACGCGATATGAGCCGATGGTAACGGCATCTACGCGTATATCAATATCCTGGTAGCCATGGAACCCATTGTCACAGATCGTAGAAATCGAATAAGTGCCGTCGCTGTTATCCAGATACGATGTCGATGCCAAACCAAAATCGATAGCAAGCCCGTCGAATGTGATCGTGTGGCCGCCATGGCCAACCAGAGAGTTGTCGGCTTGTCTTAGCGTGAGGGTAACGTCCATGAGAGTGTCGCCCTCTGTACCACTCAAGCTCGTTGGGGATATGGTAGAGCTGATAGCATCAACCAGCGTGAACTTCACGTTGGCGGTTTGTGTCAGCGTGTCGCTGCCTACCGTGGCCGAAATTTCATAAGTACCTGCTGCGGTTGCCGTTGCATTGGCTGAGTAGGTTCCATCCCCGTTATCGGTGATATTGTTAAAGCTGACGTTGGTGCTCGGGCTTGATTCAAGAGTCAGGGCGCCGCCGCTTGTTCCGTACGGAGCGCCATCCGCTTTTTTCAATGTAACGGAAACGACCGAATTCATGTTTGCTTTGAGTAACAGCGGCGATGCGGCGAGTTCTGATGTGCTGGCATCGAAGGGGCAGTCGAAGGCGGTAAAACAGCTCTCACCTGCGTCCAGTTGCATACCGCTTATGCATTCGTTGGCCGGAGAGGCAGACGGGCACGAAGGCGGTGCTGTGATGCCGTCGATTTCCAGTCTCACGCCCGAGGAGTTGTTTACTTCCATTGCGTCTTCCGTGATGACTACGGTGCCACCGTCGGGATTGCTGAGATAGACAATCAATCCCAGAGCTATAGCCGGAGCCGTCGTCGTAAGTGATGCAAGCGCCAACAGGCTGGACACAACGATAGCCCCCCATGCGGGAAACCGGGACAGTCCGTGAATGCGCATTTGCCTGTAGGCAAAAAATGAAATCGTGAGTACCAGCGCGACGATGATGTAGTCTGGCAGAGGGACCGGTTCTGCCGTTGCTGACGCTGTCGAATAGGAAATAGATCCCGTCAACGCTTGAGCAGATGCTGGAGCGGGTGTGTCAAGTAGACCCAGCAGCCCGCAGGACAGGTAAATTTTGATACGGTTAATATTCATGTTTCAGGTACTTCCCTGTTGGAGCTTCATAGCAGCCAGGAAAAATCCGGGGCTTTCCTGTGCTTTTGGAATGGCGTGGGTTCAGGCTAGCCGTGCGGGGATTAATGTGTTGACTCCTTGCCCCCCTGCTGAAGCCTCAATGCACTGCGTAATTTTGAACGAATCCTCGAATTGCCCCATGTTCCCGCCGGAATTAAACCGTCCCAAAAATTATTAAGCCAGAATACCCCAACATTCTAACCTGAGACAGAGGGTATTGCCGTGGTTGTGATTCAGGCCACAGACATTGTTTACTTCAGTTGTCAGCCATACTTCCGGCAATCGGCATCCCTGAACCTTTCTTTGTCATTAAGTTGGGCGCGGAGTCTAACTGATGAATGCGGCAGAGCGATGACGTTTAGATTATTTCACCTGTTACTGATACTCTGCTTCCCACAAGGTCAAAGGTTCGGCAGAGCACCATTGCCAGAATTTCTTCTCAACCAAGTCACTTGCCTCGGCAGCATCGCGCCCTTCAAACAAGCGCCAATTTTCCTCGGCTGATTTCAGTGCATATTGTCGTAGGTAACCGGTGATCCGCTCAAAGTCAGATGGCTCGAGAAAAAATATACTGCCATCCCGATAAGACTCCCAAGGCATCTGATCCTTAGGTTGCCGTTGATGGTTTTGGAAAAAGGCTTCGCTGTAGATGCTGGACGACCCGCCCGCAGACACACAGTCGTCCCAACGTTGGCAGCGAAAGAAATACTCGTCCTCAGCCTCAGCAGTGCCTGTTAGCTCTCGGTAGGGACAAGCTCTTTCCCACGGCTTATCGATCTTGGTTTCGGCCAAACCTTGGCGTGCAAGCTCTATCTCATGAGGCGTGGGAAAGCTGCCCATCAGCAATTGCGCTGGGTCGCCACTCTCGCTTGCTATCAAAATGGAGGTAGACCACAAAAGGAACATACCCAGTGCGACGCGGGTGTAAGCTAACATTGAGAACGATGGCATCAAGCGAAATGACATTCTACAACTCCCTGAAGGACTCGGTTATTTATCCAGAAACAGCAATAGACCATTTATACGAATGGCCCTTAAATTAATAACTTTAAAATTTTTCAACTAATGTCCTTGCTAAATATCCTGATCAAAAAGCCAATCACGCCACGTTCTGTACGCCCAGCCTTGCCGCGCACCAGAGCGTTCCTGACAGCGAAGAACAGGCCAGCCAGACCGCAGGCTACCCCCGCCCACCGAATGAGCCACACGTGTCTTTCCAGCAGTATTTCCAGTCCAACACGCCGCGGAGTATCAGGGCGATCAGCAAGGCTGCTGGCCATCCACGCAGGGACCATGAAATAGAAAACGGTGAATGTGATCGCACCCAGCACGAGTGCGCCCCATGGTGGCAGGCTAGCCGCTGTGGAGATCATTTCACCGACCAGCGCGCCGGGGGTATGCTTTCGCCTAAACCGCTTTCTGCGTGGCATTTGAAATCAACCCCAGTGCACTTGCGGCTTTACTTCAACCAACTCAATTCAACCCATACTTCGCGACAATCTCAGCGTCCAATTCGCCCGCTTCTAATGCACCGTCATGGCTATCCGCACTAAGTGCACAGCGCAATGAGACAAGCGGGTACTCAGAGCTGTATGTTTTACCGTCATCATTTGTATTGATCGAACTGACAATTCTTGAATCTTGCCCAGACACAACTATAAACGGGGCTCCAGCTGCTATAGCCAGCTTGGCACATTGCAACATGGCAAAGTCGTATGCGCGGTGCATTGGAGTATCCCCATCACCCTCAAAGGTCACAGCATACAGAGAGTCAGAAAGCCTCGCGTCTGAGTATCCACCGCGACATTCTGGCTTGAATTGGAGCTCCTCAGACAAAGTGCATTCTTTTTTTGTATGTAGCTGACCGGCGTCATTGCTTGATCAAGTGCGGAGCAGACCACCAAGTAAAATAGCACCAACCCCCAATTACTAGATGTCTGACGACGGCACAAACAGAAAAGTTACAATTCACCAATGCCCCCCTATGCTGGTTGAGGCAAGTTTATCTCAGGGGGTGCAATACTCAAAAGGCTACCTGGATGCTGTTAAGCGGGCACAAAATCAATAGTATGGGAAATGGTATGGGAGGTCAGAAACGAAAAAACCCAGCTACTTGATTTTAAACAAATAATTAGGGCTTGTGTAGCGGAGAGCGAGGGATTCGAATCTACTCAGAGTGAAAATGACGCCACTCCACGCCCTCGAGCGCATTTAAAATGAGTAAAAAAATGGGCTGGGCATGGGGAGGCATGAAAAGGCGCGCACGCGATCCCGTGGTGGTCCCAAAATTCAGCCCCGATGCCAGCCCCGCTGTACCCAGGCCTAATTCAGATGGGTACTGGCAAAGCCTTCAACCCGGACCGCCGTGAGCAAAAAAATCCGACGCATTCAAGCACTCCGTTAGTCGTGCGCACTTGATTATAGCCTTGTCGTAGTCACGATTTTCAAGGGCGACTCCCTGGCTGCAACCGACCATTGACACCCCAAAATACCGGTGCATAATTGGTGCATATTTACACCACCCGTTTCCGGAGGCTGCGAGATGTCCAGACAGAGTATTTCCTTCACGCCACCCAACGACGAATGGCTCCGAGCGCAGGTCGAGAGCAAAGAATTCTCGAGCAAGAGTGAGGTTATCAACGATCTCATCCGCAAGGCACGTGAGATCGAAACCATACGCGCCAGACTTATTCACGCGGAAAGTAGCCAATTCACCAGCCAGGGAAGAGCAGAGATACTTACCGAAGCCAAAGCTGAAGCGCGGCGCAATGGGGACCTATAGACTCACGGAAGATGCGAAGTCCGATTTAAAACGCATTTACGCGCGCGGGCTCCATGAGTATGGAGAAGAACAGGCGGATATCTATTTCAACGCGTTTTTTTGATCGATTCGAACAGCTAGCAGCGCAACCATTTTCATATCCAGCCGTGGACGACATCCGAGCCGGGTACCGGCGTAGCGTGTGCGGAATCGACAGCATCTATTATCGGGTTCAGGGCGAAACCGTGGAAATCATGGCCATTATTGGGCAGCAGGATCTGGATCAGTGGCTCTGACCAAAGCTTAGTATTCGGATATTGATCAACGCTGCAGGGAAACCCAACAAATTCAGTATCGGTTGCGACCAGGGTCATGTTACTGAGGCGGCAGGGGTAAGGTCGCCTGAAATTGAGCCTGCGCCTCTCCATCAACGATGGAATAGCCCAGTGCCACATACGCTTTTTCCCGACGCCCGAACATGCGCCCCAGTGTCGGCATGCTGGTATCGAGGTAGTCGTAGATCAGAGCCGTGTCCTTATCCACGAACTGCCGGTGGATCCGACCTGCATATTGCGCGAGCGAACCCTTCCAGGAGATCGGTAGGCACAAGAACAGGGTATCAAGCCGCGGGAGATCAAAGCCCTCCCCGATATACTTCCCCGTGGCTATGAGGACCTGGGTAGTGTCCAGAGCCGCCATCGCGGCGTTTCTCTCTTTGACACCCATCGCTCCTCTCAGTACCTGGCAGGAGATACCCCGCTCTTGAAGACTGTCCGCCAATAGCGAGGCGTGCTCTCGACGCTCAGTCAAAAGCAATGGGTTGCGTTTCTCCGATACCGCCGCGACTACGTCCCCAATGATCAACTGGTTACGCTCATCATCCAGTACCAGCCAACGATAGATGTCCGCAATATGCGGCCGACTCTCTGGAACGAGAAGTTCCTGTGGTGGCACGCGATGAACTCGGCGGACTACCACACGTTGCTCAAAAGTATGGCGTTGATCTTCTTTGACCGCGTACCGGATTGGACCGGCCAACATAAATATCAGCGATTGATGGCCATCCTGTCGTTGCGGCGTCGCTGTAACACCGACGAGGTACTTCGCTCGTGCCTCACTGAGCAGTGCCTCATACCTGGGAGCGGCAATGTGGTGGCATTCATCCACGATGATCTGGCCGTATTCAAACAGTCGCGGATCGACAGCGTTAGTTTTCCGGTCGAGCATACTCTGGTAGGTCGCAATATCGATCGCTCCACTGGGCTTTCGCTTGCCACCGCCAATGACTCCTATGTCGCAGCCTTCCAGGAACACCTCCAATCGCTCTTTCCACTGATCGAGAAGCTGCCGACTGTGGACCAGGATAAGCGTATTGACCTTACGTTTATGAATCAACCCGATAGCCGTCACAGTTTTACCAAATGCGGTCGGAGCATGCAGGACACCAGTTTCGTGCTTGGCGAGCAGCGATACCGCTTTCGTCTGTTCAGACCGGAGACTGCCCTTGAACTGCAGCCCCCGTAATCGCTTGCCACTCATCCGCTTGTCATCGATGGTTACCGTAATCTGATGTTCTGTGAGCAATTCCAGTACTTCGTCTAAGCATCCACGTGGCACGGACAGGTAACCCTGCTCGATCTTCGCGAGGCTGATAAAACGCGGTATACCCTGTGTGGAAAATCGTAGAGCCTGGGTTTTGAAAAACACCGGGTTGGAGAAACTCGCGAGGCGTTTCAGTCTTGCGAGTAACCCTTGTGGTAGCGTCTCCACCGGCAGGTATAGACGGTTCGCCAGCGTAACCTCAATGCTGTTGGGGCAACCGGTAATAGCGACTTTTGACTCCGGCAGCCCCTGCTCCCATGGCTTCGTATCGTGATCAGACGTGTCGGGGTCCTGCAGGCGGCGCAAACACTGCTCGATCTGTCCCGTGCCCATTTTCCTAACACCGGCAAGGTAGGCCCACTGGTCAACGATTGGCTCGAAGTGCGCATCGACGAATACCGAGTTCCCCATTTGCCGGGGCACCCGTTGCAAGGGAAGCGCGATCAGATTGCCGAACCCGGCCTCTGGCAGTGTATCCTGGTTAGGAAACAGACGATCATAGGACTCGAAGGAGAGGCCGGCATGTTGCTCCATCGCCCGGTCCAAAATTGCAAATCCCAATCGACGTGCCAGAACCGCCGGTACCGGCTGACTAAAGAACAGCCAGACATGGGCACCCTCACCGGAACGGGAACGTTCCACCGAACAAGGCACGCCATGTTCTTCACAGACGCGACAGAAGGCCTGTACCGTCTGTTGCCAGTCACTTTTGTCGAAATCCGCGACCAGAAACCAGGTGTGATCGTCGTGCAGCAGTGGATACACCCCGACCGTTTTCTTCCCGGACAAATGCGCGTAAAGCACACGATCATCCAAGGGCAGGAAAGCCTGGTGGCGACAGTCTCCACACTTGACTTTCGGTTTGTAGCAGATCCCCTGGCGCCACTCATTTTCGCAGGCCAGAGCATAACCTCGACGCCCCTGCCTGCTTTCCCAGCGCAGCGCGTGAACGTCGTCCCGCCCGCGGAACAAACTACGAAACAATGCAATTTTGTCGCCCGTTGACACCGGCACTTCGATGGCCGGCACCGTCCGATCGTTGACCCGTTCCATGGCAACAAGTTGCCGTTTGTGTTCTAGCAGCGACTGCCTTTCCAACTCGAGGGCCAGGAGTCTCGCTTCTATCGCCTCCAGTTCTGTATCGGCAGTAGCCACGTTAGCTTCAGGCGGATGACTGTCCAATCTTAATCCTCCAGCCGCAGAAATACTGATCTACTTATAGTTTAGAGCATAGCGGACATGTAATTTTAGGACCTCTTGCAATAGTACTAATATTCAGTACCATTTCCGAGATGAACAAACGACAGCGCCGTACTCTCACGAGGATATATTCCCGCCCTGTAAGCGGCTCGATTCCGTGGAAGGAGATCGAGTCCTTACTGCAGGCACTGGGCGCTGAAGTTGAAGTTGAAGAACGAGCTGGAAGCCGCGTAGCAGTGGTTTGGAAAGACGAGGTGCGGGTATTCCACAGGCCACACCCCAGTCCTGATACTGACAAAGGCGCTGTGGCAAGTGTAAAGAAATGGCTGGAAAGTCACGGGGTAACGCCATGATCAAAATGATGGAAGTAAATGGGTTTCGGGCAACAGTTGACTATGACCCGGATATCGAAATGTTTCGCGGTGAATTCGTTGGCCTCAACGGTGGCGCTGATTTTTACTCAGACAGCGTGAAGGGCCTGAAGCGGGAAGCTGAACGCTCCCTCAAGGAGTTTATAGCCGTCTGCAAGGAGCGAGGTCTGTCTGTGAAGAAGGACTACTCAGGCCGTTTCAATGTCCGGGTTGATCCGCAACTGCATGAAGAGGCTGTGCAGGTAGCCCGAGCTGCAGGAATCAGTCTGAATAAACTGGTGGAGATGGCGTTGGAGCACGAACTCAAAGACAGTGCTTGAGGTATGAACTCCTAGAACCAATGGATACCTGAAGATTGGGGCCGGAGCAATTCAAGCTACACAAGGTTCGCTTTGAGAACCCTCGACGCCGCTGGGAGAAGGCTTGTCTGCCAGAAGATGCGAACGACAGCAAGAGAACCGCTCTCCGCCTCTGACCTCAATAATGCGGTGCGGGATGCCGTCGAGTGAGAGTGTGCAGAAGGTAGCCGCACCCACTAAAAAAAGGGCCACCCCGTTGGGGTAGCCCTTTTCTTTTAGATGGCGGAGAGCGAGGGATTCGAAACTTCACAGGGCAAAGCTGGCGCCACCCCATGCCCTCCAATGCCCTCAAAATCAGAGAGTTAGAAAAATGGTGTGGGCATTGGAGGGCGTGAAAAGGCGTGCACGTGGTCCCATGGTGGTCCCAAACTAACTTTTCCACCTGGGGGCAAGGACCCGCCTGATTTAGATGTTCCAGGCCAACACTGATTGCTTCAAGGTACGTGACTTCGGCACCACGGATATTGGAGTCAAGTCAGTATGCTGTCGCCAGGCAAAGGAGAGCCTGCCCCTGTTTATGGGCATGCATTTGGCCAAGCCACCTACGAGCGCCATCAACCGGAGCAGACTCTTCTCTACCAACTCGTCGATGCGCACTACCCTGCCCTGGTGAGCCAACTGACCCAGCAGGGTAAATCCCTGCCCGAGCATGTTCACCAGGAATTCGAGGCCTACCTGAAGTGCGGCCGACTCGAACACGGTTTTCTGCGGGTGCGTTGCGACAAATGCCACTTCGAGCGGCTGGTGGCGTTTTCCTGCAAGAAGCGCGGATTCTGCCCCAGCTGTGGCGCCCGCCGCATGGCCGAGACTGCCGCCCTGCTGGCGGATAAAGTCTTCCCCGATGTGCCATTGCGCCAATGGGTCATCAGCTTCCCCTTCCCCCTGCGCTACCTGTTTGCTGCCCATCCCCACGCCATGGGCAAGGTGCTGGGCATCGTTTACCGGGCGATCTCCACCCATCTGACCCATAAGGCCGGATTCTCGCTCAAGGATGGCGCTACCGGAGCCGTCACGCTAATCCAGCGCTTCGGGTCCGCTCTCAACTTGAATATTCACTTTCACATCCTGTTCCTGGATGGCGTTTACGTCTATCGCGACAATAGGCCGCCCCGATTTCAACGCATCAAGGCACCGGACAAAGGCGAGCTGGAGGAGTTGGTTCAACTGATTAGCCTCCGCGTAGGTCGCTGCCTCGAGCGCCAGGGCTTACTGGAACAGGACACCGAGAACGCCTGGCTGGACCTCGAACCCGCCGAGGATACCGATGCCATGCCACAGATTCTAGGTAGTTCCATCTCCTACCGCATAGCCGTCGGCTCGCAGCAGGGACGTAAAGCGTTCATGATCCGTACCATCCGCCCCTTGGACCGGCCTGATCCCAGACTGGAGCGGGTGGCCAAGGCCAATTGCTTCTCTCTGCACGCCGGAGTCAGCTGTGAGGGACATCAGAGAGACAAGCGTGAACGCCTGTGTCGGTACATTTCCCGACCTGCCGTGGCAGTTCCCCGACTTTCACTGAGTTCTACGGGCAAGGTGGTCTACACCCTGAAGACACCGTACCGGGATGGAACGACACAGGTGGCCTTCGAACCAGTGGATTTCATTGCCCGTCTGGCTGCCCTGATACCCAAACCCCGTGTCAACCTCACTCGTTACCACGGCGTCCTGGCGCCGAACCACCGCTGTCGTGGGCTGGTCACACCAGCCAGGCGCGGGAAAGGCATCAAGTCTATCGCCAACACAGAAATCCGCACGGCCGCCGAGCGCCACGCCGCCATGACCTGGGCTCAGCGACTCAAGCGAGTATTCAACATAGACATCGAAGTCTGCAGCCGCTGCGGCGGACCTGTCAGAGTCATCGCCTGTATCGAAGATCAGGACGTCATCGATAGAATTCTGGCTCATCTTAAGAGAAAGGAGCAGAACACCCCCGCCCTGCCACACCTGGCACCACGGACCAGAGCACCACCTGAGACCTTGCCGCTTTTCGCTGGGAAGGACTCCAGCACAACAGCACTACACCAGCAAGGAAGCCAGTGAAAACCGCATGGCATAAGCTGTCGCGCGCACCCGTTCAGGAATGAACGGATTTGAATGGCATGCTCAACACCACGAACAGGGTTTTCGGGTCAATAACCGGGAACTTCGACAGATCAGCAGTTCCAGTCCATAGAATCAGCAGGGGTATCTTCTCTCAATAGGCAGTTAATATTTCCTATACTTAGCATAGCATCTTCATTGACCCAGCCATGGCGCGTAGGACGTGTGTCCAGGCCTCTGTGTTTTTAGCGGCTATTCGCGAGCGTCATCTTTCGAGAATGGGATCCAGCCTGTGAAACAGTGGGTTTTTATCATCCGGCGCCGTGCCCGCAGCGATCATGGAAAAGCGCAACTGCCTGCGATGCATGGCTTGTACAAACGCAACGTCATCCAGTGAGGGGTTCTCATCGATGTATTCCATGACCGCATGATCGGCAGAGCGTGCGTTCTCGTAGGTGCCACCTATCAATGCTTCTATATCGGCGATGCATGCTTTCTCAAACCACTCGCGATACTGCGAATAGTTGTGGAGGAAGTTCGGGATGCTGTGCATCAGCTCCCGCTCCCAGGGCTCGAATACCGATGAGGTGGGGAGGTTGTGGATATCGACCATCAGTTTTTGCAGGCCCGAGGACTCCCATTCATCAACGACCGGCTCGGGTAATTCGAGGTCGTAGTTCAACTCGATGCCCTTCAGCTCCGCAATCGCCTCGATTGCCCGGCGGGTGATACTTGCATATTCGAGTACCCCTTCGATCCAATTGCCGCCGTGCGCCTGCGAGCGCGTAAAGAACTTGGTGGCGACCCCGGAAAGCTGCAAAAAGGCGACGGTGTGGTAAGCCACCACCTCGAGATCTACCTTGCGCCCGCTGACTCGCTCGTACTCGCGGTACAGGGCGGGGATATCGCCCATGTTCTCGTAGGGGTGGCGGCCTCGGAAGCAGGCCAGGTCCCAATGGAAGTCGCCGATATCGGCGATCTCGAAATCGAGCAGCGCCAGGACATCCGTGCCTGAGGACATGAACTGGCCGGCGTCACCGGCGATGAATCGCACCTCGTTGCGGTGCCCCGGAACGTTGTTGCGCAGCCAGTGCTGCAAAAAGGCGAACGGGGGATCGACCTTGCCAGTGTGGGCGGCAGCCTGGTACATGCGTTCGACCGAGTGCAGGGCGATCTGCTGCGGTGTCTCCAGCTTCAGGGCCAGGGGCTTGATGTGGGAAAACTCGCTGACCGGCACGTCGTGAACCGCGGCCAGGTCCCCCATGTAGTTCAGCATGGCCTGCCAGCGATCATCACTCATGGACGTGGGGTTTTCGATGGCGGTATGCAGTAAGCCGGGGGCGCGATCTTCGGTATCTACCCAGTCCATGACAAAGGCAACGGGTGATTCCACCCAACCGTAGATATGGGGGATCTTGATGCCATGTCTCTCCAGCACCATCATGGCTTCCATCTCCAGGCGCAGCGATGCCACGCTTGATATGGGGCGGTTACCGCGCACCAGCACAGCACTTTCCTCGCCATCCGCTAGATAGGTGACTTTCCACTGGGGGCGCCAGCGTTCGAGGCGGGTAATGCTCTGCACTTCGCCGCCCAGTTCGGTGGCCACCCAGGCCCTGATACCTTCATGGGCCTGTTTCTCTGCATCCAACAGAGTCGATTCTTTATCGTTTGGCTGTGGGCTGGTCATCTTTGTCATGGCTCCCGGGTTTTGGCTGGCTTTTGCATCTTTGGGGCTAAGCGGCGCTATATAGGTCAGAATGCTCACTATAGTCGTAGGTCATTGACCAGAGAACCCGTTGAGGGTCAACTGTTGGATTCCGGGGCCGTCGCGATCTGCTCGCGTCTACCGACGAGCCAGAAAACGTCGACTCGGCCCCCGGCCTTCCGCTGCCACAACTGCGTCTATTTCTCGATACCGCGCAGCAGTATGTCGATAGCTAGGTCTACCTTGCGGCGGTCGTAGCGCGGCGTTGATCCCCTGGTGTCAGTGCGGGTCAGCATCGCGCCCTGCAGCTCGTGGAAGATCGCGGCCACCCTCGATGGGTCTACGTCGCGGATCTCCCCGGCGGCTATTCCCTTTTTGATGGTCCGGCTCAGCCGGGTACGCCAGCGCTGGTTGCGCCTCGCAAAGTCTGCCCGGTAGGTATCGAGGAGCCCCTCCTCACCGCTGGAGAACAGCAGCATGACGGGATTGCGCTCCATGAATTCAAAGGAGGCGAGAAAGAGTCGGCGCAATTCCTCGATCGAGTTCTCGTCGGCACCGGAGGCGCGGTATTCAGACAGGGTGGACCACTGGTTGAGGCAATCCTCAATGAGGGAGCTGAACAGGTTTTCCTTGCTGCCGAAGAAGTGAAAAACCAGGCCCTTGGAGACATTGGCCTGCGCTGCGATCTGCGCGACGTTGGTGTGCTTGTAGCCATGTGTCGCGAAACAGCTGCCAGCCGCCTGCAGCACTGCCAGTCGCCGCCTGATTGAGGCCTGTGTCCGCCGTGCCGCATAGTCAGTGGAGTTGTTCATAGATTGTGATCGCTCTGCGTTGATGTGGTGGGCCGCTCTGAATCCATCGCTCCCTTAATTGACCATAATGGGGTTATCTGGTCAATAACAAGGCCATACACTGCCGTCTTCTGTAACCAGCCCACAGTGCAACAGGTGAAACGGCGATGCGATTTTCTTTGAATATCGGGATGTGTGATCCCACCCACTATGGGCCGATGGCCCAGGAGGCTGAGTCGGCAGGCTACGACAGCATTGCCGTACCCGACAGCCTGACCTATCCGCGCCAGTCCGAAACCCTCTACCCCTACACGGATGATGGTGACCGTAGTTTCCTGGAAGGGGAGCCCTTCATGGAAACATTGATTGCCGTGACCCATATGGCCGCGGTGACGGAGAAAATCCACTTTTGCAGCTATGTCTACAAGCTGGCGATACGTCAGGCGGCCGTCGTGGCCAAGCAGGTCCAGAGCATCCAGGCGTTGAGCGGCCATCGCTTTGAGTTTGGCGTGGGTCTCAGTCCCTGGCCGGAGGACTATGCCGTCGCCGGTGTGCCCTGGGAAAAGCGGGGCAAGCGCCTGGACGAGCAGATCGCCATCCTGCAGGGCCTGGAAACAGGCGAGTATTTCGGACTGGATGGCGTTTGTCACAGTATGCCGGAGAACAAAATGTGTCCGGTGCCGGCGACGCCCACACCCATTTTCATTGGAGGGCACTCCGAGGCCGCACTGAAGCGTGCCGCCCGGGTGGGGGATGGCTGGGTGTGTGCCGGGGCCGATACCGACGAAGTGGCTGCCTACATTCAGCGAATCAATGAGCTGCGGGCTGAAAACGGTACTGCGGAGACGCCCTTCAAGTTCTGGACCACCGGCAACGACGCCTTTACCCGGGAGGGGATCGAGCGACTGGAGGCCGTCGGCGTTACTGACGTAGTCATCGGCTTTCGCGACCCCTTTGCCCGGCAACCGGACAGTTCACTGGAGGATAAAATCCGTATGCTCCAGTGGTATGCAAGTGAGTTTATCCGCTAGATGGCTTGGGCCGGGTAGACTGGCGATACGAGGGCTGCGGGTATGCGGCTGTTGGAGGTGACAATGAACGACTTACTGGAAATAGAAAAAATCAAACAGCTCAAGGCCCGCTACTTGAGGTGCCTGGATACGAATGACTGGGAAAGCTTCGCCGACAGCATGACACCGGATTGCCAGGGCCGCTACAACGGCGGCAAGCTGAGCTTTGACAGTCGCGCTGCGATTGTCACCTACATGCGAGAGAACTTGTCAGGCGACAAGGTCATCACCCTGCACCAGGGACACCAGCCGGAGATAGAAATAGTCGACGAGGGCACCGCCCGTGGCACCTGGTACCTGCAGGACCTGGTCATCGTGCTCGAAGCCGGCATCCGGCTTTACGGCTCGGCAATTTACAGTGATTTGTACCGTAAAGTGGATGGCGAATGGAAGATCGCAGAGACTGGCTACCAGCGCGTGTTCGAAGCGGTAGAGCCACTGGGTGAAGGACACAAAATTACCGAGAATATTTTTTCCCGGGGTGAAGAGGTTTAGCCTCGTTCGGGTATGGGCAATCGCAATCAAACAGCGCAATCCTTGGTAGACACAGTCTTGGCTCCGCGAGTTATCGAAGAACCGGATTCCATCGCTTGGGACGACACCGCCGATGTGGTCATTGTTGGTTTCGGTGGCGCCGGAGCAGCAGCGGCCATCCAGGCACGGGAGGAGGGCGCGAGTGTCCTGGCGCTGGAGCGCTTCCAGGGAGGCGGAGCTACCATGCTCAGCGGCGGCGTGATCTATAGCGGTGGTGGCACGCGGCAGCAACGGGAAGCGGGTATCGAGGATAGTCCGGAGAATATGTTCCGCTATCTGAAACTGGAAACCCAGGGCTGTGTTAGCGACACCCTGCTGCGGGAGTTCTGCGAGGGCAGCACCGGCGACCTCGAATGGCTGGAGAAGCACGGCCTTGAATTCCCGGGCAATGCGGCCCCGGAGAAAACTTCGTATCCGCGCAACCCCTATTTTCTATACTACTCGGGCAATGAGGGTACACCCGTCGCCATGGAACAGGCGGAAGCCGCACCCCGTGGACACCGCCACAGGGCCGCCGGCCAGGCTGGCACAGAGTTCTTCCTACGCCTGAAAGATGCCGCCCTTGCGCTGGGCGCCAGACTGGTCACGCAGACCCGCGTCCAGCGACTGGTGGTGGATGGCGAAGGTCGCGTGCTCGGTGTGGAGGCGTCGAGATTGCGCCAGGATTCCTGGGCGGCTCGCAAACACAAGTGGATCATGTGGTGCCTCACCCGGATGCACGCCTTCGGCATCGGGTTGATGCGCTCCCTGACGCCGTATTTCGAGCGGTTGGAGGCGAGCGTCAGTGAGCCCTATTGCGTGCGTGCCAGAGGGGGCGTGATCCTGGCCACCGGTGGCTTTATCGCCAACAAGCCGATGACCCGGGTACATATTCCCAAGTACGCCGGCACCATGCGCAACGGGACTCCCGGCTGCGATGGCTCGGGCATCCTGCTGGGCCAGAGCGTGGGTGGTAGCACCCGGATGATGGATCGGGCTTCTGCCTGGCGCTTTATCAACCCGCCGAAGGCCTTTGCCCAGGGCATTATCGTCAATGCCCGGGGCGAGCGTTACTGCAACGAGGGCGCTTACGGCGCCCAGATCGGCCACTACATGTGTGAGCACAACGACGGTAAGGGCTGGATCATCTTGGATGATCGGCTGTTTGCCGAGGCAAAGGGCCAGCTGCTGCCCTGGAAGGTGCTGCCTTTCCAGTCGATTCTGTACTACCAGACCATGTACACGGGAGGCCGAAAGGCCGATTCACTGGAGGCACTGGCGGCGGACATGGGCTTCGATCCGGAGATCCTTTCTAGAGAGGTCGCGGACTACAACCGGGCTGTTCGTGGTGAGGTGCCCGACCCACAGCGCAAGGGCGATGAGTTTCATCGGGAAATCGTCCAGGCGCCGTTCCACGCGCTGAACATCAGCAAGTCTGGGGCGAAGTTCCCCTTGGCAGTGCTCACGTTCGGCGGGCTGGCTGTGGATGAAAACACCAGTGGCGTTCAACGTGAAGACGGCTCGATTATCGATGGATTGTACGCGGTGGGCAGGGCCGCTGCCGGACTTCCCTCCAGTCACTACATGAGCGGCTTCGCCATCGCCGACTGTATCTTCACCGGGCGCAAGGTGGCCCGGGCTGCGGCCCGGTAGCACGCGCCAGCCCGATTGCTATACTGCTTTAACGACTTCCAGAGGCAGTATCCTGCATGAATAGCCACTCAATTCCCGGCGGGGTCGACTACGCCGAATTTCGCGAACACGAGGTTCGCAAAGTCCGCAAGGTCATGATCGACGGCAATCTCACGGAAGTGTAAGAAATATAAATGGGGTATTGGGAAGAAATCCACTCGCGCCACCCAGAGCCACCCAGATCTTTGACCCGAAGATGGCGCTCAATCATCCTTAATCATCTCGAAATCGCGCTCGTATCGGCTCCCTCACAGATCGTTTCCATCCATTCCCGGGCAGAAGCACACAAAAACCTATGCCAACTATTGTTCAGTGGCGTCCCTGCTGATTGAACTGTGAAAATGTGGATTCTGCTACCGTGTGCCCTTCCCCGCGAAAAGAGGCATTGTGGCAGGTGGGGCCCTGGTTGGTGGTACCAGGGGTGGCCGAGCAGGTGTATCCTGTTCCTTCATACTCAGGTGAGCCAGAATCCTGTCTATGATGTCCTGATCCTCAATACTGGCAATTACCCTGACAGTACCCCCGCAACGCACACAGTTCTCAACATCAATGTTGAAAACCCGTGCCAATCGTTGTGCCCAGGTCATCGCTACATGCAACTCAGCCGGTGATCTAACCTCAGCTTTGGCTGCAAGCTTTGCCTTCTTACCTCGGTGGGCCGGTGTGATCTCGGCCCGCAAGCGGTGATTGGGTGCCAGCACACCGTGGTACCGGGTGAGATTTACTCTGGGCTTGGGCACCAGGGCCGCCAATCGTGCAATGAAATCCACCGGCTCGAAGGCCACCTGTGTCGTTCCGTCCCGGTAAGGCGTCTTCAGGGTGTAGACCACCTTGCCGGTTGCGTTCAGTGAAAGGCGGGGAACTGCAACCGCCGGCCTGGCTATGTACCTGCACAGCCGCTCACGCTTGTCCTTTTGGTGTCCTTCGCAGCTCACCCCGGCGTGGAGGGAGAAGCCGTTGGCTTTGGCCACTCGTTCCAGTCCAGGGTCCGGCCTATCCAGTGGACGGATGGTGCGAATCATGAAGGCCTTTCGCCCCTGCTGAGGGCCGACTGCGATCCGGTAGGAGACGGAGCTGCCCAGAATCTGGGGCATGGCGTCGGTGTCTTCGGCGGGGTCGAGTTCCAGCCAGGCGCTCTCGGCATCCTGTTCCAGCAATCCCTGGCGCTCCAGGCATCGTCCTACACGTCGGCTAATTAGCTGAACGAGGTCCTCCAACTCACCCTTATCCGGCGCTCTGACTCGCCGAAACCAGGGAGATCTATTGTCGCGATAGACGTAGACGCCATCAAGGAACAGGGCGTGAAAGTGAATATTCAGGTTCAAGGCGCTGCCAAAGCGCTGGATCAGCGTGACCGCACCGGTGGCGGCATCTTTGAGTTGATACCCAGCCTTGTGTACCAGGTGGGTCGAGATCGCCCGGTAAACAATGCCCAGCACCTTGCCCATGGCTTGGGGGTAGGCCGCAAACAGATAGCGCAGGGGAAAGGGGAAACTGATAACCCACTGGCGAAGCGGGGCATCGGGGAACACCTCATCAGCCAGCAGGGCGGCAGTCTCGGCCATGCGACGTGCGCCGCAACTCGGGCAAAATCCCCGCTTCTTGCAGGAGAACGCCACCAGTCGCTCGAAGTGGCATTTGTCGCAGCGTACCCGGAGAAAGCCATGCTCGAGACGACCGCACTTCAGGTAGGCCTCGAATTCCCGGTGTACATGGTCAGGCAGAGATTTGCCCTGCTGGGCCAGTTGGTCCACCAGGGCAGGGTAGTGCGCCTCGACGAGCTGATAGAGCAGTGTCTGCTCGGGTTGATGGCGCTCGTATGTGGTGTGGCCAAATGCATGCCCATAAACAGGGGCAGGCTCTCCTTTGCCTGGCGACAGCATACCGGCTTGACTCCAACATCCGTGGTGCCGAAGTCACGTACCATGAAGCAATCGGTGCTGGCCGGGAACATCTAATCTGAGCGAAAGGACAGTCTCTTGCATCTTGCGCAATATGCAATATGCCTATTCACTACTCGCGCACTCAGAGGGAAAACTGGGAATTGATCAAAAGCATCAGGCACAAAGGGCTGAAAAAATTCTTCAACAGCGGTGGCGACGATACCCGGGGCATCAATTCCGACCATGAGGACAAGTTGCGTGACCAGTTGGCAGCCTTGGACTCCGCTACAGATATTGCGGATATGGATTTGCCGGGGTGGCGCCTGCACCCCTTGAAGGGCACCCAGACACCGCCCTTCGGCAGCCCCAACCCGCTGGACCTGTATCAGTACCTGGAAGACTACGAGAGCATGACCGGCGGCCAGGTGTTGGCGATCGCCCACAACGGCAACCTGTCCAACGGCATCATGTTCCCGGTGGACGCCCAGTATGACGGGCGCAAGCTGGACAAGAAGTACGTGGAAGCCCGCGCCAAGTGGGAGCCCCTGTATGAGATCACCCAGATCAAGGGCGACGGCGAGGCCCACCCCTTCCTCTCCCCGGACGACGAGTTCGCCGATTACGAAAACTGGGACAAGGGCAACCTCGACCTCTCCATTCCCAAGACCGAGGACATGCTGCAGTACGAGTACGCTCGGGAGGCCCTGAAAAATGGCCTGGTGCTGGAGCAGCGCCTGGGCACCAACCCCTACAAGTTCGGCCTCGTGGGTGCCACCGACAGCCACACCAGTCTCACCACCCCCGAGGAGGACAACTACTTCGGCAAGCACACCGGCTACGAACCTTCACCGGAACGCATGACCCATCCCTTCATGAAGACAGAGCACGGCGAACTGTTTGCCTGGCAGCAGGTAGCCTCCGGGCTACAGGCGGTGTACTCCCGGGAGAACACCCGCGAGAGCATCTGGGACGCCATGGAACGCAAGGAAACCTATGCAACTACCGGCACGCGCATGATGGTTCGCTTCTTTGGCGGCTGGGAGTTTGAAGAGAGCGACCTGAACAACCGCCAGCCCGCCTTCATAGGCTACGACAAGGGTGTGCCCATGGGTGGCGACCTCAAACCCACGAACGGCGCCGGGGCACCCAACTTCATGGTGTATGCCCTGCGCGACCCTGTGGGTGCAAACCTCGACCGTATCCAGATCGTGAAGGGCTGGACCGACAAGAGCGGCGAGACCCACGAGAAAGTCTACAACGTGGCCTGGTCCGGCGAGCGCAAGCCAGACAACAGGGGTAAGCTGCCCGCTGTGGGCAATACCGTGGACGTGGCCAATGCCAACTGGACCAATACCATTGGCGCCTCGGAGCTGGCAGCTATTTGGCAAGACCCGGACTTCGATCCCAAACAACGCGCGTTCTACTACGCACGGGTACTGGAGATCCCGACACCGCGCTGGGTGGTCTACGATGCTTTCCGCTTTGGCATTGATATCCCCGACGGTGCGACAACCACCGGGCAGGAGCGGGCCTATACCAGCCCGATCTGGTATACCCCATAAAAAAAGGCCCGCTATCTAGCGGGCCTTTTCCGTATTACTGCGGGGGTCTAGCTCCCTGTTGCTGCATCGCGCGCATCTGCATCATCTGCTGCATCTGCCCGATCATCTTGTCAATGCTGAAGCTGGCGGTGGCCTGGCGCGGCGGGAACTGGCGGAAAGTCATCAACCACTTACCGACTTCCTGCTGCACCGGCACGAACAGCCACAACTGGTCGCCGAAGAAGCGCGTATAAAGACCAGAGTCCAGTGAGGTCTCATAGGGATCCGAGCGCAGGTGAACCATGCGGGGGAAGTTCAGGGCTTCACGCTGCCCCGCCCAGCCATCCATCGACCAGCCGAAGTGAATCTTCCAGTCGTTCCAGCGGATGGCATTGAAGTTAGCGTTGTCGTCAAAGTAGTAGAGGGTGGTGCGCTTACCCGGCCCTTTGCCTGCCAACAGTTCCGTCTGGTCATAGCCGTCCAGGTGAACCTTGAAGGTCTTGTCGCCAGCGCGATGGCCCTTGAGCAACTTCTGTTTTACACCGGGCTCACCCGCCGCCGTCAACAGCGTGGGCATCCAATCCAGGTGCGAGAAGATATCGTTGATAACCGTACCCGGCTCAACCACACCCGGCCAACGAATCATCGCTGGAACACGGAAGCCGCCCTCCCAGGTGGAACCCTTTTCGCCACGGAAAGGCTCGACACCGGCGTCGGGGTAGGTACCGGTCTGGGAACCATTGTCGGTAGAGTAGACAACGATCGTGTCATCGCTAATGCCAAGCTCGTCGAGCTTATCCAGCAGCAGGCCCACGTGGTAGTCGTGTTCCATCAGGCCATCGGCGTACAGGCCATAACCCGACGCGCCATCCCACTTGGGCGCCAGGCGGGTCCACACATGCATGCGCGTGGCGTTGAACCAGACGAAGAATGGCTTGTCGTCCTTGTGCGCCTTCTCAATAAACTTGATCGCCGAATCAGTAAATTCCTGGTCGACCATTTCCATGCGCTTGCGCGTCAGCGGGCCGGTATCTTCAATCTTGCCGTCCGCATATGAGCGGATAACGCCGCGCGGTGCGAAACGATTGTGGAAAGCTGGATCCTTCGGGTAGAAGTACGTCTCAGGCTCTTCTTCAGCATTCAGGTGGTAGAGATTGCCGAAGAACTCATCGAAACCATGATTGGTGGGCAGGAACTCGTCCTTATCACCGAGGTGGTTCTTGCCAAACTGGCCGGTCACGTAACCATGCGGCTTGAGCAATTCAGCGATAGTAGGATCTTCCGCCTGCAGACCGATGTCAGCGCCAGGCATGCCCACCTTCAACAAGCCGGTGCGCAATGGGTGCTGGCCAGTGATAAACGCGGAGCGACCAGCAGTACAGCTTTGCTCCCCGTAGTAATCAGTGAACATCGCACCTTCATTGGCAATGCGGTCGATATTCGGGGTGCTGCCACCCAGCATACCCCGATGGTAGGCGCTGAGATTGGACCAGCCGATATCATCACCCCAGATCACCAGGATGTTGGGTTTATCCGCTGCCTGGCTTACCGCGGCGGCGCAGGATACCGCTACCGTCGCAGCCACCAGGCAGGCCCGGCGTATCGTGTGTACTAGGTTTTTCATTGTAATTACCTGTGTTGCTGTTGCTCTGTCAGAGAGACCTGGCGATCAGTTCTTTCATGATCTCGTTGGTCCCGCCGTATATTTTCTGCACCCGGCTGTCTGCATACATACGGGCAATGGGGTACTCCCACATATAGCCATAGCCACCGTGCAGCTGCAGGCACTCGTCGACAATGTCGCACTGCTTCTGGGTGCACCACCACTTGGCCATGGACGCCTCTTCGGCGTTCAACTCACCCTTGATGTGCTTGGCGATGCACTGGTCCACGAAGCTGCGGGCAATGGTTGTCTCGGTCTTGCACTCCGCCAGCTTGAAGCGGGTGTTCTGGAACTCGAACACGCTTTTGCCAAAGGCCTGGCGTTCGCGGGTGTACTCCACTGTCGCTTCCACCGCCATCTCGGCAATCGTGGCGCCGGCACAGGCGATACTCAGGCGCTCCTGGGGTAGTTGCATCATCAATTGCACAAAGCCCTGCCCCTCGGCGTCCCCGAGAAGATTCGCCGCGGGCACCCTCACCTCGTTGAAGAACAGCTCCGAGGTATCGGCATCCTTAAGCCCCACCTTCTCCAGGTTGCGACCGCGGGAAAAACCCTCCAGACCTTCGGTCTCAACCACGATCAGCGAGGTACCCCTGGCACCTGCCGCCGGGTCGGTCTTGGCCACAACAATAATCAACTCGGCGTGCTGCCCGTTGCTGATGAATGTCTTGGCGCCGTTAATAATATAGTCGTCACCGTCGCGCCTGGCAGTGGTTTTCACACCCTGCAGGTCGGAACCGGCGCCCGGTTCAGTCATCGCAACCGCACCGACAAGATCGCCACTGGCCATGGCCGGAAGCCATTTCTTTTTCTGCTCCTCATTACCATAGTTGAGGAGGTAGTGGGCCACAATCTGGCTGTGAACGGTGTTGCCGCCACCCACCGAAGCCGCGGCGCCGCCGCGGATCATCGCATCATAGATCACCGCCTCATGCGTATAGTCACCGCCCGCACCGCCATACTCCTCAGGGATGCTGGCGCAGAGCAGGCCGGCGGCCCCGGTGATACGCCAGGCCTCGCGGTCGCACATGCCCTGGGCCTCCCAGCGCTCGCGATGGGGCCCCAACTCCCGCTCAGTAAACCTGAGTGCACTCTCGTGCAGCAGGCGGAGTTCCTCGTTCATCCAGCTTGAATTCAATATCGACATCAACAACTCCTCAAACAGCTATCTTGTGCAAAATGGATTCCAGTTCATCGCGCGACACCCAGTGGGGCACGGGGTACTGCCGGCACTCCGCCATGCTGTCGTTGGCCACCGTCGGAATATCGGCCTGGGCAAATGCATCCAGCCGCGTGGCAAGTCCCAGCTCCGACAACAGGTCCCGGGTGGCCTGCACAAAGGCCTTCGCTCGCTCGGTATCTGACTGACCAGGCTTGCCAACGCCGATAATATCGGCAAGCTCTGCCAGGGCAGACGGGCTGTGCTCAAGATAACAATCGAGCACATTGGGAAGAACAATAGCATTGGCAATGCCGTGGGGTGTGCCGTAAAGCCCGCCGAACTGGTGCGCGATAGCGTGCACCATGCCAACACTGGCGTGGTTGATGGCCTGGCCGGCGTAATAAGAGGCGACTGACACCGCTTCGCGGGCCTCCATATCCTGGCCATCGTGATAGGCACGAGGCAGGTGCTCGAATAACAGGCGGGTAGCCGTACCGGACAGGCGCCGGACCTCATCATCGGACCATCGGCCGATATAGGTTTCTATGGCGTGAGTCAGGGCATCTGCTCCCGTTGCGGCAGTGACGCCACGTGGCATACCGGTAAGCAGAGCCGGGTCCAGCGACACCCCCAGGGGTACCAGCTTCATATCGGCGAGGAACCCCTTGCGGTGCGTCTGGGCATCTGAAATCACCGCCGCGAAGGTCGCTTCCGATCCCGTGCCGGACGTGGTGGGGATCGCAAATAGCGGCGCCAGCGCTTTACGTATCTTCAGGATACCCACCAGCGACTCCACCGGCCCATTGGTCTCGCTGGCAGCAATGCCCTTGGCAGCGTCAATAGAGGAACCGCCACCCAGGGCCAGCACCGAGTCACAGGCCTGGGCGCGAAACTGTGCCAGACCTTCCTCTACGATGGCTGTGGTCGGATCGGGCAATACACCAGCGTAGACAAACAGCTCGCCACCAGCGCCTTCAACAGCGGCGCGAATATTATCGGCCATACCCAGGTCGATCAGTACCTGGTCGGTCACCAACAGGATACGTCGGTGGCCCATGGCAACCATATGCCTTGCCAGTTGGCGCGAACTTCCTTCCCCGGCAAACAGCATCTGGGTTGGCACCGAGAGAAACTTCTGCACAATGCCTAATAGTCCTACGGTCAGCTTGTGCACCAGCCAGTGAAATAATCGCATCGCCTACAGCTCTCCCATGTTCAACAGAATGCGAGCCATTCTCTGCGAAGCACCTAAACCTTGTAATGGCTTGAAACACAGTGTTTTATAGCCCAAACTGTCAATCACACCCATACGCCATAAGTAATTGATTTATAAGGCATAAAAATCAATGGAGATATCCACGGTACCGGCTTTCCTGGTCAGGGCCCTGTTACAAGGGGCCGCTCTGCGCGGTTGTGACACCGACGCTGTCCTATGCCAACTGGCGCTCTCGCCAGAGGTTGTCAATGCCGATCGTGGCCGCATCCCGGCCGCTCAGTATTCGCAACTGGTTGATCAGCTCTCGGCAGAGTTGAACGACGAGTACTGCGGCCTGGTTGAACAGCCATCGCGCCCGGGCACATTTGCACTAATCTGCTATGCCTGTATCCACACGCCCACGCTCGGGGCCTTTATCGAACGGGCCGTACCCTTCCACTCAGTCACTACAGATTGCAGCGAGACTTCCGTTGAAGTGACCGATGGCACCGCGCACTATATTTTCACTCCGCGGGGCGAGGATTCAGAGCCCCAACGACTGCTGGTGATGTCGTTCCTGGCGATCATCCACCGCCTTGCGAGCTGGTTGATTGGCCAGAACATGCCCCTGGAAAGCGCCAGCCTGGCTCACCCGCGGCCTGAGCACGCGGCAACATACAACCTGCTGTTCCGCGCCCCGGTACGCTTTGACAGCGATCGAAACTGCATCAGCTTCAGCGCCAACTACCTGGCGGCGCCGGTGGTGCGCAATGAAGCCGAGTTGGAGCAATTCCTGCAGATGCCCGGCGCACAGCTTATGGCGAGCCCGGTCAACAGCAATAGCCACGTGGCCAAAGTAACCAACCTGATTAAACCCAGTGTGGCTGAGGAATTTCCCGACTTCGAATGGATTGCAGCGCAACTGCATACGACCACCGGCACTCTGCGCCGAAGACTCCGGGAGGAAGGCACTTCCTACCAGCAGCTCAAGGATGAGCTGCGCAGGGACACGGCCATCTACAACCTGAACCGTGGACGGATGAGCATCGAGGACGTGGCGGAAAGTATCGGCTTCTCAGAGCCAACGTCGTTCTTCCGCGCATTCAAGCGCTGGACAGGGGTGACACCACGCGCCTATACCGCGCGGCAAAAAAACGCCTAGGCCTTTTTGGTAAAGGCGGCCACTCGTTCTTTCATATCACTGCATGCACCTGGGCTGTTGGTGTATTCATAGTCCAGCCCCTCGTGCAGGCGCAACCCGTCTGTCGCTTCAATGATGCTCTTGCATACCTGGTGGCTGTGGCGCGAGTTCTTCGCCACCGCCAGCGCGTACGCGCGGGTTTGTGCCGCCAGGTCTGCTACCGGGAACACACGATCCACCAATCCAATCCGCAATGCCTCTTCAGCGCCGACACGCCTGGCGCTGAACATCATATCCTTGGCCCGCGCTGCACCAACCCGGCGCGGCAGGCGCTGGGTCATGCCCCAGACAGGGCTGAGCCCCCACTGGCTGTGGGTGTCAGCCAGCACGGTATTGTCATCGACGAAAATGAGATCGCATGCCAGGGCAAGCTCAAGTGCACCGGTAAAACAGTAGCGATGTACCTGGGCGATCGTAGGGACACACAGGCTTGCCAGCGCCTCAAGGACGGTGGCCTCGTACTGCGAGTGCTCTGTCTCACCGCCGGCTTCGATGTCCTTCAGATCGTGCCCCGAGGAAAAAGCCTTGCCCTCCCCGCACAGGATCACACACGCGACATCCTCACGTTTGCCAATATCAGCAACGGCCGCCTCCAGCGCCTGGAACAGGGCGTGGTTCAAGGCATTCATGGTTTCCGGACGATTAAGGGTGAGCGTGGCGACGCCCTCCTCGACACTGACCACCAGATTTTCACTCATTGAATTTCCTTCCATACGAACACAAGTTCTTCTCATCCTTTCATGGTCAACGCACATCGGTAAACACGCAATATCCGCAGCAATCAAAAAGGCTGCCCGCGGGAATCAAAATGCCGCCATGGCTCGCACACGCCTTGACACCCGGTGCACTGCAACGCAGATTCTCTGCCTGCAAATACTCGCGGAGAGAGGTCACCCATGCAGCCAGCCCCCAATGCCCCCGTCATCGTTGCCACCGCACAACACACCTGGCGGAATCCGGATCCCGGGCGAACGCCGCTGGACGCCCTGGAAGCCATCTCCCGGGAAGCACTGAACAACACCCATTACGACCAGGTGGCAGCGAACATCGATGCCATCGCCACGGTGCGCTTCATCATGGATACCGATCCCAATCTGGCGCCACTGTTGCCACGCAATCCCGGCAAGGTCATTGCGGAACGGTTGGGGCTCGACAACCCCCAGTGCTTCCAAACAGGCATCGGCGGCAACACACCCCAGTTCCTGGTAAACCATTTCGCCGACCGAGTGGCCAGTGGTGAGTTCAAAGCTGTGCTGATCAATGGCGCCGAGTTCATCAACAATTTCTTTAGTGCCATGCGTAGTGGCGCCGACATCAGTGGCTGGATTGGCGAACCCTGTGATGCCCCCACCATGATTGGCGGTGAAGATAAGGACGGGCTGAACGACGTCGAGAAAGCCCACGGTCTGTATGAGCCGATTAATACCTACCCCCTGTTCGAGAGCTCCCTGCGTCACAGCAACGCTGGAAATTCTGTCTCCGCTGAACTGTGTGCGAAAATGGCCGCGGTTGCAGCTGCCAATCAGTACGCCTGGCGCCAGGACGCTCCCGAGGCCGAAGACATCAGCGCGCCTTCAGCGCAGAACCGCTATATCGGCTACCCCTATACGAAGGCAATGAATGCCCTGCTGTCTGTTGATATGGCCGCCGCCGTCATCCTCACCAGCGCCGGACACGCCGCGGCCATGGGCATACCTGCCGAGCAGATAATCTACCTGCGCGGCGGCACAGACTTGAACGAGGTCTGGCATGTCAGCGAACGCCCCGAGTTACAGCGCGCCCCGGCGATCGGCAAAGCCGTTGCCGCCAGCCTGAACCAGGCCAACCTGGCGCTCGAGGACGTCAATCACTTCGACATCTACAGCTGCTTCCCCTGCGCTGTTGAAATTGCCTGTAACGAAATCGGGCTCGACCCGCTGGACCCGCGAGGCGTTACCGTGACCGGCGGCCTGCCTTTCTTCGGCGGCCCAGGTAACAACTACTCCCTGCACGCCATCGCCGAAATGGTGGAGCGACTGCGCCACGACGGCGGCCATGGCCTGGTGACCGCAAACGGCCTGTACCTGACCAAGCACTCGATAGGTGTGTATTCCGCCGAGGCCCCGGCACAACCCTGGGCCTCCATCGACGCCAGCGCACTGCAGGCAGAAGTGGATGCAACTCCACGCTGCCAATTGGCGCAGAACCCCGAGGGTCAAGTCACCGTCGAGGCGTTCACCGTCGCCTATGACAAGTCGGGGCCCAAACGGGGATACATCGTCGCCCGCAATGACAACAACCAGCGGGTACTGGCCAACGTCGAGGCCGACAGCGACACCCTGGGCCGCATGCTCGAAGCCGACATTGTCGGCCAGCGCGGAATGGTATCAGCTACCGAGGCAGGAAATATCTTCACGCTCTGATGGGTCAGTAAACCTGTTCGCCCGGGTCACTCCGCGCTGGCCGGGCCACGGATAACATGGGCGCCCTGATAAAAACCCGGGGAACCCAGTGTTATGACAAGTGTGTTGCCAGAGATCGAATGCGGACCACTGCAAGCCTTCTATGAGCGGGAAGAGCGTCACGCAGGCGATGTCTGCTTCGTGCAGCCCGGGCCTGATGGCCAGCTCGAATCGCTGACCTGGCACGACGTCGGCCAGCAGGCCAGGCGCATCGCCAGCTACCTGGATTCGCTGAACCTGGAACCTGGCAGCCGTGTGGCATTGATGTCCAGTAATTGCTGCCACTGGATTATCGCAGACATCGCCATCTGGATGGCCGGGCACATTTCGGTTCCCCTCTACCCCATTCTGGCTGAAGACACGGTGCGCAAGGTGCTCGAGCACAGTGACGCGCAGGTAATGTTCGTGGGCAAGCTGCAGGACTGGGACACCATCAGGGCCGGCATACCCGACCAGGTTGCACTGGTCAGCCTGCCCCTGGCTCCTCCCGCGATCGCCGCAGGCACCGTGCGCTGGGGCGATATTCTGCGGGAGCAGCTGCCCATGCCGGGCACGCCCGACCAGCCCCTGAATGCCCTCGCTACAATCATCTACACCTCGGGCACTACCGGCATGCCCAAAGGCGTCATGCACTCCTTCGCCAACCTGGCCACGGTGGGCCAGCTGACCGGCCAACTTTACGATACCCGGGAGGCAGATCGCATGCTGTCCTACCTGCCGCTGGCCCATGTTGCCGAGCGCGCGGCGGTGGAAATCAACCAGTTGTACAACGGGTTCCGGGTGTACTTCTCGCATTCCCTGGACACCTTTGCCGACGACCTGCGACGCGCCCGCCCTACCCTGTTCTTCGCCGTGCCCCGCATCTGGAGCAAGTTGCAGCAGCGGGTACTGGAGCAGATGCCGGAGAAAAAACTCGAGCGCCTGCTGCGGCTGCCAATAGTTGGCGGCATGGTGAGACGCAAGCTCACCGGCGCGCTCGGCATGGACAAGTTGCGTATCGCCGTGAGCGGCGCAGCGCCACTGTCCACCTCGCTCATGCGCTGGTACAGCAAGCTCGGTATCGAAATTCTCGAGGGTTACGCCATGAGTGAAAATTTCGCCTACTCCCACTCCACCCAGTTGGGGCAGGCGCGGATAGGCTACGTGGGCAACGCCAATCCCCACGTGATCTGCAAGCTGTCTCCCGAGGGGGAAATCCTGGTGAAGTCACCCACCAATATGCTCGGCTACTACCGAGAACCCGAGCTAAGCGCCCAGGCCATCGACACCGACGGCTACCTGCACACCGGCGACAAGGGCGAGATCAGCCGGGACGGTCGCCTGAAGATTACGGGGCGCATCAAGGATATCTTCAAGACCAGCAAGGGTAAGTATGTTGCTCCGGCGCCAATTGAAGACCGCCTGCAGCGCCACACGGCACTGGAACTGGTGTGTGTCACCGGTGCCAACCTTCCGCAGCCTATCGCCCTGGCAACACTGGCCGAAGGCACCAGACACGACGAGCAAGCCCTGCAGCTGGAACTGGCCGATCTACTGGAAGAAACCAATAGCGCCCTGGACAAGCATGAACATCTTTCCCAGATCATAGTGTTCCCCACCCCCTGGACGGTGGAGAGCAATATCGTTACGCCCACCCTGAAGATCAAACGCCCGGAAATCGACAAGCGCTACATGCCCCGGGTAGCGGAATGGCAATCCAGTAAGGATCGCGTGATTTTCGCCCAACACTAATACGACATCGCACTACAAGGACATAACAATGACAGCAATACGCAAGACACCGACACGCAAGACCATCGCGTCAGCCATCAGCCTGGCTCTGGCGACTACAGCCCTGACACAGACTAACCCAGCGCTGGCCCAGCAACTGGTACTGGAAGAGGTGATCGTGACCGCACAGAAACGCGCGCAGAGCCTGCAGGATGTGCCGATTTCCGTAGCGGCAATGACCGGTGACAAGATCGATGACACAGGTATCACCTCACTGGAAGAACTGACCTTGTACGTCCCCAATGTGAGCATAAACAGCGGCGCCAACACACCCAACCTGTTTATCCGCGGCATTGGCTCGGGCACCAACGCGGGCTTCGAACAATCGGTGGGCATGTATATCGACGGTGTTTACGCGGGCCGGGGTCCGCTGGCAGCTGTGCCCACCACGATGGATCTGGAGCGCGTAGAGATCCTCAAGGGCCCCCAGGGCATCCTGTTTGGCAAGAACACGATTGCCGGCGCCATTAACATCACCACCGCCAAACCGAGCCAGGAGTTCGAGGGGATGGCCGAAGCACTATACGCCCCGGACCACGGTGAAGAACAGTACAACCTCGTGCTCTCCGGGCCCCTCGGCGACACACTGTATGGACGGATCGCTGCACGCTACGACGCCATGGACGGGTGGTGGGACAACGAGCTCAGTGGCAAAGAGGGTCCTGACCTGTCCAACACCTACGTGCGCGGCAGCCTGCTGTGGGAAGCCAGCGACACCATCGAGGTGCACGCCAAGTATGAGTTGGGCGACTTCAGCCGCGGCGAATCCCCGTCTGTCGTCTACCAGTCCGACTTCGCGGGCCAGGAGAACTTTGCCGGCGACGTACCCTTCCCTGTAATCTCAGACCGGGACGAAGGTGCCGTCGACTTTGAGGACTATACCGATACCGACACCGATGTCGCTGCAGTCACCCTCAACTGGGACCTGGACTTCGCCACCTTCACCTCCATCACCGCCTACTCCGCCTATGAGTTCGAGCGCGGTCAGAACAGCGACCTCACCGCAACCGCAGCCATCCACCGCACAATGTGGGAAGACTACGAGCAATTCAGTCAGGAACTGCGCCTGGTATCTCCCGGCGGTGACACTATTGACTGGATCGCCGGCGCCTATTTCCAGAGCGCCGAGTTGGATATCTCGCGCCGCAACCATGCCCTCGACATGGCACAGGCGGGCCCGCTGGGCGTACGCGGCGCGCTGGTCCAGACCCAGGAGCCGGTTCCCTCGGTATTCGACCAGGAATCTGAAAGCTGGGCCGTGTTCGGCCAGGCTACCTGGAATGTCGCCGATAGCTGGCGCGTCACAGGCGGCCTGCGCTACAACGAGGAATCCAAGGACCTGGACAAGGTCACCCAACAGGACATGCTGGGTATTCGCTTCGGGGACAATATATTCTTCGCCAACCCACTCAATGGCCAGTATGTCTCCGACCTGCGCGCCCACGAATTCACCGGGCTCAGCCGCGACGAGGACAAGTGGACCTTCTCTCTCAACACCCAGTGGGACGCCACCGACAATGCCATGATTTACGCCAGCGTGAGCACCGGCTTCAAAGGCGGCGGTTACGACGAGTCCTACAGCAACGAGGGCACCACCATCCGTCTGGCCAACCCCATCACAGGAGAACTGACCGGCGAGAGCGTGCCCGGTGTAGACCCGTCGGTGATTGAATATGCTGACGAGGAAGTCCTCGCCTATGAGCTTGGCGCGAAAATGAGCCTGCTCGACGGTGCGGCAGAGCTTAACGTGGCCCTGTTCCGGATGGAGTATGACAACCTGCAGACCAGCTCCCTGGTGGGCGATGTCTTTCGCGTGGGCAACGCCGGTGAAGCCATCAGCCAGGGACTGGAGATCGACGGCCGCTGGCTGGTCACCGAACGCCTGACGATTGGCGGCGCGGTAGCCTACCTGGACGCCTACTACGATGACTTCACAGGTGCCACCTGCACCATCCCTCAGACGGTGGACCCCGCCAACAACCCGGGCTGCCTGGACGAAAACGGCAGCAACATCACCGTCCCGCTTTCCCCGGGTGGGCAGGACCTGACGGATGAGACCCTGCTGTTCGCACCAGAGTGGTCCACCAACCTCAATGCCCAGTACGTGATGCCGATCGGCGACACTATGGAGTTGCTGACCTCGGTGGACATCAACTACAACGACGAGCTCTACTCTGCCCTGGACCTGGACCCTGACACAGTGCACGACGCCTATACCCTGGTGAACGCACGGATTGCCCTGGCCAGTATCGAAGACACCTGGACGGTTGCACTGATCGGCAAGAACCTGACAGACGAGGAAACGTATCTGTGGAAGAACGACGTGCCGGCGACCAACTCCAACAGCTACTTCGCCATACCGGAACGTCCCCGCTCCCTGGCGGTGCAGGTGCGATACCGGTTCTAGGAATAGCTCGCCCCTATCAAAGTAAGTATCCCCCGGCAAAGCCGGGGGCTTTAGTTTGTGAGCCGCTCAAAGCGGCAATAGTGACGGAGCCTCCGGCTCCTTGCGACCCCTAAAGGGGTCGGGTCACATCAGTTTTAAC